>NZ_JAJGSX010000007.1 GCF_021245725.1 Pseudonocardia sp. TRM90224 | reverse complement strand
AGCACGGCCCCGCGGATGCGTGCGCAAGGCACTCCCGACCGCCCGGCGGGCCGGGCCGCGCCCAGCACGGATTCACACCCCTCGTCGCGGCCCGGAGAGTCATGGCGGACTTTCCTGAACTCGCTACGACCCGCTGCGGCCGGTCAGGCATCGGCCGGTCAGACGAGCGGCCGGTCCGTCGGCGCGATCGGTTTCGGCAGCACGTCGCGGCCCGTCAGGTAGGCGTCGACCCCGGCGGCCGCGGCGCGACCCTCCGCGATGGCCCAGACGATCAGCGACTGCCCTCGGCCCATGTCGCCGGCGCTGAACACGCCGTCGACCGACGTCATGAACTCGCCGTTGCGGGCGACGTTGCCACGCGCGTCGAGCTCGACGCCGAGGTCGGTGAGCAGCCTGCCCTTCTCCGGCCCGACGAAGCCCATGGCCAGCAGCACGAGCTGCGCCGGCAGCTCCTGCTCCGTGCCCTCGACCGGGACGAACCGGCCCTCGGCATCGCGGATCACCTCGACGATCCGCAGCGCGGCCAGCTTGCCCTCGGCGTCGGCGACGAACTCGGTGGTGTTCACCGAGAACAGCCGCTCACCGCCCTCCTCGTGCGCCGAGGAGACCCGGTAGACCATCGGGTAGGTCGGCCAGGGCATGCCGACGGTGCGCTTCTCCGGCGGCGTGGGCATGATCTCCAGCTGCGTGACCGACGCCGCGCCCTGGCGGTGTGACGTCCCGAGGCAGTCGGCCCCGGTGTCGCCGCCGCCGATGATCACGACGTGCTTGCCCTCCGCCGTGATCGGCGGCGCGTCGATATCGCCCTGCTGCACGTGGTTGGCCCACGGCAGGAACTCCATCGCCTGGTACACGCCCTCGACCTCGCGGCCCTTCGCCGGCAGGTCGCGCCACGCGGTCGCGCCACCGGCGAGCACCACGGCGTCGAAGTCGGCGCGCAGCTGCTCGGCGGTGACGTCGACACCGACGTCGACGGACGCGCGGAAGAGCGTGCCCTCGTCGACCATCTGCTTGAGCCGCCGGTCGAGCCGCGACTTCTCCATCTTGAACTCGGGGATGCCGTAGCGCAGCAGCCCGCCGATGCGGTCGGCGCGCTCGAACACCACGACGTCGTGCCCCACCCGCGTGAGCTGCTGCGCCGCGGCGAGCCCGGCCGGGCCCGAGCCGACGACGGCAACCTTCTTGCCCGTGCGGGTGGTGGGCCGCTGCGGCGGCACCCAGCCCTCTTCCCAGGCGCGGTCGATGATCTCGATCTCGACCTGCTTGATCGTCACCGCGTCGTCGTTGATCGCCAGCACGCAGGCCGCCTCGCACGGGGCGGGGCAGAGCGTGCCGGTGAACTCCGGGAAGTTGTTCGTCGCGTGCAGGCGCTCGGCGGCCTCCCGCCAGTCCTTGCGGTAGACGAGGTCGTTCCACTCCGGGATGAGGTTGCCCAGCGGGCAGCCCTGGTGGCAGAACGGGATGCCGCAGTTCATGCAGCGGCCCGCCTGCTTCTCCAGGTCCTTCTTCGGGAAGTCCTCGTAGACCTCGCGCCAGTCCATCAACCGCAGGTCGACGGGGCGGCGCTGGGGGGTCTCGCGCGGGGTGGTCAGGAATCCCTTCGGGTCACCCATGTGCCGCCTCCATGATGGCCTCGTTCACGTCGCGGCCGTCGCGTTCCGCGGCCTCGCGGGCCTGCAGCACCCGCTTGTAGTCCTTCGGCATGACCTTCCCGAAGCGGCCCAGCGCCTGCTCCCAGTCGGTCAGCAGCGTCCTGGCCACCGCCGAGCCCGTCTCCGCGTGGTGGCGCTCGACCGCCTCGCGCAGGAACTCGCGGTCGGCGTCGTCGAGCGGGTCGACGTCGACCATCTCCGGGTTGACGCGGTTGCGCGGCAGGTCGAGCACGTATGCGACGCCGCCGGACATGCCGGCCGCGAAGTTGCGCCCGATGCCACCGAGCACAACCACCTTGCCGCCGGTCATGTACTCGCAGCCGTGGTCGCCCACTCCCTCGACGACGGCCAACGCGCCCGAGTTGCGCACGCAGAACCGCTCGCCGACCACACCGCGGACGAAGATCTCGCCCGACGTCGCGCCGTAGAGGATGACGTTGCCGGCGATCACGTTCTCCTCGGCGACGAGCGGCGCCGACGGGTCGGGCCGCAGCGTGAGCCGCCCACCGGACAGGCCCTTGCCGAAGTAGTCGTTGGTGTCGCCGACCAGCCGCAGCGTGATCCCCTTGGGCACGAACGCGCCGAAGCTCTGCCCGGCCGAACCGGTGAGCGTGACGTCGATCGTGTTGTCGGGCAGGCCCTCGCCGCCCCACCGCCGGGTCAGCTCGTAGCCGAGCATCGTGCCGACCGTGCGGTTGACGTTGCGCACCGGCAGGTCGAGCCGCACCTTGTCGCCGGAGGACAGCGATCCCTCGCAGAGCTGGATGAGCGTGTTGTCCAGCGCCTTGTCCAGCCCGTGGTCCTGGCTCTTGGTGCGCAGCCGCGCGGTGCCCGGCTTGAGCTCCGGCATGTGGAAGATCGGCGAGAGGTCGAGCCCCTCGGTCTTCCAGTGCCGCACGGCGTCGTCGGTGTCGAGCATCTCCGCGTGCCCGACGGCCTCGGCGACCGAGCGGAACCCGAGCCGCGCCAGGTACTCGCGCACCTCCTCCGCCACGAACCGCATGAAGTTGACGACGTACTCGGGTCGACCGTCGAAGCGCTTGCGCAGCTCCGGGTTCTGCGTCGCGACCCCGACCGGACAGGTGTCGAGGTGGCAGACACGCATCATGATGCAGCCGGAGACGACGAGCGGCGCGGTCGCGAAACCGAACTCCTCGGCGCCCAGCAGCGCGGCGATGACGACGTCACGGCCGGTCTTGAGCTGCCCGTCGGCCTGCACGACGATGCGGTCGCGCAGCCCGTTGGCCAGCAGCGTCTGCTGCGTCTCGGCCAGGCCGAGCTCCCACGGGCCGCCGGCGTGCTTGATCGACGAGAGCGGCGAGGCGCCCGTGCCGCCGTCGTGCCCCGAGATGAGCACGACGTCGGAGTACGCCTTCGCGACCCCGGCCGCGACCGTCCCGACGCCGACCTGGCTGACCAGCTTCACGTGGATGCGGGCCTTCGGGTTGGCGTTCTTCAGGTCGTGGATGAGCTGCTTGATGTCCTCGATCGAGTAGATGTCGTGGTGCGGCGGCGGCGAGATCAGCCCGACGCCGGGCGTCGAGTAGCGGGTCTTCGCGATCCAGGGGTAGACCTTCGCCCCCGGCAGCTGTCCGCCCTCGCCCGGCTTCGCGCCCTGCGAGATCTTGATCTGCAGGTCGTCGCTGTTCACCAGGTACTCGCTGGTGACGCCGAACCGACCGGACGCCACCTGCTTGATCGCGGAACGCCGCGAATCGCCGTTGGGGTCCGGGGTGAACCGGTCGGCGTCCTCACCGCCCTCACCGGTGTTCGACTTGCCGCCGAGCCGGTTCATGGCGATCGCGAGCGTCTCGTGCATCTCCTTTGAGATCGACCCGTAGGAGATGGCGCCGGTGGCGAACCGCTTGACGATCTCGTCGACCGACTCGACCTCGTCGATCGGCACCGGCGGGCGCATGCCCTCCTTGAACCGGAAGAGCCCGCGCAGCGTCATGAGCCGCTGCGCCTGCTCGTCGACGGAGCGCGTGTAGTCCTTGAAGACGTCGTAGCGGCCCTGGCGGGTCGAGTGCTGCAGCTTGAACACCGTCTGCGGGTTGAACAGGTGCAGCTCGCCCTCGCGCCGCCACTGGTACTCGCCGCCGACCTGCAGCGAGCGGTGGTTCGGCCGCACGTCGTCGGCCGGGAACGCCCTGCGGTGCTGCTTGAGCACCTCCTCAGCGAGCACGTCGAAGCCGACTCCGCCCAACCGCGAGGTCGTGCCGGCGAAGCACGAGGTGATGACGTCGTGCCCGAGCCCGATCGCCTCGAAGATCTGGGCGCCGGTGTACGAGGCCACCGTCGAGATGCCGATCTTCGACATGGTCTTGCGGACGCCCTTGCCCAGCGCCTTCACCAGGTTGCGGGCCGCGGTGGCCGGGTCGACGCCGGGGATGTCGCCGCGCTCGGCGAGGTCCTCCACGGTCGCCATCGCGAGGTACGGGTTGACCGCGGCGGCGCCGTAGCCGAGCAGCAGCGCGATGTGGTGCACCTCGCGCGCGTCGCCCGCCTCGACGATCAGCCCCACCCGGCTGCGCGTCTTCTCCCGCACCAGGTGGTGGTGGACCGCGCCGGTGAGCAGCAGCGACGGGATCGGCGCGAAGTCCTTCGTGACCCCCCGGTTGGAGAGCACGATCAGCCGCGCGCCGTCCTCGATCGCCTCCGAGACCTCGGTGCAGATCTCCTTGAGCCGGCGCTCGAGCCCCGAACCGCCCTCGGCAGCCCGGAACACGCCCTTGGCGGTGACGGTCTCGAAGCCCGGCAGCTCGCCGTCGTCGTTGATGTGGATGATCTTGGCGAGGTCGTCGTTGCCGAGCACCGGGAACGGCACGACGACCGTGCGGCAGTTCGCGGGCGAGGCGTCGAGCAGGTTCTGCTCCGGCCCGAGCAGGCTGCGCAGCGAGGTGACGAGCTCCTCGCGGATCGCGTCCAGCGGCGGGTTCGTGACCTGCGCGAACAGCTGGATGAAGTAGTCGAAGATCTGGCGGGGGCGCTCGGAGATCGCCGCCAGTGGAGCGTCGTTGCCCATCGAGCCGATCGGCTCGGCCCCGCTCGCCGCCATCGGCTTGAGCAGGACGTTGAGCTCCTCCTCGGTGTAGCCGAACGACTGCTGGCGGTGCGTGATCGCCGCGTGGTCGAACACCTCGCGCTCGCGGGCGGGCAGCTCGTCGAGGTGGATGAGGCCGGCGTGCAGCCAGTCGGCGTACGGGTGCTCGGCCGCCAGCGCGTTCTTGACCTCGGCGTCGTCGACGATCCGGCCGGCCTCGGTGTCGACGAGGAACATGCGGCCCGGCTCCAGCCGACCCTTGCGCACGACCGCCGACGGCTCGACGTCCAGCACGCCTACCTCCGAGGCGAGCACGACCGTGCCGTCCTCGGTGACCCAGTACCGGGCGGGACGCAGACCGTTGCGGTCGAGCACGGCGCCGATCTGGGTGCCGTCGGTGAACGCGACCAGCGCGGGCCCGTCCCACGGCTCCATCAGCGTGGAGTGGAACTCGTAGAACGCCCGTCGGGCCGGGTCCATCTCCTCGTGGTTCTCCCAGGCCTCCGGGATCATCATCAGCACCGCGTGCGGCAGGCTGCGCCCGCCGAGGTGCAGCAGCTCCAGCACCTCGTCGAACGTCGCGGAGTCGCTGGCGTCGGGCGTGACGATGGGGGACAGGCGCGTGAGGTCGCCCGGGATCAGCGACGAGCGCAGCAGCGCCTCGCGCGAGGCCATCCAGTTGCGGTTGCCGCGCAGTGTGTTGATCTCGCCGTTGTGCGCGACGTACCGGTACGGGTGCGCCAGCGGCCACGCCGGGAACGTGTTGGTGGAGAACCGGGAGTGCACGACGGCGAGCGCGGTGATCACCCGCTCGTCGGACAGGTCCGGGTAGAACGCCTCGACCTGCGGCTCGGTCAGCATCCCCTTATAGACGAGGGTGCGCGGCGACAGGCTCGGGAAGTAGGTGCCGGTGGCGTGCTCCGCGCGCTTGCGCAGGCAGAAGGTCTTGCGCTCCAGCTCGATGCCGGACTCGCCCGCGTTGCCGGCGACGAACAGCTGGCGGAAGCCCGGCATCGCAGCGCGGGCCGTGGGGCCCAGGTCGGCCTTGTCCGGGTCGACGGGCAGATCGCGCCAGCCGAGGACCCGCAGGTCCTCCTCTTCGGCGATCTTGTCGATCTCGGCGACGGCCGCGTCGGCCGCATCGTCGTCGGCCGGGAGGAACGCGATGCCGACGGCGTACTCGCCGGCCGCGGGCAGCTCGAAGTCGACGACCGCGCGGAAGAACTCGTCGGGGACCTGGATCAGGATGCCCGCGCCGTCCCCGGTGTTCGCCTCGCTGCCGCGCGCCCCGCGGTGTTCGAGGCGCAGCAATGCCGTGATCGCTTTGCGGACGATGCCGTGGTCGCGGCGACCGGCGAGGTCGGCGACCATGGCGACGCCGCAGGCGTCGTGCTCGAAGTCAGGGGCGTAGAGCCCCGCCGAGGTACCCGCTGTGTTCGCAGCCAAGAGTGCCTCCTGTCGTCTCGGTGCACCCCGACAACTGGCATCGGGACGACGTGTGGTGGGAAGAGGGTAGACGCATCAGCCGTCCGGGCGCCTGTTCTGAGCCGAACGGGGGCATGCGTGAGTGCCTGGTCCGAGCGGTGCAGGCCTCCCGGGCGGCGTGTCGCCTGGGACGGGCCGGCACGACGACCGGACGCCGTCGTGGGGCGTCGGCCGGCTGTACGCACGGGCGCGAGCGCACGCAGCAGCGGGTGCGGTTTCGCGTTTCGACAATGTTGCATGCTGGGCCCGCAATTCGCCAGTGAGAGCGGGCGTGACCAACTTGACCTGCTATGAGGTCTGCAGCAACCGTCGGCGGCGGGTATCGTATACGGCTTTCCCGAGCGCCGGACGTGGCGAACGTCGCTTCCCGGACGACCTTACCCCTGCTTCTCTTCCCACCCGTCGCGTTACTCCGAGGGTTGTTGCGCGACGCAGAACTCGTTCCCTTCCGGATCGCGGAGAACGGCCCACGCGTGGCCGTGTTCCGCGACGTCGCGCAGGTGCGTGGCGCCGAGCCCGACCAGCCTCGTCACCTCGGCGTCCCGGTCGGGCGCGACCAGGTCGACGTGCATGCGGTTCTTCGCGGTCTTGCCCTCCGGGACCCCGCCGAACAGCCAGCTGGTGGCGGTGGCGTCGCCCATCCCGATGCTGGCGAAGTGGACGGATCCGTCGGGGTCGACGGGCCGGTCGAGCACCGCTGACCAGAAACCGGCGAGCGCGGCGGCGTCGGTGCAGTCGAACGTGATGTTGGCGAGTGCGCTGGTCATGATCGGTTCTCCTTGTGGACAGGTGGGTGGACAGGTGGCTGGATCGGCCAATGGATCTCGGTGCGGAACCGCTCGGGGTCGTCGGTCTCGCCGAAGCTGACGACGTACACCTCGCGGACGGGGGAGTTGCGGGGCTCGGCATGCTCGGCCACCCAGGCGCCGAGCTGCCGGTAGGTGTCGGCGATGGACGGGTAGTCGCCGGCGTGCACGAGCACGGCGACCTGCGCGGCCGGCACCTCGCTGATGACGACCCCGCCCGGCGGCGCGCCGGCCGGCCGGGCGATGGGGAGGTAGGCCTCCACGTCGTCCAGCTCGCCGAGCAGCTCGGGCGGGTAGAGCGCGCCGGGCGGCCCGGTCGGCGCGATGCGCAGCTGTTCGGCGGCGGCGCCGAGCCGGCCGTAGGCCTCGTCGAGGAACTCGGCGAAGTCGGCCTCCGTCACCTGCCCGCGTACCGCGAGCGTGTGCTGGTGCGGCTCGTCGCGGACGTGCACGGGCGTGTGCGCGGCCGGCGCGTCGAGGCCCTCGTGCAGCTGCGCCACGATGCGCGTGACATCCGCGAGCCGCTCCCGCATCGTCACCTCGTGCGCCTCGAGGACCTCCGCGGTGACCTGCGGGTCGCGCGCGTGCACCACCCGTCGCACCTGCTCGAGCGGCAGGTCGAGCGACCGCAACCGCGAGATGACGGCCGCGTCGATCAGCTGCGACGTGTGGTAGCTGCGGTAGCCCGTCGCCGGGTCGACGCGGGCCGGCACGAGGATGCCCGACTCGTGGTAGACGCGCAGCGCCTTGATCGAGAGCAGGCTCGCGCGCGAGAACGCGCCTATCGCTAGCAGTCCGTCGGTCACACGACCGATCCTGGACTCTCCCTCAGGGGGAGAGCCAAGACCCGATCGTGCAAGTGACCCGACGGGTGGGCTGGGGAGGGCAGGAAAGCCACTTTCCTGCCCTCTGCGGGCCGGAAAGTGGCTTTGCTGCCCTCGGGTGCGGCTTCCAGGCTGCTACCCGGTGGTCACCCGCTCGTCGTCGCTTGCCGTCTCCGGCTCCAGGAAGCCGCCGGACTGGTGCTCCCAGAGCCCCGCGTACACGCCGCCGCGGGCGAGCAGCTCGCTGTGGCTGCCCCGCTCGGCGACCTGCCCGCGCTCCAGCACGACGAGCTGGTCCATCTGCGCCACCGTGCTGAGGCGGTGGGCCACCACGAGCGCCGTGCGGCCCTCCATCAGCCGCCACAGCGCGTCCTGGATCAGCACCTCGCTGGCCGAATCCAGCGCGCTGGTGGCCTCGTCGAGCAGCAGGATCGGTGCGTCGCGCAGGATCGCCCTGGCCAGGGCGACCCGCTGGCGCTGCCCGCCGGAGAGCTTCACGCCGCGCTCGCCGACGAGCGTCTCGAAGCCTTCGGGCAGCCCGTCGACGAACTCGGTCACGTGCGCGGCCTCGGCCGCCCGCAGGATGTCCTCGTCGGACGCCCCCGGCCGCCCGAACGCGATGTTGTCGCGCAGGGTGCGGTGGAACATCGTCGGGTCCTGCGGGACGTACGCGATGAGGCTGCGCAGGTCGGACTGGCGCAGCGCGGCGATGTCCTGGCCACCGATGGTGATCCGGCCGCCGTCGACGTCCATCATCCGCAGCAGCAGCCGCGAGAGCGTGGTCTTGCCGCCGCCGGAGCGCCCGACCAGCCCCGCTCGGGTGCCGCTCGGCACCACCAGGTCGAGACCGGTGAAGAGCGGCAGCCCGCCCGCGTGGGTGAAGTCGACCGCCTCGAACCGGACGTCGGCGACGGCGCGGCGCACCGGCTCGGGGGCCGGCTTGTCGAGCACCGTCGGCGGGATCTCCAGCAGCTGGGTGAACTGGGCGGCCTCGGTCACGCAGCTCTCCAGCTGCCGGTAGATCTGGTTGAAGCGGAACAGGATGCCCGAGGCGTTCCAGAAGTACATGAAGGTCACGAGGATCGCCTCGACGCCCACCCGGCTGGCGAGCCCGACCGCGATCAGCAAGCCGGTCGCATTCATGACCGCCGAGATGCCCGAGACCAGCGTGTCGATCCGCAGGTTCGCGTAGTCCCACGAGCGGATCATCTTCCGGCGGTAGTCGGCGATGCGGACCTTGTGCTCGTCGGCCTCGCGCTCCTCCGCGGCGAACGCGCGGACCGTGTCCATGTTCGACAGCGTGTCGGCGACGTGCCCGGACACTCGGGCGCTGGCCGCCTCCCGCTGGTCGACGAGCCGCTGCCGGCGCCTCACCAGCGGTGTGACGACGAGCCCGGTGACGGCGATGAGCCCGACCAGCACCACGACGAGCATCGGGTCGTACTGCCAGAGCACCACCGACGCGAAGATCAGCGGCACGAACTGGGTCATCACGTGGAACACCAGCGCGTCGACGAACGGCTCGAACCGCGAGGCAAAGCTGAGCACGCGCTTGGTGAGCGATCCCGCGAAGTTGTTGTGGAAGAACGTCGCGTCCTTCGCCAGCAGCTCGTCCATGCCGACGGCGTAGAGGTGCTCGACACCGCGGGCGGCGAGCCGGTTGAGGCCGTGGAAGCCGACGCGCCAGAGCGCTTCCGAGACCAGGATGATGCCGGCGAGCGTGGCGGCGGCCCAGAACGCGGCATCGGCCGGCAGCTGTCCGTTGGTCGCGACGAACCGGCCGGCCAGTCCGGCGATCACGAGGGGGGCGATGTAGGAAAGCCCGATGGTGCCCAGCGCGGGCATCAGCAGCGCGGGCAGGGCGGCCCAGCGGTTGCGAAGGATTTCGTCTCGGTAGAAGCGCAGCGCCAAGATGACGGCGGATCTTTGCGGTTGGGCATGCGGGGTGGTCATGTCCGTCCTCTCTCCCACGAGATGATGACTCCGGGAGCGGGTGCGGCGCGAGCGAGTTTCCCGCCCACAACGGACGGTCGGGAGGGCATTTTGGACGGAGCTGCGCTGCTGAGCGATGTCGCCGCGTTCGGGCCGTTCTTCGTCGTCGGGACGAACCCGGCCGAGTCCGCGGACCCCACGTGGCGACCGTTCGCCGACCTCTACGCCGATCCGGCGCACCTCGCGGATCGGATCGCGCACGTCCGCCGCACGCTCGGCTCCGACGACCGGGTGGCGGCGTCCATCGCGTTCCAGGGGCTGGCCACGCTGCTGGTCTCCGCGCCGCTCGCGGCCGTCGTGGCGCACAGGGAGCTGCCCGTGCTCACGCCCACGACGCTGCACTGGCGCCCGGCGGCGTCCGGGACGTGGCCGCTGTGGTGCGCCGAGCCGGTCGCCGAGGCCGCCCCCGACCCGGCCGGCGCACTGGCCGGCGCGCTCGTCGAGCCGCACCTGGAACCGCTGGTCGCGGCGGTGCGGCGGCAGGTGCCGGTCTCGTCGCGGGTGCTGTGGGGCAACGTCGCGTCGTCGGTGGCCGGGGCCCGTCGGATGATCGCGGCGGCCCGCCCGGCCCTCGCCCCGCGCGCGGCCGAGGTCGCGGCCGCACTGCTCGACACCGGCGTGCTGCGCGGCACCGGAGAACTGCTGCCGCCCGGCACGCCGGATCGGATTTGGACGTTCCGGCGCCGCTCTTGCTGCCTCTTCTACCGGGTGCCCGGGGGCGGCCTCTGCGGCGACTGCGTGCTCTCGGCGCGCAGCTGAGCGAGCGCGAGCGCGGCGAGCCACGCGAAGCCGACGACCAGCGCGGCGCGCTGCATCAGCCCGCCGTACGGCATCAGGGTCGGGCTCTGCGCGAACCCCATCCCGGCCAGCACGAAGAACGCGAAGAACGCCACCGCCGTGCCCGCGCTGCACCAGGCGACCCGCTTCGCGCCGCGCTGCAGCGACCGGAACGCGTGCACGAGGCACGCCACCGGCACCCCGAGGAACAGCAGAGCGGAGAACCCGTCGTGCAGGTGCCCGCTCGTCGTGCGCGGCGGCGCCGGGGGAGTGCCGGGCGGGTAGCCGTTGATCGGGTCGCACGTCCACAGCCCGGCGCCGATCAGCCCGGCGCCCACGACCGCGACGAGCACCGGCACGACGATCCCGTCGCGCCGCAGCCCGACGGCGGACGCGACCAGCAGCGCGCCCGTCACCAGGAAGCTCACCGACTGCACCCAGCCGCCGGGCCCGATCGCCAGCGAGCTGACCGGATGGCGCAATGGGTCGTAGCCCGGCCGCAGCAGGCCCTCGACCAGGAAGACCACCACGAACAGCACCGGTCCCACGACGCCACACCAGTGGAGCGCCCTCGTCGGCATGGATGCAGTATGCATCCCGGACCGCGGGTACGCCGGAAGGGCGCGCCCCGACGTGCCGACGGTGTCTGGGGTCGGTGAGAGTGCCGGGAAAGTGGCTTTCCCGGCAACGCGTGCTTCCCGCACCCGTCCACCTATCGCACGCGCCCGTCGTCGCTGCGGAAGGTCAGGCAAGTCCGCCGCGGCCCTCCGGACCGCCACGAGGGATGAGGATCCGTGCTGGGCGCGGCGCCGGGTGCGCGGCTGCGGTGGGGTCGGTGAACGAACGGCACATTCGTCCATACCTAGTGGACGAAAGTGCCGTTCGTTCGCTTCCCGCCCGGCGGGTGGGCGGGGGTGCCTGGAAAGCCACTTTCCTGGCGTGTGGGCAGCCACGAGGACTGGGAACCCGTGTCGGGTGCGTCGCGGTGGACGAGGTGGGTGCGCGAACAGCGGGCGCAGGGCGCGCTCGTGCACAGTTGGTGCCTTCGTGCACACGTTCGAACCTGTGCACGGCGAGGCGAACCTGTGCCCGAGCAACTCCCGCGGCTCGACCCGGGCCGCAACAGCCAGCTGCCCTCTCACCCCTCAGGTGAGCTGCGCGAACGGCGCTTTCGAACGATAGGTTGGCCCGAAAGTTCCGTTCGCGCGCTTCCGGTGCTCGCCGATGCGGGTGTGCTCATCAAGTTGAGTGTGCTGAGGCTGCCGCGACAGCCGTCAGCACACTCTCGATAGGCCAGCACCAGGTACAGCGGTCGCGGTCGGCCAGGGTCGGGCGGCTTCACGAGACGGCTCATCCGCCGCCACGTTGCAAGTCCGCCACAAGGTTCCATGTCGCGGACGGGCGCAGGGTCAGCGCGCACTCGCTCACGTGTCGCATTGAACGACTGCGAGTTGATCGACCATGATCACCAGCTTGGTGCACGAACCGACCAAGAAAATGGGTCGTCCACGCGCCGAGACGGTGATCATGAGCCCGTCCCCGAAGCCCGCCGACCTACCCGCGAGCAGGATGCGTGCGCAACGCACACGTTGCCGGGAAAGCCACTTTCCTGGCGCCACAGGACAGGAAAGTGGCTGTCAGGTGAATCGCCGCTAGCCCTGGTTCGACGTTGCACACCGTCGACACACCTTGCACATGGCCGGCCATGTGCAACGCACACCCACGGTATGCAACGTCGACCCCACCCGGTCCCACGACGAGCCCGAGGTCGCCTCATGGAACCTCGTGGTTGATCCACAGGGCTGCGTGACAACCACACGGTTCCATGTGGCCCACGAAGCGGTCGGCCACCTGCCCCGGGGTGCAGGTGGAGGGCAGGAAAGCCACTTTCCTGCCCTCACAGGGCCTGAAAGTGGCTTTCCTGCCCTCGCGTGCGCAACGCACACCTCCCAGCCCCAGCACGGCCCCGCGGATGCGTGCGCAAGGCACTCCCGACCGCCCGGCGGGCCGCGCCGCGCCGCGCCGCGCACGGATTCACATCCCTCGTCGCGGCCCGGAGGGTCATGGCGGACTTTCCTGGCACCCCGGCCACCGGCCGGGCGGGCCGGTGCTACCCCTACCCCTTCAGCGCCCCGCTGAGCCCGGCGCTCTTGAGGAACGTGCGCTGGAAGACGAGGAACAGCACCACCGGGATGAGCGCCGAGATCATGAGCGCCGCGAGCAGGACGTCCAGCTCGATGGAGCGGGCGAGGGTCGGCAGCCGCACGGAGAGTGGTTGCACCGCCGGGTCGGGCAGCACCAGCAGCGGCCAGAGGAAGTCCTTCCACGCCGCGATGAAGGCGAACACCGAGATCACGCCGAGGATCGGGCGCGACATCGGCAGCAGCACCGACCAGAAGATCCGGGTCGGCCCCGCGCCGTCGATCCGGGCGGCCTCGAAGACCTCATGCGGCAGGTTGTCGAAGAACCGCTTCGCGAGCAGCACGTTGAACGCGTTCGCGCCGGCCGGCAGCCACACCGCCCAGAACGTGTTGATCAGCGACGTGCCGAGCAGCGGCGGCGAGAGGATCGTCAGGTAGAGCGGCACCAGCAGCACCACCGAGGGCACGAACAGCGTGCTCAGCACCAGCCAGTACAGCACCGGCCCGTAGCGCGGCCGCAGGATCGCGAGCGCGTACCCGCCCGTGGTCGCGACGACGATCTGCACCAGCCACGCCCCGACCGCGACGATCATGCTGTTGGCGAAGTGCAGGTCGATGTTCACGTCGTTCCACGCCGTCGCGAGGTTGGCGAGGTCGATGCCGCTCGGGAAGAGCGCCATCGGGTCGCGCAGCGTGTCCTGGGTAGTACTGACCGACGCCTTCACCAGCCACAGCAACGGCCCCAGCCCGACCAGCGCGAGCAGGGCCAGCAGCAGGACGTGCGCCAGCCGCAGCCCCGTCCCGAGCAGCGGCGTGCGCCGCTCGGCCGCGGAGACGATCCCGCGGTTGCCGGGATCGGCCGGCTCCCGCCGCCTGCGCAGCGGCGACGGCGGCGGCACCGCGGACGCAGTGGCCTGGCGTTCCGTGGTGGTTGCGCTCATGACGTGCTCCAGGACCGCGTGAGCCGGAAGTAGACGGCCGAGAGGACGGCCAGAAAGGCCGCGAGCAGCAGGCTGAGCGCGGTCGCGGCGCCGTAGTCGCCGCCGAGGCTCGACGCGAACGCGTAGTCGTAGATCAGCAGCAGCACGGTGATCGTCGAGTTGGCCGGCCCGCCGCCGGTGAAGAGGAACGGTTCGACGAACACCTGCGCCGTCCCGATGACCTGCAGGATCAGCGTCACCAGCAGCACGCCGCGCAGCTGCGGCATCGTCACGTGCCACACCTTGCGCCAGACGCCGGCGCCGTCGACCTCCGCCGCGTCGTACAGCTCGGGTGGGACGCCGAGCAGTGCGGCCAGGTAGATGATCACCGTGCCGCCCGCGGCCGCCCACGTCGCCTCCAGCACGAGCGAGGGCATCGCGGTCGCCGCCGACTGCAGCCAGCTGAACGGCCCGATGCCCACCCACGCGAGCATCGTGTTGAACACACCCTCCGGCCGGGCGTCGTAGAAGAACTTCCACATCAGCACCGCCACCACCGGCGGCACGACCACCGGCAGGTACGCCAGCGCGCTGTAGAGTCCGCGCCACCGCCGCACCTCGCTCATGACCACCGCGGCGACCAGCGGGATCGGGTAGCCGAACAGCAGCGCGAGCAGCGCGAACCAGCCAGTGTTGCGCACCGCCGTCCACAGCAGCGGGTCGGAGAACACCGTCTCGAAGTTCTCCAGCCCGACGAACACGGGTGCGGTCACCAGGTTGGTCTGCTGCACGCTCATGACGGCCGCGCGCACGATCGGGAACCACGAGAACACCCCGAAGACCACCAGCAGCGGGAGCAGGAACAGCAACGTCGAGAGCCCGCCGTCGCCGGCCCAGCGCCGCACCCGTGTCAGCATCGCCCGATCAGCCCCTGTCGAGGATCGACTGCACCTCGGCATCGGCGTTCGCCAGCAGCGCGTCGATGTTCGCCGCGGGGTCGGTCAGTACCGCCTGCACGACGCTGTCGAGCACCGCGTACATCTCCTGCGTGTGCGAGACGGGCTCACCGGCGAGCTCCTGCTCGAAGATGCCGTTGGTGAACGAGGTCATCTGCGCGACGGGGACGTTGACGTACGGCTTGATCCACTCGTCGTACTGGCTGAGCGTCGCCTTGTCGAAGACCGGGAGCTTCGGCACGCCGACGGGCTGGTCGCTCGCGGCGAGCGTCTTCGCATCGAGCTCCGCAGCGTCCTTCTTGGTCAGCTTCGCCATGTAGTAGAAGTCGATCCACTTCGCGGCCGCGGCCTGCTGCTCGGGCGTGGCCTTGACGTTCACCGCCGCGAGCGTCCCGCCGCCCAGCAGCCCCGACTGCGCGCCCGGGACGAGCGGCAGCACCGCGAGCCCGTAGTCGGCGGGGTTGATGTTGTTCTGCTGCTTGAGCGAGGTGTAGACGTCGGAGCCGCCCATGTACATGCCGATCTTGCCGGCGGCGAACTCCTGGTTGATGCCCGACCAGTCGAGCAGGAAGTTGCTGCCCATCGAGTTGTCGGTCCAGCGCATGTCGCGCAGCAGCCCGAGCGCCGCCTTCGCGCCGGGGTTGTCGATGGTCGCCTCGACCTTCTCGCCCGCGGCCACCTGCATCCGCCCGCCGTGCGCGTACGTCAGCGTCGTGAGCATCCAGCCGCCGGTGTTCTCCTGCGTCATCTGCGCGTAGCCGGCCTGGCCGGTGCGCTCGGCGATCTGCTTCGCGTAGTTCCGGACGTCCGCCCACGTCGTCGGCGGCTTCTCCGGGTCGAGCCCGGCCTGGGTGAACAGCGTGCGGTTGTACTGCAGCCCCACGCCGTACGCCTCGGTCGGCACGGCGTAGATGCGCCCGTCGTCGGACCGGCCGGCCGCGAGCACTGTCTTGTTGAACTTGTCGGCGTAGCCGAACGACTTCACGTGGTCGGTGATGTCGGCCAGCTGCCGCCGCTCCACGAGGCCCTTGCCGTCGGTGAACGGCACCGTGAACACCGTCGGCAGGGTGCCGCCGGCCAGCTGCGCCGTGAACGTCGGGCCCGTCCACTCGTACTCCTGCGACGTCACGTCGGTGTCCGGGTTCGCGGCCTCGAACTGCGCGACCTGCGCCTCGAACGCGTCGAACGCGGCCTTCTCGCTGCCCGGTTTCAGGCTCACCACCGAGATCGCGGTCTTGCCGCCCGCCGCGGGCGGCTGCGCGGTGCCGCCGCACGCGGCGAGCACGCCGGCGACGGCGAGCACCGCCGCCGCGGCCGTCGCGGACTTCCGGATGGACCCCATCGTCGCTCCCTCTCCCGTGCCCTTGTCGATCACTGGTCGATGCCGGTGCGCAGCCACGCGGCCGCGTCGGCGGGTAGTGCTCCGTCCTGGAGCGGGGTGCTGACCAGCAGCACCGCCGTGTGCGGCGGGAGCGGCACGGGCTGCGCCGACAGGTTCACGACGCAGCGGAACGCACTGCCGCGGTCGAACGCGAGCACGCCGGCCGCCGACGGCAGCCAGCTCATGCCCTCGACGCCGTTCAGCTCGGCCCGGCGGATCCGCAGCGCGGCCCGGTAGAGCGCGAGCATCGAGCGCGGGTCGCCGACCTGCGCCTCGACGGTCAGCTCTGCCCAGTCCGCGGGTTGCGGCAGCCACGTGGGGGCGGTGGCGTCCGCCGGGCCGAAGCCGAACGGCGGCGCGTCGCCCGACCACGGCAGCGGCACCCGGCAGCCCTCCCGCCCGGGGTCCACACCCCCGGAGCGCAGGAACATCGGGTCGCGACGCAGGTCGTCGTCGAGCCCTTCGTGCTCGGGCAGCCCCAGCTCGTCGCCCTGGTAGAGGTAGAGCGAGCCGGGCAGCGCCGCGGTCAGCAGCGCGGCGGCGCGGGCTCGGCGCGTGCCCAGCGCGAGGTCGGTCGGAGTGCCGGCGCGCTTCGCCGTGAACGCGAAGCTCGAGTCGGCGCGGCCGTAGCGGGTGACCGGCCGGGTGACGTCGTGGTTGGAGAGCACCCAGGTGGCCGGCGCGCCGACGGGGGCGTGCGCGGCGAGCGTCGCATCGATGGAGGCGCGCAGCTGCTCGGCGTCCCACGGACGGGCGAGGAAGTCGAAGTTGAACGCGGTGTGCAGCTCGTCGGGGCGCAGGTAGCGGACGAACCGCTCGACGTCGGGCAGCCAGATCTCGCCGACCAGGATCCGTTCGCCGGGGTAGGAGTCGGCGACCGCGCGCCAGCCGCGGTAGATGTCGTGCAGGTCGTCGCGGTCGACGGCGGGGTGCTCGCCGGGGCCGGGCTCGGCCGGCACCTCGGGCAGCGCGGGGTCCTTGACCAGCAGCGCCGCCGAGTCGATCCGCACGCCGGCGACACCGCGGTCGAACCAGAACCGCAGCACGTCCTCGTGCTCGCGCCGGACGTCCGGGTGGCTCCAGTTGAGGTCGGGCTGGTCGGCGCTGAACAGGTGCAGGTACCACTCGCCGGGGGTGCCGTCGGCGTTCTTCGTCCTGGTCCAGGTGTCGCCGCCGAACTCCGAGCGCCAGCGCGTCGGCATCTCCGTGCCGCCGTCGCCGCGGCCGGGGCGGAACCAGAAACGGGCACGCTCGGGGGAGCCCGGCGCCGCGGCGAGCGCGGCCTGGAACCACGGGTGCTGCGCCGAGACGTGGTTCGGCACGACGTCGACGATCGTGCGGATGCCGCGGGTGAGCGCCTCCGTGATGAGCCGCTCGGCATCGGCGAGAGTGCCGAAGGCCGGGTCGATGGCGCGGTAGTCGGCGACGTCGTAGCCGCCGTCGGCCATCGGCGAGGCGTACCAGGGCGTGCACCAGATCGCGTCGACGCCGAGCTCGACGAGGTGGTCGAGCCGTGAGAGCACGCCGGCGAGATCACCCGTCCCGTCGCCGTCGGCGTCGGCGAAGCTGCGCGGGTAGACCTCGTAGATCACGGCGTCGCGCCACCACTGCCGATCCGACTGCTCGCCCATGCCACCCCGTCCGCGTCACCCGAATTGGTGGCGCGGACGCTATCTGTATCGAACAGAACTCTGCAAGGTTCTGACAGAACTAAGTCGGAACCGTGACAGGCGCGGTCGAGGAACGGACGACGAGCTCGGGCTCGTACAGCAGCTCGGCGGTGCGGACCTTGCTCCCCTCGACCTGGTGGACGAGCAGGTCGACCGCCGCCTTGCCCATCGCCTCGATCGGCTGCCGGATCGTCGTCAGCGCCGGATCGACGCAGGTCATCAGCATCGAGTCGTCGTAGCCGATGATCGAGACGTCGCGTGGGACGTGCAGACCGCGGCGGCGCGCCGCGCGGATCGCGCCCAGGGCGAGCGGGTCGCTCGCGCAGATCACGCCGGTCACACCGTGCTCGAGCAGGCGCATCATCGACGCCTGCCCGCTCTCCAACGAGAACATCGCGTTGTCGATCAACTCGGGGTCGACGGCGCGCCCGACCCGCGCGGACGCGGCAGCGAAACCGGCCAGCTTGCGCTGCGACGGGACGTGGTCGGGCGGGCCGAGCAGCAGCCCGATCCGCTCGTGGCCCAGTGCCGTGAGGTGCCCGAACGCCTGCTCGACCGCGGCGCCGTCGTCGCAGGCGACCTGCGGGTGACCCAGCCCCTCGACCGCCGCGTTGACCAGCACCGTCGGCAGCTTGCGCTGCAGCAGCAGCCGGTAGTGGTCGTGCTGGGCGTCGGCCTCCGTGTACTGGCCGCCCGCGAAGATCACCCCGGAGACCTGCTGCTGGAGCAAGAGGTCGACGTAGGCCGCCTCGCTCGCGAGTCCGGTCGAGCTGGTGCAGAGCACCGCCGTGAGGCCCTGCTGCGCGAGCGCACCGCCGATGACCTCGGCGAGCGCCGGGAAGATCGGGTTCTGCAGCTCGGGGACGACCAGGCCGACCAGCCTCGCCCGCTCACCGCGCAGCCGCGTGGGGCGCTCGTAACCGAGCACGTCGAGCGCGGTCAGGACCGCCTCCCGGGTCGCCTCGGAGACACCGGGCTTGCCGTTCAGCACGCGACTGACCGTCGCCTCGCTCACCCCGACCTTCTCGGCCACCACCGCCAACCGTCGTGTCATGGCTGCAACCGTAGCGCATGATTGCGCAAGAACTTGCGTCGGCTTGCGGGGGCTTTCTCGACGTGTCACGGGAGGGATGCCAGGAAAGCCACTTTCCTGTCCTGAGGTGCCAGGAAAGCCACTTTCCTGGCACCGCCGTGACCGCCCCCGGGTGCGCCGGGGAAGCGGTCGCGTCGAGGCCCGAGGCTCAGTCCGTCAGCACGTCCGCGATCGTCACCGTCACGACCGCCGCGAGGCCGGTGACGTCAGCGATCTCGTTCGTCACCTCGCGCTGCACGGCGACGGCGAGGTCGCGGCAGTTGTGCCCGAGCCGCGTGACGAGCGTGAGCGCGACCTCGGCGGCGCCGCCCTGCACCGTCGCGCCGACCCCGCCGGGGCGCAGCGCGACGACGCCGGGGACGAGCCGGGCGCGGTGTGCCGCGACGGACGCGACGGCGGGCGCCTCGACGTGCAGCCGGACGGCAGGGTCGGTCGGGCCGGTCATCTCAGGCATCCCCTTCGCCGAACACGTCCACGACGGTGACGTCGACCGCGCCCACCGGCAGCCCGAGCGCCTGCGTCCCGGCGGCGATCACCATGCGCCGCACCCTGGCCGCGACCGCGCGCATGTCGACGCCGTAGAGAGCGGAGACGGTCATCGCCACGGTCGTCCCGGCGTCGATCTGCTCGTTCTGCTCCACCTGGCAGCTGCGCGCCCGCACGTCACCCATGCGGTCGACGGCGTCACGCAGCACGGTGGCCGCCGCCGCGCGGCTCAACCGGACCGGACCCAGCGGCGACGCCAGCGTGAGCAGCTCGTGCTCGCGCAGGTCGCGCGCCAGCGCCCCGCGCACCTTGTCCATCGCCCGCTCCAGCACGGCCGGCGGTGGCTCGACCGGCGCCGCGGCCATCCGGTGCACCACGGCGTCGAGCCGCATCGCGTCGGCCGCGGTCGCGGTGCAGTACGGGCAGTCGCGCTCGTGCTCGTCGGGCGGTACGCCGGCCTCGGCGCGGTCCCAGACCGTCGCCGCGTCGCGGCCGCAGGGCAGCAGCTCCGGCGCCCCGCCGTCGTCCGACCCGCCATCGTCCGGCCCGGCTGTGCCGGTCGTTTCGTTCACCGCCACGGTCGCATCACCTCCGCCAGCCGCACCCGCGCGCGGTGGATCCGCCCGCGGACCGCATCCTCGCCCGCGCCCGTGATCCGGGCGATCTCGGCGTACCCGAGACCTTCCAGCTCGCGCAGCACCCAGCACACCCGCAGCTCGTCGCCGAGCCCGCGCAATGCCGCCCCGAGCGCCGCCAGCTCGGCGTCGAGCTCGGCGCTGCGCTCCGGCGAGTCGGGGGCCGCACGCACGTCGTCGAGCCTCTCGACGGGCATCGGGCGGTGCTGGCGCAGCATCGCGATGCACCGGTTGCTGACCACCCTGTACATCCAGGTCGCGAACGACGACTCGCCGCGGAACCGCCCGATCCGCCGCCACGCGTCCAGCAGCGACTCCTGCAGCGCGTCCTCGGCCTCCGCCGGGTCGCCCGTGATCCGCACCGCGAGCCGGTAGAGAGCCGCGCGGTGCCGCACGACCAACGCCTCGAAGGCGCGCGCGTCACCTTCCTGCGCGCGCACGACGAGGGTGGCCTCGTCGAACTGGTCGGCTGGCGTGTGGGAAACCGGGGGCACCGGACTCCGATCCCGGATCCTGGGCGAGTGCGCTACCCCGCCACGGTAGCGCCGATGGCGGAGCCCGCCCGAACGGCACACGCGTACTGTTTTGGCGTGCAAGACAGGTCAGCACGGACCGAGGCACTGGCTGCCGCCGTCCTGAGCCATCCCGGCGTCGTGCGGCTGGACGGCGGGCCGTTCGGCACCGTCGCGTCCTACCTGCCCGGCCGGCGCCTGGTCGGCGTGCGGGTCGGTGAGGGCGCCGAGCCGGTCGAGCTCGCGCTCGTCGCCGCGCTGGGCACCCCGCTGCAGCGGCTGGCCGACGAGCTCGGCGCGATCGTGCGCGGCCTGCTCGGGCCGGTCCGCGTCGAGGTCACCGTCACCGACGTCGCACCCCGTGTCGAGCCCGTTGCGACAGCATCCGGTCACGGCGTGATGGGCGGTCCGCAACCCTGAGTTCGCAACCGCCTAGACTCGTGCGGACTGCCAGTCGGCCGACCGATCAGGTCGTGCACCGACATCGCACCTCCGGGGCACCGCACGGAAGGCCCCGAGGCGCGTCCCTGTTGATGTTGGAAGATCGAGCCGTTCCACAGATCGAGGAGTACCCCACCGTGAAGAGCACCGTCGAGCGGCTGAGCCCGACACGGGTCCGGATCAACGTCGAGGTGCCCTTCGACGAGCTCAAGCCGGACTTCGACCGCGCGTACAAGAAGATCGCCCAGCAGGTCCGGGTGCCCGGCTTCCGCCCGGGCAAGGTGCCGGCGCGCATCATCGAGGCCCGCCTCGGCCGCGGCGTCGTGCTGGAAGAGGTCGTCAACGGCGCCGTACCGGCGAAGTACTCCGAGGCCGTCACCGCGGCCGAGAAGGTCACCCCGATCGGGCAGCCCGACATCGAGGTCACCGAGATCGCCGACGGCGACAAGATCGCGTTCACCGCCGAGGTCGACGTCCGGCCCGAGATCACCCTCCCCGAGCTCGACAAGCTCGCGGTGACGGTCGACGACGTCGAGGTCACCGACGAGGACGTCGAGGGCGAGCTGGAGAACCTGCGCGCCCGCTTCGGCACCCTCACCGGGGTCGACCGCGCGGCGGCAAAGGACGACTTCGTCCAGATCGACCTCTCCGCGACCGTCGACGGCGAGGTCGTCGAGGACGCCGCGACCACCGGCTTCTCCTACCAGGTCGGGCAGGGCGGGCTGATCGACGGCATCGACGAGGCCATCGAAGGCCTCTCCGGGGGCGAGTCGAAGACCTTCACCTCGCAGCTCGTCGCCGGCGAGCACGCCGGCAAGGACGCCGAGGTCACCGTCACCGTCACCGCCGTCAAGGAGCGCCAGCTCCCCGAGGCCGACGACGATTTCGCCCAGCTGGCGAGCGAGTTCGACACCCTCGACGAGCTCACCGCCGACCTGCGCGAGCGGATCGGGCGCGTCAAGCGGATGGGCCAGGTCACCGCCGCCCGCGACAAGGTGCTCGACGCGATCATCGACGCCGTCGAGGTGCCGCTGCCGGAGAGCGTCGTCACCGCCGAGGTCGACTCGCGCGTCCACGACGCCGTGCACAGCTTCGACCACGACGAGGAGCGCTTCGCCGAGTTCCTCTCCACGCAGGGCACGACCCGCGAGGAGTTCGACGCCGAGGCGCGCGCCGAGGCCGAGAAGTCCGTGCGCACGCGGCTCGTGCTCGACGCGCTGGCCGACGCCGAGCAGGTCTCGGTGAACGACCAGGAACTCACCGAGCGGATCGTCTTCCAGGCGCAGCAGTACCAGATGCCGCCGGAGGAGTTCGTCCGCCGCATCCAGGAGGCCGGCCAGCTCGGCGCCATCTACGCCGACGTCCGCCGCAGCAAGGCGCTGATCACGGCCGTGCGCGCGGCGACGGTCACCGATGCCTCCGGTGCGCCCGTCGACCTCTCGGAGCTGCTGGGCGACGACGACGAGGCGGCGCCGGAGATCCTCGAGGTGCCGGCACCCGAGACCGACGAGGCTGCCGAGACCGACGAGGCTGCTGAGGCCGGCGAGACGGCGGACGCGGACGAGACGGCCGAGGCCGACGAGAAGGCGGACGAGGCCGACGAGGTCAAGGCGACCAGCGGGAGCTGAGCCCCCGCCACGCCCAGAGCGAACAAGATGGCCGGATCCGGCGGGCGGCCCGTTCGTCCGCGTAGGGTCGAATCAGACAACAGACGCGAGCTGACCAGCAGAAGGCAGGGTGAAGTGACCAAGCAGGACACGCCGGTCGGGGAGGCGATGCGTCGAGGCGGTGCACCCGTCTCGATGACGCTTTCCGACTCGGTCTACGAGCGGCTGTTGCAGCAAAGGATCATCGTGCTCGGCCAGCAGGTCGACTCCGAGATCTCCAACCGGATCGCGGCCCAGATGCTGCTGCTCGCGGCAGAGGACCCGAACGCCGACATCCAGCTCTACATCAACTCGCCCGGCGGCTCGGTGCCCGACGGCATGGCCATCTTCGACACGATGGAGTTCATCCCGTGCGACGTGGCCACCTACGGGATGGGCATGGCGGCCTCGATGGGGCAGTTCCTGCTCTCCGCGGGGACGCCCGGCAAGCGCTACGCGCTGCCGCACTGCCAGATCCTCATGCACCAGCCGTCGGCCGGTGTCGGCGGCACCGAGTCCGACATCACCATCCAGGCGGAGCTGTTCAAGCGCCACAAGCGGGAGATGGCCGAGCTCATCGCCGGCCACACGGGGCAGACCGTCGAGAAGATCATCGCGGACTTCGACCGCGACCGGTGGTTCTCCGCGCAGGAGGCACTGGAGTACGGCTTCGTCGACCACGTCATCTCCCGCGCAGGGCAGCTCCCTGACGCCACTGCTCAGAACGGGAACGGGAGCGCGAAGTGAGTGCCATGGGTAGGTACGACGGGCCGATGCCTAGCGCCCGCTACACGGTGCCCTCGTTCGTCGAGCGCACCAGCTACGGGGTCAAGGAGTCGAACCCGTACAACAAGCTGTTCGAAGAGCGCATCATCTTCCTCGGTGCGCCGATCGACGACACGTCGGCGAACGACGTGATGGCGCAGCTGCTCTGCCTCGAGTCGGCCGACCCCGACCGCGAGATCAGCGTGTACATCAACTCGCCCGGTGGGTCGTTCACGTCGCTGATGGCGATCTACGACACGATGCAGTTCATCCGCCCCGACATCCAGACCGTCTGCCTCGGGCAGGCGGCGTCGGCAGCGGCCGTGCTGCTCGCGGCCGGCACCCCCGGGCGCAGGCTCGCGGTGCCGAACGCGCGGATCCTGATCCACCAGCCCGCGGTCGAGAGCATCTACGGGCAGGTGTCCGACCTGGAGATCCAGGCGGCCGAGATCTCCCGCATGCGCAAGCTGCTCGAGGCGACGCTGGCCAAGCACAGCGGTCGCACCGAGGCTCAGGTCCGCGAGGACATCGAGCGCGACAAGATCCTGACGGCCGAGGAGGCCAAGGAGTACGGGATCATCGACGAGATCATCCAGAGCCGCAAGCTCTCCGCGGTCTGATCCACCCGGATCGCATGCTCATCGCAGCAACACGTCGGGGTGTTCCGGCACCCCGACGTGGACCGTCCGCCGACACGTCCAGGAACTCCCGGGTGCTGACGCTCCCCCGAGGACGTGTCGAGCGGGTACCGTCACGAGGACGCTCCTACCGGGCTCGCCGGCCGGGGTCGCGCAGAGAAGGATTTGGGGTCTGCACTCATGGCACGCATCGGTGACGGCGGTGACCTGCTCAAGTGCTCGTTCTGCGGGAAGAGCCAAAAGCAGGTCAAGAAACTGATCGCCGGTCCAGGGGTCTACATCTGCGACGAGTGCATCGATCTCTGCAACGAGATCATCGAGGAAGAGCTCGCGGAGGCGGGTGAGGTCAAGCTCGACGAGCTGCCGAAACCCGCGGAGATCCACGACTTCCTCGACCAGTACGTCGTCGGGCAGAGCCAGACCAAGAAGACGCTGTCGGTGGCTGTCTACAACCACTACAAGCGGATCCAGGCCGGCGACAAGGGCCGCGGCGTCGACGGCGACGGCGTCGAGCTGGCCAAATCGAACATCCTGATGCTCGGCCCCACCGGCTGTGGGAAGACCTATCTAGCGCAGACGCTCGCGAAGCTGCTGAACGTACCGTTCGCCATCGCCGACGCCACAGCGCTCACCGAGGCCGGGTACGTCGGCGAGGACGTCGAGAACATCCTGCTCAAGCTCATCCAGGCGGCCGATTACGACGTCAAGCGGGCCGAGACCGGGATCATCTACATCGACGAGGTCGACAAGATCGCCCGCAAGTCGGAGAACCCGTCCATCACCCGCGACGTCTCGGGCGAGGGCGTGCAGCAGGCGCTGCTGAAGATCCTGGAGGGCACCACGGCGAGCGTGCCGCCCCAGGGCGGTCGCAAGCACCCGCACCAGGAGTTCATCCAGATCGACACCACCAACGTGCTCTTCATCGTGGCCGGCGCGTTCGCTGGCCTCGAGAAGATCATCGGCGATCGGGTGGGCCGTCGTGGGCTCGGCTTCGGCGCGGAGATCCGCTCCAAGAACGACCTGGAGAGCGCGGAGAGCTTCGCCGACACGATGCCGGAGGACCTCATCAAGTTCGGGCTCATCCCCGAGTTCATCGGTCGCCTCCCCGTCGTCGCGTCGGTGACGTCGCTCGACAAGGAAGCCCTTGTCAAGATCCTCACCGAGCCGCGCAACGCGTTGGTGAAGCAGTACCAGAAGCTCTTCGAGATGGACGGTGTCGAGCTCGAGTTCACCGAGGACGCCCTGGAGGCCGTCGCCGACCAGGCGATCCTTCGTGGCACCGGTGCCCGAGGCCTGCGCGCCATCATGGAAGAGGTGCTGCAGCCGGTGATGTACGACATCCCGAGCCGCGACGACGTCGCGAAGGTGGTTGTCACCGAGCAGACGGTGCGCAGCAACGTCAACCCGACGATCGTGCCCCGCACGCCGGCGCGGCGTGCGCGCCAGGAACGTTCCGCCTGAGCGTTTCGTCCCGTTACGCAGAACACCGGCCCGCCGATGACGGCGTGGCCGGTGTTTCTTTTGTCACCCAACTGCGTTCTGCGATCGGTTGCAACGTCACGTATCCCGATCTAGTTTCACGCCCATACTGCTGCACTGTCGCACAGGAGGCGCTCCATGGCGGTCGGGTTCCTGCAACGTGAACGGATCGTCGCGCCGCCTGGCTGGAGCCGCTGGCTGATCCCCCCTGCCGCGCTCTCGATCCACCTCGCGATCGGGCAGGCGTACGCGTGGAGCGTCTTCAAGCCGCCGCTCGAGGCGGGCCTGGAGATCTCCGGCGTGCTCAGCGCCCTCCCGTTCACGCTCGGGATCATCATGCTGGGCCTCTCGGCAGCGGTGTTCGGCACGAAGGTCGACGCCAACGGGCCGCGCTGGGCGATGCTCACGGCCTCGGCGTGCTTCGTGACCGGGTTCCTGATCTCCGCCGTCGGGCTCTACCTCGGCCAGTACTGGCTGGTCATCGTCGGGTACGGGTTCGTGGGCGGCATCGGGCTCGGCATCGGATACATCTCGCCGGTGTCGACGCTGATCAAGTGGTTCCCCGATCGGCCGGGCCTCTCGACCGGCATCGCCATCATGGGCTTCGGCGGTGGCGCGCTGATCGCCTCGCCGCTCACCCAGCAGCTGCTTTCCACGTTCGGCGCGACCGGCGACAACCCGAGCGTCCCCGGCATCGGCAACACGTTCCTGGTGATGGGCCTGATCTACGCCGTGTTCATGTCGGTGGGCTGGCTGCTGATCAGGGTGCCGCCGGAGGGCTGGGCACCGGCCGGCTGGAACGCCTCCGCGGAGAAGGAGCGGCCGCTGGTCAGCTCCGCGCACGTCTCGGCGAGCAACTCGATCAAGACCCCGCAGTTCTGGCTGCTCTGGGTGGTGCTCTGCTTCAACGTGACGGCCGGCATCGGCATCCTGGAGCGGGCCGCGCCGATCTATCGCGACTTCTTCCCCGACGCGACGACGCCGCAGGCGCTCGCGGCGGCTGCCGCCGGGTTCGTCGCGATCCTCTCTCTGGCCAACGCCATCGGTCGGATCCTGTGGTCGTCGACGTCGGACTTCCTCGGCCGCAAGAACATGTACCGGATCTACCTGGGCGTCGGGGCGCTGCTCTACCTGCTGCTCGCGCTCGCCCAGAACGGCAACAAGGTCGTCTTCCTGATCGCCTGCATGGTGATCCTGTCGTTCTACGGCGCCGGGTTCGCGACCGTGCCGGCGTACCTGCGCGACCTGTTCGGGACCTACCAGGTCGGCGCGATCCACGGCCGGCTGCTCACCGCGTGGTCGACGGCCGGGGTGCTCGGCCCGCTGATCGTCAACGCGATCGCGGACGCCCAGATCGCCGCCGGCGTGCAGGGCCCCGGCCGCTACACCATGTCCTTCTACATCATGATCGGCCTGCTGGTGGTCGGGTTCGTGTGCAACGAGCTGATCCGTCCGGTCGACCCGAAGTTCCACGAGCCGGACCGGTCCGGCGCAGCGCAGGCGGGAGCGGCGGCGTGAGCACGAGCGACAGTCCCCAGCAGTGGGGCGCACTGCAGTGGGCCGGCACGGTGCTGCTTTGGCTGTGGGTGCTCGTCCCGTTCGGCTACGGGCTCTACCAGCTGCTGATCAAGATTCCGGCGCTGTTCGGGACGTGAGCGGCTAGGGGCACTAGGGTGCGGCCGTGAGCGGAAGCAATGATGCGCAGGCGCTGTCGGACTGGGTCACCGCTGTGGCCCGCGAGCTGGGACTGGAGGCCGTCGACGGCTCCGTCGTCGACATGGTGCTCGACCTGACCGCCGACGTCGCGCACGGTGTGAGCCGACCCGGCGCGCCCGTCACGGCGTTCCTCGTGGGGCTGGCGGCGGGCAAGGCCGCCGATCCGCTGGTCGCGGCCCGCGACCACGCGGAGGCCGTGAAGGCACTCGCCGACGGCTGGGACCGCAGCTAGGCGCCAACTTCCCCACCGTTTTGCCAACCTGCACACCGTTTCGGGTGTGCAAGTAGGCAAAACGGTGGGGAACTTCCGGGTCAGCCGGTGACGTTCAGGTCGGTGACGACCTTGACCGGGTGCAGGCGGACGACGAGCTCGCCCGGTGCGCCGTTGCGCTTGCCGAACTCCTCGGCGCGGTCCTCGCCCATGTAGCGGGCGGCGATGAGGGTGGCGGTGCGCACCAGCTCGTCCAGGTCCTCCGACGTCGTGACCTCGCACTGCACCTGAACGTAGGCGTAGGGCGGCTCCTGGATGTCGACGCAGAGCGTGAGGCGCGGGTCGCGTGCGATCGCGCGTCCCTTCGCCGTCCTGCTGCCGGTGTTGAAGATCAGGTCGTCGCCGTCGAAGGCGAACCAGACGGGGGCGACGAGCGCCCTGCCGTCGGCCGCGGTGTAGGCGACCTTGCCGGTACGGGTTCCCTCACTCAAGAAGGCGCGGATCTCAGAGGTCAGAATGGCCACCCTCGAACAGTAGGCGGTGTGATCAGAAGCCCCTTCCGGAAACACCCCGCGGAGTGTCTGCTGGGGTGATGGGGGGAACAGCGGTAACGGCAGTGGTGGAGCGCGGGCGGATCCCACGGGTTGTGCCCGTGCTGGCGGTGAGCATCTTCGCGCTCGGTACCAGCGAGTTCATGATCGCCGGACTGCTGCCGGAGTTGGCGCGGGACCTGGCGATCACGATCCCGCAGGCGGGCTACCTGATCTCGGCGTTCGCCGTCGGGATGATCGTCGGCGCGCCCGCGATGGCGGTGCTGACGCTCCGGCTGCCGCGGCGCACCACGCTCGTCGCCGCGCTCACCGTGTTCGCGTTGGGGCACGTCGTCGGAGCGCTGGCGCAGGACTACGCGCTGCTGATGGCGGCCCGGGTGGTCACGGCCGTCGCGACCGGCGCGTTCTGGGCCGTCGCCGCGGTGGTGACGGTGTCGTCGGTCGGGCCGCGCGACCGGGCGCGGGCGTTGTCGGTGCTGCTCGCAGGCCTGACCGTGGCGAACGTCGCCGGCGTTCCCCTCGGCGCGCTGATCGGGCAGCAATGGGGGTGGCGGGCCGCGTTCTGGGCGGTCGGCGCGCTCGCCGTCGCCGGGATCGCGGGTGTGCTGCTCAGCGTGCCGCGGCGGGTGGAGGGCACCGCACCGCCGCGCATCTCCGCCGAGGTCGCGGCGTTCCGCAAGGGCCGGCTGTGGATCGCGTACGCGACGACGGCGGCCTACCAGTCGGCGATGATCGGTGCGTTCAGCTACATCGCGCCGCTGCTGACCGAGGTCACCGGCCTGCCCTCGGAATGGGTGCCGGCGGTGCTGCTCGGCTTCGGGGTGGGTTGCCTCGCCGGTGTGCTCATCGGTGGCTGGCTCGCCGACGCGCATCCGTGGTCGACGCTGTTCGTGGCGCTCGCCGCGGGCGGGTTGCTGTTCGCGCTGATCGCCCTCTTCGCGAGGGTCCCGGCGCTGGTCGTCGGCATGGTCGTGCTGCTGGGAGTGGTCGCGTTCGTTGCGGGCGCGCCGCTGAACGCGCGTGTGTTCACCCTCGCCGGTGCGGCGCCGACGCTGGCCAGTGCCTCCAACACCGCCGCGTTCAACGTCGGCAACACGCTCGGCCCGGCGTTCGGCGGCATCGCGATCAGCGCAGGGCTCGGCTTCACCGCGCCGTCGTGGCTCGGGGTCGGGCTCATCATCGTCGCGATCGCTCTTGGGCTGGTCTCCTGGCAACTGGACCGGCGCGATCCGTAGCGGCGGCGCGCGTGCACGCGGAATCATGAGGGCATGCGGACGGTGTGCGGGCTGGCACGGCTGGTGCAGAGGCTCGTCGGACGCCGAGGCAAACCCGTCGTCGCGGTGGCGGCCGTGCGCCCGCTCGCCGGCGGGCGGCAGCCGCTGCTGACCGACCGGGTCGGCGAGCAGCGCCGCGGCGGGGTGCGGCTCGACCAGGTCGACGGCACCACGTGCGGCAGCGCCGTGCTCGTCGCGCTCTCGGCCTGGGCCGACCCCAACGAGATCGAGCGGCTCGACTCGGCACCGGCCGGCTTCGGGCGCCGGTTCGACGCCCGCCAGAAGCAGGTGCATAAGGAGTCGACACGCTTCTGGCCGCAGGCGCTGGGCACGTCGCCGTGGGGGATGGTCGGCTGGCTGCGCCGCAACGCGCCCGCCGCCGGGCCCTACCGCGTGCGGCTCGTCGACGACATGAACACGCCCGACGTCGACGACGCGCTCGCCGCCGCGGCGAAGGCCCTCACCGTGGGACGCCCCGTGCCGCTGCTCGTCGGCACCTTCGTGCCCCGGCACTACGTGATGGCGCTGGGCCTCGACGGTGAGGCGTGGCGCGTCTACGAACCCACCAGCGGTGAGGTCCGCCGGCTCGACCTCGACGTGGTGCGCCGGCGCAAGCTGGCCGGGGTGCTCGGCTTCGACCGCCTGCACGCCGTCCTCCTCCCCGCCTGACCGGAAACCGCCGGGCCGGACGGATGAGTCGCCACTTCCAGCACGGTGAGTCGCCACTTCCAGCACGGTGAGTCGACAGTTCCGGCACGGAATCAGTAGGGCAGGAAAGCCACTTTCAGGCCCCCACAGGGCAGGAAAGTGGCTTTCCTGCCCTCCCCGGCCCGGCGGCCCGCCCCTGCACGGGACGCGCCGAAAGTCAACGGTGAGCTGCTCGTAGACTTGGACGGGTGACCGACACCCTCTCCCCGCGCACTGCCGACCTCCCCGCCCAGTGGAACCCGGGCGAGGTAGAGGGGCGGCTGTACGAGGGTTGGGTGCAGGCCGGGTACTTCACCGCCGACGTGACGAGCGAGAAGCCGCCCTACTCGATCGTCATCCCACCGCCGAACGTCACGGGCAGCCTGCACATCGGCCACGCGTTCCAGCACACGCTGATGGACGCGCTGTGCCGCCGCCGGCGCATGCAGGGCTACGAGGTGCTGTGGCTGCCGGGCATGGACCACGCGAGCATCGCCGTCCACGCGCTGGTCGAGCGCGCGCTCACCGCGGAGGGCACGAGCCGCCGCGAGCTGGGGCGCGAGAAGTTCGTCGAGCGCACCTGGGAGTGGAAGGCCGAGTACGGCGGCAAGATCCTCGACCAGATGCGCCGCCTCGGCGACGGCGTCGACTGGAGCCGCGAGCGGTTCACGATGGACGAGAAGTCCAACGCGGCCGTCCGCACGATCTTCAAGCGGCTCTACGACGACGGGCTGATCTACCGCGCGGAGCGGATGGTCAACTGGTCGCCGGAGCTGCGCAGCGTGCTGTCCGACGTCGAGGTCGACCACAAGGAGGTCGAGGGCGAGCTCGTCTCCATCCGCTACGGCGACGGCGCGGACGCCGTTGTCGTCGCGACCACGCGGGTCGAGACGATGCTGGGCGACACCGCGGTCGCGGTCCACCCCGACGACGAGCGCTACCGACACCTCGTCGGCAAGGAGATCGAGCTGCCGCTGGTCGGGCGCATGCTGAAGGTCGTCGCCGACGAGCACGTCGACCCGTCCTTCGGCACCGGGGCGGTCAAGGTGACCCCGGCGCACGACCCCAACGACTTCGAGATCGGCCGCCGCCACGGCCTGCCGATGCCGACGATCATGGACGAGACCGGCAAGATCGCCGGCTCGGGCACCGAGTTCGACGGCATGGACCGCTTCGAGGCCCGCGTCAAGGTCCGCGAGGCGCTGGCGGCGCAGGGTCGGATCGTCGCGGAGAAGCGCCCCTACCTGCACAGCGTGGGGCACGCGTCGCGCGGCAAGTTCGAGCCGATCGAGCCGCGCCTCTCGCTGCAGTGGTTCGTGAAGGTCGGGCCGCTCGCGAAGGCCGCGGGCGATGCCGTCCGCAGCGGTGACGTCGTCGTGCACCCGAAAGAGCTCGAGCCGCGCTGGTTCGGGTGGGTCGACAACATGCACGATTGGTGCATCTCGCGCCAGCTGTGGTGGGGCCACCGCATCCCGGTCTGGTACGGGCCCGACGGCGAGCAGCTCTGCCTCGGCCCCGACGAGGAGCCGCCGGCCGGCTGGGCGCAGGACGAGGACGTCCTCGACACCTGGTTCTCGTCGGCCCTCTGGCCGTTCTCGACGCTGGGCTGGCCCGACAAGACCCCCGATCTCGAGCGCTTCTACCCGACATCCGTGCTGCTCACGGGCTACGACATCATCTTCTTCTGGGTCGCCCGGATGATGATGTTCGGGCTCTACGCGATGGACGGCGCACGCCCGTTCGACACGATCGTGCTCACCGGCCTGGTCCGCGACCAGTACGGCAAGAAGATGTCGAAGACGGTCGGCAACACGGTCGACCCGCTGGAGTGGATGGACGCCTACGGCACCGACGCCACCCGTTTCGCGCTGGCCAGGGTCGCGAACCCGGGCACCGACGCACCGATCGGCGAGGACAACGTCGCCGCGGCGCGCAACTTCGGCACGAAGCTCTGGAACGCCACCCGTTTCGCGCTCTCCGCGGGCGCGTCGACCGCGCTGCCGCTGCCGAGCTCGCCGACCGACGCCGACGCGTGGATCCTCGGGCGGTTGCGTGAGGTCGCGGAGCAGAACGACGCGCTGATGGACGACTTCCAGTTCGCGAAGGCGGCCGAAGGGCTCTACCACTTCGCGTGGGACGAGTTCTGCTCCTGGTACATCGAGCTGGCCAAGCCGCAGCTCGCCGACCCCGCGACGGCCGACGGCACCCGCGCGGTGCTCGGGCACGTGCTCGACGCGCTGCTGCGGATGCTGCACCCGACGATGCCGTTCATCACCGAGGCGATGTGGCAGGCGCTCACCGGCGGCGAGTCGATCGTCGTCGCGCCGTGGCCGACCGACGCCGGCAGCCCGGTCGAGGCCGGTGCGGCCCGTCGGATGACCGACTTGCAGAAGCTCGTCACCGAGGTCCGCCGGTTCCGCACCGAGCAGCGGGTGCCCGACCGGAAGGGGGTCGCGTCCCGGATCGTCGGGCTCGACGCCGCCGGGCTCGGCGGGCACGTCGGCGCGATCACCTCGCTGGTGCGGCTGGAGCCGCCGGGCGACGGGTTCTCGCCCACCGCGACGGTCGAGGTCGTGCTGGCGGGCGGCACCGTCCACGTCGAGCTCGACACGTCCGGCGCGATCGACGTCGCGGCCGAGCGCACGCGGCTCGGGCGCGACCTCGCGGCAGCCCAGAAGGAGTTGGAGCAGGCCGCGAAGAAACTCGGCAACCCGAAGTTCGTCGAGAAGGCGCCCGCCGACGTCGTCGACGGCATCCGTGCGCGGTCGGCGGCGGCCTCCGCCGATGTCGAGCGGCTGACGGCACGGCTCGCCGCGCTGCCCGACGCATGAGCGGCCCCGAGGTGGGCCCCGAGGGCGAGGGCGAGATCCCGGCGCCGGAGGATGCGGTGATCTCGCACGTCCTCGACGCGATCCGCGGCTCGGACTCGCCCGACGTCGTGCCGGCGACGTCGACGACGGTGAGCTTCGCGGAGTTCCTGGCCGTCGACGCCGCGCTCGACAAGCGCTGGCCGGAGACGGTGATCGAGCCGTCGCTGGAGCGCATCTCCGCGCTGGTCGACGCGCTGGGTGAACCGCACCGCGGCTACCCGGTCGTGCACCTGACCGGCACCAACGGCAAGACGTCGACCGCGCGGATGGTCGATGCGATCCTCGCCGAGATCGGGCTGCGCACGGGCCGCTACACCAGCCCCCACCTGCAGCGCGCGACCGAGCGGATCAACATCGACAACCGGCCGATCACGCCGGAGCGCTACGTCGAGCTGTACCGCGACGTGATCCCGTTCGTCGAGCTGGTCGACGCGCGCCACGGCACGCTGTCGAAGTTCGAGGTGCTCACGGCGATGGGCTTTGCCGCGTTCGCCGACGCGCCCGTCGAGGCCGGGATCCTCGAAGTGGGGCTGGGCGGGCGCTGGGACGCCACCAACGTCGCCGACGGCACGGTCGCGGTGATCACTCCGATCGGCATCGACCACGTCGAGTACCTCGGCACGGATCTGCTCGGGATCGCCCGGGAGAAGTCGGGGATCATCAAGCCCGGCGCCGTCGCGGTGCTGGCGGCGCAGGACAAGCAGGTGGCCGAGCTGCTGCTGGAGCGCTGCGTCGAGGTCGACGCGCAGGTCGCGCGTGAGGGCGCCGAGTTCGGTGTGCGCGAGCGGGAGATCGCCGTCGGCGGGCAGCGGATCGCGCTGCAGGGGCTCGGCGGCACGATCGACGACATCTTCCTGCCGCTGCACGGCGAGCACCAGGCGAGCAACGCCGCGCTCGCGCTGGCCGCGGCAGAGGCGTTGATCGGCGCCGGTCCGCGCCAGCCCATCGACCCCGATGCGGTCCGCGCGGCCCTGTCGAGCGTCCAGTCGCCGGGACGGCTGGAGCGGCTGGCGGCCGGCCGGGGCGTGCCGACCGTGCTCGCCGATGCTGCGCACAACCCGCACGGCGCCAAGGCCCTCGCCGCCGCGCTGACCACGGAGTTCCGGTTCACCCAGCTCGTCGGGGTGATCTCGGTGATGCGCGAGAAGGACGTCCGGGGCATCCTCGAAGAGCTGGAGCCGGTGCTGCAGGAGGTGGTCGTGACGGCCAACTCCTCGCCGCGGGCGATGGACCCCGACGAGCTCGGCGCGCTGGCGAGCGAGGTGTTCGGCGGTGCGCGGGTGAGCGTCGAGCCCTCCTTCGCGCTCGCCGTCGAGCAGGCCGGTGAGCTGGCCGAGGAGGCGGGGAAGTCCGGGGTGGGCGTGGTGATCACCGGCTCGGTGGTGACCGCGGGCGAGGCCCGCGCGCTCTTCGGGAAGGAACCGGCCTGATGATCGACCCGATGCGCGGGGTCCGCGGTGTGTTCGCCGCGGTGCTCGTGCTGGAGGCGATCGTCGTCCTGCTCGCGCTGCTCGTGCTGCCGAAGTTCGGCGAGGGCGCCACCCCGCTCGGCGTCGGGATCATCAGCGGGCTCGCTCTGCTCATGATCGTCGCGGCTGGAGTGCAGCGCCGGTCGTGGGGGCTGCCGTTCGCGCTGGCGCTACAGGTGGCCGCGATCGCGTGCGGGCTGCTCGTGCCGGCGCTCGGCGTGATGGGTGCGGTGTTCGCGCTGGTCTGGGTCGGCCTGCTACTGATGCGCCGCGATGTCGCACAGAAGATGGAACGCGGTGAGCTGCCGGCGCAGCTCGTCGAGAAGCAGCAGGAGCGCGAGGCGAGCGACCTTCCCGAACAGTAAGGGAAATCGGTGACGGACGTCCGGATACCGTAATCAACCGGATGTACCGGGCAGAGCCGTCGAGCGGCAAAGTGTGCGCATGGCCAGTTTGCTTCGACGCCCCATCGTGCGGGTGCTGCTCATCGTCGGTGTCGTTGCGGTCGTCGTGGGGCTGTTCGTGTTCGAGCCCTGGAAGCTCGTCGTCGACCAGCAGGTCGACGAGGCGGCTCCGGTCGCGACCGCGCCGGCCGCCCCACAGCAGCAGCAGCGGGGCGGGCAGCCGGCCGAGCAGGGGGTGCTCGTGCTCGCGAGCGGCGAGCTGATCAGCCACGAGCACGCGAGCAGCGGCTCCGTCTCGGTGCTGCGGCTGCCCGACGGGTCTCGGGTGCTGCGCCTGGAGAACCTCGACACCAGCAACGGGCCCAAGCTCAAGGTTTGGCTCGCCGACGCGCCCGTGCTTGAAGGCACCGACGGCTGGTACGTCTTCGACGACGGCAAGCACGTCGACCTCGGCGACCTCAAGGGCAACAAGGGCAGCTCCAACTACCCGATCCCGGCCGACGTCGATCTCACCGAGCTGTCGAGCGTCAGTATCTGGTGCGACCGGTTCAGCGTCTCCTTCGCCGCCGCCGCCCTGGCACCGGTCGGCGCCTGACCCGCCGTTACCCTCTGTGGCGTGACTGAACGCACCCTGGTCCTCGTCAAGCCCGACGCCGTCGAGCGCAAGCTGATCGGCGAGGTCGTCTCCCGCATCGAACGCAAGGGGCTCGACATCGTCGCGCTCGACCTGCGCAGCGTCGACCGCGAGCTCGCCGCTCAGCACTACGCAGAGCACGACGGCAAGCCGTTCTTCGAGTCGCTGCTGGAGTTCATCACGTCCGGCAAGGTCATCGCGGCTGTCGTCGAGGGCCCGCGGGCCATCGCGGCGTGGCGTCAGATCGCCGGCGGCACCGACCCCGTCGAGAAGGCGACGCCGGGTTCGATCCGCGGCGACTTCGCACTCGAGACCCAGTTCAACCTCGTGCACGGCTCCGACTCGCCGGAGAGCGCCGAGCGCGAGATCAAGCTCTGGTTCCCGAACCTCTGATCTCGGGTCTGTCGAGAACGACGCCGCACCACCAACGTCGTTCTCGACGGACCACTCGGACAACATGTTGTCAGGACGAAGTGCGTCCGGGATGCTCCGGGCATGAGCACGGTGAGCCCGCGCGTGGTCGTCGACAGGGCGAGTCCTGTGCCGCTCTACTTCCAGGTCGCCCGCCAGCTGGAGCAGGCGATCGAGTCGGGTGAGCTGCCGCCCGGCACCCGTCTCGACAACGAGATCGCGCTCGCCGGCGACCTGGGCCTCTCCCGCCCGACCATGCGCCAGGCGATCCAGTTCCTGGTGGACAAGGGCCTCCTGCAGCGCAAGCGCGGCGTCGGCACGCACGTCGCCCGTCCGCGGGTGCGCCGCCCGCTCGGCCTCACCAGCCTCTACGACGACCTCGCCGGCTCCGGGCAGGCGCCGACGACCCGCGTGCTCTCGCTGGAGCTGCAGGCGGTGAGCGGGCCGGTCGCCGCCGCACTGGAGGTTGCGGACGGCACCGAGGCGTACGTGCTGGAGCGCCTGCGCAGCTCGCGCGGCGAACCGCTCGCGATCATGCGCAACTACGTGCGCGGCGGGCTCGTCGAGCTGAGCGCCGACGTGCTGGAGCGTCGCGGCCTGTACGAGGTGCTGCGCGAGGCGGGTGTGACGCTCGCGGCCGCCCGGCAGAGCATCGGCGCGCGGCGCGCGAGCCCGCCGGAAGCCGCTCTGCTGGAGGAGCGCAAGGGCGCTCCGCTGCTGACGATGCGCCGCACCACCTACGACGGGCACGGCGCCGTCGTGGAGTTCGGCGACCACCTCTACCGCGCCTCGCGGTACTCCTTCGAGCTGGCGCTGACCAGCCATTGACGCGACGTCGAGGCGTGAAGGCAAGACATGGACTTCCTCAGTACGTCATGACATAGTCCCGCCAGGTTCGCTACACACGATCGCCAATGGGGGCGGCTCGATGGCATTCAGCAGAACAGCACGGGTGGCGCTCGCGGTCACGTCGGTCGGGGCGCTGGCGCTTGCCGGGTGTGGTGGCGGCGGGGACGGGGGCACGGCGGCGGGCGACCCGCAGCGCGGCGCCGACGCCAAGACGATCACCCTCACGATCGCCGGGAACGCGGCGCAGGGCGGCAAGAACACCCGCGATGCCGACTGGCTCGTCAACTACGTGATCCCCGAGTTCACGAAGCAGATGGCCGCGGAGGGGGTCACCGCGACCGTCACGTTCCAGCCCTCCGGCGTCGACGACGAGCAGTACAAGACCCAGCAGTCGCTCGACATGCGCAGTGGCGGCGGGGCCGACATCGTCGCGCTCGACGGCATCTGGGTCGGCGAGTTCGCGCAGGCCGGCTACATCAAGCCGCTCGACGAGGTGGTCGGTGCCGCGGCCGGCGAGTGGGACGGCTGGGCGCAGATCCCCGACTCCGTCGAGCAGCTGGGCTCGTTCGAGGGCAAGCGCTACGGCGTGCCGACCGGCACCGACGGGCGCGTGCTCTTCTACAACAAGGACCTCTTCGCGAAGGCCGGACTGCCCGCGCAGTGGCAGCCGGCGAGCTGGCAGGAGGTGCTCGACGCCGGCGCGAAGCTCAAGGCGCTGCCGGGCGTCGACCCGATCCAGATCAACGCCGGCACGGCGATGGGCGAGGCGACCACGATGCAGGGTGTGCTGCCGCTGCTCGCGGGCACCGCAACCCCGCTCAACACCGACGGCAAGTGGTTGGGCGACACCCAGGCCGTGCGCGACGTGCTCGGTTTCTACCAGTCCGTCTACGGCGGCGGGCTCGGCGACCCGCTGCTGCAGCAGGAGGCGAAGGGCCGCGACAAGTCGTTCCAGGAGTTCGCGGCGGGGCAGATCGGCATCCTGCTGGAGAGCGACTACTTCTGGCGCTCGGTGATCGAGCCGACCAAGGGCATCGCGCCGATGGCCGACCGCGACTCCGTCGTCGGCTACGCCAAGATCCCCGCGCAACAGCCGGGCAAGGGCCCGAACGGCCAGAACTTCGTCAGCATGTCCGGCGGTGGCATGAACGCGATCAACCCCGGCACCGACTTCCCGCAGCAGGCGTGGAAGCTCCTGCAGTTCATCATGTCGGCCGATGCGCAGAAGGCGCGGCTCGGCGGCAGCGCGCAGATCACCGCGCGCGACGACGTCAACGCGGAGGTGCTGGCCGCCGACCCGATGCTGAGCTTCGTCTCCAAGGAGGTGCTCCCCATCACCGCCTACCGGCCGGGTCTGGGGGAGTACCCCGAGGTGTCGAAGGCGCTGCAGGAGGCCACCGCGGCCGTCGTCACCGGGGCGGCGCCCGCGGACGCCGCAAAGAAGTACCAGTCGGCCTTGGAGGGTGTGCTCGGTGGCGCTGACGGCATCACCACCGGCTGAACCGGCCGAGGCGGCTGGGGTGACCAAGAGCCCGGCCCCGCAGGCGGCCACCGACGCCGCCGGGCTGGGCAGGGCGCGCGCCTCGGTGTTCGTCGCGCCCGCGCTGGCGCTGATCGCGGCGTTCCTGGTCTTCCCGGCGCTGTGGACGCTGTACCTCGGGATCACCAACTACCGACTGACCGGCGTCGCGGCGCTCCGCCCCCGGGTCGTCGGGCTGGACAACTACGCGAGGGCGCTCGGTGATCCCGAGTTCCTCAACTCCCTGTGGCTGACGCTGCTGTTCGTCATCGGTTCGGCGGTGATCGGGCAGTGCGTGCTGGGGTTCGTGCTGGCCTGGACGTTGCGAGCGGTGCCGAGGACCGTGCGGACGGTCGTAGAGCTGCTCGTGATGCTCGCGTGGATCCTGCCCAGCTCGGTGGTGGCGTTCCTGTGGATCGCGCTGCTCGACCGGGACGGCGGCACGCTCAACGTGTTGCTGAACACGCCGGGCATGGCGTGGCTGATCGAGTACCCGATGCTCTCGGTGATCATCTTCAACGCCTGGCGGGGCACGGCGTTCTCGATGCTGCTCTTCAGCGCGGCCCTGAACGGGATCCCGCCCTCGCAGCTGGAGACGGCACGCATGGTCGGTGCCTCCGGCTGGCAGCAGCTGCGCGACGTCGTGCTCCCGCACGTCCGCGGGCACATCCTCACCAACCTGCTGCTGATCAGCCTCTGGACGTTCAACGACTTCAGCCCGTTCCTGATCACCGCGGGCGGCCCGAACGGCCGTTCCGAGACGCTGCCGGTGTTCGTCTACAACACGGCGATCCCCGGCGGGCAGCTCGGCTTCGGCTCGGCCGTCTCGCTGCTGATGCTGCTGATCAACCTCGTGCTCGCGGTGGTCTACCTCCGCCTGTTGAAGCAGCGTCGCGCATGAGCCCGAAGGAGCTGGTGGGGCGGGTCGGGCTCTACGTCCTGATCTCGCTGATCACGGTGTTCATGGCGCTGCCGGTGCTGTGGCTGCTGTTCGCGCCCTTCGACGCCTCCCCGACGCTGAGCACGTCGCTGCCGGACTGGACGGGGCGCAACTTCGGCGAGCTGCTGCGCAACCCCGACGCGCTGCCGTCGATCGGTATCTCGCTGGTGCACGCGCTGGGCACGATGGCGCTGGTGACGAGCTTCGGTGCGCTGGCCGCGTACGCGCTCTCGCGGGTGAAGATCCCCGGCCGGGACGGGCTGCTCTACGCGTTGCTGCTGCTGTCGTCGATCATCACCGGGACCGCGGCGATGGTGCCGATCTTCACGCTGATGACGCAGATCGGGCTGGTCGACACCCAGCTCGGCGTCGTGCTGGTGCTGACCGGCGGGATGCTGCCGACCGCGATCTTCATCCTGAAGGACTTCATGGACGGCATCCCGCGCTCCTACGAGGAGTCGGCGCGGGTGTTCGGGGCAAGCCCGCTGCAGATCCTGCGCGACGTCGTGCTGCCCGTCGTCCGGCCGGGGCTCGCGACGATCGCGGTGTGGACGGTCGTGCAGGTCTGGGGGAACTTCCTGACCCCGTTCATCCTGCTGCGGCAGGCCGAGCGGCCCGCCGCGGTGGTCGTCTACACCTTCTACACCGAGGGCGGGCAGGCCGATCTGGGGCTCATCTCGGCGTTCTCGCTGCTCTACTCGATACCGGTGGTCGCGATGTACGTGTTCGTGAACCGGCGTTACGGGTTCCGCTTCCACGGAGGGATCAAGCGCTGATGGCCGACATCGTGCTGGAACAGCTGGTCAAGGAGTACCCGGGCGGGGTCCGGGCCGTCGACGGGCTCGACGTCACGATCGAGGACGGCGAGTTCTTCGCGCTGCTGGGCCCCTCGGGCTGCGGCAAGACCACGCTGCTGCGCTCCATCGCCGGGCTGGAGACCGTGAGCGGCGGCAGCATCCGCATCGGCGGGCGCGACGTCACGCGGCTGGCCCCCGGGGCGCGGGACATCGCGATGGTGTTCCAGGATTACGCGCTCTTCCCGCACATGACGGTCCGCGACAACATCGCCTACCCGCTGAAGATCAAGAAGGTGGGCAAGCAGGAGCGCGCGGAGAAGGCGGAGGAGACCGCGGAAGGGCTCAGCCTCGGCGGGCTGCTGGAGCGGCGACCGGGCCAGCTCTCGGGCGGCCAGCAGCAACGGGCGGCGCTCGCGCGGGCGGTGGCGTGCCACCCGCAGGTGTTCCTGTTCGACGAGCCGCTCTCCAACCTCGACGCCCGGCTGCGGCTGGAGGCGCGGACGTTCCTCAAGCGGCTGCAGCGCGACCTGGGCGTCACCACCGTCTTCGTCACCCACGACCAGGCCGAGGCGCTCGCGATGTCGGACCGCATGGCCGTCATGGAGGCGGGCCGGATCCGCCAGATCGGCACGCCGCGCGAGGTGTTCCAGCGCCCGGCCAGCACGTTCGTCGCCGGGTTCATCGGGTCGACGCCGATGAACCTGCTCGACGCCACGATCGACCGCGACACCGTCCGGGTGGCCGGCACGTCGGTGCCGCTGCCGGAGTCGGCGCGGGCGCACGTGCGCGACGGCGAGGAGGTCGTCTACGCGGCTCGGCCCGAGTACATGACGTTCAGCACCGAAGCGGCCGACGCGGGCATCGAGGGCACCGTCGCGATCATCGAGAACATGGGCGTGGGGTCGTTGGTCTCGCTCGAGGTCGGTGCCACCATCGTCCAGGTGACGGTGCCAGAAGGACAGGAGCCGCCGATCGGCTCGCGCGGCTGGGCGGTCGCCGCGCCGCAGCGGGTGCTGGTCTACCGCCGCGACGACGGCGAGCTCGTCGGCAGCGAGCGCGCGCCGGCGCTCGCGGAGGCCTGAGCCGCGTGCCGGCGACGGTGCAGCGCGGCCGCTGGACGCTCGACGACCGCGCCGAGTCGTTCTACCGGGAGCTGCAATTCGACGTCCCGGCCGGCGCGGGCGCGCTGACCGTCCACCTCGACTACGACCGCAGCGCCGGCGTGCTCGACCTGGGCTGCTTCACCCCCGCGGGGTTCCGCGGCTGGTCGGGTGGGGCGCGCACGACGTACACGATCACCGAGAGCTGGGCGACGCCCGGCTACCTGCCAGGCCCCATCGAGGCCGGGACGTGGCGGGTCTGCCTCGGCCTGCACCGATTGCCGTCCGACGGGCTCGACTACGAGGTCACGGTCGACACCGCGCCCGTCGCCGCGCCGGCCGAGCATGCACCGCCGCCGGTCACCGAACGCCCGCCGCGGCGGGATCTCCCGGCCGAGGCGGGCCTGCGCTGGCTGGCGGGCGACCTGCACAGCCACACCGTGCACTCCGACGGCGCGCTGGGCATCGACGAGCTGGCGAACCTCGCCGCCGCGGTCGGGCTGGACTTCCTCGCCGTCACCGACCACAACACCGTCAGCCACCACCCGCTGCTCCCGGCGGCCGGCGCACGAGCGGGCGTCGTGCTGATCCCCGGCCAGGAGGTCACGACCGACCGGGGGCACGCCAACGCGTTCGGAGACATCGGCTGGGTGGACTTCCGGCGGCCCGCCGACGCGTGGCTCGCCGACGTCGAGACGGGCGGCGGGCTGCTCTCGATCAACCATCCGCTGGCCAGCGACTGCGCGTGGCGCCAGCCGATGGCGCGCAGGCCGCGGTTCGCCGAGATCTGGCACTGGACGTGGCTCGACCGGCGCTGGGGCGGCCCGCTGGCGTGGTGGCTCGCGTGGGACCCGACCGTGCTGCCGCTGGGCGGGAGCGACTTCCACACGCCCGCGCACGGCCGCCCGCTGGGCGGGCCGACGACGTGGGTGCAATGCGCGGACGAGAGTGGTGTGCTCGACGGCATCGACGCCGGGCGCATCGCGATCAGCGCGGGCCGCGACGCGCCCGTCCTGCTCAGGGTGGGCGACGAACTGGTCGCCGTCGACGGCGCCGGCACCTACCTCGTCGACCCGCAGGAGCGGCGGACGCTCGTGACCGGCGACCGCGTGACGTTCCCCGGGGCACCGGGCCCGCACCGGCTCGAGACCCCCATGAACGCGGTGGTGGCGCTGGCGGTCTGACGCCCCGCCCACTCTCGGTGACCACCCCGTGGTCCCGGGGAGTTCAGGAAAGCCACTTTCCTGTCCCCACAGGACAGGAAAGTGGCTTTCCTGACCCAACAACGACCACGGAGTGTCACGGCGGGTCGGGGTGGCACGATGAGGGCCCTTGATCGAGGTGGGGATGGTGGACGCGGCGCTCTCGGTGCGGCTCTTCGGCGCGGTCGAGGTCTTTCGCGGCGGCTCCGGCGATGGCGCCGACGGCTCCCGGCTCGACCTCGGCCCGCGCATGCAGCGTGCGGTGCTGGCGATGCTCGCCGTCGATCCCGGCAGGGTGGTCGCGGTCGACCGGCTGATCGACGAGCTCTGGTCCGGTGAGGCCCCCGCCAAGGCGGCGGGCGGGCTGCAGGCCTACGTCTCGAACCTGCGCAAGGTGCTGGAGCCCGACCGCAAGCCGCGCACCCCGCCCCGCCTGCTGCTCACGCGGGAGCCCGGGTACCTGCTCGACGTCGCGCCGGGCCAGGTCGATCTTCCGCGGTTCACCGCGGCGGTCGCCGGGGGCCGTGGCGCGCTCGACCGGGGCGACCACGACGCCGCCCGCAGGCTCCTCGGGGACGCGCTGGCGCTCTGGCGCGGCGAGCCGCTCGCCGAGTTCGCCGATCTCGGGTTCGCCGCCGCCACGGCCGTGCGGCTGGGCGAGCTGCGCACGTCGGCCGTCGAGGACCTCATGGCCGCCCGCCTCGGGCTCGGCGAGACGGCCGCTGCCGTGCCCGAGCTGGAGGAGCTCGTCGGCGCGCACCCCTACCGCGAACGGTCATGGGGTCTGCTCGTGCTCGCGCTCTACCGCGCCGGCCGGCAGGCCGACGCGCTCGGTGCGCTACGCGGTGTCCGGGAGCGGCTTGCGGCGGACCTCGGCATCGAGCCTGGCCCCGAGCTGCGCCGGCTGGAGCAGGCGGTGTTCGGCCAGTCGCCCGACCTGGAGGCACCCAGAGCGCCGGCTGCTGCGGCTGTGCCGGCCCGCGTGCAGAGCGAACGGCTGGTCGCCCGCGACGCCGAGATCGGGCTGCTCGACGAGCGGCTGACGGCGGCGCGGCAGGGCCGCGGCGGTGCCGTCGTGGTCGTTGGGGAGGCCGGGATCGGCAAGAGCACGCTGGTCACGGCCGTCGCGGAGACCGCGACATCGCGCGGGATGCTCGTCGCCGCCGGCACGTGTGTCGACGCCGCCGCACCGCCGTTCCGCCCGTGGGTGTCGGTGCTGCGGGCGCTCGGTGCCACCGGCGCCCTCGACGCGCCCGAGCGCAGCCGGGACCCCGACGCCGACCTGCACGCCCTGCACGACCGCGTTGTCGCAGCGTTGGGCGGCAGCCCGGAGCCCGTACTGGTCGTCATCGACGACGTGCACTGGGCCGATCCGTCGTCGCTGCGGCTGCTGGAGCACGTTGCGCGGGAGGCGTCGGGCCTGCCGCTGATGCTGGTGGTGACGGCTCGCCCGGAGCCCGGCGCCCGTCCCGACCTGCTGCGCGATGTGCTCGCCGAGATCCATCGGGTGCCGGGCGCCGCGCGGATCGAGCTGCACCCGTTCACCGCGGACGACGTGGCCGCCTACCTGCGGCTGCGCGGCGCTCCCGACGACCCGGCGACGGTCGCCGGCCTGCTCGACCGCAGCGGCGGCAACCCGTTCTACCTGTCCGAGCTGCTCCGGCTGCCCGAGCACGGGTCCGGCGTGCCCGCGGCGGCGCGCGACGTCATCGAGCGCAGGGTCGCGCGGCTCCCCGAATCCGCCCGTGAGCTGCTGCGCGCGGCATCGGTCGGTGGGCGGGACGTCGAGGTCGACGTGCTGGCCGCGGTGACGGAGCTGCCGGCCGAGGACGTGATCACGCAGCTGGAGCCCGCCGTGGCCGCCGGGCTGCTCGCCGAGGTGCCCGACACGTTCGACTACCGCTTCTCCCACGCGCTCGTACGCGACGCGCTCGACGCCGGGCTGAGCCGGCTGCACCGGGCCCGGCTGCACCTCGCGACCGGCCGGACGCTGGCCGAGCTGCCCGGATCGGACCCTGCGCGGCTGGCGCACCACTTCGCGAAGGCGGCCAAGGTCGGCGGCGCTGCCGAGGCCGTCGCGCACGCCTCCCGCGCGGCCCGGCAGGCGAGCGCGCAGCTCGCGCTGACCGAGGCCGTGCAGTTGTGGGAGCTCGCATTGGCCTCGACGCCGACAGCCGACCGGGCCGGCCGCTGTGCCGTGCTGACCGAGCTGGGGCAGGCGCGCCGCGCCTCGGGGGACGCAGCCGGTGCGCGCCGCGACGTCGAGGAGGCGCTGTTGTTGGCCGGCGAGACCGGCGACCGGCCGGCACTCGTCGCGGCGGCAACAGCCTTCGGCGGGCCGTCGCCCTGGCTGTGGCGGCCCTACGGGGTGGTCGACGTGGGCATGGTGGCCACGCTCGACGGTCTGCTGGCCGGACCGCTCGCCGACCACGACAGGGCGGCGCTGCTGGGCACCCTCGCCGTCGAGCTGCACTACAGCCCGCGCCGGGGTGATGCCGAGCGGACCGCCCGCGAAGCCGCTGAGCTGGCCCGCGGGCTGGACGACCCCGCGCTGCTCGGGCGGACGCTGACCAACCTCATGCACGCGACGTTCGTGCCGGGCCGCAACGCCGACCGGCTGCGGGTCGCCGCCGAGCTCGTCGACCTGCCCGGCCTCCCGACGGCCCACGCGGTCGTCGGCAGGGTGCAGCGGATGGCGTGCCTGCTGCGGGCCGGTGACCTCGCCGAATGGGACCGCGACCTGGCCCGGTGCGAGCGGCTGCTCGACGTGGCGCGGCGACCGGAGCTGGAGTCGCTCGTCGGGATGGCGCGGACCGCGCGCTGCCTCATGGACGGGCGGTTCGACGAGGCGGAGGACCTGCTCGGGCGCTACGCGACGATCCGGTACGGCGCGACCGAATGGGGCGTCGGCTACCACCACCACGTCACGATGTTCACCGTGCGGCGCGGGCAGGGTCGGCTCGCGGAGATCGTCGACCCGCTCGCCGCCGCTGCGGAGGAGCCGCAGATGCGCCCGGCCCGCCCGGTCGCGGCCCTGGCCGCGGCCGAGACGGGACAACACGCCCGCGCCGTCGACATGGTGCGGCGCTGGGGCGCCGACCTGCCGGCCGACTGGTCGGGCGACTTCGCGCTCGCGGTGTGGGGGCTCGTCGCCGCGCGGACCGGCGCCCCCGACCCCGCGCGGATGTACGAGCTGCTGGAACCGCACGCCGACCTGCTCGTCGTGGCCGGGACGGGCAGCTCGGGCCTCGGCTCGACGCACGCCGTGCTCGCGGAGCTGGCGAACCGCCTCGGCCGGCAGGACCGCGCCCGCGACCACGCGGCCCGCGCCCTGCACACGCACCGCACGCTCGGCCTGACCTACTGGGCGGAGCGCAGCGAACGGCTGGCCGCCGAACTCGGCTAGCCGCACGACGACCCGTCCCGCCTTCGGCTGGAGGGCAGGAAAGCCACTTTCCTGCCCTCACAGGGCCTGAACGTGGCTTTCCTGCCCTCCCCACACCGCACCTGGCCGCCTCCAAGTGACGTCCAAGTCGGCCGTTGCACTCTTCTCCCATGACATTCGAGAAGGACCTCCGAGCAGCGATCACCGGCCGGGTGCTGGTTCCGGGCGACGCAGGCTTCGACGCCGCGCGCACGCCGTGGAACGTCGCGATCGACCAGCGGGTGCGTGCCGTCGTGGACGTCGCCGACGCTGCGGACGTCGCGGCGGCCGTACGGTGCGCCGGGTTGGCCGGGCTGGCCGTCACCACGCAGACGACGGGCCACGGCGCCGCCGGCGACGTCGACGGCGTGGTGCTGCTGCGCACCGCCGCCCTCGACGGCGTCGAGGTGCTCCCGCAGGAACGGATCGCGCGGGTCGGGGCGGGCGTGCGCTGGGGTGCGGTGCTGGCTGCGGCGAGCCCGCACGGCCTGACCGGGCTCGCCGGCAGCTCGCCGGGCGTCGGCGTGGTCGGCTACACCCTCGGCGGCGGGCTCAGCTGGTTCAGCCGCCGGTACGGGCTCGCGGCCGACGCCGTGCGCTCCTTCGACGTCGTGACGGCCGACGGTGCGACAGCGCGCGTCTCCGCCGAGTCCGACGCCGAGCTGTTCTGGGCGTTGCGGGGCGGCGGTGGCGACCTCGCGGTCGTCACGGCGGTGGAGTTCGAGCTGAAGCCGGCTCCACAGCTCTACGGCGGCCGCATGATGTGGCCGGCCGACCGCGCGGCCGAGCTCCTGGACGTCTACCGGACGGTCACCGCGTCCGCGCCGGACGAGCTGACCGTATGGCTGGACCTCCTCGACTTCTCCGCGTTCGGCGGCGCCCCCGCCGTCGCCGTCGACGTGACCCACCTCGGTTCCGCCGCGGAGGGCGCCGCGCTGCTGAAGCCGTTCGACGAGGTGGCCGGGCGCACCGCGGACGGACGCCGGATGCTGCCCGTTGCCGAGCTTGGCAGCATCTGCGCGGAGCCGCTCGACCCCAGCCCCGGCCGGTCCCGCACCGAGCTGCTGGGCGAGCTGGACGACGCTGCGGCCGCCGCGCTGCTGGACCGGCCGATCGCGCCGCTGCTGAGCGTGCAGCTGCGCCAGCTCGGCGGGGCGTTGGGCCGCCCCGCACCGGACGGCGGTGCCACGGGCGGCTTCACCGAGCAGCACCTCGTCTACATGTTCGGCATCCCCACGGCCCCGGACGTCGCGGCGGCGATCGGGGAGCGCCAGTCGGAGCTCGCCGCGGCGCTGCGGCCCGTCACGACGGGGCGCAAGCCGTTCACGATGCTCGCCCCCGGCGAGCGGGCGGCCGCGGCGTTCCCCGGTGCGGCGCTCGCCCGGCTGCGGGACGTCAAGCGGGCCCGCGACCCGCACGGCGTGCTCCGCTCCAACTTCCCCGTCCTCGCCTGACCAGTTCCTTTTCGTCCAAGCGTTCTGTCGGTGCCCCCGGCTACCGTCCCCTCCGTGGCTGACGGACTGGTCCAGGCGCGGGGGCTGTACAAGCGCTTCGGCGCCATCGAGGCGGTGCGCGGCATCGATGTCGACGTCGCGCGCGGCGAGGTGTTCGGCTTCCTCGGCCCCAACGGCGCCGGCAAGTCGTCGGCCATGCGGATGATCGCCTGCGTGTCGCCCCGCACCGGGGGTGAGCTGCAGGTGCTGGGGATGGACCCCGGCCGCGACGGGCCGCGGATCCGGGCCCGCATCGGCGTCGTGCCGCAGCTCGACAACCTCGATGCCGAGCTCAGCGTCCGGCAGAACCTCGAGATCTACGGCCGCTACTTCGGGCTCCCGCGGGCGCACGTGCGGGAGAAGGCGCGGGAGCTGCTGGCGTTCGCGCAGCTCACCGAGCGCGCGGACGACCCCGTCGAGCCGCTCTCCGGTGGCATGAAACGGCGGCTCACGATCGCGCGCTCGCTGGTGAACGACCCGGAACTGCTCCTGCTCGACGAGCCGACCACGGGCCTCGACCCGCAGGCCCGCCACCTGCTGTGGGAGCGGCTCTACCGGCTCAAGCGCGAGGGCGTCACGCAGATCATCACCACCCACTACATGGACGAGGCCGAGCAGCTGTGCGACCGGCTCGTCGTGATGGACCACGGCGTGATCGTCGCCGAGGGTTCGCCCGCCGAGCTGATCGAGCGCCACGCCACCCGCGAGGTGCTGGAGCTGCGGTTCGCCCCGGAGGCACGGCCCGAACCGGAGGTGCTGGCGCCGCTCGTCGAGCGGGTCGAGTCGCTTCCCGACCGGCTGCTGCTCTACACGGCCGACGGCGAGCGCGCCCAGGCCGAGGTGGCGCGCGCCGGCCACCGGCCGCTCTCCGCGCTGGTGCGGCGCTCGTCGCTGGAGGACGTCTTCCTCTCGCTGACCGGCCGCACCCTGGTGGATTGACGGGGGCGAACCGATGAGTACGAGACCGATGAGTACGAGCGTCGCGCGTGCGCCCGGGTTCGCCTTGGGCGTGCTAATGGTCGGGGAGCACTTCCTCACGTGGTACCGGCGCAACTGGCGCTCGACCGTGGTGTCGTCCGTGCTGCAGCCGCTGCTCTTCCTGCTCGCCTTCGGGGTCGGGTTCGGCGCGCTGCTCCAGGGCCGGGCGGGCACCGCGGAGACCACCGGCGGGGTCTCCTACCTGGTGTGGCTCGCTCCGGCGCTGCTTGCGGTGTCCGCCGCGCAGAGCGCGGCGTTCGAGTCGACCTACCCCGTGCTCTCCGGCTTCAAGTGGCAGCGCATGTACCACGCGATGGTGGCGGGTCCGATCACGCCGGCCCAGGTGGCGCTGGGGCACCTCGGCTGGGTCTGCCTCAAGAACCTCGCGACGGGCGCGGTGTTCGTCGGGGTGATCGCGCTGGCCGGCGGGGTCGCCAGCGCCGGAGTGATCGTCGCGTTGCTGGCCGCGGTGCTCACCTGCGCCGCGGTGTGCGCGCTGGTGACGACCTACGCCGCGACCGTCAAGAACGAGGGCACCGCGTTCAGCGCGCTCTTCCGGTTCGTGATCCTGCCGATGACGCTGTTCTCGGGCACGTTCTTCCCGGTCGACCGGCTGCCCGGCTGGGTCCAGCCGCTCACGTGGATCTCGCCGCTCTGGCACGGCACCGAGCTGGCCCGCGCTGCCGCGCTCGACCGGTGGGTGCCGCTCGCCGCGCTGGGCCACACCGCCTATCTGCTGCTGCTGGTCGCGATCGGTGTGTTCGGCGCGACGCGCCTGTTCACGCGGCGGTTGGCCCCGTGAGCGCGCTCGAGACCCCCTTCGCGCTGCGGCTGCTGCCGGGCGGCAGCTACGCGGGGCGGTCCCGGATGCTGCTGCTGCGCTCGGCCACCGCGGCCCGCAGGGCGTGGATGGCGTTCTTCTCGGGCTTCTTCGAGCCGGTCTTCTACCTGGTCGCGATGGGCCAGGGGCTCGGGTCGATGGTGGGACCGCTGCCCGGCCCCGACGGCAGCCCGATCAGCTACATCGCGTTCATCGCGCCCGGCCTGCTCGCGGCATCGGCCATGAACGGCGCGGTGTTCGACTCCACCTTCAACGTCTTCTTCAAGCTCAAGTACGCGCGGCTGTACGACGCCATGCTCGCCACCCCGCTCGGCCCGGTCGACGTCGCGCTCGGCGAGATCGGCTGGGCCTTGCTGCGCGGCGGGCTCTACGCGCTCGGGTTCCTCGCGGTGATGGGCGGGTCCGGACTGCTCGTCTCGCCGTGGGCGCTGCTGGCGCTGCCGGCGGCGCTGGTGGTGGCGTTCGCGTTCGCCGCGGTCGGGATGGCGGCGACGTCGTACCTGCGCTCGTGGCAGGACTTCGACCTGGTCACGCTCGTGATCATGCCGATGTTCCTGTTCTCCACCACGTTCTTCCCGCTCTCGGTGTACCCGCGTTGGCTGCAGGTCGTGGTCGAGTGCCTGCCGCTCTACCACGCCGTCGAGCTGATGCGCGGCCTCACCACCGGGCTCGTCGGCCCGGGCATGCTCGTGCACGTCGCCTACTTCGCCGTGATGATCGTGCTCGGAGTGGCGGTGGCCGCACGGCGGCTCGACGTGCTGCTGCTGAAGTAGCGGCCCCGGCGCACCCTGGGTGCCCAGGGGAGAGCGGGCGCCTGCGGGCTGGGTGCGTGACTGTGACCGCGCAGCTCACGCTGGGGTCGAGGGAGGGCAGGAAAGCCACTTTCCTGCCCTGTGAGGGCCGGAAAGTGGCTTTGCTGCCCTCGTGCGCGCAACGCACACATCCCGGCCGGCCAGATACGCGTGAGACGCTCGTCGAACCGGGGCGCCCACTTGAGTTGCGGGTGGTGATGGTTGCGCGACAGCCACCAGCACCCGCAAGTCGGCCGGCATCACGACCCGGGCGCCGAGTGGAAGCAAACCTTCAGACCAGAGGAGAGCCGCCATGGCCATCACCGCGAGCGAGGCGCGCCGGCACCTGTCCGCGCTGATCGAGCAGGTGAACGACGACCGGACGCCCGTGGAGATCATCTCGCCACGCGGCGCCGCGGTCCTCATCGCGAAGCCGGACTTCGACGCCCTGGAGGAGACCGCTCACCTCCTGCGGTCGCCGGCCAACGCGGCGCGCCTCATGGAGAGCCTCGTCCAAGCGCGGTCAGGTTGCCGCTGACTGTGTGGTTGGCCTCGTCGGGCGATCCTTGTGGCAGCACCGACCCGGCGGGTCGATGATGGAGCCATGACGGTCACGTCGCAGCGCCCCACCGTAATCGATCGCGTGCGCAGCTACGCGGTGATCGTGTTGGCCATCGTGCAGGTCGCGGTAGCGGGTCTCGTCGGGAGTGGGGTGACGGGGGCGTCGATCGGCGCGGTCGCCATCTCCTATCCCACGCCGTTGTTGCCGGCCTCGTGGGCGTTCGCGATCTGGCTGCCGATCTACGCCGGACTGCTCGTGCACGCGATCTACCAGCTTCTGCCTGCGCAGCGGGGCCGGGAGATCCACCGCAGGACGGGCTGGTGGATGGTGCTCGCCGCCGTGTGCAACACCGTCTGGATGCTGGCGTTCGGCGCCCGCTCGGTGCTGCTGGCAGAGCTGGTGCTGATCGTGCTGACGGTCAGCGTCGCCGTGGTCTTCGGACGGTTGAGCAAGGAGCCGGCAGCCGACCGCACGGAACGCCTCTTCCTGCGCACGCCCGTCGCGCTGTACGCCGGTTGGGTGTCGGTCGCGATCGTCGTCGGCACGGCCGCGAGCGGTGCCGCGATCGGCCTGCCGAGCGACAACGCGATCGCCGTCGTCGCCGCCGTCGTGGTGCTCGCCGCGGTGACGGTGATCATGGCGTGGGTGGTGCTCTCCGGCACCGCGGTCGTCGCCTACGCCATCGCCGCGATCTGGGGCCTGATCGGCATCTCGCTCAACGAGCCGCCCGCCGCGGTGGTCGTCACCGGCGCTGCCGCGATCGTCGTCGTGCTCGTCGCGATCGCCCGCCGCATCTCCGCCGCGGGCAACCCACCCCGCGCCGCCTGGGGCTAGGGCCCAGCCCGCAACTTCCCCACCGTTTTGCCAACCTGCACACCCTGGGACCCGTGCAGGTTGGCAAAACGGTGGGGAACTTTCAGCCAGGCAGGTCCACGCGCAGCAACGTCCCGTCCTTGTGGACGACCAGCCCGCCCTCCACCGCGTACGTGGGGCCGAGCCGCTGGTCCTGCGCGACGACCCGCACACCACCGGCATCGTCGACGGCCAGCACCACCCCGTCGGCGACGACGACAGCGCGCCCATTGCCGTCGAGCCCGACGGTGGCGCGCGGCAGCGCGAGCCGATCGGGCGCGACGCCGCGGGCGAGCTGCACCGCGATCGGTGTGGTGTCGCCATTGCGTTCCCCGGCGTCGACGACCGGGCCGACCACCCGGTTGCCGTCGGTCGCGACCAGCCGGCCGTCGACGAGCAGCCATCCACGCCCACCGGCCCGCACGACGCCGCCGCGGACGTCGCCGGGCACGACCGTGCTCACCGCTCCCTCGCTGATCCGGAGGGCGCCGCGCGGGGTCGCCGCCAGCGGCGGCTGCCCCGACAGGTCGGTGACCAGCCTGAACGGCTCCGGCAGCTCGACCGGCGGGAACCGCTGCTCGACGGCGTTCGGTGTGCCGTGCACGAGCTGGAAGGTCGTGCCGGCGACCCGCTCGACCCACCAGACGCCCCCGACGCCGTCGGGTTGCAAGCGATCGAGCTCCCCGTCGTTGCGCGTCCCGAGCGGCACCCGCTCGCCCGGCACTACGGCCTCGATCGGGGTCAGGCCGCCGCGCCGCCCGCTCGCCCACCGCCCGTCGACGCCGAGCGGCACGCCGAGCGCGTCGCTCGCACTGTTGCCGACGGGCACGAGCGTGACGCCTGGTCCGACCTGCGGGGGAGCGGGGATGCATTCTTCCGGCGTCGGTGGCAGGTCGGCCAGCGCCGCCCCGGCTGCGGGCAGCCGCCAGAGCACCGGCCCCGCATCCGCCACGGCGATGAGCACGATCGCCCCGTCGGCGGTCGCCACCAGCGCGTGCACCCGCCCCGGCACCGGCGCCGGCACCGCCCGCAGCACGCCGTCCGGGCCGAGGCGGGCGAGCGTGTCGCGGCCTTCGCGGTCGACCGCGAACCAGATACCGCCGTCGGCGTCGACCGCAACCGGGCCGGAACGCGCCAGGAACGCGTCCGTCGCCGTCCGGCTCGCCCCGCAGGTGGGATCCGCGCCGCCGGCGAGATGCCGCACGATCGCGCTGTCCGGGGTCGGCTCGACGCGTTCCAGCCGGTAGCCCACCTCCTGCTCGGCGAACCGCAGCCCGCCCGTCTTCGTGGGGAAGAGCGTGGCGGCGTTGATCGCCTGCACACCACCCGGCACGGCGATCGTGACCACCGGCAGGTACGCCGCAGCCAGCGCCTGCTCGCCGTCGTAGGCGGCGAGGTTCAGGCTGCGGATCGCGCCGGCCGGATCGCCCACCGCGCGCAGCCACAGCGTCCCGTCGGCGCCGACGGGCCCCGCCGCGCCGACGTCGCGCACGGTCACCCAGACCGGGTCGCCCGGGTCGAGCCCGGCGATGACGACGGTGTCGGCGGCGACCCACCGCGCCACCCGGCGCCCGGCGATCCCGAGGACGGTGCCACCGCGTTCCTGCAGCGCGGCGACGAGCGTGGCCCGTCCGGCGGCGTCGACGACCGAGACGCCCGTGGCGGTGAGAGCGGCCGCGGCCCCGTCGACCGTGCCGAGCTGGTCCGCCGGCACGGCGTCGATCCGCACGAACGGGCCCTCCGTGTGTGCGGCGCGCGCACCGGGGAGCAGCACCACGACCAGAGCTGCCACGGCGACGACCGCCACCAGCCGGATGCTGCGCACGACCACGAGCAGCACCGCGGCGATCCCCGCGACCACGGCGATCCACGCCCCCGCCGCGCTCGCCGGCCCGCGGTCGGCGAAGCCCAGCACACCGACCGTCGCCGCGGCCGTCCCGGCGGCGACGACGGCAACCGCGGGCAGGATCTGCGGGAGCCGCCGGCGCAGGGACACGGCGACGAGCGCGGCCAGGGCCAGCACGGCCACCGCGGCGGTGCGGGTCCACCCCGCCACCGCCCATCCGGCCAGCGGCAGCGGGTCGATCGCCGCGCTCGGGCCGTCGACGAGCAGCGCCACCGTCGGGCCGTGCCACCACGGCAGCGCGAACGCGCCAGCAGCAAGCACACACAGTGCGGCACCGGCAACCACCCCGGCGGCCGCCGAGGACGCGCGCACAGCTGCCGTCATTCGCCATCCCCTCCGCCGGTCCGGCGACGGTAGCGACCGGCACGGCCTCCTGGGCGGCCCGTGATCACACTGAGTGCAACCGGCCACCGGCCCGTGTCCAGGATGGGGCTACCCTGGGTCAGCGTGACAGCCCCGTCCGTCTTCGCCGAGCTCGAGCCACTGCTGCCCAAGGTCGCCAAACCCGTGCAGTACGTCGGCGGTGAGCTGAACGCGCAGAGCAAGGATTGGGATTCGGCCGCTGTCCGGTGGGCGCTCATGTACCCCGATGCCTACGAGGTCGGCCTGCCCAACCAGGGCGTCATGATCCTCTACGAAGTATTGAACGAGCGGGCCGACGCGCTCGCGGAGCGCTGCTACGCCGTGTGGCCCGACCTCGAGGCGCTCATGCGCGAGCACGGTGTGCCCGCCTTCACCGTCGACGGACACCGCCCGCTCGGCGCGTTCGACCTGATCGGTGTCAGCTTCTCCACCGAGCTCGGCTACACGAACCTGCTCACCGCGCTCGACCTCGCCGGCATCCCGCTGCACGCCACCGACCGCGACGTCGACGCGCCGGTCGTCGTCGCGGGCGGCCACGCCGCTTTCAACCCGGAGCCGATCGCCGACTTCATCGACGTCGCCGCGATCGGCGATGGCGAGGAGGTCGTCGGCGAGATCACCGACGTAGTGAAGGAGTGGAAGGCGCAGGGCCGCCCCGGCGGGCGCCACGAGCTGCTGCGCCGCCTCGCCGCGACCGACGGCTGCTACGTCCCCTCGCTCTACGCGGTGAGCTACGCGGACGACGGCGCGATCGCCGACGTCAGTCCGGTCGAGGACGGCGTGCCCGGCACGGTCACCAAGCGCACCACCACCGACCTCGACTCGTGGCCCTACCCGAAGGCGCCGCTCGTCCCGCTCGCCGAGACCGTCCACGAGCGCGCCAGCGTCGAGATCTTCCGCGGCTGCACGCGCGGCTGCCGCTTCTGCCAGGCCGGGATGATCACCCGTCCGGTGCGGGAGCGGTCGCTGCAGGGCATCGGCGAGATGGTCGACTCCGCCGTGCGCGCGAGCGGGTTCGACGAGGTCGGGCTGCTCTCGCTCTCCAGCGCCGACCACTCCGAGATCGCCGAGGTCACGAAGGGTCTCGCCGACCGCTACGAGGGCACGAACACCTCGCTGTCGCTGCCCTCCACCCGCGTCGACGCGTTCAACATCGACCTCGCCAACGAGATCAGCCGCAACGGCCGCCGCTCCGGGCTCACCTTCGCCCCGGAGGGCGGCTCGGAACGGATCCGGCGAGTGATCAACAAGATGGTGTCGGAGGAGGACCTCATCCGCACCGTCAGCGAGGCGTTCGCGCAGGGCTGGCGCCAGGTCAAGCTCTACTTCATGTGCGGGCTGCCGACCGAAGAGGACGAGGACGTCCTCGAGATCGCGGGCATGGCGCACCGCGTGATCAAGGCCGGCCGGGCGGCGTCGGGCCGCAACGACATCCGCTGCACCATCTCGATCGGCGGGTTCGTGCCCAAGCCGCACACCCCGTTCCAGTGGGCGGCGCAGGCGCACCCCGACGTCGTCGACGACCGCCTCCGCAAGCTGCGCGCCGCGGTCAACAGCGACCGCAAGATCGGCCGCAACATCGGGATGCGCTACCACGACGGGCAGCCGTCGCTGATCGAAGGCCTGCTGGCCCGCGGCGACCGCAGGGTCGGGCGAGTGATCGAGCGCGTCTGGCGCGAGGGCGGCCGGTTCGACGGCTGGAGCGAGCACTTCTCCTACGAGCGCTGGATCACCGCGGCGGCCGCCGAGCTGGAGCCGCTCGGGGTCTCGCTCGACTGGTTCACCACCCGCGAGCGCGGGCGCGATGAGGTGCTGCCGTGGGACCACCTCGACTCCGGCCTCGAACGCGAGTGGCTGTGGGACGACTGGCAGGACGCGCTCGACGGTCGTGAGCAGGACGACTGCCGCTGGACGCCGTGCTTCGACTGCGGCGTGTGCCCGTCGACCGGCACGGACATCGAGGTCGGCCCCAGTGGCACGACGCTGTTGCCGCTCACGGTCGTGAACCCGCTGCGGGCTGCCGCGAGTGATCGCGGCGAGGACACGGGCACGGGTGGCTGAGAGCGCCGCGCATTCGCAGGTCGGCATCAGGGTCGCCGACGAGCGGGACATGGCCGCGCTCGCCGGCCTGCGCCGGGCGTGGCTCGAGGAACGCGCAGGGCAGTCCGTCGGCGATCCGGGGTTCGAGGCCGCCTTCGAGCAGTGGTGGCGGGTCGAGCTTCCCCGCCGCACGTTCTGGCTGGCCGAGGTCGGCACCCCGCGCAGCGGCTTCACCGCCGTCGGTTCGATCAACGTCGTCGAGATCGTGCACATGCCGCGCCCGGGTGCGCGCAGCGGCCGCATCGGGCACGTCGGCAACGCGTTCGTGCTGGCCACCTTCGCCGACAAGGGGGTGCCCGGCGCCCTGCTCGGCGCCGTGATCGAGCACGCCCGCACGCGGCGCTACCGCCGGCTGCTGCTCTCCCCGACGGCCGGCAGCGCGGCGTTCTACCAGCGTGCGGGGTTCGACCGGGCCACCGACCTGCTTTCCCTCGACCCCGGCCGCTGACCAACGGCCGACGCAAGGGGCGGGTGCGTGCGTCCCGCACGTGTTGCCTGGAAAGCCACTTTCCCGGCCCCACACGCCTGGAAAGCCACTTTCCAGGCACGCCGCCCGGGGCCGCCCCGGCGGCGACCGAGCCGGCGCTCGTAGAGTGCCCGGCATGGCACGAGTGCGCCCCGGTGAGGCCGCGAACCCGGCCCCGCCCACCGTCATGCGGGTGCGGCTGCGGTTCGCCAAGCGGGGCAGGCTGCGGTTCCTCTCCCATCGCGACGTGGCGCGCAGCTTCGAGCGGGCCGTGCGCAGGGCCGGCGTCCCCGTCGCGCACTCGCACGGGTTCAGCCCGCACCCGCGGCTGTCCTGGATCGGGGCGGCGCCGACCGGCGCGGCGAGCGAGGCGGAGTTCGTCGAGATCGGGCTGACCAGCCCGGTCGACCCGGCCGCGCTCGCCACCGCGCTCGACGCCGCCCTACCCGAAGGGCTGGACGTCCTCGCCGCGGCCGTCGCGGAGGGAGCGGCGCTCAGCGACCGCATCGACGCCAGCATCTGGTCGTTCGAGCTGCCCGGTGTCGGGCAGGCCGAGCTGCGTGCCGCGCTCGACGCGCTCCTCGCGCAGGAGTCGGTCGTCGTCGAGCGCATCACACCTTCCGGACGCAAGCAGATCGACGTCCGCGCAGCTCTCGTGCGTGTCGACACGCCGGACGGGACGGCTGCGAAACGGTCTCCGTCGGGGGAGTCACCGGCGATACCCACCGGCGGGGACGAAGTCTGTGCGATAATGACTGCGGTCGTGCGACAGTCCACACCTGCCGTCCGACCCGATGACGTGTTGGGTGCACTCGACGTTGTCGCAGGTCTGAAGCCGCCGGTGCCCGCGAAGGCGACCCGGATGGCGCAGGGCCTGCTCGACCACGGAGGCGCGCTCACCGATCCACTCGGCTCCGATCGGGTAACCACCCGGGCCTGAGCGAGTAGACCGGGCGCACCGGCGCTACCGCCGGTCACCGGCACGCTGTCGGAGCACGGCCGCCCTCCGGGGCGGAGCGAGACCGAGGATTGCTTTCCGCGCACCGCGTGGAGAGAGAACTGCACGTGCCCCTGCGCGGCCGCCTTCATCGAGGGCGCCCGGGGGCGGAGGAGCTGAATGTCGAATATCGATTCGCCCGCCGGTAGCACCGGCGGGCCGGTCACCGTACCTGCCCTGGACGACCTGCCCGAGAAGATGCGGGTGCACGCGCTCGCGAAGCTGCTCGGCCGCACCAGCCGGGAGGTCCTCGGCGCGCTCGCCGATCTTGGCGTGGACGCCCGCAGCGCGCAGTCCAGCATCGACCGCAAGGCAGCTGAGCAGGTCGTTACGGCACTTCAGCCGGGTGCCGCGGCCGCTGAGCCGGCGGCGGCTCCTGAAGCCCTCGCCGCTCCTGAGCCGACCCCGCAGGCCGAGCCGGCGCAGCCTGCCGCGCTCGCGCCGGTGTTCGCGCCGCCGACCCCCCTGTTCCAGGAGCCGACGCGCCCGACGCGTCGCCGCAAGGCCGCGGTCGCCGAGCCGGCGGAGCCCGTCGCTGCCGCGGAGCCGGAGCCGGGCATCCAGGACGCCGAGCCGCCGACCCCGACCGGTCGCCGCGCACGCACCCGCCGCGGCGCCCGCGCCACCGAGCCCGTGTCGTCGCCCGAGCCTGAGGAGATCGTCGAGCCACCGGTCGTCGACGAAGCCGACGACACCGAGAGCGGCGAGACCGACGTCGACGGCGACGACGAGTCCGGCACCCGCAGGCGCCGCAGGCGCGGTCGCCGCGGCCGTGGTCGTGGTCGTGGCGGCGAGGGCGACCTCGGCGACGAGTCCGACGAGTCGGGCCAGCCGGAGGGCGAGGACGACGAGTCCGGCCACGATGGCGACGACGCCGAGAGCAGCAGCGAGGACGCCGAGTCCGATGGCGACGACGAGTCGGAGTCCGACGGCGAGGCCGTCGGGTCGCGCCGGCGCCGCAGGCGTCGCCGCCGCAAGGGGGCCGACGACGCCGACTCGAACGACGACCCGCCCGGCACCGTCACCAGGGTCCGCGCGCCCCGCAGCGAGCGCGACGACGAGGGCGACGGCGTGCAGAGCGTGCGCGGTTCCACCCGGCTCGAGGCGAAGCGCCAGCGCCGCCGCGACGGGCGCGACGCCGGCCGCCGGCGTGTCCCGATCCTCTCCGAGGCCGAGTTCCTCGCCCGCCGCGAAGCGGTCGACCGCTCGATGGTCGTGCGCGAGCGCGGCGACCGCATCGAGATGGCCGTCCTGGAGGACGACGTGCTCGTCGAGCACTTCGTCGCCGGTCGCGACGGTGGCTCGATGGTCGGCAACATCTACCTGGGCCGCGTGCAGAACGTCCTGCCCAGCATGGAGGCCGCGTTCGTCGACATCGGCCGTGGCCGCAACGCCGTGCTCTACGCCGGCGAGGTCGACTGGGACGCCGCCGGTCTGGGTGGCAAGGCCCGCCGCATCGAGCAGGCGCTGCAGAGCGGCGACAGCGTGCTCGTGCAGGTCACGAAGGACCCCATCGGGCACAAGGGCGCGCGGCTGACCACGCAGATCAGCCTGGCCGGCCGGTTCCTCGTCTACGTGCCGAGCGGCGGCGCCGCCGGGATCAGTCGCAAGCTGCCCGACGTCGAGCGCAAGCGGCTCAAGGACATGCTGAAGGAGATCGTCCCCAGCGACGCCGGGGTGATCATCCGCACGGCGTCGGAGGGTGTGAGCCACGAAGCGCTCGAACGCGACGTCCGCAGGCTGCAGGCGCAGTGGGAGGTCGTGAAGACCAGGTCGGAGCAGACCGGCCCGAACAAGCCCAAGGCGCCCACGCTCCTCTACGAAGAGCCCGACCTGCTGATCAAGGTCGTCCGCGACCAGTTCAACGAGGACTTCTCCCGGCTCGTCGTCGAGGGCGACGAGGCGTGGGAGACGTTGCAGAACTACGTCGGGCACGTCGCGCCCGAGCTGGGCGAGCGGCTGCACCGCCACGTCGGCACCACCGACGTGTTCGCGGCCTACCGCATCGACGAGCAGCTGCTCAAGGCGCTCGACCGCAAGGTCTGGCTGCCCTCGGGCGGCACGCTGGTGATCGACCGCACCGAGGCCATGACGGTCATCGACGTCAACACCGGCAAGTTCACCGGGTCCGGCGGCAACCTCGAGGAGACGGTCACCCGCAACAACCTCGAGGCGGCCGAGGAGGTCGTGCGCCAGCTGCGGCTGCGCGACATCGGCGGCATCATCGTGATCGACTTCATCGACATGGTGCTGGAGGCCAACCGCGACCTCGTGCTGCGCAGGCTCACCGAGTGCCTCGCCCGCGACCGGACGCGCCACCAGGTCGCCGAGGTCACCTCGCTCGGGTTGGTGCAGATGACCCGCAAGCGGGTCGGCGGCGGGCTGCTCGAGCACTTCTCGACGCAGTGCGAGCACTGCCGGGGCCGAGGCGTGATCGTCACGCCCGAGCCCGTGGTGGAGAAGGCCGACCCCGAACGTTCCGGCCGCGCCGGCGGCGAGGGCGGCGGGCGCCGTTCCCGTGGCCGCCGCCGCGGCGAGGGCGAGCAGGAGCGCAACGGCCACGACGCGCGGCGCGACGAGTCCGCCCAGAACGGGAGCGCCCAGAACGGGAGCACCCAGAACGGCGAGGTCGCGCACAAGGAGACTGCGCAAAAGGAGACTGCGCCGCCGCTGGGTGGCATGGTGCCGCGCAACCGTCCGTCCGACGCGCCGTCCGAAACTGAGCCGTCCGAAACCGTTGAGGTCGAGGCAGCCGACGCAGCTGTGGCGGTCGGGGCCGGCGAGGTCGAGGCGGCGCCGTCGTCGGTGGTCGTCGAGACCCGCCCGGAGCCGCAGCGCGAGACCGCCGACGTGGCGGCCGACGCCGTCGAGGAGGTTGTCGTCGAGCGCGACGTGGCGCGGCACGCCGAGCCCGTCGCCGAGACGGTCGGAGCGTCCGCTCCTGCACCTGTCGAGGAACAGGTCCTGGAACCTGTCGTAGAGCCCGAGCAGGTCGAGAGCCCTCGCCCGGCGCGCAGGCGCGGTCGGGTCACCCGCTCGGCCGGTGCTCCCGACGTCGCGGCCGGTGCGCCTGCCGCGGTTGTGCTCACCGTTCCGGTCGATCCGGATGTGGCGTCCGCCACGCCGGCGGCGCCGCTCTCCGTCACACCGCCGCCGGTGGCTCCGCAGCCCGAGCCGGTGGCGACCACCCGCCCGCGCCGCGCGCGTCGGGCGGCATCCCGGCCGGCCGGTCCGCCGGCCCCGGAGACTGCGCCGGACAACGCCGCAGACAACGCGACAGACAACGCCGTGACCAGCGACGATGTGACGTCGGCCGCGTCGAGCCCCGAAGGGGGCGACCCGGTTTGACCCTTCAGGAAAGCCTTCCGTACCCTGGGATACCTGCACCGCGCTCGGCCATGCCTGAGCCGCGGTCCGCGCAAGGGCAACCTTGCGCTTCGTCCCCCGAGCTTCAGGAGCAGTGCGTCGATGTACGCGATCGTCAAGACCGGCGGTAAGCAGTACAAGGTGGCCGTCGACGACGTGGTCACCGTCGAGAAGATCGATGGTGAGCCCGGCGCGGAGATCACCCTCCCCGCGGTGCTCCTGGTTGATGGGGACGACGTCACCACCGACGCGGACGCCCTCGCCGGCGCGACCGTTTCGGCCACGGTGGTCGCGCACACCAAGGGTCCGAAGATCCGCATCCACAAGTTCAAGAACAAGACCGGGTACCACAAGCGTCAGGGGCACCGTCAGCCCCTGACGAAGGTCCAGGTCACCGGCATCGCGAAGTAGTAGGAGACTCGGGCCATGGCACACAAGAAGGGTGCGTCCAGCTCGCGCAACGGGCGCGACTCCAACGCACAGCGGCTCGGTGTGAAGCGCTTCGGCGGCCAGGTCGTCGGCGCGGGCGAGATCATCGTCCGGCAGCGCGGCACCAAGTTCCACCCCGGCACCGGGGTCGGCCGCGGCGGCGACGACACGCTGTTCGCGCTGATCGACGGCGCGGTCGAGTTCGGCTACACCCGCGGCCGCAAGGTCGTGAACATCGTGCCGGCCTCTGTCTGAGGCCGCACCACCAGCGTTTTTCCGACAACGGCGGGCCGCCCTCGGGGTGGTCCGCCGTTGTCGTGTTCAGGTTGAGGAGAGTCGATGTCGAAGTTCGTGGACCGCGTGGTGCTGCACGCCGCGGCGGGGGCGGGCGGCAACGGCTGCGCCTCGGTGCACCGCGAGAAGTTCAAGCCGCTCGGCGGCCCTGACGGTGGCAACGGAGGGCGCGGCGGTTCGGTCGTGCTCGTCGTCGACCAGGGTGTGCACACCCTGCTCGACTTCCACCACCGCCCGCACGCCGCCGCGCGCAACGGCAAGCAGGGGCAGGGCGGCTTCCGGGCCGGCGCGAACGCGGAAGACCTCGAGCTGCGCGTGCCCGACGGCACGGTTGTGTTCTCGGCCGGCGGCGAGATCGTCGCCGACCTGGTCGGTGCCGGCACCCGGTTCGTCGCGGCCGAAGGGGGCCGAGGTGGGCTGGGCAACGCGGCGCTGGCGTCCGCGGCGCGCAAGGCGCCCGGCTTCGCGCTGCTCGGTGAGCCCGGCGAGAGCGTCGACCTCGTGCTGGAGCTGCGCTCCATGGCCGACGTCGGGTTGCTCGGCTTCCCCTCGGCCGGCAAGTCGTCGCTGGTGGCGGCGCTGTCCGCGGCCCGGCCGAAGATCGCCGACTACCCGTTCACCACGCTCGTGCCGCAGCTGGGTGTCGTGAGCGCAGGTGACGAGATCTACACCGTCGCCGACGTGCCCGGCCTGATCCCCGGCGCCTCCGAGGGCCGCGGTCTCGGGCTCGACTTCCTGCGGCACATCGAACGCTGCTCGGTGCTGGTGCACGTCGTCGACTGTGCGACGTTCGAGCCGGGTCGCGACCCGCTCTCCGACATCCAGGCGCTGGAGGACGAGCTCTCCCGCTACACGCCGGCGCTGGGCGGGGAGCTGGCCGACCGGCCGCGCCTCGTGGCGCTCAACAAGATCGACGTCCCGGACGCGAAGGACATGTCCGAGCTGGTCGCCGCCGAGATCACCGAGCGCTACGGCTGGCGGGTCTTCCCGATCTCAGCCGTCAGCCGCAGCGGGCTGCGTGAGCTGACGTTCGCGATGGCCAAGGAAGTGCACGCCTACCGGGCCGCGCAGCCCGTTGCCGAGCCGACCCGCATCGTGCTGCGGCCGACGGCCGTCGACGACTCCGGCTTCACCATCGACGTCGACCCGGACCTGCCTGGCGGCTTCGTCGTGCGGGGCGCCCGGCCCGAGCGCTGGATCCGGCAGACGTCCTTCGACAACGACGAGGCCGTCGGCTACCTGGCCGACCGGTTGGCCCGCCTCGGCGTCGAGGACGCGCTCGCCAGAGCCGGTGCGCAGCCGGGCTGCCCGGTGACGATCGGCGACGTCACGTTCGACTGGGAGCCGAGCACCCCGGCCGGTATCGCCGCGATGATGTCGGGCCGCGGCACCGACCGGCGGCTGGAGCAGACCGACCGGATCGGTGCGGCGGAGCGCAAGGCGGCCAGGATCGACCGCCGCAAGCACCGCACCGACGCCGAGCTGCAGATCGAGCTCTCGTCGAGCGAAGAATGAGCGCACGGGCGCAGCTCGCCGCCGCACGGCGGGTCGTGGTGAAGGTCGGCTCGTCGTCGCTGACCAGCCTCACCGGAGGACTCGACCCGCAGCGGCTAGATGCGCTCGTCGACGCACTGGCGGCCAGGTCGGCCGCGGGCAGTCAGGTTGTGCTCGTCTCATCCGGGGCGATCGCGGCCGGGCTGGCCCCGCTCGGGCTAGCCCGCCGCCCCCGTGACCTCGCGACCCAGCAGGCAGCCGCCGCGGTCGGGCAGCTGCTGCTCGCGCAGGCGTACGGGGCATCGTTCGCGCGTCACGGCCAGTCGATCGGCCAGGTGCTGCTCACCGCCGACGACATGATCCGTCGTGCCCACTATCGCAACGCCCAGCGCACCCTGGAGCGGTTGCTCGGGCTCGGGGTGCTGCCGGTCGTGAACGAGAACGACACGGTGGCGACCGACGAGATCCGCGTGGGCGACAACGACCGGCTCGCCGCGCTGGTGGCGCACCTGATCGGGGCCGACGCGCTGGTGCTGCTCTCGGACGTCGACGGGCTCTACGACGGCGACCCGCGCCGGCCGGGCGCCCGACTGCTCACCGACGTCGACGCGCCGACGGACCTGGAGGCGGTCACCGTCGCGCGGCCCGGCGCGGGCAGCCTCGGCACCGGCGGGATGGCCACGAAGATCACGGCGGCCGCGATGGCCGCCGCTGCCGGCATCCCGGTGCTGCTCGCCGCGGCGGAGGACGTTGCGGCCGCGCTGGAGACGGGCGTCGACGGGCCGAAGGTCGGCACCGCGTTCCGCCCTTCGGGTAGGCGCATGTCGGCGCGGCGGTTCTGGTTGCGCCACGCCGCCGACGTGCGCGGCTCGCTGATGCTCGACGCCGGGGCCGTCGCCGCCGTGATCGGGCGCCGCCGTTCGCTGCTCGCCGCCGGTATCCACGGGATCTCCGGCGACTTCGTCGCAGGTGACGTCGTCGACCTCGTCGGCCCGACCGGCGCCGTGGTGGCCCGCGGCGTGGTCGGGTTCGACGCCGGTGAGCTGCCCGACCTCATCGGGCGGCGCAGCCGCGAGCTGCCGCCTGAGCAGCGCCGGGAAGTGGTTCATGCCGACGACCTGGTGCCGCTGATCGACAGCTGAGCCGGCAGGGGCTCGGCCTCCGCTTGTCGTCGGCTGTGCACGCCGTCACACTCGGCGTGATGACGACTGCCGAGCGTGCCCGATCCCGCATGGTGGCCGCTTTGTGCGACTCGGGCCGGGTCGTCAGCTCAACGGTCGAGGATGCGTTCCGCAACGTGCCACGGCACCTGTTCGTCCCCGACTTCCCGATCGAGATGGCCTACGCCGACGAGGCGGTTGCCGTGCAGCTCGTCGACGGCGTCGCGACCAGCTCGGCGTCGCAGCCGTCGATGATGGCGATCATGCTGGAGCAGCTCGCGGTCCGCCCCGGCCACCGGGTGCTGGAGATCGGCGCCGGCACCGGGTACAACGCGGCGCTGATGGCCAGGATGGTCGGCCCGACCGGCTCGGTGACCGCCGTCGACATCGACCAGGAGCTGATCGACTCCGCGGAGCGCCACCTCGCTGCGGCCGGGGTCAGCGGGGTGCGGCTGGTCTGCGCCGACGGCGCGCTCGGATACGCGGAGAACGCGCCGTACGACCGGATCGTGCTGACCGTCGGCAGCTCCGACGTGCGTCCGGAGTGGGTGGCACAGCTCTCCGCCGGCGGCAGGTTGCTGCTGCCGCTCGCGGTGCGGGGCAGCCAGCTGTCGGTGTCGCTGGACCTCGGCACGGACGGCCTGCTCTACAGCGACTCGGTGCGGGGGTGCGCGTTCATCAGGCTGCGCGGCATCGGCGCCGGCCCGGACACCACGGTCATGCTCGGCGACGAGCTGGCGATGCTCCTGCCGGAGGACGCCGAGACCGTCCCCGATCCCGCGGACGTGATCGCGGCGTTGGCCGCGCCGGGGCCGGTGCGCGGCTCGCCGGTGCCGCTGGGCCCGCGGGACGTCTGGGACGGGTTCGGGCTGTGGTTGGCGCTCAACGATCCGCGGATGGTCCGGCTGAGCGCGAACCAGCCGGCGGGTCTGCTCGCCGAGAGCATGTTCGCGGTCGGCCCGACCCACGCGGGAGTTGCGCTCGTCGGGCCGGGGCGCGGTGTTGCGCTGGCCGCCGCGACCGGTGACACCTCCGCGGTGCGGGCGTTCGGGATCGACGGCCGCGGGCCCGCGGAGCGGATGCTCCTCGCGCTTGCGGAATGGGAAGCGGCGGGTTCCCCGCAGGCCGCCGACCTCGGCCTCGTGGTTGCGCCGCGCCCGCTGCCCGTCACCGTGGCGCCGGGCTCGGCCGTGGTGGCGACCCCGAGCGCGCGGGTGTTGACGACATGGCACGCGCCCGTCACGTGATCCTCCGCCCGACCGGAGGTCACGCCGGGAGACGTCAGGCGGTCGGCACCGGCTCCAGCACGACCAGCGGGATCTCCCGCTCGGTGCGCCGCTGGTAGCCGGCGTAGCCGCGATAGCGCTTCGTGACCGTGGGCCACATGCGGGCCCGCTCGTCGGGGGCGGCGATGCGGGCGATCATCGGTCGCTTGGGGCCACCCCGGTACGCAACCTCGACGTTCGGCTCGTCGCGCAGGTTGAGGAACCACGCCGGGTGGTGGTCGTCGCCACCGCGGGAGGCGACGACCACGATCCGGTCGCCCTCCTGCAACGGGGAGGTGAGCATGACAGCGCGGCGCTGCCCGCTCTTGCGTCCGACGGTGGTGAGCTCGAGAACCGGCATGCCGCCGGCGTCCCACCCGAGCTTGCCGCCGGAGGCACCCAGCATCAGCCGGTGGACGGCGTTCATGGCCTTGAGTGCGAGGTCGTGGGGCATCGGCCCAGTCTAACTTACCGGCGGTAACTTGGCCGGGCCCGACCTGCTCAGCCTGCGAGCGCCAGCGCGAGCGGCAGCACCGCGGTGGCGCCGGCCTGCCGCAGCAGCCGGGCCGCGACCGTCATCGTCCAGCCGGTGTCGATCACGTCGTCGATGAGCAGCACCGGGCCCTGCGGCACAGCAAAACCCGGCTGGGCGAACGCGCCCCACACCGCGGCGAGCCGCTGGGCCGAGTTCGCGTGCGCCTCCGGCCGCCCGCCGACGGGCTCCAGCATCCCGAGCAGCGGCAGCCTGCCGATCTCCGAGATCCGCCGGGAGAGGTGGTCGAGCTGGTGCGGACGGGTGCGGGAACCGATCCCCACGACGCCGACGGGCCGCTCCTCCCAGCCCCAACCGGCGAGCACCCGCACGCACGCGTCGAGCACGTCCTTCGGGATCGGGGCGTCCTCGCCCTGCGTGAGCTCGCGCAGGCGCGTGCCCCAGCCGATGTCGGAGAGCCTGCCGATGACCCGTCCGGTCTCGGCGAGCTCCGCGGCCGGGATGCGCCCGGACGCCGGGACGTCCAGCTCGGCCATCCCGCTCGGCCACTGCTTGCGCGGCGGCACCTCCACACCGGGCTTCGCGAGCCGCTCGCCCGCCGCCGCTGTGGCGCTCGCGTCGACGTCGCTGCTCCACGCCGCACCCGCGCAGTTGTCGCACCGCCCGCACGGACCGGCCTGCGGGTCGTCGAGCTGGCGGCGCAGGAATGCGAGGCGGCACTCGTCGGACGCGATGTAGGCCAGCATCGCCTGCTGCTCGGCCTTGCGGGCCTCGGCGATCCGCTGGTGGCGCTCCCTGTCGTAGACCCACGACTCGCCGGTGCTGATCCACCCGCCCTTGACGCGCTTCGCGGCTCCGTCGCTGTCGAGCACCTTGAGCAGCATCTCCAGCCGGGTGCGGGAGAGATCGACCCTGGTCTCGATCGCGGCGGTCGAGAGCGGGCCCTCAGCGGCGTCGAGCACCTGCAGCGTCTGGCGCACCAGCGGCTCCGGCGGGAACGCGAGCGACGCGAAGTACGCCCAGATGTCGCGGTCCTCGTGGCCGGGCAGCAGCACGACCTCGGCCCGCTCGACGGCGCGTCCGGCGCGTCCGATCTGCTGGTAGTACGCCACCGGGGAGGCCGGCGCGCCGAGGTGCACGACGAACCCCAGGTCGGGCTTGTCGAAGCCCATTCCGAGCGCGCTGGTCGCGACCAGCGCCTTGACCCGGTTGGCGAGCAGGTCGCCCTCGGCGGCGAGGCGCTCCTCCGGCTCGGTCTTGCCGCTGTAGGACGCGACGGGGTAGCCGCGCTCGCGCAGGAAATCGGCGACCTCCTCGGCCCCTGCGATCGTCAGCGTGTAGATGATGCCGGCGCCCGGCAGGTCGTCGAGGTGCGCGGCCAGCCAGCCCAGCCGCTGCGCCGGGGTCGCCAGCCGGACCACCGAGAGCCGCAGGCTCTCCCGGTCGAGCGAGCCACGAAGCACCAGCGGCTCGCCCGCCGCTAGTCCCAGCTGCTCGGTGACGTCGACGACCACGCGGTCGTTGGCGGTTGCGGTGGTCGCGAGCACCGGGATGCCCTCGGGCAGGTCGTTGATCAGCGCGCGGAGCCTGCGGTAATCGGGGCGGAAGTCGTGGCCCCAATCGGAGATGCAGTGCGCTTCGTCGACGACGAGCATGCCGGCGCTCGCGGTGAGCCGGGGCAGCACGCGGTCGCGGAAGTCGGGGTTGTTCAGCCGTTCGGGGCTGACGAGCAGCACGTCGACCTCGCCGTCGGCGACCGCGGCGTAGGTGCGCTCCCAGTCGGACGTGTTGGCGGAGTTGACGGTGACGGCTCTGATCCCGGCCCGCTGCGCGGCGTCAATCTGGTTGCGCATCAGCGCCAGCAGCGGCGAGACGATCACCGTCGGCCCGGCCCCCGACGCCCGCAGCAGCGCCGTCGCCACGAAGTACACGGCCGACTTGCCCCACCCGGTGCGCTGGACGACGAGCGCTCGCCGCCGCTGCGCCACGAGCGCGTGGATGGCGGTCCACTGGTCCTCGCGCAGCCGGGCTCCCGCTCCGGCGAGCGTGGCCAGCACGTCCTCGGCGCGGTCGCGGAGTTCCCGCTCGGTCGTCGTCACGGACCCATGGTGGCCGACCGCACCGACAGGGTGCCGGGTGGGGCACCGCCGTCTCCGCATCGGTGGAGCGACCCGGCTCACTCCTTCCGGGTGGGCTGCAGGCTGGGCGGATCGGCAGGACGCAGGGCAGGATGGCGCCGTGAGCCCCAACCAGACACCGATGTTCGGCTCGGTCGCGGACGTCGCCGAGCGGCTGGCCGGCGTCGGCTACCTGGCCTCGACGGCCGTCGCGACGACCGTGTTCCTCGCCGACCGGTTGGGCAAGCCGCTGCTCGTCGAGGGCCCGGCCGGGGTCGGCAAGACCGAGCTCGCCAAGGCCGTCGCGGAGTGCACCGGATCGGGGCTAGTCCGGCTGCAGTGCTACGAGGGCATCGACGAGGCACGGGCGCTCTACGAGTGGAACCATGCGAAGCAGCTGCTGCGGATCACCGCGGGCCAGGGCAAGGAGTCGTGGGACGAGACGCGCGACGACGTCTTCTCCGAGGAGTTCCTGCTCCCGCGCCCGCTGCTCACGGCGATCAGCCGCCCCGACCCGACCGTCCTGCTCGTCGACGAGATCGACAAGGCCGACGTCGAGGTCGAGGGACTGTTGCTGGAGGTGCTTTCCGACTTCCAGGTGACCGTCCCGGAGATGGGCACGATCACGGCGACCCGCCGCCCGTTCGCGCTGCTCACCTCCAACTCGACGCGTGAGCTGTCGGAGGCGCTCAAGCGCCGCTGCCTCTTCCTGCACCTCGATTTCCCCGACGCGGAGCTGGAGCGGCGCATCGTGCTCTCGCGCGTGCCGGAGCTCGCCGAGGCGCTCGTCGACGCGCTCGTCCGCACGGTCCGGGTGCTGCGCGGGCTGGAGCTGCGCAAGTCGCCGTCCGTCGCCGAGACGATCGACTGGGGACGCACGCTGCTCGCGCTCGGCATGGACACCCTCGACGACGACGCCGTCCGCGCGACGCTCGGCGTGGTGCTCAAGCACCAGTCCGACACGGTGAAGGCCGCCGCCGAGCTGCGCCTCAACTAGACCGAGTGCCGGGCGCGGCCGCCCGACCCCCACCCCGAGCACGATGGGGCATGCGGCCGGGTCAGCGACTGCCGTCCGAGCAGTTCGGTGCGGCCGCGCCCGCCAGCGCCTCCCGCGCCTGCGCGCGGGCGATGTTGGCGCTGCGCCAGTCGTCGGTCTCCGGTAGCCGCTGCGCGATCGTCCCCAGCGCGCACGTGCGGTGCGGCTCGGGCAGCTGCTGCAGCGCCGGCACGGCGTCCGCCGAGAGTGTGCTCAGGTACCCCACGTCGACCTTGCCGCTGTCCGCCAGTCGCGCGATGTTGTGCTCGGCGATGAAACCCTCCGGGTTCAGCACCGCCAGCCCGAGCAGGGCGGCGACGCCGGCCGCGAGCATCCCGCGGGCGAGCCCCGCGTGCCGCAGCCGGAGCACCCCGACCAGCACCAGCAAGAAACCCAGGCCCAGCCACAGCTCGAAGGTGAGCACGAGCAGGCGGAGCACGGTGAACCCGTACGCCTGCTGGTAGAGCCACATGCGGCTGAGCGCCGACGCGATGATCACCAGCGTGAGCGCGACGAGCACCGCCAGCAGCGTGCGCTTCCAGCGCCGCTCCTTCGCTGTCGTCGCCGGTGCGAACCGCATGGCGAGCACGAGCACCCCGAGCGTGAGCAGCGTGACCGCCACCAGCTGGCCGAAGCCGCTGCGGGCGTACTCCGCGTAGGAGGGGCCGGTCGTCCGCCGCACGTACTCGTCGCCGCCGAAGAGCGCCGCGAACTGCACGCCGACGAACACGACGAAGAGCAGCACGAGCACGCCGACCGGGATGACCCAGTCCCGCAGCTGCAGCCGCGTGGGCCGTTCCGCCCGTTCCGTCCGTTGCGGCGGCGCCACCAGCACGAAGCAGGCGCCGAGCACGCCGAGCGCGGCCAGGGCGAACAGCACGGCCCACCGGATCGCCGACGACAGGTCGAGGGTCGGGACGACGGCGTCGACGAGGCTGGCGAACGCGGCGTCGGCGGCGGCGAGCAGCGGCACGAACACCACGAGCACCACCACGGCGGCGAGCACCGAGAGCAGGACCCGGACGCCGCCCGCGCCGTGCCGCAGCGTCGTCAGGCCGCGTGCCGTCCACGGCACGGCACGCATCGCCGCGATCGGCACTGCGACGACACCACCCAGCACCGTCGCGAACGAGCGGCCGGCCACGGCGAGCGAGCCGGCGACGCAGGCCATGAGCAGGCACAGCGCGGCGAGCCACTCGGCGTCGCGCACCACGGTGACAGCCACGAGGCCGACCGCGGCGACGCCCCACAGCAGGTGGGGCAGTGCGGCGTGGGTCGGGCGCTGCGGCCGGCCGACCGCGAGCCAGGCTACCGTCATCACCAGCGCGGTCACCAGGAAACCCACCCCGGCACGGCCCTCGGGCACCGCGATGGCAGCGACGACCCCTGCGGCCGCGGCACAGCCGAGGATGCGGCGCGACGGCGGCGACGCAGGGCGGGGCCACCACGCGAACAGCGGCTGTGGCGGCGGGTACGGGACCGCCGGCCCCAGTCCCGGGTGGCGCGGCGCGGCGCCGGATGGTGGGCCGACCGGCGGGCCGAATGGTGGACCGGGAGGTGCGGACGGGTCGACCTTCAGTGCGAGCCGGCCGGCTGCCGGCATCGGCGGGGCCGACCACACGCTCTGCCCGCCCGGGGCCAAGGCTGGCACCGGCTCCGCCGGTCCTTCCAGGGCGGCCGGTCTTTCGTCGGATCCCTCTGCGGGCCCCTCGGCGTCGGTGCTCGGCTCCGGCTTCTCGTCGGCGCTCATGGCTGCCCCGGCAGGGTCACGCGGATCCGGCACCCGGGAAGCGGCGCGGCCGCCGCCGTGGCATCCGGCGCCACCACCCCGATACGCCCGCCGTGCAGGTCGACCACCCAGCGTGCGATGGCCAGCCCGAGCCCGGTGCCGCCCCCCACGGCCCGCTCCCCTCGGGTGAACCGGTTGAAGACCCGGTCGCGGTCCTCGACCGCGATGCCCGGTCCGCTGTCTTGTACCTCCAGCACGAGACGTCCCCCTTCATGTCGTCCGGTCACCCGGACGTCCGTATGTGGCGGGCTGTGCCGCGCCGCGTTGTCCAGCAGGTTGACCACGACCTGGTGCAGCCGCCCGCGATCGGCGAGCGCGGTGAGCCGAGGCGGCTCGACGTCGATGCGGAAGCCCACCCCACGCCCGATGACGTCGGCCGCGACCCGTGCCTCGGCGACGGCGTCGGCGAGCATCGGCGCGAGCTCGAAGAGCTCCGGCGTGAGCGAGAGCGCCCCGGCGTCGATGCGGGAGAGGTCGAGCAGCTCCGTCACGAGCCGTCCGAGGCGTTCGGTCTGCGAGAGCGCGGTGCGCAGGGTCGCGGGGTCGGGTCGGGCGACCCCGTCGACGACGTTCTCCAGCACGGCCTGCAGCGCCGCGATGGGCGTGCGCAGCTCGTGCGAGACGTTGGCGATCAGCTCACGTCGCTGTTGGTCGGCCGCTGCGAGATCGGCCGCCATCAGGTTGAAGGCCGCGGCGAGCTCGCCCACCTCGTCGCGCGATGACGCCCTGACCCGCTGGGTGTAGTCGCCGCGCGCCATGGCCCGCGCCGCGACGATCATCTCCCGGATCGGCCGGGTCATGCCGTGCGCGAGCACCTGCGCGGTGACCAGCACGATCGCCACCGTCACCAGCGTGATCGGCACCGGCGGCTGCCACCGGAACTCGTAGTAGAGGTAGACGAGGCCGGCCGCACCGGAGAACAGCAGCAAGATGCTGATCTTGAGTTTGATCGAGCGCACCGGGTCGAGCGGTCGCGGCAGCAGCTCGGCGAGCGCCGCCGCGCGGTCGATGAACGTCACTGCGGCACCTCCAGCGCGTAGCCGACGCCGTGCACGGTCCGGATGAGGTCGGCGCCGAGCTTGCGGCGCAGCGCCTTGATGTGGCTGTCGACCGTCCTGGTGCCGGCGGCGTCAGACCAGCCCCACACGTTCGAGAGCAGGACGTCGCGCGGCAGCACGGTGCGCGGCTGCCCGGCGAGGTGCACCAGCAGGTCGAACTCCGTCGGCGTGAGGTGCGCCTGCTCGCCACGGGCCCACACCCGCCGCTGCGCGACGTCGATCTCCAGCTCGCCGAGCACGATCCGGTCCGACGGCGCGGGCGCGTGCTGCTCGGCGGCCCGGTCCACCCTGCGGAAGAGCGCGTGCACGCGCGCGGCCAGCTCGCGGATCGAGAACGGCTTCGTCAGGTAGTCGTCGGCGCCGACGGCCAGCCCGACGAGCAGGTCGGTCTCGGCGTCCCGGGCGGTCAGCATGATCACCGGCACCGCCCGCCGCGCCTGGATCCTGCGGCAGACCTCGAGCCCGTCGAAACCCGGCAGCATCACGTCGAGCACGACGAGGTCCGGTTCGACGCGAGCGAACGCCGCCACCGCCGACGGCCCGTCCTGCGCGACGTCGACGAGGAAGCCCTCGGCGCGCAGCCGCGCGGCGACCGACGCCGCGATGGTCGGCTCGTCCTCGACGACGAGCACCCGGCGCTGGCCGGTAACCGCAGGTCCCTGCATGGGGACGACCATAGGGATCGAACGTGGAGGGCATCTGCGGCAGTTGTGAAGGTGTTGTGGAGTTCGAGCCGCGCGCGGGGCCGATCGGGCAGGCATGATGAGCCCGTGGAGGAGACCGCGCGGATCGCGCCGGAGCACGGGTTGCCGGGGCACCTCGTCGACTTCGTCGCCGCGCTGCGACAGCACGGGGTCGCCGTCGGGCCCGGTGAGACGGTCGACGCGGCCGAGGTGCTGAGCGCGCTCGACCTGATCCACCGCGAGCACGTCAAGGAAGGCCTCGCCGCCGCGCTCCTGCGCCGGTCGGGCCAGCGGCAGGCGTTCGACACCCTCTTCGAGCTGTACTTCCCGGCCGCGCTCGGCGCCGGCGCGAGCGACGTCGAGGTCCCACGGGTCGACGACACCGACGACGGCCCCGTCGACATCGACTCGCTGCGCGAGGTGCTGGCCGACCTCCTGCGCGACGGCGACACCGACGCGCTCGCCGAGCTCGCGCGGGCGGTCGTCGATGCGCTCGGCCGCTCCGGGGCGTCCGGCATCGGGATCAGGGGAGCTGGTGGGCAACCGAGCTGGTCGGCGTACCAGGCGCTGCGGATGCTCTCGCCGGAGACGCTGCTGGCCAGGATCATGGACGACCTCAAGGCCGGCCACGACGAGTCCACCCCGTTCGCCGACGAGGTGCTGCGCAGGGAGATCAGGGACCGCATCGCGGCCTTCCGCAAGATGATCACCGACGAGGTGCGCAGGCGCACCGCCGAGATCCGCGGCCGCGACACCGTCGCGAAGACCGCCGTGCCCAAGCAGGTCGAGCAGGTCGAGTTCCTCTCGGCGTACGCGGAGCAGCTGGCGCAGCTGCGCCGCACGGTCCACCCGCTGGCCCGGCGGCTCGCGTCGCGGCTGGCCGTGCGCCGCAAGCACGCCAAGCGCGGCACCCTCGACATGCGGCGCACGCTGCGCCGTTCGATGTCCACCGGTGGCGTCCCGATGCGCCCCGCCTACCGCACGCGCCGGCCGGGTCGACCGGAGCTGGTGGTGCTCTGCGACGTCTCCGGCTCGGTGGCCGGGTTCAGCCATTTCACGTTGCTGCTGGTGCAGGCGTTGCGGGAGCAGTTCAGCAAGGTCAGGGTCTTCGCGTTCGTCGAGCGGGCCGACGAGGTCACCCACCTGTTCGCGCCTGGCGCGGAGCTGGCCGGGGTGATGCAGCGGGTGCTGCGTGAGGCCGACCTCGTCGCGTTCGACGGGCACAGCGACTACGGCGGCTCGTTCGGCAGCTTCGCGGAGTTCTACGGCGAGGCGATCACCTCCAAGACGTCGCTGCTGGTGCTGGGGGACGCCCGCACCAACTACCGCGACCCGAACCTCGCCGTGCTGCGCAGGCTCGTCGGCACCGCCCGCCACGCGCACTGGCTGAACCCGGAGCCGCGTCGGCAGTGGGGCAGCGGCGATTCCGCCGCCCTCCGGTACGCCGACGTGCTGCCGATGCACGAGTGCCGGACGGCCGGTCAGCTGGCCGATGTGGTGGAGGCTCTGCTGCCGGTCTGAACCGCGGTTATTCCCTGGTCGGGGCGGGTGCGATCTATCAGTCACCAGGCTTGACCGGGCGGCCAGTCAAGCGCATGATCAGAGGGTCCTTCGGAAAGGGGAGGTGGTAGCGATGACCAACAGGACATGGCACCGCTGGCAGGACTGGGCGGCACTCGTGATCGGTGTGCTGACGGCTCTTTCGCCGATCGTCGTGGCAACGAACGCAGCCGCACTGTGGACCCTGATCGTCTTCGGTGTGCTGCTCGCCGCGTCGGGGCTGTGGTCGCTGGCGGCACCGGGTTCGGTGGCCAGTGAGTACGTGCACGTCGTGCTCGGCGTGCTCCTGTTCATCTCGCCGTGGGTGCTGGGGTACAGCGCGTTCGGCGGGGCGTCCTGGACGTCGTGGATCGCGGGCGTGCTGGCTGTGGTCGTGGGAGCCGTGGCAGTGCCTGCGGCGACCGCCGAGCACAGGGGCCTGGCGAGCTCGCACTGATTGCAGTACCAGCCGGAGATTCCACCGAACGGCCGCGGCTCGGGAGCCGCGGCCGTTTCGCGTTGGCGCCATCATGGACGCGATGACAGCGATGGAGCGCCCATGACCTCGCCCGCCGACGAGCCCGCCCGCGAACGCATACTCGGGGCGGCGGAAGCCTTGTTCGCAGAGTCGGGCTTCGACGCGACGCCGACGTCACGCATCGCCGAGCGGGCCGGTGTGCCGAAAGGGCTCGTGCACTACTACTTCAAGCGCAAGCCCGACCTGCTGGAGGCGCTCGTCGAGCGGCTGCCGGACGACCGGATCGCCACCGACGGCGTCGTGGTGCCGGGAGACATCGCCGAGAGCCTGCACCGGCTCGTCGACGTGCTCGACCGCAAGCTCGACTCGTCGGCCGTCCTCTCGCACCTGCTCTGGCGGGAGGCCGACACGCACCCGGCGGTGCTGGAGGCGTTGCAGGCGCGGTTCGAGCGGATCATCGACCAGATCAGGGCGGTGATGGTGGCGGCGGTGCCGCAGTGCGCGAGCCGCGCGGACGTCGACAGCGCCGCCTTCCTGCTCGCGTCGGCGCTCAGCTATCGCCACTCGGTGGCCCGGCACGAGGGCGAAGGCTCCGCCGGCATGCGTCGTGAGCTGGACTTCCTGGCCGGAGCCTTGACCGCCGGCTGATCGACATCGAACTGATGTTCGATTCCGTGTTAGCGTCCGGGCATGGCCTTCGACGTTGCGTGGCAGCCGTCGCTCCTCGACGAGAGCCCTGTCGCCGCGGCGGACGGGACGTTCCGCGGGCTGCGCCGCCATGAGCTCGGGGAGGGCGCGTGGCTCGACCTCGTGCCCGGCTGGTGCACCGGCGCCGACGTCCTCTTCGCGCAGCTCCTGCACGAGACCCCGTGGACGGGGCGCGAGGTGCGGATGTACGAGCGGATCGTCCCCGAACCGCGGCTCACCCACCGGTGGCACCTCGACGACGGCCCAGCGCCGCCGGACGTGCTCCACGGCATGGCCGGGCTGCTCGGTGCGCGGTACGGCGTCACGTTCTCCCAGGTTGGGGCCAACCTCTACCGCAACGGTGCCGACAGCGTCGCGTGGCATGGCGACCGCGTCGCCCGCGAGCTGCCGGAGGCCGTCGTCGCGCTCGTCTCGCTGGGTGCCGTGCGGCCCTTCCGGTTGCGCCCCACCGGCGGCGGCACCAGCGTCGGGTTCCTCCCCGGCCCGGGCGACCTGCTCGTGATGGGCGGCTCGTGCCAGCGCACCTGGCAGCACTCCGTGCCCAAGACGAAAGCCGCCGGGGCACGCATCAGCATCCAGTTCCGGCACGCCTACCAGCGCCGATGACGTGGCAAGTAGTGTACGCGGGTGCATCGCAAGATCGGGGTGATGGGCGGGACGTTCGACCCCATCCACCATGGACACCTGGTCGCGGCCAGCGAGGTCGCCGACCGGTTCGGCCTCGACGAGGTCGTGTTCGTGCCGACGGGGCAGCCGTGGCAGAAGACGGAGCGCGAGGTGAGCCGCGCCGAGGACCGCTACCTGATGACGGTCATCGCCACGGCGTCCAACCCGCGCTTCACGGTGAGCCGGGTCGACATCGACCGCGAAGGGCCCACCTACACCGCTGACACCCTCGCCGACCTGCACGACGAGCGGCCCGACTCGCGGCTCTACTTCATCACCGGCGCCGACGCGCTCGCGCAGATCCTCAGCTGGCACAAGGTCGAGGAGCTGTTCGAGAAGGCACATTTCATCGGGGTCACCCGCCCCGGGTACGAGCTGGGCGACGACCACCTGCCCGACGGCGCCGTCACGCTCGTCGAGGTGCCGGCGATGGCGATCTCCTCGACCGACTGCCGGCGCAGGGTCGAGCAGGGCCATCCCGTTTGGTACCTCGTGCCCGACGGCGTGGTGCAGTACATCTCGAAGCGCGGCTTGTACCGCTGACCTGCCACCGGGACCGGTGCGGGAGCTGCGTGTGCGGCCCCGCTACCCGCGGATCGAGCCGGGCGGAGGCGAGCCGGCGGGGCCGGCCGCCGTGCGGGTCGTTCGGTGACAGCCGGTTGATCATCTCGCGGGCGCAGTCGACCGCCGCCGGGTCACCGGCCCACGAGAGGGTCGTCACCGTGTAACTCGTCGCCTTCGCCGCCTGGATCAGCGCCGACGAGCCCGCGGGTGCGAGCTGCTGCGCGCCCTGCGAGAGGCTCGCGGCCTGCGCGTACTCCCCGAGGGTGCGCACCCGCCACGCCTCCGTCTCCAGGGTCCACGCCCGGATCTCGTCGTTACCGCTCTCGCGGGCGAGAGAGCCGGCGGTGCGCAGCCGCGCTACCGCGGCGGCCTGCTGCTCCAGGTCGACGTGCAGCGTCGCGGCGAGCAGAGACAGCCATCCCCCGCATCGAGTAGTTCCTGTGCGGTGACGCCGAGATGCTTTGCGAGCTTGCGCCGTACGCACGGCTGCGGGTCGGTCTCCCCGGCCTCCCAGCGGCCGACCGTCGACCGGTCGACCCCGACCCGGTACGCGAGCGCTCGCCAGAGCCGCACACGACTCCCGGACACCCCGTAGGGATTACAGAGGGTGCGATTCGGCATTCCCGGTCTTCGCTCGCGGGATCGGTGCCCTGGAGACCAGGCCCGCCCGCCGGTTCGCCCTTGACCGTGACCGCACCCAGGCGAGCGCCATCATCGAGTTCTTCGAGCACCGCCCGGGGATGCTGGAGAGTTCCAGCGTTCCCCACATCTCCGAGTGCGGCGTGTACCGCTGACCTGCCACCCCGCGGGGAAAGGGTTTCCCTGCGCTGGGACACTGGAGCGATTACGGGTCGCCCGCCGGGCCGACCGGGAGAGGGCTCGATGGTGGAGATGTCGGCGATGAGGATGCCAGCGTGACCGCAACCGATCAGGCGCTGGACCTCGCCCGCGTGGCCGTGGCCGCGGCAGCGGACAAGAAGGCCCAGGACATCGTCGTTCTCGACGTCTCGGAACAGCTGGTGATCACCGACTGCTTCGTGATCGCCTCCGCACCGAACGAGCGGCAGGTGCAGGCGATCGTCGACGAGGTCGAGGAGAAGCTGCGCGAGCACGGCTCGAAGCCGACCCGGCGCGAGGGCACCCGCGAGGGCAGATGGGTCCTGCTCGACTTCGTCGACGTCGTCGTGCACGTCCAGCACTCGGAGGAGCGCGGGTTCTACGGGCTCGACCGCCTCTGGAAGGACTGCCCGCGCATCGACTTCCCGGAAGCCGTCGTCGGCGCGGTAGAGGGCGGCTCCGCAGAGGGCGGCGAGTAGTGAGCTTGCGCCGGCTGGTCCTGCTGCGGCACGGCCAGACCGACTACAACGTCGCGGGCCGCATGCAGGGCCACATCGACTCGATGCTGACCGACAGCGGGCGGGCCCAGGCCGCCGCCGTCGCGCCCGAGATCGCACGGCTGGCCCCCGATCTGATCATCAGCTCCGACCTCAAGCGGGCCGTCGACACCGCCGACGTCGTAGGGGCGGCCACGTCGTTGCCGGTCAAGCTCGACCCGCGCCTGCGGGAGACCCACCTCGGCGAGTGGCAGGGCCAGACTGTCGCCGACATCGAGCAGGCCTGGCCGGGTGCGATCGCCGTCTGGCGCTCCGATCCCGCCTGGGCTCCGCCGGGTGGTGAGTCGCGCCTCGAGGTCGTACGCAGATCGCGGCCCGTCGTCGAGGAGCTGGACGACGAGTTCGCCGACGGCCCGGACACGTGTGTGGTGCTGGTGGCGCACGGTGGGCTGATCGCAGGGCTGGTCAGCGCGATGCTGGCGCTCCCGACATCGGCGTGGCCGTCGATCGGCGGTGTCGGCAACTGCCGGTGGGCCGCGCTCGCGCGTCGCGACGACCACCCCCGCTGGAGGCTTGCCGGCTACAACGTCGGCGCCGGGGCGTGACGGTCCGCGCATGACAGCAGCCCGGCCCGTTCTGCTCGTGCTCGCCGACTCGCTGGCGTTCCACGGCCCGGAGCGGGCCGAGCCCGCCGACGAGCCGGGGCTGTGGCCGAACGTCGCCGCTGCCGCGCTCGGGGGCCGCGCGGAGCTCGTCGCCGGCATCGGCTGGACCGCACGGCACGCATGGCACGCGCTCACCCACGACCCCCGGGTGTGGGCGCTGATGCCGCACGTCGACGCGCTGGTGCTGGGCGTCGGCGGGATGGACACGCTGCCGTCGCCGCTGCCAACGGCGCTGCGCGAGCTGATCCCGGCACTGCGGCCCGACCCGCTGCGCCGTGCGGTCCGCGCCGGGTACCGGCGGGCGCAGCCGAGAGCGGCCAGCGTGTTCGCCCGGCTGCCCGGCGGCGGCCCCGTCGCCCTGCCGCCGCACCTGACGGTGCGCTATCTGGAGCTGTGCCGCTCCGCGGTGCTCGCCATCAGGCCGGACGTCCCGGTGGTCGCGGTGCTGCCGCCGGTGCACCGCGCGAGCGAGTACCGGGGCGTCCACGCCGGCCGGCCCGCCGCCGAACGGGCCACGCGTGCGTGGGCGCAGGCCAACGACGTCGGGTTGCTCGACCTGCGCGCGCTCGTCGCCGAGCACGTCCTGAGCGGTGCAGGCAACCCCGACGGCATGCATTGGGGCTGGGCCGGGCACGCGGCCGTCGGCGGCGCATGCGCGGAGCTGTTGCGGCCGTTGGTACCCAACGAGTGACCTGCGGGCAGTAGGGTGCGACGTCGTGCCCGTCGCTGTTGTCACCGACTCCACCTCGTACCTCCCGCAGGGTGTTGCGGAGAAGCGAGGGATCCGCGTCGTCCCGCTCGAGGTCAGGCTCGGTGAGGCGGTGGCGCGTGAGGTCGAGATCGAGTCGGAGACCCTCACCGCCGCGCTCGCGGACCGCCACCTGGACGTCCAGACCTCCCGGCCGACACCGGCGGAGTTCGCCGAGTGCTTCCGCGAGGCGCTCGCCGAGGGCGCGACCGATGTGGTCTGCGTGAACCTCTCCCGCGAGCTCTCGGGCACGTGGGAGGCCGCGCGGATGGCTGCCGACGAGGTCGGCGGCGGTCGGGTCCGGGTGGTCGACTCCCGCGCCACCGGGATGGGCCTCGGTTACGCCGTGCTCGCCGCCGCCGACGCCGCGGAAGCGGGGGAGAACGGCGCAGCCGTCGAGGCCGCAGCCACCGACGTCGCAGCGCGGTGCCGGGTGTTCTTCAGCGTCGATTCCCTCGACCGGCTGCGCCGCGGCGGACGGATCGGCGCCGCCGCCGCGTTCCTCGGCACCGCGCTGGCCGTCAAACCGTTGCTGCACGTCAGCGAGGGGCGGATCGTGCCTCTGGAGAAGGTGCGCACCACGGCGCGCGCGGCACAGCGGCTCGTCGAGCTGGCCGTCGCGGCCGTGCGCGACGGTCCGGTCGACCTGGCCGTGCACCACCTCGGCGCCGCCGCCCGCGCGGATGAGGTCGCCGCGCGGCTCACCGAACGGCTCGACGTCTCGCGGTTGCTGGTCTCCGAGATCGGCGCGGTCATCGGCGCGCACGTCGGGCTCGGGCTGCTCGGCGTCGTGGTGGTGCCGAAGAGCTGAGCCGCGAGCCTTCCTACCAGCGGGACGCGAGCTTGCGGCGCAACCTGGTCGGGAGGAGCGGCGGCGCCTTCGTGTAGCGCTCGTCACCGATGACGGAAGAGCGCCATGCGGTCGGTCATCCGGCCCTTGCCGCTCGGCTCGCGCCCGAACAGCGCGATCAGTGCCGTCCGGATGCCCGTTTCCACGCGTCCGGCTCCACGGGCAACCACGACTGCCGTTCACCCACGTCGGGGCCGTCCTCGGTCCGCACCCTCGCCTGACGCGGACAGTCCCGGGTCCAGGGGTTTCGCGGGCCCTGCACCGGCGTTGCCCGGTGAAAGGCGCGGGGCGGCGCATTATGCGGTTGGGGACCGACAGTTCCAGGGTGCGCCGCCGAAGTTGTCCACATCGGAGGTGAACTGTCCACAGTTCTCGGATCGTCCGTCCGAAGGCGGCCGGAGGTCCTAGCGTCGAAGACGTGCCTCGACATGATTTCCTCTCATCCGACCGGCTCTCCTCCCTGCGGCCATCTGCGCTCCCATCCGCTGGAGGGGGTAGCGGCCCACCATCGGACGAGCCGGTGCCACCGCCGCGTTTGGAGCTGCCTCCTGAGCCGCCTCCGCGCGGGCTGCGAAGGTTCGTCCCATCGGCGTTATGCGGTGCCCGGCTCGATCCGGGCCGGCCGGGTGCGGCAGCGCTGGTCGTCGCGGCCGCGATCGCGGCGGTCGCCGTGGTGATCGCGGTCTGGTCGGGGCGTCCGCAGGCTGAGCCCGTTGCGGCCTTGCCGGCCGTCTCCGTAGCGGAGCAGGCGATGACGCGGCCGGCTTCCGATCCGGACCCGTCGCCGACCGGGTCGTCGGGCGAGCCGTCGGCCGGGTCGCCGCCGGGTCCGCTCGTGGTGAGCGTGTCCGGCAAGGTGGCGCGCCCGGGGCTGGTCCAGGTCCCCGAGGGGGCCCGGGTCGCCGATGCGATCACCGCGGCCGGCGGTGCGCTGCCCGGCACGGACCTCGCGGGTGTCAACCTCGCCCGCCGGCTCGCCGACGGCGAGCAGGTGGCGGTCGGGGTGCCGCCGGCCATCGAGGCTGCGGAGGCCGCTGTGGCATCCGCCGGGACACCCCCTGCGGCCACCGGTGCGCGCGGCAGCCGACCGATGGGGAAGATCGATCTGAACGTGGCGTCGGTCGAGCAGCTCGACGCGCTACCGGGCGTCGGTCCGGTCACCGCCGAGCGGATCGTCGAATGGCGCAGCCACAACGGACGGTTCGCCAGGATCGAGCAGCTGCGCGAGATCGAGGGCATCGGCGAGCGCCGCTTCGGCCAGCTGCGCGGGCTGGTGACGGTGTGATGCGCACCCAGCCGATGCAAGAGCCCACCCGCCGTGGTCCCGATATGCGGCTGGTGCCCGCGGCGCTCGCCGTGTGGGCGGTGATGCTGATGGGCTTGGGGTTCGGCCCGGTCGGTGGGGGAGTCGCGACGGCCGGCGCCGGCGTGGTCGCTGCGATCGCGCTGTGGAAGGGTCGCCGGCCGTGGCTGCTCGCGGCTGCCGGGTGTGCCGCTGCGGCAGGGTTGGTGATCGTGGCGCACACGCTCGCCGTCGGGCTCCACCCGCTGCGGGCCCTCGCCGATCGCGGCGCCGCGGTCACGCTCCACGTCGTGGTCGACGACGACCCCCGAGCCGTGCGGGCGAGCGCCTATGGCTCGCAGACTGGTGAACCGTCGATGGTCGTGGTACCGGCCACCCTCACCGGCGCGAGCGCCGACGACACTGATTGGACGCTCGGCGGTTCGGTGGTGCTGCTGGCCCCGCACGAGGGCTGGCACGGCCTCCTACCGGGGCAGGCGCTCACCGCGGAAGGATTGCTCGTGCCCGCCGACCGGGCCGACCTGACGATCGCCGTACTGCGCGTCCGGGGGCCTCCGCAGCACGTGCTCGCGCCGCCGTGGTGGCAGGGCGTGGCGGCCACACTGCGCGCCGGGCTGCGCGAGGCCGCGGCGGCCGCACTGACCCCGTCGGGGGCCGGGCTGCTCCCGGGGCTGGCGGTCGGCGACACGTCGGTGCTCTCCGCCAAGGTCGAAGCCGACTTCCGCGCCGCAGGGCTCACCCACCTGCTGGCGGTCAGCGGGGCGAACCTCGCGATCGTGAGCGGTGCCGTGGTCGGGCTTCTGACGCTCCTGGGGGCCGGTCCGCGGTTCGCGGCAGGGGTGGGCGCGGTTGCCCTCGTCGGGTTCGTCGTGCTCGTCCGCCCGTCGCCGAGTGTCCTGCGGGCCGGGGTGATGGCTGCGATCGTGCTGCTCGCGCTCGGCGCAGGACGGTCGCGGGCGGCGGTGCCGGCGCTGGCGGCCGCGGTGCTGGTGCTGCTGGTGGTGGATCCGTCGCTCGCCGTCGACGTCGGGTTCGCGCTTTCCGTCACCGCGACGGCCGCGCTCGTGCTGCTCGCCCCCGGCTGGGCGCGCAGGCTGCAGCAGCGCGGGCTCGCCCGCTGGCCCGCGGAGGCGCTCGCCGTCTCGGTGGCGGCGTTCGTCGTTACCGCGCCGATCGTCGCCGGGCTCAACGGGGAGCTCAACCTGGTTGCCGTCGTCGCCAACCTGCTCGCCGCGCCCGCCGTCGCGCCGGCGACCGTGCTCGGGGTCCTCGCGGCCCTGGTCTCGCCGCTCGGAGCCCCGGTCGCCACGGCCGTCGCGTGGACGAGCACTCCTGCCGTCTGGTGGCTGGTGTTCGTCGCCGACCAGGCCGCGGCCGTGCCGGGGGCGACGCTGCCCTGGGTGGAGGGCGTGGTCGGTGCGTTGCTGCTGGTCGGCGTGCTCGTCGTGGTGGTGGCGCTCGCCCGCTCCCGTGCGGTGCGCGCGCTGATGATCGCGCTCGCCGTGGGGGCTGCGTTGGTGCTGGTGCCGAGCAGGCTGCGGCCGCCGGGGTGGCCGCCGGAGGCGTGGAGCGTCGTGGCGTGCGATGTCGGGCAGGGCGACGCCATCGTCCTCGCGACGGGCGTTCCGGGCTGGGCCGTGCTGGTCGACGCCGGGCCGGAGGAGGGGCTCGTCGATGCCTGCCTGCGCAGGCTGGGCGTGCACCACCTCGCGATGGTCGTGCTGAGCCACCTCCATGCCGATCACGTAGGCGGGATCGCCGGCGCCGTCCGCGGGCGGGGTGTCGGCGCGATCGCACTCGGACCGGTGCACGAGCCGCGATGGGCGTTGGGTGTGGTGCGAAAGGCCGCCGCCGACGCCCGTGCCCCGCTCGTCGCGCTGGCCAAGGGCACCCGACTGCGTTGGCCCGCTCTCACGGTCGACGTGATCGGCCCCGTCCACCCCGCGGGCGAGGTCGACGCGGAGGACGGCGCGGCGGTCAACGACGGGTCGCTGGTCCTGCGGCTGGGTACGCCGGCCGGCACGGTGCTGCTGACCGGCGACGCCGAGGTGGCCGCGCAGTCCGACCTGCTCGCCGCCGGTGCCGGCTTGCAGGCCGACGTGCTGAAGCTTCCGCACCACGGGTCCCGCTCCACCTCGAGCGCGTTCCTGAGAGCGGTGGGCGCCAGGACGGTCCTGGTCAGCGTCGGCGCCGGCAACCGCTACGGGCACCCGAACCTGCGGTTGCTCGGCGAGCTCGAACGCGCCGGTGCGAGGGTCCGGCGCACCGATCTCTCGGGTGACCTGGCCGTGATCGGCGGCGCAGGCGGGCTGGCGCTGGTCGCGCGGGGCGACCCGCTACCGGCCCGCCGGCGCCGGTGTCCCGGTGTCAGGCCCAGCGGCAGGCGCTGTGTCAGGCGCGGTCGGCCAGCGCCGCGCGCACCGCCTTCGTCGTGGCGGGCACGGTGGCGGTGGGGCCGACCTGGTCGGCTACGGCGTCGAGGGTCTTCAGGCCGTCCCCGGTGATCAGCAGGACGGTCTCCGCGTCGGGGTCGAGCTGTCCCGTCTCCACGAGCTTCTTCGTGGTGGCGACGGTGACCCCGCCCGCGGTCTCGGCGAACACGCCCTCGGTGCGGGCGAGCAGCCGGATCGCGGCGACGACCTCCTCGTCGGAGACGTCGGCCACCGCACCGCCGGTGCGGCGGGTCGTGTCGAGGACGTACGGGCCGTCGGCGGGGTTGCCGATGGCGAGCGAGCGGGCGATCGTGTCCGGCCGCACCGGCTGGATCACGTCGTGGCCCTCGGCGAACGCCTTCGACACCGGCGAGCACCCGGTCGCCTGGGCGCCGAAGATCTTGTAGGGGGTGGGCTCGACCAGCCCGAGCGCACCGAGCTCGGTGAAGGACTTGTCGACCTTCGTCAGCTGCGATCCCGAGGCGACCGGGATCACGACCTGCTCGGGGAGGCGCCATCCGAGCTGCTCGGCGACCTCGAATCCGAGGGTCTTGGAGCCCTCGGCGTAGTAGGGGCGGACGTTCACGTTCACGAACGCCCAGTCCTCGTGCTCGGCGGCGAGCTCCGTCGCGAGCCGGTTGACGTCGTCGTAGTTGCCGTCGACGGCGAGCAGGGTGCCGCCGTACACGGCGGTCATCTGCACCTTGGCCTGCTCGAGTGAGGAGGGGATCAGCACCACGGAGTCCCAGCCGGCGCGCGACGCCGCGGCCGCGACGGCGTTGGCGAGGTTGCCGGTGGAGGGGCAGCACAGCACGGTGAAGCCCAGCTCGCGGGCAGCGGCGAGCGCGACGGCCACCACACGGTCCTTGAAGGAGTGGGTGGGGTTGCCGGTGTCGTCCTTGACCCACAGGTTGCGGATGCCCAGCTCGGCGCCGAGCCGGTCGGCCTTGATCAGGCGGGTGAGGCCGGGCTCGGTGTTGGGGTGCTCGCGCACGTTCGACGGCACCGGGAGCAGCTGCTGGTAGCGCCAGATCGACTTCGGTCCGGCCTCGATGGACTCGCGGGTCACCGTGCCGAAGTCGTAAGCGACCTCGAGCGGGCCGAAGCACTGGGGGCACGCGAACTCGGCCGCGAGCGGGATCTGGTGGCGGCACTCGCGACAGGAAAGCGCACGAGCCGGACCGAGATCGAAGGAGGTGGACGCCGAGAGGTCAGCAGTCAGGGTCATTTGAAGTCTCCTCATCTTCCCCGCACCGCGCGGGTCGGAATTGGCACCGTGATCGGAGCGCATGACGTGCGCTTCGCCGGTTGCCGGGGCTTCAACGGGCCGTTCCCTCTGCCCCTCTGGATGAGCCATGTTCAGTTGTTCCGCTGGCACAGGGGCCCACGGTTGACCTTCACCGTACGGCACCTCCCACGCTCGTCCCAAGGGCCGCCCACGATCTGGGAGCCGGGTCACGTCGTGTCGGGGCCGTGCGCGAGCATGGGAGCCATGAGCCTTTCGCCCGTCCAGCTCGTCGTCGGCGAGGAGGAACTCCTGGTCGAGCGTGCAGTCGAGGCCGTCGTGGCGCAGGCACGGGTTGCCGACCCGGCTGCCGAGCTGCGTCGCTACCGCGCCGCCGAGTTGACGGTCGGCGAGTTGGCGGAGAGCTTGTCGCCGTCGCTCTTCGCGGAGGCCCGGGTGATCGTGCTCCAGGCCGCCCACGAGGTCGGCAAGGAGCTCGCCGCCGCGATCATCGAGCAGTCGTCGGACCCGGCCGAGGGCATCGTGCTGGTGGTCGTGCACGCCGGTGGAGCGCGCAACAAGGCGCTGGCCGACGCCCTGCGCAAGGGCGGGGCCGCGGTCACGACCTGCAACAAGATCACGCGGTACGAGGAGCGGGCAGACTTCGTGCGCAGCGAGGTCAGACGGGTCGGCGGGAAGATCGCCCCGGCGGCGGTCGGCGTGCTGATCGAGGCCGTGGGGTCCGACCTGCGCGAGCTGGCGGCAGCCAGTAGCCAGCTGGTGGCCGACACCGGGGGCAACGTCGACGAGAAGGCGGTGCGCCGCTACCACCGCGGTCGGGCGGAGGCGTCCGGGTTCGCGGTGGCCGACAAGGTCGTCGCGGGCGACCGGGCCGGTGCGCTCGAGGCGTTGCGATGGGCGCAGGTGCTCGGCGTGCCGAGCGTGCTCGTCGCCGACGCGCTCGCCGACGCCGTGCGCACGCTCGCGAAGGTCGGCTCCGCAGGCCGCGGCGACCCGAACCGGCTCGCGCAGACGCTCGGCATGCCGCCATGGAAGATCCGCAAGGCGCAGCAACAGGTGCGGCACTGGCGCCCGGAGTCGCTGGCCATCGCCTTCGCGGCGGCGGCGGAGGTCAACGCCGACGTCAAGGGTGTTGCTGCCGACCCCGAGTACGCCCTGGAGCGTGCCGTCGAGCGCATGTGCGCCGCGCGCGAGCGCCGCTGACCGCACACGACAACGGCGCCACCCGCTCGGGTGGCGCCGTTGGATGTCGTAGGTCGGCCGCGCTCAGGAGGCGGCGGTGACCCGCTTGGCCATCGCCGACTTGCGGTTGGCGGCCTGGTTCTTGTGGATGACGCCCTTGCTGGCCGCCTTGTCGAGGGCCCTGCTGGCGGCGCGCTGCAGCTCGGCGGCCTTCTCGGTCTCGCCTGCCTCCGCTGCCTCGCGGAACCGGCGCACCGCGGTGCGAACCGACGAACGCACCGACTTGTTGCGCTGCCGGCGCTTCTCGTTGGTCTTGACCCGCTTGATCTGGGACTTGATGTTGGCCACGCGAATGCCTCGAGTTTCTTCCTGCCGCTGGACTGGTCTTGGCTCCGGCGGCGGGTGGATCGTGCGAGCACGCCGGGCGCTCGGCTTTCCATGCTAACAGCGCTGCTCCGCCGCCCGGAAATCGACCCTGGACAGTGGCAGCAGGCTCGCGAACGCGGCGAGGCCGCAGATGCCTGCGGCACCGATCGCCCAGCCGTACGTCCCGGTGGTGTCGATCAGCAGGCCGGCGAGCGGAGTGCCGAGCAGCGCACCGAACCCGGCGGCGGTGTAGACGAGCCCCACCACGCCGCCGAGCCCGCGCACGCCGAAGATCTCCGCGAGCACGGTGGGCTGCAGCGCGATCCAGCCGCCGTACCCGATCCCGAGCACCACGGCGAACGCGACCAGCACCGGGAACGAGCCCCCGAACAGCCACAACACGAAGCTGAGCGCGAGCACGCCGAAGCTGGCGATGAACGTCCTGATGCGGCCGATGCGGTCGGCCAGCGCGCCGATGGCGAGCCGCCCGACGACGCTCGCCACGCCGATCACGCCCACCAGCGTCGCGGCGGCGACCGGCGACACGCCGATCGACACCGCGTAGCTGGGTAGGAACACGAACGGGACGAAGAGCCCGAGCGCCGCCAGGAACGTCGCGGCGTACATCGACCGGAAGGCCGTCGTCGAGATCAACCGCCGCAGCGGTAGCGCCGGCTCGCCCTCCGGCTCGGGCGGGCGGCTCGCGACGAGCGCGCACAGCACCAGCAGCGCGGCGCCGGCGAGCCCGTAGACGACGTGGGTGGTGCGCCAGCCGAGAGCGTCGATCAGCGCGGCGGCGAGCGGTGCGCCGACGAGCGTCCCGATGCCGATCCCGGCGATCGCGATGGCCAGCGCGAACGCGCGCCGCTCGTGGAACCACCCACCCACGGCGGCGACCATCGGCACGTACCCGCAGGCCACGGCGATGCCCACCCCGAGGCCGTAGGTGAGGTAGCCCAGCCACAGCTCGTGCACGAGCGAGGTGAGCAGGAGGCCGGCGGCGAGCGCTGCCGCGCCGACGAGCAGCACCGGTCGGGGCCCGACGCGGTCGGCGATCCGCCCGCTCACCGAGCCCAGCAGGAACCAGACGCACGCTGTGATGCTGAACACGACGGAGGTGGCGCCGTTCCCGGTGCCGAACTCGGCTGCCATCGGTGCGAAGAACGACCCGAAGCTGTAGCCGACACCGAACACGACAGCCATCGAGACGAACGCCGCCCCGACGGTCGCCCACCCGCGTAGGGACGGCTGCGCCGGCGTCGATGCCACGAGCCGACAGTACGTCGCCCGCGCCGGCGAGTGGAGCGCTAGTGCGTGGTCGGGATGAACCGGAAGCGCCGGTCGGCGTTGTCCGACGGCGCCGGGACGGTTCCGCTGATCACGGTGTTGCCGCCCTCGCGCTTCGCCACGTACATCGCGGCGTCGGCGGCGGAGAGCGCCACGGCCGGGTCGCCGCCGAGCGGTGCCCGCACCACCCCGACCGACATCGTGACGCCCGCCGCGAGCTCGGCCGGCAGCGCCGCGACGGCCTCGGCGGCCCTGGCCAGCGCGGCTCGTGCAATGGGCAGCGGGGTCGACGGCATCACGACGACGAACTCGTCGCCGCCGTAGCGGGCGACGAGGTCCTGGCTGCGCAGGACGGTCCGCAGACAGCCGGCCACCTCGCGCAGCACGGAGTCGCCGGCGGCGTGCGAGCGGACGTCGTTGACGTCCTTGAACCGGTCGAGGTCGATCAGCGCGACGGCGCATGGCTGCGTGGCGGGGGAGCTCGTGGACTCGGCGAGGTGCAGGTCGAGGGCCCGCCGGTTGGGCAGCGACGTCAGGGGGTCCTGCATCGCCTGTGCTGCGACCGCGCCGTGCTCCCTCGCGAGGCGGTGGTGCTCGGAGTGGCTGCGCAACGCCGTGATCCGGGCCTCGCGAAGCGCCCACAGCTCCGCTTCCAGCGCATCGACGTAGCGGGCGAGCACCTCCGAGGTCGCAGCCGAGCCCTCGACGATGGCGGCGACCCGGGCGAACTCGCGGTGCAGCGCGAGCGCGAGCACGGTCTCCGAGGTGTCGCCGTGCAGGGCCTCGCGCACCGGCGAGAGCACCCGGCGGGCGGCCGCAGGAGCGCCGGCCGCAAGGTGGGACCGCGCGGTGGCGATGGCCAGCACGATCCGGTCGAGCGTGAACTGGGCCCGCTCCTTCAGCCGCTCGAGCATCGGCAGGTGGTCGGCGTCGGGGTGTTGCAGGGCGAAGGCCGCGCCGATGATCGAGCACTCCGTCGCGGCCTGCGCCGGTGCCATCGCCGGGTCGCCGTTCGCGGGCCCCCACAGTCTCGAGGCCTTGTGCGCGGTCTGCGCGGCCCCGAAGAACCGGGTCGCGGCCGCGGCGTCGCGGCCGGCGCGTTCGAGCTGCAGCGCCCACGACAGCTGCAGCCGGACCCGGTTCAGGTGGTGGATCAGCAGCTGCATCGGGTCGTCGCACTGTGCCGCCGCCGCGATGGCGCGCTGCGAGAAGTCGTCGGCCAGCTCGTGCGAGCCCAGCTTGAGCAGCACGATGACGAGGCTGTTGTACGCGCGGGCGATCAGGCGCGGCCACTCGGCGGGGTCGTCGTCGCTGCCGGGTTCGGCCTCCGCGAGCAGCGCGGTCGCGAGCGCGGTGTCGGCGAGCGCGTTCTCACCGTGCCCGAACGCCGCCGTCCGGTGCGCGCGCAGCGCCGCCGCCTCGCCGCGCCGCCGCGCGCTGCCTTCGGTCTCGGCCAGCTCGCTGAGCTCCTGCAGCAGCTCGTCCGCCATCGCGGCGTCGGCGGGATCCGCGGTGAGCACCCTGGCCATCACGCCCATCCGGACGAGCTCGGCGAGCAGCTCCGGTGAGCGGGTCCCGCGGGCTGCGGCGATCATCGCGTCGAGGCCGTCCCGCGCGGCCGCGCGTCCGGCGGGTCTGGCGCGCTGGTACCAGATCAGCTTCGCGGAGGCCCGCGAGAGCAGCTCGCTCTCGGTGAGGTCGGAAGCCTGCTCGGCGCATCGGCACGTGCCCTGACCCGCGACCAGCGCGCAACCGGTCGACCTGTCGCTCGTCGTGCGCGAGCGCGTGGGTGACACCGGGGCGGGCCCTCGTTTCCGCATGATGTGCCGGGCAGGGAATCCCGACTCCTCGCCGTGCGGCAGCCGCTCCGACACGCCGGCTGCGTTTCGGCGGTCATGGTGACACGCGGACGGTGGAAGTGGCAGGTCGGGTGGGGGGCTCGCTACCCGTCGCCGATCCGGGCGATCGCAACGCCCTGCAGGACGGCGGCGGCCAGCAGCAGCCCGATCGCCAGGTGGTAACCGAGCGGCCCGCCGCCGGCGGCGTCGATCAGCACGCCCATGAGCAGCGGGCCGGTGCCGGCGACGGTGTACCCGCCGCCCATGGCGAGCGCGCTGGTGGATGCGCTGGCGGCGCTGTCGGGCGTTCGCCGGGTGATCATGGTGAGGCCGAGCGGGAAACCAGCGCCGGAGCCGATCCCCATGAGCACCACCCACAGCCACGGTCCGACGACGGGCGGCTGGGGGAGCAGCAGCACGCCCAGCGTCCCGACGGTCACGGAGGCGAGCATCAGGCCGGCCCAGAACGTCCAGCGGCCGCGATCGGCCACCGCGGGGACGAAGAGCGCCCCCGGGATGTGTGAGATGCTCCAGGCCGCCAGCAGGAGGCCGGCCTGCGCCGGCTCGACGCCCTGGCTCTCGTAGTACGGCGCCAGCCACGTGAGCCAGCCGTAGACCAGCATCGACGTGCCGATCTGGTAGCACGCGGCGAGGCGGGCGAACCCGTCGTGCCACGGCAGGCGATGCGCGCGGGCGGGCGCAGGGGAAGGGGTTTCGGCGCCGTCCTGGCGAGTCCGGGCCGGGACCATGCCCGTCCAGGCCGCCGCGGCGACGATCGCGGGCACCGCCCACACCGCGAGGGAGAACGACCAGCCGCCGACGGCAACGGCGATCGGGACCGCGAGCGCGCTCGCGGCCGTCGAGCCGAGCATCATCGCCACCACGTAGCCCCCGGTGACGGCGCCGACGCGGGTGGAGAGGCGGTCCTTGATGACGGCGGTGAGCAGCACACCCGCGACGCCGATGCCGAACCCGATCACGACGCTGCCCGCGATCAGCAGCACGAGCACCGGCACACCGCGGACCAGGCTGCCTGCCGCGACCAGTCCGACTGCGACGGCGAGCCCGCGCTCGGCGCCGAACCGCGCAGCGAAGCGCGGGCCGGCGAACGATCCCGCGGCCATCATGAGCACCGCGCCGGCCTGCACGAGCCCCGCGGTGCCCGCGCCGACGCCGAGCTCGTCGCGCACCGCCGTGAGCAGTGGTGGGTAGCCGGCGAGTGCGGCGCGCAGGTTCAGCGAGAGCGCCAGTAGTCCGACCAGCACGACTGCGGCCGACGGCTTGCGCGTTGCGATCGATGCGGTGTTCACGACCCTCCCTTGAAAGGTGTATAGTCTTGAACACCCATTACCGTAGGAGAGGATGGTAAGGCTTGCAAGTCGCGCTGGACGATTACGTGCGTGGTGCGGTGGTCGTGACCGATCTCGTCAACACCGCGCCTGAGGTGTGGCCGCACAAGGGTGACCTGCTCGACGCCCCGGCGGCGCTGGGGCGGTTCCTCGCCGAGCACCGCGTCCGCTATCCCGAAGAGCCGACCGCCGGCGATCTCGACGCGGTGCGGGAGCTGCGCGGAGCGTTGCGCGAGCTGCTCGAGTCGGACGACGCGGCGCACGTGGCCGAACGGGCGGCCGAGCTCGTCGCCCGCGGCGGGGTCGGCCCGGCCCTGTCGCACGTCGTCGGCGAGCGGTGGGACTGGTGCGTGCGGTCTCGGCCCGATGCCCGGCCGGCCGACCTGCTTGCGCTCGTCACCGCGATCGGCCTGCTGGGCACGTTGCGCACGCTGGGGCACACGCGGTTCCGCGAGTGTGCCTCACCGACCTGCGCGGGACTCTTCGTCGACACCAGCAGGGCGGGCCGGCGCCGCTACTGCGAGCCCGCCGTGTGCGGCAACCGCATCAACGTCGCCAACCACCGGGCCCGCCGCCGCGCCGACCCCGGCACAGACTGAGCCCGAGCACGTTCAGACTGCGCCGGCTCAGTCTGCGCGGGGGCGGCCGCGGGGACGGGTCCCCTTGGCGTCCTTCGGCAGCCGCCCGGCCTCGGCGAGCGCGGCGCGGAGCAGGTAGTCGATCTGGGCATTGGTGCTGCGCAGCTCGTCGGCGGCCCAGCGGGCCAGCGCGTCGTGGACCGCCGGATCGAGCCGCAGCAGGAAGCCCTTGCGCTCAGCCATCAGTGGTAGAGCGACCCCGCGTTGACGATGGGCTGCGTCGCCCGGTCCCCGCAGAGCACGACGAGCAGGTTGCTGACCATCGCGGCCTTGCGCTCCTCGTCCAGCTCGACGATCTCGCGCTCGGACAGGCGGGCCAGCGCCATGTCGACCATCCCGACGGCGCCCTCGACGATCCGCTCGCGCGCGGCGACGACGGCCCCTGCCTGCTGGCGCTGCAGCATCGCGCCGGCGATCTCGGGCGCGTAGGCGAGGTGGGTGAGGCGCGACTCGATGATCTGCACGCCGGCCGACTCGACCCGCGCCGCGATCTCGGCGGAGAGCTGCTCGGTGATCTCCTCGGCGTTGCCGCGCAGCGACAGCTCCTCGCCGGCGTGGCCGTCGTACGGGTAGCTGGTGGCGATGTGCCGGATGGCGGTCTCGGTCTGGGTGTGCACGAACGCGACGAACGAGTCGACCTCGAACACCGCACGTGCGGTGTCGTCGACCTTCCACACGACGACGGCGGCGATCTCGATCGGGTTGCCGTCGTTGTCGTTGACCTTGAGCACGTCGCTCTCGTGGTTGCGGATGCGCGTCGACACCTTCTTGCGGCTGGTCAGCGGGTTCACCCAGCGCAGGCCGGCAGCGCGGACGGTGCCGACGTAGCGGCCGAAGAACTGCAGCACCTTGGCCTCGCCCGGCGCGACGGTGGTCAGCCCGCCCAGCGTGAGCAGGCCGAGCAGGAGGCCGAGCGTGCCGATGACGAGGCCGGTGGCCGCGCTGCCGGCGTTGACCACCGCGATCCCGGCGCCTCCCACGCCGAACAGCAGCGCCAGTCCGGCCAGCAGGCCCAGGAAGCCGTTGGTGCTGAACCCCTGCCGCTCGCGCACCACCGGATCGGGCATGCGGACGGTGGTCGGCTCGACGTCGTGCGTAGCGGACATGGCCCGCCCCCTCGTGTCTCCGGTGCCGCGCCGGTCGCGGCTAGCAAAATGATATCAGTTTTTGAGCGAGGGTGACCGGCTCACCCGTTCGGCGTCGCAGCTCGGCACGCATGGGACGATGGAGGCACCCGTACCCGAAGGAACAGTGTGAGCTCGTTCGCCGACAAGACGTTCACGTCGCCGGAGCAGATCCGGAACTTCTGCATCATCGCCCACATCGACCACGGCAAGTCCACGCTGGCCGACCGGATGCTGCAGCTCACCGGCGTCGTCGAGGAGCGCGCCATGCGCGCGCAGTACCTCGACCGGATGGACATCGAGCGCGAGCGCGGCATCACCATCAAGGCGCAGAACGTGCGGCTGCCGTGGGAGACCGACGGCGTCGACTACGTCCTGCACCTGATCGACACCCCCGGCCACGTCGACTTCACCTACGAGGTCTCGCGGGCGTTGGAGGCGTGCGAGGGGGCGATCCTGCTGGTCGACGCCGCGCAGGGGATCGAGGCGCAGACGCTGGCGAACCTCTACCTCGCGCTTGAGAAGGACCTCACGATCATCCCGGTCCTCAACAAGATCGACCTGCCGGCCGCCGACCCCGACCGGTACGCCGCGGAGATCGCGCACATCGTGGGCTGCGCGCCTGACGACGTGCTCCGGGTGAGCGCGAAGACGGGTGTCGGCGTCGAGGAGCTGCTCGACGAGGTGGTCTTCCAGATCCCGCCGCCGGTGGGCGACTCGGACGCCCCGGCCCGCGCGATGATCTTCGACTCGGTCTACGACACCTACCGGGGCGTGATCACCTACATCAGGGTCGTCGACGGGAAGATCACCCCGCGCGAGCGGATCAAGATGATGTCCACCGGCGCGACCCACGAGCTGCTCGAGGTCGGCATCGTCTCCCCGGAGCCGAAGCCGTCGGTCGGGCTCGGCGTCGGCGAGGTCGGCTACCTGATCACCGGCGTGAAGGACGTGCGCCAGTCGAAGGTCGGCGACACCGTCACGAGCCAGCGCCGCGGCGCCACCAAGCCGCTCACCGGCTATCGCGAGCCCCGGCCGATGGTCTACTCGGGCCTCTACCCGGTCGACGGCTCGCAGTACCCGGACCTGCGCGAGGCGCTCGACAAGCTGCAGCTCAACGACGCCGCGCTCACCTACGAGCCGGAGACGTCGGCCGCGCTCGGGTTCGGGTTCCGGTGCGGCTTCCTCGGTCTGCTGCACCTGGAGATCACCCGCGACCGGCTGGAGCGCGAGGCCGGGCTCGACCTGATCTCGACGGCGCCCAACGTCGTCTACCGCGTGATCAAGGACGACGGCTCCGAGATGACCGTGACCAACCCGTCGGACTGGCCGACCGGCAAGGTCGCGCAGATCTTCGAGCCGATCGTCAAGACCACCATCCTCGCGCCGTCGGAGTTCATCGGCTCGATCATGGAGCTGTGCCAGAGCCGCCGCGGTCAGCTCGGCGGGATGGACTACCTCTCCGAGACGCGCGTCGAGCTGCGCTACACGATGCCGCTCGCGGAGATCATCTTCGACTTCTTCGACTCGCTGAAGTCGCGCACCCGCGGCTACGCCAGCCTCGACTACGAGGAGGCGGGCGAGCAGGAGTCGGACCTGGTCAAGGTCGACATCATGCTGCAGGGCGAGCCGGTCGACGCCTTCTCCGCGATCCGGCACAAGGACGACGCGTACGCCTACGGCACGGCGATGACGTCCAAACTGCGCGAGCTGATCCCGCGCCAGCAGTTCGAGGTGCCGATCCAGGCCGCGATCGGCTCGCGGATCATCGCGCGCGAGAACATCCGCGCGATGCGCAAGGACGTGCTCGCGAAGTGCTACGGCGGCGACATCACCCGCAAGCGCAAGCTCCTGGAGAAGCAGAAGGAGGGCAAGAAGCGCATGAAGACGATCGGACGGGTCGAGGTGCCGCAGGAGGCCTTCGTGGCGGCGCTCTCCACGGACTCCACGGCGGCCGACACGGCAAAAGCCAAGAAGTAGGCCGGCGAGCGTGACGGGCACACCGGGAGGGGTCGGCGTCGCCGGCGGCGTGCTCGTCGTCGTGCTGGTGCTCGGCATCCTCGCCGGCCGGGCGAAGCGGCGCTGGACGTACCTGCTGACCGGCCTCGCCGCGGTCGTCGTGCTCGGGATCGCGGTAACCGCGGTTGCGGGCGTCCCCGGCGACGATCCTGCGACGGAGGTCACGGCGCTCTACTCGACCACCGTGCCGCTCATCGTCGGCTACCTCGCGGGGTGGCTGTGCGGCCGCGGCACGTGGTTCCGCCGGCTCGTTGTGATCGCCGTCGCAGCGCTGCTGCTCGCGGTGTTCCCGTATGCGGCCGCGGGCGCCGCCACAGCAGGGCTGCTGCCGCCCCGGTAGCAGCCGCACCGCCGTTGCGCAGCGGTTTTCCCGGCCAGCCTGTGATCCCTCTCAGGTGGGATGACGCCGCGGCCGGCGCGGAGGCACCATCGGAGCATGGGCTTGACCGACTCGCTGCAGTCTCCTGTCATCGCTGCGCCGCTCGCGGGTGGCGTCGGCACTCCGGAGCTCGTTGCCGCGGTCGCTGCGGCCGGCGGGCTGGGGTTCCTGCCGGGCGGGTACCTGACGCCGGAGGCGCTCACCGAGCAGATCGCGACGGTGCACCGGCTGTCGGTGCGTCCGTTCGGCGTGAACTTGTTCCTTCCCGGCCCGCGTCGCGACGAGGGGGTCGCGCAGTACCGGGAGCGGCTCGAGGCGTCCGGGTTCGAGCCGGGCGAGCCCATCCACGACGACGACCACTACCCCGGCAAGCTCGAGCTCCTGCTCGCCGACCCGGTGCCGATCGTCTCGTTCACGTTCGGCTGCCCCGACGCCGAGACGGTGGCGGCGCTGCACGGCGTCGGGTCCGAGGTGGCCGTGACGGTCTCCAGCCCCGACGAAGCGCGGGTGGCCACCGCTGTCGGCGCCGACGTGCTCGTCGTGCAGGGCATGGAGGCCGGCGCCCACCGCGGCGTCCACTCGGACGATCCCGCGCACCCGCAGGGCGGCGAGACGTTCGGGCTGGTCGCGTTGCTGCGGCTGGTCGCGTCGGTCACCGACCGCCCGCTCATCGCCGCGGGCGGGATCATGGACGGCGCCGGGATCGCCGCTGTGCTCTCGGCGGGCGCGGTGGCGGCGCAGCTGGGCACCGCGTTCCTGCGCTGCCCGGAGGCGGGCACCACACCGGCGCACCGTGCGGCGCTCGCCGCGGCGAAGGCCGAAACGGTGATCACCCGCGCCTTCACCGGGCGCCCCGCGCGGGGCATCCGCAACCCGTTCCTCGACGAGCACTCGTCGGCTGCGCCGGCCGCGTACCCGCAGCTGCACCACATGACGAAGCCGATCCGGGCGCTGGGCGACCCCGATTCGATGAGCCTGTGGGCCGGCCAGGCCTACCCGCTCGGCCGTCAGCTGCCGGTGGGCGAGCTGGTCGCGGTGCTGCTCGACGAGGCCCGGGCCGCGGCCGCCAACACCGCCTCGCGGCTCGGCGTCGGGCGTTCCACGCTGGGCAGGCCGATGGCCCGCCAGTGGGCCGGCTGACGCTGCGACCGCGCACCACCCGTCAGTCGTACTCGTCGTGGCGGCCCCACCAGTAGGGGGTGCCCTGCGGGCGGCCGGCCGGCGTGTCCTCCCACTCCTCCTGCCGGCCGAGCGGGGTGATGTCGAGGAGCGAGCGGGTCGGGGTGAACGGCTCCGCACCGCGGCCGTTCACGAAGTAGGTGCGGAACACCCGGCCGCTGTTGTCGTGGATGAACACGTTGAGCCCGAAGTGCTCGTCGACGCCGAAGTCCTTGCTGAACGCGTCGCCGAGCAGGGTGTACCAGGGCACGTCCCAGCCCATCCGCTGCTTCAAGGCGGTGATCTTCTCCTGGTCGGCCGGCGAGACCAGCACGAAGGTCGTGTCGCGGACGTTGACGTGCGCCAGGTGCGGCACGTGGTCGGTGAAGAACGAGCACCCTTCGCAGCCCTTGTCCGGCCAGCCGTCGACATCAGGCTGGTAGAAGAAGCGGTAGACGATCAGCTGGCGCCGCCCGGCGAACAGGTCGAGCAGGCCGACCTCGCCGTCCGGGCCGATGAACCGGTGGTCGCTCTCGACCGGCGTCATGGGCATCCGGCGGCGCTCGGCGGCGAGCGCGTCGCGGGCGTGGGTGAGCTCCTTCTCCTTGACCAGCATGGCCTCGTAGGCGGTGGCCCACTCCGCTGCCGAGACGACCGGCGGCAGCGCGCTGTCGGGTATCGACGTTGTGCTCACGGAGGCTCCTCTCCTCGGATCGGGGTTGCCGTACCGAAGTGGTGACCCGCCGACGGGGCGGAACTCATCGGGTTAGTTTGGACCGATGGGGGCTGGGAGGTGACGGGCCGCGTCGAGTCGGTCAACGTCGGGGTGGTGCGCACCGGGGCGTGGACGGGCCGTATGGGTCGTTCCGCGATCGACAAACGTCCTGTTCCAGGCGCCGTCCGCGTCGACGCCGCCGGGGTCGCCGGGGACACGGTCTGCGACGTGGACAACCACGGCGGACCCGACCAGGCCGTGTACGCGTACTCCGTGGCCGATCTTGCGTTCTGGACGACCGAGCTGGGCCGGCCGATCGTGCGCGGCTCGGTCGGGGAGAACCTGACGCTGGCCGACGTCGACTGCTCCGGCGCCGTCGTCGGCGAGCGCTGGCGAGTCGGGACGGCGGTGCTGGTGGTGCGCGGCCCGCGCATCCCGTGCCGCGTCTTCGCGGGCTTCCTCGACGAGCCGGGGCTCGTGAAGCGTTTCACGCTGGCCCGGCGGCCCGGCGCCTACCTCGGCGTCGAGCGGGCGGGCACGGTGGCGGCCGGCGACCCGGTCGAGCTGCTCGACCGTCCCGCGCACGGGCTGACCGTGCGCGACGTCGTGGCGGCGATGTCGGGCGACCGCGAGCACGTGCCCGCAATGCAGTCCGCCCGCGAGCACCTGGGTGCGCGCGGGCGGGAGTGGTTGGACCGGATCGGGGCCGGCACGACGCTGTGACGGGGAGACGGTAGGGGAGACGGTCGTTCGTCGCTCAGGCGCGCACAGCGAGCACCTCGAGCAGTTCGGCGAGCTGCGCGCGTTCTGGGGTGTGCGACGCGCCGATCGCCTCGCCTGCGCGGCGTTCCACGCGCCCGCAGACCCGTTCGACCACCGCACGTCCGTCGGTGGCGAGATGGACGAGGACCCGGCGGCGATCCACCGGGTCGGTGCGGCGGAACGCCAACCGCGACGCCACCAGCTTGTCGACGACCCGGGTGGCCGTCGGGGCCGGCAGCGCGGTGTGCGAAGCGATCTCGCCCATGCTCCGCCCACCTCCACGAGCGAGCATCAACAACACGCGCCAGCCATCGCGGCTGACGCCTTCCGCCGAGGTGACCGGGGACAGCGCGGTGGCCACCGCGCGGTCCAACCGGTCGAGCAGCTCGACCAGACCTGTCACTCGCGGCGCCGGGATGAAGACCGATCCCGGCGCCCTTCGACTCTCTGGCTCAGACACGGTCACAGACTGTACGTGCTGAGAGGGCCGATCGAGGCTCTAAGGTTGCTGAGATTCGAGACGAACGGCCCCTTGACCGCGCCCAGCGGTATCAGCGGGTGAACACGATCTTGCCTGCGGTGTCTCCGTCGAGCATCGCGCGGAACCCTTCCTCGGCCCTTTCCATTGGCAGTTCGAGCCCGATCTCGGGGTCGATCCCGGCGTTCGCGACGAACGCCAGCAGGTCCGCGAGCTCGTCGCGGGTGCCCATCGTGGAGCCGATCACCCGCAGCTGGAGGAAGAACAGCCGCTGCAGGTCCGCTCCGGGGTTCGGGCCGCTCGTCGCGCCGGAGACGATGATCGCCCCGCCGGGCTTGAGCGCCCGCATCGAATGCGCCCACGTGGCGTCACCGACGGTCTCGAAGACGGCGTCGACGCGCTCGGGCAGGCGCTCTCCCGAGGGGAAGGTGGCGTGCGCGCCGAGCTTCGCGGCCAGCGCGCGCTTCTCCTCGGTGCGCCCGGTCACCCACACACGCATCCCGGCGGCCTTCCCGAGCTGGACGAGGGCGGTGGAGACCCCACCCGAGGCGCCCTGCACGAGCATCGTCTGCCCCGGCCGCAGCCCGGACTTCACGAAGAGCATCCGGTAGGCGGTGAGCCACGCGGTTCCCATGACGGCCGCCTGTGCGGCGGTGAGGCCGTCCGGGAGCGGTACCGCGTTGCGAGCGGGCACGACCACGGTGTCGGCGAACGTGCCCTGGTGCTTCTCGGTGAGCAGGGTGCGCTTCGGGTCGAGCGTCTCCTCCCCGCGCCACGACGGGTCGCCGATCACGGAGTGCAGGACGACACCTGACCCGTCGGGGAGGGTGCCGGCCCCGTCGCAGCCGAGGATCATGGGGAACTGGTCGGGTTTGATGCCGACCCCGCGCAGCGTCCAGAGGTCGTGCATGTTGAGGCTGGCGGCCGTCACCGAGACGGGCACCCAACCGTCGGGGACCTGGGGCTCGGGGCGCTCACCGACCCGGAGCGACTCGAGCGGAGCATCGGCGTTGGGCTCGGCTGCATAGACGGCGAACATGTGCCCGAACCTAACGAAGAACGCCCGGGTCTACGCTGTGAGGCGTGGTACGGGCGATCGCGGACTGGTGGGACGCGGTCGAGCTGTGGCTCACGCAGCTCCCGTTCCCCTTCCAGGTGTTGCTGGCGACGGTGGTGCTGATCCCGCTCTGCTGGGGCGTTTCCGCTGGTGTCGACCGCCTCCTCGACGTCGTTTCGGCCAAGTTCCCGGCCCGGCGCGAATGACCCGGCGCACGTGGTCGCTGCTGGCGGGTCTCGTGCTCGTCGTCGCGGTGATCGGCGTCGCGTTCCTCGTCCGGCCCGCCGGTCCGGTGCCTGCCGGTGCGGACCCGGCGGCGGCCCGGACGGCGGTCCAAGGGACGGCCCAAGCGCCGGCCGGATGCGGTCCCGTCGCCCCCGATGTGCCGGGAGCCGCCGAGTCGGGGCTTCCAGTTCAGCCGCTCTGCGCGTTGCCGCCGGAGGCCGCGCAGGTGTGGAAGCAGATCGTGGCGGGCGGCCCGTTCCGCTACGACCGCGACGGGATCACCTTCCGCAACCGCGAGCGGCTGCTGCCGCGGAAACCGGACGGTTTCTACCGCGAGTACACCGTGCCCACTCCCGGGGAGTCGGATCGTGGCGCGCGCCGGCTCGTCACGGGGAAGGACCGCGAGGTGTACTACACCGCCGACCACTACGAGAGCTTCGTCGTCGTCGACGTCACGGCGACGCGATGAGGGCCGGGGTCGAGCGGGTCGAGCGACCCGCCGCCGAGGTCGCCGCGGCTGCGCGCCGGGGCGGCGCGACGGTCGGTGTGCTGCCCGCAGTGGCGGATCGGCGCTCGCTGTTCACAAAGGTTGGCGCTGCGTTGCAGTTCCCCGGTTACTACGGGCGCAACCTCGACGCGCTGGAGGAGTGCGTGCGCGACCTCTCCTGGCTCCCGGCGGGCGAGGTCGTGCTGGTCTGGGAGGACGACGCCGCGCTGCTGGCCGCCGACCCCGCGACGCACCGCGCGGTGCTGGAGATCCTCACCGACGCCGCGGCGGAGTCGAAGTCGGGACCGCGACCGTTGCGGGTTCTGCTGGCGCCGCCGGCCCCGTAGGTTGGTAAGACGTGACGGCCGTTCGGATCGTGTTCTCCAAATGGGACGGTGCACGGCACTGGGAGTACGACGGGGTCCGCCTTGGTGCCGACGAGCACGGCATCTGGGTCGGTGCCCGCAACGGCACCCCGGTCAGCCGGCCGGGCGCGGCGTTCACCTCGTCGTACGACTACGTCGCGCTGCTGCCGCCCGCCGGGTTCGCCGCCGCGTTCTACGAGGACGTGTCCTCGGCGCCGTTCTCGACCTACGTGGACATCTGCACGACACCGGTGTGGCACGACGGCACCGCGGCGTGCGTCGACCTCGATCTTGACGTGATCAAGGACCGGGCCGGGCGGATCTGGGTGGACGACGAGGACGAGTTCGTCGAGCGCCAGGAGCTGCTCTCCTACCCGGCGCCGCTCATCGAGGAGGCGCTGCGCACGTGCGACGAGGTGCACAAGGCGATGCTGGCCGGCGTGCCGCCGTTCGACGGCGACACGAGCGCCCGCTGGCTCGCCGTCCTGGCCGCTACGGCACCCTAGGCTCGGGCCGGTCGCGGCGCAGCATGACGTAGAGCGCGACGTCGTGGTAGGCGCCGTCCTCGAAGAAGTGGTCGTGGAACGTGCCCTCCTGCCAGAAGCCCAGCCGCTGCAGCATGCGCCGCGACGCGAGGTTGTCGCTGTTCGTGTGCGCCTCGACGCGGTTGAGGCCCATCGTCGTGAACCCGTGCTCCAGCGCCGCGGTCATCGCCTCGAACATCAGGCCCTGACCCCACAGGTGCCGGCTGAGGTCGTAACCGATCCCGGCCCGGTGGTGCTCCCGCGCCCAGAAGTTGAAGCCGAGCAGGCCGACGACGTCGTCGTACCCCTTGATCGTCAGGCCCCACCGGACGGCGCCCGTCTCGCGGTACTCCGCGGCCAGCCGCGCGATCAGCTCGTACGACTCGGAGACGGCCTTGTGCGGCGGGTCGTTGTGCTTCTGCTCCTCGACGTCGCTGCGGAAGGCGAAAAGCGAGTGCGCGTCGGCGGGCACGATCTCGCGCAGCATGAGGCGGGGCGTCTCCAGCACGGGGAACACTAGGAGGGTCCTGAACAGCTGGGGCCGTAGCGAGCGGCGTCCAGGTGGTGTCCTCGCAAGGCGCGCGGATGCGGCGATACCGCTGTTGTATCGACGTATTCGCGCAACGCCGCGGGGGCGCCGCCTGGGCGACGCGCAGTAGGTCCCAGCTGTTCAGGGCGCTCGTAGGGCGCGGCCAGCACGGTGAGCGCCTCGGAGCAGCCCGCGTCGACGAGCACGGTGGCGAACTCGTCGCCCCTGGTCGCGCCCCTGTTGAGGATCACGACCGGGGTGCCGGCCTTCGCGGCATGGCGCACGAACCGCAGCCCCGACATTACGGTCAGCGACGAGCCGGCGACGAGCAGCCCTTCCGCGTCGTCGACCATCGTGTAGGCGGCGGCGACCCGCTCGCGGGGCACGTTCTCGCCGAAGAAGACGACGTCGGGCTTGAGCACGCCGTCGCACTCCAGGCACGGGACCAGCCGGAAGCCGTCGACCCGCTCCAGCACGGCGTCGCCGTCGGGTGCCGACTCGATCTCCGCGCCGGCTGCCTCCAGGAAACCGGGGTTGAGCGCCTCGAACCGGCGTTGCAGCTCCACGCGCGGGCTGCGCTGCAGGCACTCGAGGCAGACGACGGTGTCGATGCGGCCGTGCAGGTCGATCACAGTGCCGCTGCCCGCGGCGGTGTGCAGGCCGTCGACGTTCTGCGTGATCAGCCCGTGCACGACACCCGCGCGCTCCAGCCTGGCCAGGGCGTCGTGACCGGCGTTCGGTCGGGCGTGCGCCATCCGGGCCCACCCGACGTAGCTGCGCGCCCAGTACCGCCGCTGCGCGACCGGGCCGGAGCGGAACTCCTGGTAGGTCATGGGTGTGCGGCGCGGCGAGCCGGGCCCGCGGTAGTCGGGGATGCCGGAATCGGTGGAGAGCCCGGCGCCGGTCAGCACCGTGAGCCGCAGCCCGGCCAGCACCTCGATCGCCCGCTCCAGCGGCCCGGCCAGCACATCCACCCCTCCAGGCTAACCGCGGTGATGGTGTCGCGTTCGTCCAATACGCCGCGCCGGCCCGGCGGAAGACTGGGGACATGGATCACGCAGAGAGTTTCAGCGCCAGCATCGACGTGGCCGTCGCGGCGATCCGCGGGGCCGATCCCGCCCGCTACGACGACCCGAGCCCGTGCACCGAGTTCACCGTCGGCGAGGTCGTCAGCCACATCGGGTTCGGCATGCTGCTCGCGCAGCGGGCGGCGGCGCGCCAGGAGTGGGAGCCGGAGTGGAAGGCGGCCGACATCGCGCCGTACCTGGTGGACGTGCCGCGGGAGCGGTGGGCGGACCTGGTCGCCGAGCAGGGCGCGGCCACCGCGAAGGCGTGGGCCGACCCGTCGGTCTGGGAGGGTGAGACCACCTTCGGCGGCGGCGCGATGCCCGCGGCCGCCGTGGGTTCGATGATGACCACCGAGTTCGCCGTGCACGGCTGGGACGTCGCGGCAGCCACCGGCCAGACCCTCGACATTGCCCCGGACCTGGCCGACGAGGTGGCCGGCGGCGTCGCAGCGATCGCGCCTATGGGCCGCGACGGCGGCTGGATGGCGGCCGAGGTGGACGTGCCCGATGGCGCCAGCACGTTCGAGAAGGCGCTCGCCGCTGCGGGCCGCGACCCAGCGTGGAAGCGGTGACGGAACGCGGGTGCGGTGCGGGGGGAGGGCAGGAAAGCCACTTTCCGGCCCTCACAGGGCAGGAAAGTGGCTTTCCTGCCCTCCCGGGCGCCCACTCACCCGCGCGTTGAGCTCGGCAGGCCGAGCAGCGCGGGGAGCTCCGCCACGCCGGCGATGACGTGCGTTGCGCCGGCCCCGTCCAGCTCCGGGCCGGTCTGGGCGCCGGTCAGCACGCCGACGACCATGCCGACGCCTGCGGCGAGGCCGGCCCGGATGTCGAGGACGGTGTCGCCCGCGGCGAGGACCGCTGCGGCATCGTCGACGCCGGTGCGCCGCATCGCCTCCCGGATCATGTCCGGCGCCGGGCGGCCCGCGGCCACCTCGTTGGCGCACACGACGGCGTCGAGGTGCTCCCCGACCGTCCAGCCCACCGCCGCCAGCAGCGGTTCGGTGACGGGACGGCGGAAGCCGGTGGTGAGCGCGACGAGCACCCCGGCGGCGCGCAGCGTGGCCAACGCCGCCGGAACGCCGGGCAGCGGACGCGGCGGCTGTGCGGCGTATGCGGCGACCAGCCGCTCGACGAACTCGGTGTGCACGGCTTCGACCGTGGCGGCGGGGGCGTCGAGCAGTGCGGCGATGGCCTCGCGCTTGTCGGCGCCCATCCAGTGCCGGATGTCGGCGTCGGAGGGCTCGTGGTCGCGCACGACCTCGGCGAGCAGCCGGTACACCGCGCCGCCCTCGTCGACCGTGGTACCTGCGATGTCGAGCGCGACGAGCTGGATCGTCATGACGGGGCTCCCGGCTGGTCAGAGGGTGTCGAGCACGTCGGGGGCCAACCCGAACGCGGTGGTCATGCCGATGCCGGCGGTGACCGCGACCGCGGTCACGCCCGGCGCGACCGTCGTTCGCAGGAACTCGGCGTCGGGGGCGCTGGCGTAGACGCCCTGCCAGCGGTGCACGACCCGCAGTTCGTCGACGCCGAGCAGCGCGGCGGTCTCGGCGAGCAGCAGCTCGTCGAGCGACTCGCTGCGCAGCGGGTCGAGAGTCCTGGCGTAGGTGTGGGTGTCGCCTACGACGAGGTCGCCGTCGGGACGCTGGGTGAGCATGTGGTTGATCCCGGCGTCGAGCATCTCGGGGCGTTCCTCCGCCCACCTCTTGCGCAGCGCGGCGGCGCCTGCGGTCGCGCTGAACGCCGGGTAGCGCAGCAGCGACGAGCCCGTCAGCACGGCTGGCGGCACGGTGATCCCTCCGGGGGCCCTGACCTGCATCATCTGCAGGCCGCAACGCCGCATGCCGGCCTCTTCGGCCGTGGCCGGCAGCAGCCGGTCGAGGTCGTGGCCGGCGCAGACCACCACGTTGCGCCCTGCGATGTCGCCACGTGGGGTGCGCACGCCGCCGCTCTCGACGCCGGTGACGGTCGTGGACCACAGCATGCGAACGCCAGGCTGGTCCGCGAGCCACGCCGCGATCGCCGGCGCGGCGGCGCGCGGGTCGAGCCGGATGTCCCGGGGCAGGAACGCGCCCCCGTGCAGTCCGGCGGTGGCGACCGGAACCCGCTCGGCCACCTCCGCTGCGCTCAGCGCCACCACCTCGTCGGCGCCGCGAAGCTCGCCGAGCTCGTTGATGCAGGCCATCTCCTCGGCGGAGCGCGCCACCGCGAGTGTCCCGGACTCGGCAGCCCAGAAGCCGGCTTCGCGGGCGAGCCGCAGCCAGGTACCGCGGGCTCGGCCGCCGAACGCGTAGGCGTCGCCGACCTGCGCGGTGAGGCAGCCGTGGCCGAAGTTGCGGACCGAGGCGCCGACTGCGCGCTCGTCGCGCTCCACGACGGTGACGCTCATACCGCGGGCGACGGCGTCGACGGCGTGGGCGAGGCCGACGATGCCGGCTCCGACGACAACCAGATCCGTGCTCACGGGGAGGAGGGTTGCAGCCGCCGGAGATCGGCGTCAACAACTTGTAGATACAAGTCATAGGCAATTCACCTGCGCTGCCATGTCCTCGTGAACCGGATCGCTCGAACTTGTATGGTCAGCCCGTGGAGACTCCTCTGCACACCGCGCTCGCTGCCGAGCTGCGAGGGCGCATCCGCTCGGGACGGCTTGCGGTCGGCGACCCGATGCCTTCGGAGTCGGAGCTCTGCCGCGAGTTCGGCTCCTCCCGCGGGCCGGTGCGGCAGGCGCTCGCGACGCTGCGTGACGAGGGCCTGATCGGCGGTGGTCAGGGCCGGCGCGCGGTTGTACTGGACTCCGTGGCGTCGCAGCCGTTCGAGACGTTCCTGTCGTTCTCCCGATGGGCGCAGCTCATCGGGCGTGCACCCGGCCAGCGCACGCAGGAGATCGCGGTGCGCCGCCCCGACCCCGCCGTCGCCGCCGCCCTGCACCTCGACGCCGACACGCCGGCCGTCCAGCTCGTCCGGCTGAGGCTGCTCGACGGTGTGCCGGCGATGCTGGAGCGCACGACGTTCGTTCCCTCGATCGGGAGGGCGCTGCTAGACGTCGACCTCGACGCCGGTTCGATCTACGCCTACCTCATCGAGCGCGGCGCCGACCTGCATGCGGCCCGGCACACGCTCGACGCCATCGCGGCCGACACCGAGGACGCGCGGCTGCTCGACGTGCCGGAAGGGGCCCCGCTGCTGCGGGAGCGGCGACTGACCGCCAGCTCGACCGGGGTGCCGCTGGAGTGGTCGGACGACCGCTACCGCTCCGACGTCGCGACGGTGACGATCACCAATACCCGGTCGCGCGCGGCGATGGTGCGGTCCGGCTAGCCGCTGTTATTGCGCCCAGCTCGGCTTCCGCTTCTCCGCGAACGCCCGCATGCCTTCCTGGCCCTCCTCGCCGGCGAAGAAACGGGCGGAGAGCACGTTCATCTCGGCGAACTGCTCCTCCATCGCGTCGGGGCGCGGCGCGCGCAGCATCTCCTTCGTCGCAGCGAGCGCGCCGGGTGCGCCGAGGCGCAGCATCTCGACGTAGCGGCCGACCTCGGTGTCGAGGTCGAACCCCGGCACCGCGCTGTTGATCAGCCCGATCTGGACGGCGCGGTCGGCGTCGAACGTCTCGCCGGTGAGGAACAGCTCGTGCGCGGCACGCGGGAGCAGTCGCGGCAGCACCGTCACGGAGATGATCGCCGGCACGACACCGATGCGGACCTCGCTGAACGCGAACGTCGCCCCCGCATCGGCGACGGCGATGTCGCACGCGGCGACCATGCCGACCCCGCCCGCCCGAGCCGGGCCCGCGAGCTTGGCGACGACCGGCTTCGGCGACGACCAAAGCCGCTCGAGCACGCTCGGGAACTCCTTGACGCCCTGCGCCTGCGCGTCGGCCCCGCGGGACTCCTTGAGGTCCATCCCGGCGCAGAACACCGTGCCGGTGTGGGTCAGGACGATCACTCGCGCGCCCGGGTCGCCGATCGCGGCCTCCAGGTGGTCGCGGAGCTCGCGGCGCAGCTGGGCGGAGAGCGCGTTGCGGTTGGCGGGGGAGTCCAGCGTGATCGTCGCGATGCCGTCGGTGACGTCGAGGTGCACCAGCTCGTCGGTCATGACGGCACGTTATCCCGCGGGTCGTCCGGGGAAGGCATGATCGAGCTGATCAGGTCGTCGAAGTGCGGGGACGGAGCGGTATGGACGCGCAGGTCGCTGTGATCGGTCTGGGCAGCACCGGTTCGATGGCGCTGTGGCAGCTCGCGAAGCGCGGCGTGCGCGCGATCGGGTTCGAGCAGTTCACCCCCGGCCACGACCGTGCCGCCGCCGGCGGCGAGTCGCGCATCTTCCGCACTGCGTACCTCGAAGGCACGCAGTACGTCCCGCTGCTGCTGCGTGCCAGGCAGCTGTGGCGGGAGTTGGAGGAGGAGTCGGGAGCGCGGCTGCTCACGCTGACCGGCGGGCTGATGATCGGCGCGCCCGGCTCGGACATGCTCGCGAACATCACGGCCAGCGCCGAGCAGTACGACCTGCCGCACGAGGTGCTCGACGACTCCGCGATGGCCGCCCGGTTCCCGCAGCACCGCGTCGGGCCTGGTGAGATCGGCTTCCTGGACGAGTGGGCCGGGTTCCTCCGGCCGGAGTTCGCGGTCCTCGCTGCCGTGCGGTGCGCGCAGGCGCGTGGGGCGACGGTCGTCCCGTCGTGCCGGGTCGACGCGGTCGACCCCGGAGACGGCCTGGTCACCGTGCACGCCGGGGGCCGGGCGTACACGGTCGAGCAGGTGATCGTCGCGCCGGGCCCGTGGACGGCGAGGTTCGCGCCGCAGCTCGCCGGGCACGTCCGCGTCGAGCAGCTGCTGCTGGCCTGGTACTTCGCCCTGGACGCCGGCGCGTACACCGCCGACCGGTTCCCGATCTTCATCAGGGACATCGGCGGCGGCCGCTCGATCTACGGGTTCCCGACGCTCGACGGCGGCCTGGTGAAGGTGTCGCCGGAGGGCGGTGTCCGGCAGCTGCACGACGCCGACACGTTCGACCGGAACGTGCCACCATCGGTGACCGAACGGGTCGACGCCGCGGTTGCCGAGTGGCTGCCGGGCCTCGTCCCGACGCCGCTGCGGGTGTCCACCCACCCCGAGGCCTTCACCAGCGACGGGCACGGCCTGCTCGGCCGGCTCCCCGGCACCGGCAACGTCTGGCTGTGCGGCGCGTTCTCCGGGCACGGGTTCAAGATGTCGACCGTGTTCGGCGAGATCGCAGCGCAGCTGGCGAGCACGGGCGGCACGGACCTCCCGATCGGCCACCTGGACCCGGCCAGGCTGGCCGGCTAGCGCCTCGGCGCTCGGCTCGGGTGTACGGCCGCGGTTGGGTCGGTGAACGAACGGCACTTTCGTCCATACCTATTGGACGAGAGTGCCGTTCGTTCGTTTCCGGGCGGCCGGGGCAGCTCACCCAGGGGTCGGGGAGGGCAGGAAAGCCACTTTCCTGCCCTGTGGGGGCCGGAAAGTGGCTTTCCTGCCCTTGCGTGCGGAACACACACATCCCGGCTGGCCACCACCGCTCGCGCCTGCGGCACCTCGTCCATGGCGGGCGCGCTCACCGCGCCCCGGCCGGCGCGCGCACGGCGAACACGTCCGCGACCACCCTCCGCACCAACCCCACGACGTCGCGGAGGAACCCGCGCCGCCGCACCCCGGTCGCGACGAGCGCCGGCCCGTGGTCCCACGCGACGACGACGGCAGCCCCGCAGAACAGCACCCACCACCCAGCGACGACGACCACCCGCGCCGGCACCGGCAGCGTCGCGAACCCGGCTCGCAACCGGTCGACGTGGAAGGGCACGTGCCGCTCCTCGTCGGCGAGGATCCGCCCGCTGACCTCGCGCACGAGCGGGTCGGGCGCCCCGTCGCGCAGTGCCCGGTAGTAGCGCAGCGCGATGACCTCCGCGACCATCAGGACCATCAGCTCCGTCCGCAGCCCCAACGACCTGCGCAGAGCGACGAAAACCGCGTCGGACCAGTGCGACCCGATCAGCGGCACACCCCCGGCGTCCAGCAGCAGCCCGAGCATCCGGGCGTGGTTCTGCTCCTCCGCGACGAACAGCCGGACGGCGGCGGCGTAGCCGGGGTCGCCTGCCCGGTCGGCCTTGCCGATCAGGTTCGCGCCGTCGCCGGCCTCGCCGACCTGGAACCGCTGCAGGCTCGCCGCGAGCGCGGACTGCAGGTGCGCCCCGCGGGTCCAGTCGGGGTCAGCCGGTCGCGCGGCCGCCGCCGCTTCGAACTCCTGTTGCCACGTCACACCGGCATGATGTGCCGCGCGGGCGCCGATCGGGCGGGTCTTCACCAACCCCGCACACGATCCTCACTGGACGAACCGGCACACGCCCACCGGCTCGGCCGGTGACGCTCGCGACGGCGCCGACGCAGCCTTCACCGGCTTACTCTGGCGCGGTGTCCGTGTCGGGCGTGGATCTCAGGCTGCCGTCGCCGCTTCAGGAGGTGCGCGACGAGCGGCTGCGCGGGGTGCGGCTACTCGTCAAACGTGACGATCTGATCGGCACCGATCTCAGCGGCAACAAGTGGCGGAAGCTGGCCCACCTGATCACGGATGCGCAGCGGTCCGGGGCATCGACTCTCTTGACCTTCGGGGGTGCGTACTCCAACCACATCCGAGCGGTGGCGGCGGCTGGACGTGAGTTCGGCTTCCGGACCATCGGAGTGGTTCGTGGCGAGGAGCGTCCGACCAACGCGTCGCTCGACAGGGCGATCGAGCTCGGGATGCAGCTGCACTACGTGTCTCGCACCGAATATCGGCAGAAGCACGACCCGGCGTTCCTGACTGATCTACGCGAACGGTTCGGATCGGTCTACGTCGTTCCGGAGGGTGGATCGACACCGTTCGCCATCCCGGGTTGTGCCGCGCTCGTATCCGAGATCGACCAGCCATTTGACCTCATCTGTTGCCCCGTCGGCACCGGAGGAACCCTTGCCGGGCTGGCAGCCGGGCTCGGGAGCGGCCAACGAGCACGCGGATTCTCGGTTCTTCGAGGTGTCACGTCGCTCGGTGCCGATGTCGGCGCGCTGCAGGCAGCCGCTGTCGGAAGCGTTCTGCAGAACTGGGATATCGACCATCGGTTTCACTTCGGCGGCTTCGCCAAGCGAACGCCCGAGCTCGTTGCCTTCGCCGATGACTTCGCCGAGCGCCACGGCATCGAGCTCGAAATGGTCTACGTGGCGAAGATGCTCTTCGGGATCTTCGCGTGCATCGCCGACGACGAGATCCGACGGGGGACGACCGTCGTCGCGGTCATCACGGGTGCGCCGTATCCGGATCGGCATCGCCGATCCAGCTCAGCTCCCACGGTCCGGAGTTGACGACGAAGTGCTTGCCGAGCCCAAGCCATTGGCCTGTCATGGAGCGACCCGTTGGGTCGAGCACGAACTCGACACTTCCTCGATACGTCGCCGCCCGGTAGTGGCCTGTTGGTGAAGTGCGCTCCTCCCACGATCCGGTGACAGCGAGCCCGTCGACCCGCAACGCCATCTCCAGGATGGAACCCGACGTATTCGGCTGGCTGTGCCCGATGAGTTGCCCTTGCGCGGTGCGGAACGACAGCTCATGGACGCCTTCGAGTTCAGCGTTGCGACTCGTGCTCCGAAATCGGTAGACGCTCCGCCAGCGTCCGCACAGCCGATCGAGGTCGTTCCTGCCGCTGGTGATCGTCGAGTTTCCTCCACCTCTCGCTGAGAGGTGTGCGGCGGCAGCGGTCGCAGTGCTGAGCTTGAGGAGCAGCCAATGCCTCTCAGCCTCCGGGAGCTGGCTCGACCAGCACTCGATGGACCTGGTCAGCTCCGGCAGCGCCAGGTGCTCGACCTGCCACGCGATCGGCTCCTGCGCAGGATGCGTCGACTCGACATCGCGGCCGCGATGGTCACCCCAGTCGACCAGCATATCCGCAACCGAGCACCGATAGAGGAACGCGAGTCGTTCGAGCACGGCGAGGGACGGCGCGTAGCCGGTCGTGCTGGGCCATGTCTCCCAGTAGGAGATGTTCTTGAATGTCTTCGGATCGTCGGGCCATTCAGCTGTCCAGCGTTGTGCCACCTCCGACTGGCTCCAGCCGTGCGCCAACCGGATCGCCGCACGCGCGTTCAACCCGAACTGCTCTCGCAGCGCATCGGCGATCAGCCGCCATGGCTTACCCCGCGCACGCATGGCGGCTGCTAACTCGACCTGTCTCCTCCGCCCAGCTCCGCGAGACGGCATGGGTCGAATCGTACGCGGCCTCCCCGTTGAACGGGGAATCGTGCGTCCAGTATCAATCCGCGGCGGGGTGGGGCGTAGGCGCCGATCGTCCGAGACTTCACCCGTGGACGACGAACCGACCGACTGGCCTGCAGCAAGGGCCCTTGCCGGGATGCCCGACCTGGTCGTCGCCCTGTTGGCCGTTCACGTCGACGATGGCCGCCGCCGCTGCAGAGCGTGCCGTTCGCAGGTCAGGACGGCGCCGAAATGGCCATGTGCCATCCACGTCCTCGCGAGTGCCGCATCGCGATCCGTCGGCGACACCTTCTTCAGCGGTCGAGCTCGCAGATGATCAGTCGAACCGTTTGCGCAGGTACGCGGCGGTGGCGTCGTCGCCGGGGAAGAAGCTCTCGATCGCCACCTCCTCCAGCGTGACGTCCAGCGGCGCGCCCAGCACCGCGACCGTGCTGAACATCGTCAGCTCCTGGTCGGGGTGGCGCAGCCGCAGCGGCAGGACGATCCGGTCGTGCGGCTGCGCGGTCGGATCGAGCCCGGCGTCGCGGCAATAACCGACGAGCTCCCCGAGCAGCGCACGCAGCCCCGTCGTCGCGGCCCGTTCGGCCTGCCGGCGAAGCCGCGACACCAGGTGTGCCGCGTACTCCGGCAGGTCGACGACGTGGGGGGCGAGCCCGCGCGGGTGCAGGCTCACCCGCATCACGTTGATCGGCGGCGCGAGCAGTGCCGGGTCGACGAGGTCGGTGAGCAGTGCCACGGCGCGGTTGCCCGCAAGGAGGTTCCACGAGCCGTCGACCAGCACGGCCGGGTAGGGGTCGTGGCCGTCCAGGATCCGCCCGAGCGAGCTGCGCACCTCGGCCAGCTCCTCGGCGTCGAACCCCAGCTCGGTGTACGCCGGCGCGTACCCGGCCGCGACCATCAGCTCGTTGCGTCCACGAAGCGGCACGTCCAGCTCCTCGGAGAGGTGCAGCACCATGTCCCGGCTCGGCTTCGACCGCCCGGTCTCGAGGAAGCTGAGGTGCCGCGCGGAGACGTCGGCCTGCAGCCCGAGGTCGAGCTGCGTGAGCCTGCGGCGCTGGCGCCAGTCGCGCAGCATCATCCCGAAGCTCGAAGGGAGCGTGGCTGTCGTCATGACGGCGACGCTACTGGCAGCGCCGCGGCCGCTCGATGACGTCGGAGGTAATGGACGGGCATCCCTCGCGCGCGGCAGCCTGTGCGGCATGACCGACGACCCGACGGCGCAGCTGCACTCCGCGATGCCGTTCACCCGCCTCCTCGGCGCGACCGCGGTGGCCTCGACGCCCGAGCAGGTGCGGCTGCGGCTCGACTGGGACGAGACGCGCTGCACGACGGCCGGCCTGATGCACGGCGGCGCGCTGATGGCGCTGGCCGACTCCGCCGGCGGGCTCTGCGCGTTCCTGAACCTCCCGGAGGGCGCGACCGGGACGGCCACGGTCACGTCGGCGACGAACTTCCTGCGTCCGGTCCGGTCCGGCCACGTCGAAGCGGTCGCGACACCGTTGAACGTCGGGCGCACGGTGATCGTCGTCGACACGGTGCTGCGCGACGGCGACGGCCGGCTCTGCGCACGCGTGACGCAGACGCAGGCCGTCTTCCGTTGATCACAATGTGCTCGGCGGGACCCCCGGACGTGTCCACGATCGACGGACGTGACCCGCGGCGGCGGTGACACACGATCACGACGTTGGTGCCGATGGGCACCAAGATCACTCGATCCGATCGCTCCTGTGTCGATGCCGGCCGTGCCGACAACCCTTCTGGTGTTCCCTCATCGCTACGAGCAGAAGGGCGAATCTCGAATGATCACGCAGGACATGATTCCGCAGATCGTCGGCCAGCAGGCGTACGACCGCGACGGCCAGAAGATCGGCAAGGTCGGTCAGATCTTCGTCGACGGCCAGGACGGCTCGCCCAAGTGGGCCTCGGTGAACACGGGCCTGTTCGGGCTGACGGAGAGCTTCGTCCCGCTGGAACGCGCGGACATGCACGACCGCGATCTGACGCTCGCCGTCTCCAAGGACGAGGTCAAGGACGCGCCGAAGGTGGACGACTCCGCCGACCACATCAGCGTGGAGGAGGAGCGCAGGCTCACCCGGCACTACGCGCGCTGGTTGAACGGAGGCGGCCGTGACTCTGGTCGGGACATGCACCGCGACGGCGGCATGACCCGTTCCGAGGAGCGGCTGAGCGTCGGCACCGAGTCGCACGAGACGGGCACCGTCCGGCTGCGCAAGTACGTCGTCACCGAGCAGCAGAAGGTGAACGTGCCCGTCAGCCACGAGGAGGTGCGGGTCGAGCGCGAGCCGGTGCGCGACGGCGACCGCGCCGCACGCGGTCCGCGGATCGGGGAGGACGTGCAGGAGGTCACGCTGCACGCCGAGCGCCCCGTCGTGGACAAGCGCGTCGAGGCCGTCGAGCGGGTCCGGCTCGGCACCGAGAAGGTGACCGAGGACCACACGGTCTCGGAGAAGGTGCGCAAGGAGCAGGTCGAGGTCGACGACCCCAAGCACCAGCTGCGGCGCTGACCTTCCTACTGGGCGCGTCCTCGCACAGGATCACCTCTGTGCGAGGACACACCCATGTGCGGCGCCTCTCCGGCGACGACGCCAGCCCCGTGCTGCTCCACGTGCCGCACGCCGGCACGGACATCCCGGGCTGGGTTCGCGACCGGCTGCTCGTCGACGACGCCGGGCTCGCGGCGGAGCTCGCGGCGCTCACCGACCACCACACCGACGCGATCGCCCTCCGCGCCGCCGAGCAAGCCCAGCTCCGCCCGTTCGTGCTGGTCAACGAGGCGTCCCGGTTCGTCGTCGATCCCGAGCGGTTCCCCGACGAGCGCGAGGAGATGGCGGCCGTCGGCATGGCGGCGGTCTACACCCACGGCACGCGCGGCCAGCGGATCCGCGCGGACGACCACGAGCACCGCGACGACCTGCTCGCCACCTTCTACGAGCCGTGGGCGGACGCGGTGCGCACCGCCGTCGACGACCGGCTGCGCGCGACAGGGCGCGCGGTGCTGGTCGACGTCCACTCCTACCCGGCCGAGCCGCTCCCGTACGAGCTGCACGCCTACGGTCCCCGGCCGGCCGTCTGCCTCGGCACCGACGCGGCGCACACGCCGCCGTGGCTGGTCGATGCCGCCCGGCAGGCCTTCGCCCCGCTCGGCGACGTCGCGCTGAACACGCCCTTCTCGGGGTGCTACGTGCCGCTCGCGCACCACCGCGTCGACCGGCGGGTGCACTCGATCATGATCGAGCTGCGCCGCGACGTCCACCAGCTGACGTTCGAGCCGACCATCGCGTGCCTGGCCGCGCTCATCGACGCCCTCTGAACGCCACCAGCCCTAGAACTTCCCCACCGTTTTGTGCACTTGCGCGCGATTTCGGCGCGCATCCACCCAAAACGGTGGGGAAGTTCGGGGTCAGGCTGACGCGGTGGCTGTCACTTCGGCCGCGTCGCGCCGCGCGACCTCGGCCCGGACGAGCGGGATGACCTCGCGGCCGAACTCCTTGGCGTCCTCGATCAGGTCGTAGCCGCGGGCCGACAGGATCCGCACGCCGAGGTCGTAGTAGTCCATGAGCGCCGCCGCGACGGTCTCGGGGGTGCCGACGAGCGCCGTCGAGTTGCCGGCCCCGCCGGTGGCCTTCGCCGTGACCGTCCACAGCGCCCTGTCGAAGCGCTCACCCTGCGCCGCGACCTCCAGCAACCGCTGCGATCCGGCATTCTCCGGGTCGGTCAGCTTGTGCCGGCGCGTGAGGCCGACGGTGCCACCCTTCGTCCGGTCCTGGATGCGCGCGACGGTCGCGTAGGCCTTCTCCCAGGCCTCCTCCTCGGTGCGGCCGAGGATCGGGCGGAACGCCACCTGGAACGTCGGCGCCGGCCGGCCGACCGCAGCGGCGAGCTGCGTGATCGTCGCGATCTGCTCGGCGGTGCCGGCGAGCGGCTCGCCCCACAGCGCGTAGATGTCGGCCTCCTCCGCCCCCACCTTGTACGCGGCGGGCGACGAGCCGCCGAACGAGATCCGCGGCCGCGGCTTCTGCGCGGGTTCCACGTCCAGCACGAAGTCGGTGAACGTGTAGTGCTCGCCGTGGAAGTCGAACGGCTCGCGCGACGTCCACGCCTTCTTGAAGATCTGGATGGCCTCGCGGGTGCGGTCGTAGCGGCGGTCCTTCGGCAGCGTGTCGCCCTCACGCTGCTGCTCGTGGTCGTTCCCGCCGGTGATCACGTGGATGGTGAGGCGGCCGTCGCTGATCTGGTCGAGCGTGGCGACCGTCTTCGCGGCGAACGTCGGGTGCGAGACGTTCGGGCGGTGCGCGAGCAGCAGCTGCAGCCGCTCGGTCCGCAGCGCGATCAGGGCCGCGGCCTGCGCGGGGTCGGGGGAGCCGGAGCCGTACGCGGTGAGCACGCGGTCCCAGCCGGTCTCCTCGTGCGCGCGGGCCAGCGCGATCGTGAACTCCTTGTCGAACGCCGGACCGGTGCGCTGCTCGGTCTCGGTGCCGTTGTTGGTCGCGCCGATGCCGAGGAACTCGACGGGCATGGGGGGTCCTTCCGGGTGGGTGAGGTGAACGGGCACGGGCTCAGGAGCCCGGACACCCCGCCGACCAGACCCGTCCGAAGTCGACGTGCCGCCGCATCACCAGCGGAACCATGACCGACACGCCTCCCACCACAACACCGCTCAGGGCGACGGTCAACACCGATGTGACGACGTGCCGCTGGCCTCGCCGCACGGCCCGATCTACGGTTGGTCCGTGGGGATGCATCTCGCGAGCCGCCGGCACGTGGACTTCTGCCGCACCTGCGCCGCCCTCTGAGCCGCCGGACGTCCGTGTCCGGCTGCCCGAGAGGAACCCATGACCCCCTCCAGCATCGTGATCGTCGGTGCCGGTCCCCGCGGTGCGGGGCTGCTCGAACGGATCGCCGCCAACGCCCCCGAGCTGTACGGGCCCGCGCTCGCGGGCCGCGGTCTCGACGTGCACCTGATCGATCCGTACCCGGCCGGGGCCGGCCGGATCTGGCGCGCCGAGCAGTCGCCGTTGCTGGCGATGAACTCGATGGCGGCCGACGTCACGCTCTTCACCGACGAGACCGTGCAGTGCGAAGGCCCGATCCGGCCAGGCCCGTCGTTCTGGGAGTGGACGCGCGACCACGCCGACCCGGATGCGATGGAGCCCGCGCTGGGCGCCGAGCTGCGGGCGGTCACCGCCACGACGTTCCCGAGCAGGCGGCTGCAGAGCGTCTACCTCGAGTGGGTGTTCGGCGAGCTGGTCGCGCGGCTGCCCGACGGCATGCGGGTGCACGTGCACCGCAGGCGCGCCACCGGGCTCTCCGAGGAGCGCGGCCGTCAGCTCGTGCACCTCGACGGCGCGCCGCCGCTGCCGGCCGACACCGTCGTGCTCGCCTCCGGCCACCTCGACGCGGCGATGCCGCCCGACGAGCTCGCCCTCGCCGGCCGGGCCGCTGAGCAGGGCTTGCGCTACCTCCCGCCGGAGCAGACGACCGACACCGACCTCTCGGTCATCGCGCCGGGCGAGACGGTGCTCGTGCGCGGGATGGGGCTCGCGTTCATCGACCTCGTCGTGCTGCTGTTCGAGGGCCGGGGCGGCCGCTTCGAGAACGACGGCGACGAGCTGCGCTACGTCCCGTCGGGCGCGGAGCCGGTGCTGGTGGCCGGTTCGCCGCGCGGTGCGCCCTACCACTCGAAGACGCACTACGGCCTGCGCGCCGGTCGTCCACCGCTGCCGCGGTTCCTGCCACGCGCCGCGGTGGACGCCATCGTGGCCGCGCACGCCCCCGTCGACCTGCGGGAACAGGTGTGGCCGCTGATGGCCAAGGAGATCGCGTGGGGTTGGTACCACGAGCTGTTCCTCGGCCACCCGGATCGGGTCGCGCTGCCGTGGGCGGGTTTCGCCGAGCGGTTCGCGGAACATGAGTGGGGCTCGCCCGCGATGGCCGAGCTGATCACCGCGGGCGTCCCGGACCCCGTCGACCGCATCAACTTCGCCGCGCTCGACCGCCCGCTCGACGGCGTGACGGCACCCGATCTCGCCGCGCTGCAGCCGCTGGTGCGCGAGCGGATCGCCGAGGACCTGCGCCAGCACGTCGACCCCGCGCACACCCCGCACCTCGGTGCGTTCGTCGCGATGCTGTCGGTGTACGCGGAGATCAGCAGGCTCGCAGGGACGGGGGTGCTGTCGGCGCGCTCGCGTGCGGTCGACCTGCGGTGGTGGAACGGGTTCTTCAACGGTGTGGCGAGCGGGCCGCCGGGGTTCCGCGTCCGCCAGCTGCTTGCCCTCTCGCGGGCGGGGTTCGTCCGGTTCCTCGGCGCGGGGATGTGGGTCGACGTCGTGGACGGGCGGTTCGTCGCCGGGAGCGCGTCGCTGCCCGGTGCGGAGCCATTGACGGCCGACGTGCTCGTCGACGCGCGGCTGCCGGAGCCGAGCGTCGCGCGCACCACCGACCCGCTGCTGGCGAGCCTCCTGTGCGAAGGCGCCATCAGCGAGGACGTGCTCGTCGACACCGACGGCACGCTGCTGGGCAGCACCGGGCTGATCAGGGTGCGGCATGCCGACGGGGCCCTCGTCGACGCGACCGGTGCGGTGCACCCGCGCCGGTTCGCCGTCGGCCCGCACACCGCCGTCAAGCCCGGCGGCGCGTTCACCAGGCCGGGCATGAACGCGCAGAGCCTGCGCTACAACGACGCGGTCGCACGCGCGGTGCTGCGCAGCCTGCCTGCCTCGGCGGCCGCCGCCGCGTAACCGAAACTTCCCCACCGTTTTGCCAACCTGCACGCCTCCCAGGCCGTGCAAGTCGGCAAAACGGTGGGGAAGTTCGGGGCGGGTCCGGCAGACTCGCCGCGTGTTGTTGACGTTGACCACGACCGCCGAGCCGGCGACGGACCTCGGCTTCCTGCTGCACAAGCACCCCGATCGGGTACAGGCGTTTCCCGTCTCGGCCGGCACGGCCCACGTGTTCTACCCACAAGCGGACCCGGACACGTGCACGGCGGCGCTGATGCTCGACGTCGACCCGGTCGCGCTGGTGCGCGGCCGGCAGGGCAACGACGGGTTCACGCTCGGGCGCTACGTCAACGACCGGCCCTACGTCGCGGGCTCGATGCTGGCGGTCGCGATCGGCTCGGTGTTCTCCTCGGCGATGAAGGGCCGCTGCACGGCCCGCCCCGAGCTGGTGGACACCCCGATCCCGCTCACCGTGCACCTGCCGACGCTGCCGTGCCCCGGCGACGGCAGCATGATCGAACGTCTCTTCGCGCCGCTGGGCTGGACCGTCGAGTCGACGGCCGTCCCGCTCGACCCGGAGTTCCCCGAGTGGGGCGACTCGCGCTACCGCGACACCACGCTGACCGGCGTGCTGCGGCTGGCCGACGCGTTGACCCACCTGTACGTGCTGATCCCGGCGCTGGACGGCAGCAAGCACTACTGGATCGGGCCCGACGAGGTCGAGAAGCTCCTGCGGGTCGCCGCGGGCTGGCTGCCGGGGCACCCGGAGAAGGAGCTGATCAGCCGCCGCTACCTCGCGCACCGCCGCTCGTTCGTGCGCTCGGCGCTGGAACGGCTCGCGGAGGCCGACGACACGGCGGTGGAGGCGATCGACAACGCCGTCGTGGATCCGGAGCAGGACGAGCAGGACGAGCAGCCGGAGCGTCGCGAGCCGCTGGCCGTTCTGCGGCGGGGCAGCGTGCTCGCCGTGCTGCGCGCCGCCGGCGCGCGCCGCGTGCTGGACCTCGGCTGCGGTGGTGGGGCGTTGCTGCGCGACCTGCTCGGCGACCCGTCGTTCACCGAGATCGTCGGCGTGGACGTCTCCTCGACCGCGCTCGCCCTCGCGGAGCGGCGGCTGCACCTCGACCGGATGTCGGAGCACAAGCGGGCACGGCTGACGCTGCGCCAGTCGGCGCTGACCTACGTCGACGGCTCGCTTGCGGGCTTCGACGCGGCGGTGCTGATGGAGGTGATCGAGCACGTCGACGAGGAGCGGCTGCCGGCGCTCGAACGCAGCGTGTTCGGTGCGGCCCAGCCCGCGACCGTGGTCGTGACCACGCCGAACGTCGAGCACAACGTGCGGTACGAGACATTGGAGCCGGGCCGGTTCCGGCACACCGACCACCGGTTCGAGTGGACGCGCGCGCAGTTCGGGGAGTGGGCGTCGGGGGTGGCGGAGCGCAACGGCTACGCGGTCCGGTACGTCCCGGTGGGGCCGGACGACCCCGAGGTCGGCCCGCCGACGCAGATGGCGGTGTTCTCGCGATGAGCATCCTGCGCATCCCCGACATGGCGCTCGTGGTGCTGGTCGGCGCCTCGGGCTCGGGCAAGTCGACGTTCGCGCGCACGCACTTCCCGTCGACGGCGGTGCTGTCCAGCGACACGTTCCGCGGGATGGTCGCCGACGACGAGAACGACCAGTCCGCGACGCAGCCGGCGTTCGAGGCGCTGCACTTCGTCGCGGGCAAGCGGCTCGACGCCGGACGGGTCACCGTCATCGACGCGACCAACGTGCAGCAGTCGTCGCGAGCGCCGCTCGTGGCGCTGGCCCGCGCGCACGACGTGCTGCCGGTGGCGATCGTGCTCGACCTCCCGGAGGCGGTCTGCCAGGCGCGCAACGTCGAGCGTCCCGACCGCGACTTCGGGCCGCACGTGATCCGCCGCCAGCGCGCCGACCTGCGCAGGTCGCTGCGCGGGCTGGCGCGCGAGGGGTTCCGCAGGGTGCACGTGCTGCGCTCGGTGGAGGAAGTCGAGGCGGCGCGGATCGAGATCGAGCCGCTCCTGAACGACAAGCGCGAGGAGCGCGGCCCGTTCGACGTGATCGGCGACGTCCACGGTTGCCGGATCGAGCTGGAGCAGCTGCTCGGCGAGCTCGGCTACACGATCACCCGCGACGGTGCGGACCGCGCGATCGGCGCGCACCACCCGGAGGGCAGGCGGACGGTGTTCGTCGGCGACCTCGTCGACCGCGGCCCGGACACCCCCGGCGTGCTGCGGCTGGCCATGGGCATGGTCGCGGCGGGCGACGCGTTCTGCGTCTCCGGAAATCACGAGCAGAAGCTCGTCCGCTCGCTCTCGGGGCGGAAGGTGCAGGTCACGCATGGGCTGGCGGAATCGCTGGCGCAGTTGGGCGAGCAGGACGAGGAGTTCCGCAAGCAGGCGTTGGAGTTCTGCGACGGGCTGATCGCGCACTACGTCCTCGACGGCGGCAGCCTCGTCGTCGCGCACGCCGGGCTGCCGGAGCGGTTCCACGGCCGGGCGTCGTCGCGGGTGCGCAGCTTCGCCCTTTACGGCGACACGACGGGCGAGACCGACGAGTACGGCCTGCCCATCCGCTACCCGTGGGCGAACGAGTACCGCGGGCGCGCGACCGTCGTCTACGGGCACACGCCGGTACCGGAAGCCGAGTGGATCAACAACACGATCTGCCTCGACACCGGCGCCGTCTTCGGCGGTGCGCTGACGGCGCTGCGCTACCCCGAGCGCGAGATCGTCTCCGTCGATGCGCAGCAGGTCTGGTACGAGCCGGCCCGCCCGCTCGTGCCCGACGCGCCGAGCCCTCGCGAGCCCGACGTGCTCGACATCGCCGACGTCACCGGCAAGCGGATCGTCACCGCACAGCACCACGGCAACGTGACGGTGACCGCGGAGCAGTCCGCGGCCGCGCTGGAGGTCATGAGCCGGTTCGCGGTGGACCCGCGCTGGCTGGTGTACCTGCCGCCGACGATGGCGCCGACCGCGACCTCGACGCTGCCCGGTGTGCTGGAGCACCCGCAGGAGGCGTTCGGGGGGTTCCGGGACGCCGGCGTGCAGGAGGTCGTGTGCGAGGAGAAGCACATGGGCTCCCGCGCGGTCGTGCTCGTCTGCAAGGAGTCGGGCGCGCGCCGGTTCGGGATCGACGGCGGCGGGGTCGTCGTCACGCGCACCGGCCGGCCGTTCTTCGGGTCGGAGCTGACCGGCGAGCTGCTCGACGGCGTGCGCGCGGCCGTCACCGCCGCGGGGCTGTGGGACGAGCTGGCGACCGACTGGCTCCTGCTCGACGCCGAGCTGCTGCCGTGGAGCGCGAAGGCGGGCGGGCTGATCCGCGAGCAGTACGCGGCGGTCGGTGCGGCCGCGCAGGTCGGGCTCGGAGCGGCCGACGGGGTGCTCGCGGCCGCGGCGGCGCGGGGCGTCGACGTGGGCGAGCTGGCCGCCGGCATCCGGACCCGCGTCGACGCGGCGACGGCGTTCCGCGCGGCGTACCGGCGCTACTGCTGGCCGACCGACGGGCTGCGCGGAGTGCAGCTCGCGCCGTTCCAGGTGCTCGCCGCAGAAGGCGCGGCCTTCCACACCCGGCCGCACAGCTGGCACATCGCGTTGGCCGACCGGCTCGTCGAGGCCGACCCGGTGCTGTTCAAGCGCACTGCGACGGTGGTCGTCGACACGACCGATGAGCGCTCGACCGCGGCCGCAACGGCATGGTGGGACGAGCTGACGGGCGCCGGTGGTGAAGGCATGGTCGTGAAGCCGATGACCAACCTCACCCGTGGCGCGCGCGGCGGGCTGGTGCAGCCGGGCGTCAAGGTGCGCGGCAGGGAGTACCTGCGGATCATCTACGGCCCCGACTACACCGCGCCGTCGAACCTCGACCGCCTGCGCGCCCGCAAGCTCGGGACGAAGCGCTCACTCGCCCTGCGCGAGTACGCGCTGGGCATCGAGGCGCTCGACCGGCTGGCCCGCGACGAGCCGCTGTGGCGGGTGCACGAGTGCGTCTTCGCCGTGCTGGCGCTGGAGTCGCAGCCGGTGGACCCACGGCTCTAGCTGCTGCGGGCGGGGTGCGTGTGGAGGGCAGGAAAGCCACTTTCCTGCCCTCACAGGGCCTGAAAGTGGCTTTCCTGCCCTTGCGTGCGGAACGCACGCTTTGCGTCGAGCATCCCGGGGCTGTTCGCCTCGACGAACTGGAGCAGGCGGTCCGGCGCCATGTTCGGCGGCGCGGCGACGATCAGGCGCTGCGCCCCGGCGGCCGCGTACTCCGCGACGGTCGCCGGGTCGAGCTTGCGGTCGGGTGTCGCGGAGATGTGGACCGGACGCTCCCGTCCGATCCGGGCCGCAGCCGCCCGCAGGGCGCCCACCTGCTCAGCGACGGCTTCCGGGGAGAGCCGGAACCCGTACCAGCCATCGGCGTCCCGTGCGGTTCGCCGGTGCGCGGCCCCGCTCTCGCCACCCACCACGAGCGGGACGGGCCGCTGCACCGGTCGGGGCCGCGCCGCGACGCCCTCGAACGCGACGGTCGTGCCGGCGAACGCGACCGGCCCGTCCGCCGTCCAGAGCGCGCGCATCGCAGCGACGAACTCGTCGGTGCGCGCGCCGCGTTCGTCGAGCGGGACGCCGATCGCACGCAGCTCCGGCTCGAGGTAGCCGGCGCCGACGCCGAGCAGCACCCGGCCGCCGGAGAGCACGTCGAGGCTCGCCACCTGCTTGGCCAGCACCAGCGGGTTGCGCTGCGGCAGCACGATCACGCCGGTGCCGAGCCGGATCGTGGTCGTGCGCGCGGCCAGGTGGGCCAGCACCACCAGCGGGTCGAGGATCGGATCGTCGGGTTCCATAGGGGAGGGGGCGACCCGCGGGCTCGGCACGACGACGTGCTCGGGCGCCCACAAGGAGTCGTATCCCAGCTGTTCGGCCATGACGGCGACCTCGGCCGCCAGCGCCGGGTCGGTCGCGAGGTGTTCGTTGTGCAGGAAGAATCCGATCGTCATGCTGCTCACGCCGCTACGGTAGGTCCGCTTCAGGTATGCGAGTAGCGATGATTCGGAAGGGCAGCCATTCCCGGTGAACATGGATCTGGTCGACCTGCGATTGCTAGTCGCGGTTGCCGAGGGCGGCTCGTTCACGGCGGCGGCGCAGCGCCTTCGCTACACGCAGTCGGCGGTCTCGCGGCGGGTGGCGGCGCTCGAACGGGCGGCGGAGGTCGCGCTCTTCCACCGCGACGCCCGCGGGGTGCGGCTAACCGCGGCCGGGGAGGTGCTGAACCGTCACGCACGCACCGTGCTGCGGGCGGTCGAGGACGCCGAGGCGGCGGTCGACGCCGTCCGCGCCGGCGCCGCGGGCCCGGTCCGGATCGGCTCCGTGCCCACCGGCAACGCCGCGCTCGTGCCGCGCGCGCTGGCCCGCCTCGAGCAGCGCAATCCCGATGTCGAGCTGCGGTTCCGCGAGGGTGGCAGCGTCGACCTCGCCGAGGCCGTTGTCGCAGGCGACCTCGACCTCGCGGTCGTCTTCGCCTCCCCGCTCGACAGGCGCCTCCCCGCCGACGTGATCGTGCTGGCGAGCGACCCGCTGATGGTTGCGATGCCACGCGGGCACCGGCTCAGCGCGGCGGCGTCCGTCGGGCTCGCGGACCTGGCCGGTGAGCGGTGGGTGCAAGGCGCCCCCGACGTCGCAGACGAGCTGTTCGCCGCGGCTGACCCGGCGCCGGAGTGCGTGTTCCGGGTGCGTGAGTGGACCGCCAAGCAGGGCTTCGTCGCGGCCGGGCTCGGCTTGACGGTCGTCCCCTCGCTGGCGGCGGAGGGCGTGCGGCCCGACGTCGTGCTGCGCCCGCTGCGCGGGGCGGGCTCGGCGCGCCGGGTGGCCGCGGTGCTGCCGCGCACCCCGGCGCCTGCGGCGCGCAAGCTGCTGACCCTGCTGCGTGAGGTGGCCGCGGAACTGGCCCCACGATGACCGTCGACAACGACGTTCTGGCTGTTTGTTAGCGCTCACAACAGCCAGAACGTCGTCGTCGACGCTTAGTGCAGCGGCGGGTGCCGGTGCAGCGCGGTGCGCGTCAGCGCCAGTTCGTGCGCCACTTCCGCGGCGATGAGCTCCGCGTGAAGCTCCACGTGCTCGGTGTGCAGCGCGAGCGTGCGGTGCCGGCGGACCAGGTCGTCGAGCGAGGTCAGCAGCCGGTCGGCGATGTGCTTGCGGACGTCGTTGCGGGTCGGTGCAGGGGTGGACATGGCTCTCCTGTCAGGTGGACCGGGGATGGGCGGTCCACCTGACAGAGTGCGCTCGCGGTGTGGCAGTGGTCGCGGTCGCGCCGCCGGGTGAGCATGGCTCGCAGGCGCTCAGGCGCCGACTTCGACGGGCTCTTCCGCGACGGGAGCGGCTTCCTTCGTGGTCTTGCGCAGCTTCGACACCGCGATGGCGATCGCCGCCGCCCAGGCCCCGACCACGACCAGGTACACCGTGGTGCTCCCCCAGCCGGTGATGTCCAGCGCGCGCAGGATCGTGCGGGTGTTGGTGAGGATGATGATGCCGCCGACCGCGGTGCCGAGCACCGGCGCGGGGATCTTCGTGACCAGCCACGCCGCGAGCGGGGCGGCGAGCACGCCGCCGAGCAGGAGCCCGCCGATCGTCCACGGGTCGAGCACCGTGGTGCCGAGCCCGATCAGGAAGCCGACGCTCGCGGCCAGCGCGACGAGGAACTCGGACGTGTCCACCGAGCCGATGACGGTGCGCGGCGCGGTGCGGCCCGCCGTGAGCAGCGCCGGGGTGGCGACCGGTCCCCAACCGCCGCCGCCAGAGGCGTCGACGAAGCCGGCGATCAGCCCGAGCGGCGAGAGGAACTTGGAGCGGTGCGGCGAGACGCGCGCGGTCGAGACCCGCGGCGGCCGGATCGAGAAGCGCAGCAGGATGTAGACGCCCAGCGCCAGCAGCACGCCCGACATGTACGGGGCGGCGTCCTCCGTCGACAGTGCGGAGAGCACGGTCGCGCCGAGGAACGCGCCGACCGCGCCCGGCACGCCGAGGCGCAGCACGAGCTTCCAGTCGACGTTGCCGAACCGCCAGTGCGAGGCGCCCGCGGCCAGCGTGGTGCCGACCTCGGCGAGGTGCACCGACGCGCTCGCTGCCGCGGGGTTCACCCCGGCCAGCAGCAGCAGCGAGGTCGACGTGACGCCGTACGCCATGCCGAGCGCGCCGTCGACGAGCTGGGCGCCAAAGCCCACGAGGGCAAAGATGATCAAGGTACGCATGGGGGTGTGACTCCGAGGGGAGGCGGGACGAGCTGGTGGTGGTCACGGCTGAGGAGCCGTGCGCGGCCGCAGATCAGTGCAGGCGGGGAACAGCGGTGATCAGCGACAGAGCTCGTCGAACGCGTGGCCGCGCCGGGACGGCCAGAACCTCTCGAGGCCGGTGAAGAGGAAGCACTCCATCGACGCGGAATCGGCGTGCCGCAGGGCGGCACGGCCGGGCTGCGGGCGCAGCGGCGTCGAGGTCACCACACCATCGTGCGTTCCCGCAGGCCGAAGGACAATACGGTGTCCGTGCTCCGGGACGGCGCTGAAATGTCCGGACTTCTGATCGTCGCCTGGTCACAGCGCATACTCACGCCGGACCCGTGACGAGGGTCTCCTGGATTGCGGGGAAATGTCGGCGATGCGTGGCACCATCTCCGCCATGTCCGAGCTGCCCGCCGACGACGTGCTGGTCGCGGGCCTGCGCGCGGGCGAGGAGACGGTGTTCGCGCTGCTGCTCGACGCGTGGTCGGGCGGCATGCTCAGGCTCGCGCGGGCGTTCGTCTCGACACCCGATTCCGCGGCCGAGGTCGTGCAGGACGCGTGGCTCGCCGTCATCGAAGGCGTCGAGAAGTTCGAGGGCCGCTCTTCGCTGAAGACGTGGGTCTACCGGATCCTGGTCAACACGGCCAAGCGGCGGCGCGATCGCGAGAGCCGCAGCATCCCGTGGAGCAGCCTGACCCCCGACGAGGAGGGTCCCGCGCTCGATCCCGCCCGGTTCCAGGGTCCGGGCGAGCCGTACCCGGGGCACTGGCGCGAGCTTCCGACGCCGTGGCCGTCGCCGGAGCAGAGCACGCTCGCGGCCGAGTCGATGGCGCAGATCGCGAACGCCGTGGGGCGCCTGCCCGAGCGGCAGCGGGTGGTGATCGTGCTGCGCGACGTCGAGGGGCACACCGCGGAGGAGGTGTGCTCGATACTGGGCATCAGCGCCGGGAACCAGCGGGTGCTGCTGCATCGGGCGCGGGTGTTCGTCAGGGACGAGCTCGCGCAGTTCTACGCCGCGGAAGGGAGGGTCGCGCCGTGAGCGACATGGATTGTGTCGAGCTGGCCGAGCTCGTCACCGCGTTCCTCGAGGACGCGCTCGACACCACGACCGAGCAGCGGGTCGTCGAGCACCTCTCGCTGTGCGACGGCTGCACGACCTACGTCGCGCAGTTCCGGTCGACCGTCGAGCGGCTCGGCCACCTGCCGGCCGACGACGTCGCCGAGCTGCCCGAACCGAGCCGTGCGGCGTTGCTGGCAGCGTTCCGGAAGAAAGGCGTGTAACGCCCGGCGGGGTTCGTGTCACTGCATCCTGCATGACCACACTTTCACCGCCGGCGGTGAACCTGCACCGTCGACTGGGCCGCCGACTGCTGCCGCTGCACATCGGGGTCGCGCTGCAGGGCTTCATGCTCTGGGCGCCCGTCGAGAAGCTGTTCATGAGCGAGATCGGCTTCGACCCCACGGCCGTCGGGCTCGCGGCCGCCGCGTACGCCGCGGTCGTGCCGATATTGGAAGTGCCCTCCGGGATCCTCGCCGACCGGTGGAGCCGACGCGGCGTGCTCGTGGTGGCGAGCACGATGCTCGCGGCGTGCGCGTTGGTCGGCGGGCTGAGCCACGACGTGCTGAGCTACGCGTTCTGCGCGATGTTCCTCGGCGTCTACTTCGCGATGTACTCAGGGACGCTGGACGCGATGGTCTACGACACCGTCCTGGAGGAGACCGGCGGCAGCGACGGGTTCGAGCGCCGGATCGGCGCCGTGCGGGCGATCGAGAGCGCGGCGCTGGTGGCGAGCTCGCTCGCGGGCGGCTGGGTGGCGAGCCTGCTCTCGCCCCGGACCACGTACTTCCTGACCATCCCGCTCGCGCTGCTGTCCGTCGTCGCCTACCTGCGGTTCCGCGAGCCGCGCCTGCACCGGTCGGACGAGCGCACCCCGCTGCGCAAGCACGTGGCGACGACGCTGCGCGTGCTGACCCGAACCCGATCGCTCGCCCCGGTGATCGTGCTGGCCGTGCTCAGCGCGGTGCTGATGCAGTCGATCTTCGAGTTCGGGCCGCTGTGGCTCGTCGCGATCGCCGCCCCGGCCGTGCTGTTCGGCCCGTACTGGGCCGCGCTGATGACCACGCTCGGCCTCGGCGGCCTGCTCGCCGGGCGGGTCGACCTCGACCGGCCCGCCGTGCTCGGGGTCGTGACGGGCCTGCTCGCGCTGGGCAGCGTCACCCTGACCGTCGCGACCCACGTCGTCGTGATCACGCTCGCGCAGGTGCTGCTCGGCCTGCTGCTGATGGCGCTCGCGGTGCACGTCAGCCTGCTCGTGCACAACGCCGTCCCGTCGACGGTGCGGGCGGGCGTCGCCTCCGGCGTCAGCTCGCTGACGTGGCTGGTGTTCCTCCCGTTCTCGGTGGTGTTCGGCGTCGTCAGCACCGCGTTCGGCGTGCACACCGCGGGCTGGCTGCTCACCGGCGTCGCGCTTCTGGTGGGCGCGTTGCTGGCGGCGACGGCCCTGCGGCGGTCCGCCCCGGCGGCCGCGGTCGCATGACCTGCGCCGAGTTCGCCGAGCTGGTCACCGAGCACCTCGAAGGCACGCTCGACGACCGGGAGTTCGTCCTGCACCTCACGGAGTGCCCCGGCTGCCCCGAGTACCTCGACCAGCTCGTCCGCACGATCGAGCTCCTGCGGGTTTCGTGGTGACCCTCGGCGTCCGGGGAGGGCAGGAAAGCCACTTTCCTGCCCTCACAGGGCCTGAAAGTGGCTTTCCTGCCCACGCGTGCGGAACGCACGCATCCCGCGCGCGGCTGGATGTGCCGGCGTCAGCGCCGGGTCGCGGCCCGCGACTCGTCGATGAGCCGTTGTGCGGCCTCCGCGGGCGTGGCCCGGCCGAACAGCACGTCCGACGTCTGGCGCTTGAGGATCTCCTCCAGGTTGCCGCCGCCGACGGGGGCACGCGGGACGAAGTCGCGGGCCTCCGGCGAGATCTCCTCGATGAACGCGACCGACTCCGCGCTCGCCGGGTCGAGCTGCGCGCGCACGGCGTCGCGGACCGCGGAGTTGGTGGGCACACCCCGGTCGCCGAGCAGGAGCTTGCCGGCCTCGGGGCTGTTGACCAGGTAGTTGACGAGCTTCTTCGCCGCCGCCTCGTGCTCGGTGCGCGCCGGCACGATCCAGTACATCGACGAGCGCACCTCCATCTTCGCGTCGGCCGCCTTGCCGGTCCGGCTGGGGAAGCGCAGCAGCTCCAGGTCCTCGCCCGCGGCCTTGACCAGCGACGAGAACTGGCTCGTGTCGGCGTAGGCCAGCGCGTATCGGCCTGTCGCGATGCCCGACTGCTCCAGCGGCGCGCTCAGCTCCTCGGTGATCAGCTCGGGCGTCGGCAGCCCGCCCTCCGCGCTCATGTCCTTCAGCAGCTGGAAGTAGCCGGTCGAGTCCGGCGCCTCGTAGCCGATCTGCCCGTCCTTCGTCCACAGGGTCTTGCCCTGCTGGCTGAGCCAGACGGACAGGCCGTTGCTGGAGATCCCGAAGGCCTGCGAGCCGAAGACGCCCTCCTTGCCGGTCCTGCGGGTGATCTCCTGCGCGATCCGCCGGTAGTCCGCCCAGGTCCACGTCGTGTCGTCGGGCATCGGCACGCCCGCTTCGACGAACAGGCGCGGGTTGGCCACCATCACGTGCGAGCCGATGCCGGCCGGGATGCCGGCCTGGCCGCGTTCGGTCTTCACGATCTGGACGAGCCGCGGGTCGATCTTCGACGTGTCGATCGACGCGAGGTCGAGCAGGGCGCCGCGGCCCGCGAACTCCAGCACCTTGTCCGGGGTCAACTGGATGACGTCGGGGGCGTCGTTCGCGGCGAACTGCGTCGCGAGCTTGTCGAAGTAGCCGTCGAACGTCGTGGGCTCGACCTGCACGGCGACGCCCGGGTTCGCCGCCTCGAACGCCCGCACGGCCGCCGTGGTCACCTTCGCCCGCTGGTCGGCGCCCCACCACATGAACCGGATCGCGGCCGGCGCGTTCGGGTCAGGGGCCGCGCCGCCGCTCCCGGCGATCGCGAGCAGTGCCGCCGCCAGCACCCCCGTCATCAGCACCGTCAGAGCCTTGCGCATGTCCGGACCTCCTTGTGCGGAACGGCTACTTGATGCCGGTCGTCGCGATCCCCTTGACGAGGAACCGCTGGCCGAGCAGGAAGGCGAGGAAGACCGGCGCGAGCGTCACGATCGACATCGCGAAAAGCGATCCCCACGAGGTGCTGCCGGTCGAGTCGACGAACGCCCGCAGCGCCACCGGCACCGTGAACATGTCGGGTGCGGTCAGGTAGATCAGTGCCGTGAAGAAGTCGTTCCACGACCAGATGAACGTGAAGATCGCCGTCGTCGCGAGCGCCGGCGTCATCAGCGGCAGGATGATCGCGAGGAAGATCCGCGGGTGCCCGGCGCCGTCGATGCGGGCGGCCTCGTCGAGCTCCCGCGGGATGCCGCGGATGAACTGCACCATCAGGAAGACGAAGAACGAGTCGGTCGCGAGCAGCTTCGGCACGATCAGCGGCCAGAACGTGTTCACCCATCCGAACTGGGAGAACAGGATGTACTGCGGCACGACGACCACGTGGAACGGCAACATGATCGTCAACAGCATGATGCCGAAGAGCGCCTTGCGGCCGCGGAACTCCAGCCGCGCGAACGCGTAGGCCGCCATCGAGCAGGAGACCAGGTTGCCGATGATCGCGCCGAGCGCGACCACCGCCGAGTTGGCGAGGTAGACGCTGAACGGGCGGGTCAGCGCCGACCAGCCCTCCCGGTAGTTGACGGTGTCGAGGCTCGTCAGCCACAACCCCGGCTGCCGGAAGATCAGGTCGTCGGGCCGGAACGAGCTGACGACCATCCAGAGCAGCGGGTAGATCATGATCAGGCAGGCCACGATCAGGACGGCGTGCCGCACGAGGCTGCTAGCTCTCATGGAACACCCAGTAGCGCGAGGCGATGAAGTTCACCGCGGTGAAGATCGTGATGATCAGGAGCAGCAGCCAGGCCATCGCCGAGGCGTAACCCATGTCCAGCTCGCCGAACCCGCGCTGGTAGAGCAGCAGGGTGAAGAACATCGTCGAGTCCGACGGACCCCCCGATCCGCCGGAGACGATGAACGCCTGCGTGAACGCCTGGAACGAGCCGATGATCTGCAGGATCAGGTTGAAGAAGATGATCGGGCTGAGCATCGGCAGCGTGATCCGCCGGAACCGCTGCAACGGGCCGGCGCCGTCGACCGTCGCCGCCTCGTAGTACATCTCCGGGATCTGCCGCAGCCCGGCCAGAAAGATGATCATCGGTGCGCCGAACGTCCAGACGTGCAGCAGGATGATGCTCGACAGCGCCGTGCGCGGGTCGGAGATCCAGCCGGGGCCGGCGATCCCGACCAGCGCGAGCACGTCGTTCACCAGCCCGGTGCTGCCGAAGATCTGCTTCCACAGCACCGCGATCGCCACCGAGCCGCCCAGGAGCGACGGCAGGTAGAAGACCGAGCGGTAGAACGCGAGGCCGCGCATCCCGCGGTTGAGCACCACCGCGACCGCCAGCGCCACGGCGAGCTGCAACGGGACACCGACCAGCACGTAGGTGAACGTGACGCGCAGCGAGTTGTGCAGCCGCTCGTCGGTCAGCAGCCGCTCGACGTTGTCCAGACCGACCCAGTTCGGTGGGGCGAGCATCGAGTAATCGGTGAACGAGAGGTAGAGCGACATCGCCATCGGGCCGATCGTGATCACGACCAGCCCGACGAACCACGGCAGCAGGAAGACGTACGCCGCGCGATCGTCGCGCTTGCGCACTCGCGAGGTCGTCGTCCGAGCCATGACCTGCTCTCCCGGTCTCAGATGAACGGCCGTCGGTCGAGGACGTGCCGCAGCGGTCGTGGCGTGTGGAAGGAGCCGGGCACGGCCTGCTGCAGCTCCGCCACCGTGCAGACCGTGCCGAGCAGGCCGTGCACCGTGCGGAAGTAGTTGTCCTGGTTGCGGTGGCCCTCGTCGTTGACGCGCTCGGCCACCCGGTCGGCGACCTCGCTCAGCGCGGCGGCCACCTCGTCGCGCCGGTGCGCCGTCTGCCGCGCCGCCCTGTTGATCACGAAGACCCAGTCGACCTCGGGATACCCGACGTGCTCCAGCGCGATCGGGAACGGGTTCTCGTGGAAGAGCGTGAGCGAGGTGTCGATCACCGCGTCCGGATGGGGGAGCGGGCGGTGGAAGTAGACGTAGTTGAAGAAGTAGTGGAACGAGCCCGCGAGGTTCGCGAAGAGCCCCCGGCGCACCTCCAGCGGGAGCATGAAGCCCTTGCGCAGGAAGCCGGTCTTCGGGTCTGTCTCGGCGTCGAGCCACGTGAAGTAGCGGTCGAACCACTCGGGCGGCGCCTCGCCCGTCATGGCCAGTGCCGCTGCGCTGCCGGCGCCGTCCCACGAGGAGAACCACGGGTCGTCGAACCAGGCCAGGCCGTCGAGGAAGTGCTCGATCGCACCCTCGTCGAGCAACGGGTGCAGGAACTTCAGCGGGTGCAGCGGCTTGGCGTCGAACAGGTCCAGCGCGCCGAGCACCTGCGCCGTCGTGTGGTACTCGGTGTGCGTGCGGTGGCGGAAGGCGCCGGTCAGCGGGTCCTGGTGGGCCTGGATCTCCGCGACCCACTGGTCGCGCTCCGCGCCGGACGTCGGCAGCAGACCGAGGCTGTAGGCGATGTTCGCGGCGTCTGCGCAGCCATAGACGTCCGGCGCCGTGGCGTCGTAAACGGCGTCGAGCGAGTTGCGGTAGCGGCCGGGGCTGCCGAGCGAGAACCCATCGAGGCGGCGGACGACGTCCTCGACGAACGGGGTCAGATCATGCCGGTATCCGGACATCGTGCTCCTGGGTGCGACGGGTCTCGTGCCCGGCGAACGGTACGACCGGGAGGGGATTTCTTGCAACTTCATCTGCAAGCTTGCAGCCTTCTGAGCTGTGCTGATGCTTCGTTCAGACCGCAGGGCGGTGATTTCTGCTGGCCGACTTGACGAATTCTTGCAACGCCGGGTTACTCTCGACGCATGGATGTCTCACCCCGCGGGCGGGGCCGTGCCGGCCAGCCCGGCCTCGCCGAGATCGCCCGGCTCGCGGGCGTCAGCGAGGCCACCGTCAGCCGGGTGCTGCACCACAAGGCGGGCGTCGCCGAGCGGACCAGGCTGCGGGTGCGGGAGGCGTTGCGAGCGCTCGGCCGGCCGGAGCGGGTGCAGGACGGGATGGTGCTGATCCTCTCGCCCGGGTTGGACAACCCGTTCTTCGCCAGGATGTGCGACTCGTTGCAGGACGAGCTGCTGCGCTACGGCATGCACCCCGTCGTCTGCACGTCGCGGGCGGGCAACACGCTCGAACGGCACCAGATCGAGTACTTCGCCGAGGCCGGGGTCTCGGCCGTGGTGTTCCTCTCGTCGCCGAACATATTGCGCACCACCCAACGCGAGAACCGGATCGTGCTGATCAAGCGGCACATCCCGATCGTGTCGCTCAACGGCGGCTTCCAGGAGCTGCCCAGCCCGGTGTTCTCCACCGACCACGCCGAGTCGGCCGAGATGTCCGTCGCGCACCTGTGGGAGCTCGGGCACCGCCGGATCGGGTTCGTCGCGGGTCCGGAGGGCATCCGCGCGTCCGACCGCAGGCTCGCAGGCTACGAGCGGGCGCTCGTCCGGCGCGGGGTGCCCGCCGCCGAGCTGGTCGTCGCGCGCAGCGACTACTCCAGCGAGGGCGGCCGCACAGCGGCGCTCGACCTGCTGGACCGCGCGCCCGAGGTCACCGCCGTCGTCGCGGCCAACGACCAGATCGCGTTCGGGGTGGTCGACGCCGTGCGCGAGCGGGGTGGGCAGGTGCCGGCCGACGTCTCGGTGATCGGCTACGACGACTCGCCGTTCCTCGACCGCAGCGACCCGCCGCTCACTTCCGTGCGCCAGCCGACGGAGGAGCTTTCGCAGAAGGTGGCGCTGACGGTCATGCAGATGCTCGGCGGGCAGGACGTCGAACCGGTCGAGGTGCTGGTCAGGCCCGAGCTGAAGCTGCGCCGCTCGACCGGTCTCTCGCGGACCCTGCTACCGGCGTTGCCGAACGCCTGACACGCCTCAGCGGGTGGTGCACACCCAGCCGATCACCCTGGCGCCACTGCCGGGGGCGCCGGAGATGGCCTGCTGCTTCGCGCCCTCGATGGTCGTCGCATAGCCCCAGCCCCACGCGCGGTTCGTGGCCTGCGCGACGGCCGCGCAGCCGTTGCGGACCTGCACGACCGTCTCGCAGTCGCCGGCGTTGCACTTGTTGACGGCGGTCGAGGAGGCGCTGGAGGCGTTGGTGTGGTCCCACGCGTAGCCGACGTTGCCGGTGCGCACCGAGATCGCGATCGCGCCCCAGTAGGCGCCGGTCGAGCCAGTGGGCACGGCGCTGGCCGTGAGGTCTCCCGGGGTCACGGCGGCGGCCGGCCCGGCCGAGAGGACGATCGCCGCGCCGGCGAGCACGGACGCGACGGCGGATCGGGTGGCGAGGCGACGGGTCGTGCTCACGGCGGGCTCCTTCAGGAGTGGGTGGACGGTCTCGACGGGGATGACCACCACCCACCACGTCCGGTTGGGCCCGGGCACAAAAACTTCCCCACCGTTTTGCCAACCTGCAGACCCTGGAGGCCGTGCAGGTTGGCAAAACGGTGGGGAACTTCAGCCTGCAGCTCGCGCGGGGGAGCCGGCAGTGTCGATTCGGGCGGTGTCGATTCGGGCGGCTGTGTAGCGGTCGACGACGAGCGCGGCGAGGTCCGGGTGCGGGCCCAGCGCCGCGGCGATCAGGGCGTCGGGGGCCGCCGCGCGTGCCGAGCGCTCGACGCGGTCGGGCAGCAGCCCGGGCGCGAGGATCCACTGCGCCACCGCGATCCGCTCCGCCCCGCCGGCGCGCAGCTGCTCGACGGCGGCGGGCACGGTCGGCTCGACGGTCGTCGCGAACGCCGCGATCCCGCCCGACCAGCCGTAACGACGGGCCCACCGAGCCGCGACGCGCGTGACGGCCCGGTTCGCCGCGACGTCCGACGAGCCGATCGCCGCGAGTACGACACCGAGCCCCGGGTCGTGCAGCGGGCCGGTGACGGCGGTGAGCCGGTCGAGCGCCGCCGCCTCGACGCGCGGGTCGCCGCCGAGGACGTCGGCGGTCGCGATCCGCAGCTGCGGGTGGCGGCTCGCGGCCCGGTGCACCTCGCCGGGCACGTCGACCCTGGCGTGGAACGCGTTGCCGAGCAGCAGCGGCACCACGACGGCCGAGCGGTGCCCGTCGGCGGCGACGCCGGCGAGCACGTCGGGCAGCCGCGGCGCGGACAGGTCGAGGAAGCTGAGCCGCACGTCCAGGTCGGGACGCTGCCGGCGCACCTCGTCGACCAGCGCCGCGACGGTCGCGGCCGACCGCGGGTCGCGGCTGCCGTGCGCAACCGCCACGAGCGCCGTCACTACGGCGCCAGTGTGAGCGGGTGGCCCACCATGCCGGCGGCGAGCGTGTTGCCGGTCGGCGGGTCGATGATCAGGAAACAGCCGGTGGCCCGGTCGTCGGCGTAGTCGTCGACGGGCAGCGGGTCGGCCGTGCGCAGCGACACCTTCGCGATGTCGTTGATCCCGAGCTGCCCCGGCGCGTCGGTGTAGGTGATCGTGTCGGTGTCGAGCCGGTCGCCCAGCGCGCCGACGATCACCTGCGTGGTCCGCGTGCCGTGCTTGAGCAGCAGTCGCGCCCCGGGACGCAGCGGCTTGTCCGAGAGCCAGCACAGCGTCGCGTCGATCTCGGTGCCGACCCGCGGCGGCGCCGCGGCCGAGGCCAGCACGTCGCCACGGGAGATGTCGATGTCGTCGGCGAGCAGCACCGTCACGCTGCGGCCTGCGCCGGCCGATGCGAGCGACCCGTCGGCCGTCTCCACCGCGGAGACCGTGGTCCGGGCGCCACCGGGCAGCACGACCACCTCGTCGCCGGGCGCGACCGTGCCGGCCGCGACCTGACCCGCGTAGCCGCGGTAGTCGCGGCTGTGCTCGCGGATCACGTACTGCACCGGCATCCGGAACGGCGCGCCCGCCTCCGGCCCGGTGACCGGCACCGACTCCAGGTGGCCCAGCAGCGTCGGCCCCTCGTACCAGGGTGTGTTCGCCGAGCGCTCGACGACGTTGTCGCCGACCAGCGCCGAGACCGGGATCGTCACGACGGCCTCGTCGGCGAACCCGAGCGAGCGGGCCAGCCCGGAGAAGTCCTTCGCGATCGCGGTGAGCACGGCCTCGTCGTAGCCGACCAGGTCGATCTTGTTGATCGCCAGCACCAGCCGCGGCACCCGCAGCAGCGCGAGCACGGCGGCGTGGCGGCGGGTCTGCTCGACAACCCCGTGCCGGGCGTCGACCAGCAGCACCGCGAGCTCCGCCGTGGACGCCCCGGTGACGGTGTTGCGCGTGTACTGGACGTGCCCAGGGGTGTCGGCGAGCACGAACTCGCGCGTCGGCGTGGAGAAGTACCGGTAGGCGACGTCGATCGTGATGCCCTGCTCGCGCTCGGCGCGCAGTCCGTCGACCAGCAGCGACAGGTCCGGCGTCGTCAGCCCCTTGTCGACCGACGCGCGCTGCACGGCCTCGATCTGGTCGGCGAGCACCGACTTCGTGTCGTAGAGCAGCCGCCCGACCAGCGTCGACTTGCCGTCGTCGACGGAGCCCGCGGTGGCGAAGCGGAGCAGATCCTTGGTGCTCACTAGAAGTACCCCTCGCGCTTGCGGTCTTCCATCGCCGCCTCGGAGAGGCGGTCGTCGGCCCGGGTGGCGCCGCGTTCGGTCAGCCGCGATGCCGTGACCTCGGCGATGATCTCGTCGAGAGTCGTCGCCGTGGACTCGACGGCGCCGGTGCAGGACCCGTCGCCGACGGTGCGGTAGCGCACCGACCTGAGCTCCAGCGTCTCCGCGCCGCGCGGGCCGCCCCACGGACCTTCGGCCAGCCACATCCCGTCGCGGCGGAACACCTCGCGCTGGTGCGCGTAGTAGATCGACGGCAGCTCGATCCCTTCGCGCTGGATGTAGCGCCAGACGTCCAGCTCGGTCCAATTGGAGATCGGGAACACCCGCACGTGCTCGCCGGGTGCGTGCCGCCCGTTGTAGAGGTTCCACAGCTCCGGGCGCTGGCTGCGCGGGTCCCACCGGCCGAACGCGTCGCGCAGGCTGATGATCCGCTCCTTGGCCCGCGCGCGTTCCTCGTCGCGGCGCCCGCCGCCGAACACGGCGTCGAACCTGTGCTCGACGATCGAGTCGAGCAGCGGGGTGGTCTGCAGCGGGTTGCGCGTGCCGTCGGGGCGCTCGACGAGCCGCCCGTCGTCGATCCAGTCCTGCACGTGCGCGACCTCGAGCCGCAGCCCGAGCCGTTCGACCAGCCGGTCGCGGAAGTCGATGACCTCCGGGTAGTTGTGGCCGGTGTCGACGTGCAGCAGCGCGAACGGCACCGGTGCCGGCGCGAACGCCTTGACCGCGAGGTGCACGAGCAGCGTCGAGTCCTTGCCGCCGGAGAAGAGGATCACCGGGCGGTCGAACTCGCCCGCGACCTCGCGGAAGATGTGGATCGCCTCCGACTCCAGGGAGTCGAGGGCATCGAGGGTGTCGATCGCGGGAGTCATTGGACGTGCAACCCACATTCGATCTTGCCGGTGCCGGCCCAGCGGCCCGACCGCGGATCGGCGCCCGGCGCCGGCTTCGCAGTGCAGGGCGCGCAGCCGATGGACGGGTAGCCCTCGGCGACCAGCGGGTTCACCAGGACGTTGTGCTCGGTGATGTACTCCTGCATCCGCTCGTCGCTCCACGCGGCGATCGGGTTGACCTTGACGAGGTCGAACTTCTCGTCATACGTGATCAAAGGGGTGTTCGCCCTGGTCGGGGCCTCGACGCGGCGCACGCCCGTGACCCAGGCGTCGTACTCGGCCAGCGTCTTCGTCAGCGGCGCGACCTTGCGCAGCGCGCAGCAGCGGTTCGGGTCGCTGGCGAAGAGGTCCTTGCCGAGCAGGCTGTCCTGCTCCGCGACCGTCTGCTCCGGGAGGGCGTTGACCAGCCGGATGTCGTAGACGTGCTCGACGGCGTCGCGGGTGCCGATCGTCTCGGCGAAGTGGTAGCCGGTCTCCAGGAACAGCACGTCGACGCCGGGCACGACCTTCGCGGCTAGGTCGACGAGCACGGCGTCCTGCATGTTCGAGGCGACGATCAGCTTGTCGAACGTCTCGGCCGTCCACCGGAGCACCTGCTCCGCGGTGGCGTCGGGCCCGAGCTGCGCGGCACCGCTCTCGGCGAGCGCACGCAGGTCGGTCTTCGTGATGGTGGTGCTCATGATCGTGACACCTCGGGAACTCCGATTCCGATCATCTTGAGGGCGAACGTGCGCAGGCAGGACGCGCAGTACCAGGCGCCGTGCGGCACCTTCTCGGTCTGCTCGGCGGGACGCAGGTCCTCGTCGCCGCAGTACGGGCAGTAGAACGGAACGGCCCGCTCACTCATTTCAAGTCTTCCTCGGCGGCCCGTTGCACCCATTGCGCGAAGCGCTCGTCCGGCTCGCGCTGCAGGATGAACCGCCGCACGACCCGGTCGACGTAGTCGCCCAGCTCGTCGCTGGTGACCTTCAGCCCGCGCAGCTTGCGGCCGAACCCGGCGTCGAGCCCGAGCCCGCCACCCAGGTGCACCTGGAAGCCCTCGACCTGGTTGCCCTCGGCGTCGGTGACGATCTGGCCCTTCAGCCCGATGTCGGCGACCTGCGTGCGCGCGCAGGCGTTGGGGCAGCCGTTGAGGTGGATCGTGATCGGCGCGTCGGGCGTGAGGTCGGCCAGCCGCTTCTCCAGCTCCTCGACCAGCCGGATCGCGCGTTCCTTCGTCTCGACGATCGCGAGCTTGCAGAACTCGATGCCCGTGCAGGCCATGGTGCCGCGCCGCCACACCGAGGGGTCGGCCTGCAGCCCGAGCGTGTTCAGCTCGGCCTTCAGCGCGTCGACCTTGCTGTCGGCGACGTCGAGCACGACGATCTTCTGCTGCGCGGTGAGGCGCACCCGCCCCGAACCCGCCCGCTCGACGGCGTCGGCGAGCGAGACCAGCGTGGTGCCGGAGACGCGGCCCGACGGCGGCGCGACGCCGATGTAGTTGCGGCCGTCGACCTGCTTGTGCACGCCGATGTGGTCGACCGGACGGTCGGGGGTCGCCGGCGCGGGACCGTCGGCGAGCTTGCGGCCGAGGTACTCCTCCTCCAGGACCCTGCGGAACTCGGCGGCGCCCCAGTCGGCGACCAGGAACTTGATCCGCGCGCGGTGGCGCAGCCTGCGGTACCCGTAGTCCCGGAAGATCGAGATGATGCCGGCCCACACGTCGGGCACGTCGTCGAGCGGGACCCACGTCCCGAGCCGCTGCGCGATCTTCGGGTTGGTGGACAGCCCCCCGCCGACCCACACGTCGAAGCCCGGCCCGTGCTCCGGGTGCACCGAGCCGATGAACGAGACGTCGTTGACCTCGTGGGCGATGTCCTGCTGCCACGAGATGGCCGTCTTGAACTTGCGCGGCAGGTTGGAGAACTCCTTGCTGCCGATGTAGCGGTCGAGGATCGTCCGGATCGCCGGCTCGGGGTCGAGCAGGTCCTCGGCCGCCACCCCCGCGACCGGCGAGCCGAGGATCACGCGCGGCGTGTCGCCGCAGGCCTCGGTCGTGAGCAGGCCGAGCCCCTCCAGCTTCGCCCAGATCGCCGGCATGTCCTCGATCTGGATCCAGTGGTACTGGATGTTCTGCCGGTCGGTGACGTCGGCGGTGTCGCGCGCGTACTGCTGGCTGATCTCACCGACGGCGCGCAGCTGCTCAGTGGTGAGCGCGCCACCGTCGATGCGGACGCGCAGCATGAAGTAGCGGTCGTCGAGCTCCTCGGGCTCCAGCGCGGCGGTGCGGCCGCCGTCGATGCCGGGACGGCGCTGCGTGTAGAGCCCCCACCAGCGCATCCGTCCGCGCAGGTCAGCCGGGTCGATCGAGTCGAACCCGCGCTTGGAGTAGATGTTCTCGATCCGCGCGCGGACGTTCAGCCCGTCGTCGTCCTTCTTGGTGCGCTCGTTCGGGTTGAGCGGCTCGCGGTGGCCGAGCTTCCACTGGCCTTCGCCGCGCTTGCGTTTGGGGGTGGTGGTCGTGGGCGTCGAGGGGGGCAAGGCGGTGCCTCCGGATCGCGGCCGCTGCGCGGCCGACCCCGGGCATGCGGGGCTGCGGCTGCGCCCGGCGCCGTGGTGGGTGAGAGGGCGGCGGGACTAGCGGCCGGCTCGACAGAGCGCGCTGCTGACGCGGCGCAGGTCCACGTGGCGACGGGCCACGAGACGCAAGGAGAGCGCCGACGAGCCACGAGCGGGCTCGGACATCGACGCGGTCATGGTGACAAGAGTGCCACCTGTCCGGTCAGCGATCCATTGCCGTCCGCATGCTGGGAGCGGATTCACATCCGTGCGGGCCCGGGGCCGTTCGACCGTGCGGTCGACGAGGGGCAGACTTGCTCCTCGTGCCACCGCCGTTCGGGATCTACGTCCACGTGCCCTTCTGCGCGGCCCGCTGCGGCTACTGCGACTTCAACACCTACACCGCCTCGGAGCTGGACGGCTCCGGCGCGTCCCCCGACGGGTGGCTCGACGCCGTGCGTCAGGAGCTGGCGCTGGCCGCGTCGGTCGTGGGGGAGCGGGCCGTCGACACGGTGTTCGTCGGGGGCGGGACGCCGTCACTGCTGGGAGCGGAGCGGCTCGGCGTCGTGCTCGGGGCGGTGCGGGAGACGTTCGGGCTCGCGGCGGGCGCCGAGGTCACCACCGAGTCGAACCCCGAGTCGACGTCGCCGGAGTTCTTCGCCGGCCTGCTCGACGCCGGGTTCACCCGGGTGTCGCTCGGCATGCAATCGGCCGCGCCGCACGTGCTGCGGGTGCTGGAGCGGCGGCACACACCCGGCCGGGCGGTCGCGGCCGCCCGCGAGGCCCGGGCGGCCGGGTTCGCGCACGTCAACCTCGACCTCATCTACTCGACCCCCGGCGAGACCGACGACGATCTGCGCGCGTCGCTCGACGCCGTCCTCGACGCCGGCGTCGACCACGTCTCCGCCTACGCGCTGATCGTCGAGGACGGCACGGCGATGGCCCGGCGGGTCGCGCGCGGCGAGCTGCCGGCGCCCGACGACGACGTGGCCGCCGCGCGCTACGAGATGATCGACGACCGGCTCTGCGCGGCCGGTCTGGGCTGGTACGAGGTGTCGAACTGGGCGGGATCGGAGGGGGCAGCCTGCCGGCACAACCTCGGGTACTGGCTCGACGGCGACTGGTGGGGCCTCGGCCCGGGCGCCCACTCGCACCTCGCCGGGCAGCGGTGGTGGAACGTGAAGCACCCGGCCCGGTACGCCGCACTGCTGGCCGACGGTTCGTCGCCCGAGGCTGGACGCGAGACGTTGACACCGGCCGAGCGGCACACCGAGCGCGTGATGCTGCGGCTGCGGCTGGCCGAAGGGTTGCCGCTCGACCTGCTCGACGCCGCGGGCCGGGCCGCCGCGGCGCGGGCCGTCGACGACGAGCTGCTCGACGCGCCGGCGTTCGCGGCGGGCCGCGCCGCGCTCACCCGGCGCGGGCGCCTGCTCGCCGACGCGGTGGTGAAGGCGCTCCTCCCCGCGTAACCCCGAACTTCCCCACCGTTTTGCCTACCTACACACCCAAAGGGGCGTGCAGGTTGGCAAAACGGTGGGCAAGTTCCCCACCGTTTTTGGGCACTTGCGCGCTGTTTCGGCGCGCATCCACCCAAAACGGTGGGGAACTTCGGGCGGGGTGCGGCTACGCGGGCGTGGCGGCGACCTTCTCGAGCGGCGGGCGCAGCTGCCCGATCAGCCACTTCACCGCGACGACGTTGGGTGCCTGCAGCGCGATGGCGGTGTCCAGGTCGACCGGGGCGTAGGTGCCGTCGCGCACCGGACGGGTGGTGCGGACGATCGGGTTGGACTCGAACGCCCCGCGGTCGCCGAGCGTCGCGAACGTCACGAACAGCACGTCGGCCGAGCTCAGCTTGCCCGCTTCCTCGTAGCTGAGCCCGACGGTGCCCGGCGCGAGCGCCGCGGTCGCCTCGACGTTGCGGAACTCCTCCGGCACCAGCAGGCCCAGCCGGCCCATGAAGATCGTGCTCAGGTTCTCCTTGCCGACGACCATCGGGAGGACGTCACCACGGGCCTGTCCGTACAGGTAGGTGTGGCCGGCGAGGCCCGGCAACGAGGCCGTGAACTCGTCGATCGCGGCCGCCGACTCGCGGATGAGCGCCTCTGTGGCCTCGGACTTGCCGAGCGCCTTCCCGATCAGCCGGGCGTCGTCCTCCATCGAAGACTTGTAGAGCCCCTTCTCGTACGCCACCACCGGCGCGATGCCGCTGAGCGCCGCGTAGGTGTCGGGCACGAGCTGCGGGCTGCCCGTCGCGAGGATCAGGTCGGGGTCGTAGGCGGCGATCCGTTCCAGCTCGGTGCGCCCGATCGCGGCCGTCAGCCCGAGCACGTCCTCCGGCAGCGACGTCTTGATGTAGGGCAGGTTCGGGTTGGGCTCCACGTAGTTGCGGGTGGCGCCGACGATCGGCGTCCCGAGCGCGTTGGCCACCGCGATGTCGCCGTAGCCGAGCGCGACGACCCGCTGCGGCTCCTTGTCGATCGTGATCGTGCCGAGCGCGTGCGTGATCGTCACCGGGAACGCGCCGGACGGAGTGGGCGCGGAGGCAGGCGTCTCGGGCGCGGTGCCGCCGCACCCGGCGAGCACGAGGACGGCGGCCAGCGTGATGCCGGCCAGCGAGCGGGGGACGCGCATGACGGGGAGCTCCAACCAGGGACGAACTATGGTTAGGCATTCCTAAGTGCTCGGCGCTGTCACCGTCAAGCGGTCGGGCCTCGCGCCGCGCCGGTATGCGCGCCCGCGCGGCGAGAGCCGGTAACCCACTTCGAGGCTCTCGGTGAGCCCCAGCTCCTTGAGCTTGCGGACGTCCCGCTTGAACGGCAGCGTCTCCAGCCCGAGGCCGGCTGCCAGGTCAGGGGCCCGGACGCCCGGGTTGTCGGCGATCAGCGCCAGTACCTGGGCCGTCCACGGGCCGCGCTTCGACGCCTTGTCCAGCCGCTCCAGCCGGGTCGCGATCTCCGCCCGCGCCTTCGGGGTGAGCCGTGATCGTGATCTCAACGCCACCCGCGGGTCGGGCCCGGCCAGCCGGACCCCGACGCGGTAGAGCTGCCCGTCGCCGACCTGCGCGGCGAGCAGCGCAGGCAGATCGGCGTACCCCGCGGCAGCGGCGTCGAGGGCGGTGAGCCCGCCCGCGTCCACCGGCTCGACGGAGGTGAACTCCAGCACTCCGACGGAGGTGCGCTGGGTGCCGCCCACCCGCACGCGCGGCCGGTCCCATCGGCGGAACGCCAACGTGATCTCACCAGCCGCGATCGCCTGCAGCGTCACCATGCGGATCTGCACACCCGACATCGTGCACGCAGGCCCCACGCTCGGAGAACACATAGACTGGAGTTGTCCCCCGGCCGGTGGAGGTGGAGTGAACGCGGACGAACGTCGATTCGCGGTGTTGCGGGCGATCGTCGCCGACTACGTCTCCACGCACGAGCCGGTCGGGTCGAAGATGATCGTCGATCGGCACAACCTCGGCGTCTCCAGCGCCACCGTGCGCAACGACATGGCCGTGCTGGAGGAGGACGGGCTGATCGCCCAGCCGCACACCAGCGCCGGGCGGGTGCCCACCGACAAGGGCTACCGCGTGTTCGTCGACCGGTTGGCGCAGGTCAAGCCGCTGTCGGTGGCCGAGCGTAGGGCCGTGCAGACGTTCCTCGACGGCGCCATCGACCTCGACGACGTGCTGCGGCGCAGCGTGCGGCTGCTCGCGCAGCTCACCCGGCAGGTTGCGGTCGTCCAGTACCCGACGCTCACCCGCTCGACGGTGCGCCACTGCGAGGTCGTCGCGCTCACGCCCGCGCGGCTGATGCTGGTGCTGATCACCGACAGCGGACGCGTCGACCAGCGGGTCGTCGACCTCGGCGAGGTGCTCTCCGACGACGACGTGGCCCAGATCCGGGTGCTGGTCAACGGTGCGCTGGTCGGCAAGCCGCTCGTGGCCGCCTCCGTGGCGGTCGCCGACCTGCCGGCGACGGCGCCGCAGGAGCTGCGCGGGGTGATCACGACCGTCACCACGGTGCTCGTGGAGACGCTCGTCGAGCACCCCGAGGAGCGGCTCGTGCTCGGCGGCACCGGCAACCTCACGCGCAACGCCGCCGACTTCCCCGGCTCCCTCCGGCAGGTGCTGGAGGCGCTCGAGGAACAGGTCGTGGTGCTGAAGCTGCTGGCCGCCGCGCAGGACCCGGGGACGGTGACCGTGCACATCGGCGAGGAGAACGAGGCCGAGGAGATGCGGAACACGTCCGTGCTCTCCATCGGTTACGGAGCTGGGACCGTCCTGGGCGGCATGGGTGTCGTCGGGCCGACCCGGATGGACTACCCGGGCTCCATCGCGGCGGTGCATGCCGTCGCCCGATACGTGGGTGAGATCCTGGCGGGGCGCTGACCGCGCACGCCCGACCAGGCACGAAGGCATTGCTGAGCGAGAAGGATCATGGGGAACGCGCACGTGGTACGGGACTACTACGGGATCCTCGGCGTCGCACAGGACGCCGGGCCCGACGAGATCAAGCGGGCCTACCGCAGGCTCGCGCGCGAGCTGCACCCCGACGTCAACCCCGATCCGGGGGCGCAGGAGCGGTTCCGCGAGGTCAGCGCGGCGTACGAGGTGCTGTCCGACCCCGAGAAGCGCCGCGTCGTCGACCTCGGCGGCGACCCCCTGGGCAACGGTGGCGGGGGCGGGGGTGCCGACCCGTTCGGCGCCTTCGGCTTCGGCGACATCATGGACGCGTTCTTCGGCGGCCAGGGCGGCGGGCGCGGCCGCGGGCCGCGCAGCAGGGTCCAGCCCGGTGCGGATGCGCTGATCCGGATGCACCTCACGCTGGAGGACTGCGCCGTCGGGGTCACCAACGAGCTGGCCGTCGACACTGCCGTGCTGTGCGGCGAGTGCTCCGGCTCCGGCTGCGCGCCGGGCAGCGCGCCGACGATGTGCGACATGTGCAGCGGCCGCGGCGAGGTGCAGAGCGTGCAGCGCTCGTTCCTCGGCCAGGTCGTCACGTCGCGGCCGTGCCCCCAGTGCCGCGGCTTCGGCGAGGTCATCCCCGAGCCCTGCCAGCAGTGCGCCGGCGACGGCCGGGTGCGCTCGCGGCGCACCGTCAGCGTGCGGATCCCCGCCGGCGTCGCCGACGGCATGCGGGTGCGGCTGGCCGGCCAGGGCGAGGTCGGCCCCGGCGGCGGCCCGGCCGGCGACCTGTACGTCGAGGTCGAGGAGGAGCCGCATGAGCTGTTCACCCGCGACGGCGCCGACCTGCACTTCTCCCTGCGGCTGCCGATGACGGCCGCCGCACTGGGCACCACGATCCCGCTGCGCACGCTCGACGGCGAGGAGGACCTGCACATCGAGCCGGGTACGCAGGCGGGCACGATCCGCACGCTGCGCGGCAAGGGCATGCCCCGGCTGCGTTCCACCGGCCGCGTCGACGGTCGCGGCGACATGATGGTGCACGTCGACGTCGAGGTGCCCACCAAGCTCGACGCGAAGCAGACCGAGCTGCTGCGCCAGCTCGCCGCGTTGCGCGGCGAGGAGCAGCCCGACCTCGTCGCGGGCAGCCGCAACGAGCACGGCCTGTTCTCGCGGCTGCGCGACTCCTTCGGGCGGTAGGGCAAGGGTGAGCACCGCGCCCCTGTTCCTCGTCGACGAGCTGCCAGCGGGCGCGCAGGCCGTGCTCGACGGGCCGGAGGGACGGCATGCCGCCACCGTCAAGCGGATCCGTGCCGGCGAGCGGGTGCTGCTCGCCGACGGTCGCGGCGGGCTCGCTGACGCCGTCGTCGACGCGGCGGAGCGCGACACCGTCACGTTGACGATCAGCCGGCGGCGCACGCTCGCGCCGCCGGCGCCGCGGGTGCTGCTCGCGCAGGCCCTGGTGAAGGGCGACCGCGGCGAGCTGGCCGTCGAGATGGCCACCGAGGCCGGCGTCGACACGATCCTGCCGTGGCGCGCGGCCCGGTGCGTCGCGCGCTGGGACGACGGGCCGCGGGGTGCGAAGGCGCTCGCGAAGTGGCGCGGCACCGTCCGGGAGGCGGCCAAGCAGGCGAGGCGGCCGTGGCTGCCCGAGGTGGAGGAGCCGGTATCGACGGCCGCGCTCGCCCGCCGCGTCGCCGCGGTGGCGTGTGCGCTCGTCCTCCACGAGTCCGCCACGACACGGCTCGCCGATGTCCGGCTCCCGACCGACGGCGAGGTCCTGCTCGCCGTGGGCCCCGAGGGCGGGGTCAGCGACGCCGAGCTGGCCGAGCTCTCCGCGGCCGGCGCGGTTGCGGTCCGGCTCGGCCCGGAAGTGCTGCGTGCGTCGACGGCCGCGGCCGTCGCGTTGGGCGCGCTCGGCGTCCTGACCCGCCGCTGGAATCCCGAAGGCTGATCTCGACGGTTTCGAGACGGTAGGGGTTGGGGCTATCGTCTGCGCCAGTCGCGTCGCGGTGCACGTCCCCCCACGTCCACCGCGGCGCGACGCCTGAACGTTCCTGCGACGATCATGCCCGTGACCGAGACGCTGCACCTCCCGTACGGCCCGCATCCGAGCCAGTTCGGCGAACTCTCGCTCCCCGACCACGACCCCCGTGGTGTGGTCGTCGTCGTGCACGGCGGTTTCTGGCGGCAGCGCTACGGGCTCGAGCTCGGCAGGCCACTCGCTGCCGACCTCGTCGCCGCCGGGTTCGCGGCGTGGACGATCGAGTACCGCAGGGTCGGCGGTGACGGTGGGTGGCCCGCGACGTTCGAGGATGTCGCCGCCGCGTTCGACCTGCTCGCGGGGCCCGTCCAGGACGCCACCGGTGGCCGGCTCGACCTCGACCGAGTGGTTGCCGTCGGCCACTCCGCCGGTGGGCACCTATCCGTTTGGTCAGCCTCACGGCCGGGGCTCCCGACGGGCGCTCCCGGCGCGAACCCGGCCGTCCTGTTGCGTGGGGTCGTCAGCCAGGCCGGGGTGCTCGACCTCGTCGACGCGGTCGATCTGAGCTCCGGCGCGGTCGTCGAATTCCTCGGCGGCACGCCGACCGAGCACCCCGACCGGTACGAGATCGCCTCCCCGGTCGCGCGCGTGCCGATCGGGGTGCCGGTGATCTGCGTGCACGGCACCGCCGACGTGAACGTGCCGATCAGGCAGAGCGAGCGGTTCGTCGCGGCGACCGGCGACGAGCTGGTGACGTTGCCCGGCGCCGACCACTTCGCCGTGATCGATCCCGCCGCCGAGGGGTGGCGCGCGTGCCGTGCCGCTGTGGAGCGTCTGCTCGCGTGACCTCCGGCCCGCGAACGACCACGATGGGCGTCGGCTGACGGACAACGGGAGGCGTGCCATGGCGGTGCTGCAAGATCTGCTCGACGCGTTGCGCGGAGGAAGTGTCGAGGTCGTCGACCTCACCGCGAAACTGCATGCCGGCACCCCGATCCTGCAGCTCCCGCTGCAGTTCGAGAACGCATTGCCGTTCAGCCTGAGCGAGATCAGCCGCTACGACGATCGCGGTCCGGCCTGGTACTGGAACAACATCCACACCTCGGAGCACACGGGCACGCACTTCGACGCGCCCGTGCACTGGATCACCGGGAAGGACGGCGAGGACGTCGCCCAGGTGCCGCCGCGCTCGCTGGTGGCACCCGCCGTCGTGCTCGACTTCTCCGCCGAGACCGACCCCGACTTCCTGCTCGAGATCGAGCACGTGCGGCAGTGGGAGTCGGAGCACGGCGCGCTCCCCGAGGGCGGCTGGCTGCTCTACCGCACCGGTTGGGACGCGCGGAGCGAGGACAGTGGGGCCTTCCTCAACGCCGACGACACCGGCAGCCCGCACACCCCGGGCATCTCCGTCGAGTGCGCGCGCTGGCTCGCCGAGGAGTCGCCGGTGCTGGGCGTGGGGGTCGAGACGGTCGGCACGGACGCCGGCGCCGCGCACAGCTTCGACCCGCCGTTCCCGTGCCACTCGTTCCTGCTCGGCGCCGGCAAGTACGGGCTCACGCAGCTGCAGAACCTCGCGCTGCTGCCGGCGACGGGCGCGCTGGTTATCGCGGCGCCGCTGCCCATCGTCGGCGGGTCCGGGAGCCCGGCGCGGGTGTTGGCGCTGGTGGAACGGCCGTGACGACGGTCGCCGAGCTCGTCGGCACGGCGGTCGCAGGGCTGGGTGTCGGATACGCCTTCGGCGTGGTGGGCAGCGGCAACTTCCACGTCACGAACGCGCTGCGGGTCGCCGGCGTGCCGTACCTCGCGACCCGGCACGAGGGCGGCGCCGCGACGATGGCCGACGCGTACACGCGGGTCAGCGGGCGGGTCGGCGTGCTGTCGGTGCACCAAGGGCCGGGGCTGACCAACGCGATGACCGGCATCGCCGAGGCCGCGAAGAGCCGGACGCCGCTGCTCGTGCTGGCCGGCGACACCGGTGCCGGCGCGGTGCGGTCCAACTTCCGCATCGACCAGACGGCGCTGGTGACGGCCGTGGGCGCGGTCGCCGAACGGGTGCACTCGGCGCAGACCGCGCTCGCCGACACCGTGCGGGCCTACCGCACGGCCGTCGAGCAGCGTCGGACGGTGGTGCTCAACCTGCCGCTCGACGTGCAGGCCACGACGGTGCCCGACGGCTGGACCGTGCCGGCGCCGCCCGAGCTCGCGGCCGTCCGACCCGGGGCGAAGGCCGTCACCGCGCTGGCGGGGCTGATCGCGGCGGCGGAGCGTCCGGTGTTCGTCGCGGGCCGCGGAGCCCGAGGCGCGGGCGAGCCGCTGCGGGCGCTCGCCTCCGCTGTCGGCGCGCTGCTCGCCACGTCGGCCGTGGCGAACGGGCTCTTCGCCGACGACGAGTGGTCACTCGGGATCTCGGGCGGCTTCTCGTCGCCGCTGGCCGCCGAGCTGATCGGCAACGCCGACCTCGTCGTCGGCTGGGGCTGCGCGCTGAACATGTGGACCATGCGGCACGGCGCGCTCATCGGGCCCGGCGCGAAGGTCGTGCAGGTCGACGTCGACCCCGACGGGATCGGCGCGAACCGGCCCGTCGACCTCGGCGTCCTCGGTGACGTCGGCGCAACCGCCGTCGAGACGCTCGCCGCGTTCCCGCGGCGACGCACGCGCTACCGGACGCCGCAGGTGCGCGCGGCCATCGCCGACGGGATCCGCTGGCGCAGCGTGCCGTACAAGGACCTCAGCGGTCCGCAGGGGATCGACCCGCGCACCCTGTCGATCGCACTCGACGACGTGCTGCCGGCCAAGCGGGTCGTCGCCGTCGACTCCGGCAACTTCATGGGCTACCCGATGGCCTACCTGCGGGTGCCCGACGAGCAGGGGTCGTGCTTCACGCAGGGCTTCCAGTCGATCGGGCTGGGGCTGGCCACGGCGATCGGTGCGGCCATCGCGCGGCCGGACCGGCTCGCCGTCGCCGCGCTCGGCGACGGCGGCGCGCTCATGTCGGTCGCGGAGCTGGAGACGATCGCGCGGCTCGGGCTGGCGATGGTCGTCCTCGTGTACGACGACCGGGGTTACGGGGCCGAGGTGCACCACTTCGTCGGCGACGACCTCGACACCGTCCAGTTCCCCGAGACGGACATCGCCGCGATCGGACGCGGGTACGGCTTCGACGCGGTGACCGTCCGGACTCCCGCCGACGTCGACGGCGTTGCCGACTGGGTCGCCGGCGCCCGCTCCCGACCGCTGCTGGTGGACGCGAAGATCGCCTCCGACGGTGGGTCGTGGTGGCTGGCGGAAGCGTTCCGCGGGCACTGACCCGAACTTCCCCACCGTTTTGCCAACCTGCACACCGATTTGGGTGTGTAAGTAGGCAAAACGGTGGGGAAGTTGGTCACTCGGAATGCGTGGGGACCAGCTGGCCGATCACCATCGTCCCCGGCCCGACGGCGCCGCCGGGGCCCGGACGCGGGCTGGTGTTGTCGATCGTGACGGGCTCGCCGCAGTGCTCGCACGTCATGACGGGGGTGGTGGTGCGGCCGCACGTGTCGTGGTGCACCCGCAGCGGCGGGCCGGCCGGGCCGGCGTACCACTTGTCGCCCCAGCTCATGAGCGCGAGCAGCACCGGGTAGAGCTCCTTTCCCTTCTCCGTGGCGTGGTAGTCCTCGCGCGGCGGCTGGTCCTGGTAGCGCTCGCGCACCAGCACGCCCTCCTCGACGAGCCGGGCCAGCCGGGCGGCCAGGACCTTCCGCGAGATCCCGAGGTCGTGCGCGATGTCGTCGAACCGGCTGATGCCGACGAGCACGTCCCGCATGATCAGCGCGGTCCAGGCGTCGCCGAAGAGGTCGGTGGCGCGGGCGACCGAGCACGCGACGTCGGACAGCGAGGTGCGAGTCACCGCGCGAGCCTACATCCTGCTAAGTTCCCTGAGGGAACCTAGGGGGAAGCATGATGATCGAACTGGACTCCACCGATCCGCGTGCCGTGGACGGCCGCCAGATCAGGGCGGTGTCGTTCCACGACCTGCGGATGGACTACCTCGCCGAGGTGTTGGGCGCCGATCCGGCGTCCGGGCGCGCGCTGGTCGTCGGGGGCGGGCGCGGAGTGCTGCCGCGCGGGATCGCGCGGCTCGGGTTCGACGTGGTCTCGCTCGACCCGTCACCGGCCGCCACCGACATGGCGCGCGCCGACGACGAAGGGCTCGGTATCGAGTACCGCACCGGCCGCGCTGAGGACCTGACCGACGAGGGTGTGTGCGACCTCGTCTACGTGGCCGACACCTTCGAGGTCGCCGCCGACCTCGACCGCGTCGTCGAGCGGGTGGCCGCGGCGCTCGCGCCGGGCGGCGTGCTCGTCTACGACACCGTGAGCCGTTCGGTGATCTCGCGGTTGATCTACCTCGGACTGTTCCAGCTCGTCCCGGCCACCCGGATCATGCCGCGCGGCCGCTACTCCGCCAGCAGGCTGCGCACGCCCGCCGAGACGGCGGCGGCGTTCGCGCGCCACGGCCTGCGCAACGGGGGCGTCGCCGGCTTCGCGCCGAAGGACCCGCGCAAGCTCCTGACCGCGGCGCTGGCCCGCAAGCGCGGCGACATCACCGACGCCGACATCCCCGCGATCGTCGAGATGGTTCGGAAGGCGGGCAAACCGCCGGTGACGTACCTGGGCCACGCCCGGCGGCTCTGACGCGCCGTCGACAACGACGTTTTGGTCGATGTGAGCGTTCACAAACAGCCATAACGTCGTTGTCGACGCGCTACTCGGGACCTGCGTCAGTCGAGCGAGATCTTCCCGTCGACGGCCACGGTGCGGGCGCGGTGGAGGGACTGGGTGCGCTCCTCGATGGACATCAGGAAGATGCTGACGGCGAGGTGTGGGCCCGTTTGTGGCTCTTCGCCAGTCGCGGCGCTGATGGGGCTTCGGAAGGTGAACTCGACGCCCGGGCGGGAGTCGAGAGAGAACGAGCAGTCGATCCAGTCCGCTTCACCGTCACGGACCAGGGAGACGGTATGCAGTTGGCCTTTGTCGGACTGCCTGAGGTATTCGAGCAGTGATCCCACTGCTTCGCTCATGAACTGGTGAGTGTATGTATCTCGGGAGTACATCGAACCTCTTGTTGGCGGACTGGACTGCGTCGACAACGACGTTTTGGTCGATGTGAGCGTTCACAAACAGCCATAACGTCGTTGTCGATGCGCTACCCGGGCTGGTGGGACTGAGGGGGCAAAGGGTCGTCGAGCGAGATCGTTCCGGCGGTGTCATAGCAACCGCGGTCGTTTAGGCGCTCCATGATGGAAGTTAGGAAGATGCTGACGGCGAGTTGCGTGCCTATCATCGGTTCGACGCCAGTGGCTGCGCTGATAGGGCGCCGGAACGTGTACACAACTTCGGGACGGTGTTCGACGGAGAATGAGCAGTCGACCCAATCGGCCTCGTCATCCCGGATGAACGAGCAGGTGTGCAGGCGGCCTTTGTCATGATTCTCGAAATGGTCGAGAAGGGTGCAAATCACATCGCTCATGAATTCGTAGGAGTAGGTGTTGCGTGAGTGCGCCACTGGAGGCACCTCCGGGCAGCAGATGCGTGTGAGTTAGTTGAGAAGGAGTGGAGGTCGCCCGCGACGTACCTGCCACACCTGGTATGCCTGTCCGGTAGTCAGTCGAGCGAGATCTTTCCGTCGACGGCCTGTGTCCGAGTGTGGATGCGTCGCATGATGGAGGAGAGAAAGATGCTGACGTCGAGATGGGTGCCCATCTCTGGCTCGACGGCGGCGTCCGTGATTCCTCGCCGGAAAGTGTATTCGACACCCGGGCGGGCTTCCAGTGAGAACGAGACCTCGATCCAGTCGGCATCGTCCTCCCGGATCAGGGAGCAGGTGTGCAGCTGCCCTTTGTCGAGATTCTCGAGGTAGTCGAGGAGCGCGCCGATTGCATCGCTCATGAACTCTTGAACGTACTTGTTCCGAGAGTACATCTTTGTCCCTGCCAGCATGCGAAGGGGCTGTTGAAGTAGGAAGTGATGATACCGACGATATCGGGGTCGGGAGACCGCGGGTCTCGTCCGGTGTCATAGACTGCATATGCTTCGTCTGACTCGCATCTAACGCGGTTCAGTGTGATTGGCTTGCAGGAGCCTGACAACGTTCTGATGAGTACCGGGTCCGGAACCATGGTCCCGTGGTCGTCGATGATGTGGTCCCTGCCGAATCCGTCGAACTCCAAGCCGCCTGCAGTCTTAATATTATGCTGCCCGATTCGAAGTGGTACTGCGTCTCCGCGAGCTGATCTGTAGACGCTCAAATCGTCCAGTCGATCGGGTTCGTGTTTCGGGAGCCAGGTTGATTTGGCTCGGTCGTCTCGGCTGCACTGGCGCCGATATTGCTCGGTAAGGCCATGCAGATCGCAGCTGTTGCTGCGACGATTAACCTGGCTGACTTCGTGTCTAACATTCGTGATCACCGCCTGCTTCGTCGACTTCCGGTCGGGCTCGTTCTGGAAGTCAACAATCGCAGGTTCGTGGTGGAGGGTAGCAGACTTTGGCGAGAATATTTGCAATAGTGAACGCAGAGTGTGTGACTCGTTGATTCGTCACAAAGGATCTAAAGTTTGATTGTGACATCTCACCAACCCCGCACGACCCACTCGCGCAGGTGTGGGCGTTCGGTGCCGATGGACGTATCGGCGCCGTGCCCGGGGTGCACGCGCGTGCCGCCGGGCAGCTCGAACAATCGCCGCACCGAGCGGATGATCGTCGGGAAGTCGGAGAGGCGCGTGCCGGTGAGGCCGGGGCCGCCGGGGAAGAGGGTGTCGCCGGTCAGTACATGCTCGCCGACGAGCAGGCTGATCCCGCCGGGGGAGTGGCCGGGCGTGTGCAGCACCTCCACGCGAAGCTGCCCCACTTCCAGCACCTCCCCGTCGGCGACGGGCGTGCTGCGCCCGTCCCAGAGCGGTCCGGCCGGCGGGAGCAGGCGGTCAGGGGTGGTCGCGAGCAGGTCGTCCGTCGCCGTGCCGGCGTCCCAGAAGCCTGTGCGTCGCACGACGTCGAGCTCGTCCGGCCAGACCGGGGCATCGCCGGGGTGTGCGAGCACCGGCACCTGCCAGCGCGCGGCCAGTTCCGGCGCGGCCAGCACGTGGTCGAAATGCGCGTGGGTGAGCACGATCGCCACCACGTCCAGGTCGGTGACGGCTGCCGCGATGGCGGGCGCGTCGTCGCCGGGGTCGACGACGAGCGCGCGCCGGTCGCCGTCGGCGTGCAGCACCCAGCAGTTGGTGTCGAGCACGCCGACCACGACCCGCCGCAGGACGGGCGTCATGCCCGCTTCAGCAGCTCGTCGTACACGGTCGCGTCGTCGGCGTCGATCACCGGGAACCCGGCGGCCCACGGCCCGTCCCAGTGCACCTCGATGCCGGGGTTCGTGGCGGTGGAGCCGTCCGCCAGCACGAACGTCGGGCTGCCCTTGATCATGTCGGTCTGCGCCACGGCGAAGTCGGCCATGACGTCGGCGCGGTGCCGGCCGCTGTCCAGCGCGGTCGCGAGCGCCTCGGTGTCGATGGCGGGCACTGCGCCGGCGACGTCGAGGATCACCTTCCGGTGGCTGATCGAGCGGGAGTGCGTCCAGAACGCCTGCCTCAACGCGAGGTCGAGCTCCTCGCCGGCCTCCAGACCCTGCGCGTTCGCCGCGTGCACGGCCTCCGCCGCCAGCAGGACGGTGTGCGGGTACTGGTCGTCGGGGCCGGCCCACACCCTGAACTGACCCTCGGGCTCGATCCGGCCCACGCCGACGGCCTCGGTGTCGGTGCCGCGACGAGGATGCGGGCCGTCGAAGAGCTCCAGCGGGAACGTGTGGTGCTCCAGCTGGACGTCGAGCCCGAGCCGGGCCCGCGCCCTGCGCAGCCGCAGCAGTCCGACGTAGGCGAACGGGCAGAGCAGGTCGGACCACACCTGGATCGTCGTCATGCCGTCTCCTCGTGCTCGGTCCCGGGAGGGTTGCTGGTGAACGATGTGGGCCGCAGCAGCACGGCCGTTCGCCGGTCGGCCGCCATCGCGCGGTCGTACTCGTCGAGGTCGGAGTGGTGGCCGCCGGCGGCGTGGTAGATGTCGCGCAGCAGCGCCCGCAGGTCGGGGAGGCCCGGGAGCTCGTCGTCGGGGCCGGCCAGTTCGGCGGCGCCGCGCACGGCGACCCATTCCCAGCCGGCCCGGAAGACGAGCGTGGCCGACGGGTCGGCGCGGAGGTTGGTGAGCTTCGCCGTGGCGCCGCGCGCGACGAACGCGACGGTCGGTTCCGCGGAGACGGGGTGGGGCAGCACGCCGGCGTTGACGACGCTGGTGGCCGGGCGGCCGTCGGCGCGCTGCGTCACCAGTACCGCGAGCCAGCGCTCCGGCTCCCCGTAGCGGCGGACCAGTTCGAGGCCCTCTGTGGTGGTCAGGTTCACTCCAGCGACAATACGGACTGCAGTCCGTTTCTGTCGAGGTCGGTTAGAGTCGAGGCGTGACCGAGCTGCCGCTGCTGTCCGGCGGCGCCCCGAAGGAGCGCGCCGACGCGACGCGCAACCGGCTGAAGGTGCTCGCCGCTGCGGAGCAGCTCTTCGACGCGCGCGGGGTCGCGACGGTCAGCATGGACGACGTCGCGGCTGCCGCCGGCGTCGGGAAGGGGACCCTCTACCGCCGGTTCGGCGACAAGTCGGGCCTCGCGGCTGCGCTGCTCGACGAGCGCGAGTCGCAGCTGCAGGCCGCGATGCTGACGGGTCCGCCGCCGCTCGGCCCCGGCGCGCCCGCGGGGGAGCGGCTGACCGCCTTCGTCGGCGCGTACCTGGCGTTCGTCGACGCGCACCTCGACGTCGTTGCGATGTCGCAGACGGCGAGCTCCGGCGCGCGGCTGCGCACCGGTTCGCACCGGCTGTGGCGCCAGCACATCGCCATCCTGCTGGCCGAGGCCGGCACCCCCGACCCGGACGTCCGGGCGGGCGCGCTGCTGGCCGCTCTCACCGCCGAGCAGGTGCGGCACTGGCGCCACGACGAGGACCGCTCGCTCGCCGACCTCACCGAGGCGCTCGTCCGGATGGCCCGCGCCGCGACCGGCCCCCCGTAACCCGAACTTCCCCACCGTTTTGCCTACCTGCACGGGCATTTCGGCGTGCAGGTTGGCAAAACGGTGGGGAACTTCAGCTCCCGTGGATCCGGGTGATCTCCGAGCGGTAGATCCGCTCGCCGATGAGCCGGTACAGGATCCGGGGCGGCGGCGGGAGCATCTTGAGGAAGCGGGTCCGTTCCTCGACGTCGGCGTCGGCGAGGATCGCGCCGAGGATCAGGAAGGCCTTCTTGCCCGCCTTGGGCAGCGAGTCCTTGCCGCGCTCGCCGAGCGTCGCCCACTCCTCGTGGGTGATGTGCTGCGCGACGAGCGGCAGGATCCAGAGCTCCTCCTCGACGAGGTGCTCGTCGAGCACTCGGGAGGCGTGCTCGACGACGTCGGCCAGCTTGTTGCGGTCGCCGACGGCCGCGGAGCGTCGCCAGCCGGGCAGCAGCTCGTCGACGGTGTGCAGCAGCTCGCTCATCCGGTCGTGCTGCTCCTCCATCCGGGCCACCAGGTCGGCGCGCACCGCGACGCGCTCCCGCAGCGCCGGCCACAGCAGCTCGTCCTCGCCGGTGTGGTGGTGGTGCAGCGCTCCCGCGACGTCGGCGAGCCAGCCGCCGACGACGTCGGCGCGCGCGGTGTCGCCGTCGGGCACCGCGCGGATCGTCGCGGGCAGGCGGGCGAACTCCCGGCGGAAGAACCGGTGGACGACAACCATGTCCCAGGTGTCGACGGCGGCGGCGTTCGGCATGAGCAGAGGATGACCCGCACACGTTTCATCCGCCTTTCACTGAAATATCGCGGCGTCAGGCCCTCGACCTGCGGCGATGGGAGAGCGACACTCAGTCGGACGCCACGATCGGGGGCCGGCGCCGCCGAGGGTTCCCACTCGTGGAGGTTCGATGTCGATCCGACTGCGCGTTGTTGCAGCCACCTTGACCACCGGGCTGGCGCTGGCGGCCTGCGCCGCGGCGCCCGTCGACCCGCGCCCGTCCGCGTCGGCCGTGCCCGGCTACGCGACGAAGTTGCGGCCGGAGCTGGAAGAGCTCGTCCGCGACCTGCTCGTCACCGGCGCCGTCGTAAGGGTGCGGTCGGCCGACCTGGGCGACTGGACGGGCGCGTTCGGCACGCGGACCTTCCGCGGCACGGATCCGGTGCAGCCGGGCGATCACGTGCGCATCGGCAGCGTCACCAAGACCTGGACGGGCACGGTGGTCCTGCAGCTGGTCGACGAAGGCAGGCTGCGCCTCGCCGACCCGGTCGCGACGTACCGGCCGGACGTCCCGAACGGCGCGGCGATCACCGTCGAGCAGCTGCTCACCATGCGCAGCGGGCTCGGCAACTACACGGCGTCGCCCGAGCTGAACCGGATCCTGGACACCGCGCCGGAGACGGTGTTCCCGCCCGAGGAGCTGATCAGGATCGGGCTTGCCGAACCCGTCCGGTTCCCGCCCGGCCAGGGCTACTTCTACTCCAACACCAACACGGCGCTGCTCGGGCGCATCATCGAGCAGATCACCGGCAACCCGCTGGCCACCGAGTTCGAGCGGCGCATCTTCGCCCCGCTCCGCCTGGGCGGCTCGGCGTTCCCGGCGACGTCGAACGCGCTGCCGAGCCCGCACCCGAACGGCTACACGTACGGCACGAACGTCGAGACGATCGACACCAACGTGCTTTCACCGGAGAAGCAGGCCGCGGCGGCGGCCGGCACGCTCGCGCCGATCGACGTGACGTTCTCCAACCCCTCGTGGGCCTGGAGCGCCGGCGCCGGCATCTCGACCTCCGACGACCTCGCGAACTACGCGGAGGCGCTGGTCGGCGGCGGCCTGCTCGGCCCGGCGATGCAGCACACCCGGCTGGCGAGCATCCAGCCGGTCGATCCCGCCGACCCGCAGAGCGTCGGCTACGGGCTGGCGCTGGCCAAGTTCGGGCCGATGTACGGGCACACGGGCGAGCTCCCCGGCTTCAACACCTTCGTGGGGCACGACCCGACCCGGAAGATCACCGTTGTGGTCTGGGCGTCGCTGGCGCCTGCGCCGGACGGCCGCGCGCCGGCGGTCGAGATGGCGCGGATGGTCATCGGTGAGCTGTACGGGCGGGGGTAGCGTCCACGGCGTCGAGCGCATCGTCGGCTCCCCTGGCCGATCTGAAAGGTACCGATCATGCAAGCGATCACCGCGCAGGACCGTGAGGCAGGTGTCGACGGGCTCACCCTGACCGACATGCCGTACCCCCACGCCGCGGAGAACGACGTCGTCGTGCGAGTGCACGCGGCGGGTTTCACCCCCGGAGAGCTGGACTGGCCGGGCACGTGGACCGACCGATCCGGGCGCGATCGGACGCCCACCATCCCCGGGCACGAGCTGTCGGGGGTTGTGGCCGAGCTCGGCTACGGCACCACCGGCCTGACGGTGGGCCAGCGCGTGTTCGGGCTGGCCGACTGGACGCGCAACGGGTCGCTGGCCGAGTACACCGCGGTGGAGGCCCGCAACCTCGCCCCGCTCGCGGCCGACATCGACCACACCGTCGCCGCCGCCTTGCCCATCTCCGGACTGACCGCGTGGCAGGGGCTGTTCGACCACGCCGACCTGACCATCGGCCAGACCGTCGTCGTGCACGGCGCCGCCGGCGGCGTCGGCTCGATCGCCGTGCAGCTCGCGCGCGACGTGGGCGCCCACGTGATCGGCACCGGCCGGGCCGCCGACCGCGAGGTCGCGCTCGGCCTCGGCGCGCACACCTTCCTCGACCTGGACGCCGACGACCTGCAGGACGTCGGCCAGGTGGACGTGGTGTTCGACGTCATCGGCGGCAGCATCCTGGAGCGGTCGACCGCGCTGGTGCGCGCGGGCGGCACCCTCGTCACCATCGCCGCACCGCCGACCGTGCAGCCGGCGGACGGGCGGGCGATCTTCTTCGTCGTCGAGCCGGACCGCGCCCGGCTGGCCGACCTCGCCGAGCGCGTGCGGACCGGGCGGCTCAAGCCTGTTGTCGGCGATGTGCGACCGCTCGCCGAGACCGCCGCCGCCTTCGCCCGCGGCCGCCGCACGCCGGGGAAGACGATCATCCAGGTCGGGTAGCGCCGGGGCCCGCCCCGGCCCCGGGGAAGGGCAGGAAAGCCACTTTCCTGCCCTCACAGGGCCTGAAAGTGGCTTTCCTGCCCTCGCGTGCGCAACGCACGCGTCGCGATCGAGCCGCCACGGCCCGGGTCCGCACCGGTCACGCCTCGACGCCGGCCGGCCGGTCGCGCAGGATCCGCCAGCACAGGTAGACGCAGAGCCCGGCGGCGGGTGCGCCGCCGAGCAGGATGGACGCGATGCCGAGCGGCGTCACCCGGCCCGCCACGTAGAGCGGCACCAGCACCGCCGTCGCGATGGTGCACTTCGCCAGGAAGACGGCCGTGCACAGCTGGTACCGGCGCAGCCGTTCGCGGTCGCGTCGCCACCCGAAACGGTCGCCGGGGCGCGCCCCCACCACCAGCCCGACCAGCGGCCACCGCACGATGATGGACACCAGCACCACCGCCCCCGTGCCCACCTGGATGAGCACGGAGGGCAGGTAGAAGTCGACGGCCTGCCCGGTGCTGCCGGCCAGCAGGGCCGAGCCTGCGACCGTCACCAGCCCGAACGCGGCCTGCCAGAACTTCCGGTCGGTGAACGCCCGCAGCGCCGCGAGCACCACCACTGCCCCGACGGCGATCAGCGCGGCCGTCGGCACGTGCCCGGTCAGGAGATAGGCGACCAGGAAGACCACCCGCGACGCGACGCTCTCCGCGACGCTGCGCCAGCCGCCCACCGCGGCGAACAGGGAGAGCGATCTCCTGGTCAGCAGGTCGCTGTTCATGCGGTGCGCTCGACGGTCCGGGGGACCGCGGGGAAGCTCTCGCGGCGCATCGTGTCCTCGTACGCCCCGATGGCGGTCGCCAGGTCCTGCTCGCCGCGGGCGGCGCGGACCAGCGCGTCGCGGAGGCGGTGCGCGTCGCGCATCGCCAGGTTCCCGCCGAAGCCGGGGGCCAGGTGCACGGCGTCGCCGATGACCGTGACCGGGCCGGGCGGCCACGGCGGGACGGCCGGGATCACACCGATCCGTAGTGGGACGGTGGTGTCCGGCCAGGCCTCGTCGACGACGAGCCGCAGCGCCGGGTGCTGGGCGGCGACCAGCACGCGGGCTCGACTCCACACCGCTTCTGGCGCCCCGGTCGAGCCCAGCTGCTCGCGCGTGACCGGCAGCGCCCACATCACGTAGTCCTCTGCGGCGTCGACGGCTGCCGAGCGCAGGCCGGGCAGCCACCGGTCGCGTGCGGCGACCGGCGGCTCGCCGAACCGCAGCACGCCCAGCGCGACGAAGGTGTCGCCGGCCCGGACGGCGGTGGCGTTGTGGCCGATCAGCTCCGGCAGCCCGGTGTCGGCGACCGCCCGCAGCGGGGTCGCGCCCATCACCATGCGCCGGCCGGAGTCGATCACGCGAGCGTCCGGGAGGAGCTGTCGGCGCACCGCGGACCCGATCCCGTCGGCGCCGACCAGCACGTCGCCGGTCTCGGTGCTGCCGTCGGCGAACCGCGCCAGCACGTGGCCGTCGGCGGCGACCTCGTACTCCGTGAACGCCGAGCCGAACTGCACGGCTCCCTCCAGCCCGGCGAGCAGCACGGCCCGCAGCAGCGGACGGTGCACCTGCCGGCCCGGCCGGACGGGACCGGCGTCGCTCAGCGGCTCGGCCCCGACGATCACGAGCTCGCCGTCCCGCTCGTCGACGGAGAGGGTCCGCAGCCGCGGGCCACCTGCCGTGGCCTCCGCCATCGCGGCCTGCGCCGGCGGCAGGCACGCCCGCAACGCCGTCCACCCGCGGTCGTCGACGTGCAGGCTCACCCCCTGCGGTCGCCCCCGCTCGCCGTCGCGCTCGTGCACGACGACGTCGATCCCCGCCCCGCGCAGCCCCTGGGCCAGCGTCAACCCGCCCGGACCTGCACCGATCACGATCACCCGCATCTTCCCGCCTTTTCTCCACCAGTTGGTGTAGAAAACACTACCCAAAACTTCAACGCATGGTGGGGAAAGGTCCGCCTAGACTGCCCCCGTCATGGCAGAACACGGCCGTCCGGGGCGCTGGCGATCAGGCGCGGAGAGCAGGCAGCGGATCCTGGACGCTGCCCGCGTGCTGTTCCGCGAGCACGGCTACGGGGGCGCGAGCGTCCGTGCGGTCGCCGCCGCGGCCGGGGTCGACCCGTCGATGGTCTACTACTTCTTCGAGACCAAGAAGGGCCTGTTCGCCGCTGCCATCGAGGTGCCGCCCGACCTCCCGCCGGCCATCGACTCGATCTTCGAAGGCGGTCTCGACGGCATCGGCAACCGCATCGTCCGGACGCTCCTGGAGAACCTCGACAAGTCCGACCGTGCCCCGCTCGTCACGCTCACCCGCTCGGCCCCGACCGATGAGCACGCCCAGGCGCTGCTGCGCGAGTTCATCGACCGGGAGATCACCGGCCGGCTCGTGGCGGTGCTCGACACGCCCGACGCGCCGATCCGCGTCGGGATGGTCAACGTGCAGATCCTCGGCCTCGCCGTCGCCCGCTACATCGCGCGGCTCGAACCCCTCACATCCGCGTCGACCGACGAGCTCGTCGACCGCTTCGGGCCGCTGGTGCAGCACTGCCTCACGGGCTAGCGGCGAGTGCCCTCGTGTGCGACGTGGGCGTCCCGTGTTCATCGCCCGTGCAGGGTCGGCCACTGCCGGGCCGGGCTGGGCCCTACAGCGCGGGTAGCGCCGGCCGGTGCAGCCACGCGGTGAAGAACGCCGAGAGGTCGGCGCCGGCGTGCTGCTCCGCGAGTGCGACGAACTGCGCGGTGGTCACCGTCGCGTGCCGGTGCTGCTGCGCCCACTCGCGCAGCAGCGCGAAGAAGCGTTCGTCGCCGATCCGCCCGCGCAGCGCGTGCAGGACGAGCGCGCCGCGCTTGTAGACCCGCTCGTCGAACATCCGGGCCGGGCCCGGGTCGGCGAGCACGAGGTCGGCGGGCTTCGCCGCGACGCGGGTTCGCCACTCGCGGGCGTGCGCTGCGGCGGCGCGGCCGCCGGAGGTCTCCGACCACAGCCACTCCGCGTACGTCGCGAAGCCCTCGTTGAGCCAGATGTGGCGCCAGTCGGCGATCGTGAGGCTGTTGCCGAACCACTGGTGCGCCAGCTCGTGCACGACGAGCCGCTCGTGCGTCCGGCGGCCGTCCAGGTGGTTCGCGCCGAAGATCGACATGCCCTGGGCCTCAATCGGGTCGTCCAGGGCGTCGTCGGTGACGACGAGCTGGTAGTTGCCGAACGGGTACGGGCCGAAGAAGCCCTCGAGCGCCGTCATGATCGCGGGGTGCCGGCCGAGGTCGCGGGCGGCGTTCTTGCGCAGCCTGGCCGGGAGGAGCGCCACCTGCGGCACCGGCCCCTCGGCGAGGACAACCTCGTCGTAGCGTCCGATCTGCACGCTGACCAGGTACGACGCCGTGGGCTCCGGCCGCTCGTACACCCAGGTCCGGGTGCCTGCGGAGCGTCGCCGTCCGGTGAGCACGCCGGTGGCGGCAACCGTGTACGGCGCCGCGGTGGTCACGGAGATGCGGTAGGTCGCCTTGTCGGAGGGGTGGTCGTTGCAGGGGAACCACGACGGCGCCCCGATCGGCTGGCTCGCGACGAGCGCGCCGTCGGTGAGCTCGTCCCAGCCGACGTCGCCCCAGCGGCTGCGCACGGGCGTGGGGCTGCCGACGTAGCGCACCTCGACGGTGAACCGGCCCGACACCGGGCGGGCCGGGGTCACGTGCAGCTTGCCGCCCCGGTGGCCGTACTTGACCGATCGGCCGTCGACGAGCACCCGCGACACCCGGAACGCCGAGAGGTCGAGGCTGAACCGGCTCAGCGGCTGCTCCGCGACGGCGGTGAGCACCGCGCGTCCGGTCAGCCGGTTGGCGACCAGCTTGTAGTCGATGTCGAGCTCGTAGTGCTCGACCCGGTACCCACCGTTGCCGTGCGTGGGCAGGTAGGGGTCGGCCGACCGGGCGGAGCCGGCCGTCGGCTTGCCCCTCAGCCCCACGTCGTGATCGGGTTGCCCAGCCAGCGGGTTGCCGCCGGGACGGTGTCCCCGCGGGTCACCAGCGAGCCCGGGCCGACGGTCGTGGCCGCGCCGATGCCGGCGCCGGGGAGGATGATCCCGTTCGGCCCGAGCGTCGCGCCCTCGTCGATGCGCACCTCGTCCATGCTCATGATCCGATCATGGAAGAGGTGGGTCTGCACGACGCAGCCCCGGTTGACCGTCGCGCCGTCGCCGAGGTGGACGAGGTCGGACTCGGGGAGCCAGTAGGTCTCCAGCCACACACCGCGTCCGATGCTCGCGCCCATCGTCTCCAGCCACCAGCCGAGCACCGGCGTGCCGCTCGACGGGCCGATGAGCCACGGCACGGCCAGCACCTCGACGAACGTGTCGGCCAGCTCGTTGCGCCAGACGAACGAGCTCCACAGCGGGTGCTCGACCGCGCGGAAGCGCCCGACGAGCAGCCACTTCATCGCCGTCGTCACGCCCGCAGCGGTGATGCCGGCCGCGAGCAGCATCGGGCCGGCGAGCAGCGCCGCGGCAACGATCCCGGCGGCGGCGTGGATCGCGATCAGCTGCCCGACGACGAGCACGCCCAGCGCGCCGGAGCACATCACCGGCACCACCCGGCACAGCTCGATCAGCCCGCGGGCGACCTTCAGCCGGCGGCGGGGGTGGAACGTGCGGCTCGTGTCGCCCTGCTCGACCGCCCTGCGCAGCGGCATGGGCGGCAGGCCCAGCCACGACGAGCCCTTCTTGGCCTTGCGCGGGGTCGAGGACAGCACGCCGACGAGCCCCCGGTTGGGCACCGAGCGGCCCGGCGCGGTCATCCCGGAGTTGCCGAGGAACGCCTGCTTGCCGACGCGCGAGGGCGCGACGTGCAGCCAGCCGCCGGCGAGCTCGTAGGTGCCGACCATGGTGTCGTCGGCGAGGAAGGCGCCGTCCGCGACGGTGGTCATCTTCGGCAGCGCGATCACCGTTGACGCCTCGACGTCACGGCCGACCTTCGCGCCGAGCAGCCGCAGCCACGCCGCCGTGAACTGGCTGGAGTACAGCGGGAACAGGCCCGTGCGGGCCATCCCCATCAGCCGCTCCGTCGTCCAGACCTGCCAGCCCGCGCGGCTGTGCACGGGGTGGAAGCCCTCGACCATGCCGATGCCGAGCAGCCGCACCCCGACGACCACGAGCGCCGCGTACGCCAGCAGGTAGGCCAGCGTTGCGGGGGCGACCAGCAGCAGTGCGCCGACGGTGGCGTCCGCGGGTGAGGCCGTGCCGACGACACCGGTCGCGATGATCGCGAGCGCCGGCAGCGCCGCGACGGTGGGCAGCAGCCCGAGCAGCACCGACGTCACGCCGTACGCGGCCGTCCATAGCCGCGAGCGCGTCGGTCGGCTCGACGGCCAGTGCACGCCGCTCTTGCCGGTCCGCCGAGCGGGGGAGCCGGACCAGCGCTGACCGGCGGGAACGGCACCGCGCACCGTCGAGCCGGCGACGACCTCCGCGCCCTTGCCGATCCGCGCGCCGGGCAGCAGCGTGCTGCGCGACCCGACGGTCGCGCCCGCGCCGATCCGGATCTTGCCGATGTGCACGACATCGCCGTCGACCCAGTAGCCGCCGAGGTCCACCTCGGGTTCGACGGCCGCGCCGCGCCCGAGCTTGAGCATGCCCGTCACCGGCGGGGCCGAGTGCAGGTCGACGTCCTTGCCGATCTTCGCGCCGAGGGCGCGGGCGTAGCGGGTGGTCCAGGACGCCCCGGAGACGCCGGTCGCGCCGGACAGCTCGGCGAGCCGGGTGGCCGCCCACAGCCGCACGTGCACCGAGCCGCCGCGCGGGTGGGTGCCGGGGCGCACACCGCGCAGCAGCAGCCGGGCGCCACCCGCGGCGATCCCGATCCGGCCGGCGGGGCTGAAGAGCACGAGCCAGGCGAGTGCCAGCGACCACCACGGAACGGTCGGCGCCCACGGCACGACGAGCGCGGCGACCGTCGAGATCGCCGCGGCGACGCTCGCCCAGCGCAGCCCGACCAGCGCGAGCATCGGCGCCATCAGCAGCGCCTGCGCGACCGCCGCGCGGCGCGGGGTCGGCGCGATGTCGCGCCGCTCCGTCGTGCGGGTGTTCAGCGCGTCCAGCCGCGCCGCGAGCGAACCGAGCTTCGGGTGCAGGTAGAGGTCGTTGACCGACACCTGCGGGTGCCTGGTGCGGATCCGCGCCACCAGCTGCGCCGCCGTGAGGCTGCCGCCGCCGTTGGTGAAGAAGTCGGCCTTCGGGTCGGTCACCGTCACGCCGAGGATTTCGGCCCAACCCTCGGCCAGCCAGCCCTCCGTCGGGGTCAGCAGGCCGGCGGCGACCGGGTCGAGCCCGCTCGCCGAGGGGAGCGGCCACGGCAGCGCGTCGCGGTCGACCTTGCCCGAGGTGCGCGTCGGCAGGTCGTCGACCATCGCGAGCAGCGGGACGAGTGCGGCGGGCAGCTGCTCGCGCAACGCGACCGCCGCGGCGTCGGTGTCGAGCTCGCCCTCGGACACGACGTACCCGACCAGCACCTGGTTCCCGGCGCGCGTGCGGCGCACGGCGGCGGCGGCGCCACGCACACCGGGCAGCGACAGCAGCGCCGCGTCGACCTCACCGAGCTCGATGCGCCGCCCACCCAGCTTGACCTGCTCGTCCGCGCGGCCGAGGAACAGCAGCCCGGCCTCCTCGGCACGGACGACGTCACCGCTGCGGTACGCGCGCTCCCAGCCGAGCGACTCCAGCGCGGCGAACTTCGCAGCGTCCTTCTCGGTGTCGAGGTAGCGGGCCAGCCCGACTCCGCCGATCACCAGCTCGCCGCTCTCGCCCATCGCCACCGGCTCACCGGCGGCGTCGACGACGGCGAGCGCCCAGCCGTCGAGGGGCAGCCCGATCCGGACGGGGCCCTCACCGGTGAGCTGTGCGGCGCAGGCGACGACGGTGGCCTCGGTGGGGCCGTAGGTGTTCCAGACCTCGCGGCCCTCGACGGCGACCCGCTCGGCCAGCTCCGGCGGGCACGCCTCGCCGCCGAAGATCAGCAGCCGGACGTCCTCCAGCGCGTCCTGCGGCCACAGCGCGGCGAGCGTCGGGACGGTGGAGACGATCGTGATCCGCTGCGCCTCCAGCCACGGGCCGAGGTCGACCCCGGTGCGCACCAGCGCCCGCGGCGCCGGCACGAGGCACGCGCCGTGGCGCCAGGCCAGCCACATCTCCTCGCAGGAGGCGTCGAACGCCACCGACAACCCGGCCAGCACGCGGTCGCCCGGGCCGATCGGCTCGTCGGTGAGGAACAGGTTCGCCTCCGCGTCGACGAACGCCGCCGCGGAGCCGTGGCTGACCGCAACACCCTTCGGGGTGCCGGTCGAGCCGGAGGTGAAGATGATCCAGGCGTCGTCGTCGGGGCCGGGGGTGCCGGGGGTGCCGATCGGCGCGCTGTGCTTGGTGAAGGCGCCGTTGTCGCCGAGCACCGCGGAGACGGCGGCCTCGCCGAACACCAGCTCGGCGCGCTCCTCGGGGTCGTCGGCGTCGACGGGCACGTACGCCGCGCCCGCGGAGAGCACGGCGAGGATCGCGACGTACAGCTCGGCGGTGCCGGAGGAGATCCGGACGCCGACGCGGTCGCCGACCCCGATCCCGGCGTCGTCGAGGCGGCGGCGGACGACGTCGATCTCCTCGGCCAGCCTGCGGTAGCCGAGCACGGTGCCGCCGGCGTCGATCGCGGCCTCGTTCGGGTGCTTCGCGGCGGTCTCGGCGAGCACGTCGAGCAGCGTGCGGCGGGCCGGGGCGGGCGCTGCGGGGAAGAGTGCGGGGGCGCGGGTGAGTGCGAGTGTCACCTGGCACCGGCCGGAGCAGAACGACAGCAGCGTGCAGCGCGCGGGCGCATGTCTCACCTTCCGGGTGAACCGTTGCTGTGTCGTCAGCCGGGTCGAGGATGGGTGCGGGACGTCCGGCACCACCCGGGGCACAGCGATCTCGTCAGCCAGGTTAACGGTAGGTGTTCGCGCGGTCTCGGAGACGTGCCGGACTTCACCCGGGGAAAGGGAACGGTCGGGGTGTGCCTGGAAAGCCACCTTGCCGGCACCACGCGCCGGGAAAGTGGCTTTCCAGGCGCAGCGTGCGGGGGGCGTGCGCCACTCCGGACCGCTGGTGGAAAGCGCGGGCGTTCTGTCGGGGCCGAGCGGTAGCATTGGCGACGTCCCAAGCGCAGATGTAGGAAGCAGGCGGCTGATCCTTGACCGGTACCGAACCCGGCCCCACCGTCCAGTCCCGCATGGCTGTTCCCGATGCCGCTCTGCTCGCGCTGCTCGGATCTCGTGACGAGAGCCTGCGCGTCGCCGAGGACATGCTGGAAGCCGACGTCCACGTCCGCGGCAACGAGCTGACGCTCTCGGGCACCCCGGCCGATGTCGCGTTCGCCGAGCGGGTCTTCACCGAGCTGATCACGCTCGCCGAGCGGGGCCAGCAGGTCTCCGTCGACGCCGTGCGGCGCACCGTCGAGATGCTCGCCGACGGCTCGGCCGACGAGCGCGCGCGGATCGGGGAGTCGCCCGCCGAGGTGCTGAGCCTCGACATCCTGTCGCGGCGCGGCAAGACGATCCGGCCGAAGACGCTCAACCAGAAGCGCTACGTCGACGCGATCGACTCGCACACCATCGTGTTCGGGCTCGGCCCCGCCGGCACGGGCAAGACGTACCTGGCCATGGCCAAGGCCGTGCAGGCGCTGCAGGCGAAGATGGTCAACCGGATCATCCTCACCCGTCCCGCCGTCGAGGCCGGCGAGCGGCTCGGGTACCTGCCGGGCACCCTGTTCGAGAAGATCGACCCGTACCTGCGCCCGCTGTACGACGCCCTGCACGACATGCTCGACCCCGAGTCGATCCCGAAGCTGATGGCCGCCGGCACGATCGAGGTCGCGCCGCTCGCGTACATGCGCGGGCGCACCCTCAACGACGCGTTCATCATCCTCGACGAGGCGCAGAACACCACGCCGGAACAGATGAAGATGTTCCTCACCCGGCTCGGGTTCGGCTCCAAGATCGTGGTCACGGGCGACACCACCCAGGTCGACCTCCCGGGCGGCACGAAGTCGGGCCTCAACGTCGTGCGCGACATCCTCGGCGACGTCGACGACGTCCACTTCTCGCAGCTGAGCAGCAAGGACGTCGTGCGGCACCGCCTGGTGGCCGACATCGTCGACGCCTACGCGCGCTGGGACGCCGCCACCGAGCGGCCGAACCTGCGCTCGGCGGCGCCGCGCACCGGCCCGCCGCAGGACCGGCGCTCGCGCCGGAGGTGATGATCCCGTCCGTGGTGGCCGCTAGTGCCCCGTCACGAAAGGTTCACCACGGAACTCGGGCGCCCAGTCGCCCGCTGGCGGCGTTGCCGCCCTTGCAAAGACGCCCGGTCTGAGCTGCGGGCGGCGCCTTGCCCGCAGACGACTGGATCACCCGATTCCTGCGCCAACCTTCCGTGACGGGGCACCTAGGCCGTGTTTAGAAAGTCCTGATCGCGCTCTTCGCGCCCAGATCGCCGCTGGCGGCGTTGCCGCCACGACCGGGTACGCCAGGTACGACGGATCGCGGCGGCGCCTTGCCAGCGACGATCTGGATCACGAAGAGCATCGACCCTGACTTCCTAAACACGGCCTACGTCACCCGGATGGGTGGGCAATACACGGAGTGTTTCGTGTTCGGGTTGTCCGTAGCGCGCCGGAGCCACCAGGATCGTGGTGTGCCGCTCACTCTCCGTACCTTCCTGGCAACCGCGTTCGCGGGTGTTGTCACCGTCTCGCTACTGGTGGCGCCGGCCGGGGCCCAAGGAACGGCCCAGGGTGGGGGGATCGAGCGTTTTCTCACGCAGCAGCTGGCGTGGGGGCCGTGCGCGGCCTTCGCCCGCAGCGACGACGACCGGGCGACGTTCGGCAACCCGGCCTTCGACTGCACCTACCTCGAGGTGCCGCTCGACTACGCCCATCCCGAGGGCCGCACGGCGAAGCTCGCGATGCTCCGGCAGAAGGCGCAGGACCCCGCCGCGCGGATCGGGTCGCTCTTCACCGACCCCGGCGGGCCCGGCGGGTCCGGGGTCGGCTTCCTGCCGAACCTGGCGAGCGGGCTGGCCGGCAGCGAGGTCGCGCGCCGGTTCGACCTGATCGGGTTCGACCCGCGCGGCGTCGGCGCGAGCGAGCCGGTGATCGACTGCTCGAACCCCGTCGAGATCGACGCCGAGCGGGTCGACCTCGACATCGACACCTCACCTGCCGGGGTCGCGCAGACCGAGGCCGAGTTCCAGGACTTCGCCAAGCGCTGCGCCGAGCGCGTCGGCCTCGACGTGCTCGCCAACGTCGGCACCCGCGACGTCGCCCGCGACCTGCAGATCGCCTACAAGGTCGTCGGCGACCAGAAGCTGACCTACGTCGGCTTCTCCTACGGCACGCAGATCGGCGCGGAGTTCGCCGAGCAGTTCCCCGGCGACGTGCGCGCGCTCGTGCTCGACGGCGCCATCGACCCGTCGCTCGGGGTGGTGGAGTCGCGTCTCACCCAGGCGCGCGGGTTCCAGCGGGCGTTCGAGAACTTCGCCACCGCCTGCGCGAAGCGGCCCGACTGCCCGCTCGGCACCTCCGTGCCGGCGGCGTCCGCGAAGTTCCAGGAGCTGATCAAGCCGCTGATCACGAAGCCGGTGCCGGCGGGTGCAACCGGCCGGACGCTCGGCTACCCCGATGCGCTGCTCGGCACGCTCACCGCGCTGTACTCCGAGACGCTGTGGACGTTCATGCAGGAAGGGCTGGCCCAGGTCGCACGGGGTGACGGGACGAACCTGCTGCGGCTGGCCGACGCCTACTACGACCGCAACGCCGACGGCAGCTACGGCAACCTGCTCGAGGCGTTCCAGGTGATCGGCTGCGCCGACACGGCGGGCCTGACCGACCGCGCGCAGGCGCTGGACATCAGCCGGCAGTGGAACGAGCTCGCGCCGTTCCGCGACCCCGGGCTCGGACCGTCGAACGTGCTGGAGCAGTGCTCGTTCTGGCCGGTACCGCCGACCAGCACCGCGGGCCCCGTCGAGGCCCCCGGCCTGCCGACGGTGCTCGTGGTCTCCTCGACCGGCGACCCCGCCACCCCGTACGAGGACGGCGTCTCGCTCGCGAAGCAGCTGAAGGCCCGCCTGCTCAGCGTCGAGAACGACAGCCACACCGTCGCGCTGCAGGGCTCGAACGCCTGCACCGACGCTGTGGCCACGCGCTACCTCGTCGACCTCACCCCGCCCGCGCAAGACACCACCTGCCCCCGCCAGCCCACGTAACTTCCCCACCGTTTTGTGCACCTGCGCGCCCGCAGAGCGCGCATCCACCCAAAACGGTGGGGAGATCCGGGGTCCGACCCGCAACTTCCCCACCGTTTTGCCAACTTGCAGACCTGCGAGGCCGTGCAGGTTGGCAAAACGGTGGGGAACTTCAGCGCGGTAGGTACGTGTCGAGCAGGGCGTTGCGGAACTTGCCCTCGGGGTCGTGCTGGCGGATCAGCGCTGCGGCGTCGGGGAGGTGCGGCCACAGCTCTCCGACGCGCTCCGGCGACGTCGAGAACACCTTGCCCCAGTGCGGGCGCGCGTCGAGCGGGGCGAGCGCCTCCTCCACAGCTGCGACGGCCCGCCGGGCAGGCCCTTCCTCGGGGTACCACGTGAAGTGCAGCGCGATCGTGTCGCGGCCCTGCGCGGGGGAGAGCCACAGGTCGTCGGCGGCGATCGAGCGCACCTCGGCCACCATCAGCGCCGGCGCGAGCCGCTCCCGCACCCCCTCGAGCGCCCGCAGGGCGTCCACCAGCGCGGCGCGCGGCACGAAGTACTCCGACTGCAGCTCGTCGCCGCTGCTCGGGGTGAACTCCAGCCGGAAGTGCGGCAGCACCTCGTACCAGCGGCCCGGCTGCCCCAGCTGCGGTGTGCACTGGGCCGGGTCGCCGCCGACCGGGTGGCGCTGCGCGTCCGCCCTCGTCATGCCGAGCCACCGCGCGGGCGGCTCGGGGTCGGTGTCGCGCTGCTTCACCCACACCTGCTCGAAGCCCTCGCCGCGCCAGTGCGTGTACAGGCTGACGCTGTAGGCGGCCGAGAGCACCTCCTCGACGTCCTCGAACCCGCGCAGCCCCTCGTACACCCACTGGCGCATCCCGAACGCCGGCTGCAGGTCGAGCGTCATGGCCGTGACGATCCCGAGCGCGCCGAGCGAGATCACCGCGCCGGGGAAGGCGGGATCGCCCCTGCGCAGCGTGCGCACCTCGGCGTCGGCGCCGACCAGCTGGACGGCGGAGACGCCCGCGGCCAGCACCTGGTTGGCGACGCCGGAGCCGTGTGTGCCGGTCGCGGCGGCGCCCGCCACCACGATGTGCGGCAACGAGCCCATGTTGAGCAGCGCGTAACCCGCGGCGTCGAGCTCGGCGACCAGCTCGCCGTAGCGCAGCCCGGCGGTGACGGTGACCTCGCCGTCGCCGATCTCGACCCGGCGCGGCAGCGCCGCGAGGGACACCTGCACGCCGTCCGTGTCGGCGATCCGGTTGAAGGAGTGGCCGGAGCCGAGCGCACGCACCCGCTCCGACCGGGCGATGATCTCCTGCACCTCCGCCACCGAGGTGGGACGGTGCAGGGCGGTCGCGCCGAACGTGATGTTGCCGGCCCAGTTCGTCGTCACCAGCGCGAACCTACCGGCCTCACCATCCGGCGAACGTCGCGTCGTCGAGCCGGACGGTGTCCCCGGCCAGCACCGCGCGCTTCCCGGTCGTGGGATCGGGCACGGTGGTGACGAGCTGGTGGCCGGCGCCGTCGCCGACGACCTGCTGGACGGGCTGCGCCGGCGTGCGCCGGTCCGTGACGGACCCGGTCCGCAGGTCGACCGTGACGATCTCGGAGCCGGCGACGCCGTAGGCAGCCTGTTCCGCGCAGCACGAGACCACGGCCTGCACCGTTGATCCGTCCACCAGGATCGGCGAGAACATCCCGTGCTCGCCGGGACCGAACTGGAGCGGTCCGTTCAACGGGCCCGGGACAGCGGTGTCGACCACGCCGATGCCTTGCCGCGCCCCGGAGCCCATCGTGAAGGCGACCCGGCTGCCGCCGGGCTCCCACGACAGCGGGCCGTTGACGAACTCGTTGCTCGCCGCCGGGCCCCAGGTCCGTTCGGTGCCGGTGGTGAGGTCGCGGACGGTCAGCCACGGCCCGGCGGCGTAGGCGAGGTAGCGCCCGGAGCTGTCGACGGCGGGGGAGTTGCCCTGCCCGATCTGCTCCGGCTCCCCGCCCGCGGCGCCGACCCGGTACAGGGTGCTGATCGCCGGTTCGGGGCCGGCGCTGAAGTAGATCGTCTGCCGGTCGGGGGTCCTGGCCACCCCGTCGATGGAGCGCGGCGGCGCGGCGTTCGGGTCGCTGCGCTCCGGCGACCCGAGGTCGACGAGCGTGCGCAGCACGGTGCCGCTCGCGGCGTCGACCTCGACCAGGTCGGTGTCGCCGTCGGTGCTGGCGAGGAACGTGCTGGGCGGCGGCGGAGCCGCGGCCGCCGCGGCCGCCGGCAGTGTTGTCGTCGGCGGTGTGGTCGCCGGGGCGGTGGTTGCGGCTGGTGATGCGGCGCAACCTGCTGCCAGTAGCAGTGCGCAGGCCGTGATGATCCGAGTGATGATCCGATCGACGCGCATGATGTCTCCCCCGAGAACGTGGCGTACCTGAGAAGACGTCCGACCCGGCCCTCAGGTTGGGGTGACCGCCTGGCGAACTCGGGCAACGGGCCACGTTCTACCCTGATGGACGTGTCCATCGAGGTCTGCAACGAGTCCGGCGTGAGCGTCGACGAGCCGCTCATCGCGTCCGTTGCGCGCTTCGCGCTCGACGCCATGCGCGTGAGTCCCGCCGCCGAGCTGTCCATCCTCGCCGTCGGTCTCGACGCGATGTCCGAGCTGCACGAGCGCTGGATGGAGGAGCCGGGGCCGACCGACGTGATGTCGTTCCCGATGGACGACCTCGCGGAGGAGTCGCGCCGCCCCGACGCCCCCGAGCTGGGCCCAGCCCTGCTCGGCGACATCGTGCTCTGTCCCGAGTTCGCGAAGGCGCAGGCCCGCACCGCGGGGCACTCGCTCGACGACGAGCTGCACCTGCTCACGGTGCACGGCGTGCTGCACCTGCTCGGCTACGACCACGCCGAGCCGGAGGAGGAGCGCGAGATGTTCGGGCTGCAGAGCAAGCTGCTCGGCGAGTGGCGCTCGGCGCGCGAGAAGGCCGCCGCGCTGGAGGCGCAGCGCCGCAGCGATTCCGCCGTGCTCGGCACCGTCGGCCTCGAGGACAGCTGACGGGGCGGGACACCACCTCATGAACGTCTCGCTGATCGTCATCGCGATCGTGCTGATCCCGCTCGCGGGACTCTTCGCGGCCGCCGACGCGGCGTTGAACTCGGTGTCGCGGGCGCGGGTCGACGCGCTCGTGCGGGCGGGTCGGACCGGGTCGCGCGCGCTCGCGGCCGTCGTCGCCGACCGGCCACGCCACGTCAACCTGCTGTTGCTGCTGCGGCTGGCGTCGGAGACGGCGGCGACGGTGCTGCTCACGGTCGCGCTGGTCGGCTCGTTCCGGACGGTCTGGAGCGGCGCACTGGCCGCGGGCGCGATCATGCTCGTCGTCTCGTACGTCCTGATCGGCGTCGGGCCGCGCACGCTCGGCCGCCAGCACCCGTACCGGGTGGGCATGCTGGTCGCCGCGCCGGTGCGGGCGCTCGCCACGCTGCTCGGCCCGCTGACCAAGCTGCTGATCCTCGTCGGCAACGCGATCACCCCGGGGCAGGGCTTCCGGCAGGGCCCGTTCTCGTCGGAGGTGGAGCTGCGCGAGCTCGTCGACATGGCCAGCACCAGCGGCGTCGTCGACGAGGACGAGCGGCAGATGATCCACTCGGTCTTCGAGCTGGGCGACACGCTCGTGCGCGAGGTGATGGTGCCGCGGCCCGACGTCGTCTGGACCGAGCGCGACACCCCGGTCGAGAAGGTGCTGCGGCTGGCGCTGAAGAGCGGCTACTCGCGGCTGCCGGTGCTCGGCGAGAGCATCGACGACATCGTCGGCGTCGCCTACCTCAAGGACCTCGTGCGCGCGCAGGCCGAGCAGCCCGACGCGGCGCTCACCGAGGTCATGCGGCCCGCCGCGTTCGTGCCCGACAGCAAGCGCGTCGACGAGCTGCTCAAGGAGATGCAGGCCGCCCGCAACCACATGGCGATCGTCGTCGACGAGTACGGCGGCACCGCGGGGGTCGTCACGATCGAGGACATCCTCGAGGAGATCGTCGGCGAGATCACCGACGAGTACGACTCCGAGGAGGTGCCCGACGTGCAGGAGCTGGAGGACGGCGCGATGCGCCTCTCCGCCCGGCTGCCCGTCGAGGACCTGCTGGAGCTCTTCCCCGGCGCCGACGGCGACGACAGCGAGCTGGTCGTGGTGCTCGACGGCGCCGACGTCGACACCGTCGGCGGCCTGCTGGCGCAGCAGCTCGGCCGGGTACCGCTGCCCGGCGCCGTGGCCGAGGTGGCGGGGCTGCGACTGCTGGCGGAAGGTGGGAAGGACGCGCGAGGGCGGATCCGCATCACGTCGGTGCTGGTCGAGCCCGTGGAGAAACCCGAGAACGAGGAGCACGATGCCCGTCCCGCCTGATCTCGACCCCGAAGACGGCAAGATCGTGACGCTCGCCCGGTCGTCGCGGGCCCGGACGGGCGCCGCGGAAGGCGCGGCCGTGCGCGACACCGACGGGCGCACCTACGCCGCAGCCACCGTCGCGCTGCCGTCGTTGCAGCTCACCGCGCTGCAGGCGGCGGTCGCAGCCGCGGTGTCGAGCGGCGCGCCGGGGTTGGAGGCAGCCGCGGTGGTCACCGCCGAGGGCGCCGTCGACGCCGCATCGCTTGCCGCGGTCCGCGACCTCGCACCGGCGGCGCACGTCCTGCGCGCCGACCCGTCGGGCGCCGTCCAGGAGCTGGTGGCGCCGTGACCGGCCTCCCGGTGACACCCCGGTTCGACGTCGTCGTGGTCGGCGGCGGCATCGTCGGGCTGGCCACCGCGCACGCCGTGGCCCGCACCGGCCGCTCGGTCGCCGTCGTCGAGCGGGAGAGCGCGCTGGCCAAGCACCAGACCGGCAACAACTCCAACGTGATCCACTCCGGCCTGTACTACGCCCCTGGCGGGCTGAAGGCGCGCCTCGCCGTCGCGGGCTGCGCGGAGACCGTCGCGTTCTGCCGCGAGCACGATCTCCCGCACAAGGTCTGCGGCAAGCTCGTCGTCGCGACCCACCCGACCGAGCTGCCGCGGATGGCCGAGCTGGCCCGCCGCGGCAAGGCCAACGGCGTCGAGGCGCACGAGCTCGACCCCGCCGGCATGCGCGAGCACGAGCCGCACGTGCGGGGCATCGCCGCGCTGCACGTCCCGTCGACGGGTATCTGCGACTTCCGGCTCGTCGCGGAGAAGCTCGGCGAGCTCGTCGCCAAGGAGGGCGGCGAGATCCACCTCGGCCGCACGGTCCACTCGATCGCGCGCCGGGCGTCCGACGTCGTGGTGCGCACCGACTCGGGCGACCTGATCGGCACACAGGTCGTGGCCTGCGCGGGGCTGCGCTGCGACGAGCTCGCAAAGGCCTCCGGCGCCGACCCCGGCATCCGGATCATCCCGTTCCGCGGCGAGTACTCCGGGTTCGGCAACCGCGCCGCCGACCTAGTCAAGGGGCTCATCTACCCGGTGCCCGACCCCGCCTTCCCGTTCCTGGGCGTGCACGCCACCCGCGGCATCGACGGGCACGTGCACGCCGGCCCGAACGCCGTGCTCGCGATGGCCCGGGAGGGCTACTCGTGGGGCACCGTGAAGCCGAAGGAGCTGCTCGGCACGCTGACGTACCCGGGGATGCTCCGGGTGGCGCGCACGCACTGGCGCTACGGCATCGGGGAGGTGCACCGCTCGCTGTCGAAGGCCGCGATGGTGCGGGAGATCCAGCGCATGCTGCCCGATGTGCGTGCCGAGGACCTGCACCCGGCGGGTGCCGGCGTGCGCGCGCAGGCCGTGCGCGCCGACGGCACGCTGGTCGACGACTTCCTGTTCGTCGACCAGGCCAACATCAACGGGGGCAGCGGAGCCGGTTCCGTCCTGCACGTCCTGAACGCCCCGAGCCCCGCCGCGACCGCGGCGCTGCCGATCGGAAGAGAGATACTCATGCGCCTCACCGGTGACTCGCTGCCCCCACTGGGAGCAGCGTGAGCTTCCGCGACGTCCCCGACGACTTCCGCTCCGGCTTCGCCTGCTTCGTCGGGCGGCCCAACGCCGGGAAGTCGACGCTCACCAACGCGCTGATCGGCCAGAAGGTGGCGATCACCTCCAGCCGGCCGCAGACCACGCGGCACGCGATCAGGGGCATCCTGCACCGGCCCGACGCGCAGCTCGTCGTGATCGACACGCCGGGCCTGCACAAGCCGCGGACGCTGCTGGGCAGCCGGCTCAACGACGTCGTGCGCGAGACCTGGGCCGAGGTCGACGTCATCGGGTTCTGCGTGCCCGCCGACGTCCCGGTGGGGCGGGGCGACGAGTTCATCGTCAACGAGCTGCGCTCCGTCGCGGGCCGCACCCCGGTGCTCGGGATCGTCACCAAGACCGACATCGCACGCCCGGAGCAGGTCGCGGAGCGGCTCACGGAGCTGACGAAGCTCATGGAGTTCGCCGAGATCGTGCCGTGCTCCGCCGTCGACGGGTTCCAGGTGGGGCTGCTCGCCGACCTGCTCGTCGCGCGACTCCCGGAAGGCCCACCGCTCTACCCCGACGGCGACCTCACCGACGAGCCGGAGGAAACCCTCGTCGCCGAACTGATCAGGGAGGCGGCGCTCGAAGGGGTGCGCGACGAGCTGCCGCACTCGATCGCCGTGGTGATCGAGGAGATGGTGCCGCGCGAGGACAAGCCGGAGCTGCTCGACGTCCGCGCGATCGTCTACGTCGAGCGCTCCAGCCAGAAGGGCATCGTGATCGGCAAGGGCGGCGAGCGGCTGCGCCAGGTCGGCACCGATTCCCGGCAGCAGATCGAGAAGCTGCTCGGCACCCGCGTCTACCTCGACCTGCACGTCAAGATCGCGAAGGACTGGCAGCGCGACCCGCGGCAGCTGCGCAAGCTCGGGTTCTAGAGCAGGCCGTTGCTCAGCGGCTCGGGATCTGGCTGGAGACGCCGATGACCGCGATGACGGCGAAGATGATGACGATGACGATGATGGCGAGCTGCACCGCGCTGATGATGATCCCGGCGAGCGCCAGCCCGTCGCCGCTCTCGCCGGACTGCTTGATCTGCCCGCGCGCGATGAAGCCGAAGATCAGGCCGAGCGGGAAGAACACGAACGCGAAGATGAGCGCCAGGATCGCCATGGTGTTCGTCGGCGGCGCGGCGGCCGGGTAGCCACCGCCGTACGCGGGGTCGTAGCCGCCGCCGGGATAGGGCTGCGGCTGCCCGTACTGGTCGTAACCCGGCTGCGGGGTCGGGTACGGCTGCTGCTGCCCGTACTGCTGCTGGGCCGGGTCGTACGACGGCTGGCCGTACCCGGGCTGGGCCTGCTGGGCCGGCTGAGCCGGATAGCCCTGGCCGTACTGCTGCTGCTGGCCGTACCCGGACGGCTGGCCGCCGTAGGGCTGCTGCTGCCCGTACTGCTGCGTCGGGTCGGGCTGCTGGGCCTGCTGGCCGTACCCCTGCTGCTGGGTCTGCGCCGTCGGGTCGTACGCCGGCGTCGGCGACTGGGCGCCCGCGTTGCCCGTGTCGGACGACTTGCCCAGCGAGACGGGCTTGTCCGTGGAGGAGCCGGCGACGTCGTCGGGCCGGAAGACCGCGGTCGGATCGTCGTCCGGTGGGTTGGGCCGGTCCTGCGACATGCGCTTGCTCCCTCTTGTCCGTCGGTCGTGCCGATCGTAGGGCGGATGCGGCGCGGGGTGGTGATGGCCTGCCCTTTCGAGTCGTAGGCTCCTCCTCATGAGCCTGTACCGCGACACCGGCATGGTGTTGCGCGTGCAGAAGCTGGGTGAGGCCGATCGGATCGTCACGATCCTCACGCGCAAGCACGGCAAGATCAGGGCGGTAGCCAAAGGCGTCCGGCGCACCCGCTCGCGGTGGGGCGCGCGGCTGGAGCCGTTCAACCACGTCGACGTGCAGTGCTACTCGGGACGGTCGCTGGACATCGTCACGCAGGCCCAGACCGTCGACGCGTTCGGCGCCGGCCTCGTCGGCGACTACAGCCGCTACACGGCGGGCTGCGCGATCCTCGAGACGGCCGACCGGCTCGTCGCGGAGGAGGGCGAGCCCTCGTTGCGGGTGTACCTGCTGCTCGTCGGCGCCATCCGGGCGCTCGCCGACCGCGAGCGCGACGCCTCGCTCGTGCTCGACGCGTTCCTGCTGCGCGCGATGACCCACGCCGGGTGGGCTCCGGCGATCAACGACTGCGCCCGCTGCGCCGAGCCCGGCCCGCACCCCGCCTTCAACATCGCGGCCGGTGGCGCGGTCTGCCAGCGGTGCCGCCCACCCGGCTCGGTCACCCCGTCGCGGGAGACGTTCACCCTGCTCGACGCGCTGCTGCACGGCGAGTGGGACGTCGCCGACGCCGCCGGTGCCGCGGCGCGGCGCGACACCAGCGGGCTCGTCGCGGCGCACCTGCAGTGGCACCTGGAGCGCCAGCTGCGCTCGCTGCCGCTCGTGGAGCGGCGGGTTCAACCCCGGTAGCCGGATTCGTCGAAACGGCCCCGGGGAATGGGTGTGCGGAATATCCTCCGAGCATGACCCGACCCGGACCCGGACCCTTCCGCCCACGACTCGATGCTGCCGTTGCCGATGTCGCGTTACAGGTCAACCGCGAGAACGTCCTAAAGGCACGGGCGGTGCTTCTTGCTGAGGCTGATCGATTGGACGACGTGATCGACAACAATCTTCAGCACGGTCTGGGTATCGGGTTGTGTGGTGGTGACCCGGTCTCGAAGGATGCGCAGAAGGCGTTCAACGAGCGGATCGACGGTCTTGTGCAGCATTGTCGTACCTATAACAGGGATCTACGTGAGGCTGCGCATGCACTGGACGACGTAGCGCGTCGATACGGGTACACCGAGGAGGAGATCGCCGCATCGTTCGTCAGCGACCGATGATCCGCCGCACGATGGCTGTCGTGATCGGTGCGCTCGTGCTGGCAGCCTGCGCACGCGTGGTCCAACCGCCGATGGACGGTGGAGGCCCATCGGTGCCGCAGCTGCCTCCCCGGCCGCACGACATCCGCGTTGACGACCTCGATCTGTGTTCGGTGCTCGACGATGCCGACCGCGCACTGCTCGGGGTGTTCGAAGGGGTCTACAGCAGCGCCGATGCTGTTATCGGCGATCGCTGCCGGTGGACGCATTCTCCTGCCGAACCGATCGAGTCCTTCGCTGTGGTGCGGGAAACAAGATATGGCGCAGTGGCCGCACTCGCGGCACCACGAGGCGCGACGGTCGAGGTGATCGCTGGCTTCGCCACGGTGTTCACACAGGGAATTCATGACGACCCGAATAGGGGCTGTATCGCGTTGATCGATGTGACCGACAGAAAGGCGCTCACAGTCGCATACAGCTACCGCGGTAGCTCAGTTCCGATGACGCGGGAGATCGCGTGCGGGAAAGCCCGCACTGCCGCGGAGTTGGTGATGGGGACCATCCTCGCGCAGGGGTGAGCGGTCTCCCGACCGCCGCTCGGGCACGATGATCGGCGTGACGGCACCCGTGGCACGGCAACGGCGATGGGTGCTGGTCGCGCTCGCCGGGGTGATCGCGTGCGGGCTGGTGTTGCAGCTCCTGCGCGAGTTCGCCATAGCCGACCACGTCGGCAACGTCCTGTACGCGGCCGCCGTCTACCTCGCCGTGTGCCTGGTCGCGCCGCGGCTGCGTCCCCGCACGGTCACGGCGGTGGCTCTCGCCGTGTGCGTGGCGGTCGAGCTGCTCCAGCTGACGCCCGCGCCGGCGGCGCTCGCCGCCGCCTTCCGCCCGGCGGCGCTGCTGCTGGGCAGCACCTTCGCGTGGCCCGACCTGCTCGGTTACGCCGCGGGCTGCCTCGTGGCCGGGACGATCGACCACCGGCTGAACGGCTGATCGTCCCCGGGACGCTCGGGGGAGGGCAGGAAAGCCACTTTCCTGCCCTGTGGGGGCCGGAAAGTGGCTTTGCTGCCCTCGCGTGCGGATCGCACGTATCCGGCCCCGTCCTGACCTTCCACACACGCCGCACCCCGGCACCCTGCGGCCCGCAGCTCAGCGCCGTCATGTCCCCAGGTAGCGCAGCACCGCCAGCACGCGGCGGCTGTAGCCCTCGGTCTCCGCGATCCCGAGCTTCCCGAAGATCGACGCCACGTGCTTCTCGACCGCGCTGACCGACATCCGCAGCCGCGCGGACGTGCCGGTGTTGGTGAGGCCTTCCGCCATCGCGTCGAGCACGTCGCGTTCGCGTGGGGTGAGGGTCGTCAGGGGGTCGGTGCGCGCGCCGCGGGCGAGCAGTTGGCGCACCACCTCCGGGTCGAATGCGGCGCCGCCCGCCCCGACCCGCTCCAGCGCGTCGAGGAACTCGCCGACCTGCGCGACCCGGTCCTTCAGCAGGTACCCGACGCGGCCGCCCTCGCCGGCGATCAGCTCGACGGCGTGCCGCCGCTCGACGTACTGCGAGAGCACCAGCACCCCGACCTGCGGCCACAGCTTGCGGATCTTCAGGGCCGCGACGATCCCCTCGTCGGTGTGCGTCGGCGGCATCCGGACGTCGGCGACGACGACGTCGGGCTGCTCCCGCGCCACCGCGCCGAGCAGCGCCTTCGCGTCGCCGACCGCAGCCAGCACGTCGTGTCCCTCGTCGGCGAGCAGCCGGACGAGGCCCTCGCGCAGCAGCGCCGAGTCCTCGGCGATCATCACGCGCACGGCAGCTCCGCTCGTACGACGGTCGGCCCGCCGGGCGGGCTGCTCACGCTGAACGTCCCGTCGGCGGCCGCCACCCGGCGCGCGAGCCCCGCCAACCCGCCACCCGCCGGGTCGGCACCGCCGACACCGTCGTCACGCACCTCGGCGCACAGGATGCTGCCTTCACCCCGGACGGCCACGGTCACCGCTGACGCCGCCGAGTGCTTCGCTGCGTTGTTGACCGCCTCGCACACGACGAACCACGCCGCCGCGCGCACCGGGACCGGTGGCTCGACATCCAGCGTGCACGTGATCCGCACGGGGAGCGGCGCGCGCTCCGCGACGGAGTCCAGCGCAGCGGCCAGCCCGCCGGTGTCGAGCACAGCGGGGTAGATCCGCCACGAGACGTCACGGAGATCGGTGAGCACCCGCTGAGCCTCCTCGTGCGCCTGCTCGACCAGCTCGGTGGCCCGCTCGGGGTGTCGCCGCGCCCGGCCCAGCAGCATGCCCAGCGCCACCACCCGCTGCTGCACGCCGTCGTGCAGGTCGCGTTCGATTCGCCGCCGCTCGTCGTCGACCGCGGCGACGACGGCCGCGCGCGACTCGGCCAGCGCCTCCACCCGTCGGGCGAGCTGCTCCTCGCGGGTCGCCGCGAGCAGCCGGCGCAGCAGCGCACGCTCCCAGCGCGCCACCCCAGCGGCACCCGTGAGGCCCAGGTAGAGCAACACGATCCCCGGCAGGACGTTCAGCGCGATGACGCGGCCGGTGATCGGCTCGCTCGGCTGGTGGTCGAGCACCCACGCCGTGTCGGTGAGCCACGACCACAGCATCGTCGCCGCGCCGACGAGCCCGAACCCGATCAGGAAGAGGATCGTCCCGCCGAGCAGTCCGGCCGGGACCCGCGCGACCAGGTAGCGCATCGCCCGCCCACCATCGGGGACGCTGCCCGCCTCGACGCCGCGCAGCAGCGCCGTCACTCGGCGACGCTCCAGCTCGGCCAGCCGGACCGCGGCCGCGGCAACACCGGGCCGGGCCTGCGGGATCAGCAGCGCCACGGCAGCCACCACGAGCGCCACGACGTGCGCGAGCGCGGACACCGTGCCGAGCGCGAGCCCAGCCGCTGTCCGCACCGCCTGCTTCAGCACGTGGTCGACCCTAAGGTCACGGGCGCGCATGGAGGCCGCGCCGGACCAACCGCGCGACGACGAACCACCCGACCGCGAGCACGACCGCTGCGAGCACGACCTTCGACGCGATGCCGGCGTACTGCTCGACGACCGGCCAGCTCTCGCCGAGCCCGTAGCCGGCCAGCACGAACGCCGTGTTCCAGATCAGGCTGCCTGCGGTCGTCAGCGCGGCGAAGAGCGGCAGCGGCATCCGCTCGACGCCTGCCGGTACCGAGATCAGGCTCCTGACCAGCGGCACCATCCGGCCGAGGAACACCGCCTTAGCGCCGTGGCGGGCGAACCACGCCTCGGCCTTGTCGAGGTCGCGCAGGTGCACGAGCGGCATCCGGTCGACGATTGCGCGCAGCCGTTCCCTGCCCAGCGCCGCCCCGATGCCGTACAGGACGAGCGCTCCGGCGAGCGAGCCCAGCGTCGTCCAGACGATCGCTGCGACGACGCTCATCTCCCCGCGAGCCGCGGTGAACCCCGCGAGCGGGAGGAACACCTCGCTCGGCAGCGGCGGGAAGATGTTCTCCAGCGCGATGGCGATGCCCACCCCTGGCGCACCGAGCGTGGACATGAGATCGACGACCCAGCCGACGATCCCGTCGAGTTCTACGGTTCCGGTCACGTCATCGACGCTATGAACGGATGATCGTCGTCGGACTGGGGTGCTCGGAGCGCCCGTACTGGGGTCGACCACACCCCGGTCGTAGGGTTGCCCGGTGAGTCGGTTCCAGCCACCGCCGCCGCACCCGTCGGGTGCGCGGCCCCCGCACATCCCCCGCGAGCTCGTCCCGAACCACGTCGCGCTGGTGATGGACGGCAACGGACGGTGGGCCAACGCCCGCGGCCTCTCCCGCATCGAGGGCCATCGCCGCGGCGAGGCGTCGCTGATGGACGTCGCCCGCGGGTGCATCGACGTCGGGGTGCGGTGGCTCTCGGCGTACGCGTTCTCCACGGAGAACTGGAAGCGCAGCCCTGAGGAAGTGCGCTTCCTGATGGGCTTCAACCGCGACGTCATCCGCCGGCGCGTCGACGAGATGCACGCCATGGGCGTGCGGGTGCGGTGGGCGGGCCGCAGGCCGCGGCTGTGGCGCAGCGTGATCAAGGAGCTGGAGGTGGCGGAGGAGAAGACCCGCTACAACGACGTCCTCACGCTCACGATGTGCGTCAACTACGGCGGCCGTGCGGAGATCGCCGACGCCGTGCGGCAGATCGCGGCGCTGGTCGCCGAGGGCCGGATCAATCCCGCCAAGATCGACGAGCGGACCATCGCCCGCTACCTCGACGAGCCGGACATGCCCGACGTCGACCTGTTCGTGCGCAGCTCCGGCGAGCAGCGCACGTCGAACTTCCTGCTCTGGCAGTCGGCCTACGCCGAGATGGTCTTCCTCGACACCCTGTTCCCCGATTTCGACCGCCGCCACATCTGGGAGGCGATCGAGATCTACGCGCGCCGCGACCGCCGTTTCGGTGGAGCGCTCGACACCCCGGAGAGTGCAAAGTGACCGGCCCGATCGCGGACATGCTCGGCGTCGCACGCACCGCGCTGGAGCGCTACCACGACGTCACGGTCGACGACGACGGCGCGTTGACCTTCGCGCACGGTGGCGTGCTGTGCGTCGTGCAGGGCATGGAGCTCGAGGAAGGGCTCCCGGTGCTCAACCTGACGTGCGTCGTCGCGTGGGACCTGCCGAGCGAGAGCGACGTGCCAACCCGCGTCGCGATGGGCGCGGGGGAGGGGCTCTTCGGCACGCCGCGGGTGATCCGCGGCGAGAAGGGCTGGGACGTCACGCTGCGCTACGCGTTCCCGGCCGCCGGCCTCGACGACAAGGCGATGGGGACGCTGCTGATGCTCGTGGTGAGCAGCGCGTCGAGCATGCGGGCCGAGCTCACCGAACCGTAGGACCCTCCTAGGAGAGGTGTACCAGGGGTCGCTTGCTCAGCTCCGTCGCGCTCAGCTTCCCGGCCGCGGCGAGCACGTCGGCCTGCTGCTGCGCCATCCGCGCGTCGAGCAGCCCGCTCAACGCGTAGGCGACCCGGCCGAGCAGCCGCACCGTGGTGTCGTCGACGATCGGGCGGGGTGCCGAGACGACCGCGATGCCCGTCGGGCTCCCGTCGTTGGACTGCGCGGCGCCGATCGTGAACGCCTCGCGCGGGTTCACGTGCCGCGACGCGTAGTGGTCGCGCAGCTTCTTGACCATGCCGTGGAACTCGGTGATGTCGCCGTCGAGCTTCAGCTCGGCCAGGTCGGCGTCGGCGAGGACGGCCGTGCGGCCCGAGAAGCAGCGCACGTAGCCGACCAGCGCGCCCGTCCACAGCGCCTCGACCATCGCGGCGTCCGGCTCCGGCCTCGCCAGCACCGCGACGAGGTGCTCGCAGCAGCGCAGGACGTACTGCAGGTCCTCGAACACCGCGGCCTGCGCCGCGAGCGACGCCGCCTCCGCGCCGTCGAGCGCGCGGACGGTGCTCGGCTGTTCTCCGTTGCTGCCCGGGGCATTGGCCACCCGCGGCACGCTAGCCGGATCCGGCGTGGCCGGATGTGTCGTTGTGAGACGTCAGGGTGGGACGTCAGGCGGAATCGGCCATGCCGACCACCGCGCTCCAGTCCGAGCGGCCCAGTGCCTCTTCCGGGATGCGGAACTGGATGGTGCCGCCGTCCAGGAAGTCGAACCGGATGTCGGAGTCGGAGGCGAGGCGAAGCAGCAGGATCGTGTCGGCCGGGTCGGGCTGGTTGACCTGAACGCCGGCAGCGTGGCCGCCCACCCAGTGCTCCGGTGCGTCTGGGGCTCCGCTGCGGGAGCTCACCATCGCCTCGAGGGCTTCGTCGTAGCGGCCGTCGTGATCCTCGGGGAATCCGAGCCGGTGCCAGATCTCGTACCCGTCGGGCAGGCTCAGCGCGGTTCGCGGAAGCACGACCCGCTCGTCGAGAACAAGCGTCACGTCGAGGAAGCGCTCGCGTTCGACGAGGGTGCTCGGGACGTCGACGGGCGTCGGGGTGTCGGTGGCGAACACCCGCGCCTCGGCGCCGTCCGCGTTGGGCACGCCGCTGAGGAGGTCCTCGATGTGCTCGGGGTCGATGTCGGCGTAGAACATCAGCACACCGGACGTGGGCCACTGTGGGCCGAGCAGCGGTCCGATCTCGGCGAGGTCGAGCGCCGCGAGGAACGACAGTGGCCGGTCGTCGCTCGTGCGTGGCCACGCGACGTCAGGGGGCAGCAGCGGCAGTCCACCGATCCGGGACAGTCCCGATCCGCCGGGTTCGAGCAGCAAGCCGATCGTCGCCACCTCGTGGGCCAGCCGATCGGCGTGCTCGCCCAATCCGTGCAGCCGCAGGTGTTCCGCCAGGTCCGCCCTGTTGGTGGACATCACGCCGTCCTGGTCATTGTGCTGATCAGATCACTGCTGATCGTGCCAGGTGGCGTTGCTGGCAGTATCGGTCGGGTGCAGACGCTTCCCAAGGGGGCCAACACGGCCCTCCCGTCCGGTCCCGTCTCCGTCCGCGTCACGGCTGCCGCGCCGGTGGACATCTCCGCGTTGCTGGTCACCGCCGCGGGCAAGGTGCGAAGCGACGACGACTTCGTGTTCTACAACCAGCCCTCGGCGCAAGGTGTGACCTACCGGCCCGACGGCGTCGACGTCGACCCCTCCACGGTCGAGAGCGCCATCGAGAAGGTCGTGGTCACCGCGAGCCTCGACGGGCGCGGGCCGGCGACGTTCGGCGCCCTGGGCGGCTTGCGGCTCGACGTCGCGGTTTCGGGGCAGCCGGTGGTGGTGTTCCAGCCCGACGGGCTCGGCCCCGAGACCGCGCTGCTGTGCGTCGAGGTCTACCGCCGCGGCGGGCAGTGGAAGGTGCGGGCGGTCGGGCAGGGCTACGCCAATGGGCTCGGCGGGATCGCCACCGACTTCGGCATCTCGGTGGAGGAGGACCAGCCCGCCGAGACGCCGACTGCTGCCCCTGCTGCCCCCGCAGCTCCGCCCGCCAGCCAGAAGATCACCCTCGACAAGGGGAAGGTGTCGCTCACCAAGCGGCAGACCGTTTCGCTCGTCAAGGGCGGCACGCCGCTGCTGAGCAAGGTCGCGATGGGTCTGGGCTGGGATCCCGCCGCCGGGGCCCGCAACATCGACCTCGACGCCTCCGCGATCGTGATCGGTCCGAAGGGCAAGAAGACCGAGGTCGTCTGGTTCATGAGCAAGAGCGCCTGCCGCGGCGCGATCGAGCACTCGGGCGACAACCTCACCGGCGCGGGGGAGGGCGACGACGAGACGATCACCGTCGACCTCGGGCGGTTGCCCGACGACGCGCAGGCGGTCGTGTTCGTCGTGAACTCGTTCCGCGGGCAGAAGTTCACCGACGTCCGCCGCGCGTACTGCCGGCTGGTCGACCTCACCACCGGCGCCGAGCTGGTGCGCTTCGACCTCACCGATTCCGCGCCGCGCACCGGCGTCGTGATGTGCGTGCTGCGCCGATCCGGCGCGGCGTGGGACATGACCGCGATCGGCGAGTACCACGACGGCAAGACCGCGCGGGCCATGTTCGCGCCGGCGGAGGCGCTGGTCGCCGGGATGTGAGGCAATCGCGCAGCGGTCCGGTGCTGGGGAGGGCAGGAAAGCCACTTTCCGGCCCTCACAGGGCAGGAAAGCCACTTTCCTGCCCTCGCGGGCGGAGCGCATGCAACCTGGTCGTCTACAGCACGACTGAGGCGTGGCTCTCGATCACGGCGGCGACCCGCTGCGGCGCCCCGACGTGCGCGCCGTGGCCCTGCCCGTCGAGCACGACGGTCGCCGAGGCGGGCAGGTGTTCGGCCAGCTCCGACATGCGGTCGAGGAGGTGGCGCGGGCTGCGTTCGCCGCCGAGCAGCAGGACCGGCGCCGTGATGCGGGAGTAGGCGTCGAGCCGGACCCCCAGCCGGTTGATCGCGTCGGCGTCGTCGATCTGGCGTGGCGCCAGCTCGCGCATCCGGGGGACCGCGGCGATCGCGGCGGCGGCCGGCACCGCCTGCCACGCCGGCAGCCGCACGATGTCGCGCAGGAAGATCGTCATCGCGCCCGCGGTCGTCCGTGCCCGGCGGGCGCGCGCGATCTGCGCCGCCCATTCCGCGTGCCGGGTGTGCAGCGGGGGCTCGTAGAGGACGGCGCCCGCAAACGCGTCCGGCGCCGCGACCAGCGCCTCCAGTGCGACGACGGCCCCCGATGAGTGGCCGACGAGTAGCACGGGCGCCGCGGCCACGGCCGCCAGCGCAACCACATCCGCCGCCTCTTCGGTGATCGACCAACCCGAGCCGGGCAGGTCGAGCCGGTACTGCCGCCGATGGAGGGTGATCACCCGGCGCCTGGTCGCCGGCGACGGGGTGAGTGCCTCCGCCACCTGTTGCCACGACGCGCCATCGTCGAGCCCGCCGTGCACGACGAGCACAGCGGGCCCCGAGCCACGGTCGGTGGCGCGGATGCCGATCCCGTCGAGGCCGGTCGTCGTCAGGGTCTGGACCATCGGAGTCTCCTTAGCGGCGCTAAGGCAGCTTAGCACCGCTAAGGTGACGTGGTGCGCGAGCGGCTGACCAGAGCGGTGATCGTCGAGGCCGCGATCCGGCTGATCGACGACGACGGCCTCGACGGGCTGACCGTGCGCCGGTGCGCGGCGTTGCTCGGGGTGCAGAACCCGGCGCTGTACTGGCACTTCCGGGACAAGCGCGAGCTGCTCGACGCAGTCGCCGACGAGATCGTCCGATCGGCCGGGATGGGACCACCGCGCGAGGGCGAGTCGTGGCAGGAATGGCTTCTGCGCAGGGGTCGGGGCTACCGGGACGCCCTGCGTGCGCACCGGGACGGCGCGCGGATCGTCGCGAACGCGCGGATGGGGCCCGAGACGGTGCGACAGCTGAACGGCGAGCTGGGTGCGATGGTCGCGCAGGGGTTCACTCCCGTCCTCGCGCTGCGCACGATCACGACGATCGCCCAGTACGTGAACGGCTTCGTGCTCCAGGAGCAGACTGCCCGCCTCGACGAGGCCGACCGTCAGGTCGCCGCGCTGGACCGGATCCTCGACGACGACCCGGCCGGCCCGCTGCACCACGCCGTCCGCGACGGCGGCGATCCGTTCGAGCCGACTACCTTCGACCACGGGCTGCGGGTCATCGTCGAGGGCACCGCGCAGGTGCTGGGCAGCGCTCCCGCGGCTGCGCCCACCGGGGCTACCGGGTAGCGGCGCTGCACTCCCGGCACAGCCCGAAGATCTCGACGGTGTGGCTGAGCTCGGAGTAGCCGTGCGTCTCCGCGACCGCCTTCGCCCAGCTCTCGACCGCCGGCCCCGCGATCTCGACGGTGCGCCCGCAGCGACGGCAGACGAGGTGGTGGTGGTGCTCGGCGGTGGCGCAGCGGCGGTACATCGCCTCGCCGGTGCCGGTGCGCAGGACGTCGACCTCACCGCTGTCGGCGAGCGTCTGCAGCGTGCGGTAGACGGTGGTCAGGCCGATCCCGTCGCCCTTGCGGCGCAGCTCCTCGTGGATCTCCTGCGCGGAGCGGAAGTCGTCGAGCTGGTCGAGCATCGCCGAGACCGCCGCCCGCTGCTTCGTGGCGCGCAGCACCTTCGGACTGGTTGTGGTCACCGGCTCTCCTCCGCGTGCTCGACGGCGTCGACGACGATGTGCGCGAGGTGGTCGTCGACCAGGGAGTACACCACCTCGCGACCCTGCCGCTCGCCGTGCACCACACCTGCGGCCTTGAGCACCCGCAGATGCTGGCTGATCAGGGGCTGCGTCACGCCGAGCGCGTCGACGAGGTCGTGCACGCACCGGCTCGACTCCAGTAGCTGCAGCACGATCGCGATCCGCACGGGCGCGGCGAGCGCGCGCAGCAGGTCGCCGGCCGCGGCGAGCGTGCGCGGCGTGCGCACGGGCGCCGGAGCCGCGGTTGTGTGCTCACCCGTGTGGGCGTCGGTGCTCTCGGCGGCGCCCGCACCAGCGACGATCGACATCGGGCCTCATCCCCAGGGGCGGCGGCCACGCCCCCCGGCACTTGTTCCGCACCGGGCCGCTCCACCATCGTAGGCGTGCGGTGACATGCTCGTCCGGTGCTGCTCGTCTGCCGTTTCGTCCCGACCGACCCCGCCGCCTTCCAGGAGCGCGCGCAGCGTGCGCTCGAGCTGCTCACCGCCGCGCCCGGCTGCGACGGCGGCGAGCTCGGCCGCTCGGTGGACGAACCGGAGCAGTGGGTGCTGACCGCCCGGTTCGCGACCGTCGACGCCTACCGCCGCGCGCTCTCCCCGTTCCCCGTCCGCGAGCACGTGGTGCCGCTGCTCTCCGAAGCGCTCGCCGATTCGTCCTCGACCTACGAAACGCTGGTCAGCGCGACGAACGGCGAAGCGACCACGCATCCCTCACTGCTGGCCTGAGCCGCCCTCCCCGGAGAAGTCCGGCGGGGGCAGCTCGCCGGTGTAGAACTGCCGGCTGCGCTCCGCGGAGGCCGCGGCCTGTTCCGGGTCGGTGCCGAACGACGTGTCGGCCTCGCGCCACCGCTCGGCGGAGAGCCGGATGAAGAGCTTGCCGTCGTCGGTGACCTCGAACTCACCCTCCTCGAACTTGTCCCCGCCGGCGACGTGCAGCGCCAGTCCGAGGAAGCCCATGTCCCACCCGATGCCGACGGCGCCGGGGCCGAACTGCGGCCACATCGTCTCGTCGATGTGCGCGATGTGGTCCAGCTCGAACAGGGCCTTGCCGTCGTCCGCCGGGCTGATCCGCACCTCGATCCAGCTGATCCCGCCGCCGAACTCCCAGGTCGCGGTGAAGCCCTTCGGCCGGTCGCAGCTCTCGACCGTGCCGGCGGCGTTGCCTTCGAGCTGGTAGCGGCCACCGACCTGCAGATCACCGGAGACCGGGAGGAACCAGCGGCGGATGCGGTCCGGGTCGGTGACGGCCTCCCAGAGGTCCTCGGGATCCGTGGCGTAGGTCTGGGTGATCGTCGCCACGACCGCCTCGCCCGCCTCGAGCTGCCGGCGGCCGAGCTGCCGGCGCACGGAGTTGATCTGCTGGGTCACGTCGATCACAGGTCTGTCCCTTCGTCTTCCAGTCGGCGCTCGCGCTTGCCGCGAGCGACCTCGGTAGCCAATGCCTCGAGAGCCGGCGTCCAGAACCGGCGAAAGCCGTCGAGCCATGCGGCGGCGTCGCGCAGCGGCTCGGCGCGCACCGCGTAGAGGCGTCGCGTGCCCTCCGCGCGGACGGTGGCGAACCCGTTCTCCCGCAGCACCTTCAGGTGCTGGGAGACGGCGGGCTGGGAGATCCCGAACTCCGCGCGGACGACGTCGCTGACCGCGCCGGAGGTGAGCTCGCTCCCGGCGAGCAGCTCGAGGATCCGCCGCCGCACCGGGTCGCCGAGTACGTCGAATGCGTGCACGGCCCGTACTCTAGAAGAGTTCACTTATATAAGTCAATGCTGGTGCTCGGGCGCGCCGCGAGGGGTCGACGGTGCCGGGAACCATCTGGAACGGGGGCACTACGCTGAGAGCTTCTTCTCGTCCATCCGCAGTTCCTGGAGCGTCATCCGTGGCCAGCAAGCCCAGTTCCGCCAAGATCGAGACAATCGTCGCGCTCGCGAAGCGTCGCGGGTTCGTCTTCGCCTCCGGCGAGATCTACGGCGGTACCCGCTCGGCCTGGGACTACGGCCCGCTCGGAGTGGAGCTGAAGGAGAACATCAAGCGGCAGTGGTGGAAGAACGTCGTCACCGGCCGCGACGATGTCGTGGGCATCGACAGCTCGGTGATCCTGCCCCGCCAGGTGTGGGTCGCGTCGGGTCACGTCGGCGTCTTCACCGACCCGCTCGTCGAGTGCCTGAGCTGTCACAAGCGCTTCCGCGCCGACCAGCTCGCCGAGGAGTACACCGAGCGCACCGGCAAGGCCGCCACGGAGGACGACCTCTCCGACGTCCCGTGCCCCAACTGCGGCACCCGTGGCCAGTACACCGAGCCGCGCGACTTCAACATGATGCTCAAGACCTACCTCGGGCCGGTCGAGTCCGAGGAGGGCCTGGCCTACCTGCGGCCCGAGACGGCCCAGGGCATCTTCGTGAACTTCCTCAACGTGCAGACCACGTCGCGCAAGAAGCCGCCGTTCGGCATCGGCCAGATCGGCAAGAGCTTCCGCAACGAGATCACACCGGGCAACTTCATCTTCCGCACCCGCGAGTTCGAGCAGATGGAGATGGAGTACTTCGTCGAGCCGGGCACCGACGAGGAGCTGCACCAGTACTGGATCGACCAGCGCACCGACTGGTACGTCGACCTCGGCATCGCGCGGGAGAACCTGCGCCACTACGAGCACCCGAAGGAGAAGCTCTCCCACTACTCGAAGCGCACCGTCGACATCGAGTACCGGTTCCACTTCACCGGCCAGGAGTGGGGCGAGCTCGAGGGCATCGCGAACCGCACCGACTTCGACCTCACGACGCACTCCAACCACTCGGGCGTCGACCTGTCCTTCTACGACCAGGCCAGCGGCACCCGCTACCGCCCGTACGTGATCGAGCCCGCAGCCGGCGTCGGTCGCTCGATGATGGCGTTCCTGATCGAGGCCTACGTCGAGGACGAGGCGCCCAACGCCAAGGGCGGCGTCGACAAGCGGGTGGTGCTGCGGCTCGACCGGCGCCTCGCGCCCGTCAAGGCCGCGGTGCTGCCGCTCTCCCGCAACGCGGACCTCTCGCCGAAGGCGCGCGACCTCGCGGCGCAACTGCGCAAGAGCTGGAACGTCGAGTTCGACGACGCCGGCGCGATCGGTCGTCGCTACCGTCGTCAGGACGAGATCGGCACGCCGTTCTGCATCACGGTCGACTTCGACACCCTCACCGACCAGGCCGTGACGATCCGCGAGCGCGACTCGATGGAGCAGGAGCGGGTGGCGCTCGACCAGGTGGAGAGCTACCTCGCCACCCGGCTGCTCGGCTCCTGAGCGCTAGCGGCGGTACGCGACCAGCTGCACGCCGAGCTCGGCCTCGGCGCGCTGCAGCTCCGCGACCTGGTCGTCGGTGAGCGGCGCGTACGGGGTCTCCGGCGTGTAGGCGACCAGCGGGCAGCCCAGCTGCTCCTCCAGCGCGCGGACCTTGGCCAGCGCGGTGTCGTCCAGCTCGGCCGGGTGCAGGGCGTTCATGCTGCGCGATCGTAGGACCGGTCGGCCTGCCGCAGGGAGCCCCTGATCGGGGCTTCAGGCGGGCAGCAGGCGGTCGAGGGCGTCCTGCATCGTCACCAATCCGAGCAGCACGTCGCCCTCGGCCACCAGCACGGCGTGGTTGCGCCGCTCGCGCATGACGCGCAGCGCGTCGTGGATCGGAGTGCCGGCGTCGAGCGTGGGCAGCGGGCGCATGAGGTCCGCGGCCGTCGTGCCCGCGGCCGCGACCAGCGCGTCGCGCACGTGCACGACGCCGACCGGGCGGGCCGGACCGTCGGCGACGACGAGCCGGAGGTGGCCGCTGGCCCGTGCGGCCTCCCGGATCTGTGCGACGTCGGCGTCGGGCGCGACGCTGACGATCTCCGAGCGCGGGCGGGCGATCTCGCGCAGCGGTGCGACGTCGAGGTCGAGCGCGGTGACGATCCGGTCGCGCTCGGCGGCGTCGAGCGCACCGGTCTCCACCGAGTGCTCGACGAGCTCACGCAGGTCAGCTGGGTTGCGGGCGGAGCCCAGCTCGTCGACGGGCTCGACGCCGACCCGCCGCAGGCACCAGTTCGCCGCACCGTTGAGCGCCACCAGCACGGGCCGGGTGACCACCATGAACGCCCGCATCGGCAGCGCCAGCAGGGTCGCCGACCGCTCGGGATGCGCGATCGCCCACGACTTCGGCGCCATCTCACCCACCACGAGGTGCACGAACGTGACGACGGCGATCGTGATGACGAACGAGATGACGGTGGCCGCGGTGTCACCGAGGCCGCCGAAGAGCGGGTGCAGCAGCTCCTTGACCGCGGGCTTGCCCAGCGCACCGAGGCCGACGGTGCAGAGCGTGATGCCCAGCTGCGAGCCGGCGAGCAGCAGCGAGAGGTCCTTCGCGCTGCGCAGCGCGGCGCGTGCCGACGCGCTGGTCGCTGCCGCCTCCTCCAGCCGGTAGCGCCGCGCTGCGACCAGCGCGAACTCGACCGCGACGAAGAACGCGCTGAGCGCGACCAGCCCGACCGAGATCAGGATTGCGAACGTCGTGCTCATCCGCGCACCGCCAGCCGGACCGACCCGGGCACACGTCGCTCGACGGAGCAGACCGTGACCGTGAGCAGCTGCTCCTCGTCGCCGTCCGTGGCGACCATGAGCTCCACGGAGTCGTCGACGCCGGGGAGGCGCTGCAGCTTGTCGATCACCAGCCCGCCGATCGTCTGGTACTCCCCGGCGGGCAGCTCGGCGCCGATCAGGCGCTCGGTGTCGTCGATCGAGAGCGAGCCCGGCACCGTCCACGTGCCGTCGCCGCCGCGCGGGCGGTCGGCGCCGGCCGGGTCGTGCTCGTCGGTGATCTCCCCGACCAGCTCCTCCGCGATGTCCTCCATCGTGATCACCCCGGCGAGACCGCCGTACTCGTCGACGACGCAGGCGAACTCGTCGTCCGCTTCGCGGAGGCGGTCGAGCACGACGGGGAGCGGGAGCGAGGCGGGCACCAGCACCGGGCGGCGGGCGACGTCCGAGACCCGTACGGCGGCGAGGTCCTGCCCCTCCAGCGCGAGCACGTCGCGCAGGCAGATCACGCCGACGACGTCGTCGGCGCCCTGGCCGAGAACGGGCAGGCGGGAATGCCCCGACGCCATGACGTCGACGAGGTGGGCGACCGTCTCCTCGGCGCCGATCGACGTGACGCGCGGCCGCGGGATCATGGCGGCGCGGGCCGTGCGGTCGGTGAAGTCGAGCATCTTGTCCAGCAGCGTCGACAGGTCCGGGTCGAGCTCGCCACTGGTCCGCGACTCGTCGATGATCGCTTCGAGGTCGCGTGGGGTGGCCGAGTGCTCGACGTCGTGCACGGGCTCGATGCGCAGCGCGCGCAGCAGCAGGTTGGACGCCGCGTCGAACAGCGTGATCAGCCAGCCGAAGACGGCCAGGTACGCGGTGGTCGAGAAGGCGAGCGCCCGCGCGACCGGTTCGGGGCGGGCGATCGCGAGGTTCTTCGGGAACAGCTCGCCGAACACCATCTGGACGACGGTCGCGATCAGCAGCGCCAACACCGTCCCGGCCGCCACCGCGGCGCCGGACCCGCCGAGCGCGGCGGCCACCCCGTCGCCGATCAGCGGCTCGGCGACGTAACCGACGAGCAGCCCGGTGACGGTGATGCCCAGCTGGGCGCCGGAAAGCATGAACGACGTGCGGCCGGTGATCGCGAGCGCGCGCTCGGCGACGGGATCACCCGCGACGGCGGTGGCCTTCAGCCGCGCGCGGTCGACGGCCATGTAGCCGAACTCCTGCGCGACGAAATAGCCCGTGAACGCGGTGATCACGACCACGACGAGTACGCCGAAGCCGATGGAGAGCAATGATTCGATCATCGAGCGGACCGTCCTGCCAGGACGGTGCCGGTACTGTCTGACGGGTCCATGGATCCTGTCTCGTGCGCGGACACTCACGGGCTCAACGCTCGACCAAGCGTCGAAGTTCCCCACCGTTTTGCCAACCTGCACACCCTGTAGGCCGTGTAAGTAGGCAAAACGGTGGGCAAGTTCGCTGATCCGAGGCGGGATTTGCCGTTCGGCCACGCGATCGAGGGACGGGCGGCACGCTGTCCACCATGGATCCGAACCCTCGTGATGGAGCTCATCGACCCGTCTTGCGTGCCTCCGGCGTCAGCGACGGCGAGTTACGTCGGCTGCGCGCAGCTGATGCCTTGGCGACAGTGCGGCCCGGCGTCTACCTCGAGCCCGACGATCCTCGCTTGAGTGATCCGGTTGAGAAGCACGCCGTTTTGACCAGAACGACCGTGAGCAAGATCGCGCCGGACTCGGTGGTGAGTCACGTGTCCGCAGCCGTCCTGCACGGGCTTCCGCTGTGGCAGGTTGCGCTCGGTCGGGTGCACGTCACCCGCAGTCGCCGCACCGGCGGGCGCATCTCCGCGCTCCTGCACGTCCACGCATCGATGTTGGCCGACGAAGAGGTCGATTCGATCGATGGCGTCGTCGTGACATCGGTCGCTCGAACGATCGTCGATCTTGCTTGCACGGAGTCGTTCGAGCGGGCTCTCGTGCCTGCGGACGCGGCATTGCACCGCCATATGACGTCGCCAGAACTCCTGCAGGAACAGCTCGGTCGCTGTGCCAACCGGTCGGGAATCGCGGGCGCTCGCCGGCTGGTGGAGTTCGCGGATGCCGGCTCGATGAGCCCGGGGGAGACCCGAAGTCGCCTGGCGATCAGCCGGGCCGGTTTGCCGCCGCCCGTCTTGCAGCACCCGGTCGCCGGAACCACCTCGATCGTGGACTTCTGGTGGCCGGGCTTCCGCACAGTCGGAGAGTTCGACGGGATGGTGAAGTACGGCGTCCCGGAGGCGGAAGGTGCTGACGTTCGTGATGTCGTGGTGGCGGAGAAGCTGAGAGAGGACCGCATCCGGGCGATGGGGATGTCGGTTGTGCGATGGGTCTGGGACGAGCTGCCACCGCACTTCGCACCGGTGGCCGCGCGGATCAGAGCGGCCTTCGACGTCGGCTGACGCAAACTTCCCCACCGTTTTGCCAACCTGCAGGCCTCCAGAGGCGTGCAAGTTGGCAAAACGGTGGGGAAGTTTGGGTGGGCGCTTAGGCTTGCCGGTGTGAACACCACGCTTCGCGAGCTCGGGTCCGCACTGCAGTCGCTGGCGAGCGACGGGGTCGGGGTCGTGCGTGTGTTGGAGCGACACGGGTTCGGGACCGTCGAGAGCGGGCAGATGTTGGCCGGCACGGCGTCCGGGGCCGTCGCGGGTGTGCTCTACCGGGGCGCGCTGGACGAAGCGGCGATCCCGCTTGCCGCAACGGCGTCCGGCTCCCCGACGACCACGCAGGCCCACGTCAGCGAGCCGGCCGCGCTCGCTGCCGGGCTGGCGTGCGCGGGCGGCGCGACGTTGCTCGCCCACCCGCTCCCTGCCCCGGAGGCCGCCGCGCTCGGTGCGGCGCTCGAAGGGGGCGTCCCGGCCGCGCTGGTCTCGACGGGCGACGGGACGGCCGCGCTCGTCCTCGCCGGCCCCGACCTCGAGTCCGTCACGGGCGGCCTCGGGTCGCCCGCGCTCGACGAGACCGCGACGGCGACCGCACGCCAGTTGCTCCGCCGCGGCGCGACCACCACGGAACGGGTCGACGACCTCCTGCTCGACCTGTGGGTGCCCGTGCCGTCGGTGCTGATCGCCGGCGCCGGCGCGATCGGGGAGGCGCTGGCCGCGCAGGCCGGTCTGCTCGGCTGGTCGGTGCGCCACGAGTCCGAGCCGGAAGCCACCGCGCAGGCCGTCGCCGCCTTCTCCGACGCCGACGTGCTGGTCGTGCTCGACCACGCCCCGTCGTTCGACGCCGCGTTCATCGAGGGGCTGCGCCGGGGGCGCGGCTTCATCGGTGCGCTCGGTTCCCGCCGCACGCAGGCCGCCCGCAGGGAGCGGTTGCTGGCCGCCGGCCTCGACGAGACCGAGCTGGGACGGCTGCGTGGACCGGTCGGGCTCGACCTCGGTGCCCGCACACCGGCCGAGACGGCGGTGTCGATCGTCGCGCAGGTGATCGCCGCGCGGGCCGGTCGAGCGGCGGTTCCGCTCGCCGACACGAAGGGGCAGATCGGGACCTGACCGGCATCCGACCGGCGAACTGGCAGTATCGGAGGAACGGTTCGAGGGGGCGAGACGTGAGTACCCGGCATTCGGAGGCACCGACGCGGCCGCTGCGCGGCGCGCGGCGGGATGCTGCCCCGATACCGGACGGCCCCGGCGTGCGCGGCTGGTTCCTGCGTGTCATCGCAGGTGGGCTGCTGCTCGGGGTGCTGGTGGTGGGCGGGACGGCGTTCCGCGTGTGGCAGGTCGCGCGGTTCGACGACCGGGTGCCGACCGACGCGGTTGTGGTGCTCGGCGCGGCGCAGTACGACGGCGACCCGAGCTCGATCTTCGCCTCGCGATTGCGGCACGCCGAGTCGCTGTACAGGTCGGGGCTCGCGCCGCGCATCGTCACAGCAGGCGGCGGCCGGGCCGGCGACGCGTACACCGAGGCGGAGGCCGGGCGGCGGTTCCTGATCGACCGTGGCGTCCCCGCGCGTGACGTCATCGCCGTCGGTGAGGGCTCCGACACGCTCGAGAGCTTGAAGGCGGTTGCGGCGCGCGCGAATCAGGACGGCTGGCACAGCGCGCTCCTCGTGAGCGATCCGTGGCACTCGTTGCGCGCCCGCACGATGGCCCGCGACGCGGGCCTGAGCGCGTGGACGTCACCGACGCGCAGCGGCCCTGTCGTGCAGACCCGGGAGACGCAGGCCCGCTACATCGTCCGCGAGACCGCCGCGCTGCTCTACTACCGGCTCACCCACGCCTCGGTCGATTCCAGCGGGCCCGGCCTCGGTTGACCGTGACCGACCCGTACACCGATCACGACCGCGCGCGCCTGCTCCCCGAGCCCGCCAAGAGCACGGGGCGGCGCGAGGCGCGCAGCGCGTTCTCCCGCGACCGCGCCAGGGTGCTGCACTCCGCCGCGTTGCGCCGCCTCGCCGGGAAGACGCAGGTCGTCGGGCCCGGCGAGGGTGCCGAGGTCAGCGGCGCGCCGCGGACCCGCCTCACGCACTCGCTGGAGGTCGCGCAGATCGGCCGCGGCATGGCGGAGGAGCTCGGCTGCGATCCCGACGTCGTCGACACCGCGGGGCTCGCCCACGACATCGGCCACCCGCCGTTCGGGCACAACGGCGAGCGCGCGCTCGACGAGTTCGGTGCCGCGTGCGGCGGGTTCGAGGGCAACGCGCAGACGCTGCGCATCCTCACCCGGCTCGAACCCAAGATCGGTGGCAGCGGGCTCAACCTGACCAGGGCGACGCTCGACGCGGCGTGCAAGTACCCGTGGGTGCGCCGCGACGGAGAGCGCAAGTACGGCGCGTACCCGGCCGACGCCGAGATCTTCGCGTGGGTCCGCGAGGGCGCTCCGGAGGACGGGCGCTGCATCGAGGCGCAGGTGATGGACTGGTCCGACGACGTCGCCTACTCGGTGCACGACGTCGAGGACGGCATCCTTGCGGGCCGCATCGACCTGGCCGCGCTGGGCTCGCCCGCGGAGCGCGACGTGCTGATGCAGCTCGCGGCGAAGCACTTCGGCGCCGACCCCGACGCGCTGGCCGAGGCCGCGGAGGCGCTGCTCGTGCTGCCGTACGTCGCCGAGGTGCGCGGGTTCGCCGCCGCGACGGCGACCGCGGCTGGCCACATCGCTCTCAAGCGCCTGACCAGCGAGCTCGTCGGCCGGTTCGTCGTCGCCGCCACCGACGCGACCCGCGCCGAGCACGGTGACGGGCCGCTGGTGCGTTACGCGGCCGATCTGGTCGTCCCGCCGCAGGCCGCCGCGGAGGTCGCGCTGCTGAAGGCGGTCGCGCTGCGGTACGTGATGAGCGACCCCGACCGGCTCACGATGCAGGCGCGCCAGCGCGAGCTGCTGGCCGAGCTGGCGGCGGCGCTGCTGGCCTCGGCTCCGGACACGCTCGACCCCGTCTTCACCGACGACTGGGCCGCGGCGGGCGACGCGGCTGCCCGCATGCGAGTGGTGCTCGATCAGGTTGCGGTGCTGACCGACCAGCAGGCGGTCGCCCGGCACGCCGCGGTCGCCGGCTGACGAGGATGGTGGACATGAAACTGACCGGGGTGGAGCTGCGTCGGGTCGCGATGCCGCTGGTGGCGCCGTTCCGCACGTCGTTCGGTGTGGAGCACGCGCGTGACGTGCTGCTGGTCCGCGCCGTGACGGCCGACGCGGAGGGCTGGGGCGAATGCGTCGCGATGAGCGCGCCGCTCTACTCCAGCGAGCACGTCGACGGGGCGGCCGAGGTGATCCGCCGGTTCCTGGTGCCCGGCGTCGCCGCGTTGCCGAGCGCGCAGGCGCACGAGGTCGAGCCGATCTTCGAGACGATCAAGGGCCACCCGATGGCGAAGGCCGCGCTGCAGACGGCGCTGCTGGACGCCCAGCTGCGGGGGGCCGGCACGTCGTTCGGCAGCTACTTCGGCGCTGTGCGGGAGACCGTGCCGGCCGGCGTCTCGGTCGGGATCATGAACTCGGTGCCCGAGCTGCTCGACGCCGTCGCCGGTTACCTCGATGCCGGCTACCTGCGGATCAAGCTCAAGATCGAACCGGGCTGGGACGTCGAGCCGGTGCGTGCGGTGCGGGAACGGTTCGGCGATATCCTGCTGCAGGTCGACGCCAACACCGCCTACACGCTGGCCGACGCCCGCCACCTCGCCCGCCTCGACCCCTTCGACCTGCTGCTCGTCGAGCAGCCCCTGCCCGAGGACGACATCCGCGGGCACGCCGAGCTGGCCAAGCACATGCGCACGCCGATCTGCCTCGACGAGTCGATCACCTCCGCGCGGGCCGCCGCCGACGCGATCGCGCTCGGCGCCACCACGGTCGTCAACGTGAAGCCGGGGCGGGTCGGCGGCTACCTCGAGGCGAGGCGCGTGCACGACGTCTGTGCCGCAAACGGGATCCCGGTCTGGTGCGGCGGGATGCTGGAGACGGGCATCGGGCGGGCCGCGAACGTCGCGCTCGCCGCGCTGCCGAACTTCACCCTCCCCGGCGACACGTCCGCGTCGGACCGGTACTACGCCGCCGACATCACGGAGCCGTTCGTGCTGGTCGACGGGCACGTCGCCGTACCGGACGGGCCGGGGATCGGCGTGACGCCCGACCCCGACCGGCTCACGGAGGCCACGACCTCGGTGGAGTGGATCCCCCTCACGTAGGCCGAGCCACCGGCGCGCGGCTCGCGTGCGGAGAGTGCCTGGAAAGCCACTTTCCCGGCCTGTGGCGCCTGGAAAGTGGCTTTCCAGGCAACCTGTGCGGGACGCACGCTTCTGTGCGCTTCAGCGCCGCAGGCCGCGGAGGATGATCTCGATCCCCGCGTCGAAGCCCGCCGTCACGCGGCCGGCCGCGTGGACCCGGCGCATGGTCGGGGCGGTGTCGGCGTCGTCGGGGTCGTCGGTGTCCCGTGCCGCCAGGCGCTCGGCCAGCTGGTCCGGGCCGCCGGGGGCGGCGGCGCCGAGCGCGTTGCCGTTGACGAAGTCGACGATCGTGTCGGCCGCGGCGATGACCTCGGCCGCCGCCAGTCCGGCGGCGTCGAGCGCGGCGTAGAGCGGCTCGCTGATCGCGATCGCCGCCTCGGACACCGCGGCGCTGTCGGTGACGATCTGCAGCACCAGGTTCGGGTGCGCGCGAGCCAGCCCGCGGTAGGCTTCGGCCCACGCGCGGACCCGCTCCTGCCACGTCCCGGCGGGCAGCTCCAACGGCATCCGTGAGAACACCTCGCCGACCAGCCCGGAGACGATCGCGGCCTTGTTGGGCAGGTGGTGGTAGATCGACATCGGGTCGACGCCCAGCTCGGAGGCCAGCCTGCGCATGCTCAGGGTGTCCAGCCCGTGCTCGTCGACGAGCGCGAGCGCCGCGGTGAGGATCGCCTGCCGTGTGAGCCCCGGCTGGTCGCGGCGCGGCCGCCCGGGGCGCTTCGCAGGTTTCGTCACATCGGTTGGCACGCCCGCATCCTACGGCGTAGGGTTCCGTTCGAAAATCTACGTCGTAGAATTAATGGAGACATCGTGCGAACCCTGCCCCGAACGGCGCGGACGGCCGTGCTGGCGCTCTGTGCAGCGCAGTTCATGCTGATCCTCGACGTGGTGATCATCAACGTCGCCGTGCCCTCCATCAGGGCCGATCTCGGCGTCCCGGACAGCCGCGTGCACCTCGTCGGGATCACCTACACGCTCACGTTCGGCAGCCTCCTGATCGTCTGCGGCCGGCTCGGCGACCTGGCCGGTCGGCGCCGCATGCTGCTCGCGGGGCTGGGGCTGTTCGTGCTGGCATCGGTGTTGGCCGGGGTCGCGCAGGCCGACTGGCACCTGTTCGCCGCCCGCGCGCTGCAAGGCGTGGGTGCCGCGATGGTCTCCGCCAACGCGCTCGCGACGATCACCGCGAGCCTGGCCGAGGGCGCCCAGCGCAACTGGGCGCTCGGGCTGTGGGCGGGCGTCGGCTCGGCGGGCGCGATCGCCGGGCAGCTCGTCGGCGGTGCCGTCACCGAGATCCTCGGCTGGCGGTGGATCTTCCTCATCAACGTGCCGATCGGGCTGGTTGTGATCGCGGTATTCGCATCGGTGCTGGTCAAGGACGCAGGGCGGGTGCGGGAGCCGGTCGACGTCGGTGGTGCGCTGCTGCTGACGGCCGCGCTGGCGGCGTCGATCCTGGCGCTGACCTCGATCAGCGAGGCGGGCGCCGGCGCGCCGATCTTCGCAGCGGCCGCGGTTGTGCTCTTCGTGGTGTTCGCGCTGGTCGAGCGGCGGCAGCCGGCGCCGGTACTCCGGTTCGCGCTGCTGCGGCTGCCCGGCGTGCGCACGGCGAACGTCACGCTGTTCCTGAACGCGGGCGCGCTCGGTGCCACGCTGTTCTTCCTGACGCTGTACCTGCAGGTGGTGCTCGGGTACTCGGCGCTGGCGGTGGGCGCGGCGTTCGCCCCGGTCACGCTCGTGATCCTGGTGCTGTCGCCGCTCGCCGCCCGGCTCACCGGACGCTTCGGCGTCGCGCGGCTGCTGGGCACGGGGCTCGTCCTGCTCACGGCCGGCGCGATGTTGCTGGCCCGCATGCCGGAGGGTGGCACGTACTGGCTCGACGTGCTGCCCGGGATGCTGCTGCTGGCTCTGGGCAGCGCCGCCGCGTACGCGCCGACGTTCGTCGCGGCGTCGCACGGAGTTGATGCCGGCGAGCAGGGTGCGGCCGCCGGCTTGATCAACTCCGCGCAGGAGCTGGGCGCCGCGGTGGTCCTCGCGGTGCTGGCGCTGGTCGCAACCGCCTCGGCCGGAGCGCAGCTGGTCGGCGGCTACCGGGTCGGCGTGCTCGGCGCGGCGGGCCTCTTCGCGGTCGCTGCGGCCGTCGCGTGGACGGCGCCGCGGCGGTTGGGCATCAGCGGTGGCTCACCGGGATAGTCGACCTATGCACGAGATCACCGAGACGGTCGAGAGCCTGCTCGCCGAGCACGGGTGCCCGGGCTGCGCGGTCGGGATCGCGCACAGGGACGAGACGGTCCTCGCGGCCTACGGGCAGGCCCGCACCGATCCCGCGGCGCCGTTCCGGGTCGACACGCGCGTCCCGGTGGCGTCGATGTCGAAGCCGTTCACGGCGACCGCGGTGCTCGCGCTCGTCGAGGCGGGCAAGGTCGAGCTGGACGCCCCGGTGCGCACCTACCTGCCCGACTTCCGGGTCGCCGACGAGGCCGCGAGCAAGGCCGTGACGGTCCGGCACCTGCTGCGCCACGCCGTCGGCTGGATCGGCGACATCCCGGGGGAGGGCGACCGCGGTGACGGCGCGCTCGCCGCGCACGTCGTGGCGATGAAGGACGCGCCGCAGGTGCTGCCGCCCGGCACCACCTTCTCCTACGCGAACAGCGGGTTCGTCGTTGCCGGCCGCATCGTCGAGGTCGTCACCGGGGAGGTCTACGAGGAGCACGTCCGGCGCACGATCCTCGAACCGCTCGGTATGACGTCGTCGACGTTCTTCGCCGAGCAGTCGATCTCCGCGCCCGCGATGTCCGGGCTGGTGCCGCGCTGCGCCAACCCGGCCGGCGGGTTGATCTCCACTGCGGCCGACCAGCTGGCGTGGCTGCGCTGGTGGATGTCGGACGACGAGCGCGGCCCGATCACCGTCGCGACCCGCCGGCGGATGTTCACCGAGCTGGTGCCGGTCGGCGCGGGCCCGGCCTCGGCCGGGCTGAGCTGGCACATCGTGCACCACCCCGGCGCCGACCTCGTCTACCACGAGGGGCGGCTCTCCGGGAGCGCGTCCGTCGGGCTGTTCGTGCCGCAAGCGCGGTTCGCCGCGGTTGTCCTGACCAACGCCGACGCCGGCGAGCCGCTGCACCGGGCGCTCACCGAGAAGCTGCTCGCCGAGTACGCCGGGATCCAATTCCACGATCCGCAGCTGCAGCCGGACGTCGACGCCGCGACCGTCGCCGCGCTGGTGGGCAGCTACGTCGTGCCGCACATCGGCGGGCCGGACGAGCGGATCTCCGTCCGGTCGCAGGACTCTGGTCTGGTGATCCGGCTCGAATCGGAGCACGACCCGGACGTCCACCCGGACGGCCTGCAGCTCGGCCGCGAACAGGGCGACCTGTTCCGCGTCCGCAACGGCGTGTGGCGCGGGTTCCCCGCCGAGTTCCTGCGGACCGACGACGGTGCGCTGCTCGGCCTGCGGATCGGCGGCCGCGTCTTCAGGCGCACCCACTCCGACGGCTGAACCCGCGAACTTCCCCACCGTTTTGCCAACCTGCACGGCGTTTCGGGTGTGCAGGTTGGCAAAACGGTGGGGACCTTCTACCTGTCGTCGGTACGTGGAGGCCCAACTTCCCCACCGTTTTGGGTGGATGCGCGCGAAAACGGCGCGCATGTGCACAAAACGGTGGGGAAGTTCGCGGTCAGCCTGCCTGCGCGGTGTTGCGGTCCACCCACGTCATGTCGGGGTAGCGGTCGCCAGCCGGGCGCAGCCCGTCCAGCTCGGCCAGGTCCTCGGCCGTCAGCCGGACGTCGAGCGCGCCGGCGTTCTCCTCCAGGTACCGCACGCGCTTCGTGCCGGGGATCGGCGCGACGTCCGAGCCCTGCGCGAGCAGCCACGCCAGCGCGACCTGGCCCGGCGTGGCGCCGTGCGCGTCGGCAACGGCCTTGACGGTGGCCACGGCGGCGACGTTGCGATCCAGGTTGTCGCCCTGGAACCGGGGCAGGGTGCGGCGGAAGTCGTTGTCCCCGATCTCGGCGAGCGCGCCGGTGAGCAGCCCGCGCCCGAGCGGGCTGTAGGGCACCACGCCGATGCCCAGCTCACGGCAGGCCGGCAGGACCTCCTGCTCGATGTCCCTGCTGAACACCGACCACTCCGACTGCACGGCGGTGATCGGGTGCACGGCCGCAGCCCGGCGGATCGTCTCCGCCGACGCCTCGGAGAGCCCGATGTGGCCGATCTTGCCCTCGGTGACCAGCTCGGCCATCGCGCCGACGGTGTCCTCGATCGGCACGTTCACGTCGGGCCGGTGGTTGTAGTAGAGGTCGATGTGCTCGACGCCGAGCCGGCGCAGCGATGCCTCGCAGGCGCTGCGGACGTACTCCGGGCGCCCGTCGACGCCGACGACCCGCAGGTCGTCCTCGACGAGGATGCCGAACTTCGTGGCCAGCACGATCTCGTCGCGGCGGGTGCGCAGCACCTCGGCGAGCAGCTCCTCGTTGTGGCCGCGGCCGTACATGTCGGCCGTGTCGAGGAACCGGACGCCGATGTCGAGCGCACGGTTCAGCGTCGTGATCGATTCGGTGCGGTCGGCCGGACCGTAGGCGACGCTCATGCCCATGCAGCCGAGTCCGAGCGCGGAGACGTCGAGGCCGCCGAGGGTGCGGGTGGGCAGGGAAACTGCACGTGACACGGTGTTCTCCAAGCAGGTGTGATCGCCCGACGCCGCAGGTCGCGGGCCGGTTGACGCAAACGGACAGGTCAGACGGGGCAGTCGCCGCCGTATGCGGTGATCTTGAAGTCGATCGTCTCCAGCGCGAACGTCAGCTCGGCCAGCTGCCGCCGGACGGCCTCGCGGTGGGCGAGCATCAGCGCGAGCCGTTCCGGCATGGTCTGCTCGCCCTCGCGCACGAGCGCGACGTAGCGCTGCAGCTCGCGGATCGGCATCCCGGTCATCCGCATCCGGTTGAGGAACACGACCCTGCGGTACTCCGCCGGACCGTAGACGCGGTGGCCCGCGCCGTCCCGCTCGACGTCGAGCAGGCCGATCCGCTCGTAGTACCGCAAGGTGTGCGCGGTGACGCCGGTGCGCTCGGCGATGTCGGCGATCGTGAGCGTCGCGCCCGCCTCCGGCACAGCAGCGTTCTGCATGCGGAGCCGGTCGATCGCTGCGTTCCCGTCCACCGTTGCGGTCATGGGATCGACGGTAGGCCTTCGAGCGCGCTCTAACGCAAACCCGTGTCACGGATCGTCCTGCTGTCTCGTCCAAATGGCGAAGGACGAGACAGGGAGGACGAAATGGGACGCATCCCATCGGTGCCGGCCGCGGAGGCCGGCGTGTTCGGGCGACTGGCGTACAAGGTGTTCCGCCGCAGGTTCGGGGTTGTGCCGGAGCCGTTCTCGGTGGTGCGCCACCACAAGAAGCTGTTCTGGGCGGCGATGGTGGCGGAGCTGGGCTACCAGCGCGCGTCCCGCGTGCTGCCGGCCAGGATCCGCGAGCTGGCGGTCTTCCAGACGGCGACCCAGGTCGGCTGCTCGTGGTGCGTCGACTTCGGCACCATGCTCCACCGTCTGGACGGGCTCGACGTCGAGCGGCTGAAGCACATCGACGAGTACGCCACCAACCCGCTGTACGAGCCGGTCGAGCGGATGGCGATCGCCTACGCCGACGCGATGACGGCGCAGCCGCCCACCGTCACCGACGACCAGCTCGCCGAGCTGGAGGCGGCACTGGGCCGGGCCGGGCTCGTCGAGCTCACGCTGCAGATCGGGCTGGAGAACATGCGTGCCCGCAGCTACGCCGCGCTGGGCATCGTCGACCAGGGCTTCGACGCCGCATGCAAGGTCAGGTTGGGAGTTTCGCCGGATTGAGCACCTGGTAGATGCCGGTGATGCGGCCGCCCTCCATCGCGATCGCCGCGATGGAGCGCGGTACCTCGCCCGCGCCCGCCGACCGGATGCCGAGCTCGCCGTTGACGAGCACGGGCTCCCAGCCCGCCGTCATGTCGGAGCCGTACATCTCCAGGAGCCCGAGCATCAGCCGCACGACCTTGTCGGCGCCCACGACGGGCTGCCGCGCCGCCTTGGTGCGGCCGTCGCTGTCGTTGAGCCAGACGGCGTCGGGGTGCATCAGCTCGAGCAGCGCGGCGGTGTCCGCGTTCGCGACGGCGGCGGCGAACCGCGCGAGCACCTCCTCCTGCTCCGCCGAGCTCGCCCGCGGCGGGGCGGGGTCGGCCTCGACGATCCGGCGGGCGCGGGCGGCGTGCTGCCGGGCCGCGGCCGCCGAGCAGCCCAGCACGTCGCCTATCTCGGCGTAGGGCAGGTCGAGCGCCTCGTGCAGCACGAGCGCGACCCGCTGCGGCGGGCTCAACCGCTCCAGCACGACCATCGCGGCCATCCGCACCCCCTCGTCGCGCACCACCGCGGTCAGGGGGTCGTCGGCGTCGTCGCTGGTGACCAGCGGTTCGGGCAGCCACGGGCCGACGTAGCGCTCGCGGCGGGCCGTCGCCGAACGCAGGCGGTCGAGGCAGATCCGCCCGACAACCGTGCTGAGCCACGCCCGCACGTCGCGCACCTCGGCGCGCGCCGCGTCGGTGAGCGCCGCGATCCGCAGCCACGCCTCCTGCACGGCGTCCTCGGCGTCGACGACGCTCCCGGTGATCCGGTACCCGACCCGCAGCAGGTGGGCGCGGTGCTGCTCGAACCCCAGTTCGTCGGTGAGCACGCCCCGGAAGCTACGCGGTCCCAGCCCCGGCCGTCCCGGCCCCTGCTCCCTCGACCTCTCTCGGGTGGCGGGCCCGCACCGTGATCCGCGCCCCACGGTGCGGGACCAGCGTGATGTGCTTCGAACGGGCGCGCTCCGCGCGTGCCGACGTCGGCGCCAGCTCGACGGCCCGCAGGATCTCCCGCAGCACCAACCGCATCTCGACCTGCGCGAACACCGCCCCGAGGCAACGGCGGGCGCCACCGCCGAACGGCAGCCAGGTCGTCGGGGTGAGCGTGGCGCCGAGCATCCGGTCGGGGTCGAACCGCAGCGGGTCGGGGTAGTGCCGCGCCGAGTGCTGCACGAGTCCGATCGCCGGCGCGACCACCGTCCCGGCCGGGAGCAGGTACCCGCCGACCTCGACCGGCGCCGTCAGCTTGCGCGCCACATCCATGATCACCGGACGCACCCTGAGGATCTCCTTGACCAGCGCGTCGAGGTACTCGACGTCGTCGTCCTGCGCGGCGCGCACGGCCTTCGCCAGCACGTCCGGGTGCCGGACGAGCCGCTCCAGCGTCCACGCGAGCCCGGTCGCGGTCGTCTCGTGACCGGCGAGCAGGAGCGTCATCAGCTGGTCGCGCAGCTCGCCGTCCGACATCGCGCGGCTGTCCTCCTGCGAGGCGCGCACGAGCATCGCGAGGACGTCGGTGCGCTCGGCGAGCGCGGGATCGGCCCGGCAGCGCCGGATCTCGTCGTGCAGCAGGCGGTCGGCCTCGGCGCGGTGGTCGCGGATGGCCTGCCACGGGCGCAGCGCGAGCAGCTCGGGCCGGGCCATGGCCGAGGTCTCCCGGAACCCCCTGCGCATGACGGCCGGCAGCGCTCGGCGCAGCGCCGCGAGCCTGGTCTCGTCACGGGTGCCGATGACGACCTTGAGGATGACCTCCAGCGTGACCGCCGCCATCCGCTCCGCCACGGGGAACTCCCGCCCGACCGGCCACCGGGCGACCTCGGCCGCCGCGATGTCGGCGATCTCGGCCTCCTGCTTGCGCACCGAGGCTCGGTGGAACGCAGGGAGCATCAGCTTGCGGCGGTCGCGGTGGCGCTCCTCGTCCAGCAGGAGCACCGAGTCTTCGCCGAGCAGTCCTTTCAGTGCCACGTTCCCCTCACCGGCGTGGAAGACGGCAGGGCTGCCGGCGAAGACGGTCGCGATGTCGGCGGGGTCGGCCAAGTAGACGACGGTTCCGGTCGGCACCACGCGGACGGTGAAGATGTCGCCGTAGCGGCGGTGGCAGGTGTCGAGCCACCAGCGGGTGAGGCGCCAGGTGAGCAGGGTCTGGGCGGCGAGCGGAACGCGGGGACCGGGCGGCAGCGAGCTCATGCTAGCTAATCATACGTACGTATAAGACAGACGTCTATCGGTTCGGCTATCGTGATCCGCATGGGCCACCGGGAAGACCTCCTCGCCGGCGCGCGCCGCTGCCTGGAGATGCGCGGCTACGCCCGCACCACCGCGCGCGACCTCGTCGCCGAGTCGGGGACGAACCTCGCCTCGATCGGCTACCACTTCGGTTCGAAGGAAGCGCTGCTCAACGAGGCCATCTCGGACATGTTCGAGGAGTGGGTCGACCGGGTCAGGGTGCTCACCCTCGACATCGCCCCAGCACACGACGCCTTCAGCCTCATGGCGGCGTCGTGGTCGGCCATGATCGCGGCGTTCGGTGAGTTCCGCGGGCTCGCCGTCGCGTTCGTCGAGGCGCTCGCGCAGGCGGAACGTTCGCCACAGCTCAAGGAGAAGCTGGCGACGGCGTACGAGCGCAGCCGGGTCGCTGCTGCCGAGCTGCTGGTCGGTGCGCTCGGCGTGCCGGAGGGTCCGCACGCCAGGGCGCTGGCGTCGTTCCAGATCGCGATCTCCGACGGCCTGCTGGCCCAGTGGCTGCTCGATCCCGACGCAACACCGTCCGGTGCGGAGCTGGCTGCTGCGCTGGCGGCGATCCCGGGCGCCGTGGGGCTGCGCCCGGCGACCTGACGGCGCGACCTGACGGCTCAGCTCGCCGCCGCGTGCGTCCCGTGCGCGCCGTGCGACCCGAGGTGCGGGGTGGTGATCCGCCGCACCGGCGCCGTGCGCTGCGCCGGCACCGCAACGGGCGGGGCCGCCGCCGGAGCGGGCGCCACCGCGTCGACCGGCGCCGGTCGTCCTGTGCTCTTGATCGGCTGGGCGCTCTTGCTCGGGAGGGGGAGGGCCAGCAGGAGCGGCACGGCCGCCATGAGCGCCAGCACCGCGATCCCGGCAATGGCTCCGAGGATCCCAACGAAGTCCGCGATCGTCATGGTGTCCACTCTGGCCACTTTGGAAGCCGTTGACCTCGGTCGGAGGTACGGATCACCGTCCGAACCGCTCCACCTTTCGGCCGATGGCCGCTCGCCGGCAGCCCGCGCGGCGGCGCGGCATAGACTCGCCGATGTGGCAGGCCGGATCCGCGACAGCGACATCGCAGAGGTCCGCGACCGGGTCCGCATCGACGAGGTCATCGGCGAGTACGTGGCGCTGCGCCCCGCCGGCGCGGGCTCGCTCAAGGGCCTCTGCCCGTTCCACGACGAGAAGACGCCCTCGTTCAACGTGCGCCCGTCGCGGGGGATGTTCCACTGCTTCGGTTGCGCCGAAGGCGGCGACGCAGTCGCGTTCATCATGAAGATCGAGCACGTCGGGTTCGTCGAGGCGGTCGAGCGGCTCGCCGACAAGGTCGGCATCCAGCTCACCTACGAGGGCGGCGGCAGCTCCGTCCAACGCGACCGCGGCACCCGCTCGCGCCTGCTGGAGGCGAACAAGCGGGCCGCCGAGTTCTACGCCGCGCAGCTGCGCACCCCGGAGGCCGCGCCGGCCGTCCAGTTCCTGACCGCCCGCGGGTTCGACACCGCCGCGGCCACGACATTCGGCTGCGGATACGCGCCCGGCGGCTGGGACGTCCTGACCAAGCACCTGCTCGGCGCCGGGTTCACCCTCGACGAGCTGATGAAGGCCGGCCTGTCGAAGGAGGGCCGGCGGGGCCCGATAGACCGGTTCCACCGGCGCCTGCTCTGGCCGATCAGGGACCTGGGCGGCGACGTCGTCGGGTTCGGCGCCCGCCGCCTCTTCGACGACGACCAGATCGAGGCGAAGTACCTAAACACCAGCGAGACGCCGGTGTACCGCAAGACCCACGTGCTGTTCGGCCTCGACCTCGCGAAGCGGGAGATCGCCAAGCGCCGCCAGGTGGTGGTCGTCGAGGGCTACACCGACGTCATGGCGATGCACCTGGCCGGCGTGCCGACCGCCGTCGCCTCCTGTGGGACGGCCTTCGGCGCCGAGCACGTCTCGGTGATCCGCAGGCTGATCGGCGACGACTCGTTCGACCTCGGCGAGGTCATCTACACCTTCGACGGCGACGCGGCTGGCCAGGCGGCAGCGCTGAAGGCGTTCGAGGGCGACCAGAGCTTCGCCGCGCAGACCTTCGTCGCGATCGCTCCCGACGGTCAGGACCCTTGCGAGCTGCGGCAGAGCCACGGCGACACCGCGGTGCGCGATCTCGTCGCGCGCCGCGAGCCGCTGTTCGAGTTCGCGATCCGCTCGATGCTGCGCGACCACAACCTCGACACCGCGGAGGGCCGCGTCGCGGCGCTGCAGCGGTGCGTGCCTTTGGTGGCGCGGATCCGGCGCGAGGACCTGCGCGACGAGTACGCGCGCCGGCTCGCCGGGTGGGCCAGCTGGGACGACATCGCGATGGTCGTGCGTCGCGTCCGGGAGAGCGCGGGCGCGCCGGCCGAACCCGTCCGGGCGCCCCGCCAGAAGGTCGTCGACGCGCCCCACAAGGACGACCCGCGCCTGCACCTGCAACGCGAGGCGCTCAAGGCAGCCCTGCAGGTGCCCTCGGTCGCCGGCCCGTCCTACGACGAGCTGCCGGAGCAGGCGTTCACCCACCCCGTGTTCGCCGGCGTGCACCGCGCGGTGCAGGCCGCCGGCGGGGTGTGTGGTGGGAAGGAAGGGCACGCCTGGGTCGAGTCGGTGCTCAGCGAGTGCAACACCGAGGCGCGCGGGCTCGTGACCGAGCTGGCCGTCGAGCCGATGGAGCTGCCGCGCAAGAACGTCGAGGAGGCGCGCTACGTCGCCAGCGTGATCGCCGGCGTGCGACTCGCGCTGGTCGAGGCGCAGGTCGCCGAGCTCAAATCGCGGCTGCAGCGCACCAACCCGATCGAGGAGGCCGACGCGTACCACCAGCTTTTCGGCGACCTCGTTCCGCTGGAGCAGTACCGCATCGCGCTGCGCGAGAAGGCCCTGCGGTGAATCCGCTCGCCATCGTGCGCAGGCTGCTCGGCCGCGGCGAGCTGCCGCCGGGTTTTCCCGCAACCCTCGACGCCGACGAGCACGTGCTCGCGGCGGCGACCATCGTCGAGGGCGAGCATCTCGTCGCGACCTCACGGGGGCTGCTGCTCCCCGACGGGCGGCGGCTCGGCTGGCACCTCATCAGCAAGGCGACCTGGAAGAACGACGTGATCACGATCATCGAGTCGGAGGAGGGCGTCGACGTCGGCGGCGCCGTCCTGATCAACGACCTCGCCCCGCGGCGGCTGAAGCTCGCCCAGCCGGGCAAGGTCCCGCAGGTGGTGCACGAGCGGGTCACCGGGTCGATCCGCTCCCGCCACCACCGCGACCTCCCGAGCGGCGGCGCGTGGTTCGTCCGGCGCAAGGTGCCCGGCCGCGACGGGATCGTCCTGCAGGTCCGGCCCGACCCCGGGACGGACGAGACGTCGGTGCGCTCGCTCGCCTCCGACGTCGCCCGCACGCTGGGGCTGGCGCCGTGAGCACGCTGTGGGACCCGGCGCTCTACCTGCGCTTCGACGACCACCGCTCGCGCCCGTTCCACGACCTGCTCGCGCGCATCGGTGCCGATGCCCCGCGCAGGGTCGTAGACCTCGGCTGCGGTCCGGGACACCTCACGGGGCTGCTCAGCGCCCGGTGGCCCGGTGCCGTGGTCACCGCGCTCGACTCGTCGGCCGAGATGGTCGCCGCAGCGCGCGAGCGCGGGATCGACGCGCAGCAGGCCGACGTCGTCGACTGGATGCCCGGGCCCGACACCGATGTCGTCGTCACGAACGCCGTGCTGCAGTGGGTGCCGGCGCACCCCCAGCTGATCCCCGGGTGGATGACCGCGCTCCCCGAGGGGGCCTGGTTCGCGATGCAGGTGCCCGGCAACTTCGGCGCGCCGTCGCACGTGCTGGTCAGGGAGCTGGCGGCGGCGCCGCGGTGGCGGGCGCGCCTCGCGTTGCGCGGGGAGAACGCGGTGCCGACCCCGGCCGCCTACGCCGAGCTCTTCGCCGGCACCGGCGCCGACGTCGACGTGTGGGAGACCACCTACCTGCACCGCCTCACCGGCACCGACCCGGTGCTGGAGTGGATCAGCGGGACGGCACTGCGGCCCGTCCGCGACGCGCTCGACGAGGAGCGGTATGCCGCCTTCCGCGCCGAGCTGGCTCCGCTGCTGCGCGCCGCGTACCCGGCGCAGGCCGACGAGACGACCTGGTTCCCGTTCCGCCGGATCTTCGTCGTCGCGCGCAAGCGCCTCGGCTAGCCCAACTTCCCCACCGTTTTGCCAACCTGCACACCCAAAACCTCGTGCAAGTAGGCAAAACGGTGGGGAACTTCTGGGTCAGTTGAGGGCGGCGGTGACGACGACGGTCGTGTAGGACATCGGGAAGCTGCCGCCCGCGGCGTCGATGGCGGCGCCGAAGCCGTCGACCAGCTCGGTGAGCTGCGCGGGCGGCAGCAGGTTGTGCCCGCCGTGCGTCGGCACCACGTCCAGCCACTCGTCGCGGGTGCAGAGGCGTTCCCATTCGTAGCGCCAGTGCGCCGGCTCGCCGAAGGCGCCGCAAGCCCGCATCCCGTGGGCGGCCGTCGTGAAACCGGGCGCGTACGCGTCGAGCGGTTGGGCCGACACGGTGCCGAACGGGCTGTCCGGCAGCACCCGGCGATACACCTCGGCGAAGGCTTCCGCTACCTCTTCCGGCGGCTGTGCGACGTTCCAGAACACGGCCAGCCGGCCGGCGGGGCGCAGCACCGTCGCCGCCTTTGCCGCACCGGCGACCGGGTCGACCCAGTGCCACGTCTGCCCTGCGACGACCAGGTCGAACGTCCGTCCGGCGGCCTCCCAGTCCTCGAACCTCGCCACCTCGACGTCGAGGCCGGTGCCGCGGGCGAACTCGGCCATCCGCGGGTCGGCGTCGACGCCGAGCATGCGGCAGCCCGCTGCCACGAACTGCCTGCTCGAGATGCCGGTGCCGCACCCGACGTCGAGCACGTCGAGCACACCGGGTCCCGGACCTGCGGCGACGATCGCCGCGACCATGGCGTCGGGGTAGCTGGGCCGGGTCCGGTCGTAGCGGGCGGCGTTCGTGCCGAACGACTCCGCGGTGTCTCGATGCCGGTGCGGCTCGGGTAGAGTGGGCATGCGCCCACTCTAGTGGGCACGTGCCCACTCGTCGACCGAGGAGTCCGGTTGCCCACTGGCGTCCACATCCGCGATGCGCGCGAGCAGCTGTTCGAGGCCGCCGAGCGGGTGCTGCTGCAGGCCGGACCGAACGGCTTGACCAGCCGCGCCGTCACCGAGGAGGCCGGGGTCGCGAAGGGGGTGCTGCACCGCCACTTCACCGATTTCGACGACTTCCTCGCGCAGCTGGTGATCGACCGCGTCCAGCGGATGGAGGCGGCCGCGATCGCGCTGCGGGAGTCCGCGGGGACCGGGACCGTCACCGGCAACCTCACCGAGGCGCTCACCGCGCTGTTCGGGTCGGTGGCCGTCGCCGTCGTCGCGCTGCTGATCTTCCGCGACGAGCTGCGCGCCCGGCTGCGCGAGCGGTGGCCCACCGGCGTCCCGCTGCTCACGGAGGCGGCGGCCATGATCGCCGGCTACCTCGCGGCGGAACGCGAGCTCGGCCGCATCCCTCCGACGGCCGACGTCGACACCCTCGCGCCGACCCTGATCGGCGCCACCCACATGCTCTTCGCCGACAGGGCCGCCCCGCCGGCCGTCGAAACCGTCCACAAGACGGTCCGCACGGTGCTCGCCTGACCGGAAGTTCCCCACCGTTTTGGGCACTTGCGCGCCTGCGGAGCGCGCATCCGCCCAAAACGGTGGGGAAGTTGGCGCCTCAGTAGTCCTTGAGCGTGATCAGGTTCGCGGCCGAGGCGACCCAGTGGTCGCCGACGCGCTGCTCGATCGCGTCGTCGTCCTGCGCCTGCTCCTCCAGGAGCGTCTTCATCTGCTCGCCGTTGATGGTTGCGAGGTGCTGGTTGGCCGCGACGAACTCGCGCATCTCCCGCTCGTAGCTCGCGAACGCGGCCGCGTGGTCGCCGCCGGCGGCCTTCAGCTCGCCCGCGAGCACGTACGCACCGACGAGCGCGAGGCTGGTGCCCTGGCCGGAGAGCGGTGAGGCGCAGTAGCCGGCGTCGCCGACCAGCGAGACCCGCCCGCGTGCCCAGCTGTCGAGGTGCACCTGCGCCATCGAGTCGAAGTAGAAGTCGGGAGAGCGCCACATCTCCTCGACCATCCGCGGCACCTCCCAGCCCGCGCCCGCGAACGCGTCGGCGATGAGCTTCTTCTGCTGCTCGACGTCGCGGTGGTCGTAGTCGAACGGCTCCGACTCGAAGCCCATGTTCACCCGGGTCTCGGTGTTGTTGCGCGCCGTGTACAGGCCGGCCATGGCGCCGGGGGTCGTCTGGTGGAAGATCTGCCACCGGTCGAGGTCGAGGAAGTTCGGCGCCGTGAAGACCGAGAGGTACTTGCCCAGGTGCGTCACGCAGTCGCGCTCCGGGCCGAAGGCGAGCCCCCGCACTGCCGAGTGCAGCCCGTCGGCGCCGATGACCAGGTCGAACGTCCGCGGCTCCGCCTTCTCGAACGTGACGTCCACGCCGTCGGCGTGCTGGGTGATGCCGTTGATCGAATCGCCGTAGAGGTATTCGATCCCCTCGGTGGCCTTCAGCAGGATCGTGCTGAGGTCGTCGCGCAGGATCTCGACGTCGGAGCCCTCGGTCGGGCCGCCGGTGAAGGTCATCGTCGTCGTGCTCATCAGCTCGGCGCCGTTCTCGTCGACGAACGCCATCCCGCGCATCTGCGTGCGCGCTGCGCGGACCTCTGCGAGCACGCCCATCCGGTCGACCACGTCGACGGCGACTCCGCGAACGTCGATGGCCTGCCCGCCGACCCGCGGGGCCGCGGCCCGTTCCACGACCGTCGGGGTGAAGCCGTGCCGGCGCAGCCAGTAGGCGAGCGTGGGGCCCGCGACGCTGGCCCCCGAGATCAGGACGGTGTGCGCTGTACCAGTCATGGGTACACCGTAAATCTGATTGAAGCAAAGATACAAGCAGGTCAGTGTAGGTTCTGTACTAGCTCAGATCTGGCTTGTCCTAGTACAGGAGTGCGCTACTGTGCGCTCGTGTCCGACGCCGATCCGCCCTACTTGCGCATCGCCGGCGAGCTGCGCGAGCGCATCGCCACCGGCCGGCTGCGGCCGGGCGACCGCGTGCCGTCGACCCGCGCGATCATGCGCGACTGGGGCGTCGCGCTCGCCACCGCGACCAAGGCGCTCGCCGTGCTCGGCAACGAGGGGCTGGTGGACGCCGTGCCACGGGTCGGGACGGTCGTCGCGGCCCGGCGGCTCCACCAGCAGACACCGCAGCGGGCCGCGCGGCGCCCCGCGCGGCCCGGCGCGAGACCAGGCGGGGCGCTCACCGTGGACCGGATCGTCCGCTGCGCCGTCGAGACCGCCGATCGCGACGGCATCGCCGCGCTCTCGATGCGGGGCATCGCCGGCCGGCTCGAGGTGCCGACGATGTCGCTCTACCGGCACGTCCGCAGCAAGGACGAGCTGGTGCTGCTGATGATCGATGCCACGTTCGGCGAGGAGCCCTACCCCGCCGTGGCACCGACGGGCTGGCGAGAGACGCTCGCGGCCTCGGCGAGGCTGCAGTGGGCGAGCTACCGGCGCCATCCCTGGCTCGCGCAGGTGATCTCGTTGACCCGGCCTCAGCCGCTGGTCAACCTGTTCCGCATCGCGGAGTGGAACCTCACCGGGCTCGTCCCGCTCGGGCTGGGCCAGCAGGACCTGCTCGACATCCACATGACCGTCTGCATCTTCGTCCGTGGTGTGGCCATCGGGCTCGCGCCGGAGCTGGAGGCCACCGAGGACACCGGGCTGACCGGGGACGAATGGGCCGACGTCGACCAGCCGCTCATCGAGTTGCTGACCAACGGGCCCTTCCCGACGTTTCGTGAGGTGAGCGGGATGGGCAACTACGATCTCGATCTCGACCGCCTTTTCGAGTTCGGGTTGCAGCGCGTGCTCGACGGTATGGAAGAGATGGTGAGCAATCGCTAATGCATCGCGGCGAACGTGGCGGCACTGGTAGGAATGCGCTATGCAGCAGATCGCAAAGGGCCTGCTGAACTGGGCTTCCGTACTGGAGGACGCAACCAGGGAACAGGCCGTCCAGACCGCCACCATGCCCTTCGTCCGGCCACACGTCGCCCTGATGCCCGACGCCCACCTCGGCATGGGATCCACCGTCGGCAGCGTCATCCCGACGATCCGCACCGTGATGCCGGCGTCCGTCGGCGTCGACATCGGATGTGGCATGGCCGCGGTGCGCACCCAGCTGGGGATCGACGACGTCCAGGGCAACCCGCGGGGTCTCGCCGCGCTGCGCACGGCGATCGAGGCGGCTGTCCCGGTGTCGAAGGGCGGGTACACGACGAAGGTCGCACCGACCGCGGAGCCGAAGGTCGCAGAGCTCGAGGCGGCGGCGGAGAAGGCTGGGTTCGACCCGGCCTCGTATGCCGGCAACTGGCGTCTCCAGCTGGGCACGCTCGGCTCGGGAAACCATTTCATCGAGCTGTGCGTCGATGAAGACGGACGGGTTTGGGTGTTTTTGCACTCCGGCTCGCGAGGAGTTGGCAACCGCATCGCGCAGCACCACGTGAAAGTGGCGCAGCAGCTGTGCGAGAAATGGTGGATCACGCTCCCGCACCGCGATCTGGCATACCTCGTGGAAGGCACCGACGAGTTCTGGCGCTACATCAGGGAGCTCCGGTGGGCGCAGCGGTTCGCGCTGCTCAACCGCGCCGAGATGCTCGACAGGATCGTGGGGTGCCTCGCCGAGTGGGCCGGCACGAACATCCAGCGCACCGACGACGTCCAGTGCCACCACAACTACACCGAGCAGGAGGAGCACGGCGGGAAGACGGTCTGGCTCACCCGCAAGGGCGCCATCGACGCGTCGGCCGGGCGCCGCGGCCTGATCCCCGGCTCGATGGGCACGCGGTCCTACGTCGTGACGGGCCTGGGCAACCCGGCGTCGTTCAACTCGGCCCCGCACGGCGCCGGGCGGAACTTCTCCCGCCGCGCGGCCCGCGACCGGTTCACCGTCGAGCAGCTCGCCGAGGCGATGCAGGGCATCGAGTGGCGCGCCGAGAACGCCGACGCGTTCCTCGACGAGATCCCGGCGGCGTACAAGGACATCGACCAGGTGATGGAGGACGCGAAGGACCTCGTCACCATCGACCACACGCTGCGCCAGATCCTGAACGTCAAGGGCGACTGAAACTTCCCCACCGTTTTGCCTACCTACATACCCGCGGAGGCGTGCAGGTTGGCAAAACGGTGGGCAAGTTCGGGGGTGCCGCGGCCAACTTCCCCATCGTTTTGGGCACTTGCGCGCTCCGCAGGCGCGCATCCACCCAAAACGGTGGGGAAGTTCGTGCTCGGGCTGGCGTCCCCGCTCACGTTTGTTGATCGGCGCACCCGGGCAGCCCTACGGTTCGGGTCATCAGACGAGGAACGGGGGCGCGTGTGGAGATCGTGCGGTACGTCGGGGACGGCGGGCAGGTCGCGGTCGGGCTGCGGGAGGGTGGGACCGTCGCGCCGCTGCCGTTCGGGAGCGTCGCGGAGTTGCTGCGGTTGCCGCTGGCCGGCTTGCGCGACCAGCTGGTGCCGTCCGGCCCCACCGTGGACGTCGCGGACGTGCGCCTCCTGCCGCCGCTCGACGGCCGGACCGAGGTGTGGGCCGCCGGCGTCACGTACGAGCGGTCGCGCAGCGGGCGGGTCGAGGAGAGCGCGGAGGCCTCGGTCTACGAGAAGGTCTACGACGCCGAGCGGCCGGAGCTGTTCCTGAAGGCGGTGCCGTGGCGGGTGGTGACCGACGGGGAGCCGATCGCGATCCGCGCCGACTCCACCCTCGACGTGCCGGAGCCCGAGCTCACGCTGGTCGCGAACCAGTTCGGGGAGATCGTCGGCTACACGATCTGCAACGACATGAGTTCGCGCTCGATCGAGGGCGAGAACCCCCTCTACCTGCCCCAGGCGAAGATCTACAACGGCAGCTGCGCGCTGGCGAGCGGGATCCGCCCGGCGTGGGAGGTCGACCCCGCCGACCTCGCGATCACCGCGAAGGTGCTGCGCGGCGGGGAGGTCGCCTTCGAAGGCGAGACCAGCACGTCGCGCCTGCACCGCAGCCTCACCGACCTCGTCGGCGCGCTCTTCGCCGGCCTCGACTTCCCCGACGGCGCGCTGCTGGCCACCGGCACCGGCATCGTCCCCGAGCTGTCGTTCTCCCTCGACGAAGGCGACACCGTCGAGATCACGATCGCGCAGGTCGGCACCCTGTCCAACCCCGTCGTCCGCGGCCGGGACGCGATGAGCTGGCTCGTCGACGCGCTCGACCACCCCTCTGCACGGAAGGTTCAGCAGTGACCGTCAGCGACACCACCTCCTCCGAGCTCGACGCCGTACTCGCCGCTGCCGCGGCCGCCGCCGAACCGCTGGCCGCGATGCGCCCGGCGGAGCGGGCCGCGTTGCTGCGCGCCGCCGCCGACGCGCTCGACGCCGCGGTCGACGAGCTCGTCCCCTTGGCGATGGCGGAGTCGAAGCTGCCCCAGCCGCGCCTCACCGGCGAGGTGGCCCGCTCCAGCGGGCAGATGCGCATGTTCGCCGCCGCGCTCGAGGAGGGCTCGATCCTCGAGGTGATCATCGACAGCGCCGACAAGGACGCCAAGCCGGTGCCGCGGCCCGACCTGCGCCGGATGCTGGTGCCGGTCGGCCCCGTGCTGGTGTTCGCGGCCAGCAACTTCCCCTTCGCCTTCAGCGTGCCCGGTGGCGACACCGCCTCCGCGCTCGCCGCCGGCGCTCCCGTCGTGGTCAAGGCCCACCCCGGGCACCCCGAGACGTCCCGACGCACCGGCGAGGTGCTCATCGAGGCGCTCCGCGCGGCCGGTGCGCCCGACGGCACGCTCGCCGTCGTGCACGGCATGGAGGTCGGCACGGCGGCGCTCACCGACCCGCGGATCACCGCGGCGTCGTTCACCGGCTCGGAACGCGGTGGGCGCGCGCTGCTCGACATCGCGTCGTCGCGCGAGGTGCCGATCCCGTTCTACGGCGAGCTGGGCAGCCTCAACCCCGTGTTCGTCACGCCGGCGGCACTCGCGGCGCGCGGTGAGGCGATCGCCGACGGGTACGTCGGCTCGTTCACCCTCGGCACGGGCCAGTTCTGCACGAAGCCGGGCCTGCTGTTCCTCCCTGAAGGGCACGGGCTGGAGGAGCGGCTCGTCGGCGCCGTCGGCGGCACGGTCCCGACCGCGATGCTGAACGACCGTATCCAGGAGGGCCACGAGCACGAGCGCGCCCGCCTCACCGGTCTCGGCGCGGTGCGCACGCTCGTCGACGGCGGCGACCGCGACGCCGGGGTGGCCGCCACGCTGCTGGCGACGTCGGCGAAGGAGCTGCTCGCCGACCCCGACGCGCTGCTGCGCGAATGCTTCGGCCCCACCTCGATCGTCGTCGAGTACACCGGGCAGGACGAGCTGCTCGCCGCGGCGGCGGCGTTCAGCGGCAACCTCACCGCGACCGTCCACGCCGAGGACTCCGACGCCGCTTCGCTCGCGCCGCTGGTCTCGCGGCTGCGGGAACGTGCCGGCCGGGTGGTCTACAACGGCTGGCCGACCGGGGTTGCGGTGTCCTGGGCGCAGCACCACGGCGGCCCGTACCCGGCCACGACGGCTTCGGTGCACACGAGCGTCGGCGTGACGGCGGTGCGCCGGTTCCAGCGCCCGATCTGCTACCAGGACACCCCGCAGGCGCTGCTGCCGGAGGCGTTGCTCGACGGCAACCCGCTCGGCCTGCCGCGCAGGGTGGACGGGACGGTCACGACTGAGGCGTTGTAGGCGCGCCGCCTTCCGGACGAGCACGCCGAAGACGCTGCCTGCCGGAGTGTCAAGCCCTACACGTCAGCCCGCGGTGATGTCGACCACCGAGACGGTGTTGGCAGCGTTGTCGGTGACGTAGGCGCGCGTCCCGTCGGCCGAGATCGTGATGTCGGCAGAATGCGGGCCGACCCTGAAGGTCGATGCCACCGACAGGCTCGACGTATCGATCATCGAGACCGTCGATTCCGTCCCCGGGCTGAGTGCGTAGACGCGGCGGCCGTCCGGTGTGACAGCGAGGCGGTCGGGGTCGGCCACCAGCGGGACCGTGGCGATCACGGTGTCGGTCCGCGTGTCGATGATCGAGAGCGAGCTCGCGGCGTTGTTGGCGACGTACACCCGCTTCCCGTCGGGGCTGACCACCGCGTCGCTCGGCGACGTCCCGACCTGCACCGTGGCGACGGCCATGCCGGCTGCGGTGTCGATCACGGACACCGTGTTGCTCTGGATGTTCGAGACGTAGGCGCGGGCCCCCGCCTCGTCCAGGGCGACGCTGATCGGGAAGTTCCCCACCGGAATCGATGACGTGACGGTCCTGGTGGTGGTGTCGAGCACGGACAACGTGTTCGAACCGACGGTGGTGAAATAGACGTCGGTACCGCGTGGGTTCGCGGCGAGTCCCCGCGGTGACGCACCGACGGGGACCGTCGCCACGACGGAGTCGTCTGCGGTGTCGATCACCGAGATCGAGTTGTCGCTGATGTTCGTCACGTAGGCGCGGCTCCCGTCCGGTGCGAGAGCCACGTCGAACGGGCTTCCGCCGACCTTCACCGTCGAGGTCACGGTGCCAGCGGCGGTGTCGAAGACCGACACGGCCGCGGAGTCGGAGTTGGCGATGTACACCTTCGGCACGCCGGCGGAAGCCGCGACCCCGATCGGGTAGGCGCCGACACCTACGGTCGCGATCACCGTGTTCCGCGGGACGCCGGCGGCGACGACGGCGGGGTTTTCCGGGGCGGCGGTGACCCTCGGGGTCCACTGCGCGGTAGCGCCCCACAACGCGAGCGCCATGGCTGCGCCTGCACTGACGGCGACCGTTCCGGTGATCCACTTCCGCGGGCCCCGGCGCGACCATCGGGACGCTGCCGCCCCGTTCGGTGCATCCCCGACAGCGGATCGGACCGAGATGCTCGCCCCGATCGCGAACGATGCCGCGGTCACCGTTTGCGCCGCTACCGGCGCCGCCGGACCGGCAACGAGGGCGGCGCGCGCGGCGGTGGCGAACTCGATCGCGGTGGGGTGACGCTGTCGCGGGTCCTTCGCCATGGCCCTGGCAACGACGTCGTCCAGCGCGGCGGGCAGGTTCGGCATCCGGTGCGACGGGGCGGGCGGTGGCGTTCTGGTGTGCGCGAACATCTGTGCTGCCGGATCCTCCGCGGCGAACGGCTTCCTCGCGGTCAGCGCTTCGTAGAGCACACATCCGAGCGCGTACACGTCGGCCGACGGATCGTCCCCTCGGCCTGCGAAGCGTTCGGGTGCCATGTAGTGCAAGGTGCCGATCGCTGCCCCGGTCATCGTCAAGGACGTGGACGTCGTGCTTCGGGCGATCCCGAAGTCGGTCAGGTAGACGAAGCCGTCGCCGCCGTGACTGCTGCCGGCGACGAGGATGTTCGACGGCTTGACGTCGCGGTGGACGAGACCTTCACCGTGAGCGGCAGCCAGCGCGTCCGCAATCTGGACCACGATGCTCACCGCACGCTCGGCCGGGAGCGGGCCGAACTGGTCGAGCAGCGCTGCGAGGTCGAGTCCTTTCACCAGCCGCATTTCGATGTACAGCCAGCCGTTGATCTCCCCGAAGTTGTGGACGGGAATGATGTGCGGCTCATTCAGTCTGGAAACTATCTTGGATTCGCGCTGGAACCGTTCTCGGTACGTCTTCTCCTGGGCGAGTTCCGGCCGCAACCGTTTGACGGCCACATCGCGTTCTGTTTCGGTGTCGAACGCCCGGTACACGTCACCCATTCCGCCGCGGCCGAGCAACTCATCGAGACGATAGCGTCCGAAGTTTCTCGACGGATCCGGTTCCGTGCTCACGACACACCTCAGCCCGTGCTCCGCCGCGACGATCAATTGTGCCCGATGATGTGACGCGTCGACGATACACGGCGGCAGTGCGCGGGCATCCCCCTGAACGCAGGGGTTCGGGAACCCTGACCCCTATCCGTCGTCGGGCGCGGACCACCACAGTTCGGCCTGCACGGCGAGCCAGTCGGGATCTTCCAGGAGCCCGAGATGGGTCGGCGCGATGATGTCGTTGTCGATGAGCACGTCGGCCAGGAGTGCGGGTGCCATCGCGCCTTCGGGCGCCAGCTTCCGCGCCTTGAGCTTCGAGCGCAGCTGTTTGAGGTGCTCGTGGATGCGTCCGGTCAGCCTGCTTCGGGTGGCGGGATCGTCATCGAGGCGACGCAGCAGGTGCCAGCTGCCCGTGGCTTCCAGTACCTGGCGGGTCAGCTCCGGCACCGTCGGCACGGAGGCCGCCGTTCCGGTTCGGAGCTTGGCGCTGCACAGCACGAGTGCGGTGGCGAACTCCTTGGTGGCCGGGTTGAGCCGAAGGGAGTGTTCGGTCTCGGTGCGCGCCTGCGCCGGAACCTGCTCCACGTCGACGGGATCGGCGGGCGCAACGTGGATCGCGATGCGGCAGCCCGACGCCTCCCAGTTCTGTGCCGTGACCTCGAAGACGCCGGCGGCGAGGAACAGCGAGACCCGCGCCGCGCCGCTCTGCACCGGGTGCAGTCTGGTGCGTCGGCCGGCTTCCGCGACGAACAGTGAATGCCGTGCGCTGAGATTCGCGATCACCACGCCGGAGCCAGCGTGCCGGATCTCCCCGGCATGACGCGACAGGCCGGGGTCGCCCGAGAAAACCAGATCGGCCGTCGGATCCCGACCGAACGTGATGCGGCGAAGCGGTTCGAGCAGAATGATCGGATCGCGTTCATGCACGCTTATGCGTACTGGCCCGCACTGTGCGGTGCTCATTGGTTCCGTCATTTCCGCCGACCGACTTCAAGGGTTGCCGTCCACCTGTGCACATGGTATCGGGCGTGCACCGGTACGGACCGGCGGTACCCCTGAGTTCGGGGGTTCCACCGCCCGGCGGCCGCCTCGGATGATTCCGGGCGACGACAACGCGCGGTCGTCAAGACACCGAATCAGACCTGCGACCGCATCGACGATCGCCGTCGATCGAGGAGATCAACCATGCGAAGAATGAATGCGAACCTGATCGGCCGCGTCCTTGCGATCGTGGGACTGCTCGCCGCGATGCAGCTCACCGGCCCGGCGGTCGCGAACGCCGCGGTACCCGCAACCCCGGCCGCCCCCGCAGGCCTGTGCGTCTTCGGTCACAACGACAACGGGAGCTGCCGCGGCAGCGGCCTCCTCAACCGTTCCGTCACGAGGGGGGTGGTGACGGTCAACTGCAGCGTGGGCTCCTGCTCCTTCTACCTGTCGCGGGCAGCGACGAAGAACCTGCACGAGCGCGAGGGCGATGGCGCGGCCCTTCTCAGGTACCTCAAGGACGAGGTCTGCCACCCGCTGCAGGAGAACAAGCCGACGGCCGCTGCGGGTGCCTTGTGCGCACTCGCGGTCGCGAAGCCGGCCGTCGAGACCTACGTCCTGCGCGACAACATCCGCCGGGCCGCGACGGAGCACGGGAAGAAGGGCGCTTGTCTGAAGATCACGGTGCCGCACGCACCGCCGATCCTCTACATCTCGACGAACAACGGCAAGTACTGCAAGAAGTAGGGATCGGTCACCCCACCAGCGCGGCGCCGCGGCGAGCACCAGCTCGCATGCGGCGTCGTGGCCGATCCGGTGCCCCGGTGAGACGAACACCGGCGCGCCGCCGTCCTTCGTGCGCAGGACCGAGCCGGTGCGTTCGGCGCCGTCGATCGCACCGAAGTTGCCGCCCGCTCGACGCCGCCTCGCGGGAGGATGTCGGCCATGCCGGAGTTCAGGAAGTCCTGCGATATCGGCCAGACCTTCAACCCGACGTCCCAGGAGCGGAACCCCGTCGGGGTGATCACCCGCCTCACCGTCGGCACGACGGCACTGGTGGCGGACATCAGCGTTACCGATCCGGTTCAGGCGGGCGCCCTCGCCGGACGCGGCGACCCGGCCGGGGGCCCTGCCATACCGATCGTCGCTGCGCTCGGCGACGTCAGCTGGGGGCTGGGCGCCCTGCAACCGGTCGCGTTCTCCGGGGTGCTCTCGGTCCGCAACAGGCAGCTCGTCAGTTCCTACCTGGCTGCCCGCTCCGGCGACCTCAAGGTTTCGATCGGCTGGACGGTCTTCGACTTCGACGAGCTCGAAGGCTCCTATTACGTCTGCTTCTCGACCGCGGCCTTCGCGACCGCGACGAGCGGGATCCCGGCCAAGCTGCGGACCGTGAACCCGGCAGGCGTCCGGCTGGCGGTCGACGGCACACCGATCACAGATATCACCTCGCCCGAGCTGTACCCGTTCACGCTCGAGGTCGGGCCTGCCACCCGCGGCACGCTGTACCTCGCCACCTCCGTGATCGACAAGGTCGCGAAGAGTTGGGGCGCCTGATCCGGCTCACCCCACCAGTGCGGCCCTGGACAGCCGGTCGGCGTGCCGGACGGGGTCGGGGAGGCGGTAGCGCGGCGCCGCGGCGAGCACCAGCTCGCACGCGGCTTCGTGGTCGATCCGGTGCCCCGGCGAGACGAACACCGGCGCCACGCCGTCCTGCGTGCGCAGGACCGAGCCGATGCGTTCGGTGCCGTCGACCAGCGCGGCGCGGTCGCCGCGGCGCTGCCCCGGCTCGTCGTGGGTGCCGATGAACCGCCGCTTCGCGCACCCGACGGCCGGCAGGTCGAGCAGCACCCCGAGGTGGCTCGCGAGGCCGCAGCGGCGCGGGTGCGCGATGCCCTGCCCGTCGCAGAGCAGCAGCCCGGGATCGGTACGGAGCCCGCGCAGCGCCTCCAGCAGCATCGGGATCTCGCGGAACGCCAGCAGGCCCGGCGTGTACGGGAACGTGACGGTGCCGCGCACGACCTGGTGCTCGATGATCTCCCCGGACGCGATGTCGATCACAACCGCGGCCGCGACGACGTCGTCGGACCCGACGCGGTAGGAGACGTCGAGACCCGTCACGACGGTGGGCAGCCCGCCTGGGGCGTCCGTGAGCTCGACCCGGGAGGCCAGGTCCGCCTGCAGCCGCCGGGCTTCGTCCAGGGTGGCGGGAGAGCTGACGGGCGGGATCTGCACCACGCCAGTCTGCTCCCGGTGCGGACGCACTCGCGGGGGCGTCTCGTGACGGCTAGTTTCGGTGGCGCACACCGCATCGCGAGCAGGAGTACGTAGTGACCAAACCCGTCCTGATGACCGTCGACGACGACCCCGGCGTGAGCCGCTCCGTCGCCCGCGACCTGCGTCGTCGTTACGGCCAGGACTACCGGATCGTGCGGGCCGAGTCGGGGCGCGACGCGCTGGAGGCGCTGCGTGAGCTGACGCTGCGCGGCGAGCCCGTCGCCGCGATCCTCGCCGACTACCGCATGCCGGAGATGAACGGCATCGAGTTCCTCGAGCAGGCCATGGACATCGCGCCGCGTGCGCGCAGGGCGCTGCTCACGGCGTACGCCGACACCGACGCCGCGATCCAGGCGATCAACGTCGTCGACGTCGACCACTACCTGCTCAAGCCGTGGGACCCGCCGGAGGAGAAGCTCTACCCGGTGATCGACGCGCTGGTGGAGACCTGGCGCGCGGTCGGCGTGCGGCCGGTCGACGAGATCCGCGTCGTGGGGCACCGCTGGTCGGCCCAGTGCTTCGAGGCGCGCGACTTCCTGGCCCGCAACTCGGTGCCCTACCGCTACTACTCGATCGAGGACCCGGAGGGCGCCCGCCTCCTGGAGGCGTCCGGGGCGTCGCCGGAGGACGTGCCCGTCGTGATCACCACGGACGGCACCGTGCTGCGCGCGCCGAGCGATGCCGAGATCGCGTCGGCCGTCGGGCTCACCACCGACCCGGCGACCGACTTCTACGACCTCATCGTGATCGGCGGCGGCCCGGCCGGCCTCGGCAGCGCCGTCTACGGGGCGTCGGAGGGGCTGCGCACCGTGCTGGTCGAGCGGCAGGCCACCGGCGGGCAGGCCGGGCAGAGCTCGCGCATCGAGAACTACCTCGGTTTCCCCGACGGCGTCTCCGGGGCGCAGCTCACCGACCGCGCGCGTCGGCAGGCGGCCAAGTTCGGCGCCGAGGTGCTCACGGCCCGCGACGTCGTCGCGCTCGAGGCGCGCGGTTCGGCGCGGGTGGTGCGTTTCGGCGACGGCAGCGAGATCGCCGCGCACTCCGTCGTGCTCGCCACGGGTGTCTCCTACCGCAGCCTCGACGCGCCGGGTGTGGCCGAGCTGACCGGTCGCGGCGTGTTCTACGGCTCCGCCGCCACGGAGGCGCCGGGGTGCGCGGGTGAGGACGTCTACATCGTCGGCGGCGCCAACTCCGCAGGTCAGGCTGCTGTTTTCTTCTCGCGGCACGCCGCGACCGTGACGCTGCTGGTGCGCGGGCCGAACCTGGAAGCGTCGATGTCCAGCTATCTGATCAAGCAGCTCGACGTGATCGACAACATCACGGTGCGCACCCGCACCGAGGTCGCCGAGGCGAGCGGCGACGGGCACTTGCAGCACCTCGTGCTCTCCGACCGCACGACGGGGGAGAAGCAGACCGTCGGGGCGGGGTCGATGTTCGTGTTCATCGGCGCCGCGCCGCGCACCGAGTGGCTCGACGGGGTGGTCGAGCGCGACGTCCGCGGGTTCGTGCGGACCGGCCCCGACCTCGTCGTCGACGGGAAGCGCCCGGCCGGTTGGTCGCTCGACCGCGACCCGTACCACCTGGAGTCGAGCGTGCCCGGCGTGTTCGTGGCAGGGGACGTGCGCGCCGACTCGGTCAAGCGCGTCGCCTCCGCCGTCGGCGAGGGCGCCATGGCCGTCACGCTGGTGCACCGGTACCTGTCCGAGCAGTAAGCCGCCCACCGTTTTGCCAACCTGCACACCCTCCAGGGTCTGCAGGTTGGCAAAACGGTGGGGAAGTTCGGGTGACGACGCTGCGGCTGATCGAGGGTTACGCTCGATCCGTGAGCACATCAGCACCGGCGCACCTCACCCCCGACGAGCTGCGCACGCTGTTCCTCTTCGCCGACTGCACCGACGAGCAGCTGGCCTGGGTGTCGGAGAACGCGGACGTCGTCGAGGAGAGCGCCGGCACCGACGTGGTCGTCGAGGGCGATCCGTCGCGCTGCTTCTACGTCCTGCTCTCCGGGACGATCGCGATGAGCCGCAACATCGCCGGCGACGACGTCGAGACCACCCGCACCGAGCAGCGCGGGGTGTACTTCGGCGCCACGCAGTTCTACCTCGACGACGAGACGGCGAAGAGCTACCCGGCGTCGGTACGCGCGATCAGCGACTGCGCGGTGCTCGCGCTTCCGGCCGAGGAGTTCGCCGCGCAGTTCCGCCAGTGGTTCCCGATGGCCGTCCACCTGCTGGAGGGCATGGTCCTCGGTCTGCGGCGCGGCAACGCGCTGGTGGGCGAGCGGGAGCGGCTGCTCGCGCTCGGCAAGCTGTCCGCCGGCCTCACGCACGAGCTCAACAACCCCGCGGCCGCGGCCGGCCGGGCCACCGACGCGCTGCGCGACAAGGTCGCCGGGATGCGCGCCAAGCTCGCGATGATCGCCGACGGGAAGCTCGCCGGCACGCAGCTGAAGAAGCTGGTGATGGCGCAGGACGAGTTCGTCAAGAAGGTCCGCCACGCCCCGACGCTCTCCCCGCTGCAGGCCACCGACCTCGAGGACGAGGTGGGCGACTGGCTCGACGAGCACGGCATCCAGGGCGGCTGGGACCTCGCGCCGGTGTTCGTCGCCGGCGGGCTCGGCGTGGAGGACATGGAGGCCGTCGCCACCGCCGCGGAGGAGACCACGCTCGAAGGCGCCGTCCGCTGGCTCGCCTACACCGTCGAGACCGAGAGCTTGCTGCGCGAGATCCTCGACGCGACCACCCGTATCTCCGACCTGGTGACGGCCGCGAAGCAGTACTCGCAGATGGACCGCGCCCCGCACCGGTGGATCGACGTCCACGAGGGCCTCGACGCCACGCTGGTGATGTTCGGCCGCAAGCTCGGCGAGGAGAGCGGGGTGTCGATCGTCAAGGACTACGACCGGTCGCTCCCCACGATCCCGGCCTATCCCGCCGAGCTCAACCAGGTCTGGACGAACCTGATCGACAACGCCATCGACGCGATGGACGGCAGCGGCACGCTCACCGTGCGCACCGGCCGGGAGAACGGGCGGGTGCTCGTCGAGATCGGCGACACCGGGCCCGGCATCCCGCCCGAGATCCGGCAGCGGATCTTCGAGCCGTTCTTCACGACGAAGCCGGTCGGACGCGGTACCGGCCTCGGCCTCGACGTCACCTACCGGGTGGTCGTCAGCCGCCACCACGGTGACGTGCGGGTCGATTCCGAACCGGGCGAGACCCGGTTCCAGGTGCTGCTCCCCATGGAAGAGGTTCCCGAATGATGCAGGTCCCGCTGGCCAGCGCCGACGCCACCGCCGGCACCGGCACGTCGGTGACGGTCCGGATCGGCCAGCACGACATGGTCGTCGACCACGGCGACGCGGGTCCCAAGCCGCTGGAGCTCATGACGGCGTCGCTCGCCGCTTGCAGCGCGATGACCACCCGCACGTACCTCGGTCGGCTCGGCGAGCGCGGCGACGTCGAGGTCGTCGTGACGCTCGACGGCGGTCCGCCGACGCTGCTCTACCGCCGCGTGCTGTTGCCCACGCGGATCCGCCCGGCGGAGGCGCACGAGCTCGCCGATGCGCTCGAACGCACGGAGCTGACGATGATGCTGCGACCGTCGTTCACCATCCGTACGGTCGTCGAGCACGACGGGGAAGCATTGAACTGACCGGTGAAATCTGAAATGTTGCGAATTATGTAGGAAATTTGCCACGATCGAGGCATGGAGACTTCCTACACCGGGTCCGGCCCGTATTGCTACGCGAATTCGCTCGCCATGGTGCTCGGTGCGCCCGCCCCGTCGCCGTCGGACATCGAGGTGCTGACGGGCTCGCCGTTCGGGATGCAGTTCCAGAACGGCACGCCGTACTTCGACGCGCCTGGCTGGGACCCGGTCATCGGCCTGCCTGCTGCCCTTGACCTGCTGGGATGGCACGCGGACTGGACGAGTGGCGGCCCGGCAGCCGATGCGGTCGCCCGCCTGCGAGCGGCCACGCGCGAGGGGTCGGTGTTCGTCGGCCCCGTCGAGATCGAGCTGCTGCGCCACGCCCCCGACATGACCGGCCCGATCGGCTCCGACCATTTCGTGGTGGTCCTCGACGTCGCCGAGCAGGTCGTTTTCCACGACCCGCAGGGATTCCCGTTCGCCACGCTGCCGATCGACGAATTCTGCGCCGCGTGGGGGTCGAATTCATTCGACTACCCGGCCGAGCCGTTCACGATGCTCAGCGGGTTCCGGCGCACGCGCGACGTCGACGTGCTCGACGCGCTGGCGGCGTCGCTCCCGCAGGCCCGCGACCGGCTCGGCAACGGCGCCAGCAGCGCCGCTGCCGCCACGAAGCTCGCGGGGATGATCGCGGCCGGCCCGGACGAGGGCCTTCGCGCGCACCTGGCGAACTTCGCGGTCAAGGTGGGCACACGCAGGCTGGCCGACGCCGCCACGAGCCTGTCCCGGATCGGCGCCACCGCGGCCGCCGCCGTCGCCACGGAGCAGGCCAGGCTCCTCGGGGCGCTGCAGTACCCGCTCGTCATGGGCGACAACACGGCGGCCGCGCACCTGCTGCACCAGCTGGCCTCGACCTACCCCCAACTCGCGGCGAGCCTCTGAACGCCCACTGGGGTCGTCCGGGGGAGGGCAGGAAAGCCACTTTCCTGCCCTGTGAGGGCCGGAAAGTGGCTTTCCTGCCCTCGCATGCGAAACGCACGTGTCGCCCGTCCAGGTCCTCTTCCCGTCAACGGCGGGTGTCCAGCCTGCGCGCGAGCTCCAGCCGCGACGACACCGAGAGCTTCGTGTAGATCCGCGACAGGTAGACCTCGACCGTCCTGGGGGAGTAGTGCAGCGCCGCCGCGATGTCGCGGTTGCGCATGCCCTGCTGGACGAGCCGGGCCACCTGCTCCTCGGAGTCGGTCAGCACCCCGGCGGCACGGGTGCCCGCCCTCGGCACCTTCATCCCCAGCTCCCGAAGGCGCGCGCCGGCACGGCGGCGCAGGCCGTGCGCGGCGAGGCGGTGGAAGGTGCGGTACGCCTCGGCCAGGCCCTCGCCGGGGTCATCGACGAGCTCGCCGAGCGCCAGCTGGGCCCGCGCCTGCTCGAACACCAGCCCGCCCGCTGCGGCGTCGACGACCGCGGCACGCAGCTCGTCGGCGTCGCGCCGGGTGAGGCCGGTGGCCCGGTGCAGCGCCAGCCGCGACCAGGGTGACGTCCGCCCGGCCGCGACGTCCACCAGCGTCGCGAGTACCCCGTCCCCTCCGTCACGGTCGCCGCCGGCCAGCAGCAGCTCGACGAGCCGGCCCAGCAGAACGCACGCGTACGGGTCGGTGGCGGGCGCCGCGGTCGCCGTCGCGATCGCGGCCCGCGCACCGGCGGGATCGCCGGCGACCGTCCGGTAGGCGCTGAGCGCGAGCGCGAAGAGGCCCCGCATGTTCGGCGAGCGCGGCGGCTCCTGCGCGGCCAGCCGCGCCGCCACGTCGAGCTCGCCGCGCCACGTGCGCATGTCGAGCTCGATCGCCCGCACGGCGTCGTGCAGCACGATCTCGTCGCGGGCGGCCAGCTCGCTGCCGGCTTGCCCGATCCCTTCCAGCGCCGCGTCCCACCGCCCGGCCAGCCAGTCGAGCGCGAGCCGCGAGACGAGCAGCTCGCCCCCGGAACCCGGCGCCGCCGGCGCGGGCCAGCTCCTCCGCCCTGCCGAGCCGCCGCGTCGCGTCGCGGACGAGGCCGGCGAGCGAGCCGGTGACCGCGCCCATCGCCGCGGCCTGCAGCTCGAGATCGGGGGTGGTGGCGGCGCGCAGTGCCCGATCTGCGTAGTGGACGGTCCGGTCGTGCCGGTTGAGCACCGACGTGGTCATCGCGAGCCGGCCGAAGACGACGACCGCCTCCGCCGGTGACGACATGGGCAGCGCCTCCGTCGCCTCGACGAGCGCGAGCGCCTCCGCCGACCGGCCGGTGAAGACCGAGAGCATCGCGCGGACGGCATGCACGGTCGGTTCGGCCGCGCCGCCTGCGACCTCGGCGTCGGCCAGTGCCATGGCCTCGACGAACCGCTCGGTGGCGAAGAGTGCGGCCAGCACGGCGGTGACGGTCTGCGAGCGCTCGCGGCCCGGCGGCAGCAGCTGCAACGCCGCTCGTCCCGCTTCGATCGCCGGCACCGGCCGCGACGCCCTGACCAGGGCTCTGCAGCGCGTCGACAGCAACCCGGGCCGCTGCGGCGCGGCCGGCCCGAGCAGCGTGAGCGCGGTGGCGCAGAGCGCGGCCGCCCGGTCGGGCGCGCTCGTCCGGGCGAGCATCGCGGCCTCGGCCAGCACCGCGACCGCGGCCTCGTCGCCGAACCGCGCCGACTCCTCGACGTGCCACGCGAGCCGGTGCACGCCGACCGGCATCCCGCGTTCGCGGTCGGCGAGCAGCCTCGCCGCGACCGTCCCGTGCAGCCGTCGGCGCTCCGCCGGCCCGATCCCCTCGTACAACGCGTCGGCGACCAGCGCGTGCGAGAAGCGGTAGTCGCCGCGCTCGTCGCCCACGAGGAGCCTCGTGCGCACGAGCTCGTCGAACGCCGCCCCGACGGACCGCTCGGGCAGCTCGGTGACGCTCGCCAGCAACGGGAAATGGTCGAGCCGCGCCTGCCGCAGCACCGACACGGCCTGTGCGACGGCACGGGTGTCGCCCTGCAGCGGCGCGACCCGCCGCAGCAGCGCGTCGCGACGGGTCAGCCGGATGTCCGCCGGCGCGACTGCGAGCCGCGCCCGGCCCTCGACGACGGCCACGACGTCCAGCTCGCGCAGTGAGCGCGTGATCTCCGTGGCGAAGAACGGGTTGCCGTCGGCCCGGCGGTGCACGTCGGCCGCCATCGACGCGTCGACCGGCCCGCCGAGCTCCGCGGCGATGATCGGGCCGAGGTCGGCGCTGCTCAACGGGCCGAGCTCGCACGTCGTCAGCTCGGCGAACCCGGCGAGCCGCTCGCGGAACCCCTGCACACCGGGATGCTCGGCGAGCACCGCGGACCGGACGGTCGCGACCAGGCCGACCGGCGCCGCCGCGACCCGGCGCAGCACCACCGTCAGCAGCGCGACGGAGTCGTCGTCGAGCTGGTCGACGTCGTCGACGCACACGGCGACCGGGCCGGCCGCGCTCAGCTCCGTGAGCAGCCGCGTGACGGCGTCGCACGCGCTGCCGAACGACGTCGGCGATACCGCCGCGGCCGGGGTGAGCGCGTCGAGCACGCCCTCGTGTCCCGGGAGCGCTTCAACTCCGGTCCGCAGCGCGGCGTACGGGATGCGGCGCAGCAGGTCGTCGGCGGCAGCCGACAGCACGGTCCAGCCCCGCTCGCGCAATCCGCCGGCCACGGCGTCGAGCAGCCGCGACTTGCCGATGCCCGGCTCGCCCGTCACCAGCGCGCACAGCAGCCCGGCCGACGGCGCCCCGCCCACAGCGGCCAGCACCCGCTCCAGCTCGGCCGCCCGGCCCACCAGCTCGCTCGTGATGACGCCCTCCCGCTCGTCCCGGACGGCCATCCTCGCGCACACCCCGGCCCGAAGTTCCCCACCGTTTTGGGTGGATGCGCGCCGAAATGGCGCGCATGTGCACAAAACGGTGGGGAAGTTGGCTTAGTGGTTGCGGAACCACTACTTACCCGGCGTGGACGGGGCGTGGTGGCATGCGGTTCCGACGTCGAGGAGCAGCTGATGACCGTCAACGGAACGTGCGCGCCCGAGTTCGCCGCCGTGCGCGACGAGTTCGAACGCAACTTCGCCGAACGTGCCGAGCTCGGCGCGGCCGTGCACCTGACGATCGAGGGGGAGCCGGTCGTCGACCTCTGGGGCGGGGTCGCCGACGTCGCCTCGGGGCGGGAGTGGAGCCACGACACCCTGACGCACGTGTGGTCGTGCACGAAGGGCGCCACCGCGCTGTGCGCGCACATGCTCGCGTCCCGCGGCGAGCTGGACGTCGAGGCGCCCGTCGCGACGTACTGGCCGGAGTTCGCCAAGTTCGGCAAGGAGGCGGTGACGGTCGCGCACCTGCTCTCCCACCAGGCCGGGCTGCCCGCGTTGCGCCAGCCGTTGCCGCGCGGCGCGTTCTACGACTGGAACGCCATGACCGACGCGCTGGCGAAGGAGGAGCCGTTCTGGACGCCCGGGGCCGCGCACGGCTACCACGGGCTGACGTTCGGGTTCCTGGTCGGCGAGGTGGTGCGCCGGGTGAGCGGCCGCTCGCTCGGGACGTTCTTCCGCGAGGAGGTGGCCGGCCCGCTCGGCATCGAGATGCACCTCGGGCTGCCGGAGGACGCCGAGTCGCGGGTCGCCCCGAACATCCCCGCCGACCCGACCGCGCCCGGTGCGGCCGTGCCGACGATGTTCCTCACCGCGATGTCCGACCCCACGTCCGTGCCGGCGCTGCAGATCGGCAACACCGGCGGCTACATGGACCCCTTCGAGTCGGACAGCCGCGCCGCGCACGCCGCCGAGATGGGCAGCGTCGGCGGGATCACCAGCGCCCGCGGTCTCGCGCAGCTCTACCGGCCGCTCGCGCTCGACGGCGCGTACGGCGGTGTGCGGCTCGTCGACGAGGAGCAGCTCGCGCTGATGGGCCGCGAACGCTCGCACGGCGTCGACCTCACCATGGGGGTGACCAGCCGGTTCACCCTCGGCTTCGTGAAGGCGATCATGAACGAGCACGAGCGGAACCCAGGCGACCGCGACGGCGTCCGCTACTCGGAGGACGCGTTCGGGCACCCCGGCATCGGTGGTTCCGTCGGGTTCGCCGACCCGGGCGCGCGGATCTCGTTCGGCTACGTCATGAACCGGCAGGGTCTCGGCCTCGGGCTCAACCCGCGCGGCCAGTCCTTGATCGACGCCGTCTACGCCTCGCTCGGCTACCGGCAGACCGGCGCCACCTGGTCGCGCTAGTTCTTCCGGGCCGTGCTCACCGCCTCGGAGCTTGCGGTGTCGCCGCGGGCGGCGAGGCCGGCGACCACGCCGTCGATGTCGGCCGGTGGGCGGTTCTGGCTCAGCTTCACCTTCGCCTCGATGCGGGTGATCCGCAGCTCGACGCCGACGATCGCACGCAGCTGCCCCGCCACGAACGGCGCCGGCGCGTCGTCGACCGACCACGGTGCCGGCTCGCCGCGCTCGTGCAGCTGTGTCAGCCTGCGGACGAGCGCGTCGAGCCACGCCGGGTCGTCGTGCGTCACCAGCTCGCCGTAGACGTGCGCGGTCACGTAGTTCCAGGTCGGGACCACGCGCCCGTGCTCGGCCTTCGTGGCGTACCAGTTCGGCGTGATGTAGGCGTCGGGGCCGTGCACGATCACCAACGCCTCACCCGTCGGCGTCCGCCTCCACTGGTCGTTGTTGCGGGCGACATGCCCGAGCAACGCGCCGTGCTCGCCCGCGTCGGGGTCGAACACGAACGGGAGGAACGTGGCCACGAGCCCGTCGTCGGTCATGGTGACGAGGTCCGCGGCCTGGGGCCGGGAGAGCAGCTCGCGGACGTCACGCTCGTCCGCGGTGAAGTGCGCAGGCACGTACATGCCCCCAGTTTGCGCACCGGGGGAGCCCGTCGACAACGACGTTATGGCTGTTGTGAGCGCTAACAAACAGCCAGAACGTCGTTGTCGACGCCTCACGTGTCGCGCGCCGCTCCCGCTGACGGTTCTGCTGTGCGGATGTCCGGCTTTTTGTAGCCCGCGTCCTGGAACGCCGCCGTGACGTCTGCCGCTACCGCGGCGAGCCGGTCCGCCGGCACCAGCGCGATCGCCGAGCCGCCGAACCCGCCGCCGACGAGCCGCGCACCCAGCGCGCCCGACGCGTTCGCCGTCGCGCACGCGAGGTCGAGCTCCGGGCAGGACAGCTCGAAGTCGCCCGCGAGCGAGCGGTGCGAGGCGTCCAGCACCGGGCCGACGCCGGCCAGGTCGCCCCGGTCGAGCAGCTCGACGGTCTCCCGCACGCGCGCGATCTCGGTGACGACGTGCCGCGCCCGCCGCAGCAGCTCCCCGTTGCCGCCTTCCCCGAGCGGCTCGATGTCCGCCAGCGTCGCGTCGCGCAGGTCGGGCCGCCCGAGCGCGGCCGCGGCCTTCTCCACCGACGCCCGCCGGTTGCCGTACTCGCTGTCGGCGAGCCGGTGGCGGACCTTCGTGTCGATCACCAGCACGGCGAGACCCGCGTCGCCGGGCGCGAACGGCACCTGGCGGGTCGAGCCGTCGCGCGTGTCGAGCAGCAGCGCGTGCCCCTGGGTGCAGAGCAGCGACGCCGCCTGGTCCATCCCGCCGGTCTGCGCGCCGACGACGTCGTTCTCCGCCCGGATGCACGCGGCAGCGAGCGTCCGGCGCCCCTTGTCGGAGCCGCCGAGCCCGAGCCCGAACAGGTCGTCGACGGCGAGCGCGGTCGCGCATTCGAGCGCGGCCGACGACGAGAGCCCGGCGCCGAGCGGGACGGTGGCGGTGACCAGGAGATCGATGCCGCGCACGGTGTGCCCAGCGGCGCGCAGCGCCCACAGCACGCCGGCCGCGTAGCCGGCCCACGCCCCCGGTGCGCCCGGCCCGACGCCGTCGATCGTGCCCTCGAAGCCGTCGTCCTCCGCGCTGCTGCGCAGCCGCAGCACGTCGTCGGTGCGGGCGGCGACCTGCACGACGGTCCGCTCGGCGATCGCGAACGGCAGGCACAGCCCGTTCGCGTAGTCGACGTGCTCACCGATCAGGTTGACCCTGCCCGGCGCTGCCCACCGTCCGTCCGGTGGGCGGCCGAACAGCTCCTCGAACGTGCTCATGATCCTCCTGCGTCGCGGAGCCGCTGCGCGATCCGCTCCGGTGATGCGTCGTTGACCCACGCGCCCATGCCCGACTCGGAGCCCGCGAGGTACTTGAGCTTCCCCGGGGCCCTGCGCAGCGAGAACAGCTGCAGGTGCAGCCGGGTGAGGTCGCGTCCGGTGTGCACCGGCGCCTGGTGCCAGCCGGCGATGTAGGGCAGCTGGGAGAGCTCGCCGAGCGAGCGGTCGAGCCTGCGCAGCAGGTCGAGGTACATGACGGCCAGCTCGGCGCGCTCGTCGTCGTCGAGCGCCGCGAAGTCGGGGACCGCGCGGTGCGGCACGAGGTGCGCCTCGACGGGCCAGCGCGCCGCGGCGGGGACGAACGCCGTCCAGCGCTCGCCGTCGAGCACGATCCGGCTGCCGGACTTGCGCTCGGCGTCGAGCACGTCGCCCATCAGGTCGCGGCCGGTGCGCTGCCGGTGCGCGCCCGCCCTCGTGATCAGCTGCGCGGTGCGCGGCGTGACGAACGGGAACGCGTAGATCTGCCCGTGCGGGTGCTCCAGCGTCACCCCGATCTCCGGCCCGCGGTTCTCGAACGGGAACACCTGCTCGACACCGGGCAGCGCGGAGAGCTCCGCCGTGCGGTTCGCCCACGCCTCGATCACCGTGCGGACCCGCGACGGGGGCAGGTTCGCGAACGACCCCTTGTGGTCGCTCGTGAAGCAGACGACCTCGCACCGGCCGACCGCGGGCCGCTGCGACCAGAGCGGGTCGCCGTCGACGGCGGGCGCGACGTCCGGGTCGGGATGCTGGGAGAACGACGGGAACCGGTTCTCGAACACCACGACGTCGTAGTCGGCCGCCGGGATCTCCGACGGCTCCGAGCCGCGCCCGGTCGGGCAGAGCGGGCACTCGTCGGGCGGCGGGAGGAACGTGCGGTCCTGGCGGTGCGCGGCGATCGTCACCCACTCGCCGGTGAGCACGTCGAACCGCATCGTCGAGCCGTGCTGCACCGGCGGCAGGTCACGCGTGTCGGGAACCGCGCGGCTCGCCCCGCCGCTCGCGTAGGGCTCGGTGTCGTCGAAGTAGAACAGCTCACGCCCGTCGGCCATGCGGGCGTCGGTCCGTCGTACGGTCGCACTCATGCGGCGAGCACCAGCCGACCGCACGAGTTCTCCAGCACCGACCTGGCACCGGGCTCCAGCCCGGTGTCGGTCACCACGACGTCGACCTCGTCCAGCGCCGCGATCGTGCTCAAACCCACCACTCCCCATTTCGAGTTGTCCGCGACCACCGCGACCCTGCGTGCGCTCGCCACCAGCGCCCTGTTCGTCTCCGCCTCGACGAGGTTCGGTGTGGTGAACCCCGCCTCGGCGTCCATCCCGTGCACCCCGAGCAGCAGCCAGTCGACGTGCAGCCCGCGCAGCGCGGCCACCGCGACCGGGCCGACCAGCGCGTCGGACGGGGTGCGCACCCCACCGGTGATCACCACGGTGAGATCGTCCCGCCCCGACTCGTGCAGCACCTCGGCCACCCGCAGGGAGTTCGTGACGACGGTCAGCCGCGGCACGCCCAGCAGCGCCGACGCCACGGCGTGCGTGGTGGTGCCCGCCGAGAGCGCCACCGACGCCCCCGCCTCGACGAGCTGCGCGGCCGCCGTCGCGATCGCCTGCTTCGCGGTGGTGTGCAAGCCCGACTTCGCGACGAAGCCGGGCTCGTCGACGCTGCTGCCGGCCAGCGTCGCCCCGCCGTGGACGCGGGTGACGAGCCCGCGCCCGGCGAGCACCTCGATGTCGCGCCGGACGGTCATGTCGGAGACCCCGAGCCGGTCGACGAGCTCGGAGACCCGTGCCCCGCCGGTCCGGCGCACCTCGTCCAGGATCAGTTCCTGGCGTTGCCGCGCGAGCATCAGTTCTCTCCCCGTTCGCCGGTGTGGCGCGCCCTCATGATGGCAGCAGCGCCGCCCGGTAAGCCGCCGAGATCCATAGTGGATGAGCTAGCCCTTCGTGGCGCCGAGCGTCAGGCCTGCGACGAACTGCCGCTGCAGCAGGAAGAAGATCAGCAGCACCGGCAGCATGATCAGCACGGACCCCGCCGACAGCAGGTTGTAATCGGTGAAGTACTCGCCACGCAGGTTGTTCAACGAGCTGGTGATCGGGTACTTGTCGCCGCTCTGCAGCAGCACCGTCGCCCAGAAGAACTCGTTGTAGACCCACGTCACCTGCAGCGTCGCCAGCGCGGCGAGCGGTGGCCGGCACAGCGGCAGCGTCAGCTGGAGGAACTGGCGCGTCACGCTCGCGCCGTCGACCCGGGCCGACTCGTAGATCTCCCGCGGGATCGTGCGCATGTAGTTGCTGAGCACGAACGTGCAGAACCCGAGCTGGAACGCCACGTTCACGGCGATCACGCCGAGATGGGTGTTGAGCAGCGTCCCCGAGTCGCTGAGCCAGTACGGCACCTCCGCACTGCGGAACATCCGGTAGATCGGGATCAGCAGCGCCTGCGGCGGCAGCAGGTTCGCGGCGAGGAACACCGCGAGCAGCGTCGTGTTGAAGCGGAAGCTGAACCGCGAGAGCACGAAGCCCATGCACGACGCCAGCAGCAGCGTGATCAGCACCGCCGGCACCGTGATGATCAGCGAGTTCCAGAAGTGCAGCCCGAAGTCGCCGCGCACCCACGCCTCGGCGTAGTTGTCGAGCGTGAACCCGCCGAACGAGACGTAGCCGTGGATGGCGGTGTACTCGTAGTCGCGGAACGAGTTCAGCACCGCCCACACCAGCGGGAACAGGAACCCGAGCGAGGCCAGCGCGAGGAAGACGTGCAGCAGGATGCGGCGCGGCCCGGGCCGGTGCTTCGTCGGCAGCAGCGACCCGCCGGTCGTTCCCGGCGGGGTCTCGAGCACGGCGGTCATGACTGGCGCTCCTCTCGCGTCACGATCGTGACGTAGATCGCGACGAAGACGGAGCTGATCGCGAGCATGATCGTCGCCATCGCCGAGCCGAAGCCGATCCGGCTCGCTTCCCCGACGACGTTCGCCGTGACCAGCGCCGCGATCAGCTCCAGCCCGTTGCGGCCCTTGTTGATCACCCAGACCAGGTCGAACGCGCGCAGCGACTCGATCACCGTGATCACCAGGACGATCACGTTGATGGGGCGCATCACCGGGAAGACGATCCGGAAGAACGTCTGCCGCTCGTTTGCGCCGTCGATCGAGGCCGCCTCGCGCAATGAGGCGTCCACCGCCTTCAGGCCGGCCAAGTAGAGCAACATGATGTAGCCGATGTGCTTCCAGCACGTCGCGACGATCGCGGCCCACAGGTTGTAGTTCGGGTCGCCGTACCAGTCGATCTGCGTCCCCAGCAGCCCGTTGATCAGGCCCTGGTCACGCGAGTAGAGCAGCTGCCAGACGAAGCCGGTCAACGCGAGCGAGAGCACGACCGGCAGGTAGATCGCGGTCTGGTAGAAGCGGGTGAACCGGATCTCCTTGTCCAGCAGCACCGCGAAGAACATGCCGACCGGCGTCGCGAAGAGGAACAGCACCGCGAACCAGATGATGTTGTGCTGCAGCGCCGGCCAGAACGGCGGGTAGTTGGTCGCGACGTTGACGTAGTTCGTCCCGCCGATCCAGTCGATGTCGCCGATCGATCCGACGCCGTCCCAGTTGGTGAACGACAGCAGGACCGACGCGACGGCGGGGAACCAGACGAGTACCAGCACGGCGAGCGTCGGGATCGCCACCATGAGCGAGACGACCACCAGGTCGAGCCCGGTGAGCCGGCGGACGCGCCGGTTGACGCGGCCGGCGGGCGCGGTGGCCGCCGCGCCCGCCTTCGGGGGTGCGGTCTGTTGTGTGGTCATCACATCAGCCCGTGAAGATCGTCTTCTTCTGGCTCTCGATGCTCTTGACGAGCCCGTCGATGTCGTTCGGGTTCGAGATGAACTGCTGGATCGCCGGGATCATCACCGTCGAGGCGAAGTCGGGGCGGGTGTCGCGGTCCATGAACTGGGCGATCGACTTGGCGCTCGCCACGTACTCGATGGCCTTCTTCTGCAGCGCCGAGTAGCCGGTGGTGGTGGCGGCGGAGTTGGTCGCGACGACCGTCGGGTTGGCCTTGACCTGCACGTCCTGCGCCGCCGGGCTGGAGAGGTAGCTGAGGAACTTCTTGGCGCCCGGCTCGTTCTTCGGCCGCGCCGACATCATGTAGCCGTCGATCGGCGCCTCGATGGCGTCGGTGCCGATGCGGGAGTCGACCTCGGGGAACGGGAAGAAGTCGAGGTCCTCGCGGTCGGCGCCCTCGTTGAACTGCTCGCCGATGAACATGCCGAAGACCATCATGCCGGCCTTCTTCTGCTGGATCGCCTGCGCGGCCTCCTGCCACTCGCGGCCCAGTGAGTCGGGCTGGTGCAGCGGCAGCAGCCGGCGCCAGGTGTCGAAGACGTTCTTGACCTGCGGCGTGTCCCACGACTCCTTGCCCGCCATCAGCCCGACGTGGAAGTCGTAGCCGTTGATGCGCAGGTTGAGCTGGTCGAACGTGCCCATGGCCGGCCAGCCGTCCTTGTCGGCGAACGCGATCGGGACCAGGCCGTCCTGCTTCATCTTCTCGCCGAGCGCGACGTACTCGTCCAGCGTCTTCGGCGCGGTGTAGCCCTTCTCGGCCCACACGCTCGGCCGGTAGTACACGGCCCACGGGTAGTACGTGCTGGGGATGAAGTACTGCTTGCCGTCCTCGCCGGTCGACTGCTTCTTGAGCGCCTCGGTCATGCCGGTGACGTTCTGCCAGACGTCGCTGATGTCGCCCGCGAGACCGCGCGCGGCGAAGAACTGCATGCGGAACCCGGCGAACCAGGTGAAGACGTCGTCCGGGGAGCCCTGCAGGTAGTTGTTGATGTTCTCCTGGAAGGCCTCGTGCTCGACGGTGTTGATGCGCGGGGTGATGCCCGGCTCCTTGAAGCCGGCCACGACGTCGGCCAGCGCCTTCTTCGGCACCGCGTCCGACGCGCTCGAGCCGATCGTCAGAGCGCCGTCAGCGGGGACGGAGCCGCTGCCGCCGCCGGAGCCGCAGGCGGCGAGCAGGCTCGTGGCGCCGAGCAGCGTGGCGCCGCCGAGGGCACCCCGCAGCAGCGCGCGACGGTTGATGCCGGTCGCGGCGACCGACGGGGGCACGAGCCGTGCCAGGTACTGCGCCTCTGACGAGGGTCGGGACATGTCGCCTCCATTGGTGATCAAGTCAGGGTCGAATTCCTCGTCATGCCCCGTCCCCGGCCGCGAGGTGAACGAACGATGGCGCAGCAAGGCGGAACAGTCAATACTTCCCAACAACTTCGAACAGGGGAGTCGCGCAGATGTCGACAAGTACGAACATCGCTCTACGGGGCGGTGGCGTCTCGCTGCTGCTGGACGTGAGCGGTCCCGACCTGCCGCGCGTGCTGCACTGGGGCGCCGACGTCGACCTCGGCGACGGGGCGGCCGACCTCGTCGCGGCTCTCGTACCAGGGCGGAGCGGCGGATCGCTGGACGTTCCGTGGCCGCTCACGGTGCTGCCCGGGGCCGCTGACGGTTGGCCGGCGCGGCCCGCGGTGCGGGGTCATCGCGACGGTGCGGCCGCGTTCCCGCGTTGGGTGGTCGGTGTCACACGCGCGACGGCGTCGGCCGTCACCGTGGAGGCCGCCGACAAGGAGCTGGGGCTCGCGCTCACCGTCACGATCGCGCTCGACGCCGCCGGCGTGGCCGCGGTCGACACCGAGCTGCGCAACGACGGCCCCGACCCGTACGTCCTCGACGGGATCACGCCTGTGCTCCCCGTGCCGCAGCGCGCCCGCGAGCTGCTCGACTTCACCGGGCGGTGGGCGCGCGAGACGTCGCCGCAGCGCACCGCCTTCACGATCGGGACGCGCGCGCGGGAGTCGTGGCGCGGCCGCCCGGGGCACGACCGGACGCCGCTGCTGATCGCCGGTACGCCCGGCTTCGGCTTCGCGACCGGCGAGGTCTGGGGCGTGCACGTGGCCTGTGGCGGCGACGCCGTGTACCTGGCCGAGCGGATCCCCGAAGGCCGCGCCGTCCTCGGCGGCGGCGAGCTGCTGCACCCCGGCGAGGTCGTACTAGCGCCGGGGGAGAGCTACGCGGCGCCACGGCTGCTCGCCACGTGGTCCGACACCGGTCTCGACGGGCTGTCGGCTCGCTGGCACGCCCACGTCAGGGCGCGGTCGACGCACCCGAGCTCGCCGCGCCCGCTCATCCTCAACACGTGGGAGGCCGTGTACTTCGACCACGACCTGGCCCGGCTCACCGCGTTGGCCGACCTCGCAGCGTCCGTCGGGGTCGAGCGGTTCGTGCTCGACGACGGCTGGTTCCACGGCAGGCGCGACGACACCAGCTCGCTCGGCGACTGGACGGTCGACACGACCGTGTGGCCGTCCGGGCTGCATCCGCTGGTCGAGCACGTCCGGGGCCTCGGCATGCAGTTCGGGCTGTGGGTGGAGCCGGAGATGATCTCGCTCGACTCCGATCTGGCCCGCGCGCACCCCGACTGGGTGCTCGCCGCGCCTGGCCGGTTGCCGCGCGAGTACCGCCACCAGCACGTCCTCGACCTGGCGAGGCCGGAGGCGTTCGCGTACGTCCTCGGCGCGCTCGACGCGCTGGTCACGGAGTACGACCTCGACGCGCTGAAGTGGGACCACAACCGCGACCTGCTGGAAGCCGTCCACGCCGGCCGGCCCGGCGTGCACCTGCAGACGCTCGCCGTGCAACGCCTGCTCGACGAGCTGCGGGCGCGGCACCCGCGGCTGGAGATCGAGTCGTGCTCGTCGGGCGGCGCCCGCACCGATCTCGCGACGCTCGCCCGCACCGACCGGATCTGGGCCTCGGACAACACCGACGCCATCGAGCGGCAGCAGATCCAGCGGTGGACCGGCCTGCTGCTGCCGCCCGAGCTGGTCGGGGCGCACATCGGCGCGACGGTCGGGCACACGACGGGCCGGACCACCGACCTCGGCCTGCGCATGGCCACGTCGCTCTTCGGCCACGCCGGAATCGAGTGGGACCTCTCCGCGGCGCCCGCGGAGGACGTCGCCAGGCTGCGCGGATGGGCTGCGCTGTACAAGGAGCTGCGCGGGCTGCTGCACGCCGGCGTCACCGTGCGGGCCGACGACGCGGGCGAGGGTGCGTTGCTGCACGGCGTGGTGCGCGACGGCGAGGGCGTTTACGCTTACGTGCGGCTCGCGACCGGGCCCGACCAGGTGCCGCAGCGGCTGCTGTTCCCCGGGCTGGACGCGAACCGTCGCTACCGGGTGCGTGCCCGCCCCGAGGCGGGGACGGCCGGCCGCGCGCTGCCGGGCTGGCTGGACCCGGGCGCCGAGCTGCCCGGCGCCGCGCTGGTGCACGTCGGGTTGGCCGCGCCGATGCTCAACCCGGGCGAAGCCGTGATCGTCCACGCCACCCCGCTCTGACGGCACACAGCCACGAGGTGTGTGCGGTGGGTCAGCGCTGCAGCAGGACCATCGGGATGGTGCGGCCCGCCATGGCCTCGTGCGTCGCCGTCGCCGGGGATGCGGCCAGCCAGAGCGCCAGCAGGTGTTCGCGCTCCGCGCCCTCGGCGACGCGCGCCCGCGCGGTGAACGTCTCGTCCCTGCGCTCGACCTGCACCTCCGAGTGCGCGACCAGGTTGTGGAACCACGCCGGGTGGCGCGGGGCGCCCCGGTTCGACGCGAACAGGATGATCCGGTCGGGCGACCCGTCGAGCGTGTAGCCGAGGGGTGTGGTGTGCGGGCGGCCGGTCCGCGCGCCGGTCGTGGTCAGCAGGATCAGGTCGATCCCGGCCACCGGCCCGCCGGGCCGACCCCCCGTCGCCCGGAACTCCTCGATGAGCGACCGGTTGAAAGCCGCCATGTCGATCGTCATGGCCCGATCCTCACCGGCGGTCGGCCGGCGGTATTGCACGAACGCGCCACCCTCAGCGGTGGTGCCCGCTCGCGCCCTCGTCGTGGCGGCGCCCGCTGACCGTCTCCTCGACCCTGGCGCGCACCACCCCCGCCGCCCCCTGGACGGCCGGATGATCCGCCACCCGCTGGTAGGTGCGCTTGAGCTGCTCGTACCGCTCGTGCCCCGCCTTCGCCCCGAGCACGTAACCGACGGCCGCACCCAGCAGGAACTTCAGCATGATGCCTCCCGGCCTCGCCTCCCGACCCATAGTGCCCCAGCCGCGCGCCCCCGAACCCCGTCCCGACGGCAGGAGCGGCGGACCGCCGAACCCGTGCGGCCGGCGGGACCCCCACCCGAACCGGATGCGGGGGTGCGCTAAAGTTCTTCCTGCCAGCGGGGCACGCCCCCGCACCCGTACGGTCCTCCGTAGCTCAATTGGCAGAGCATGCGACTGTTAATCGCAGGGTTACTGGTTCGAGTCCAGTCGGAGGAGCAAAACCCCAGGTCAGAGGGGTAATGCGGCGAGAATCTCAAGATCAGCCCCCACTTTACCCCCACTATTCGGTGGAACCCGTGGGGAGCGAGCCGAACACCTCCAGCACCTCAGCGGCACCCGTCAGCCGATCCTGTGCACGAGCGACCCCCGGTCTGCCCTGGCAGCCGCTCCTGGGCCGGTGCACGCCGGCGACGCGCGCATGACGAGATGGGCGGCAGCGTTGCCCAGGCCGCGACACAGCCCATCTCGCCGCCGGAGGGCGCTACCGTCCGCGGGTGGCGGTACCCGTGCTCTTCCTCGATGTCGACGGTCCGCTCGTCCCGTTCGGCGCGACTGTCGTGACGCATCCGGGCGGCTATCCCACGTTCCCGCCCGCGCCCCCGCACGACCACCCGCTGCTGGCGCGGGTCGATCCTTCGATCGGACCCCGGCTGCTCGCGATGCGCTGCGAGCTGGTGTGGGCGACGACCTGGATGGGCGAGGCGAACGAATGCGTCGCACCGCGCCTCGGGTTGCCGCCGCTTCCGTTCGTGGACTGGCCGCCGCCCACCGAGGAGGAGGCGTTCGACGAGCGCGCCGGACTGCACTGGAAGACCCGGGCCCTCTCCGCATGGGCGGCGGGCCGGCGGTTCGCCTGGGTAGACGACGAGATCACCGACATCGACCGGAGGTGGATGTCCGCGCACCACCCCGAGCCGACGCTTCTGCACAGGGTGGATCCCCGGCTGGGCCTGCGTGGCGCCGACCTGACGGCGCTCGAAGCGTGGCTGACCGAGGACGTGCCGGTTTGACAGCTGCCCGCCCCGGCCCCAGGCTGCCGGTTCTGCACGATCAACGTCAGGACGGGAGCAGACCCCGATGCCAGTGTCGGAAGGGTCGTTGGCCGGGAGGACCGCCGTCGTCACCGGCGGCAGCAGGGGACTCGGGTACGCCATGGCCGAGGCGCTCGGTCGCAACGGCGCCGATCTCATGCTGGTCGACGTGCTGGAGTCCGTGACCGATGCCGCGGCCCGGCTCGACGCCGAGCTGCCCGGTGCCGTCGCCGCTCAGCGCTGCGACGTCACCGAAGCCGACCAGGTCGCCCAGGTGTTCGCCCGCACCGCAGACGAGCTCGGCACCGCGACGATCCTCGTCAACGCGGCCGGGATCGCGTGGAACGAGCCGGCCATCGACGTCACGGCGGAGCGGTTCCGCACGGTGCTCGACGTCAACGTCACCGGCACGTTCCTGCCCTGCCAGTCGTTCGCCCGCGCGGTGGTCGCCGCTGGGCTGACCGGGTCCGTCGTGAACGTCGCGTCGATGTCCGGGATGGTCGTCAACCTGCCCCAGCCGCAGGCCGCCTACAACGCGTCGAAGGCGGCGGTGTCGATGTTGACGGCGAGCCTCGCCGTCGAGTGGCTGCCGTTGGGGATCCGGGTCAACGCGATCGCGCCGGGCTACTTCGCGTCCGACATGACGAAGTCCGTGTCGACGACCGACCCCGACATGGTCGACGAGTGGATGCGCCGCACGCCGGCGGGGCGGATGGGGCGCCCCGACGAGCTCGGGCCGCTGGTGACCTACCTCTGCGGCGACGAATCGGCGTTCGTCGTCGGGCAGACCATCGTCATCGACGGCGGCTACACCATCGTCTGAGCCGCGGGTCACGATTCGTCGAGCCGGATCGCGACGACCGCGACGGTGCCGGCGACAAAACCGACCGTCCAGTCGAGCACCGACAGCCACGGCGACGTGTGTTCGCCGGCGAAGCCGATGTTCGCCGAGATCTCGACGCCCTGCCGGTAGGTGAGCACGGCCACGGTGAACCAGGAGAGGAACGTGAGCGCGCGGACGACGAACGCCGGTCCGGCGGTCGACGTGACGTAGTGCAGCAGCACCCAGACCGTCGCCGAGATGAGCACCCCGGTGCAGACGTGCACCGCCGCGTGCGCCAACAACGTCGTGTGCTGGAGGCCGTTGCGGCCGAGCTGCCCGACCTCCACCGTATCGGTCACCCTGCCGACCATCGCGACAAAAGTTGCCGCCATGAGTACAGCTGCCGCTGTCGGTGGAAATACGATGAACAGAATTCGTCGGCGAATCAATTCCTGCATGAATCCCCCGACTTGTCTTGCATGAGCGTTCGATCCTGCAGTACTGCGTCCGTCGCTGTCAACTCGGCGTCGAATTGCTCACACCATTGGGAAATCGCTTGGAATAGGTAAGGACCTTTCCGTCTCAGTGGGTCTTTCCCCACTGTGTGACCAGCGAGTGCACCAGGCGCTGGAACGTCCGGCACTGCGTGAAGTCCTCGGCCTCGCACGCCAGCGCGTGGTCGATGAGCTTCCTGGATTCGAGGATCTCCGACAGCCGTGCGTCGAGCTCATCCCGGTGGCGCTGCATGAGCACGCGTCTCGTTGCCGGGTCCGGTGCGGTGAGCATCTCCTGCAGCTGCGCCAGGCTGAAGCCCGCCTGCTTGCCGCGCAGGATCATCACGACCCGCGTCACGTGGTCGTCGGTGTAGCGCCGGCGGCCGCTGACCCTCGTCGCGGGGGTGAGCAGGCCGACCGCCTCCCAGTGCCGCAGCACGTGGGTCGCCAGCCCGAACCGGGCCGCCAGCGCACCGATCGAGTAGGTCGCACCGCTTGACTTCATGTTCACATTAACTTGCAGAGTTGGGCCGCACGTCAAGGACACCTGCGCCGGAAGAAGGGGAACACGATGGACGAGGCGGTCATCGAGACCGAGGCGGGCCGGCCGGCACGCACCAGCAACGTCCCGCTCGCCTCGATCGGGCTCGCGCTCGGGGTGCTGCTCTCCGTACTGGACCAGACGGTGGTGGCGATCGCGCTGCAAAGCATCGCCACCGACCTCGGCGGGCTCGAGTCGATCAGCTGGGTCGTCACCGCGTACGTGCTCGCCTCCACTGCGACCGGCACGCTGTACGGCAGGCTCAGCGACCGGTTCGGCCGGCGGCCGGTCTACCTGTTCTCGATCATGCTCTTCACCGTGGCGTCGCTGCTGTGCGCTTCGGCGGGCACGCTCGGCGAGCTGATCGCCTACCGCGCGCTGCAAGGCGTCGGCGCGGGAGCGCTGTTCGTCGTGCCGACCATCGCGCTGGCCGAGCTCCACCCACCGGAGAAGCGCGGCAAGGTGCAGGGCTACGTCGGGGTGTTGTTCGCCGTGGCCAGCATCGGTGGCCCGCTCGTCGGCGGAGTGCTCACCGACGCCGTCGGTTGGCGCTGGATCTTCTACGTCAACCTGCCGATCGGTGTCGTGGCGGCGCTCCTGGTGGCGTTCACGCTGCGGCTGCCGTTGCTCCGCCAGGACGCTGCCGTGGACTTCCTCGGGTCGACGCTGCTGGTCGGCGCCGTCGTCAGCCTGATGCTGGTCACCGAATGGGGCGGCCGGACGTACGCCTGGGGATCGGGCGTCGTGCTCTCGCTGGCGGCCGCGTTCGTCGTGCTGCTGGCGGGGTTCGTCGCCTGGGAACGGCGAGCGGCGAACCCGGTGCTGGCGCTGCGGCTGTTCACCAACCGCACGCTCGCGGTGGCGCTGCCCGCGGCCGCGCTTCTCGGTGCGCTGCTGTACGGCGTGGTCGTGTTCCTGCCGACGTACATGCAGAACGCGTTCGGGATGAGCGCCACGCAGTCCGGGTTCGCGCTCATCCCGTACATGCTCGCGTTCGTGCTGGCCTCCGGCATCGCGGGTGCGAAGGTGGCGTCGGTGGGAGCGAAGCCGCTGCTGGTGCTCGGTCCGATCATCATCACGGCCGGCGTCGCGCTGCTGTCGATGTTGGACCACAACAGCTCATACCCGCTGTTCGTGGTGGTCTGCGTGGTGATGGGCCTGGGCTTCGGACTGATCATGCAGTTGCTGGTGACGGTGTCGCAGAACGCCGTGGAGCCTTCGGACCTCGCCGGCGCGACCACGGCCGCGCTGTCGATCCGCGGTCTCGGCATGACGCTGGGTGTGGCCGTGCTCGGCAACATGCTCAGCCGCAGGCTCGAAGGCAGCCAGGTCACCGCGGACCTCGTCGCCGACACGATCCCGGATGTGCTGATGTGGAGCCTGCCCGCCGCGGTGGTGCTCGTCGTGCTGGCGCTGGCCGTGCCGAAGCCGAAGCCGAGCTGAGCCCGGATTCGAACAGCGATCACCTGGCGCCGCTGCGCGTCGGCCCGTACGCGGTCAGGAACCGGTCGCGGAACGACGCCATGGGCCAGACCGGCGCCTGCGCGTCCGGCCGCAGCCCCGTCGACCAGCCCCAGCCGGCGATCCGGTCGAGCACGCCGGGGTCGCGGCTGACGATCGTGATCGGGACGTCCTTCCCGGCACCGTCCCCGGAGACGAACGTGGCCGGCTGGTGGTCGCCGAGGAAGACGAGCACGAGGTTGTCGTCGCCGTAGGTCTCGACGTAGGAGATCAACGTCGAAAGGGAGTACTCGATGGAGCGCCGGTACCCGTCGCGCATGCGGTCCGGATCGCTCTCGACGGCCTCGACCGACTCGCTGCGACCGGCTTCCGGTTGGTCGAAGACCGTGCCGTCGCCGATGTCGGCCCAGTCGCGCAACTTCGGCACCTCCGCCCACGGCCAGTGGCTGGTGACCAGCGGGATCTCCGCCATCAACGGCCCACGACCGGCACGGCTGCGTTCGAGCCGCTCGAATGCGGAAAGGGTGTACTGGTCCGGGGTCTGGAATCCGGAATAGGTGCCCGAGCGGTTCCCGAGATTGCTCGAGTCGTATACCCGGTCGAAGCCGTAGAAGGTGCTCTCCGGCCATTCACCGACGCTGGAGGGCATCACCGATACGGTTTCCCAGCCGGCTCGTCCGAATGCGCTCGAGAGGGTGAGCCGGTTGCTGCCGACCAGTTTGTCGAAGCTGTGCTGGTTGGTGACCTGGAGCCCGGAAAGCAGCGTTGCGTGTGCGAGCCAGCTGCCACCGCCGGTCACCGAGGAGGTGAGGAACGCGCTCCGGGCGGAGAAACCGTCCGCGGCCAGCCGGCGGGTGCCCTCGTCGAGCACGGCGTCGACGGTCGGGGCGAACTGCGGGTTCTCCAGCGCCGAGCGCCCGTAGCTCTCGACGAAGGTCAGCACGACGTCCTTCCCGCGCAACGCGGTGAGCAGGTCGGCATCGGCGGTGCGCCCGAAGGCGTCGCTCGCCGACTGCTCGTCGAAGACCCGCTGGTCGTGCAGGCTGGTGGCGACCTGGTCGGCGGTCTGCGTCGCGGCCGCGGCAACGCTGCGCGCCGCGACCGGAACCGGCGCGACGAGCTGCGCGCCGACCGCGAAGCAGCCGATCCACGCGACGGTCAGCACCGCGACGGCACGGGCCGTGGCGCCCCGGTGCCGCGCCGCGACACCGGCGAGCCGCCGGACCGCCAGCGGCATGACGACGACCAGCACGACGCCGGCGACGACGGCGCCGACCGCGACGGCGGTTGCGCCGGCATCACCCAGCGACCCGTGCAGCAGCTCGACCGCGCTGCCCAGCTGCGGCCAGTCGAAGAGCGGGTCGAACGGTCTCGCCAGCACCGACAGGAAGCCCATCTGCAGCACCCGCAACACCGTCACCACACCGAGCACGGCCCCGGCGACCGGCGCGACGATCCGTCGCGCCCGCGCCGGCAGCACCAGCAGCAGCGCGGCGCCGAGCAGCCCTTCCAGCGGGATCCGCAGCAGGGCGAGCGGGCTGAGCTGCCCCACCTCGCGGGGCGCGACCAGCGCGATGAACACCAGCGCGGCGGAGGCGATCGTGACCGTCACGCCGATCACCCGACGCGTCCGGCGGGGCTTCTGGGCTTTCGGGGAAGCTCTCAGCACACCAGTCAGCACGGATCCGGCGGGGAAGGGGTTCAGCCTTTCCCGGCCGGATCCGTCCGGCGGCAGCCGGGATCAGGCGCGTGGCCGGACCGAGGCCCGCTCGTACAGCCGCCGCGACCACAGGTAGCCGCCGCCGGCGATCACGACGCACCACACCACGGCGAGCACCCCGCTCGCGCCGATCGGCGTGCCCCGCAGCAGGCCGCGCAGCGTCTCGATGATCGGGGTGAACGGCTGGTACTCGGCGAACAGCGCCAGCGCCACCGGCATCGAGTCGGTCGGGACGAACCCGCTGCCGAGGAACGGCAGCAGGATCAGGAACATCGGCGTGTTGCTCGCCGTCTCGACGCTCTTCGCCTTGAGCCCCAGCGCGACGGCCAGCCAGATGAGCGCGAGCGCCGCCATCAGGAGCACGGCGACCGCGCCGAGCCACTCCAGCGGGCCCGCGGTCGGCCGGAACCCGATCGCGAACGCGACGGCGAGCACCACGACGACGCCGATCGCCGACTGGATGACGCTCCCGATGACGTGTCCCGTCAGCACCGCGGCCCGGGAGATCGCCATCGTGCGGAACCGGGCGACGATGCCTTCCGTCATGTCCATCGAGATCGAGATGGCCGTGCCCTGCACCGCGCCGGCCAGCGTCATCAGCAGGATGCCGGGGACGACGTAGTTCGCGTACTCGGTGCGGCCGCCACCGGGTGCGGCGTCGATGCCCGCGCCCAACGTCCCGCCGAACACGAAGACGAACAGCAGCAGGAGGACCACCGGGATCCCGATGACCATGGCGGTCAGCGACGGGTAGCGGAGCATGCGCCGGACGTTGCGGCGCAGCATCGTCCGCGAGTCGCGGACCGTGTAGGCGAGCGTGGTCATCGGCTCAGCTCCTTCTCCTTGTCGGCGGCTGCAGCGGTGGGAGCAGCGGTGGGGTCGGCCGGCGCTGGTCGGCCGGTGAGCGCGAGGAAGACGTCGTCGAGGTCGGGGGTGTGCACGGTCAGCTCGTCGGCCTCCACACCAGCCGCGTCGAGCCGGTCGAGCACGGCGCGCAGCGAGCGCACCCCGCCGTCGCTGGGCACCTGCAGGGTGAGCGCCTCGTCGTCCCGGAAGGCGTCGTCGAACGCCGCCGAGGCGGCCGCGAGCCGGGCCGGATCGGTGAAACGCAGGCTGACGTGCCCGCCCGGGATCATCCGCTTCAACTCGGCCGGGGTGCCCTCGGCGACGATCCGGCCGTGGTCGAGCAGCGCGATGCGGTCGGCGAGCTCGTCGGCCTCTTCGAGGTACTGGGTGGTCAGGAAGATCGTGACGCCGTCGGCCGCGAGCTCGCGGATGATCTCCCACATGGTCCGGCGCGTGCGCGGGTCGAGCCCGGTCGTCGGCTCGTCGAGGAAGATCACCCGCGGGCTCCCCACGAGCGTCATCGCGAGGTCGAGCTTGCGCCGCATCCCCCCGGAGTAGGTGAAGGGCGTCGTCTTCGCCGCGTCGACGAGGTCGAACCGCTGCAGCAGGTCGTCCACCTTGCGGCGGCCCTCCCGCCGGTCGAGGTGGTTGAGGTCGACCATCAGCATCAGGTTCTCCTCGCCCGTCAGCAGGTTGTCGACGGCGGAGAACTGGCCGGTGACGCCGATGACGCCACGCACGGAGCCGGGGTCGGCGCGCAGGTCGTGGCCCCCGATGCGGACGACGCCCGCGTCGGCGGGGATGAGCGTCGAGAGGATCTGCACGGTTGTGGTCTTGCCGGCGCCGTTCGGGCCGAGCAGCGAGAAGATCGTGCCGGCGGGGACGTCGAGGTCGATGCCGTCGAGCACGACCAGGTCGCCGAAGGACTTGCGCAGGTCCGAAACCGTGATCGCGGAGGCGGTGGGTGGGGCGGTCATGGTCACTCCTTTCCGTCGTGCGGGCAGGCCGGATCGCCGCGTGCGCCATGAGACGCCGCGGTGTACCGGTGGTGGGTTCGGTGCTTGTGCTGGGTGCCGGGGTCAGGCGCGGTGGATCAGGATGTCGCCACCGCTGGTGCTGGCCCGGATCTCGACGGTCTCGGCGAACCCGTCGGGCCCGGAGTGCCCGTCGAGGCTGTTGCGGACCTTGCCGGTGGTGGAGCTGACGTCGAGCCAGGCCGCCGTGCCCGCCTTGATCCCGATCTCCAGCTCGCCCGACGTCGTGCTGAGGTCGACGACGCCGCGCACGACCTCCTTGATCCGGACGCTGCCGTAGGCCGTGCGGGCCACAACGCCGGCCCCGGCCCTGTCGACCCGGATCTCGCCGTAGAGACCCTCGACATCCAGGTCGCCCGCGACCTCGCCGATGCGCGAATCCCCGTAGTTGTTCCTGATCTCCGCGGTGCCATCGACGTGGTGCGCGCGCATCTCGCCGAAGCCGGTGGAGAGCTCCGCGTGGCCGTGGGCGCGGTCGACCTCGACGTCGCCGTACGTGGTGGCCAGCTGGACCGGCCCGCCTTCGTCGAACCGGATGTTGCCGTACTTGGTGAAGAACCGGCATTCGCCGAGCGGGCCCTCGCACCGCAGGTCGCCGGCCGAGACCTTCCCACCGAAGCGGGAACCGGCCGGCAGCTCGATCTCGACGTCCTGCGCCTTGCTGCCGCGGATGAGGTCGAGCGCCCAGCCGAGACCGCGGTGCGGGGTGCCCTTGATCAGCAGCTGTCCGTTCAGGAAGTCGACGTGCACGTTGTTGTCGTCGGTATCGGTGTTGAGCACGGTGACGCGGGTGTCGCTCCGCTTGCTCGCGATGATGCGGACGCTGCTGTTGGGCAGGTCGAGCGTGACGGCGATGGGCTCGGGTGTCTCGAAGCTGTACACGGGAATCAGCCGACCCATCCGGTGAAGCGGCCGCCGGACGCGCGCGGCGGGCGACGATCGCGCTGCTGGCCGGGGTCGAGCGCGGCGGAGGTGGCGCGCACGAGCCACGCGTTGACCGAGAGCCCTTCCTTGGCTGCGGCTTCCTCGATTCGCGTCTTGAGGTTCTCCGGCGGCCGGAAGTTGATGCGCGACGTGGCGCCGTCCATCGCTTCGGGCGGGCTCGGCGGCGTCGGCAGCTCGGCGGCCGGCGAGCTCGCCTCCTGGTTGTCGGCCGGTGGCACCACCACGACGAACCCCGGCTCGCGGCCGCGTAGAGTCATGTGAACGGAGCCGGGTGCGAGCTCGCGGGTGATCTCGTCGGCCGCGGCTGCCAGCGCTTCGAGCAGGGCCAACCGCACCGCGGAACCCACCGAGGCGATGAGCCGCTCGGCCAGTGCGCGCGACTCGTCGTCACCGGATTCCGCCGCTACCGCGAGCTCGCGACGGATCGACTCGACATACGACCCCAAATCCATGGCGCCACTATGACACCATCTTGGCGCCATGACAAGTCTCGATGTGGCGCTCAGAGCAGTCCGAGCAGCAGTGGTGCCGCATTGGCGGCGCCGTGGACAGTCAGGATCGGCCACATCATCCGGTACCTGCTCCACAGAAAGCCCAGGAAAAGGCCTTGCATGCCCTGGTTCACGGCCGCGGACGCGAGGTCGACGGCCAGGTCTCCGGTGCCCTGGATGCCGACGTGCCATGCCGCCCACAAGAGTGAAGAGACGACGATCGCCGGCCACGGTCCGACGGTCGCCTCCAGGCGGGTCTGCAGCCAGCGGCGGTAGAAGACCTCTTCCAGGACGGCGTTGACGAGGAAGACCACGAGCACCGTCGCGACCAGCGTGAAGGCGTCGAAGCGTGCGGCAGTGGTGTCGGGTGGAACTGCCAATGGGGACGCGTAGCTGATCGCGAGCCAGGCCGCGACCGGGACGGCGGGGCCGTAGTGGCGCCACACGCCTGGCGCCAGGGCGGCCACGGGCAGACCCGGCGCGCGCCGCCGGGTCATTGCGAACACCACGAGCGGGACGCCCAGCAGCAGCGGGATCTTGAGCAGCGTGTGCGCGGGTTCGCCGCCGCCGACGGCGCGCAGCGCGACGGCGAAGGTCACGGCGGCGGCCACCAGCGTGACCGTCTCGAAGCGGTCCGGGCGCCCGTGCGGCGCGGCTGCTGGCAGGTGCGGCGGTGTGAGGCGGACCAGTGCGATCCCGACCAGTGCGGGCACCCAGCGGTGCCACATCGGCAGCGTCGAGGTGTGGTCGGCGGAGTACCGGATGTCCGCTCGGCCCGTGAGGGCCAGCCACGCCGCGGCACCGGTGATCATCGCCAGTCCTGCCGTGAGCACCCCCTTATTTCGCACGCTTGTACGGTATAGGAAACCGCACGCTTGTGCTGTAATGACGGGCATGCCGAAGGTTGTCGACCATGACGATCGGCGCGCGCAGCTCGTCCGGGCGGTGTGGGCGGTCATCGACCGCCACGGCATCGAAGGTGCGACCGTGCGCAGGGTCGCGGAGCGGGCCGGGGTGTCCGTCGGCGGCCTACGGCACTACTTCGACAGCCAGCACGGGCTGCTCCGATTCGCCGCGGAGCAGGTCGCGGTGGCCGCGCAGGCCCGGCTCGCTCGCGACCTCGAACCCATGAGCAGTGGGGTCGTCGCAGCTCAGGGGCTGCTCGAGGAGCTGCTCCCGCTCGACGCCGACCGTCGCGTCGAAGCCGACGTGTGGCTCGCCTGCCTGACGCGGTTCCGCCTCGACAGCACCTGGGACGACCTTCGTGCCGGCGCGTGGGCCGGTGAGCGCCACATCTGCCGGACCGCGGTCGCGCTGTGCTTCGGCGTGCCCGCGCCGGCGGCCATCGGGGACCCTGTCAGCGGTGAGCTGGAACCTCTCGCCGCACGGTTGCACGTCGTCGTCGACGGGCTGACCCTGCAGGGTGCGATGTTCGCCGACGCGATGCCGGCGGCGCAGGTCCGGGCTCTCCTGCGGGCGGAGCTGGACCAGCTGGTTCCCCCGCCCGTTTGATCGGGTTCGCCTGGTGTCTCAGGTGCCGGGTGCGTCGCCGAAGTCGCGGATGTCGAGCCGCACGCCACCCTTGAGCGCCGACTCGTGCGCGACGATCCCGGGCATCGTGTACCGCGCGGCGACCCACGCGTTGACCGGCGGCAGCAAGCCGGTCGTCACGGCGCGGACGAAGTCGTCGGCCAGGAAATGGTGGCTGCCCTCGTGGCCGTTGGGCGCGCCGGCGAACTCGACCGGGAGCCGCGACCGGTCGTGCACCGGCGCGCAGCCGGAGGTGAACGCCTCCCGCAGGGCGGGATCCACGCCGGCGAGCGACGGATCGTCGAGCGCGAGCGTCGCGGCCGGCTGCAGGTGCTGCGAGACGTCGTGGACGCCTTCCTTGTCCTGCCAGAGACCGACCGTCACGAGCTGCTCGAAGCTGCCCTCGGTGCCGAAGAACCGGAACCGCGACTCGCGGATGTGCGACGGGTAGCCGACACGGCGGAACTCGTTGGTGCGGAACGATCCGCCGTCCGCGACCTCGAAAAGGGCGGTCGCGTTGGAGAAGTCGTTGCCGAACTGGCTGACCTCGCGGTCGAACACACCGTCGCCGCGCTGGTCGACGACGCCGATCGCGGAGACGCTCGTCGCGTAGGTGTCCCAGGCCCCGAGCACCCCACCGATCGAGTGGGTCGGGTACAGCAGGGGCGGGTAGCTCGCGGTCGGCTTCCAGTTCTCCCCGCCGCTGTACTGGTACGCAGCGTAGAAGCCGAGGTCCATGTCGTGAACGTAGTCGCCCTCCGCGTAGAACAGCCGCCCGAACGCGCCCTTCGCGACCTGCTCGCGGGCGTAGACGGTCGCCGGGTTGTAGTGGCTGGTCTCGCCCATCATGTAGGTCAGCCCGGTCTCGCGGACCGCGTCGATGATGGCCGCGATCTCCGCCTCGGTCACCGCCATCGGCACCGCCGAGTAGACGTGCTTGCCGGCCCGCAGCGCGGCGACGACCAGCGGGCCGTGCGTCCAGCGCTGGGTGAAGATCGCGACCGCGTCGACGTCGGAGTCGAGCACGGCGTCGAAGGACGGGAGGGTGCCGGCCAATTCGTGGTCGGCGGCCAGCGCGGCGGCCCGTTCGGGGACGAGGTCGGTCGCCACGATGTCGCCGACGCCGGGGTGCAGCTTCCAGAGCTTCGCGAACGAGCCGGCGAACTGGCCGGCGCCGACGATGCCGATTGAGAACACGGGAACCCTCCGAGGTCGTGGAGATTCGACCGTAAGGGCGTAGAATCGGCGAACTCTTCATCGATCAGAGGTAGAGGTTCCAGGATTCTCGGATGACATCGACCATCTCCAGCTTCGGCGTGCAAGCGTGGGTCGGGCTCCCGTCGCTCATGCCCTCCGCTCATCAGCACGACGACCTCGAGATCAACTTCGTGGCCGAGGGCGGCTCGATGGTCTACCTGTTCGGCGGCGAACCGGTCGAGGTCGGGCCCGGCGATCTGGCGGTGTTCTGGGCCGCGCTGCCGCACCAGGTCGTGGCCAGCTCGGTGTCGAAGGGGTTCTGGGTCCATGTGCCCTTCGGCACGTTCCTCGGCTGGGGCCTCCCGGAGGCCGCGACCGGGCGGTTGCTGTCCGGCCCGCCGCTGATCTCGACGCGGCACGCCCTCGCCGACCGAGCCACCTTCGACCGGTGGGTCGCGGACTTCGACAGCCGCAACCCCGAGCGCGCCCGGATCGCGATGCTGGAGATCGAGGCCCAGATCCGCAGGGTCTTCCTCGTCGTCCCGCCCGATCCGGCGCTGTCCCGCACAGCGCCGCTCCGGGCCGGCACCGACGCGACGCTGCGCCAGGCCGCCTCGATGGCGAAGCACATCGCCGAGGAGTTCCGGGAGCCGCTCACCGTCGCCGACGTCGCCCGCGCAGCGCAGCTGCACCCGAACTACGCGATGACCCAGTTCCGCAAGGTCACGGGCATGACGCTCGGGGACCACCTGCTGCGCTGCCGCCTCGCGGAGGCCCGCAGGCTGCTCGTGACGACGGGCCTCCCGGTGAGCAGGGTCGCCACCGACTCCGGGTTCGGCTCGGTCAGCCGGTTCTACTCGGCCTTCACCGCGGAGTGCGGCGTGCCCCCGGCCATGTTCCGGCGCGAGTACCGCGCAACCGTCCCGAGGCCGGCAGCCCCGTGACCGTCCGGGTGATCGTGCTCAACGGCGGCTCCAGCTCGGGCAAGTCGGCGATCGCGCGGTGCCTGCAGGCCGTGCTGCCCGAACCGTGGCTCGTCGTCGGGGTCGACACGCTGGTCGACGCGATGCCCGCAGCGCTCCGGGCGTCCGACATGGGCATCGAGTTCGCCCCCGACGGTGGAGTGGTAGTCGGCGCCTCCTTCCGGACCTTGGAGGCGGCGTGGATGGAAGGTGTCGCCGCGATGGCGCGCGCCGGCGCCGGGATGATCGTCGACGACGTCTTCCTCGGCGGCCCGGCCTCCCAGCAACGCTGGCGCGAGGCTCTACGCGGACTGGACGTGCTCTGGGTGGGCGTCCGGTGCGATCCCGACGTGGCCACCGGCCGTGAGATCGCGCGCGGCGACCGGACGACCGGCATGGCAGCGGCACAGGCCGAGATCGTCCACAGTGGTGTGGCGTACGACGTGGAGATCGACACCGGCCGCGCGGAGTCGATCGAGTGCGCGCGCCGGATCGCCGCCCACCTCGCGTCCTCAGCGTCCTCAGCGACTCCGGAGAGCTCTCAGCCTGCGGCGTTGTAGCCTGCCGGCATGTCGAGGGTCCGGCGGCTGGGCGTCGTCCTGCTCCTGCTGGCGCTCGTGTCGGCGTGCACCGTCGTCGAGCCCGGCCGCGCGTCGCCGGCGGGCAGCGGCACCGGCTCCGCAGGCGGCGCGCCCACTCAGATCACCTACGACGAGCGTTCCGCGACGTTCGCGCCGGACTTCGTCAAAGCGCGCAGCACGGATGTGTGCGCGCTGCTCGACGTCGAGGCGGCCGAGAAGGCGACCGGCGCGAAGCGTGCGTCGATGCGGCTGTCCACCGGTCTGGCCACATGCACCCTCGAGGTCGACAAGAGCCGGCCGGCCGCGGGATGGGACTTCTCGCTGTCGGTCGGGCAGCGGCTGACGGAGGGCTGGGAGCAGGCCTCGCTCGCCGGCACGAAGGTGATGCGCAACCCCGACATCTCCAGCAAGTGCGAGTACCTCGTGCCGTTCGCGGCCGGCAACGTCGGGCTGCGCGCGGAGATCAGCTACTCCCAGGCGGCGAACACCGGTGCGCAACCGAGCGACGCGCAGGTGTGCGAGACCGGCGAGCAGTACCTCGCCGACGTCGTCCTGCCGAAGTGGAAGAACCCGCCGCAGCTCGCCGCCGGGCTGACGACACCACGAATCCCGCTGCTCGGCAAGGACCCGTGCGCCGCGCTGCTCGCCGCCGTCGCCGACATTCCCGACGACCCCGGTGAGCCGCGCACCGTGCGGCTCAGCGACCCGTACAGCTGCGAAGGCGAATCCGGGACGGCGATCTCGAAGTACGCCGTGGAGTTCGAGATCTACTCCGCGATCCTGGACCTCGACGGGGAACCAGTGCAGATCGGCGACTTCACCACCTACCGGACGGGTGGGATCGCCGCGGGCGGCTGCGCGTACCAGGTGGCGGTGCTGCCCGACCTCCTGTTCAGCAAGGAAGAGAAGACCATCTACAACGGCGGCTTCACCGTCGGCGTCGGCACCTGCGACGAGACCGACATCGTGCAGAAAGCGATCGACAACCTCGTCCGGCAGCCCGACGCGCCGGAGCCGAAGCCCGGCGCGCAGCTGATCGGCGACCTGACGGGCACGTGACCGCGCCGGCCCAACAGCGCCCTGGGGAGGGCAGGAAAGCCACTTTCCGGCCCTCACAGGGCAGGAAAGTGGCTTTCCTGCCCTCGCGTGCGGAACGGGCGCAGCCCGCGTGTGCGTGCCCCTGACCGCGGCTAGCGGAACAGCGTGAACGTCATCGCCGTGATGACGCTCGAGGCGATCGTGCCCGTGCGCAGCTCCCGGAAGCGGCGGGGGTCGGTCCGCGCCGTGACGTGCTCGATCCGCCCGTCCGCCTCCACGACCTCGATCGAGGCGACCTCCTCGCGGGTCCATGTGAACGCCGGGTCGAGCACGCCGGCACCGGGGTAGGCCGGCGCCAGCGGTGCCAGGCCGTGCGCCTCCGCCCGCGCGACGACGTCGGACCACATCGCGCCCGCGGCGGCGATCGCGGTGCGCCCGCGGACGTCGACGTGGATGCTGTCGAGCTTCCTCGTCGCGATCAGCAGACCGCCCTTCGCGGGCTCCGCGAACGCCTCGCCGGGCGCGGCGACGGTGATCGCGAGGCCGAAGCTCTTCGCGAACCGGACGCCCGCGACGACGTCCGCCGTGCTGGTGGCGACGAGCGCGATGTCGGGGGCGTGCGCCTCGCCGACACCGATCTCGGTGCAGAACGACGGCGCGCCCGCCAGCAGCACGTCGCCCTCGGTGACGCTCTCGAGCGCGGTGACGTCCTGGGGTGTGAAGCCCGGCGTCCAGTTCTCGGACCGGATGCTCATCTGTCCACCTTCCGCGGATGATCCGATGCTTCCCTCGCCACATCGACAAACGGCGAGGTCGCGGATCGACCCCACTGGTGGTTATTGAGTCCGTGTGGGCGCATCTTCGTTACTCCCGGCCTTTCACTGACAGGAGGTGGCAGGGATCGGCCGTACGTTGCTATGCATGACCACCTGGAGCGAGTTCACCAAGGCAGCGCCCCGGATCGCCGAGGTCTTCGTGCGGCGGCACACCGCAACCGGCAACCTCTGCATGCTCGCGACCCTGCGTTCCGACGGCTTCCCGCGGATCAGCCCCATGGAGCCGCGCATGTTCGAGGAACACCTGGTGGTCGGCGGGATGCCGAACACCACGAAGTTCGCCGACCTGCACCGCGATCCGCGGTTCACGCTGCACACGGCGACCGTCGACACCCACGTGTCGGACGGCGACGCAAAGATCTGGGGCACGGTCGTCGATGTTCCCGACCCGGCATTGCACCGGCGCTTCACCGACGTCTTGTACGAGACGACGGGGTTCGACCTGCGCGGCCGCGAGTTCCCGTACTTCTACGTCGCCGACATCCTCGGCGGATCCGCCGTCGAGATCGCCGACGGCGGCCTGACCATCACGGTCTGGAAGCGCGGCGAGGACGAGCGGGTCATCCGCAAGGACTGAACAGCGCTCAATCTCCCCACCGTTTTGGGTGGATGCGCGCCGCAGGAGCGCGCATCCACCCAAAACGGTGGGGAAGTTTCAGCCGCAGGGCGGGTCGGTCGAGGCGCCGGCTGGCACGAGGCGCCGTTCGCCCTCGGTGAAGGGGCGGTCGACGACGGCGCAGAGGGCGTCGTGCCAGGCCTGGGCACGCGCCGGGAGGTCGACGAGCGGCCCACCGACGCCCTGCTGGAGCTGCAACGTCGTCCTCGCCTCGTCGACGAACCCCACCAGCACGGGCAGGTTCACCGTGCCGGCTTCCGCCCCGGTCGTCGGGTCGAGGAAGTGCACGGTCGCGTCCTGGGTCAGGCCGGAGTGCCACGAGAGGTAGCCGTCGGCGTCGAACCCGATCAGGCCACGCACCGCGGGCATGGGGATCGGGTGGCCCGATTGCCGACCGGGGTCGACGTCCCAGAACTGGAGGGTCTGCTCGTCGGTGATGACGGCGAGCCGGTTGCCGCTCGGGTCGAACGCGACGGCAGCCGTGTTGCCGGAGAGGACCGACAGGTCGAACCTCGTCGAGATGCTCGTGAGCATCCGGCCTGCGGGGACGTCCCAGATCTGGATCTCCTTGGGCCCGACGACGGCGACCTGACCGGGGTGACCGGGCCGGAGCACCAGCCGCGGGAAGACTTTCAGGTACTTGGCGTCGAGCCGGGCCGGGTCGAGGGTGATGGGTGTCCCGATGGCGCGACCGGTGTCCGGTTCCCACGCGGTGAGCACGCCGTCGGCGATGGCGTAGACCCGCCCGCCGTCCGCGGGCCGTTCGCGCTCCATGGACACCGAGGGCGGCACGTCGTCCCTCCCGGTGGGCGCGGCACCGTCGCGGCTGGGCAGCGGGAACCGGTCGATCAGTCGCAGGTCGGGCATGGTGTACCGAGCGAGGTCCCAGCCGGTTGTGGTGGTGCGGGCGACCCACAGCTGCCCCCGCAACAGCGACAGTGTCCTGGCGCTCTTGTCGGGCTCCAGAAGCTCCGCGACGCGCCGACCGGTGGCGATCTCGTCGACGAAGAAGCCGGCCTGCGCGGGCAGGGCCCCGACCACGTGCCCGTCGTGGTTGAAGAACTGCCGCTCGCCGGGTCGATCGACGGGCCACGGTTCGGCGGCGAGCCGCAGCAACGACGTCCCGCGGGCCTGCAGCAACGCCGGTCGTGGGCCGGGCAGGAAGCTGAGGTCGTCCAGGAAGCCGACCGCGCCGCTCAGGTCCGGCTGGAGCGTGGTCGGGGTGCGGACGAGGTACGGCGTCCCCGTGGCCAGGTCGATCAGCCGTGCCGACGCGTATCCGAGCCCGCTGCGCGACGAGTCGCGCTCGATGGCGGCGCGGCCGTCCGTCGTGATGATGAAGGACGTCTGCGAGAAGCAGCTGCCCGTCATCGGGATGCGGCGCGGCTCGCTGCCGTCGTACGGGGTCACCACTATCACCGCCGGGGTCGAGCTCGTCCCGTCCTCGTCCGCGCACGCCGCTCCGGCCGTGCCGCCGAGCACGTTGCCCGAACCGGCGGGGAGCGTCAGCAGCTCGGCCCCGTCGTCCAGCGAGCGCACCACCAGCCGCGAGTCGGGGAGGCTCGGGGTGCCGTGCCGGAAGACGACGCGGTCGGGCAGTGGGCCGGGGACCACCGCGACCGTGTCGGAGGGCAGGGGGCCCAGCCCGTGCGGGATCTCGGCGCCGGTCACCCGGTCCCAGATCCTGAGCCGGGCCGTGGGGCCCGTGAGCTCCATCCAGGTCACCCGGCTGCTGTCGGGGGAGATCCGGCCCTGTACGGCCTCCGTGCCCGGGGACGCGGGCAGCGTGACCGGGGGCGTCCCGGCGATCACGTCCCGCACCTGCAGGGCGCTGCGGTCGGGCAGCTGGTTGACCAGCCATCGCCCGTCGGCGCCGAGCGCCATCTGCCGGTCGGGCAGGACATCGGGCAGCTCGGTGCGCACCGGTTCCGGGCCGGAGACTCCGGTGACCACCGTGACGTGCGGCGAGGAGTAGAGCAGAACGGTGTCGCCGCCGGCTTGCGCCGCCGAGATCGGGGCCGCTGTGAGGTCGGGCAGCTCGCGCTCGAGCGAGCGGTTCGCCACGTAGGCGTTGCCGAGCGCGGTGCGGGCCTGCGGGCTGCGCGGGTCCTCCCGCCAGGCGGCCAGCGCGAGCTGCACGGCGGCAGCGGGATCCTCGGCCGCCCTCGTCTGCGACTCGCGGCCGAGCGTCTCGGCGTTGGCGCTGGCCAGCTGGGTCGCGATCCGGTTCCCGCTCTGCACGGCGACCGCGGTGAGGCCACCGGCGGCCAGCGAGAGCACCGCGGCCACCGCGGCGACGATCCGCCACGTCCGCACCTCGCGGCGCTGCCGTGCGCGGCTGCGGCGCACGTAGTCGAGGTCGGGTGCGGGCAGGTCGGCGGCGCGGGCCGGCAGGTGCTCGCCCTCGCCGGCCAGCAGCGCGCCGCGCAGCAGCGCGGTGTCGGCGCGGTCCTCCGCCTCCCAACGCTCCCGCCCGCTGCCGACCTGCTCGCGCCAGGCGAGGAACGCGCTGTCGTCGGCGAGCCAGCCACGCAGCCGCGGCCAGTGGTCGATGAGCGCCTGGTGGCCGAGCTCGACGACATCGCCGTGCCCGTCGCCGTGCCCGTCGCCGTGCCCGTCGCCGTGGCCCGATGCAGAGCCGGACGCGCGCCCCACCACCAGCAGTCGCCCGCCGGTCAGCGCCGGCAGCAGCGCCCGCTGCTCCTGCGGGAGCTGGTCGAGCGGGACCGCCTTGCGGACGAACCGCCCGCCGTGGTCGGGCCGGGCGAGCGTCGTGAACAGCCGGGGGAGCGCCGGATCGGCGGCCATCGGGCCGACAACACGTTCGGCGTGCTGGGCGAGCGCGCCCGCGACGCCGCCCGCGGCCGTGTAGTCCGAAAGCGTCAAGGACCCGCCGCCGCGGCGTTCCCAGAGGTCGGTGAGCAGCGACTCGACCAGCGGCAGCTGCCCCGGTTCGGCGCCGGCCTCGTCGAGGATGCGCTCGACGAGGCCCTCCTCGAAGGCGAGGCCGGGCGGTTGCGCGGCAGGCCCGACCACCGCTTCGCGCAGCCGGTCCCGGTCGAGCGGCCCGACCAGCACGATGCCCGAGCGCAGCGTCTCGACCAGCTCGGGGACGAGCAGCTCGTCGAGCGTCGACCAGCGCACGGTCAGCACCGCCCGCACCGCGTCGCCGGTCTGCGCGACCACCCGCTCCAGCAGCTCCTTCGCCGCCGCGGGGTCGAGCATCGCCAGCTCCTCGAACTGGTCGAGGACGAGCACGGTGCGCCTGCCGGTCGCGGCTGGAACGGCGATCGGACCGGCCCCGGCGCGCAACGGGACGACCTCTGCGCCGGCCGCGCGCAGGCGGGGCACCAGCCCGGCATGCACCAGCGACGACTTCCCGGCTCCCGACGGTCCCGCGACCGCGACGACGGGGAGCCGCTCGACGGCATCGGCGAGCCGGCGAATGTCGGCGTCGCGCCCGAAGAACGTGCCCGCGTCGCCTTCCCCGAACGGCCGCAGCCCGGGGTAAGGGCACGGCAGCCGCTCGGGGTCGTACCCGAGCACGTCGTCGATCGGGACGAGCCCGGGCGGCCCGCTGCGCACCGTGACCATCCCGACCACGGCACCGGTGCTTGCCTCCCAGACCGGGGCACCGGCGTGACCGGCGCCGATCCGCTGCTCGCCGGCGGCCGCCAGCAGCATCGGCCGCAGCGCCGGCTGGGTTCCGGCCGGACGCATCGCCCCTGTCGTCCACACGCCGTCGACCAGGCCCGGCGGGAAGCCCAGCACGGAGAAGGAACGTTCCTGCGTGTACTCGATGCGGCGCAGCGGTGGCATCCGCGTGCCGGCGGGCGCGGGGTCGGTGAGCCGCAGCAGCACGACGTCGTGCTCCGGCGCCCAGCGCTCCACCCGCGCCGAGACCCTCGGCGGCTCGTCGTCCACCCGCAGCATCGGAAGGTCGAGCACCACCCGACCGGACGGCGGCGGCGCACCCGGCTCGTGGCCCAACGCTTCCGCGACCACGCCGGCGGTGGTCGCGACGAGGTCGGGCGCGACGAGGAACGCCGCTCCGACGACCTCCCCCCGCGCCCAGACCCGCAGCACCGCGCCGGCGACGACCGTCAGGTCCCTGCCCGCGACGATCTCGTTGCTCACCGACATGGCCGCTCCCGGTCGGCGCCCTCGGGGAGCTGCGCCAGCTCAGCGTCCGAGAGCGGCCGGTCCAGCACGGCGCAGAGCTTGTCGCGCCAGCCGTCGACGGTGATCGCGAGTGCGTACGGCGCTTCGCCGTCGAGGGTCTTCACCGCTATCGCCGAGCCGTCACCGTCCAGCGACGCCGTCCGCGACGGGACCTGCAACCGGGCGATCTCGCGGCCCGCCACCGGATCGATCACGGCAGCGTGCTCCTGCTCGAACTCCACCGCCACCATCCCGTCGCTCGTGAAGCCGAGCAGGTCCGACACCCCCGGCGCCGGGACCGGCCGGCCCGTCATCGTCGCGGTGTCCAGGTCCCAGATCTCGAGGGTCGCCTCCGGGGTGAGCAGCGCCAGCCGGGCACCCGTCGGGTCGATCGCGAACTTCGGCGGGTTCGGGTCGATGAAGCTCTTCGGCCGCCAGGTCGTCGGGATCGTCCGCACGACGGCGCCCGATGCGGTGTCCCTGAGCTGCAGCGCGCCGACGTCGTCGGCGACGACGGCCTGGCCGGGATGGCCGTGTCGGGCCCGGACGGTGGGAAAACGCTGGTACCAGCGATGTTGCTCCGGGGTGGCGCCCAGCGCTACGGGGGCGTGCAGCGGTTGTCCGGTGCGCAGGTCGATCGTCGAGAGCATGCCGGTGCTGACGGTCTCCAGCACACCGTCGGAGTCGTTCTCCGAGCTCTCGAAGGCGACCCGCGGCCCGTCGAAACCGTCGACCGGGATCGGATCAGGGGAGGCCGGGAACGGGATCGTCAGTATCGGGCGGAGCTCGGGGAGCGTGAAGGTGCGCAGCCGCCAGCGGTCGGCCTCGGTGTCCATCACCCACAGGTCCTCGCCGACCCCCGTCTGGACCGGCGGCTGGAAAGCCTCGGGCAGCTCGGCGAGCGTCGTGCCGGTCACGGCGTCCTCGACGGCGATCCGCAGGTCGCCGTCCCGGCGGATCACGTACCGCTGGTCGGTGGAGATCTCGCGACTGGTGCCGTCGTATCCTGCCTTGCCGGACGCGAGCGGTGCCGTCGTGAACCGCAGCAGCGAGGCCCCCTGTGCGCCGAGCACGACGGGCGGCGCACCGGGTCGCGCCACCAGCGCGAGGGACGTGACGCCGAACGCCGCCCTCGGATCCTCGCCGATCATCCCCTTGGGCAGCGTGGCCTGCCGGGTGGCTCCCGACCGCAGATCGGTGAGCCGGACCGTGTCGGTCATGTCCGCGACCGAGAAGTCGGGCTCGACCAGCGTTCGGCCATCCGCGGTGAGACGTCTCCCGCAACCGGGCCGCAGCGCGGGGAACTGGAGCCGCGGCGCGTCCTCGCCGATGCCGGACACCGACACCGTCGACCCGTCGCCGAGCTTCGCGCCCGCGACACACGTCACCACTGCCGCGCCGTCCTCCACGACCCCCGACGACGGGGACGCGGCGCTGATCTCCGAACCGTCGGAGAGCGAACGCAGCGTGAGCCGCGTGTCGGGGGAGTTCGACCGCCCGTTCCGCAGGAGCATCCGGTCCGGTTGTGTGGTCAGCCAGAACGCCTGCGTATCGGTGGGGAGCGGGCCCAATCCGGTCGGGATCTCACGTCCCGCTTCCAGGTCCCAGACGACGGGGTGCAACGACTTGGCGGCGCCGAACCTGACCCACATGAGTCGCCTGCCGTCCGGTGAGAACCGCGGCACCGAGATCTCACCCGCCGGTAGCGGCAGTTCGATGTCGGTAGCCGCCGGGCCTGCGATCGTCCGCAGCCGGATGGTCCGGGCGTCCGGTGTCAGGTCGAGGATGCGGGTTCCGTCAGGGCTGAGGACGTGGGAGTTCCCGGCGCTCTCGGGCAGCTCGACGTGCCGCGGCTGCGGTCCGTCGGCGTCGAGCACGGCCACCGCGCGGGTCGTGGTCAGCACGAGCGCGGTGGTGCCGGCGACCACGAGGCCCGTGATGGGCTCCCTGCCCGTGTTCAGCAGCTCGGCCTGCGCCGTGCGCAGCGACTGGTACGACCACGCCAGCGCGGCCGTCGCCGTCGGGCTCGCCGGGTCGGTCCGCCGGCCGGCCAGGGCGAGCTGCGCGGCCAGCACGGGATCGGACGGTGCGCGGGCCTGCGACGCGCGGCCGGCCATCTCCGCCGCCGCGCTCGCCAGCTGCCCGGCCAGCACGTCACGACGGTTGATCGTGACGACGGCGAGCGTCGCGGCGGCGAGCGCGAGGACGACGAGCACCGCGGTCACCACCCTCCAGCGGCGCACCTCCCAGCGCGCCCGGGCCTGGCTGCGGCGCAGGTAGTCGACGGTGCCCTCACCGAGATCGGCGACCCGGGCAGGGAGCCACTCCGCCGCCTCGGCCAGCGCCGCGCCACGCAGCAGCGCGGTGTCGGCGCGGGCCTCGGTGTCCCACTGCTCCCGCTGCCCCTCGACGCGCGCCCGCCAGACGAGGAACGCGCGGTCCTCGGTGAGCCAGGTGCGCAACCGCGGCCAGTGGTCGATCAGCGCCTGGTGCGCCAGCTCGACCGTGCCGTCCGGGCCCACGACGAGCAGCCGGCCGTCGGCGAGCGCCGGCACCAGCGCCCGCTGCTCCGGCGGGAGGTGCGCGAGCGGCACCGGGCGGCGGACGAACCGGTCGTCGCGGTCGAGGCGGGTCAGCGCGGTGAACAGGGCCCGGGCCGGCCCGAGCGCCGCCGCGCCCGTGGACTGCAGCGACCGCTCCGCGTGGCGGGCCACCGCACCGGCGACCCCGCCGGCCGCCTCGTACCCGCGCAAGGTGAGCCGGCCGCCGTCGCGCTGGTGCCAGAGGTCGGTCAGCAGCGACTCCACCAGCGGGAGCTGGCCGGGCTCGCTGCCGGCGTCGTCGAGGATGCGGTCGACGAGCCCGTGCTCGAACGCCAGCCCCGGCGAGCGCTCCGCCGGCCCGACGATCACCTCGCGCAGCCGCGCGCGGCTCATCGGCGCGACGAGCACCATGCCCCGCTCCAGCGTCCCCAGCAGCGCGGGCGGCACCACCTCGTCCAGCGCCGCCCAGCGCATCGTGAGCACTGCTCGCACGCCGTCGGTCGCGGTGATCCCGACCAGCCGCTCCAGCAGCTCGCGCGCGCCGGCCGGGTCGATCGCGGCCAGCTCCTCGAACTGGTCGACGACCACCACCGAACCGGGCTCGCGCGTGGCGTCGAGCCGTGCGGCCAGCTCGACGCCAGGCGCGGCCCGCAGGTCCACGATCGACGCGCCGCCGGCCCGTAGCCGGGGCAGCAGGCCGGCCCTGACCAGCGACGACTTGCCGACACCCGACGGACCGGCCACCGCGGTCACCGGTTGGCGCCCCACCGCGTCGAGCAGCAGACCGATCTCCTCGGACCGGCCGAAGAACGTCGCTGCGTGCTCCTCGTCGAAGGGCTGCAGGCCGCGGTACGGGCAGGTGGCCAGCGCCGGGTCGAGCCCGAGCACCGCGTCGATCGGGATGAGGTAGGCGGTGGTGGTGTCGCCGCGGTCGGCGGCGACGGTCATCCCCACGACGGCGCCGGTCTGCGCGTCCCACACCGGCGAGCCGCTGAAGCCACCTTCGACGCGCTGCTCGCCGGGGGTGCTCTGCAGCTGGAACCAGCGCGTGGACTGCTCGCCGCGGATCAGGCCGCTCGACCACACGCCTCCCGGGTGCGAGCCGGGGAACCCGAACGCCTGGAACCCGTGGTTCCAGAGCCGGTCCACCCGCCGCAACGGCGGCATCGCCGCCTGCGCCGGTGGCGGCTCGACGAGCCGGAGGATCGCGATGTCGCCCGTCCCGTCCTCGGCGATCGGCGACCACCGCTCCACCAGCGCGGTGTGCGTCGGCCCGCCGCCGGTGAGCAGCGGGAAGTCGACGGTGACCGGCTCGGCGGGCGCGGACGGGTCGTAGGGATCGCAGTCGACGGCGTCGGCGACGACGTGCGCGCAGCTCGCGATGAGATCTGTGCCCACCATGAAACCGCCGCCGACCGGCTCGCCCATGGAGTTCCAGAAGCGCACGACGGCGCCCGCTACCGCGGGCCCGCCCCTGACCGTGGCTGTCTCCCCCATGACGGCCGCAGCCTATCCCCCGAGGTACGTGGTGTCCGGTCCATGGTCGCCACACTGACCATGATCGTTTGGAGAGGACGCCAGATATTGCTTTGACGGCCGGAGCTACTCTTGAAGAGCAAGCACAACAGAACATCAACTGAATGGTTCGAGGGGCCCTGGTGCCCATGCGTTCGAATCAGTCGTCCTGGCAAACCCTGACAACTTCATCCACGGGCTCGTAGCACAACGGCAGTGCGGCTGCGTTGCATACAGTCAGGTCTCGGTTCGAATCCGAGCGGGTCCACGTCTCGATGATGTTCAACGGCAGCATGCTGCGCTTCCAACGCAGTCGTACCGGTTCGAATCCGGTTCGGGACTCGTACGGGCACGAGAGCGGTGCCGGACGACCAAAGAGGGTCCGAAAAAGAGTTGACGGTCCCCGGTCATCCACGTACCGTTGTCACCCGAAGCTACTACCGACGTCTCGGAGAGGGGGCGAGCACCATGGACTGGCGACACCAAGCGATCTGTCGCATCGAGAATCCTGAGCTGTTCTTCCCCGTCGGGACGAGCGGGCCTGCCCTGCTCCAGATCGCCGAGGCGAAGACGGTTTGCCGTCGCTGCACCGTGACGTCCGAGTGCCTTACGTGGGCTCTGGAGTCGGGGCAGGATACCGGGATCTGGGGCGGCTTGTCGGAGGACGAACGGCGCATCGCGAAGCGCGCGGCCTCCGTATCGACCCGAAAGCGGGCCTATACCGCGTAAGCGGCCGTGGCCCGTGACGTGACCGGGCTACGTGGATTTTCTCCGTCGCCACCACTGAGTTTCGCGACGGCATTTTTGATGGCTCCGTACCAGAATTGGCATATGGGCTCGGCTCAGACCCGAGAGTCTGTGGGTTCGACTCCCACCGGAGCTACGTCACAACTTCATGCGCCTGGTTAGCTCAGCGGCAGAGCAGCGGTTCCACACACCGCCACGCGGAGGTTCGAGTCCTCTACCAGGTACGTCGGGCCAGCAGGAGGCGAGAGCCGAACGCTGCGACACCCGCAGGCGCGACCCTTGAAAATTCCATCCAGATGTCCCATTGGAGCTGTTGGCAAAGCTCATCTGGTTCTCAGCCAGAAGATCGTCGGTTCGAGCCCGACATGGGATGCGGGGGTGCGTCACGGGGGTGCCGCGCCGGGTTGTGGCGCTGTTGCTCTGACGGTAAGGGGCCGCCGGGTTTTCACCCCGGACAAGCGACGCGGGTTCGAGTCCCGTCAGCGCTACGTGATCGAAGTCGCGGATGCCATCCGCAGGGGAGCAGGGGCTGCTCGGATGTGGCCACCTCGCTGATAACGAGGACATCAGACTGGTTCGAATCCAGTTGCTCCTACTGGGCCCGCAACGGCCCGTCACGCGCCGGTAGCTCAGCGGTCAGAGCTGGGGACTCTTAATCCTCAAGGCGAAGGTTCGAATCCTTCTCGGCGTACGGCAGCACGGCAGTACGGCAGCACGTCCGCTACGTCCTCGTAGCTCAGCGGGAGAGCACCTCGTCGACATCGAGGAGTGCGCAGGTTCGATTCCTGCCGAGGACACGCACGGCCTGGGTGGCCGGCCGATGGCCCTGTACCAGAATCGGCATATGGACCCGGCTCAAACCCGGGGGTTCTCGGTTCGAGTCCGAGTGGGGCTACGCAACAACTAGATCATGTCATCACGTCATGGGAGTGGCGCTGGGTCGCAGGCTGGTCTCCAAAGCCGGCCGGGATGGGTTCGATCCCTATCGCTCCTGCGGTGGCCGTTCGACGCTCGTGGGCACGGACGGCAAGTGAATGGAATCCCTTGAACGGAATCAGGGTCTCGTAGCTCAACGGTGGAGCAGCCGGTTGTCAGCCGGAAGGATGCGGGTTCGAATCCCGTCGTGACCGCAGCGGTGTAGTGAAGCGGCCATCACGCCGGCCTCATAAGCCTGGAGATCGTCGGTTCGAGTCCGACCACCGCCACCAAGGATGTGTAGCTCAGACGGTAGAGCGCTCGGTTGAAGCCCGGGCTGTCGCAGGTTCGACTCCTGCCGCATCCACTTGTTCGGTCCCCCATAGCTCAACCGGCTGAGCGGCTCCCTGTTAAGGAGATGGGTGCAGGTTCGAGTCCTGCTGGGGGAGCTGTGGTCGAAGCCGAAGCGGTCGAGGCGCCAGGATGTGACCCTGGAGAGAGCGGGTTCGAGTCCCGCCGATCACCCCAACCCGGTAGCGCTGGTGAGCGAAGTGGCCTGTAAAGCCGCTGCCTTCGGGCTGTGGAGGTTCGAATCCTCCTGCTGGGACGAAGGCCGTGTTTAGGGAGTCCTGATCGCGCTCTTCGCGCCCAGATCGCCCCTGGCGGCGTTGCCGCCACGACCGGGTACTCAGTACGACGGCTCGTGGCGGCGCCTTGCCGGCGACGATCTGGATCACGAAGTGCATCGACCCTGACTCCCTAAACACGGCCTTGGACCCCCGTGGTGGCAATCGGCAGTCCCGCCTGACTTTGACTCAGGAGGTCCAGGTTCGAGTCCTGGTGGGGGTGCTGATGCACCATGGAGGGAGATGGCGCCCGGTGGTGGGCAACGGGTCTTGAAAACCCGGCCAGGCAGCGCGTCCTGAGGGTTCGACTCCTTCATCTTCCGCAGGTCACCGTTCTCCGGCTGGGGGCGGCCGTCTGCAAAGCGGCTGATGTGGGTTCGACTCCCACCGGTGACTCGATCAGTCGCAGAGAGTCGAGCGAGGATGGGTGGTTCATGTTCGATGTGATCGTTGCGGGGTGCGGGCCGACGGGCGCGACGCTCGCCGCCGAGCTGCGCCTGCACGACGTGCGGGTGCTCGTTCTGGAGAAGGAACCGCGACCGGTGTCGTCGCTCGTGCGGGTGGTCAGCATGCACGTCCGGACGCTCGAGCTGATGGCGATGCGCGGGCTGCTCGGTCGCTTCCTCGAACGCGGCCGGCAGCGTCCGCTCGGTGGCGTCTTCGCCGCCATCCCCGGCCCCAGCGCCACCGACCCCGCCCTGGATTCCGCCTACGCCTACCAGCTGGGCATCCCGCAGCCGATCGTCGACCAGCTGCTCGAAGCGCATGCCGTCGAGCTGGGTGCGCAGGTCCGGCGCGGTTGTGCGGTGGCCGGTCTCGCGCAGGACGACGAGGGCGTGACCGTCGAGCTGGCCGACGGGGAGCGGCTGCGGTCGCGTTACCTCGTCGGCTGCGACGGCGCGCGCAGCGCGGTGCGCAAGCTGCTCGGTGTCGGCTTCCCCGGCGAACCTTCGCGCGTCGACACGCTGATGGGTGAGCTGGAGGTGGGCGTGCCGCAGGCCGAGATCGCCGCCCAGGTCGCCGAGATCCGCGAGACCGACAAGGTGTTCAGCCTCAGGCCCTTCGGTGGAGGGGCCTACCGTGTTGTGGTGCCCGCCGCGGGCGTCGAGGAAGATCGCGCGGAGCCACCCACCATCGAGGACTTCCGCCAGCAGCTGCGCGCGGTCGCGGGCACCGATTTCGGCGTGCACTCCCCGCGTTGGCTGTCCCGCTTCGGTGATGCCACTCGGCTGGCCGAGCGGTACCGGGTCGGGCGGGTGCTGCTGGCCGGCGACGCGGCGCACATCCACCCGCCCGCCGGTGGCCAAGGCATGAACCTGGGTGTTCAGGACGCGTTCAACCTCGGGTGGAAGCTCGCCGCGCAGATCCACGGCTGGGCGCCGGAGGCGTTGCTCGACACCTACGAGGCCGAACGCCGTCCGGTCGCGGAAGACGTGCTGGAGAACACCCGCGCCCAGGTGGTGCTGACGTCCACCGAGCCGGGCCCGCGGGCCGTGCGCAAGCTGCTCACCGAGCTGATGGCCTTCGACGAGGTGCACCGCCACCTGATCGAGAAGATCACCGCGCTCAGCGTCCGCTACGACCTCGGTGCAGGCCCCGACCTGCTCGGCCGCCGCCTGCCCGACGTCCACCTGGGCGCGGGCAAGCTGTACGACCGGCTGCGCCGAGGGCGCGGCCTGGTGCTCGACCGCACCGGACGGCTGACCGTCGAGAGCTGGTCGGACCGGGTCGACCTCATCGCCGCTCCCGAGGCGGCGGTGGATGCTCCGGCCATCCTGTTGCGCCCCGACGGGTACGTCGCCTGGATCGGCGAGCACCAGCACGAGCTGGACGACCACCTCGCCCGCTGGTTCGGCAAGCCCGCGGAATAGCCCTGAATAGCCCTGAATAGCCCTGGATAGCATTGCGTGGATGGAGCCGGTTCCGGTCGATGACGTCGTGGTTCGCCTGCGGGTGGCGGGTTGCGTCTTCGCCGAGGAGGAGGCCGCGCTGCTGGTCGAGGCCGCATCGAGCCCGGCGGAGCTCGCCGCGATGGTCGAACGCCGCGCGCAGGGCTTCCCGCTGGAGCAGGTTGTCGGGTGGGCGGAGTTCTGCGGGCAGCGGGTCGTCGTCGAGCCGGGGGTCTTCGTGCCGCGCCGCCGCACCGGTCATCTCGTGCGGGAGGCGGTGCGCCGGGCCGCGCCCGGCGCCGTCGTCGTCGATCTCTGCTGCGGCACCGGCGCGCTCGGCCTCGCCGTCGCCGCGGCCGTGCACGACACCGAGCTGCATGCCGCCGACGTCGACCCGGCCGCCGTCCACTGCGCCCGCCGCAACGTCGAACCCGCTGGTGGGCGGGTGCACGAGGGTGATCTCTTCGAGCCGCTCCCGCAGGCGCTGCGCGGGTGGGTCGACGTGCTGCTCGCCAACGTCCCCTACGTGCCGTCGCACGACGTCGAGCTGCTTCCGGCGGAGGCCCGCTTGCACGAGGCACGGGTGGCCCTCGACGGTGGCGCCGACGGGCTCGACGTCCTGCGCCGGGTCGCGACGCAGGCCCCGGCATGGCTGGCGCCCGGCGGGCACCTGCTCGTTGAGACCAGCGACCGCCAGATCGGGACGGCCGCCGCCATCGCCACCGCGGCCGGCCTCGACCCGGCGGTGAGCCGGTGCGACGAGCTCGGTGCGACGGTCCTCATCGCCACCAGCGCCGATACCAGCACCGTTACCCGGGCAGCCGCGCCACCAGCTCGTCCAGCATGGCGCGGGTGACACCGGTCCCCTGGAAGAGCACGAGCTTGTCGAGGGGGACCGGCGCCATCATCCGCAGCGTCCCCTGATCCTCGAACAGTCCGTTTGCCGAGTCGCCCACCGCGGCGGCGATCAGCGCCGCGCCGGCCGGGTCGGCGAGCCACTCGCCGAGCGTCGACGTCACCGTCAGCGGCTGCCTCGGCAGCGTCGCGTCGACGGTGATCGTCGCGCTCAGCCGCAGGTCACGAGACGACGCTCCGACGGCGATCGTGAACTCGCCCGGTTCGAGCAGCCAGCCGGGCTTCGCGATCGACCAGAACGACAGGTCGCGCGCGGCGAGCGGGAACGTCACCGTCGTGTGCTCGCCCGGTCCGAGCCGGACCTTCGTGAAGCCCTTCAGCTCCCGCGGCGGCCGCGCGACCGATGCCACCGGGTCGCCGACGTAGAGCTGCACGACCTCCTGGCCGGCACGGGCCCCGGTGTTGGTCACAGTGGCCGCGACCGTGATCGCGAGCGTGCCCTCGTCGGCCGAGCCGGCGACGGAGACGTCCAGGGCGGAGTAGGTGAACTCGGTGTAGGTGAGCCCGTGCCCGAACGGGTACGCGACAGCGGTGTCGCTCGCGTCGAACCCGCGGTAGCCGACGAACACACCCTCGCCGTAGCGGACGTGCCCCTCCTCGCCGGGGAAGTTCAGGAACGAGGGGGAGTCCTGCAGCCGCAGCGGGATCGTCTCGGTCAGCCGCCCCGACGGTGCGACGGCGCCGGTGAGGACGTCCGCCACCGCCGACCCGACGGCCTGCCCGCCGAGCCAGCACTCCAGCACGGCGGCGGTGTGGTGGTCCCACGTGCTGGTCCGCACCGCGGAGCCGTTGCACAGCACGACCACGACCGGCACACCCGTGGCGGCCACCGCCTCCAGCAACGCGACCTGGTCGGCCGGCAGGTCGATGTCGGCGCGGTCGAAACCCTCCGACTCGACGGCGGGCGGCAGGCCGAGGAACGCGACGGCCACGTCCGCGCCGGAGACGTCGCTCGCCGACCCTGCGAGCCGGACGGTCGCTGCCGGCAGCGCCGCGGCCAGCGCGTCGAGCGGGATGTCGACGCGGGTCGCGCTCACCAGCGAGCTGCCCGCGCCCTGGTAGCGCGGGACCGTCGCCATCTCGCCGAGCACCGCGACCGTCAGGCCGGCGGAGTCGGCGATCGGCAGCACCCCGCCGTCGTTCTTCAGCAGCACCATCGACTCCGCCGCGGCGCGGCGGGCGAGCGTGTGGTGCGCGTCGAGGTCGGCGGTGGCGGGTTTGCGCTCGCGGGCCTGCTCGACCAGCCGCAGCAGCCGCCGGACGGACTCGTCGAGCACATCCTCGGCGAGCGACCCGTCAGCGACGGCCTCGACGACCGCACGGTCGCTGATGCCGGTGTTGGGCGGCATCTCCAGGTCGAGACCGGCGATCATCGCCGCGACCCGGTCGTGCACGGCGCCCCAGTCGGAGACCACCAGCCCGTCGAAGCCCCACTCGTCGCGCAGGATCCCGGTCAGCAGCTCGCGGTGCTGTGACGCGAACGTGCCGTTGACCTTGTTGTAGGCGCACATCACCGTCCACGGCCGTGCGGTCGTGACGATGTGCTCGAACGCCGGCAGGTAGATCTCGCGCAGCGTGCGCTCGTCGACGTCGGCGCTGATCCGCAGGCGCTCGGTCTCCTGGTTGTTCGCGGCGAAGTGCTTGAGCGAGGCGCCGACCTGCTGCGACTGCAGGCCCTCGACCAGCGCGGCACCCATCCGGCCGGAGAGGAACGGGTCCTCGGAGAAGTACTCGAAGTTGCGCCCGCACAGCGGGGTGCGCTTGATGTTGACGCCCGGGCCGAGCACCACCGCGACCCCGCTGGCCCGCGCTTCCACCCCGATCGCGGCGCCCACCTCGGCGGCCAGCCCCTCGTCCCACGACGAGCCGAGCGCCGACGCCGTCGGGAAGCAGGTGGCCGGCCGGCCCTTGATCAGGTCGTCCTGCTCGTCCGCCGGCTGGTACCGCAGCCCGTGCGGGCCGTCGGAGAGCGTGATCGACTCGATGTCGTGCTCCGGAACGGCCGCGGTGTCCCACACCGACGAGCCGATGCTCAGTGCTGCCTTCTGCGCCACGGTCAGGTGATCGACGTCCACCGTCGTGAAGCTACGCGTTCCCGACCTCGAGGCCGACCCCGCCGAGGACGGTGATCCGCGTGCTCGTGAACTCGCCCGTCAGCATCGGCATCGCCCGCGCGATCGCGTCCTTCGTCTCGGGCAGGGTGAGCGAGTCGTCGTGGTGCTGTTCGCTCAGCCACACCTCGGTGACGTGGATCAGGTCGGCGTCCTCGTCGTCGGTGCCCACGACGTAGGAGAGGCAGCCGACGGCAGGGTGTTCCAGCCCGCTGAGCAGGAGCGTGACCACCTCGTCGCGCCGCCCGGGCCGGGTGCGCATGGTGCCGTTGTAGCCGAAGTACATGGCGGCGACGCTAGGTCGACCGGCGGCCGCGGGTATTGCACGAACGCGACAGAGGGACGGTCGGCCGATCAGTCGACCAGCCGGGTCAGCGCCGCCACGAACGTCGCGCGCTCCTGCGGGCCGAGGTCGGCCAGCAGCTCGTCCTCCATCTGCCGGATCGACGCCTTGCACGCGGCGAGCAGTTCGTGCCCGGCGTCGGTGAGGGAGACGATCCGGTTGCGGCGGTCGGCGGGGTCGGGGGAGCGCAGCAGCAGCTTGCGCACCTCCAGCCGGTCGAGGATCGGGATGAGCCTGGTCTTGTCGCGCCGGACGGCGGCGGCGAGCTCCGCCTGCGTCGACGCCGGGCCGTCCGCGAGGCGGCTGAGCACGGCGTAGTCCCACATCTCGACACCGTGCCCGCGGAGCAGGGGCTCCTCCGCCTCGATGACGGTCCTGGCGAGCACGAAGAGCATCTCTCCCAGATCACGTTGCTGCTGCTCGGGCACGTCGGGATCCTATCGCTTGACATATAATCTACCTCGGTAGACCATCTACACATGCACACGGATTTGCGACCTCTGCACCGCCGCGCACTCGACGACACCACCGGGCTGATCGCGCGCATCGGCCCCGACGACCTCACCCGCCCGAGCCCGTGCGTCGGCTGGGACCTGCGGGCCCTCCTCGGCCACATGGTCGGCCAGAACCACGGCTTCGCCGCTGCCGTCGAGGACGGCGACGCGCCGCGCTCCGCGTATGCCGAACGCCCACCGGAACCGGACGCCGTCGAGGCCGACTGGAAGGAGTCGGCCGACCGGCTGGCCACCGCGTTCGCCGCCGCCGACCTCGACACGCCGGTGCGCATGGCCGAGATGAGCGACGACATGCGGTTCCCCGCGGGGCTGGTGCTCTCGTTCCACCTGCTCGACTCGACGGTCCACGCCTGGGACGTTGCGACCACGCTCGGGATCGCCTACACCCCCGACGACGAGCTGGTCGCCGCGACGTTGAAGATCGCGAGAGGCATCCCGGGCGGGCCGGTGCGCGAGACCGTCGACGCGCCGTTCGGCCCGATCCTGCCCTACAGCGGGACCGACGACTGGCGGATCGCCCTCGCGCTGGTGGGGCGGAAGGTCTGAGGGCTCGGGGCCGGGCCGCGACGGCCGGTCGGGATGTGTGCGTTGCGCACGACAGGGCAGGAAAGCCACTTTCCTGCCCTGTGAGGGCTGGAAAGTGGCTTTCCTGCCCTCCCCAGCACCCGGGTGAACGGTGCGAACGGCATGGTCGTACACGTTGCCGGGAAAGCCACTTTCCCGGCCCCTCACGCCGGGAAAGTGGCTTTCCAGGCGCCCGCCCGCCCGGGCCGGGCCGCGCCGCGCACGGATTCACATCCACCGTGGCGGACGCCACCCTGGTCGAGGTGTCATCAGTCGGGCAGCAGCGGAACGCTGAGGCCCTGGTCGCGCCCGAGCAGGGCGGCCCGGGTGATCGACGCCGAGCCGAAGCGGTCGCGCACCGAGTCGAGCGTCGTGTCCAGTGCCCGGCCGCTCTGCTGGTCGAACGGGAGCGCGAGCTGCACCGACCGGTCGTCCTGGAGGTTCGTGAAGGAGACGCCGAGCAGCGTGATGCCGTCGGCGGTGATCTTCGGCAGCGCGTCGGCGAGCAGGATGCGTGCGGTGGCCAGCAGGGTCTCGGTGTGGTCGGTTGCCTCGGCGACGGTGTGCGAGCGGGTGGCGCGCGTGAAGTCGGCGAACCGCATGCGCAGCACGACGGTGCGGCACACCCGGTGCGCCGCGCGCAGGCGCCGGCCGAGCCGGTCGATGATCCCGGCGAGGATCGCGTCGAGCTCCTCCGTGCTGCGCTGCCGGCGCCCCAGCGCGCGCTGCGAGCCGATCGAGCGGCGCCGGTGGCCGGTGTCGACGTGCCGCGGGTCGTGGTTGTGCGCGAGCGCGTGCAGGTGTCGGCCCGTGGCCCGGCCGAGGATGGAGACGAGCGCGGCCTCGCCGAGCCCGGCGACCTCGCCGACCGTGTGCACGCCGAGCGCGTGCAGCTTGGCGGCCGTCACCGTGCCGACGCCCCACAGCCGCTCGATCGGCAGCGGGTGCAGGAAGGTCAGCTCCGCCTCCGGGTCGACGAGCAGCAGCCCGTCGGGCTTCGCGACGCCGCTCGCCACCTTCGCGAGGAACTTCGTGCGCGCGACGCCGACCGTGATCGGCAGTCCGACGCGCGACGCCACCTCGCCGCGCAGCTTCGTCGCGATCTCCAGCGGGGTGCCGGCGATTCGCCACAGCCCGCTCACGTCGAGGAACGCCTCGTCGATCGACAGGCCTTCGACCAGCGGTGTGGTGTCCTTGAAGACGGCGAACACGGCCTTGCTCGCATCGGAGTAGGCCGACATGCGCGGCGGGACGACGATCGCGCGCGGGCAGAGCGCGCGGGCCTGCCGCCCACCCATCGCCGTGCGGACGCCGTAGGCCTTCGCCTCGTAGCTCGCGGCGAGCACCACTCCGCCGCCGACGATCACCGGCTCGCCGCGCAGGCGCGGGTCGTCGCGCTGCTCGACGGACGCGTAGAAGCTGTCGAGGTCGGCGTGCAGGATCGTGGCGGTGGCGCGCACGAACATATGTTCGCATCCGAGACCGACGGTGGCGAGCGGCGTGTTCAGCCGGCGATCACCACGATCGGGCGATACCGTCCGGGGGTTACATTTGTGACCTGAGTGGTGGGAGGGGTCCTGCGGTACCTCAGGTGGGGCTGGGTCGTCTGCGTTCTCGTCGTTCTTCTCGGAGCTTGTTCCGTGGTGCCCGCTGAGGCGGGTTCGACGGGGCCCGGAGCCTTACCCGAAGCGGCCCTGCAGGGTGACGCCGCGGCGGTGCTCGCGCAGCTGCCGACGAAAGGTCGCGCACCGCGCACGGGCTACGAGCGCGACGGGTTCGGCAAACGCTGGGCCGACATCGACCGCAACGGCTGCGACCAGCGCAACGACGTCCTCGCCCGCGACCTCGTCGACGAGACGTTCAAGCCCGGCACGCACGACTGTGTCGTCCTCACCGGGACGCTGCACGACGCCTACACCGGCCGCACCATCCCGTTCCTGCGCGGCAACACCACCAGCGACGACGTGCAGATCGACCACGTCGTGGCCCTCTCCAACGCCTGGCAGACCGGCGCGCAGCAGCTCGACGCCGCGACCCGCGAGCGGCTCGGCAACGACCCGCTCAACCTGATCGCGACGGAGGGCAAGGTCAACCAGTCGAAGGGCGACGGCGACGCCGCCACCTGGCTGCCGCCCAACCGCGCCTACCGCTGCGCGTACGTCGCCCGGCAGGTGGCGGTGAAGGCGCGGTACGGGTTGTGGGTGACCGCCGCCGAGCGCGGCGCCATCGAACGCATCCTCGCGACGTGCCCCGGCGAGCCCGTCGCCGACGACACGAGAGCCCTCGAACGCGCCGGCTGAAACGCGCAACTCGCCCACTGAAACGCGGGACTCGCCCACTGAAACGCGGGACTCGCCCACTGAAACGCGGGACTCGCCCACTGAAACGCGGGACTCGCCCGCGGAGCCGCGAGTCCCACGTTTCGGCGCGCGAGTCCCACGTTTCGGCCGGCGAGTCCCACGTTTCGGTAGGTGAGTTCCGCGTTTCGGTTCGTCAGGCGGCGACGAGGAGGCCCGTCAGGTACATCACGGCGACGCCGGCGGCGAGGCCGCCGAGCACCGGTAGGTCGACGGTGCGGCCCTCGCCGCGCAGGCCCGGCAGGATCTGGACGATCACCTGCAGGATGGCGCCGACACCCACGCCGAACAGGACGGCGGCCAGCGCGGCGTTGTTCACCGCCGCCCCGACGACCGCGCCGAGGATCGCCGGCGCGCCCGCGACCAGCCCGAGCACGACGAGCGCAACGGGCCGCGGTCGCGCGGACGAGAGCGGGGCGACGATCGCCAGCCCTTCCGTCGTGTTGTGCAGCGCGAACCCGACGACGAGCGCCGTGCCGAGCGCGAGCTCGCCCACCGCGTACGCGGAGCCGATGGCGAGGCCCTCGCCGAGGTTGTGCAGCCCGATCCCGATCGCGATCATCGCGGCGAGCCGCATCCCGCTGCTGCTCCCGCCCTCGGGTGTGGCGCTGCGCGTGGCGAGCCACCGGTCGACCGCCATCAGCACGACGAACGCGAGCGCGGCCCCGAGCAGCACCAGCAGCGCGCCGCCGAACGCCCCACCACCCAGGACGGCCAGCTCGAAGCCCTCCGCGGCGGCGTCGACCGCGAGGAACGCGAGCAGCCCCACGGTAAGCGCGAGCAGCACCCGCACGACCGTGCTGCTCGCGCGCCGCAAGAGCGGGAGCAGCAGCATGCCGAGCGCGACCGGGATCACCCCGACGTAGGTGCCGAGCAGCACCATCAGGCCGAAGAAGTCGGGGTCGGGCGGCGGGGTGGCGACGGCGGCCGGGACGACGTGCTCGATCACCAGCCCGGTCGAGGTCATCATCGAGATCGTGTACGGCTGGCCGTCCATCCACGGCACGGCCAGCCGCAGCGTGTCGGTGCCGAGCCGGCCGATCGGCTCGTCGCCGCCGGCGAAGTCGACGTAGGAGTCGTTGACGAAGACCTGCGCCACGGTCACCGGATCGGGCCCGGTGTTGCGCAGCGCCAGCTCGATCGTCCCCGGGGTGAGCACCGTCCGCTCGACGGCGAGCTCCTCGATGGGCGGCCCGGCCCGCTCGGGCAGCGCGGCCCCGCCGAACACCGCGAGCGCCGTCAGCACGGCCGCGATCACGGCGACGGCACCGGCGCCGAGCACCCACAGCGGGGTCCGGCGCGTCCGCGGTGCGCTGGTCATGGCTCGACCACCTCGAAGAGGCCCATCCAGCCGAGGTCGGCGAACTCGGTCTTGTGCGCGTGGAACATGTACTTCCCGAGGTGCGGGAACCGCACCTCGCAGATCCCGCGCTGGCCCTGCCCGAGCACGACGGTGTCGGTGTACTCGGCCGACTCGAGCCGGGTGCCGGTCGGGTAGTAGTCGAAGAAGTTCGCGTGCAGGTGGAAGCTGTTGATCGGGTCGTACTCGAGGATGTTCACGAGGTAGATCCGCACCAGCTCGTTGCGGCGCACCCGGATCGGGTCGTTCATGTAGACGAACGGGATGCCGTTCACCGCGTAGAGCTGGTTGCCCTCGCCGTCGAACGTGGTGTTGTAGCCGTGCATCACCATGACCATCTCGTCGGCGGGCGGCCGGCCGCCGGGCGGGTCGATGATGAACGTGCCGTACATGCCGCGCGCGATGTGCTCGGCGAGCGGCCCGACGTGGCAGTGGTACAGGTGCAGGCCGAACGGCTCCGCGTCGAACGTGTAGGTGAACTCCTCGCCGGGGCTGATGATCCCGCGCCCGATCATCGGGACGCCGTCCATGTCGGCGGGGTGGATGCCGTGGAAGTGCATCGTGTGCGGGTGCTCGGAGCGGTTGACGAACCGCACCCTGAGCAGGTCGCCCGCCGTGCAGCGCAGCGTCGGGCCCGGCACGCGCCCGTCGAACGTCCACGCCGGGAACCGGACGCCCGGCGCCACCTCGATCTCGCGGTCCTCGGCGACGATCTCCCACTCCCGCACCGTGCGCCCGTCGGGGCCGGTCGAGGTGGTGCCGAGGTCGAACTCGCGCAGCAGTGTGCGCGGGTCGAAGCCGTTGAACGTGTGGTCGACGCCGGCGCCGCCGCGGAACGTCGCCCCGTTGATCCCGCCATGCGCATCGGGTGCGTGCCCGCTCCCGCCCTGCCCGCTCCCGCCCTGCCCGCCGTCGCTCGACCCACCGGGTGGGTGGTCGTCGTGCGGGCCCTGCCCGGCCGGCAGCGGGAGCGCGGTGAGCGCGGTCCCGCCCGCAACGGTCAGGAAGCCGCGGCGCGTCGTGATCGAGCCCGTCATGGAGCCACCATGACGGCGGATGTTAGACGAGGTTCACTCGATCGGGGAGGTATGTCTCAATTCTGAGATAGTCGCCTCTTCCGGCCTGAACGAACAGTGATGTACACTTCTGAACATGAGTGTTCACTCTCGTCGATCTCCCCGCGGTGACCAGCGGGCGATGCTCGACATCGCGGCCGAGGTGCTGATCGCCGACCCACGCGCGTCGCTCGCCGATGTCGCGGCTGCGGCCGGGGTCGGGCGCACCACCCTGCACAAGCGCTACCCGACGCGGGAGGCACTGCTAATCGCGATCGGGCGCGACTCGATGGACCGCATCGAGGAGGCCATCGCCGGCGCCGACATCGCCAACTCGGCGGACGCCGCCGCGCTGCGCAGGCTGCTGGGCGCGCTCATCCCGCTCGGCCCGCGGCTGACGTTCCTGATCCGGCACGCCGCCGACGAGCTCGACGACGCGCTGATGTCGCGGGTCGAGACGCTGGACGTGCCGGTCGAGGACCTCATCCTGCGCGCGCAGAAGGAGCAGACCATCCGTTCGGGCGTCCCCGTCTGGTGGGTCGTCTCGATCCTCTACTCGCTGGCGTACTCCGCGTGGGAGGCGGTCGCCGCCGGCCGGCTGGCCGTGCTCGACGCGCCGGCGTTGGCTTTCGACACGCTCATCAGCGGTATCGGACCGTCATGAACCCCGCCGTGAAGGCTGCGGTGAAGGCCCCGGAGCGCGGCCGGCGGGTTCGTGGCCCGCTGGCCGGGCTGCTCGTCTCGACGGCGCTCTCCGTCACCGGCAACGCGGTTGTTGCGGTCGCGGTGCCGTGGGTCGTGCTCGCCCGCACCGGCAGCGCCACCGCCGCGGGTGTCGCCGGGGCGGCGGCGATCCTGCCGGTCGCGCTGGCCGCGCTCTTCGGCGGCGCCTTGATCGACCGGCTCGGCCGGCGCTTCTGCGCGGTCGGCGCCGACGTGCTGAGCGCGCTCGCCGTCGCCGCGATGCCGCTGCTCGACGCCGCGTTCGGGCTCGAGTACTGGCTGATCCTCGTGCTCGTTGCGCTCGGGGCGGTCTTCGACGGCCCCGGCGCCGCGGCCCGCGAGGCACTGCGACCCGACGTCGCGAAGGCCGGCGCGCAGCCGTTGCCGCGCGTCAACGCCTGGGGCGAGGCCGCGGAGAGCGTCGGGAACATGGTCGGGCCGGGGATCGGCGGCCTGCTCCTGGTCGCGCTGAACGGGTTCGGAGCACTGTGGGTGACAGTGGTGATGTTCGTGCTCTCGGCGGTGATCACCGCCTGCACGGTGCCGGCGCACCTGTCGCCGCTGCCGGTGCGCGAGCCCTACCTGCGCTCGGTCAAGGAAGGCCTGGTGTTCCTGCTCAAGGATCCGGGCCTGCGAGCTGTGGCGCTGACCGCGACGGTCATCGTCGCGTTCATCGCCCCGTTCGGGTCGGTCGTGCTCAACGCGCACCTGCAGGAGGTCGGCGAACCCGGGCAGTACGGCCTGATCCTGGCCGTCCTGGCGGTCGGTGGGCTGGCCGGCGCGATCGGGTACGGGCTCGTCGGCCACCGCTTCACCGAGCGTCCGGTGCTGGTCGGCACCGTCACGCTCACGGCGATCGGCCTCGCGGGTTTTGCGTTCCTCCCGACGGTGCCGGTGATGCTGGCGCTGGCGTTCGTCGCCGGGGTCGTCTCCGGACCGGTGAACCCGGTGGTCGCCGTGATCATGCAGGAGCGCACGCCGGAACGCCTGCGCGGCCGCGTGATCGGCAGCTACACGTCGGTCGCCGTGGCAGCTGGCCCGCTGGGGCTGCTCGCGCTCGGGCCGGTGGTCGACGCCGGCGGCGCCGCGGCCGGGTTCGCCGTGATCGCCGCGGGATGCCTGCTCGCGGCCGTCTACGCGGCGTGCTCGCGCGGCCTGCGGCGTCATCCTTCCGTCGCACCGGATCAGGCGAAGGGATGACGGAACCGGCCGCGGAGATCGATCCTGCCGCCGACGACCGGAAGGGGTCTCCCGCAGCAGCATTCGAGGCATGACGGAACTGATGCAGCTGCTGAGGGACAACCCGATCGCGGGGGTGATCATCGCGTGTGAGTTCGGGCTGTGGATCATGCTCGCGGCCGGGCTGGCCGCCCGCTATCTGCTGCGGCTGCGCCGCACGAGCACCGTCGTGCTGGCCGGGATCCCGCTGCTGGACGTCGTGCTCGTCATCGCCACGGTGCTCGACCTGCACAACGGCGCCGAGGCCCGCGCCATCCACGGGCTCGCCGCGGTCTACCTGGGGTTCAGCGTCGCCTTCGGGCCGACGATCGTCCGGTGGGCCGACAAGCACTTCGCCTACCGGTTCGCGGGTGGGCCGAAGCCGGAGAAGCTGCCGAAGCGCGGCCCGGTGCGCAAGGCGCACCTGTGGCGCGAGTGGAACCGCGTCGTCACGGCGGCCACCATCGCGTCGGCGACCTTGCTGGGGCTGATCTGGTTCGTCGCGGACGAGTCGCAGTCGGGGCTGCTCAGCTGGTGGATCGGCCGCGTGTGGGTGGTCGTCGGCATCTGGCTGGTGGCGGGCCCGCTGTGGGAGAGCGGGAAGTCCGACAAGGGCGAGCAGCCCGAGGACGCCGACCGGCGCGCGTCGTTCGAGAAGAGCGCCCGATGAAGGCGAAGATCGTCGTTGCGGTCGCCGTCGCGGCGGCAGCGCTCGTCAGCGGCTGCGGGAAGGGCGGCTCCTCCGTCGGCGCCGAGGTGGTCTGCGCGGCGGCCGAGGAGTGGCTCGACGCCAGCCCGAGCGATCGCTCCGCGGTGTGGAGCACCGTCGTGGAGCCCGTCGTCGATCGGCTCGGCGACGGTGGCAACGAGCTCGGGCCCCTGCTCGACGCCGTCCGCCGCGGTGCCGCCGGCGGCCCCGACGGCGTCAGCGACACCGCCCGTACGGTGCACGAATACTGCAACTGACCCACCCCGTCCGGCGTCACATCAGTCGCACCGAGATCATGGGTTACATGGGTGCCACCATGCGACGCCGGACGTTGCTCGCCGCGACGCTGATGCTGCCTCTCGCCGGGTGCGCGTTGGCGGAGGACCACATCGCGCCTCCGGCGGCGTCGCCGGCGAGCGCGGATCTCGCCGCGTTGGAGGGCCGCTTCGGTGCTCGCCTCGGCGTCTACGCGATCAGCCCGATCTCGGGCAAGGAGGTGCGGCACCGCCCCGACGAGCTGTTCCCCATGTGCTCGACGTTCAAGGGGCTCGCCGTGGCGGCCCTGCTCGACAAGTTCCCGATCAGCCACCTCGAGGAGGTCGTCCCGTTCACCTCGCGGGCGCTCCTGGACGGCTCGCCGATCAGCAAGGAGAACGTCGGCAGCGGGATGACGGTGCGCGAGCTGTGCGACGCGGCCATCCGGTACAGCGACAACACCGCGGCCAACCTGCTGCTGGAGCAGATCGGCGGGCCGGCCGAGCTCACGGCGTTCCTCCGGTCCCTCGGCGACGACGTGACCAGGCTCGACCGCATCGAACCCGAGCTGAACAGCGCCGAACCCGGCGACCCCCGCGACACCACCAGCCCGCGCGCGATCGGCAACGACTACCGCGAGCTGGTGCTCGGCAAGCGCCTGGCCACCGACACCAAGTTCGAGCTGACCCGCTGGCTCACCACCAACACCACCGGCGACGACCGGATCAGGGCCGGGCTGCCGCCCGACTGGAAGGTCGGCGACAAGACCGGGACCGGCAGCTACGGCACCGCCAACGACGTCGCCATCGCCTGGCCGCCGTCGATGCCCGCGATCGTGGTCTCCATCCTCTCGACGAAGCCCGCGAAGGACGCCGTAGCCGACAGCGCACTGATCGCCGAGGCTGCGAAGATCGTCGCGGCGCAGCTGGGCACACCCGACGCGTTCGTCCCCATCCCGACCACGATCAACACCGGCGGCTGACGTCGACAACGACGTTCTGGCTGTTTGTGAGCGCTAACAACAGCCATTACGTCGTTGTCGACGGTGGCGTGCGGCGCAGCGCGCGGGGCAGGGTGAGCGCGACGGCGATGGTGGCGAGGGTGCCAGCGGCGCCGGCGACGATGAAGGTGGTCGGGGCGTCGGTAGCGTCGAGCAGGAGGCCGCCGCCGATGTAGGAAATGGCGGCAGCGACGCCGATCGCGCCGTAGAGGTTGCCGAAGACGCGCCCGAGCATGTGGTCGGGCACGAGGCGTTGGACCAGCGTGTTGCTGGCGACGTCCATGGCCGCGATCCCCAGCCCGCGCACCAGCTGCACGGCGAACGCCGCGGCGACGGCCCAGGCCAGCCCGGTCAACAGGTTGCCGACGCTGCTGACGGCGAACCCGGCCACGAGCAGCACGACCATGGAACGGTTCGCGGTGCGGGTGAGCAGCAGGTAGCCGACGAGCAGCCCGATCCCGACGGCGCCGAGCAGCAGCCCGACGGCGGACTCCCCGGCGTGCAGGGTGTCGGTGGCCAGCACGAGCAGCGCGACGTCGTCGATCCCGTTCGCGGCGACGACGGCGCAGAACCCGATCGCGATGATCCGCATCGAGCGCATCGACCAGATGTATCCCAGCCCTTCCCGGGCCTGCCCGAGCAGCGTCGGGGAAGGGGCGTCGGCAGCCGTGTCGTCCCGCGCAGGTGGCAGCGCGGGCAGTCTGGCCAGCAGCGCCGCGGAGAGCAGGAACGATGCGGCGTCGACCAGCAGCACCCCCTGGATGCCGACGAACGGCAGCAGTGCCGCCGCGACCAGCGGGCCCAGCGCCTCCGCGCCGTTGGTGCCGAACCCCAGCGTGGAGTTGGCGGCTTCGAGGTCCTTGCCCGGTACCAGTGCCGGGATCGCGGCGCGCGACGCGGGCTGGAAGATCTGCCCGGCCAGCGCCCGGACCCCGACGAGCACCAGCAGCAGCGGCAGTGGAGGCAGCGCGACCGCGATCGCGATGAGCAGCGCGGCCTGGACGAGCTCGCAGGTGATCATCACCCGGCGCCGGTCGAACCGGTCGCTGATGGCGCCGCTGATCGGGCTGAGCAACGCCGGGGCGAAGTCGCCGACCAGCAGCAACGCGGCGACCGCCAGCGCCTGCCCCGTGGTCTCCGCGACGTGCAGCATCAGCGCGACCAGGCTCAGCGAGTCGCCGACGAACGACACCACCCGGGCCACGCTGAGCCGGCGGAAACCGGCGTTCGACACCAGCAGCGTCACCGCGCCCGAAGCCACCGCCCGACTTTAGAGGCCCAGGGTCAGCCGGCCTACCGATTTCATGTGGTGGTGGCGGGTACCTGCTCGGGAACGGCCGGATCGGTGTCGCGCGGAACCACCGTGCCCAGTACGCACAGCACGTCGGAGTGCAGCGTCGGCGCGACGTCGAGGCCGGCGAGGTGGCGCAGGAGCGCGTGCTGGAACACCCCGTCGAACAGCGCGTACGTCAGCGCCGACGACTTCGGCTCGGCAACGGCGGCGAGCTCGGCGTACCGGGAGACGACCCGCCAGATCATCTGCTCGAGCAGCTCGTCGATCTCGAGCACGTCGCTGCGGAAGGAGCTCGTGAACAGGGCCTGCGAGCGCAGGTCGTACCACAGCCGGTGCATGTGGCCGTCCTCGCGCAGCGTCGCGATCATGGCGTCGGCGAATCCGGCGGCGAGCGCGTCGGCCGTCGGTGATTCGGCGACGACCTGGTCGTAGCGCTGCGCGCACTGCGCCTTGTACTGCCGGACGCAATAGGTGATGAGGTCGTTCTTGTCGCGGAAGTAGTAGTGCAGCACGCCGTGGGAGAAGGCGGAGTTCTGGGCGATCTCGCGGAGGCTGGTGCGCGCGTAGCCGAGCTCCGACAGCGTCAGCAGCGCCGCGGAGGCCAGCTCGCGACGGCGCTCCTCGAACTTGTCGACCTGACGTCGCGAGACGCGGTCGAGCTTGTCGGCGGTTGCGGTCATCTCGGCCTGTCTTCTCCTCCGACGTCCTTTCCGACACAAATCACGAGGTCAGGGTAGCGCAGGGCGTCTTGACGACTGCCCAAGAAAATCTTGACACCTGTCAAGACGTCTTCTACCTTGAGGTTCACATCAGCGGGGATGAGAAAAGGACGGCAACGCATGGGTGTTTTCGAGCTCACCGGTCGCAAGGCGCTCGTCACGGGAGGCGCACGCGGCCTCGGGGCGGGGATGGCCGAGGCGCTGGCCGCCGCCGGCGCCTCGGTGATGATCGCCGACGTCCTGAAGGACCTCGGCGAGCAGACCGCGGGCACCATCGCCGCATCCGGAGCCACAGCAGGGTTCGTGCAGCTCGATGTCACCAGCGACGCGGAATGGGAGCAGGCGGTCGCGCATACGGTCGCGGAGCTCGGCGGGCTCGACATCGTCGTGAACAACGCCGGCATCGAGATCACCCAGCTCCTCGTCGATCTCGACGCAGACGACCTGCGCAAGATGCTCGACGTGAACATCGTCGGCACTGCCCTCGGCGTCAAGCACGCGTTGCGCGCCATGCGGCCCGGCGGTGCCGCCGGCGCGGGCGGCTCGGTGATCAACATCGCGTCGGTCGCAGCCACGATCGCCTTCCCCGGTATCGCGGGCTACTCCGCGACCAAGTCGGCCGTCGACCGGCTCACCCGGGTCGCTGCCATGGAGTCGGGCAAGCTGGGCTACGGCGTGCGCGTCAACTGCCTCTACCCGGGGCTCGTGCCTACCGAGATGGGCATGAAGCTGGCGGTCGAGACCGCGGGGCTCGGCCTGTTCGAGAGCCCAGAGGCGGCCGTCACCGCGGTCGTCGGGCTCACCCCGTCCGGTCGCCTGGGCGAGGTGGCCGACATGGCCGACGCCGTCGTCTTCCTCGCCTCCGACGCCGCCCGGTTCGTCAACGGCGTCGGGCTGCCGGTCGACGGCGGGATGGGGATGTGACGGTCGCGGTGATCTGCGAGGTCGATGGCATGGGCGCGCAGAGCTGAGATGGCGTTCGTCGACCAGCTGGACAAGGGCGCGTCGCTCGGCCGCGACGCCCCTTGTCTCGTCACCGACGACGAGGTGTTGACCTACGGCGAGGTGCAGGACCTGAGCTGGGACGTCGCCCGCGCGCTCGCCCGATCGGGGATCCAACCGGGGGAGACGGTCGCCGTCCTCTCGGAGAACGACCCGGTCGCTTCGGCCTGCATCTTCGGCATCTCGCGCCGGGGCGCCGTCTGGTGCCCGATCAGCCCGCACAGCGACGCCGAGGAGGTCCGCAGGCTGCTCGACCACGTCGACTGCGCCGGCTTGATCTTCCAGTCGGCGTTCGCGCCGCTGCTCAGCCGGATCGCGTCGCAGCTGCCGGCCCTGCGGGTGCTGGTGTGCCTCGACGCGGAAGCGCCTGCGCTGCCGTCGCTCGAGAGCTGGCTCGAGGCGGGCACCGACGCCGAGGAGACGGCCGACCCCGATCCGGCACCCAGCGATCCGGTCGACGCACCCAACCCCGACGACATCGCGATCATCGCCGGGACGAGCGGCACCACCGGCACCCCCAAGAGCGTGGTGATCACCGGGCGGGCGATCGAGGCGATGGTCGCCGCTGTGCTCGGCGGGTACCCGTTCGACGGTCGGCCCACCTTCCTCACGATGTGCACGCCCACGCATGTGGCGGCCGGCCTCTGCCTCCCGATCATGACGTTGGGCGGACGGATCGTCATCATGCGGAAGCCGGACGTCGGGAGGTTCGTCGACCTGGTCGTCGAACAGCGGGTGACGCACACGCTCCTGTCGTCGACGCTGCTCGGCGCCGTGTTGCGGCACCCGGGGCTGGCGAACGCCGACCTCTCGTCCTTGCAGTGCTTCTGGTACGGCGCGGCGCCGATGCCGGCGCGCAGGCTCGAAGCGGCGATCACGACCATCGGGCCGGTGATGGCGCAGCTCTACGGGCAGGCCGAGGCGCCGCTGGTGATCGCGACGATGGCCCCGCGCGACCACTTCGACCGGGAGGGCACGATCGCCCGGCACCGGCTCACGTCGGTCGGCCGGCCGTCGCCGCTGGTCACCGTCGGGATCATGGACGAGGACGGCACACCGCTCGGAGTGGGGGAGCGCGGCGAGATCGTGGTGCGCGGTTCGCTGGTGATGGCCGGCTACCACAAGGATCCCGCGGCGACCGTCGCGTCGCGCCGGCACGGCTGGCACCGCACCGGCGACATCGGCTACCTCGACGACGACGGCTTCCTGTACCTCGTCGACCGCGCCAAGGACGTGATCGTCAGCGGTGGTTCCAACATCTACTCCGCCGAGGTCGAGCAGGCGCTGATGCAGCACCCTTCCGTGCTGGACTGCGCGGTGGTCGGTCTGCCCGACGAGAAGTGGGGCGAGCGGATCGTGGTGGTCGTCCAGCTGGCCGAGGCTCCCGTCGACGACACCGAAGCGGCCATCGCCGACCTGCTCACGTTCGCCGACGATCAGCTGGGGGGCGTCGAAGCGCCCATGCAGGTCGAGGTGTGGCCGGAGCTGCCCCGCTCGACGACGGGCAAGGTGCTGAAGCGCGAGGTCCGCCAGGTGCTGATGGCGGGGGTATCGCCCAAGTAGCTCGCTGTGCCCGTCAGCTGCGGACGAGGCGGGCGATCGCGTCGGACGCCTCGCGGACCTTGACGTCGGCCTCCTCGCCACCGGCCGCCGCGGCCTGCACGACGCACGTCGCGAGGTGCTCGTCGAGCAGCTCGAGGGAGAACGACTGCAACGCCTTCGTGGCTGCCGACACCTGCGTCAGGATGTCGATGCAGTACTTGTCCTCCTCGACCATCCGCTGCAATCCGCGGACCTGACCCTCGATGCGCCGCAGTCGCTTGAGGTAGGCGTCCTTATCGCCGCTGTAGCTCGCCATCACGCCTCCGTCGTTCGTCCCCCACGACGGTACGGGGTGCGGGGCCCCGCGTCACGTTCACCCAGGTCGACGTTCACACGGTCAGACGAGGAACCGGTACGCCGTGCTGCCCGGTGCGACCAGCTGGATCCGCAGCGGGCTGGCCTTCATGCGCGCCCACAGCGGCTCGTACCCGTCGCGTGCCGCGATCTCCACGCCGACCAGCGCGGCGCCGGTCTCGCGGTTGTCGCGCTTCACGTACTCGAACAGGACGATGTCGTCGTCGGGGCCGAGCACCTCGTCGAGGAACCGTCGCAGCGCGCCCGGCTCCTGCGGGAACTCCACGAGGAAGTAGTGCTTGAGCCCGCGGTGCACGAGCGAGCGCTCGACGACCTCGGCGTAGCGGCTGACGTCGTTGTTGCCGCCGGAGAGCATGCAGACGACCGTGGCGCCCGGTTCGAGCAGCACCTCGTCGCCCAGTGCCGCCGCGGCGAGCGCGCCTGCGGGCTCGGCGATGATGCCGTCGACCTGGTAGAGGTCGAGCATCTCGGTGCAGACCCGGCCTTCCGCGACGGCCACCAGCTCGGCACCTGTGTCGCGGACCAGCGGGAACGTCACGTCGCCCGCGCGGCGCACCGCGGCGCCGTCGACGAACGTGTCGAGCTCATGCAGCGCCACCGGCTCGCCCGCGGCGAGCGCGGCCGCCATCCCGGCTGCGCCCGAGGGTTCGACCCCGACGACGCGGACGCCCGGGTGTCGCGCCGCGAGCCAGGTCCCGACGCCGGCGAGCAGCCCGCCGCCGCCCACGGGAAGGACCACGACGTCGGGCGCGCGGCCGAGCTGCTCGACGATCTCCACGCCGACCGTGCCCTGCCCGGCGATCGTGCGCGGGTCGTCGAAGGCGGGGACGACGGTGGCGCCGGTCAGCGCTGCGTGCTCGGCGGCGGCCGCCGCGGCCTCGTCGTAGGTGTCGCCGCCGACGACGAGCTCGACGTTGCCGCCGCCCAGCGCGACGATCCGCTCCCGCTTCTGCCGCGGGGTCGTGGCAGGCACGTGCACGCGCCCCCGCATGCCCAGCGTGCGGCAGGCGTACGCGACGCCCTGGCCGTGGTTGCCCGCGCTCGCGCACACCGCCCCCGCGGCGCGCTCCTCGGTGCTGAGCTGGGCGAGGAGGTTGTACGCGCCCCGCAGCTTGTACGAGCGCCCCACCTGGAGGTCCTCGCGTTTGAGGTACACCTCGGCGCCGGTGGCGGCGCTCAGCCGGTCGTTGCGGACGAGTGGGGTGCGGACGGCGACACCACTGAGCCGTGCGGCTGCTGCGGCGACGTCGTCGGCGACGGACGGGGCGGACACGCCCCCGATCCTCCTCGCACCCGAAGTGGACGGACGGAGCGGGGCTCCGGGCAGGGCGCCCGGGAGGGCAGGAAAGCCACTTTCCTGCCCTGTGGGGGCCGGAAAGTGGCTTTGCTGCCCTCGCGTGCGGAACGCACGCACGCATCCCGCTGGGGCCTAATGCCCCTGGAGCAGCTCGATGATCAGGTCGAGCTTGGAGCCGTGCTCGTCGAGGATCTCGGTGTGCTTGTCGAGGATCAGGGTGTGCTCGGCGAGCTGCCTTTCGATCACGGTGACGCGTTCGTCGAGCGATGTGACGCGGGTGTCGAGCGAGGTGACGCGTTCGTCGATCGACGCAACGCGGGTGTCGATCGACGCCACCTGCTTGTCGATCTTCTTGACCCGCTTGTCGGTGGAGGCGATCGACTCGTATGCGCCGACGAGGTCGTTCTGGAGCTGACCTAATCTGGGCGTGCTGTCCTCAACGGCTGGTTGCATGCAGCGGAGGCTAACCAGCGACGCACCACTGTGGACCAGTTGCGTGGAACCCGTCGCCGATCGGCGCGGGCACCGCGCCGAAATGCTGCCGACCCGCCGTCGGGTCCTCAATGGACCTTGCTCCGCCAGTCGGCGGGCACCCGGCCGGCCGGGCCGGGCGCCGGCTGGTCGACGGGGTGGTGCGTGGGTGCGGCGAGCGGCGGCCCGTCGAGGCCCTCGCCGGTGGTGTAGTTCCAGAACCAGTCCTCGCCCGGTTCGAAGCTCTGCACGACGGGGTGCCCGCTCGCGCGGAAGTGCGCGGTGGCGTGCTGGGCCGGCGAGGAGTCGCAGCACCCGACGTGCCCGCACTCCGCGCAGCGGCGCAGGTGCACCCACCAGCCGCCGACCTGGTCGCAGTCGGCGCAGCCCGGTCCGCTCGGGGCGGCGCCGGGGTTGATGCCTGCCGATGTCATGTGCGGTCTCCTTCTGCAAGCAGCGTCCGTGCGACGGACTTCCACATGGGGATGTGCGGGTCGGTGCGCGGGTCGCGGTGCTCCAGCGCGTAGCTGAGCCCCACCCCCCGCATGCTCGTGAAGATCAGGTCGCGCACGTGCGCGTATCGGGGCAGCGCCCGGATCTCCGGGCCGTAGTAGCGGTCCATCCCGGCCCGGATCGCCACCCCGACCTCACGTTCCTCCGGCAGCAGCGCCGTGCGCAGCTCGGGGTTCGTGCGCGCGGCCGTCCACAGCTCGATCGCGGCCCAGAAGTACGGCTCGGAGAACGTCGTCCACATCAGGTCGATCACCCGGTCGAGCCGCTCGGCGACCGAGAGGCCGGCGAACTCGGCGCTGCGGTCGAAGCTGCGGTCCATCCGCGTGATCGCGAGATGCCGGGAGGCCGCCACGAGCAGCTGGTCGCGCGAGGGGAAGTGGTGCAGCAGGCGGCCGCGCGAGACTCCGGCCCTGGCCTGGATCCGCAGCGTCGTCGCGCCCGCGTACCCGGACTCGACGAGGCACGACACCGCGGCGTCGAGGATCCGCGCCCGGCTGGTCGCCGTGCGCTCCTCGCGACGGCCGACGGGCCGGCTCGCTGGCGTGCTCACCGGGCCAGCGTAGTCACCGGTCGGCGGGTGGGGCGCCGCTCGTCGTCCCGATGCGCAGGCTGACCGGCAGCATCACGTCCGGTGGGGTGATGCCCTCGACGAGCTGCATCGCGGCCTCCGCGGCGAGCCGGCCCTTCTCCTCGGTCGGCTGGACGACGGTCGTGAGGCGCGTCTCGCCCAGCCAGTGCAGGTCGGCGCCGTCGAACCCGGCCACCGAGACGTCCTCCGGCACGCGCAGCCCGAGCTCCTCGGCGGCCTTCAGCACTCCGGCGGCGAGCACGTCGCTCTGCGCGATCACGGCGGTGGGGCGGCGGTGCGCCGGCACGTCGAGGATCGCGCGGCCGGCGACCACCCCCTCCTCGACGGCGTTGCTGGGGGTCTCGAACGCGGGGACCGGGCCGAACACGTCCTCCACGCCTTCGAGGCGGTGGCGCACGTCGCGGTAGTGCGCCCGCGCGCGCCGCGCTGCGTTGACCGGGCCGCGGGAGGCGTCGAGGCGCAGCGGCATCGCCACCACCTCGACCCGCCGGTGCCCGAGGTCGTGCAGGTGCTGGGCGAGGATGCGGGTGCCGCCGCGGTCGTCGATGTCGATCAGCACGACGTCGTCGAGGTCGGGACCTTCCAGCCCGACGATCGGCACGCCGCGGGCGCGCAGCTGGTGCAGCGCCGGGTCGTCCTCCAGCCCGCAGGTGGCGAAGATGGCGGCGTCGAGCGGGATGCGGGCGATCTGCTCGGATGTGGGCCGGCCGTAGTCGCCCGCCAGCAGGAGCAGGCCGACGCCGTGCGTACCGAGCACCCCGGCCATGCCGTCGAGCAGCTGGACGGCCACCGGGTCGCGGAACGCGTAGAGCAGCCGCTCGCCGACGAACGTGCCGATGACGCCTACCCGGCCGCGGCGCAACGACGCCGCCAGCGGGTCCGGCCCGGCGTAGCCGAGCGCGGCGGCGGAGGCGAGCACGCGGTCGCGTGTCGCCGGGGTCACGCGAGGGCTTCCCGAGAACGCCAGCGACGCCGTCGACGGGGAGACGCCGGCGTGCGCAGCGACCCTGGCCAGCGTCGGGCGGGTGGTCACGAACGAGACGGTAGTCGCAACCGGCCCAAAGCGATTGCCGACCGGCAGGGGCGTGACGTACGGTTTCCTTCGATCGAATCGATTCGACAAGGAGAACTGGTGACCACGACGAGCGCGCCGCCCGCCGAGCTCCTCCGCGCACGAACGGCTGTTGTCATCGCGTTCGGCGCGAACGGGCTGTCGTTCGCGTCCTTCATCTCGCGCACCCCCGCGATCCGCGACACGCTCGGCCTCTCCATCGCCCAAATGGGGCTGCTCCTGCTCTGCCTCTCCGTGGGCGCGGTGGCCGGACTGCCGCTGTCCGGGCCGATCGTGCACCGGCTCGGCGCGGGCAAGGGTGTGCTGCTGGGTGCGCTGTCGGTCGGGCTGGGTCTCGCGCTGCTGGCCACGGGCCTGTTCACGGCCACCGTCCTCCCCGCCGGGATCGGGCTGGCCTTCGCCGGCCTGGGCAGTGGCGTCTGGGACGTCGCGATGAACGTCGAGGGCGCCGACGTCGAGCGCAGGCTCGGCCGCTCGCTCATGCCGCGCCTGCACGCGGCCTTCAGCCTCGGCACGGTTGCCGGTGCCGCGCTGGGCGCCGCGTCGGCGGCGCTCGGGGTTGCGGTCGGGGTCCAGGTGGCGGTCATCGCGGTGGTCGGGCCGGTGGTCGCGTTCGTCGTCACCCGAAGGTTCCTGCCGGTCGTCGAGGTGGGCGCCGACGAGAAGGGGGCCGGATCCGGGGTGCTCGGCGCGTGGCGCGAGCCGCGCACGCTCGTCGTCGGGCTGATGGTGCTCGGGTTCGCGTTCACCGAGGGCTCCGCCAACGACTGGATCGCGCTGGCGCTCGTCGACGGCCACGGTGCGTCGGAGACGGTCGGCGCGATCGCCTTCGGGCTCTTCGTCACGGCCATGACGATCGGCCGCTTGTTCGGCGGCTCGGCGCTGGAGCGCTTCGGCCGGGTTCCCGTGCTGCGCGCGACCGCGGTGATCGCCGTAGCCGGGTTGGCGTTGGTGCTGTTCGGCGGTTCGACCCCGGTCGCGCTCGCCGGCGCGCTGCTCTGGGGGATCGGCGCCTCGCTCGGGTTCCCGGTCGGCATGAGCGCCGCGGCGGACGACCCGGTGCGGGCCGCCGCGCGGGTCTCGGTGGTCAGCTCCATCGGGTACACGGCGTTCCTCGCGGGGCCCCCGCTGATCGGCCTGATCTCCGACCACAACGGGATCCTGAGCGGGTTGCTCGTCGTGCTGGGCGCGCTGGTGCTCGGCCTGCTCGCTGCCGGCGCGAGCCGCGAGCGCACCGCGGGTTGATGCTTTCGCGAGAATTGCCAGGTTACCGGCAGGTTTCGGGCCCGCCGGCCGCTTGACAGCGGCCCTTCGACCACGAACTCTGTTGCGTGTCGTGCACACCGTTCCGCACTGCGCTCCGGAGAACCCACATGATTCACGTCTGCGCGCTCGCCGACATGCCCCGTGGCAGCGCTCGCCGACTCCCGCTCGTCCCACCGGTCTCGGTGTTCCACACCTCCGACGGTGAGTTCTACGCCATCGATGACACCTGCACCCACCAGGACGCGTCGCTCGCCGACGGGTGGCTGGAGGGCTGCGAGGTCGAGTGCCCGCTGCACGCGGCGATCTTCGACCTGCGCACGGGCGAGCCGGACGGCCTGCTGGCGCGCAAGCCGGTGCGCACGCACCGGGTGCTCGTGGAGGCGGACTCCGTCTACCTGGTGCTCTCCACGCCGGACGTGATGGCGGACATCGGCGGCGACGAGCTGGAAGCAGCGTCGTGAGCTCGCCCCGGGTCGTCGTCATCGGTGCCGGCGTGGTCGGGGCGGCGGTTGCCGACGAGCTCACCGCGCGCGGCTGGACCGACGTCACCGTGCTGGAGCGGGGTGCGCTGCCGCTCCCGGGCGGCTCGTCGTCGCACGCGCCGGGGCTGGTGTTCCAGACGAACCCGTCGAAGACGATGGCCGGGTTCGCCGCCTACACGGTGCAGAAGATGGTCGGGCTGGAGGTCTTCAACCAGGTCGGCGGCCTGGAGGTGGCGACGACGCCGGAGCGGCTCGCCGAGCTGCGCAGGCGCCACGGCTTCGCGACCAGCTGGGGCATCGAGTCGCGGCTCGTCGACCCCGGCGAGTGCGCTGCCATGCACCCCCTGCTGCCGGCCGACGCGGTGCTGGGCGGCTTCCACACCCCGACCGACGGGCTCGCCGCCGCACCGCGCGCGGTCGCGGCGCAGCTGGCCCGCGCCACCGATCGCGGCGCGCGGGTGCTGGCCGAGCACAAGGTGCTGGACGTGCTCTCCGAGGGCGGCCGGGTCACCGGCGTCCGCACCGATCACGGCGACGTGCCCGCTGACGTCGTGGTCTCCGCGACCGGGTTCTGGGGTCCGCAGACCGGTGCGATGGTGGGGTTGACCATCCCGCTGCTGCCGATGGCCCACCAGTACGCGCGGTCGGGGCAGGTGGCGGCCATGGCGGGCGTCACCGCCGACGCCGTCTCGCCGATCCTGCGCCACCAGGACCGCGACCTGTACTTCCGCGAGCACGGCGACCGGATCGGCATCGGTTCCTACGCGCACCGCCCGATGCCGATCGACGTGTCGGCCCTTCCGGCGACCGGCATGCCGTCGGTGCTGGACTTCACGCCGCAGGACTTCGCGCCGTCGTTCGCGGACGCGTGCGCGCTGCTGCCCGCGCTCACCGACGCAGGCATCGAGAGCGGCATCAACGGGATCTTCTCCTTCACCCCCGACGGCATGCCGCTGCTGGGCGAGCACCCCGAGCTGCGCGGCTTCTGGGTGGCCGAGGCCGTCTGGGTCACGCACTCCTGCGGGGTGGCCAAGACGCTCGCCGAGTGGCTCGTCGACGGCGAGCCGGAGATCGACGTGCACGAGTGCGACCTCAACCGGTTCGAGGCGGTCCAGCTCTCGCCCGAGTACATCAGCACGCGCTCGACCCAGGGGTTCGTCGAGGTCTACGACATCCTGCACCCGCTCGACACGACGACCGAGCCGCCGCTGCGGGTCAGCCCGTTCTACGAGCGCCAGGGCCAGCTGGGCGGCTTGCTCCTGCAGATGGGCAGCTGGGAGCGGCCGTACTGGTTCGAGGCCAACGGCGGGCTGCCGGAGGTCGAGCGGGTCCCGCCGCGTGACGACTGGGCGGAAAAGCACTGGTCGCCGATCGCCGGCGCCGAGGCGCTCGTCACGCGCGAGCGGGTCGCGATGTACGACATGACCCCGCTCAAGCGGCTGGAGGTCAGCGGCAAGGGCGCGCTGGCGCTGCTGCAGCGGCTGACCACCAACAACCTGGACAAGAAGCCCGGCGCGGTGACCTACACGCTGATGCTGGAACCGTCGGGCGGGGTGCGCAGCGACCTCACCGTGGCGCGGCTGGCCGATGACGTCTTCCAGGTCGGCGCGAACGGCAACACCGACCTCGACCGACTCCTGCGGGAGGCCGGTGGCGCCGGCGACGTGCACATCGCCGACATCACCGCGGGGACGTGCTGCATCGGGCTGTGGGGCCCGCGGGCCCGCGACCTGCTGGCGCCGCTCACGGCCGACGACATCTCGCACGCGGGGTTCGGCTACTTCCGGGCGAAGAAGATCCACGTCGGCTCGGTGCCGGTGACCGCGTTGCGGCTGTCCTACGTCGGCGAGCTGGGCTGGGAGCTGTACACCACGGCCGACCTCGGGCTGCACCTGTGGGACCTGCTCTGGGAGGCCGGGCAGCGGCACGGGGTGATCGCGGCCGGCCGGCACGCGTTCAACAGCCTCCGGCTGGAGAAGGGCTACCGCTCCGCCGGTACCGACATGACCACCGAGCACGACCCGTACGAGTCGGGCCTCGGGTTCGCCGTGCGCCCCGACAAGGGCGATTTCGTCGGCCGGGCAGCCATCGCCGGTCGCGAGCGCCCGTCCCGCAAGCTGGTGCCGTTGCTGCTGGCCGGCGACCGGGTGGTGCTGGGGAAGGAGCCGGTCTACGTCGACGGCGCGCCCGCCGGGTACGTCACGAGCGCGGCGTACGGGCACACCATCGGCGCCGGCATCGCCTACGCGTGGCTGCCGGCGGCGGCCGCGGCGCCGGGCACGGCCGTGCAGGTGGAGTACTTCGGTGAACGGCTCGCGGCGGTGGTGGCCGCGGAGCCGCTGTTCGACCCAGAGATGAAGCGCATCAGATGCTGAAGGAGATCGTGTGACCGCCGCCACTCCGGGTGTGACGCCGAGTCCGATCAGCACGAGTCTGATCAGCACGCTGGCCGGCAGCTACTACACCGACCCGGCGATCTTCGCGCGCGAGCAGGAGCAGATCTTCGAGCGCTCCTGGACGTGCGTCGCCCTCGTCGCGGACCTCGCGGCGACCGGGGCGTTCCAGAAGGTGCAGGCCGGGCGGGAGAGCGTCGTGCTCGTCCGCGGGCGCGACGGGGCGCTGCGTGCGTTCCTCAACGTCTGCCGCCACCGCGGCGCGCAGCTGTGCACCGAGGAGACCGGTCAGCTGCGGCGCAACCTGCAGTGCCCGTACCACGCGTGGACGTACGACCTGAGCGGCAAGCTGGTCGCGGCGCCCAACCTCACGTCGATGCCCGACGTCGACCGCGACCGCTACGGCCTGCTGCCCGTGCACATCCGGGAATGGCTCGGGTACGTGTGGATCTGCCTCGGCGACGACCCGCCCTCGTTCGAGGAGGACGTCATCGGCGAGGTCGTCACCCGGCTCGGTGACGTCGGGTCGATCGAGCGCTACGGCGTCGAGGACCTCGCGTTGGGCCGGCGGATCCGCTACGACGTGGCCGCCAACTGGAAGCTGATCATCGAGAACTTCATGGAGTGCTACCACTGCGCGACGATCCACCCGGAGCTCACCGAGGTGCTTCCGGAGTTCGCGGAGGGGTACGCGGCGCAGTTCTTCGTGGGGCACGGTGCGGCGTTCGGCGGCGACATCGACGGGTTCACGGTGGACGGCAGCGCGGGCGCCGACAAGCTCCCCGGCGTCAGCGACGACCAGGACCGGCGCTACTACGCGATCACGATCAAGCCGCAGGTGTTCGTCAACCTCGTGCCCGACCACGTGATCGTGCACCGGATGACACCGCTCGCCGCGGACCGCACGATCGTGGAGTGCGACTGGCTCTTCGCGCCGGACGTCGTCGCGAGCGGCCGTGACCTCGACGTCTCCGTGGAACTGTTCCACCGGGTGAACCAGCAGGACTTCGACGCCTGCGAGCGCACCCAGCCCGGAATGGCCAGCCGCGCTTACCGCGACGGCGGCGTGCTCGTGCCGAGCGAGCACCACATCGGCGAGTTCCACAGCTGGCTGCAGGAGCGCCTCGCCTGACCCGAAGCCGCCCACCGTTTTGCCAACCTGCACGGCCTTGCAGGTCTGCAGGTTGGCAAAACGGTGGGGACCTTGCGGCGCCGGACCCCCGATCTCCCCACCGTTTTGGGTGGATGCGCGCCCTGCGGGCGCGCAAGTGCACAAAACGGTGGGGAAGTTCGGGGTTCAGCTCAGCCCAGCCAGCCCATCCGACGGCTGATCTCGGCGGTCCCGGCCTTCAACGGCACGACCAGCTCGGCGAGGCGCGGCTCGTCGAGCCGGTAGCTGGGCCCGCTGACGCTGACGGCCGCGACGACGTCGCCCGACTGGTCGTGCACCGGCGCGGCGATCGCGTTGAGACCGACCTCGTACTCCTCGACGGCGACGGCGTACCCGTCGGCCCGCACCTGCGCGAGCTCCTTCTCCAGCGCGGCGACCGTCCGGACGGTGTGGGCGGTGAACCGCTCCATGCCGCCGGCGAGAAGTGCCGCGCGGCGCTTCTCGTCGAGGTGGGCGAGCAGCACCTTCCCGCTCGACGTGCTGTGCAGCGGGGTGAGGCGACCGATCCAGTTGTGCGTGGCGACGGTGGAGGGCCCGCGGGCCTGGTCGACGTTGACGGCCCACTGCTTCTGCAGCACCGCGACGTTGATCGTCTCGCCCATCGCGACGGCCATCTGCTTGCACACCTCGCGGCCCTGCCGGGTGACGTCCAGCCGGTCTGAAACGGCCCCCGCCAGCGGGATCAGCCCGAACCCGAGCCGGTACTTGCCGCGGTCCTCCGCCTGCTCGACGAGCCCCCGGCCCTCCAGCGCGCCGAGGAGGCGGAAGGCCGTCGACTTGTGCACGTCGATCTCGGCGGCGACCTCGCTGACGCCGGCCTCACCACGTCTGGCGAGAATCTCGAGCACGCTGATGGCCCGATCGACGGATTGCACGCCACCATCACGACCAGCGGTGTTGCTCATGACGAAACTATTAGCACCAAATCGAACGCAGTGCTTGACGTGACGACGGTTGAGAGGACGATCAGCGCGTGCCCAGCCTCTACATCGACGGATCATGGACCGCGGGATCAGGCGGCAGCGCCGAGGTCATCAACCCGTTCGACGCGAGCGTCGTCGAGACGGTCGACCAGGCGGGCCCCGATGACGTCGAGCGCGCCGTCATCGCTGCTCGGACGGCCTTCGACACCGGGCCGTGGCGCACCACGTCGGCGCCTGAGCGCGGCGCGCTGCTGCGCCGGGTCGCCGAGCTGCTCGTGCGGGACAAGGAGGAGATCGCCCGCACCGAGACGCTCGACACCGGCAAGACCCTCGTCGAGAGCCGCATCGACGTCGACGACGTCACGGCGGTCTTCCGCTACTACGCCGACCTCGCCGACAAGGAGGCCGGCCGGATCGTCGACACCGGGCAGTCGAACGTGCTCGCCCGGGTGGTGCACGAGCCCGTCGGCGTCTGCGTGCTGATCACGCCGTGGAACTACCCGCTGCTGCAGCTGTCGTGGAAGGTCGCGCCGGCGCTCGCGGCCGGCAACACCTGCGTGATCAAGCCGAGCGAGGTCACGCCTCTCACCAGCATCCTGCTGGTGAAGCTCCTGGAGGAGGCGGGCGTCCCGCGCGGCGTGGTCAACATCGTGCTCGGCGACGGGCGCAGCGTCGGCGCGCCGCTCACCGAGCACGCGGCCGTCGACATGGTGAGCTTCACCGGCGGGCTCGCCACCGGGCAGGCGATCATCAGGGCGTCGGCGGCCACCGTGAAGCGGGTCGCGGTCGAGCTGGGCGGCAAGAACCCCAACATCGTCTTCGCCGACACCGACCTCGACCTCGCCGCCGACTGGGCGCTCACGGCCGTGTTCCTGCACGCCGGCCAGGTCTGCTCGGCCGGCGCGCGGCTCATCGTCGAGGACGCCCTGCACGACGACCTGGTGGCCGAGATCGGCCGGCGGGCCGAGCGCATCCGGCTCGGCAACGGCTTCGACGACAAGAGCGAGTCGGGCCCGCTGGTCTCCGCCGCGCACCGCGCCAAGATCGAGGACTTCGTGGCGTCGGCGCAGGCGGAGGGCGCGCGGCTCGTCGTCGGCGGCAAGCGGCCGGACGAGCCGGAGCTGCAGCAGGGCTTCTTCTACCGCCCGACCGTCTTCGCCGACGTGCGCCGCGACATGCGCGTGATCCGCGAGGAGACGTTCGGGCCGATCCTCACCGTCGAGCGGTTCAGCACCGAGGCCGAGGCGATCGAGCTGGGCAACGACACCGAGTACGGGCTGGCCGGGGCGGTGTGGACGGCCGACATGGGCCGCGCGCACCGAGTTGCGGGCGCGCTCAGACATGGCACGGTGTGGATCAACGACTACCACCCCTACGTCCCGGGGGCGGAGTGGGGCGGGTTCAAGAGGTCCGGCAACGGCAGGGAGCTGGGTCCGACCGGGCTCGCCGAGTACCAGGAGCACAAGCACGTGTGGCACAACACCGCACCAGCGCCGGCGCGGTGGTTCAAGGGTTGATACGTCGGTGTTGATTCGTCGGGGGCTGATCCCACGGAGGTGTTGCGATGACGCAGGACTCTGATGACCTGGCTGAATTCGGGTACAGCCAAACGCTCGACCGCAGCATCGGGAAGTTCGCCAGCTTCGCTGCGGGGATCAGCTACATATCGATCCTCACCGGAACGTTCCAGCTGTTCTACTTCGGGTTCAGCACGGGTGGGGCGCCGTACTGGTGGTCGTGGCCGCTGGTCTTCGCCGGCCAGCTGATGGTGGCGCTGAGCTTCGCGGAGCTCGCCGGGCGCTACCCGGTGGCGGGCTCGGTCTACAACTGGGCCAAGCGCCTGGGCAGCACCACCACCGGCTGGATGGCCGGCTGGATGATGCTCACGGCGTCGATCGTGACGATCTCCGCCGTCGTGCTGGCCTACCAGCTGGTGCTGCCCCAGATCTGGTCGGGCTTCCAGTTCGTCGGCAGCGCCGCCGAGGCGACCGACGCCGCGCTCAACGGGGTGATCCTCGGGACCATCTTGATCATCTTCACCACCGTGATCAACGCGGTCGGCGTCCGCCTGATGGCGCAGATCAACAGCGCCGGGGTGTTCATCGAGCTCATCGCGGCCGTCGCGATCATCATCGCGCTGGCGTTCAACATCGTGAACCCGCCGTCGGTGCTCTTCGACACCACCGGCTTCGGCGAGGGGACGGGCGGCTACCTCGGCACGTTCCTCATCGCGGCGCTCGCCTCCGCGTACGTCATGTACGGGTTCGACACGGCCAGCTCGCTCGGCGAGGAGACGGTCGACCCGCGCCGCACCGCGCCGACCGCGATCCTGCGTGCCGTCATCGCGTCGTTCGTGATCGGCGGGCTCATCCTGCTGCTCTGCATCCTCGCCGCGCCGAACCTCGCCGACCCCGCGCTCGGGCAGAAGAACGGCGGCGGCCAGCTGATCCTGCTGCAGGTGCTGGGCGGCCCGGTCGGCACGATCTTCCTGATCGCGATCACCATCGCGATCACCGTCTGCGCGCTGGCCGTGCACACCGCGGCGATCCGGCTGATGTTCGCGATGGCCCGCGACAACGCGCTGCCGGCCGGCGCGACGCTCGCGAAGATCGACCCCGTGCGCAAGACGCCGGTGATCCCGGCCGTGCTCATCGGCGTGCTCGCGATCATCATCCTGGTCGCCAACGCCGGCGTCCCCGAGGTGTTCACGGCGGTCACCAGCGTCGCGATCATCATGATCTACATCGCGTACCTGCTGGTCACGGTGCCCATGCTGCGCAAGCGGCTGCGTGGGGAGTGGCCGGACGAGGGCGCGGGCACCGGCTACTTCACGCTCGGCCGGTGGGGGCTGCCGGTGAACATCCTTGCGGTGGTCTGGGGCGCGGCGATGGCGATCAACCTCGCGTGGCCGCGGGAGGCCGTGTACGGCACCGGCTGGTTGAGCTGGATCGCGTTCATCTTCATCGGCATCGTCGCGCTCGGCGGGCTGGCCTGGTACCAGTTCCGCGGCCGCCACCACGTCGGCACGCTGCCGGAGCACATGGCGAAGAACCTGGAGCAAGCACCGTGAGCGAGTTCGACTACGTGATCGTCGGCGGTGGCTCCTCGGGCTGCGCGCTCGCCGCGCGGCTGTCGGAGGACCCGTCCGTGACGGTGTGCCTCCTGGAGGCGGGCCCGAGCGACGTCGGCGACCAGAACATCCTCAAGCTGACCGACTGGATGGCGCTGCTCGACTCCGGCTACGACTGGGACTACCTGGTCGAGCCGCAGGAGCGGGGCAACAGCTTCCTGCGCCACGCCAGGGCGAAGGTGTTGGGCGGGTGCTCGTCGCACAACTCGTGCATCGCGTTCTGGACGCCGCGCGAGGACCTCGACGAGTGGGCGGCGTCCGGGTGCGAGGGCTGGAGCGCCGACGAGTGCTTCCCGCTGCTGAAGCGGCTGGAGACCAACGACGGCGAGTGGGACGGCCACGGGCGCTCCGGCCCGGTCAACCTCATGCAGATCCCGGCCGACGACCCGTGCGGTGTCGCCGTGCTGGAGGCCGCGGCGGCCGTCGGGCTGCCGACCGTGCGGTTCAACGAGGGCACGACGGTGTGCGAGGGCGCCGGGTTCTTCCAGATCAACCAGCTGCCCGACGGCACGCGTGCCTCGGCGTCGGTGAGCTACCTGCACCCGATCATGGGCTCCCGACCCAACCTGGAGATCCGGACCGGGGCGTGGGCGTCGCGGGTGCTCTTCGGCGACGAGGACGGCGGCCGGCGCGCGACGGGCGTCGAGTACCAGCAGGACATCGGACCCGGCCGGCACACCGTCACGGCGCGGCGCGAAGTGGTGCTCTCCGCGGGCGCCATCGACACGCCGAAGCTGCTGATGCTCTCGGGCATCGGACCGTCGGCGCACCTGCGTGAGATGGGCGTCGAGGTGCTGGTGGACGCGCCCGGCGTCGGGGCGAACCTCGACGACCACGTCGAGGGCCTCGTCATGTGGGAGGCGACCCGGCCCATGGTCACCCGCTCCACGCAGTGGTGGGAGATCGGGCTGTTCACCCGCACCCGCGAGGGGCTCGACCGGCCCGACCTGATGATGCATTACGGCTCGGTCCCGTTCGACCTCAACACCGTGCGCTGGGGCTACCCGACCACCGACAACGGGTTCTGCCTCACCCCGAACGTCACGCGCGGGCGGTCGCGGGGCACGGTGCGGCTGCGGTCGCTCGACTTCCGCGACCGCGCGAAGGTCGACCCGCGCTACTTCACGGACCCCGAAGACCACGACATGACCGTCATGCTCGCCGGGGTGCGGCTGGCGCGGCGGATCGCGGAGCAGCCCGCGCTGAAGGACTGGGTGGCGCGCGAGCTCACCCCCGGCCCGGACGCCGTCACGGACGACGACCTCGTCGACTACATCCGCAAGACCCACAACACCGTCTACCACCCCGCGAGCACGGCGAAGATGGGTCCGGCGAGCGACCCGGACGCCGTCGTCGACCCGCAGCTGCGCGTGCGGGGGGTGACGGGGCTGCGGGTCGCGGACGCGTCGATCCTCCCGTTCCTGCCGGCGATCAACCCCAACATCACCTGCATGATGATCGGGGAGAAGGCGGCCGACCTGCTTCGCGCCTAGCGGCGCCCCGGCCACGGCGCTGGGGAGGGCAGGAAAGCCACTTTCCGGCCCTCACAGGGCAGGAAAGTGGCTTTCCTGCCCTCGCGTGCGGAACGCATGGGGCCGCCGGGGCCGCCCTACTGCTGGGGCCAGCGCCGCTCGTCGGGGAGGTCGACGTGGGGCCAGCTCGGGTCCTCGCCCGTCTGCTCCGCCCCTGTGCCTTCCGGCAGCGCGGGGGAGAGCTGCGCCTCGTCCGGCGGCCGCGTCGGGCCGGCGTTGCGCACCAGCTCGACGGCGAGGTCGGGGAACCAAGCTCCGGCGCGCGGGTCGTGCTTCCCGCGGACGGGGTCGATCGCGCCCGGCGGGTTCCAGCGGTTGCACTCGCCGTCGGAGTCGCCGGGGACCTTCACCCACAGGTAGGCGTCGAGCAGCGGGTTGCCGGTCCGGGTGGTCGGTTTGAACCCGAGGCCGCGGTCGGGCGGGTTGCACCACGTCTGCGGGTCACCCGGCGGGTGCGCGGCCGGTGGCGTCCAGGGGCCGCGGGCGTTGCGGCTGGTGTCGGCGACGTAGTGGGTGGTCGGGCGCGCCCTGCCGAGGCTGTCGGCGTACCACTTGTCGGTGAGGTGCCACGTGCTCTCGTCGTCGACCTTCGCGGGGTGGTACTGGCTAGCGCACTACTCGTAACGGCCGAGCCGCCATCCGCCGTCGTCCGGGTTGGCCGCGAAGGCGAGGCACGAGCTCACCCAGAGCGCGTAGCGGGCGTTGTAGGCGTCGGTCTCGAAGCTCGACACGTTCAGGAAGAACCCGTCGGTGCGGTCGACGCCGGCAGCGGCGAGCCGCTTGGCCGTGTCACCGGCACCGAGCCAGTGCAGGTGGGTGCCGTCGAGGTAAACCTTCGTGCCGGGCAGCTCGGTGACCATGTCGACGGCCCTGTTGAGCTGCGTGTAGCGCTCGGCGGCCGCGGTGGCCGGGTCGGCCTCCTTCGGCTGGCACCATTCCGGCTCGCCCTGGATGTTGCGGTGGTGCGGGATGATGCCCAGCCCGTCGGGTTCGAGCAGCACCACGGCCTTGCGGTTCTCGATGCCCCTGGCGAACGCGCCCATCCAATCGAGGTATTCCGCGGTATTCGTGGCGCCGCCCGCGGAGAACTGCGCGCAGTCGCGGAAAGGGATATTGTAGGCGACGAGCACCGGCACCTGGCCCAGCGCGGCCGCCGCGGTGGTGACCGTGCGCACCCGGCGCTCGATGCTCGCCGGCTTGTCGCCGGCGAGCCAGTACGCCTGCGGCGTGGTCACCATGTCGGTGAGCTTGGCGGCGAGCGCAACGTCACCACCTGCGGCAACCTCGGCGATGTGCTTGAGCGCCTCCGGTTTCGGCGGTGGCGTGAAGAACGTCGTCCCGGGCCTCAGAACGGGGTCGACCGCGGCGGGTGCGCCGAGCCCGCTGATGGCGACCGCGAGGGCCGCGGAGGAGGCCAGCAGGCCGTGCCGCGCAGGTCTGAACACGGATGCTGCCTTCCTCGCGGCGATAGCGCACAGTTTTCTGGACTCGGGGCCGCCGAGGAATGCCACGGGGGAGTGAAACACCTGTCAGCTGGATTGCGCTGACGATCGCATTCGAAAACGACCGCCCACCGGCGAATTCCGTTGCCGGGCCCGATGGGCGAGGATGGCGGCGTGGCCGACGAGGCGGAGTTCCTGCGCGCGCACCCGCCGTTCGACGGTCTCGAACCCGCCGAGCTGGCGGCGCTCGCCGCCACGGCCACGACCGAGGACCACCCCGCCGGGGCGTCGATCCTCGTGCGCGGCGAAGGCCCGCCGGAGCACGTGCGGGTGGTCCGCAGCGGGTCGGTCGAGATCGTGCACTCCGGGCGCGTGCTCGACCTGCTCGGCCCCGGCGAGCTGTTCGGCCACGCCGCGATGCTCGCCGGGCTGCCGATCGGGTTCACCGCCGTCGCGCACGGCCCGACGACGTGCCTGCGGCTGCCCGCCGCCGCGGTCCGCGACCTGCTCGGCCGACCGGCCGGCCTGCGGTACGTCGCCCGCTCGCTGCTGGCCCCGACACTGCTCGCGGCTGCCCGTCCCGACAGCGGCCCCGACAGCGGGCCCGACGCCGCGCAACGCCCGGTCCGCGAGCTGATCAGGGCGCCCTTGTGCACGGTGCCGGCGGAGACCTCGATCCGCGAGGCCGCGCAGCGGATGACCGGGTGCGGCGCCACGGCCGTCGTGGTGCCCCTCGGCGACGGTCCACCGGGAAACGGCCGCCTCGGCATCCTCACCGACCGCGACCTGCGCACCGTCATCGCCGACGGCACCGACACCGCGGCGCCCGTCCGGCTCGCGATGAGCGCTCCGGCGTGGACCACGGCCGCCGACCGGCTCGGCGGCGAGGTGCTGCTCGACATGCTCGACCGCGGCGTGCGCCACGTGCCCGTGCTCGACGCGACGGGCCGGCTGCTCGGTGTGCTGGAGGACGCCGACGTCGTCGCCGCGACCACCCGCAGCAGCTTCGGGCTGCGTGCAGCGATCGCGCGGGCCGCGACCGTGCCCGAGCTGGTGGCTGCCGCGCAGGGGCTCACCGCGACCGTGATCGCCCTGCACGACGCGAAGGTCGCGGCGAGCGACATCGCCGGCATCACGTCGGTGGTCGTCGACGCGTTGACCAGGCGGCTCATCGAGCTGGTCGTCGCCGAGCTGGGCAACCCGCCGCGCCCGCTCACCTGGCTCGCGCTGGGCAGTCTCGCGCGCCGCGAGGCCGTGCCGTCGTCCGACGTGGACAGCGGGCTCGTCTGGGTCGGGCCCGCCGACGAGGACGAGGCGGAGACCTACGGGCGGACACTGGCGGAGCGGGTCCTCGACGGGCTCGCCGCGGCCGGGTTCCGGGCCGATTCCAACGGGGCGGTCGCGAGCAACCGGCTCTTCGCGCGCTCGTACGAGGCGTGGCAGGCGGCCGCGCGCGGCTGGCTCACCGATCCGGCGCAGACCAAGGCGCCGATCTTCGTCTCGCTCATGGTGGACGCGCGCCCGGTGTGGGGGCTGCGTGTCGACCCCGCAGTCCCCGACGTCTTCCGCAACGCGCGGCGCCACCCCGACCTGCTGCGGCTCCTCGGGAAGTACGCGCTGGCCCACCGGCCGCCGACGGGCTTCCTCCGCGACTTCGTCGTCGAGCACACCGGTCGGCGCCGCGGCCGGCTCGACCTGAAGTCCGGCGGTCTGGTCCCGATCGTCGACCTCGCCAGGTGGGCCGGGATGGCCGCGGGCGTCACCAGCGCGTCGACGCCGGCACGGCTGCGTGCCGCGGTTGCGGCGGGCACGCTCGACGCCGGCGCCGCCGCGACCCTCGAAGAGGCGTTCCACCTGGTGCTGCAGCTGCGGCTGGCGCACCAGGTCGAGCAGCTGCGCGCCGGCGAGGTCCCCGACGACCTCGTGCGCCCGCGGGACCTCTCCGCCGTCACCCGGGCGTCGCTGCGCGAGGCGTTCCGAGCGGTGGCCGCCGTGCAGCGGCGGATCGCGGGGGAGCTGGAGCAGGGCGTGCGCTGAGACGCACTACGGTCCGTGTCGAGAGTCCGTGTCGAGATCGGCCACCCGGCTCCGACCCTGCGGTGTCCACCGCGGGTGCGGTGGTCGACCACGAGGAGAAGCGATGAAGTACCTGCTGATCATGCACCAGAACCCGGCCGTGTTCGACGCCCTGACCGGGGAGCAGCGCAACGCGGTCATGGAGGGGCACGGCGCGTTCATGGAGGCGATCAAGGAGTCCGGCGAGATGATCGGGACGCAGGCGCTGGGCGACCCGGCGAACACCGTCGTGGTGAGCGTCCGCAACGGCTCGACCGTCGTCACCGACGGGCCCTACGTCGAGGCGAAGGAGTACATCGGCGGCTTCTACTTCGTCGACGTCGAGAGCGAGGAACGCGCCTACGAGCTGGCCGCGATGATCCCCGACGCGGCCATAGAGGGGCTGGGCATCGAGGTCCGGCCGGTCATGTTCTCCGCCGGCATGGAGATGTGACGGGCACCCGCATCGAGGACCTGCTGCGCGAGCTCGCGCCGCAGGTCCTCGGCGTGCTCGTGCGCCGCCACGGCCAGTTCGACGCGTGCGAGGACGCCGTGCAGGAGGCCTTGCTGGCCGCCTCCACGCAGTGGCCGGGGGACGGCCTGCCGGACAACCCGCGCGCCTGGCTGCTGACGGTCGCGACGCGGCGGCTGACCGACGAGTGGCGCAGCGAGAGCGCGCGACGGCGGCGCGAGGCGGAGCTGGCCGTCCTGGATCCCGAGCCGGTCGGCGCCGGTCCCGGCGAGGCGGCGGCGCCGGTCGACGACAGCCTCACGCTGCTCCTGCTGTGCTGCCACCCCGCGCTCTCGCCGCCGTCGCAGATCGCGCTCACGCTGCGTGCCGTCGGCGGTCTGACGACCGCGGAGATCGCGCACGCGTTCTTCGTGCCGGAGGCCACGATGGCGCAGCGCATCAGCCGCGCCAAGAAGTCGATCAAGCAGGCGGACGGGTTCCACCTGCCGGCCGGGACCGAACGCCTCCCCGAGGTGCTGCACGTCCTGTACCTGATCTTCAACGAGGGCTACACCGCGTCGTCCGGCGCCGACCTGCACCGTCCCGAGCTGGCCACGGAGGCGATCCGGCTCACCCGGAAACTGCGCGCGGCGCTGCCCGAGGACGGCGAGGTGACAGGGCTGCTCGCGCTCATGCTGCTGACCGACGCCCGGCGCGCGGCCCGCACCGGCGCGGACGGCAGCCTGGTCCCACTCGCCGACCAGGACCGGGCCCGCTGGGACCATGCGCAGATCGCCGAAGGCGTCGCGCTGATCAGCGGCGCGCTCGCGACCGCCGCGGTCGGTCCGTACCAGCTGCAGGCCGCGATAGCGGCGGTGCACGCCGAGGCCGCGCGCGACGAGGACACCGACTGGGCGCAGATCGTCGTGCTGTACGGGGTGCTGGAGACGATCGCGCCGAATCCGATGGTCACGCTCAACCACGCGGTCGCCGTCGCGAAGGCGCAGGACCCGGCGGCCGGGCTTGCGCTGCTGGAGCCGCTGGAGAAGGACGAGCGCGTCTCGCGCCACCACCGCCTGCACGCCGTGCGCGGCTACCTCCAGGAGCTGATCGGCGACAGGGCCGGCGCGCTGGCCTCCTACCTCGAGGCCGCCCGCCGCACCACGAGCCTCCCCGAGCGCGCCTACCTCGAACGCAAGGCCGCCGCGCTGCGCTAGAACCCCGAACTTCCCCACCGTTTTGTGCACTTGCGCGCCCTGGAGGCGCGCAGATGCACAAAACGGTGGGGAACTTCTACGGGGGTCGGGTCAGCGGCGGCGCTTGCGCCGCGTGGGTGCGGCGGGCGGGCCCGCGGGGCCTGCCGAGTCGAGCATGTCGGCGACGTCGCACGCGTTGTGCTGCTGCTCGCCGCGGGTGGCGAGGCGGTGCAGGAGGGTGCGCAGCACCTCGCGCTCCTCCGGCTCCAGGGCGCCGAGCAGGTGCTCCTCGGCCTCACGCAGGCTCCGTTCGAGCTGGCAGAGGCGCTCGGTGCCCGCGTCGGTCAGCTCGATCCGGCGGGCCCTGCGGTCGGCCGGATCGGGGACGCGCGCGACGAGCCCGGCGCCCTCGAGGTCGTCGATCAAGTAGGTCATCACCGTGCGGTCGACGCCGAGGTACTTCGCGAGCGCCAGCTGGCTGTTCAGCTCGGGGTCGGACGCGGAGGCCAGCACCTGGTAGCCGCGCGGGCCACCGGGGATACCGGCCAGGCGCGCGTCGGCCATGCGCAGGTACGTGCGCATCACCGTGCCGAGCGCCCAACCGAGATCGGTCTCGACGCCGGCGGGGGTGGTCACACGTCGAGCATACCGGGAATGCGACCTGGGCTACTGTCTGTTGACACGATCGTCTGCAAAGCAGAACATCGTCTGGACAGCACAACCACGCACTTGGAGTAGTGGAGAAGTCATGACGCTCTTCCGTCTCGACAGCAGCATCCGCCAGCAGGGTTCGGTGAGCCGCCAGGTCGCCGACACGTTGGAGAAGGCGTGGACCGGCCGGCACCCGGAAGGCACGGTCGTCCGCAGGGACCTGACCGCCGAGCCGCTCCCGCCGACCGCGTGGACCTCGGCCGCGGCCGGCGTCTACGACCCGCAGGCCCCACGCTCGCCGCAGCACGCGGCCGCCGCCGCGCTGTCGGTCGCGCTAGTGGACGAGCTGCTCGCGTCCGACGTGATCGTGGTCGCGACCTCGCTCTACAACTTCGGCGTCTCGCAGCACCTGAAGAACTGGATCGACCTCGTGCTGCTCGACCCCCGCGCGCAGGCGGGCGGCAAGCTGCTCGGCGACCGTCCCGTCACGCTCGTGATCGCGCGCGGCGGCGGCTACGGCGCCGGCACGCCCCGCGAGGGCTGGGACCACGCGACGCCCTACCTCGTCCGGATCCTCTCCGACGTGCTCGGCGCCGACGTCACCGTCGTCGAGGCCGAGCTGACCCTCGCCGACGTCACGCCGGCGATGGCCGAGCTGCGCCCGCTCGCGGCCGAATCGCTCTCGCAGGCCCACGAGCGCGCAGCGGAGCGCGGTCGCGCGCTGGCGGACCTGGTCGGCGCGGGCGTCTGACCGTCAAACTCCGATCGGTGCCTCTCACCATCGAGGGCGACGCGTCAGAGGTGGCCGGCCACCGGCGCGTTCCAGTGGCGCCAGAGCGCCAGCACGCGCACGGTGGCGACGAGTGCGGCCGCCGCGAGGGTCACCGGCCCGGAGGGGAGCCCGAGCCGGTGACCCGCGACCACGACGGCGGCGCCGCCCGCGGCCGCGAGCGCGTAGATCTCGCGGCGCAGGACGGTCGGCACCTCGTTGAGCAGCACGTCGCGCAGCATGCCGCCGCCGACGCCGGTGATCACCCCGACCAGCGCGGCGGTGACGGCCGGCGCGCCCGTCCCGAGCGCGGCGACGGTGCCGGTGGTCGCGAAGAGCGCCAGTCCCAGCGCGTCGAGGAGCTGGACGCCGCGGCGCAGCCGGGCCACCGCCGGGTGCCAGCGGAACACCAGCAGCGCCACCACGGCCGGAACCAGCAGGTAAGGCCACTGCCGCAGCGTGCTCGGCGGTGTGACGCCGATCAGCACGTCGCGCACGACGCCGCCGCCCAGCGCCGTCACGGCCGCCAGCACGATCACCCCGAACACGTCCAGCCTGGCGTGCACGGCGGCCAGCGCGCCGGACGCGGCGAACACCGCGACACCGATGAGGTCGAGAACGACGAGCACGGGCGACAGTAACCGTCGACAACGACGTTATGGCTCTTTTGTGGGCCCCGGAACAGCCAAAACGTCGTTGTCGACGGTCTTCCGGTGGCTGCGGCGGCGCAGCGCCGCCACGACGACGATCACCACGACCGCGCCGAGCAGCACGCCGGAGATCGGCCGGCCCGCGAACCCGGCCAGGTCACCGTGGAAGATCCGCATCGACTGCCGGAACGACGTCTCCAGCAGCGTCCCCAGCACGAACGCGAGCACCAGCGGGCCCGGCTCCAGCCCGACCTTCTTCATCAGGTAGCCCAGCACCCCGAACACGGCGACGGCGAGCATGTCGAACACGCTCATCCGCACCGTGTAGACGCCGATCATGGTGATCAGCACGGTCAGCGGGGCGAGGATCGCGGTGCGCACCGCGAGGACCCGCACGAAGATCCCGATCAGCGGCACGCTCATGATCAGCAGCAGCAGGTTCCCGACGTACATCGAGTCGATGACACCCCAGAACACGTCGGGGTGCTGCCCGATCAGCAGCGGGCCCGGCGTGATGCCGTGCAGCAGCAGCGCGCCGAACATGATCGCCATCGTCCCGTTGGCCGGGATGCCCAGCGTGAGCAGTGGGATGAACGACGACGTCGCGGCGGCGTTGTTGGCCGTCTCCGGTCCTGCGACGCCCTCGATGGCGCCCTTGCCGAACCGGCTGGGGTCCTTCGCCCTGCGCTTCTCCACCGCGTACGCGACCAGCGAGGACATCGTCGCGCCACCGCCGGGCAGCACGCCGAGCACGAACCCGACGACCGAGCCGCGCCCGACCGCGGCCCGCGCGTCGCGCCAGTCCTGCCGCGACGGCCACGCCCGTCCGATCGGCGGCGGCTTCGGGTTCGTCCCGCGGTGCTGCTCCAGGTTGAACAGGATCTCGCCGATCCCGAACAGGCCCATCGCGACGACGACGAAGTCGATCCCGTCGGCCAGCTCGTCGCTGCCGAACGTGAAGCGCTCGGTCGCGACGATCGGGTCGCGGCCCACGGTCGCGAGCAGCAGCCCGATCGCGGCCGCGAGCAGGCTCGCCCGCACCGAGCCGCCGCCCAGCGTCGTGACCAGCAGGATGCCCAGGACGGCCAAGGCGGTGTACTCGGGCGGCCCGAAGCTCAACGCCGCGCCTGCCACGAGCGGCGCCAGGAACGTCAGCCCGAGGATCGCGACCGTGCCGCCGATGAACGAGCCGATCGCCGCGATCCCGAGCGCGGCGCCCGCTCTGCCGTTGCGCGCCATCTGGTAACCGTCGATCGCCGTGACCACCGTCGACGCCTCACCGGGCAGCCGCAGCAGCACCGACGTGATCGTGCCGCCGTACTGCGCGCCGTAGAAGATCCCGGCGAGCATGATGATCGCCGAGGCCGGCTCGATCGTGTACGTGATCGGCAGCAGCACCGCGATCGTCGCGGCCGGCCCGAGCCCGGGCAGGACGCCCACGAGCATGCCGAGGGTCACGCCGAGCAGGCAGTAGAGCAGGTTCGCCGGCTCGAAGGCGACGGAGAAGCCGGCCAGTGCCGGCCCGATGACGTCCATGGATCCCCGGCCTCAGAACGCGATCAGCCGAGGCAGCGAGACGCCCAGCGCAACTACGAACAGCAGGTAGGCCGCCGCCGTCGCGCCCACCGTGACCAGCAGCGACGTCAGCAGCGGCTCCTTGCCGATCACGGTGAGCCACAGCATCAGCAGCAGCGCCGTGGGGATCTCGAACCCGATCCGCTCGAACGCCCACGCGTAGGCCAGCAGCGACACCGCGCCGAGCAGCACGACCGCGCTGCCGCGGGTGAACGGGTCGCTCTCGGTGGCGTGCCCCGCTGCGACGAGCAGCGCGACCGACGACAGCACCATCACCACGCTCACGACGAGCGGCCACAGCCCCGGACCCGGCTCGGAGAGCGTGCCCACCCGCATGCCCCACGCCGTCCAGCCCGCGAGCAGGCCGACGGCGAGCGAGACGACCGCCGCGACCGCCGTCGTCCGCGATCGGCCGGCCGGGGCCGTGACCTGCTCCTGGACCTCCTCCTGGACCTCCTCCTGCTCCTGATCCATCAGGATTCCTTGAACGTGATCCCGGACGCCGCGATCACGTCGGCGTAGCCCTTCTTCGCCGCCTCGAGGTGCGGGATCACCTGGTCGGCCGGGTCGGTCCACGGGCTGATGTAGTTCTTCTCCAGGAACTCCGTGTATCGCGGGTCCTGCTGCGCCGTGGCGACGGCCTTCTGCAGCGTCGCGAGCGCCTCGGGGGCGAGCCCGGCCGGCGCGGCGAGGAAGCGGCGCTGGTCGACGACCACGTCGTAGCCGAGCTCCTTCGCCGTCGGGACGTCCTTCAGGAACGGGATCCTCGCCTCGGAGAACACCGCCAGTGGGCGCAGCGCGCCAGCGTCGACCTGCGGCGCGGCCTCGGCGATCTGGATCACTGCGGCGTCCACCTGGCTGCCGAGCAACGCCGTGATCGTCGGCGCCCCGCCGTCGAACGGCACGTCGGTGGCGTCGACCTTCGCCGCGCCGAACAGCAGCGCCTGGGCGAGCTGGCTCCCGGTGCCGGCGCCGGTGGTGCCGTAGGAGAGCCGGCCCGCCCCGACGAGATCGGCCACCGTGCGGTGCGGCGACGCCGCCGGCACGACCAGCACGTAGTCCTCGACGGTCAGCGGCGCGACCACCGTCATCTGGTCGAACCGGATCGCGTCCGGGTCGTCCACGGCGAGCGGCGTGATCGACATCAGCGACTTGAACAGCATGACGAGCCGGTGCCCGTCCGGGCTGCTGCCCAGCACCTCCTTGCCGCCGACGGCGCCGTTCGCCCCGGGCTTGTTGACCACCGGTACGGACGTGCCGAGCGGCTTCTCCACCGCCCGCGCGACCGCCCGCCCGATGAGGTCGCTGCTGCCGCCCGCGCTGGACGGGACGGTCAGCTCGACGGGTTTGGTGGGGAAGCCGGCCGCGTCGCGCGCGGCGCTACCGCCTTGAACGCCTCCGCACGCGGTCAGCGCGACGGCCGTGCCTGCCAACAGCGCCACGATGCGCCTGTGCATGGTCTGCTCCGATCGGTGGGGTCACCAGCGAGGCATCGCCGGCTGGGTCCATTCGGGTCGAGCCACCCGCATCGCCGAGACGTCGTCGCGGTTGCGCACGTCGCCGGCCTTCCAGCGCTCGTGGAAGCGGGCGAGGTTGTCGCGGTCCAGCTCGATCCCGAGCCCGGGGGCGTCGGACACGTCCACGCAGCCGCCGCTGAACGTGTGCGGCTCGGTGATCACGTCCTCGGTCTGCCACGGCCGGTGCGTGTCGCAGGCGTAGAGCAGGTCGGGGACCGTGCTCGCGACGTGCGTCATCGCGGCCAGGCTGATGCCGAGGTGGGTGTTGGAGTGCATCGAGAGGCCCACGCCGAACGTCCGGCAGAGCGCCGCCAGCTCGCGGGTGGCCACCAGCCCGCCCCAGAAGTGGTGGTCCGAGAGCACCACCTGCACGGCGTCGGCCGCGAACGCGGCCGGGACCTCGGCGAACGTCGTGACGCACATGTTGGTCGCGAGCGGGACGCCGGTCTTGCGGTAGACCTCGGACATCCCGGTCACGCCGAGCGTCGGGTCCTCCAGGTACTCCACGACGTTGGCCAGCTCGTTCGCCACCGAGATGCCGGTCGCGACCGACCACGCGCCGTTCGGGTCGAGCCGCAGCGGCGCCTCCGGGAAGGCTGCGCGCAACGCGTTGATCGCCGCGATCTCCTCCTCGGGCGGGAACACGCCACCCTTGAGCTTGAACGACGTGAAGCCGTACCGGTCGGCGAACCGCTGGGCCTGCGCCACGACACCGTCCGGGTCGAGCGCATCGCCCCAGTCGTCGGCGGGCGCGTCCGGGACGGGGTGCTCGGCCCACCGGTAGAAGAGGTATCCGCTGTACTCGACGCGGTCGCGGACCTTGCCGCCCAGCAGCGCGTGCACGGGGAGGCCGGTGGTGCGCCCGAGCGCGTCGAGCGCGGCGACCTCGAACGCCGAGACGACGCTCGCGGTCAGCTTCGTGCTGGTCCGCACCCCACGCAGGCCGCCGACGTCGAGCCGGGTCGACTCCGGCGCGCTCGAATCGCCGCCGACGAGCGTGCCGAGCCGGTTCAGGCAGCTCAGCGGCTGACCGACGACGGCGACGGCGAGCCGTTCCGCGATCGTGAGGTAGTCGGTGTCGCCGTAGGTCTCGCCGACGCCGGTGACGCCGGCGTCCGTCTCCAGCTCGACGATCATCCGCGGCGTGTACGGCTGGTGCACGCCCTGGGTGTTGAGCAGCGGCGGGTCGCCGATCAGGATCGGGGTGACCGTCGCTCGGGTGATCGTGGGCCCGGAAGTGGTTGGCCCAGAACTGACTGGCACGGAACTGGCTCCCGTCATCGCGTTGCTCCTACGAGGCCGAGACCGGCGTCGAGCAGGGCCTCCAGCTCGGTGGTCTCGTCCGGGGTGGGATCGGTCAGCGGTGCCCGCACTCGCCCGACGCGCTCGCCGCGCAGCCTGGCGGCCGCCTTGACCAGCGAGACCGCGTAGCCGGCCCGCCTGTCGCGCAGCTCGACCAATGGCCAGTAGAAGCCGCGCAGCAGCTTCTCCATCGTGTCGTCGTCGTGTGCGGCGAAGGCGCGGAAGAACGCGGAGGCGATCTCCGGCGCGAACGAGTGCACGGCCGACGAGTAGGCGGGGACGCCGATGGTGCGGTAGGCGCGGGCCTGCATCTCCGCGGTGGCGGCGCCGTTGAAGAAGAGCCAGTCAGGGGGTGCGGCGAGCCGGGCGCGCTGCAGCTGGTCGAGGTCGCTGTGGCCGTCCTTGAGGCCGATCACGCCGTGCACCCCGCCGAGCTCGGCGATCGCGGCGGCGCTGAAGCGCACCTGCCCGCGCTGGTAGACGATCAGCGGCAGGGCCGTGCGCGCCGCGACCTCGCGGACCTGCGCGACGAGCCCGAGCTGAGGCGCCTCGACGAGGTAGTGCGGCATGAGCAGCCCGGCGTCGACGCCCGCGCGCTCGGCGGCGGCGGCGAACCGCGACGCCTGCGCCCAGCCGTAGCCCAGGCCCGCGACGACCGGAACGCGCCCGCCGACCTCGGCGACCGCCGCGGTGAGCAGCTGCTCGTACTCGGGCTCGGCGAGCGAGAAGAACTCGCCCGTCCCGCAGCAGACGAAGAGCGCCGCGGGACCGGCCGCGACCTGGCGCCCCACGTGGTCGCGGAAACCCGCGATGTCGATCTCGCCGTCCTCGGTGAAGGAGGTCAGCGGGAAGGACAGCACCGACCGTCCCATCGCCTCGCGCAAGCGTGCCGCTGCATCCGCCACTCGGTCGTCTCCATATATAGACAGCATCTACGTGTGAATCTGGACGCTAAGCATGTGTTGCTATGCTGTCAAGCGTGGCCGAGCCTGAAGACCTGGACGTAGAGAGCGGTGCCGACCGGCTGCCGGGCGTGCGTGAGGTGAAATCCGCGGCGCGCACCGTCGAGCTGCTGGAGCTGCTCGCGTCCCGGCAGAATCGTCCCGCGCGGCTGCGTGAGCTGAGCGAGGGCCTCGGGGCGCCGCGCAGCAGCATCTACGCGCTCATCCGGACGCTCGTGGAGCGCGGCTGGGTGCGCACCGACCCGACCGGCACGCAGTACAGCATCGGGATCAGGGCGCTGCTCGCCGGCACGACCTACCTCGACACCGACCCGTACGTGCGCATCGCCGCGCCGCACATCAACGAGCTCGGCGCCGCGCTCGGCGAGACGATCCACTTCGGCCGGCTCGACCGCGTCGACATCGTCTACCTGGCCACGAAGGAATCGACGCAGTACATGCGGCCCTTCAGCCGGGTCGGGCGCACGCTGCCGGCGTTCAGCACGTCGATGGGCAAGGCGCTGCTCGCCGAGCGGTTGGGGGCGATCGACCCGCACCTGCCCGATCAGCTGACCCCGCTCACCCCGAACACGATCATCGAGAAGGAAGCGCTGGTCGCCGACCTCCGGCGGACGCGGGAGCGCGGCTACTCGATCGACAACGAGGAGAACTACGTCGGCGTCGTGTGCTTCGGGCTGCCACTGCGGTACGCGAGCCCTGCCGCCGACGCGATCAGCTGCTCGGTGCCGGTGACGCGCCTGCGGGACGGTCGCGAGCGGGAGATCATCGCCGCGATGGAGCAGACGCGGCTCGCGATCGAGCAGATGGCGCCGGTCGACCTGGCCGCGCCCGTCGACTTCACGGGGATCTGAGGGTGACCGACGGGGCGATCGTGTGGGTCCGGCTGTCGTCGGTGACGCTGCCGCTGAGCACGCCGATCAGCGACGCCAAGGTGCTGACGGGCCGGCAGCGGCCGATGACGGAGATCGCGTTCCTCTTCGCCGAGATCGTCACCGAAGGCGGGCACAGCGGCGTCGGGTTCGGCTACTCGAAGCGGGCCGGCGGGCCGGGACAGTACGCGCACGCCGTCGAGATCGCGCCCGACCTGATCGGTGAGGACGCCAGCGACATCGCGCGGATCGTCGAGAAGCTGCTGTGGGCGGGGGCGTCGGTGGGCCGCAGCGGGCTCGCGACGCAGGCGATCGCCGCGATCGACGTCGCGCTGTGGGACCTGAAGGCGAAACGGGCCGGGCTGTCGCTCGCGAAGCTGCTCGGGGCGCACCGCGATTCCGTGCGCTGCTACAACACCTCCGGCGGGTTCCTGCACACGCCGATCGAGGAGGTGCTGGAGAACGCGACGGAGTCGCTGAAGCGCGGCATCGGCGGCATCAAGATCAAGGTGGGGCACCCGGACGCGGCCGTCGACCTCGCGCGGGTGACGGCGGTGCGCTCGCACCTCGGCGACGGCGTGCCGCTCATGGTCGACGCGAACCAGCAGTGGGACCGGCGCAGCGCCCTGCGGATGGGCCGCGCGTTCGAGGACCTCGACCTGACCTGGATCGAGGAGCCGCTCGACGCGTACGACGCCGAGGGGCACGCCGCCCTCGCCCGCGCGCTGGACACCCCGATCGCGACCGGCGAGATGCTCACGAGCGTCGCAGAGCACTGGGAGCTGATCAGGGCGGGCGCCGCCGACGTCGTGCAGCCCGACGCGCCGAGGATCGGCGGCATCACCCCGTTCCTGCGCCTCGCCGCCCTCGCCGAGCACCACCGCCTGCAGCTCGCGCCGCACTTCGCCATGGAGATACACCTGCACCTGGCCGCGGCGTACGGCCTGGAGCCGTGGGTGGAGCACTTCGAGTGGCTCGAACCGCTCTTCGACGAGAGCCTGCAGATCAGCGACGGCCGCATGCTCGTCCCCGACCGACCCGGCATCGGCGTGACGATCTCGGAACAGGCGCGGGCCTGGACGGTGGCCTCGGCGGAATTCGGAAAACAGCCATAGGGATCCTTTCAGGGCCTCTTTACGGGTTTCTCCGAAACGGCCCGGCGGGCCGTGGTCGAGTTCTATCCTCCTCGGCATGGCTGACTCACCCGGGCCTTTCCGGCCCAAGCTCGATGCTGCCGTGGCGTCGGTGGCGATGCAGGTCAACCGCGACAACGTGCTGAAGGCACGCGCGGTGCTGATGGCGGAGGCGGATCGGCTGGACGACGTCCTCACCAACGCGCGAAACAACAACCCTGGAATCGGTCTTTGCGGTGGTGATCCAGTTTCCCGGGATGCGCAGGCCGCATTCAATGAGCGCATCGAAGCACTGTTCGAAGGATGCAAGCAGTACAACAGCGATCTCCGTGAGGCGGCGAGTGCGTTAGACGAAACCGCGAGGTTCTACGGCTACACGGACGATGAGATCGCCAACTCCTACCGGCCGCGTGGATGAGGGCACGTGCAATCCCGACGTTCGCTGTCGTGGCGGCAGCGTTGATCGTCAGCTCCTGTTCGCCGGCGCCCGTCGTCGGCGTGCCCACAGCCCACAGCCCAGGGGGCGCGTCCTTACCGCCGCGGCCGGGCGACATCGTGATCGACGGCCTCGATCCGTGCTCCCTGTTGGCCGACGAGCAGCTCATCCAGCTCGACGTCGGTATATCGGCGAATCGGGAGCCGCGGCGGGATGGCAGGAGAACGTGCCAATGGAGACACACGCCCGATGAGCCGAGGGAGGGATACGTCGTGGAGATCCACATCGCGTACGGCGCGGAAGTCATGCTGCGCAACCCGCTCGGGGCGGACGTCATCCGTGTGGCCGGCTTTCCGGCAGTCGAGACGCAGACCCTCTACGCCCCACGCGAGGAAACCTGCCAGATCTTTCTCGACGTCGCCGCGGGCCGGACCATCCAGGTCTCGTACGACTACCTCGGCAACCTGCCGATGATTCGCGAGGTGGCGTGCAAGAAGGCGCGTACGGCCGCCGAGTTCGTGATACAGACTCTCCTCACCCGCGCCGGCGGCTGAACGAACGGCGCTCCCGTGGTGACGGGAGGGCAGGAAAGCCAGTTTCCGGCCCTCACAGGGCAGGAAAGTGGCTTTCCTGCCCTCCCACGCCCGCCCAGCCACCGGCCCGTGGGTGGTTCGAGCTCGGGTGTGGCGTCCTCGCAGAGCTCGTTGTGTCCTCGCAGAGCGTGGGCGGTCTGCGACGACGCACTCAGGTCTGCGAGGACACATCCAGGTCTGCGCGGTCATGCCCGGTCGCACCCGACCGCCGGCCGGGTGCGGGCGGGTAGTCGGGGGGTGCCAGGAAAGTGGCTTTCCTGTCCTGCGGCGCCAGGAAAGTGGCTTTCCTGGCAACGCGTGCGTCGCGCACACATCCCGTCGTCCAGCTCACCCCGCCCGCCGCACCGATGCGGCGGCGAGGGTGGGGTCGTGGCGGAGCATGCGCACCTCCATCGCCGCGACGGAGGGGGTCGGGTCGAGGCCGAGCGTTTCGGCCAGGTGGCGGCGGAGTTGCGCGAGCTCGTGGAGCGCGTCGGCCTGCCGGCCCGCACGGTAGAGGGCGTGCGCGAGCAGGGAGCGGATGTGTTCGTGCTGGGGGTGTCTGGTGGCGAGCGCGCCCAGCTCGCCGACCGGGGCCTGGGCGGCGTCGAGGTGGAGCTGGGCGTCGAGCCGGCGGATGGTGAGGTCGAGGTGGTGCTCGTCGAGGCGACGGCCCTCGGCCTCGGCGAACGGGAAGGTGCGCAGGTCGGCCAGCGCCGGTCCCGTCCAGTGGTCGAGCGCGGCCGTGGTGGCGGCGACGACCTCGTCCGGCCGGCCGTGCCGGGCCGCGGCGTCGGCGTACCGGGTGAGGGTTCGGACGCTGCAGAGGTCGGTCGCCTCGCCCGCGAGGCGGTAGCCGCCGCAGGCGCGTTCGAGGTGGTGTCCGTGCGGGCCGAGTGACGCGCGCGTGCGGGAGACCAGCACCCGCAGCCGGGCGGGCTCGCTCCGGCCGGGCCGGGTCCACAGGTCGCGGTGCAGGTCGCCGTCGAGCACGGGGTGCCCGCCCGCGACGGCGAGCCGCACGAGCAGCGCACGCTCCATCGATCGCGCGAGGTCGATCCGCAGCCCTGCCGCCCGGATGACGGTCGGGCCGAGCACCGTGATCCCGAGGGTCATGCGGCCGGCGCGTCCAGCGCCGCTTGCATGGCCTCGACGTCGACGTGGACGTGGTAGGAGCGCAGCTTCCCGTCTTCGAGCTGCCAGATGTGGATCTCGCGGACGTGGAACGGGGCGCCGGTGGCGTGCACGGTCCCGCGGGTGTGGCCGATCTGGACGATGTGCTGGCCGGAGTCGTAGAGCTGCTCGGTCTCGACGGCGGGGTCGAGGTGGGTGAGCAGGCTGCCGAGGAACGCGAAGAACCCGTCGGGGCCGCGGCGGGTGCCGCCCCACGGCAGCGCCGCGCTCTGCTCCATCACGAAGGCGGGGTGGATCGCTGCGCGGATCGTGTCCAGGTCGCGGCGCGCGAACGCCGCGTACAGGTCGCGGACGATGTCGAGGTCGGATCGGGCCATCGGGTGCTCCAGGGTGTTCGACGATGGTGACGTCGGGAGCGTGCCGGTGGGGCGGGTGCGGCAACACCGACAGCGTCCCGGACACTTCGAACTGTGCGAGAGGCGTTCGGGGAGCGGCTGCGCGAGCTGCGTGAGCGGGCCGGCCTCACGCAGGAGGAGCTGGCCGAACGGGCCGAGCTCAGCGTCGACGCCGTCAGCGCCCTCGAGCGCGGTACGCGCAAACGCCCGTACCGCCACACCCGCGACGCGCTCGCGGCCGCGCTGGGTGTGCCGCCGGACGAGCGCCGCGAATGGGACGAGGCGATCCCCACGCGCGCCCCGCTCGCGTCGCTGCCGGCGCCGGCGAACCCGATGCTGGGCCGCGTCGACGACGTAGGGCGAGTGACCGATCTGCTCACCCGCTCCCGGCTGGTGACGATCACGGGGCCGGGTGGGGTCGGCAAGACCCGCGCGGCGGTGGACATCGCGGCCCGGTGCGCCGCCGATCACGCCGACGGGGTCGTGTTCGTCGCGCTGTCGCGGGTCACGCGTCCCGGCGACGTGCTGGCCGCGATCGCCACCGCGCTCGGGCTGACCGAGGCCAGGCAGCGCGGCACCCGCGACGCACTTGCCGCCCACCTGCGCCGTCGCCACCTCCTGCTGGTGCTGGACAACGTCGAGCACGTGGTCGATTGCGCGCCCGACCTGGCCGACCTGCTCGCCGCCACCACGCGCCTGACACTGCTGGCGACGAGCCGGGCACCCCTGCGCATCGCCGGTGAGGCCGTCCACCGGCTCGACGGCCTCGCCGCCACCGATGCCGCGGAGCTGTTCCTCGCCCGGGCGGAGGCGGCGACCGGGCAGGCCGTCGTCGACGACCCCGAGCTCGTGGACGAGCTGTGCCGCCGGCTCGACCGGTTGCCGCTGGCGATCGAGCTCGCCGCCGCGGCGACCCGCCTGCTGAGCCCGGCCCAGCAGCTCGCCCGGCTCGACGCGGTGACGGCGCTGCGCGGCCCCCGCGACCTGGAACCGCGCCAGCAGACCGTGCGCGACACCGTGCGCTGGAGCGTCGAGCTGGTCACCGACGCCGAGCGCGAGCTGCTGCGCGCCGCGGGGGTGTTCATCGGCAGCTGGTCGCTCGACGCGGCTGCGGCCATGATCGGGGGCGATCCCGACGCCGTCCTCGCGCAGCACCACGGCCTGATCGAGCACAGCCTGATCGTCCGGGCGCCGGTTGCGCAGCCCCGGTTCGGGATGCTGGAGACCGTGCGGGCTTTCATGCTCGACGAGGCTGCGAACGCCGGCACGCTGGACGCCGCGCGCGACCGGCACGCCGAGGTCACCACCGGGTTGCTCGAGGCGGCCGCCCCGCAGCTGTGGAGCCCGGACTGCGCCGAGACGCTCGACGAGCTCGCCCACGACCAGCCGAACATCATCGCTGCGCTGCGGCACCTGCTGCGCCGTGGTGACGTCGACCGGCTCGCCGCAGCTGCGCACAGGGGCTGGCTGCTGTGGGTCGTCCGCGGGCACCTGCACGACCTGCACGAGCTCGCCACGACAGCGCTGCGGGATCCGCAGCTCTCCGCGACGACGCGTTCCCGGCTGCACCTCGTCGCGGGCTGCACCGCCCTCCCGCGCGGGGCGCTCGCCGAGGCGGCCGAGCACTGCGCCGCGGCCGCCGCCATCGCGGACGACTCCACCGAGCGGGCGTGGGCCCTGATCTGGCAGGCGACCGCCGAGTCCTACCGGGCCGCCGCCGACCGCGCCGCGGCCCTGGTGGCGCAGGCCCGTCAGGCCTCCGCCGACCCGCACGCCGAGTCCTGCGCCGTGATCGTCGACGCGCACATCGGGCTGCTGCGCGGCGACGTCGCCGCCGTCGACGCGGACTTCACGGCGCAGCTGCCGCTCGTCGAAGCGCGCGGCGCGCCCTGGCCGCTCGCCGTCACGCTCGGGATGGCCGGACGGACCGCCGCGCTGCTGGACGATCCGCAACGGGCCACCCCGCTGCTGCACCGGTCGCTCGCCCTCTTCACCGAGCTCCGCGACACGTGGGGCATGGCCCACCAGCTCGTCCACGTCGCCGACGTCGCCGCCCAGCGCGGCGACTTCACGCAGGCCGCCCAGCTCTACGGCGCCTTCGACGCCGTCACCGAGGACATCGGCACCCAGGTGTTCGCCGTCTGGCAGGACATCAGCGACCGCTGGCAGGCGACCACGCTGCACGCGCTGGGCATCGACACGTTCACCGCCCTGCGCAGGCAGGGCCGGACGATGCCGCCGACGGCGATCATCTAACCCGGCACGGCCAGCGTCGGGCTGGGGGAGGGCAGGAAAGTGGCTTTCCGGCCCTGTGAGGGCAGGAAAGTGGCTTTCCTGCCCTCGCGTGGGGGACGGCACGCGTCCCGGCGTCACCGCCGCCGGTAGCTCTCCTTCGGCAGCGTGTAGGTCAGGTCGCGGATTGTTTCGACCGCCTCGTCCATCGGGAGGCGGTGCTCGCCGACGAGGCGGGCGAGGAAGCCGGCGTCGATGCGGCGGGCGAGGTCGTGGCGGGCGGGGATGGAGACGAACGCGCGGGTGTCGTCGACGAAGCCGGTCGTGTTGTAGAAGCCGGCGGTGTCGGTGATCGCCTCCCGGAAGCGGCGCATGCCGTCGGGGGTGTCGAGGAACCACCACGGCGCCCCGAGGCGCATCGCCGGGTACACCCCCGCGAGCGGGGCCAGCTCGCGCGCGTAGATCGTCTCGTCGACGGTGAAGACGATCAGGCGGAAGCGCGGGTCGCGTCCGAACGACTCGAGCACGGGCCGCAGGTTGCGGGTGAACTCGGCGGCCACGGGGATGTCGAAGCCGCGGTCGGGGCCGAACTGGGCGTGCGCGTCGCTGTCGTGGTTGCGCAGCACGCCGGGGTGCAGCTGCATGACGAGCCCGTCCTCGCAGCTCATCCTGGCCATCTCGTGCAGCATGTGCCCCGAGAACGCCGCCGCGTCGGACGCCACGACGTCGCCGGCGAGCGCCGCCGCGTAGACACGGGCCGCCTCCTCGTCCGACAGGGGAGTGGTGTCGGCGCCGAGGTGGCCGTGGTCGGTCGCGAGCGCCCCGGCCTCGACAAACGTGCGCCGCCGCGCCCGCAACGCGTCGAGGAAGCCCGCGTACGTCCCGGTGTCCACGCCGCTCAGCTCCGCGAGCTGCTCGATCTCCGCGCGCCAGTGCTCGTGGTCGACGTGCAGCAGCGCGTCGGGCCGGAACGTCGGGATGACCTTCTCGCCCCAGCCCTGCTCGCGCAGCACCGCGTGGTCGGGCAGCGTCGAGAGCGGCGAGTCGGTGGTGGCCAGCACCTCGATGTTGAAGCGCTCGAAGAGCGCCTTCGGCAGGAAGTCGGGCTTCGCGAGCTGCTCGGCGAGGTGGTCGTACAAGGCGTCGGCGGTCTCGGCGCTCGGGTGCACCGTCACGCCGAAGACGTCGGCGAGCTCGTGCTCGATCCAGTACCGCGTCGGGGTGCCGCGGAAGAGGTGCCATCCCGAGCAGAAGCGCCGCCAGATCTCCCGCGGATCGGTCTCGACGGCCCCGCCGCGCGTCGACGGCACCCCGAGCTCGCGCAGGTCGGCGCCCTGGGACACCAGCATGCGCAGCAGGTAGTGGTCGGGCACCACGAACAGGCTCGCCGGGTCGCCGAACGGCCGGTCCTGCGCGAGCACGGCGGCGTCGACGTGGCCGTGCATGCACACCAGCGGCAGGTCGCGGACCTCCTGGTAGAGCGTGCGCGCGACCGCACGCGTCGCAGGGTCGGCGGGCAGCGCCCGATCGTCGTCGAGCAGCAAGGGACGCATTCGACCTCCAACGTCAGTTATGAAAAGGATTGCAACACGAAGCATCACAGCGCAAGACGCTGGGTCTTGACGTGAACCGCAAACGGTTTCAGACTCTCGCCACCCGGGTAGGAGCGTGGACGGAAGGACGCCGTGGCAGCCACGATCAGGGATGTCGCGCAAGCGGCACAGGTCTCACAGTCGACCGTGTCGCGCGCACTGTCCACCCCTGAGCTGGTCAACCCCGAAACCCGCGCGCGCGTGGTCTCCGTGGCGCGCCGGCTCGGCTACGAGCCCAACCGCGCCGCCCGCGGCCTGATCACCGGGCGCACCGGCAACCTCGGGCTGATCGTGCCCGACATCGCCAACCCGTTCTTCTCCGCCGTCGTGAAGGGCGTGCAGGGCGCTGCGCGGGCGGCCGACTACTCGGTGTTCATCGCCGACACCGACGAGGAGTCGGAGTCGGAGATCGGGCTGTTGCGGGCGCTGTCCAAGCAGGTCGACGGCATCATCCTGTGCTCGCCGCGCGCGCCCGACGACGAGCTCGAAGCGGTCGGCCCGGGCACCCCCGTCGCCTTGATGAACCGCAGGGTCGGTGACCGGCCGAGCGTGACGGTCGACAACGCCGACGGGATGCGGCAGGCCGTCGAGCACCTCGCAGCGCTCGGCCACCGCCGCATCGCCTACGTCGCCGGCCCGCGCACGTCGTGGTCCAACAGCGAGCGGGAACGTGGCCTGCACCGCTCGATCGCCGACACGGGCACCGATCTTGCGCACCTCGGGTACTTCCCGCCGCAGTTCGACGGCGGGGTGGCGGCCGCCGACCTGGTGATCGCCTCCGGCGCGACCGCGGTGATCGCCTACAACGACGTCGTCGCGCTCGGCCTGATGAGCAGGCTGAGCGCGCGTGGCGTCGCCGTCCCCGAGGGGATGAGCGTGGTCGGCTGCGACGACATCGGCATGTCGTCGATGACCCACCCGGCGCTGACCACGGTCGCCGTTCCCAAGCACGAGGCCGGCCGCGCGACGGTCGGCCTGCTGCTCTCCGTCCTCGCGGAGGGCGGCGCCGCAAGCGCACTGCACCGAGAGCTACCCACCCAGCTGATCGTGCGCGCCACCACCGGCGTCGCGCGTGCCTCCGACCGGCCGGCGGACGGTCACTCATGAAGGGAACCGAGTCGATGACGACGACGTTGAAGCCGGGGCCGCGCTGGCGGACCGCACTGGTGGCGGGAGGTGTTTCCGCGCTGCTGATGGTGGCCGCCTGCGGTGCACCGACGGCACCGGGTGGCGGGAGCCAGACGCCGGCGACCGACGTGCCGGCGAAGCCCAGCCAGCCCGTCACGCTCAACATCCTCGACATCGCGGGCAACCTGCAGCTGACGCAGGGGATGATCGACGACTTCGTCGCGAAGAACCCCGACATCGTCTCCAAGGTGACCACCGAGAAGGCCACCGCTCCCGAGATGGCCGGCAAGATCAAGGCGCAGCAGGACGCCGGGCGACTCGGCATCGACATGGTGCTGACCGGCACCGACGGCCTCTCGGCCGGCATCGAGCAGGGCCTGTTCACGCCGCTGCTGCCGCAGTTCGCGGCGCGCCTGGACGGCATGAAGAACTACCTGCAGCCGGCCGCGGCCATGCAGGAGCTCGCGTCCAACCAGGGTGTGGTGGTCACCTACTACCCGTCGGGTCCGCTCATCGAGTACGCGCCGGACCGCGTGCCCGACCCGCCGTCGACGCCCGCCGAGCTGCTGGCCTACGCGCAGGCGCACCCCGGGAAGGTCGGCTACGCGCGCCCGGCCAACTCCGGGCCCGGCCGCACGTTCCTGATGGGGCTGCCCTACATCCTCAAGGACAGCAACCCGAAGGACCCGGTCAACGGCTGGGAGAAGACCTGGAAGTTCCTCGCCGACCTGGACAAGACGATCACCAGCTACCCCAGCGGCACGACCGACACGATGAAGAACCTGGCCAACGGGACGTACGACATCATCCTGTCGACGACCGGGTGGGACATCAACGGCCGCGCCATCGGGACCGTCCCGCCGAACTACAAGGTCAACGCGTTCGAGGGCTTCACGTGGGTCACCGACGCGCACTACGCCGTGATCCCGAAGGGCGCCTCCGCCGACAAGCAGGCCGCGGTGCTCGCGCTGATCGCCTACATGCTGACCCCCGACCAGCAGGCCAAGGCCTACGACAAGGGCTACTTCTACCCGGGTCCGGCGATCAAGGACGTGACCCTGCAGATGGCGCCGCCGGAGAGCCAGCAGGTGATCGCCCAGTACGGCCGCCCCGAGTACGACGCGCTGATCGCGAACAACCCGACGACGACGCCGCTCGCGACCAAGGACATCGTCGCGGCGTTCGACCGGTGGGACCGCGAGATCGGGGCGACCGGGTGAGTGAGTGTCAGCGAGCGAACCATCAGTACAGGGCTCGCGCGAAGCGCCGGCCGAGCGTCAGCGAGGTCGAGCGGTGAGTTCGTTCTCCGAGCTGCGGCTCGACGGGGTCGGGCGGCGGTTCGCCGGGAAGGATGCGCTGGTCGACCTCGACCTGACGATCCGGTCCGGCGAGTTCATCGCGCTGCTCGGCCCCTCGGGGTGCGGCAAGTCCACGGCGCTGAACTGCCTGGCGGGGCTGCTGCCGCTGACGGCGGGTTCGGTGTGGATGGACGAGCGCCGGATCGACACGCTTCCACCGGAGAAGCGCGGCTTCGGCATGGTGTTCCAGAGCTACGCGCTCTTCCCGCACATGTCGGTGCGGCGCAACATCGCGTTCGGCCTGCAGATGCAGCGGTTGCCGCGCGGCGAGGTGAAGCGCCGCACGGACGCCGGGATCAAGCTCGTCCAGCTGGAGGACCACGCCGGGAAGCTGCCCGGCCAGCTCTCCGGCGGGCAGCAGCAGCGGGTTGCGATCGCGCGGGCCGTCGTGCTGGAGCCGTCGCTGGTGCTGATGGACGAGCCGCTGTCGAACCTCGACGCGAAGCTGCGGCTGGAGATGCGCACCGAGATCCGCAGGCTGCACCAGTCGCTCGGGCTCACCACCGTGTACGTCACGCACGACCAGGAGGAGGCGCTCTCGCTCGCCGACCGGCTCGTCGTGCTGCGCGAGGGCCGGGTGCAGCAGATCGGCACGCCCGAGGAGCTGCACTCCCGGCCGGTGAACTGGCACGTCGCCGACTTCATGGGCTTCCGCAACATCGTCGACGCGCGGGTCGTCGGCGCGACGGGCACCGAGGCCGAGGTGGAGTTCGACGGCACCCGGCTGACCGGGACCGTTGCGGGCGGGTCGGCGGGTGTCACGGCGGGCATCTCCACAGGCGCGACCGTGAAGGCCGCCGTCCGGCCGGACGACCTGCGGGTCACGACCGGAGCGGGCCTCGAGGCCGTGGTCGAGGTCGTGGAGTACCAGGGCCGCGAGCAGGCGGTGGAGGCGCGCACGCCGGGGGGACGTGCGCTCCACCTCCGCACGCAGGAGCGGCTGGCGCCCGGCGACGCGGTGCGGCTCACCGTGTCGCCGGAGCGCCTGCTGCTCTACCCGTCCGACGCGGGATCCGCGGCCCAACCGCTGGTGGAAGCCGGGGCGGGCACGTGACGCTCACCGCCGAACGGGCGCCGGCGGATCCCGGGCTGCGCCACCGGCTGGCGGAACGCGGTGTGGACCGGCAGCTGTTGCTGCTGCTCCCGGCCGTGCTGTTCGTCGTGCTGCTGTTCCTCTACCCGTTCTTCTACGGGCTGCAGCTCTCGTTCGCGCCCGCGCAGGGCGGCCCGTTCGCGAGTTACATCGCGTTCTTCAGCGACTCCTACCAGAGCGGCACGATCTGGATCACGCTGAAGCTCGCGCTGCCGGCCGCACTGCTCAACGTGCTGGCGTCGGTGCCGATCGCGTACCGGATGCGTGGCAACTTCCGCGGGAAGCGGCTGCTCACGATCCTGCTCGTGGTGCCGATCACGCTGGGCACCGTGCTCACCGCGCAGGGGCTGCGCAACTTCCTCGGGCCGAACGGCTGGTTCGACCGGCTGCTCGGCGCGATCGGGATCGCGGACATGCCCCAGCTCGTGCAGAACTACTGGGGCGTGTTCTTCTCGCTGGTCATCACGGGGTTCCCGTTCGCGTTCCTGCTGATCCTGTCCTATCTCTCGGGCATCGACCCGACGCTGGAGCGGGCCGCGGCGACGCTCGGGGCCGACTGGAAGCAGCGGTTCCTGCGGATCACGCTGCCGTTGCTCGCGCCGGGTCTGGCGACGACGTTCTGCCTGACGTTCGTGCTGGCGTTCAGCGTCTTCCCGTCGGCGGTGCTGGTCGGCGACCCGGCCGGCTCGACGCGGGTGCTCTCGCTCGCGGCGTACCAGGCGGCGTACGAGAAGTTCGACTACTCGCTCGCCTCGGCCATCGCGATGATCATGGGGGCGGTCGAGCTGATCGTCATCGGCGTGGTGCTGCTGGCCCGGTCGCAGCTCTACACCGGCACGACGGGAGGCAAGGGCTGATGGCGGCCACAACCAGCACGAACACCACCACCCGGCGGCGGCTGGTCGCGAGCCCCGGCGCGTGGCTCGTCTGGGCCGCTGTGGCGTTCTTCCTGCTCAACCTGGCCGGTGTGGTCGGGTCGGTGCTGGTCAGCTCGTTCGGCACCCGCTGGTTCGACAGCTGGTTCCCGGAGGGGTTCACCGGCGAGTGGTACGGCGCGGCGTGGAAGGAGTTCGGCCTGCTCGACGTCATTTCGGTGACGTTGCAGATCTCGCTGCTCGTCGTGCTGATCTCGGTGCTGATCGGCGTGCCTGCGGCGTACGTGCTGGCCAGACGGACGTTCCCGTTCAAGCGGCTGGTGATGTTCGCGTTCCTGCTGCCAATCCTGATGCCGCCGATCACCTACGGCATCCCGCTGGCGACCGTGCTCTACAAGTTCGGGCTGGCGCCGGGCATCGCGGGTGTGGTGCTCTCCAACCTGGTGCCGTCCGTCCCGTTCGTGATCCTCACGATGACGCCGTTCATCGAGCAGATCAACCCGAGCATCGAGTCGGCGGCCCGCATGTGCGGCGCGGGCGTGCGCGCGCTGTTCCTGCGGGTCTTGGGCCCGCTGCTGGTGCCGGGCATCCTCGCGGCGGCCATCCTCGTGCTGGTGCGCACCGTCGGGATGTTCGAGCTGACCTTCCTCACGGCCGGTCCCGACTCGCAGACGCTGGTCGTCGCGCTGTATTACTCGATGTCGGCCGCCGGCATCAGGGCGCAGCAGTCGATCGACGCCATGGCCGTGATCTACACATCGACGATGCTGGTGCTGCTGGTCATCGCGCTGCGGTTCGTGAACCCGACGCAGCTCGTGGCGCGAGTGAAGGAGACCCCGGAACCGTGAGCGAGAGGTTGAGCGCCTCGACGTTGGGCAGGCTCGCCGCCGGCGTCGGCGCGCCGCAGCACCCCGCGTCGGTCGGGATCGTGCACCTGGGGATCGGCGCCTTCCACCGCGCCCACCAGGCCGTCTACACCGAGGACGCGATGGCGGCCGACGGCTCGACGCGGTGGGGGATCTGCGGGGTCACGCAGCGCTCGCGTGCGGTCGTCGACCAGCTGGCGCCGCAGAACGGCCTGTACGGCGTGCTGCAGCGCGACGCCGGCAGTGCTCATCAGGCCAGCGTCTCGGCGCGGGTCGTCGGGGCGGTGCTGGAGGTCGTGGCGGGCGTCGAGGAGCCGCACGTCGTGGTCGCGCGGATCGGTGATGCCGCGGTCGCGGTGGTGACGATGACCGTCACGGAGAAGGGTTACCGGCGCGCCGCGGACGGCAGCCTCGACACGACCGACCCGGTGGTGCGCTCCGACCTGGAGAACGCGGCGGCGCCCGGATCCGCGATCGGACGGCTGGTGCGCGGCTTGCAGCGCCGCGCCACCACACACGGCACCCCGATCACCGTGCTGTCCTGCGACAACCTCGTCGGCAACGGCGAGGTCGTGCGCGGGCTGGTGGTGGACTTCTGCGCAGCGCTGCCGTCGCCCGAGGGCGAGCCGCTGCGGGAGTGGATCGCCAGCTCGGTCACGTTCCCGTCGAGCATGGTCGACCGGATCGTGCCGGCGACGACCGACGCCGACCGGGACGAGGCTGCGCGGCTGCTCGGGCTGCGGGACGAGGGGCTCGTCGTCGCGGAGCCGTTCACGCAGTGGGTGATCGAGAAGGACTTCGCGGGACCGGTGCCGGCGTGGCACCGCGCGGGGGCGACCCTGACCGCCGACGTCGCGCCGTTCGAGGCGGTGAAGCTGCGGCTGCTCAACGCGACGCACTCGCTGCTCGCCTACACGGGCGCGCTCGCCGGCTACGCGACGATCGCCGAGGCCGTCCGCGACGAGCGGCTGGCCGCCGCCGCGACCGCGCTGATGGCGGAGGACTCGCTGCCGACGCTCACCCGCCCCGACGGCCTCGACCTCGACGAGTACCAGCGGTCCGTGCTGCACCGGTTCGCCAACCCCGCGTTGAAGCACCGCACCACGCAGGTCGCGATGGACGGCTCGATGAAGCTGCCGGTGCGGCTGCTAGGGACGGTCCGGGAGCGGTTGCGCGCCGGCGCCGAGCCGCGGTGGGCGGCCCTCGCCGTCGCGGCCTGGATGGTCTACGTGGCCCGCGGCGCGGACGTCAACGGCACCCCGCTGCCGCTGGACGACCCGCTCGCCGACCGCCTCCGCGCCGCCGCTGCCGGGCCGCAGGGCGGGCTCGTGGACCGGATGCTCGGCGTGCGCGAGGTGTTCGACGAGGAGCTCGCGGAGTCGCAGACCTTCCGCGCGCTCCTGCAGGCCCACGTGGCCGAGCTCTAGTCACCCAACGCAACCACTGGCCGTCGACCCGCGCCGCGGGGGAGTTCAGGAAAGCCACTTTCCTGAACTCTGGGGACAGGAAAGTGGCTTTCCTGAACCACACACGACCGCCGCGGGTGGTTGCGTTGGGTTACCGGAGTGCCGTCGGGAGGGTCCGCGCCGCTTCCAGCAGGCTTGGGCCGTACCACGTCAGCAGCCGGCCGCTCACCAGCACCGAGGGTGCGTCGAACGCCTCCGGGCCGTCGTCGGCGGTGAAGAGGTACGGCTCGTCGGGCAGCACGACGAGGTCGTGCGGGGGCAGCTCGGCCGGGTCGAAGCGGGGGTAGCGCTCCTCGGCGTCCTCCAGCACGTTGTCGACGCCGAGGCGGGCCAGCACGGCCCCGGTGAAGGTGTCGCTGCCGACCGCCATCCAGGGCTTGCGCCAGATCGGCACGACTGCCCGGCGGCGCGCCGCGGGCTCCGGGAGGGCCGCCCACTCGCGTTCCGCGGCGTCCAACCACTCCGGCCGGTCGAGCCCGCAGGCGGCGAGCATCCGCGCGAGCGAGTCGAACGCGCCGTCGAGCGTGCGGATGTCGGTGACGTAGACGGCTAGGCCGGCGGCGCGCAGCGCGTCCAGGTCGGGGCGGCGGTTCTCCTCCTGGTTGGCGACGACCAGGTCGGGCGCGAGCGCCACGATCGCGTCGACGTCGGGGTTCTTGGTGCCCTTCACCCGCACGACGTCGAGCTCGGCGGGGTGCGTGCACCAGTCGGTCGCGCCCACCAGCAACCCCAGTGCCGTCGCGGCGACGGCCTCGGTGAGCGAGGGGACGATCGACACGACCCGCCCCACTGTGCCGGACGTCGCAACCGTTCGCCCTTCGTCGTCGATCACCACCTGAACGACACTAGTTGCCGTGAACGACCCGCTCGAGAACCCGGCGCTGGCCGCGCTCGCCGGACCGCAGGCCCACTTCGCCGAGCGGCACGGCAGCGCGCTGCGCTACCGCGCCGAGGTCACTTCGCTCTCGGCGTTCCCCACGGACCCGGACGCCGCGGCCTGGGCCGACCTCGCGGCGCTGCACGGCCGCGGCCGGACCGTGGTGATCAACGGCCCGGTCCGCCTCCCGCCGGCAGGCTGGGAGGTGACCGGCTACACCGACTGCCTGCAGTTCGACGGGACCGCCGTAGAGCCCGGGGAGCCCGCCGCCGACGTGCTGGTGCTCGGCCCGGACGACGTCCCGGCGATGCTCGACCTCGTCGAGCGCACCCGCCCCGGCCCGTTCCGCAGCGGCACCCCGGCCATGGGCACCTACGTCGGCGTCCGCCGCGGCGGCGCGCTCGTCGCGATGGCCGGTGAGCGGCTGCGGCCCGCCGGGTGGTCGGAGATCAGCGCGGTGTGCACCGACCCTGCGCACCGGGGGCAGAACCTCGCGACCCGCCTCGTCGGCGCGCTCATCGGGGTGATCCGCGACCGCGGTGAGCGCCCGTTCCTGCACACGTCGATGCGGAACACCGCCGCCATCCGCCTCTACGAGCGCATGGGCTTCACCCCGACCCGACAGGTCCGCTTCGCGGGCATGCGCACGCCCGCCTGAAGTTCCCCACCGTTTTGTGCACTTGCGCGCCGTTTTGGCGCGCATCCACCCAAAACGGTGGGGAAGTCAGCCCAGCAGGCGGCGCCTCCTGACGAACTCCCGCAACGCCAGCGCCGGCGGGGTCAGCGAGCGCGCCCGCGCCCACACCAGCCCGATCGTGCGGGTCGTGCGCGGCGCGGTGACGGGCAGCTCCACCACACCCGGCCCGTGCGGGTGGTGTGCCACCGGCAGCAGCGCCACCCCGAGCCCCGCGCCGACGAGCCCCCGCAATGTCTCGACGTCGGCGCTCTCGAACGCCAGCCGCGGGACGAACCCGGCTTGCCGGCACCACGCGTCGACGGTGCGCCGCAGCCCGTTGCCGGGCAGGAACCCGACGAACGGCTCCCGCGCGGCCTCGGCGAGCTCGACCCCGCCGCGGCGCGCCGCGAGCCGGTGCTCGGCGGGCACGACGAGCCGCAGCTCCTCCTCGTCGAGCGGCTCGGAGACGAGCGCGGGCTCGTCGGGCAGCGGCGAGGTGAGCGCGATGTCGGCCGCGCCGGCGCGCAGCTGCACCAGCAGCAGCGCGTGCGGCCCTTGCACGAGGTCGAACCGGATGCCGGGGTGCTCGGCGCGGAAGTCGCGCAGCAGCCGCGGGACGACGGCCGTGCCGAGCGTCGTGAGGAAGGCCAGCCCGACCCTGCCGTGCAGAGCGTCGGATTCGCCGCGGATCTCGCGGGTGCCGTCGGCCAGCTCGCCGAGCGCCCGTTCCGCGTGCCGCAGCAGCGTCCGGCCCTCCCTGGTCAGCCGCACGGTGCGGCCGGCCCTGACGAAGAGCGCCACGCCCAGGTCCGCCTCCAGTCGCGCGATGCCCCGGCTCAGCGTCGACTGCGGCACGCCGATCTCGTCGGCGGCGTGGGTCATGTGCTCGGCTCGGGCGACGGCGACGAACTGGTGCAGTCGCGGCGCGAGCGCGCTGAGGACGGAATGTTCATCCATTCCTGCATCATGGCCCTTCCGAACATGCATTGGACGCATGACGTCGGCGCGACCTACGGTCGGTAGCGATGACAACGATCAGTGCGGTCGCCACCGGGCACGAGCGCGGCAGCCCCGGCTACCGGCGGCTCGGCGCCGCCATGTGGTGCGCGGGGCTCGCAACGTTCGTGCTGGTCTACTGCGTGCAAGGGCTGCTGCCCACGCTCGCGGCCGAGTTCGACGTCTCCGCATCCACCTCCAGCCTCGCGCTCTCGGCGACGACGGGCATGCTCGCGATCGCGATCGTCCCGCTCTCCGTGGTTGCCGAGTCGTGGGGCCGCGCCAGGGTGATGACCGCCGCCATGGCGACCTCCGCCGTGCTCGGGGTGCTGGCACCGCTGGCCCCGACGTTCTGGACGCTCGTCGCGATCAGAGGGCTGCAGGGGATCGCGCTCGCGGCCCTGCCCGCGCTGGCGATGACACACGTGACCCGCGAGGTCGCGCCGCGCTGGCTCGGTGGCGCGCTCGGGCTGCTGATCGCCGGCAACACCATCGGCGGCCTCTCGGGCCGGCTCGTCGCAGGCGGGGTCGCCGAGCTGGGCGGCTGGCGCATGGCGCTCGCCGTCATCGGCGCGATGTCGCTGCTGTGCACGGTGGCGTTCCGGCTGCTCCTGCCGCCGCCGCTCGCGCCGGACCCGCCGCGGACGCCGCTGCGCGGGCTGGCCACGCAGGTGCGCGACCACCTGCGCGACCCGGGCCTGCGCTGCCTCTTCGCGATCTCGTTCCTGCTGATGAGCGCGTTCGTGACGGTCTACAACTACCTCGGCTTCCGGCTCATCGCCCCACCGTTCCTGCTCTCGCCCGGCCTGATCGGGCTCGTGTTCCTCGGCTACCTCGCCGGCGGGTGGGCGTCGACCGCTGCCGGACGCCTCGGCGACCGCTTCGGCCGCAGGCCGGTGCTCTGGGGGACGATCGTCGTCGCGCTCGCGGGCGCATGGGTGACGCTCCCCGATGCCCTGCCGGCCGTGCTGGGCGGGGTGCTGCTGGTGACGGTCGGCTTCTTCGGCGGCCACTCGGTCGCGTCGAGCTGGGTCGGGCGGCGATCGATGCTGCTGCCCGGCGGTGCGCCCGGCATCGCGTCGGCGCTGTACCTGTTCGCGTACTACGCGGGCAACAGCGTCGGCGGCGCCGCGGGCGGGCTCGCCTACGACGGCGCCGGCTGGCTCGGCGTGCTCGGCTACGTGAGCGCGTTGCTCGCCGCAGCGCTCGTGCTGGCGCTGCGGCTGCGCACGATGCCCGCTCCCGCGCGGGGAGCGGGGTCACTGCCCAGGCGTGAGGTGCCAGCGCAGCCACTCGACGGCCTGCCGATCGACCTCGGCCGCGGCCGGGATCTGCGGCGCGGGCTCGATGCCCGGCTCCTCCGCCAGCGCGTGCGCCATGCCCGGGACGAGCCGGGCCTCGGCGCGGTCACCGAGTGCCGCGCTGAGCCGCTGCGCGGGCTCCCAGAAGCCGGCCCGGTCGTCGTCCTCACCGACGAGAAGCAGTACCCCGGCGCCGTGGCGGGCGATCTCATCGGCCCGCGCCACGAAGTCGATCTTGTTGGCCACCGCGCGCGCGGCGTCCGACCAGGGGTACTCGAACCCGTAACGGGTCGCCATCGCCGTCACCACCGACCCGAGCTGCACGACCGGGCTGATGAGCACGGCTGCGGCGATCGGGAGCGTGCCCTCGGCGAGCACGAGCTGGGCGACCGCGCTGCCGTGCGACGCCCCGACGATCCCGATCGGGCCGTCGCCCAGCCCGAACCGTTCGCGCAGCTCCGCGAGCGCCGGTCCGAGCTCGGCGACGGCCTGGTCGGTCACCGGCTTGTGCAGGTTGAGCACGGCGTCCTCGTAGCCGAGCCGCATGACCTCGTCGAGGCCGCCCTCGGGGCTGCGGGAGCCGCAGAGCGGCAGTCCCAGGTGGATCCGCCAGGCGTCGAGGCCGGTGAGGGGGAGCGCGGCGGCGAACGCGCGCTCGGTGCGCGGCGGATCCATGAGGTGCCAGGTCAGAACGACGGGTGAGCTGCTCGTGGGGTGTTCCGGCGGCAGGGCCACGAACGGCACGCCTGCTGCAACTCCGGTGACGGGTTCGGGCTTCGTCTCCATGACCCCTCCAAAGACGTTGAGCTGTACGACGTCCAGTTTAGCTGGACGACGTACAATTGCCAACCATGAACGCACGGCGACATCCAGGACAGCGCTATCCAGGACAGCGGGCAGGGTTGACGAAGGAGCAGGTCATCGCCACCGCGAACGACGTGCTCGCCGACGGCGGGTTCGGCGCCCTGACGATGCGTGCGGTCGCGGAGCGCCTCGCCGTCGCGCCCAACGCGCTCTACAGCCATGTCGCGAACAAGACCGAGCTGGTCGACGAGGTACTCGACGCCACGTTGCGCACGATCCGCGAGCCGGCCACCGACGACGTCGAGGCCGTCCTGCGCGAGATCATGGCGGAGACGTTGACCGCACTTCTGCGCCATCCCGACCTCATGCCGGCGTTCCTGGCCCGCCAGGGATCGCGCGGGCCGCACGCGCGCCGCCTCGGCGACATCATGGCGGCCGCGCTCGAGCGGGTGGGGATCACCGGGTCGGACGCCGTGGAGGCGCGCCGCGTGCTGATCGTCTACACGATCGGCTTCGCCGCGTTCGCCGCCGGCCCGCCCGAGGGCAACCCGGTCCCGCTCGACGAGCTGCAGCACAACTTCGCGAGCGGGCTGCAGTGGCTGCTCGCCGGGATCCTCGCCGGCCGCTGCTGATCGCGTTTTGCCTGTTCAGTTGCCTTCACCGAACCGGCGATGGGCCGGATGATCGGCGCATGCACCCGCACGCCTCACCCCCGCCGGCCATGAACCCGTACGGCGGCGCGCCGCCGGCCGCGCTCCACCCGCTCGGCGGGCTCGCCGTCGCCTCGTCGGTCCTGATCGGCATCGGTGCCATCGCGTGGGCGATCACGAACCACATCGCGGGCTGGACCGCCTACGCCACCCTCGTCCGGGTGCAATCGGGATCGGGCGGCCTGATCGCCGGGTATGCGACGGGCGTCGGCGCGATCAAGCAGAGCATGATCAACCAGGGCATCACCGTGCTGGTCTGCTTCGTGGCGGCGATCGTGTTCATCGTCTGGCTCAGCAGGGCGCGCGAGAACGCCGAGCGCATCTCACCGGCGGCCCCGATGCGGCTGGCGAAGGGCTGGGCGGCCGGTTCGTGGTTCGTGCCGTTCGCGAACCTGGTGCTGCCGGTGATCGTCGTGCTGGACGTCTGGCGCGCGAGCGCGCCGTCCGCCGAGCAGCGCGGCGGCGGGCTGGTCGGCCTGTGGTGGTTCGTCTCGGTCGGGACGTGGTTGCTGTGGCCGATCGCCGGGATGGTCAGGAGCGTCGCCACCGACGGCTACTACACGTCGGCGGTGCTGGCGACAGTCCAAGGCGTCCTGACGGTCATCTCCGCCGCGCTCGCCGTAGCCGTCATCACGCAGATCACCCGCTGGCAGTCGCGCTGACGAAAGTTCCCCACCGTTTTGCCAACCTGCACACCCTGGAAGGCGTGCAAGTTGGCAAAACGGTGGGGAAGTTGCGCTACATGTTGCGCCGGTACTGCCCGCCGACCTCGAAGAACGCGTCGGTGAGCTGGCCGAGCGAACAGACCCGCGCCGCGCTCATCAGCTCGTCGAAGACGTTGCCCTCGCCGGTCGCGACGTCCTGCAGCCTGCGGATCGCGGCCTCGGCCTCCGACTTGTGCCGGGTGTGGAAGTCGGCGAGCCGGTCGAGCTGGCTCTGCTTCTCCTGCTCCGTCGCACGCGCGAGCTCGATCTCCTTGGGCGTCTCGTCCGACTCCGGCTTGGTGAACGTGTTCACGCCGATGATCGGCAGCGAGCCGTCGTGCTTGCGGTGCTCGTAGAGCATCGACTCGTCCTGGATCCGGCCGCGCTGGTAGCCGGTCTCCATCGCGCCCAGCACGCCGCCGCGCTCGGCGATGCGGTCGAACTCGGCGAGCACGGCCTGCTCGACGAGGTCGGTCAGCTCGTCGATGACGAACGAGCCCTGCAGCGGGTTCTCGTTCATCGACAGGCCCCACTCGCGGTTGATGATCAGCTGGATCGCCATCGCGCGGCGCACCGACTCCTCCGTCGGCGTGGTGACGGCCTCGTCGTACGCGTTCGTGTGCAGCGAGTTCGCGTTGTCGTAGAGCGCGCAGAGCGCCTGCAGCGTCGTGCGGATGTCGTTGAAGTTCATCTCCTGCGCGTGCAGCGAGCGCCCGGACGTCTGCACGTGGTACTTGAGCTTCTGCGAGCGCTCGTTGGCGCCGTATCGCTCGCGCATCGCGACCGCCCAGATCCGCCGCGCGACCCTGCCGATCACGGAGTACTCGGCGTCCATCCCGTTCGAGAAGAAGAACGAGAGGTTGGGCGCGAAGTCGTCGATGTCCATGCCGCGCGCGAGGTAGCTTTCCACGTACGTGAAGCCGTTGGCCAGCGTGAACGCGAGCTGCGAGATCGGGTTCGCCCCGGCCTCCGCAATGTGGTAACCGGAGATCGAGACGGAGTAGAAGTTCCGCACCTTGTGCCGGATGAACCACTCCTGGATGTCGGCCATCATCCGCAGGCTGAACTCGGTGGAGAAGATGCAGGTGTTCTGGCCCTGGTCCTCCTTGAGGATGTCGGCCTGCACCGTGCCGCGGACGTTCGCCAGCGCGAACGCCGCGAGCTCCTCGCGCTCGGCGGCATCGGGCTCGCGGCCCTCCTCGTCGCGGAACCGTTCGAGCTGCTGGTCGATCGCGGTGTTCAGGTAGAACGCGAGGATCGTCGGTGCCGGTCCGTTGATCGTCATCGAGACCGACGTCGTCGGCGAGGTCAGGTCGAACCCGCCGTAGAGCACCTTCATGTCTTCGAGCGTCGCGATCGAGACCCCGGACGTGCCGACCTTGCCGTAGACGTCGGGACGGGTGTCCGGGTCGCGTCCGTAGAGGGTGACCGAGTCGAACGCCGTGGAGAGGCGCTTGGCGTCGGAGTCCTTCGACAGGTACTGGAAGCGCCGGTTGGTGCGGAACGCGTCGCCCTCGCCGGCGAACATGCGCGCCGGGTCCTCACCCTCCCGCTTGAACGGGAAGACGCCGGCCGTGAACGGGAACCGGCCGGGCAGGTTCTCCCTGCGCAGGAAGCGCAGCAGCTCGGCGTCCTCGGTGTAGCGCGGCAGCGCCACCCTGCGGACCTTGCTGCCGGAGAGCGTCTCGCGGGTCAGCTGCGTGCGCAGCTCCTTGTCGCGGATCCGCACGACCAGCTCGTCGCCCGAGTAGTCCTCGACGACCCGCGGCCAGCTGTCCACCAGCTCGGCCGCTTCCGCGGGCAGCGCCTTCTCGGCCTTCCGCAGCTCCTCGTCGACGGCCTCGCCGACCAGCTCACGCGCGGTGCGCAGGTGCTGGCGGGTGCGCGCGGCCGCGACGGCCGTCTCGGTGGCCTCGTGGTAGCCCCGCACCGTCTCGGCGATGTCGGAGAGGTACCGCGTGCGGTTCGGCGGGATCACCGCGGCGTGCTCCGACGACGTCTTGCGGTCGGTGCGGGGCAGCCGGCCCTCGTCGAGATGCAGGCCGTTCTCGTCGAGCAGGCCGGTCAGGTGCTGGTAGAGCGCGGTCACACCGTCGTCGTTGAAGGTCGCGGCGCTGGTGCCGTAGACCGGCATGTCCTCCCACGAGCTGCCGAACGCGTCGCGGTTGCGGACGAGCTGCCGCCCGACATCGCGGCGGGCGTCCTCCGCGCCGCGGCGCTCGAACTTGTTGATCGCGACGACGTCCGCGAAGTCCAGCATGTCGATCTTCTCGAGCTGGGACGCGGCGCCGAACTCCGGCGTCATCACGTAGAGCGAGCGGTCGACGAACGGGACGATGCCGGCGTCGCCCTGCCCGATGCCCGGCGTCTCGACGATCACCAGGTCGAACGCGGCGGCCTTGAGCACGGCGATCGCGTCCCCGAGCTGCTCGGGCAGGTTCCCGTCGTTGCCGCGGGTGGCCATCGAGCGGAAGAAGACCTGGTCGCCGGTCAGGGCGTTCATCCGGATCCGGTCACCGAGCAGCGCGCCACCGCCCTTGCGCCGCGTCGGGTCGACGGCCAGCACGGCGATGCGGAGCTTGTCCTCCTGGTCGAGCCGGAATCGGCGCACCAGCTCGTCGGTGAGCGACGACTTGCCGGAGCCGCCGGTGCCGGTGATCCCCAGGACGGGAACGGGCCGCTCGGCGGCCGCGATCCGCTCGCGCACCTCGTCGGGCAGGCGGCCGGCCTCGGCGAGCGTCAGCGCGCGGGCCAGCGTGGCGTGCTCGCCCGCGAAGAGGCCGTCGAACGCCGCGGGCGGCTGGCCGGCGAGGTCGACGTCGCATTCGCGGATCATCAGGTTGATCATCCCGGGCAGGCCGAGCCGCTGGCCGTCGTCGGGGGAGAAGATCCGCGCTACGCCGCGGGAGTGCAGCAGCTCGATCTCCGACGGCACGATCACGCCGCCACCACCGCCGTAGACCTTGACGTGGCCGGCGCCGCGCTCGCGCAGCAGCTCGACGAGGTAGGTGAAGTACTCGACGTGGCCGCCCTGGTAGGAGCTGATGGCGACGCCTTGCACGTCCTCCTGGATGGCCGCGGCCACCACCTCGTCGACCGAGCGGTTGTGCCCGAGGTGCACCACCTCGGCGCCCTGGCGCTGCAGGATCCGTCGCATGATGTTGATCGCGGCGTCGTGCCCGTCGAACAGGCTCGCTGCGGTGACGAACCGGATGGGGTTCTCCGGTACGTGCAGGTCAGCCATGGGATGTCCTCTCGCCGAAAGCGCGGGTCAGCGCTCACTGACGAATTTAGTTTGACATCCTAGTATCGGACGTACAAGCTTCCGGGACGTGATGGTGCCGACGTCCGAAAAGGGAGGCGCTGGTCAGGCGACCTTGCCGGGGCTGGGCACGTCGACCGGCTGAACGTCGCCGACACTCGTTTCGGTAGCGGGCAGCTCGTGGGGGATGACCGTGGCGGTGCGGCGGATGCGTCGGGCGAGCGTCGAGAGCAGCCCACCGAAGAGCGCGAGCGCCGCCCCGGCCAGCATGATCGAGCCGACAGCGGCCTCCGGCGCGACGATGACCAGCACGAACGACGCTGCCGGCCACCACATGAGCGCCCGCACCGGTGCTGGGATCGACCACTCCCGAGGGTCACGCGCCATGCGCGTTTCCTACCCGATCCGTCCGGAAGCCATGCATCCGGGAGGGCGACGCGCCGAAGATTGTCACCGTCCGTGGTACGGATCTTGCTCATCGTTGCTGCTCGTGCATGGTTCCACGGGCGGCGCGAGCGCTTTCTGACTTATCCGAATCCGCGACCACCGGCGCGGCACCCGGCGCACCATGGGCACTCTTGTGGGCCATTACCCCTGGAGGTGTCTGTGAAAGCCGTGCGCGTGATCAGCGACCGGATGCTCGAGATCATCGTCCCCAAGGCCCAGGCCAAGGCAGTGGGGGAGATCTGCAGATGCAACCCGAAGCGTCCTTGTGGTCCCGGTGGCCTACGCGACATGTTGTGCTGCGACCGCCCTGGGCAGACCCCGAACTACGTCTGCTATTGCGGCTGCTGACGATCCGGCCCGGGCGGGTGCCGGCTGCGGCCGTCCCCGCCCGGGCTTAGGGTTTGCTCCGTGGACTACGCGGGCGCGCTGGTCGAGCAGACCGACCTGCTGGGCGAGCTGGCCCGGCACGCCGACCTGGCGGCGCCGGTGCCGACTACGCCGGGATGGTCGGTGCGCAAGCTGCTGACCCACGTCGGGCGCGAGCACCGGTGGGCGGCGACGATCATTCGCACCCGCTCGCAGGTCGCCGTCGACACCCGCACCGTGGCCGACGGGAAGCCGCCGGAGGACGTCGACGGCCTGCTCGCCTGGCTCTCCGCGGGCGCCCGGCACATCCTCGACGCGGTCGAGGAGGTCGGCCCCGACGTCCCCGTCTGGACGTTCGTCGGGCCGCGCCCGGCCGCATGGTGGATCCGCCGCAGGCTGCACGAGGCCACCGTGCACCGGGCCGACGCCGCCATCGCGATCGGCGTGCCCTACGACCTCGCGCCGGAGCTCGGCGCCGACGGGCTCGCGGAGTGGCTCGACCTGGTCGCCGCGCGCACCGGCGGCTCGCCGCTCGACCCCGGCGTCACGCTGCACCTGCACGCCACCGACGACGGCCTCGGTGCAGCGGGGGAGTGGTCGGTGCGCGGCACCGCGGACGGCATCGAGTGGGAGCCCGGCCACGCCAAGGGCGACGCCGCCGTCCGCGGCCGCGCGAGCGATCTCCTGCTCGCCGCGATGCGCCGCATCGACGCGGACGACGACCGGCTCACCGTCTTCGGCGACTCGACCATCTGGACGTCCTGGCTGGACCGCAGTCCGTTCTGATCGTCCTCAGACGACGTCGTCGCTGAGCAGGTCCATCAGCAGTGCGTCGTGCCAGACGCCGTCGGCGGAGCGCTCGTAGCTGCGCATGACGCCCACCGGCTGGAAGCCGGCCCGGCGGCAGCTGCGGATGGCCCGCTCGTTGTCGACGGCGGGGTCGATGACCACCCTGTGGTGGCCGCGCTCGAACAGGAACCTGGCCATCGCCCGCATCGCGTCGCAGCCAAGGCCCTGGCTGTGCTGGTCGGGGTGCAGCGCGAGGTCCATGGCCGCGTGGCGGTGGTCGGGGTCGCGCTCCTCGCGATAGATGATCAGCCCGACGACCTCGCCCGCGAGCTCGATCGCGTAGCCGAGCGGGCCCAGCAGCTCGCGCCGCACCCGCTCCAGGTCGTAGCCGCCCCACCACTTGGCGATGTCCGGGTGGTCGAGGATCTCCAGGAACGTCGGCACGTGCGCGGCCGTCGTGGGTCGCAGGACGACGGTCTGGCCGGCGATCGCGAAGGGCGTGCTCATGCTGTCAGCTCCAGTCGGGCGCATTCGGCCAGTGACGACGCCGACTGCGGCTGTTCGAAGTACACGCGCGCGGTGCGGCCGTCGATGTCGAGCGTGGCGATGGTGTTGCCGAAGAGCGGGCCGGCGAGCCGTTCCCACGACACCGGCTTCGGCGGCGCGCCGTTGCTCGTGGCCCACATCGAGGCGAGGGCGCGGGCGGGGCGCGACCACGCGGCGCTGAAGCCCGGCTTTATGTACCAGTCGAGTTTGTTGTGCACCGGCGAGCAGGTGAGCTGGTGGACGCGAGCGCTTGGATCGCCGGGCAGGTCCGCCCTCGCTGCGTAGCTGTGGTGGACGTCGCCCGAGAGCACGCTGACGCTCGCCGGCCCGCCGTCGGCAGCGCGGCCGATCATCTCGGTGAGCCGGTCGAACGACGCCCGGAACGCCGACCAGTGCTCCAGGTCGGCGGCTTGCCGGATCCACTCGCCCACCCGGCCGCGGATCCCGGGGCGGGCGGCGGCGATCTCGTTGACGGTCTGCAGGTCGCCGATCGCGTGCGGCATGAGCCACGGCAGCGACGTGCCCAGAACGAGGTGGTCCACCTGGCCCGCGGCCGCGGCCTGCTCCTCGATCCACGTGAACTCCGACTCGCCGAGCATGAGGTGCTCGCCGTCGTCGAGTATCCGACCGTTCCGCGAGTCGATCATGATCAACCGGGTGGCGCCGAGATCCCACCGGTAGCTGAAGCGCACGCCCTTCGAGCCGTCGGTCTCGGCGTCGGCGCGGTCGGCGAGCTCCACGAGCAGCGGCCACGTGTCGCCGTCGTGCTCGACGATCTTGCGGTAGTCGGCGTCGGCGGCGAGGTCGGCCGGCGACAGGTTGCCGATGTGCTGGTAGACCCAGTACGAGGCGAGCCCGGCCCGGATGCGGTCGTGCCACCACGACGTCGCGCGCATCTTGTCGCGCCAGACGGCCGAGGTGTTCCAGTCGTCGCGGATGTCGTGGTCGTCGAAGATCATCGCGGTCGGCACGGTGGAGAGCAGCCAGCGGATCTCCGGATCCGACCACGACGTGCGGTAGAGCCCGACGTACTCGTCGTAGCCGACGATCTCGTCGTCGGGCCAGTCGGGGTCGCGATCGGCGTGCCCCGCGATGCGCCGGCGCAGCTGCGGGGTGAGCTCGTCGGCGTAGACCTGGTCGCCGAGCAGCAGGAGCGCGTCGGGCCACTCCTCGGGCGGTCGCAGCGCCATCCGGGCGGCGTAAGCGTCGAGCGCGTCGATGCCGAGCTTCGCCGTGAGCTTCGGGTCGGCGACCTTGCCGTAGCGGCACGACCCGAAGATGAACCGGTTGCTGTGGGCGGTCTCGGCGCCGCGGGTGCGGATCAGGCTTTGCGGGTAGAGGTTCGTCGCGAGCGGCCAAACCTGCTCGCCGTCCAGCTCGACGGTGTACGGCGTGGTCGTGCCGGGTTCGAGGCCCTCGACGCCCACGAGCGCGTAGTGGAAGCCGGCGACCTCGAACGTGCGGGCGCTCGAACCGAGCACCTCGACCGTGCACGGTCGGTCCGTCTGCACCCACACCTGTGCGGTCGTTTCGCCGACGTGACGCAGGATGGGGCCGAGTACGAGTGGCACAGCTCTCACCCTACTGAGGGACGCCGGTGCGCGCCCTCAGGTCGGTCAGACGTGCTCGAGCGCCAGCAGCGCCGCACCGATCTTGCCGGCATCGCCGCCGAACGTCGCGGCGTGGATCGGCGTGATGCCACGTGCCGTCGGGGCGTAGGCGAACTCGCGCGCCGCGGCCCGGGCGGGCGCGAGCAGCAGCTCACCGGTCTCGACGAGCCCGCCCCCGACCACCACCGCGTCGACCTCGAAGATGTTGGCGAGCGAGGCGATCCCGACGCCGAGCCAGCGTCCGAGCCGGGCGAAGAGCGCCTTCGCGACCTCGTCACCCTGCTGGACGGCGTCGACCACGGTGTGGCCGGTGACCTCGCCCTGCTCCGCCCCCAGCCGCGCGATCAGGCCCTCCGGGTCGTCGGCCGCGGCGTCGCGGCCCATGCGGGTCAGCGCCGTGCCGGATGCGTACGCCTCGAAGCAGCCGTGGTTGCCGCAGCCGCAGCGCGGGCCGTCGGGGTTGAGGATGATGTGGCCGAGCTCGGCGCCGAGGCCGGTCGGGCCGCGGTAGATGCGGCCGTCGAGCACCAGGCCGCCACCGATCCCGGTGCCCACCGTCACCAGCACCATGTTCGGGAACGGCTCACCGAGGCGGGCCTCGGCGAGCGCGGCGACGTTGGCGTCGTTGTCGACCCGCACCGGCAGCCCGGTCGCCTTCTCCAGCTGCTCGCGCACCGGCCAGTCGCGGTAGAGGTTGTTCGGCGCCCAGAGCATCTTGCCGACGGGCCACTCGACGATGCCGGCCGCGCCGACCCCGATCGTGATGACGTCGTGCTCGGCGCGCAGCTGCTCGATCAGGCGCAGGAGCACCGCGGCGACGGCCTCGGCGTCGGACTCCTCCGGGGTCGGCTCGACGACCTCGGCCAGCACCTTGCCGTGCTCGTCGACGACCGCGCCCGCGATCTTCGTGCCGCCGATGTCGAGTCCGATCGCAAGCCTGCTCGTCGTCACCGTCGCATGATGTCACCCCGGATTGATCGATCAAGCGTTTGGTGAAGTCGGATTCGGGGAATCGTCTGGCATGCTCCTTCGACGAGTTGCCAGGCCGATGCTCGCAGCGATCTTCATCACGGGCGGCATCAACGCGTTGAGGTCGCCGCAGGGCCACGCCGAGGCGGCCAAACCGGTCATCGATGCCGTCGGGCCCGCGGTCGACAAGGCCGTCGAGGCAGCGCCCGTCCCACTCGAGCAGCGCCCCGACGACGAGATGCTGATCAAGATCGACGCGGGTGTGAAGATCGCCGCGGGGACGATGCTCGCGCTGGGCAAGTTCCCCCGCCTCGCCTCCACGGCGCTGGCCGCGTCGCTCATCCCGACGACGCTCGCCGGCCACCGGTTCTGGGAGGAGACCGACCCCGAGAAGCGCAGCCAGCAGCAGATCCACTTCTTCAAGAACGTCGGCCTGCTCGGCGGGCTGCTCATCGCGGCCGCGGACACCGCTGGCAAACCCTCGCTGGGCTGGCGCGGCCGACGCGCGGCCCGCCTCGCGAGCACCGCGGCAACGTCGCAGGCGGCGTCGATCGCAGGGATGGCGCACGACGTCTCCGGCTCCGTCTCGGGCACCGTCCACGAGCTCGGCGGGAAGATCAGCGGCGCGGGCCACAGCGCGAGCTCGCCGGCGTCCACCGTGGCCGGGCTGGCCGCGGGCCTCGCCGGCTTCGCCCCCGGCGCAGGCGCGGCGGTCTCGTCCAAGGCCTCCGAGCTGTCCACGCGGGCCTCCGACCTCTCCACCGACTGGGCGAAGCGCGCGGCCAAGGCGAAGAAGCGCGCCGAGAAGCGTGCCGCCAAGCTGCAGAAGACGGCGGAGAAGCGCAGCGCGGTGCTCCAGAAGACGGCCGAGAAGCGCGGAGCCGCCCTGCAGAAGGCCGCCGAGAAGCGGGGCGCGGCGCTGCAGAAGGCCGCCACCAAGAAGCGCGCCGAACTGGAGAAGAAGGCCCCCGACATCATCGACCAGGCCACCCGCCTGGGTCGCGACGTCGCCGAACGCGCCTCCGTCATCGGCGCGGAGGTCGCCCACCAGGCCGAAGGCGCAGCCAAGGACGCCCGCAAGCGCGTCAGCGCCATGACCAGCTGACCTCCCTCCCGTGGGACCGATCGCCGAGCCTTCGGGTTCGGCGATCTCCTACGTCCGGGCCCGGGGCGACCGCGTCGCCCCGCCCGGTAACCTCGGGGCCGCGGGGGCGGTAGCTCAGCTGGTCAGAGCAGCGGACTCATAATCCGTCAGGTCGTGGGTTCGAACCCCACCCGCCCCACAATCCATCGTATCACCGCAGGTCAGAGCGTTGTGTCAGCTCGACGTCATACGCTTTCAAGATCTAACCCAACGGAATGCCAACGCTTTGGGTTGATCCGGGAGGCGACTGCGATGGCGCGAGCACCGTTAGCCATGGGGACCCACGGTGTTGTCGTACCCGCCCGTGTCGCGCTGTCCGCTGCAAGGACGCCAGAGCGTGAGAGGCTTCCAGTCGGGGCAGTCGATTCAACGTCGACGTCTACTTGGGACGACTTGGCAGCCATCTTGGCTGCGAACCCGCGCCGCCCACTGACGTTGAGAGCACAGTAGACAGACGAGGTGTCGGCCTGGTCAGCTCCTGGCAGGAGGTCCCGCTGATGTCGCGCCTTTGCAATGCGACGGCTTGACGTTTGCTGGATCATGGCGACGAGGAGGGAGCGCGAGGAGATGTCCAGTTGGCGAGCTGGTCGGGTATGTAGCCTGGCGCAAGCGTCGATGAACGTGTTGTCGTTCTGACGACGACCCAGGAGAGTTTCCACCGTGACCGATGCATTTCCCACCACGTTGCGGTGGCATGCGTACAGGGTCGTTCCTCCCTACCGTGATGATCCGCAGGGCAAGGTGACACAGGTACTTTGGCAGCCAGGGTTCTACGACCCGATGGCAGAGGAGAGCGAGACCGTCTGTGACCGTTCCTGGGTTGGCTACCGCTGCCTGACTCACGATCAGCCGTGGAGCCGCGGCGGAGAGTTCTGCTCGGACAACGACCGCCATGAGATCGCCCTCGAGTGCGGCGTCCATGGCCTTGAGGCGATGTGGCCGCAGCCGATCATGTTGATGAACCCCGAGGGCTTCGATCCGCCGCTGTCCGCAGCGCAGCTCGCCGCCGTCGAGGCGGCGTGGGACGAGTAGGGGATGACGGCGGACGCCCACGGCGGGTGACGTGGACCGGCGCGTGGTGGCCTGCCTGCTCAACCATCAGGGCAGGACGGCTGAAGTTCCATCATCGCGCCGACGACGCGAGGGTCCGCCGGTCAGGGCCTCCCGGTTTCACGCTCCTGGTAGTCGCGCGGTGAGAGGCCGTGGAAGCGGGTGAAGGCGGAGCTGAAGGTCGGGAGGTGGGCATAGCCGAGGCGGCGGGCGACGGCGCTGGGTTTGGCTCCTCCCGGGCCGCCGGCGAGCATGTCGCGGGCGATGCGCATGCGGGCGGCGTAGCACCACCGGGAGAAGCTCATGCCGGTTTGTTCGCGGAAGGTCCGGTGGATGGCGGCGGGCACGTCGTGCCCTGAGCCCCCGGAAGTGCCGATGCGGCGCAGGTAGTCCATGGCGGCTCCCCGTGCCCGGGAGTCGGTCGGCATCGGTAGCGAGAGCGCTCGCTGCGCGGCGACCTGGTCGGCGAACAGGTCGAGGACATGGTTGGGGTCGTAGCCGTCCGGCCGCATCGGTGTGCGCGCGATGATGGAGCAGAACAGCAGGTAGTCGTCCCAGTCGGGGGAGAACTGGACCTGCAACGGCTCGATCAGCCGCAGGTCGCCGGCATCGGCGTCGCCGATCGGCAGCGTGATCGAGTCCTGATGCACACCGGTGACGTGCTTCACGCCCGCCGGGATCCAGGTCGCGACGCCCCGGCCCCACTCGTAACGACGATCGCCGACGCCCAGGTATCCGCTGCCGCGGTACGCCCAGCAGAGCACATGGGAGTCGTTGGCGTGCGAGATCGTGCGGGTCGCGGGAAGCAACCCGGGTGCATCCGGCGCGACCCTGCCTCCCCGCATCATCGTCACGAGGTCATCGGCCTGACGCACGGCAGCCGTGCGCCGGGAGTGGTCGCCGACGGCAGGGTGCGCGGAGAGCGTCCGGCTGAACTCGTACGGAGTCGACCCGAACTGCTGCCTGAACGCGCGGGTGAATCCGCTGCGGCTGGCGAAGCCCACCCGCGCGGCCACCTGGTCGACGCCGAACCCGGCGGCCAGGAACTCGACGGCCGCACTCAACCTGCAGCGCAGCCGCCACTGCTCGAAGGTCAGCCCGGTGTCGGCGCGGAAGTCGCGGAGCAGGGTCCGCGGGCTGGACAGCACCCGGGTCGCCCACTCGTCGACGGTGAGGTCGAGCGCGGGATTCCGCAGCAGCTCGTCGGCCACTGCCCGGGCCCCGCCGGCTCTCGGCATCGCCGGCGGATCGACCGCGTCCGGCCGGGTGTCTTCGCTTCGCGGCGGCGGTCGCCGTCCGGAGTCGCGGAGAAGATCGACGAGCGCGTCCTGGGAGTATCCGTGGCCGGTCAGCGGCGTGACCATGAGGTTGAAGTGCTGGATCAGCCAGTCCTGCCAGCCATGGGGAACCACGAACCGTCTCGGCTCGGACACGGTCTCGGCGGCAAGACTCGGATGTGTCAACAGCGGGAAGGCGACCGTGCCCGGCTCGGTGATGACCGTCCAGTGGTTGCCGGGGTTCGCCGGGATCCAGACCCCCTCGCCCTCGGCGAGCCGACACTCCGGGCTGTCCTCCACCCGGACGCATGCCGAGCCCGTACGGACCCAGAGCAGGAGATGCTCGGGCTGATCCCATGAGCCTTTCGACCGAACCCAAGGGATCGACGGCGGTCGGCTCGCGCCCGGCGGCGGGACATCCACGCCCAACGTGTCCTAACTATGTGGCGATCCACGCACACCGCGCGGAGTAAGGATTGCCTACCATCAGCGCCGTCCTCCTGTCGATGGCGCAGGGCGGCCTCGTCACCATCGTCGCGTCCGGAAGGGCTGTTCCCCGCATGCCGAAGACCTCACGCCGGATCACCGTGCGCCCCCTGACGTTGCGGGAGGTCGAGGTCGTCGGGGTGCGGGACCTGACGCCGGGGATGCGGCGGATCACGCTGGCCGGTGCGCAGCTGGGCGAGTTCACCTCGGCGAACGGCTTCGCCCAGCCGGCGTTCGACTCGACCGGTTTCGACGACGACATCCGGTTGGTGTTCCGCTACCCCGGCCAGGACCAGCCGGTGCTGCCGGTGCAGCAGGAGAAGGGCCTGGACCTGCCGAGAGATCCGCGGCCGTTGACGAGGCTCTACACCGTCCGTCGGTGGGCGCCCGGGACGGGCGAGCTGGACGTCGACTTCCTCAAGCACGGCATCGGCGTCGGCACCACCTGGGCGTACCGCGCCCAGGTCGGCGATCGGGTCCACTTCTTCGGCCCGAGCTCGTCGCGGGCACTCCCGCAGGATGCGGACTGGCTGCTGGTCGCCGGGGACGACTCGACGATCCCCGCGATCGCCCGCCTGCTCGACGAGCTGCCCGAGGGTACGAGGGCGCAGGTGTTCATCGAGGTCGCCGAGGACGCGCACCGCCAGGAGCTGCGGGAACTGCCCGGCGTCGAGGTGAGCTGGCTCGTGCGCGACGGAGCCGAGGCCGGCACGGCCCGCCGCCTGGTCGACGCGGTCAGGAACTGCGCCTGGTGGGACGGCAAGCCGTTCGCGTGGGTCGCCGGAGAACAGGCGACGGTGCGCGACATCCGGCGGCATCTGGTCGAGGACCGGGGAGTGGCCAAGCAGGACATCGAGTTCAGCGGGTACTGGCGCCGCGGCGAGGTCGTCGCGCTGGAGACCGACGGGGCGGTGCCCGACCCCGCGAAGACGAGGACCCCGCTCGAGAAGCTCCACGACCTGACCGAGCTGATCGCACCGGTCGCGATCCGCACAGCCGTCGAGCTGGACCTCCCTGAGCTGATCTCCCGCGGCGTGACCGCCACGGCGGACCTGGCCGGCAAGGCGGGCGTCGACGAGCGCGCGCTGGGCAAGTTGCTGCGCTACCTGCACGCCCTGGACGTCCTGACCGAAACCGAACCGGGCCACTACGACCTGACGTCGGTGGGTGAGGTCCTGACCGTCGACTTCATGGCCGACTTCCTGCACCCCGCCGGGGTGGCGGGGCGCGAGATGCTCGGCATCCGCGGGCTCACCGAGTCGATCCGCACCGGCCGGCCGGCCTACGCCACCGTCTGCGGGCAGACCTATGCCGAGGTACGGGCCGAACAGGACTACGAGGACCGCTACCTGGAACGACTGGCGAAGTTCCAGGCCACGCTGGCCGAGCCGATCGCCGGCTCCGACATCCTCTCCGGGGTCCGGCACCTGGTGCTCCACTCCGGCGGCGCGGGCGCCCAGGCCCGCGAGTTCGTCGCCGCCCACCCCGACCTGCGGATCACGATCTGCGCGCTGCCCGCGCAAGCCGACTGGCTGCGCCGCGACCTGCCCGACACCATCCCCGACGAGCAGCAGCGCGCCCGGGTCGGCGTGGTCGAACAGTCCGTCTTCGAGCCCAGCCCCGCCGCCGACGCCGTGTTCGTCATCCGCGCGTTCAAGAACCTGCCCGACGCCGATGCCGCCCATGCCTTGCGTCGAGCAGCGGAGAACCTCCTCCCCGGCGGCCGGGTCCTGCTGGTCGAAGACCTCTTCGACACCGACGACCTCGACGAACACGACGGTGAAACCGATCTGCTCGCCCTCACCGTGCACGGCTCGGGGCTCCGCACCGCCGCCGAGCTCGACGCCGTCATCGCCCGAGCAGGACTCGAACGGAGCGCGACGCACACCGTCGGCTGGGGCACCACGGTCCACGAACTGACGCGCGCTGAATCCCACCCCGATACGCACTGACCCTTCCCCCCAAACGAAGAAGTGAAGACATGACCCTTCTGGGACGCCGCGGCGCCGTTGTGGCCGCCACCCTGTCGATCACGGCGCTCGTCCTCACCGCCTGCGGCGGAGCCGGCACCGAGGCGCCCGCCGATCCGGTCGCCGAGACCCGCACCGTGCAGGCCGGCAACGGCGCGGTCGAGGTCCCGGTCGCGCCCCAGCGTGTCGCCACGATCGGCAACACGACCCTGCCGTTCATCGACCTCGGCGGGAAACCGGTCGGCGTCACGGCGGAGTCGGACTCCGACGTCGCGCTGCTGCCTGCGGACGAGCAGGCGACGTACAAGTCGGCCACGATCCTCGCGCCCAGCGCCGACGAGGTCGACATGGAGAAGCTCGCCGGGCTGGACCCGGACCTCATCCTGGTCCAGGTGCCCGAGTCCGAGTTCGAGTCGATCAAGGCGCGGTTGACGGCGATCGCCCCGACCGTGTTCTTCGGGCTCGATGCCGAGTGGAAGGCCCTCGCCGACGGAGTCGCGGACGCCGGCAACGTCACCGGTGCGCTGGGCGCGCAGAAGGCGGAGTTCGAGCAGCGCCTCGCCGCGATCAAGGAGAAGTACCGCGGGATCGTCGGCGGTACCTCGTTCGTCGACGTCACCCGCTACTCGTCGTCCGATCCCGGGACGTTCGCCATCGCCGACATCGGGTGCTCCGAGATCGCCAGGGACGAGGTCGGCATGAACTTCCCCAAGGCCGCCGACGGCGCCGATCCCCTGGCCTGGACGGCCCTGCCGTTCGAGCAGATCGGTGAGCTGTCGAAGTACGACGTGATCACCTACCCCGTCGACGTCGCGGGCCGGCCGACGGAACCCTTCGCGCCGGTGGTCGAGACCAACACCTGGAAGGCGCTGCCCGAGGTGGGCTCCGGTCACGCGCTCGGGGTCTTCTGCCCCGGCAACAACTCCTACGGGTCCGTCATCCGGTACCTGGAATCGCTCGACCGCGCCCTGGCGACCCTGCCGGCCACGGGGTGACGGCCCTCGCCCCGCAGCGGGACGGTCCGGGCACCGCGGCGGTGCCCGGACCGCGTCGTCGCCTGCCCGGAATGCGTCTGCTGGGGCTGGTCGTCGCGCTGGTGGTGCTGGTGGTCCTGCTGGTGCTGAGCGTCATGATCGGCTCGACGGCGATCGCGCCGTCCGTGGTGTGGGACGCGCTCGTCGGATCGTCGGTCGGCATCGACCAGTTCGCGATCCGCGACTACCGGCTGCCGCGCACGGTCGTGGGTCTGGTCGTCGGCGTCGCGCTCGGCCTGTCGGGCGCGCTGATCCAGGCGCTCACCCGCAACCCCCTGGCCGATCCGGGCATCCTCGGCGTCCACGCCGGGGCGTCCTTCGCGATGACGGTTGCCGTGGGACTGCTCGGCGTGCGCGACGTCCACGGCTACATGTGGTTCGCGTTCGTGGGGGCGCTGATCGTCACGCTCATGGTGCTCGCCATCGGGTCGACGCGGCAGGGCTCCTCGCCGGTGGTCATGGTGCTCGCCGGGGTCTGCGTCGGTGCGGTGCTCGGGGGCGCCCGGGAGGCGCTCCAACTGACCGATCCGGCTGCGTTCGACGCGATGCGGAGCTGGAACGCCGGTTCGACTGCGGGCCGCGCGCTGGAGGTGGTGTGGCCGATCCTGCCGTTGTTCGGGGTGGCGCTCGTCCTGGCCGTCGCGGTGTCGGGCTCGCTCAACGCCATGGCACTGGGTGACGAGATGGCGGTCGCCCAGGGCGTCCGCCTGGGGCGCACCCGCGTCCTCGCGATCATCGCGCTCACCCTGCTCGCCGGAGGTGCGACGGCCATCGCCGGACCGATCGGGTTCGTCGGGCTCATGGTGCCGCACGTGGCCCGCTGGATCGTCGGCCCGAACCAGCGCTGGATCTTCGCCTACAGCGCGGTGCTGGGCGCCGTCCTGCTGCTGGCCTCCGACGTCCTCGGCCGGCTCGTGATCCGGCCCGGTGAGATCCCGGTCGGGGTCGTCACCGCCTTCGTCGGTGCCCCCGTCCTCATCGTGCTGGCGCGCCGGAAGAAGGCGAGCGGACTGTGAGCACAGGCGTGTCGTCACGGTCGGCGCGCACCCGCTCGACGGGCAGGGCGTCCGGGGAGCGGGTGGCCTTCGGGCGGCGGGTGCTGACCTTGCGGCGGTGGCGGGTCGCGGTGCGGCTCGACCAGCGTTCGGTCGTCGTCTGCCTGGTGCTCGCGCTCGTGATCGCCGGCACGGCGGTGCTCGCGCTGATGACCGGCTCGTACCTGCTCAGCCCCGGGCAGGTGGTGTCCGCGCTGACCGGCGGGCAGACCGGGCTGGTGCACGACATCGTGGTGGAGTGGCGGCTTCCCCGCGTGGCCGCGGCGCTGGTGTTCGGTGCCGCGCTGGGGGTGAGCGGGGCGATCTTCCAGTCGATGCTGCGCAACCCGCTCGCGGACCCCGGCCTCATCGGCTTCACCCAGGGCTCCTACACGGGTGCGTTGGTCGTGATCCTGGTCGTGAACGGCACCTACTGGCAGCTGGTCGGTGGGGCGGTGCTGGGCGGCATGGCCACCGCCGTCGCCGTGTACCTGCTCGCCCATCGACGGGGGCTGCAGGGCTTCCGGCTGATCATCATCGGGATCGGCGTATCGGCCGTGCTGGACTCGCTGAACACCTGGCTGATCCTCAAGGCCGACCTGAAACAGGCGCTGGCCGCGGCGGCATGGAACTCCGGGTCGCTCAACGGCGTGTCCTGGAACCAGGTGGCCGTCGGCGGCGCATGCATTCTCGTGCTCCTGCTGCTGGCGGGGATGTCGAGCCGGCCGATGCGGCAGATGGAGCTGGGTGACGATGCGGCCGCGTCCCAAGGGGTACGGGTCTCGCCGGCCCGCCTCGGCCTGGTCGTGGTGGGCGTGGCGCTGACGGCGACGGTCACGGCCGCGTCGGGGCCGATCGTGTTCATCTCCCTCGTCGCACCGCAGATCGCCCGCCGGCTCGCCCGCACCGCGGGGATCACCCTCGCGCCCGCCGCCGTCGTGGGCGCGCTGCTGTGCCTGTCGGCGGACTACATCGCCCAGCACGTCGCGCCCACCCCGCTGCCGGTGGGGACCATCACCGTCGTGCTCGGTGGTGGCTACCTCGGTTGGCTGCTGTTCATCGAAGCCAGGAGACGACTGTGAGTACGACGACTGGGAACACCCTGAGCAGCTCACGTCTCCGCGTGGAGTCGGCGACGATCGGCTACGACAAGCGCGTCATCTCCCACGAGCTGTCGGTGGCGATCCCCGACGAGTCGTTCACGGTCGTCGTCGGCCCGAACGCGTGCGGCAAATCCACCCTGCTTCGAGGGCTGTCGCGACTGTTGAGGCCGTCGACCGGGCAGGTCGTCCTCGACGGTGCCGACATCAGCTCGTTCAGGACCAAGGAAGTGGCGCGGCGGGTCGGGTTGCTGCCGCAGGCCTCGATCGCACCCGACGGGATCACCGTGGCCGACCTGGTCGCCCGGGGTCGGTACCCGCATCAGGGGTTCCTCCGGCAGTGGACCGAGGCCGACGAGCAGGCCGTGCTCGGGGCGATGCACCGCACCGCGGTCACCGACCTGTCCGGCCGCCCGGTCGACGAGCTCTCAGGTGGGCAGCGGCAGCGGGTGTGGGTGGCGATGGCGCTCGCGCAGCACACCGACATCCTGCTGCTGGACGAGCCGACCACCTTCCTCGACATCGCCCATCAGATCGAGCTGATGGAGCTGTTCGTCGACCTGAACCACGTCGGCCACACCCTGGTCGCCGTGCTGCACGACCTGAACCAGGCCGCCCGCTACGGCACGCACCTGATCGCGATGAAGGACGGCGCGGTGGTCGCGGTGGGGACGCCGTCGGAGATCGTGACCGCCGAGCTCGTCGAGGAGGTCTTCGGGCTGCGCTGCCTCGTCGTACCCGACCCGGTGACCGGTACACCGCACGTGGTGCCGTTGGGCAGGGACCGGCCCTCGGGGCAGCCGTGACGGGCGCCGGCGACGCCGGTTCGCCCACGGTACGGCCGTTCGCCGTCGGGCCGGGGACGACGCCCGGTCGGTTCGTGCTGCACGTGATCGGATCGGTGCGGCGGAGCACCGTCCCGGCGATGCTGCTGGCGATCGTGTGGCAGGTGGGCGAGTCGGCGGTCCCGGTCGTGACGGGTGTCGCGATCGACCGGGCACTCGCGACCGGCGACGCGGGCCAGCTGGCGCTGTGGCTCGGTGTGCTGATCGCGCTGTACGTCGCGTTGACGGCGGCGGCCGGGCGCTCGCTGCGGCTGACCGTCTCCTCGGTGCAGCTGGTGCAGCATCGGCTGCGGGCCACCCTCTCCGCGCTGGTACTGCATCCGGTCGGCGGAACCACCCGCGCACCGGACGGCGAGGTCGTGTCGGTCATGACCAACGACGTCGGACGCCTGTCCAACGGGGTGCTCCTCGCGATCATGCCGATCGCGAGGATCGTCACCATCGGGTTCATCGCCGCCTCGCTGCTGGCGACGCACTGGGTGCTCGGGCTCGTGGTGCTGGTCGGGGCGCCGGTGTCGGTCTGGCTGATGGGCCTGCTCAGCGAGCGGCTGTCCCGGGACACCCGCGAGTACCAGGCCCTGCTCGCCTCCACGGTCGGGCGGGCGACGGATCTGGTCGCCGGCTACCGGGTGATCAAGGGCGTGCGCGCCGAGACCGAGGCCACCACGCGCTACCGGCAGGCCAGCCGGGCGGCCCTGGTCGGGGCGCAGCGCAACGCCGGGCTGCTCGGGCGGTTCCTACTGGGCTCGGGCGTCGTCACCGGCGTGTTCGTCCTCGCGGTGACCGGGCTGGCGGGCTGGTTCGCCGTCAGCGGGCAGTTGAGCGTCGGCGGGCTGATCACCGCCATCGGCCTCGCCCAGGCGCTGCTGCCGCAGGTGGAGTCGATCGCGAGGCTCTCCATCCCCAACCTCGCGGGCTCCCGCGCCGCCTCCGCACGCCTGCTCGACGTCCTGCGGGGCGCTGCCGGGCCCGTGCCGGGCGACGGGGGCCGATCCCCGGCGCCGGCGGTCCCCACGCTGGAAGTGGTCGGTCGGGGGGTGCGCGTCCAGGTCGAGCCCGGTGAGCTCGTCGGAGTGCGCGCCGACGACCCGACCGCCGCACGTCTCGCCGGGGCCCTGCTGAACCCGGTCGGCGACCGGGACATCGAGGTACGGCTCGACGGTCGCGCGGCGCACGAGCTGAGCCCGGCCGAGTACCGCTCCCGGGTCACCGTCGCGCCGCACCGGGTCACGCTGTTCACCGGCACCATCCGCGATAACCTCACTCCCGCGAGCGGCGGGCCCGCCCCCGATCGCGTTGCTGCCGCGGTGCAGGCCGCGTCGTGCGACGACTTCGCCGCAGACCTCGACGATCCTGTCGGCGAGAACGGCAACCGCCTCTCCGGCGGCCAGCGCCAGCGGGTCGCGCTCGCGCGTGCCCTGGTGACCGATGCGCCGGTGCTGGTGTTGCACGAACCGACGACCGCTGTCGACCCGGTGACCGAGCAGGCGATCGTGGGGAGACTCGGTGCCGTTCGTGCAGGACGCTCGACGCTGCTGATCGCCTCCTCCCCGGCACTGCTGGCCGGCTGCGACCGCGTCGTGGACCTGCTCGCCGAGTCGTCGGTAACCGGCCGGACGGAGGCCAGATGACCGCCGGCGGCGCGTTGCGCGTCGCCACCGGACCGGAGACGGCGCGCGAGGTGTGGCGCACCAGCCGTGGGCTCCGGCTCCGCGTCGCCGTTGTCGTCGCGGTGGGGATCGCCGGCGCCGCCGTCGACCTGGTCGTTCCCGTGGCCATCGGGTTGCTCGTCGACCGGGTGCAGGCAGGCACCGCCGATCTCGGCACCGTCCTGATGCTCACGGCGGTCATGATGGGCTCGGCGGTCCTCGGCGCCGCCGGCGCGGCGGCGACGATCGTCCTGGCCACCCGCGTCTTCCACCGCATCCTGGCCGACCTGCGGGAACGGCTCGTGGAGCGTGGCCTGCGGCTCCCGCAGCACGTCGTCGAACGCGCCGGCACCGGGGATCTGGTCTCCCGGTCCAGCGACGACGTCACCGCCGTGACCGATGCCGCCCCCGCGGTGATCCCGGCTGTCACGGTCGCCGCGTTCACGATCGTCGTGTCACTCGCCGGGCTCGCGGCGCTGGAGTGGCCTTACGCCGCCGCGCTCGTCGTCGTGCTGCCCGTGTACGCCCTCGCCCTGCGCTGGTACCTGCGGAACGGGCCCGCGGTGTACCGTGCCGAACGCGCGGCGATGAGCACGCGCGCCCAGCAGATCGTCGAGTCCCAGCGTGGCTACGCCACCGTGCTCGGCTTCGGGCTCGCGGAGCAGCGGCACCACGCCGTGATGGCCGCCTCCTGGCAGGTCGCGGTGCAGGCGCTGCGGGCCCGCACCGTGCAGAGCAGGTTCAACGCCCGGCTGAACCTCGGTGAATGCCTGAGCCTGGCCGCAGTGCTCGTCGTCGGCTTCGTCCTCATCGACGCCGGAGCCTCCACCGTCGGCGGCGCCACCACCGCGCTGCTGGTCGTCCTGCGCCTGCTCGGTCCGGTCAACCAGCTGATGTTCGTCATCGACACCCTCCAGTCCGCTCTGGCCTCGCTGAGCCGCATGGTCGGCGTCGTCACCGTTCCGTCCGACGTGCACGACACGGCGGGCGGACAGCGATCGGCGACGGATGCGGGCATCGCCGTACGGCTCCGCGAGGTCGCGTTCCGGTACGACGACAGCGCCCCACGTGTGCTCGACGGCGTAACCCTCGACATCGCCGCTGGTCAGCACGTCGCCGTGGTCGGCGCCTCCGGGGCGGGCAAGACCACGCTCGCGGCGGTGATCGCCGGCATCCGTCCGCCGGCGACCGGTTCGGTGACCCGCCCGGACCGCACCGCGGTCATCACGCAGGAGGTCCACGTGTTCGCCGGGACCCTGCGCGACAACCTCACCCTCGCTGCCCCGTCGGCCACCGACCGCGACCTGCGCAACGCGCTCGACGCCACCAGCGCCACCGCGCTCCTCGACCTGGCTCCCGACGGGCTGGACACCGTCGTCGGCGTCAGCGGGTATCCGCTCACCGACGCCCAGGCGCAGCAGCTCGCCCTCGCCCGGCTGCTGCTCACCGACCCGGAGCTGGCGATCCTCGACGAAGCGACCGCCGAAGCCGGCTCCACCCACGCCGATCTGCTCGACCGAGCCGCCCAGGCCGCTCTCGACGGCCGAACCGGCCTGGTGATCGCCCACCGGCTCGCCCAGGCCGCGGCGTGCGACCGGGTAGTCGTCATGGAACACGGGCGGATCGTCGAGGCCGGGACGCACGACGAGCTCGTTGCCGCGGGTGGTGTGTACGCCGGGCTCTGGGTCGCTTGGTGGGACGGGCAGCGGCTCGGCGGCGGGGGCGTTTCGGGATGACGGTGTGCTCTCACGGCAGCTTGGGCAGGAAGTGTGCGTTCCGTCCTACGCCGGCGCCTCGGCCGAGGAGCCCGTTGTGTTGTGGGGTCGCGTCGTCGAGGTCGGGGAGGCGGCTTCGCGGTCGCACTCCTGAACATGCCTGGTGCCGACGTGACAACGTAACTCGTTGTCGGCCACGGGGCACCGGGCGCGCCGGCGCATGCGCGGCGTCGACCTGCCCGCCGCACTACCGAGGGAGCGCCCCGCCGACGCGTCTGGTCGGCCGCCGCATCTTCATGGGTCAGGGTGCTGACCAGGACGCGGCACGCGATATTTCCGTAGGGCTCGACGAACGAGCTCGCATTTCGATATGGTTCGAGCCCTTACCGAATCGTTCCAGAGGGTGGAGAAGATGATGTCCTTCCGCAACGCGACGGCTGCAGCGCTCGCTGCGGCCGCGGTCGCGGCCATGACCACCGGGGTTGCCGCCGCGGCAGAAGGCGGCGTCGACGCGCAGGGCTACCTCGGGACGAAGGGCCCTTACGCCACGGAACGGGAGTGCGTCTCCACTCGTGCCGAGTACAGCCGGTACTACTACGCCCGCCCCTGCTTCTACCAGGTCATGACGCCGGACGGTTGGTACTTCAGGTACTACGACAAGGAGTAGCCGGCGCTCGTCGACGTCGCCATCGCGACCGGGAGGATCAGCGGGCGGTCGGGGGGCCGTCGAGCACCGTGGGGACGTACTCGAGCAGTTGGAGCCGGCCGTCGAACGTGCGGCTCTCGACGAGTTCGAGCGTCAGATCCGGGTAGTTCGCGAAGATGGGCTCCCGCCCGGTGGCGCCGGTGATCACGGGGAACACGACCACGCGGAAGCGGTCCACCAGCCCGGCAGCGAGCAGTGACCGGCTCAGGCCGAGGCTGCCGAGGGTGCACAGCCGCCGCGTCTCGTGCTCCTTGAGCTCCCGGACGGCCGCAACCGCGTCGGTGCTGACCAGCTCACTGTTGGACCACGACAGCGGCGCGGTGAGCGTGGACGAGAACACCACCTTGCGTGCTCTGGTCAACGCGTCCGACGCCGCGTCCTGCGACGCGCCGACGATCCTCTCCATGACCCGGTAGGTGTTCGCGCCCATGAGGTGGACGATCCCCTCCTGGTCGTTCTCGCCGAGCCAGGCGAGGTACTCCGGTCCTTCCAGACCCCAGAAGCTGGGCCAGCCTTCGGCGGCGCCGTAGCCGTCGAGCGAGACGATGAAGTCGACCATGAGCGTTGACATCGTGGAATCACCTTTCGGGTGTGCTCTCCGACGTGACGGGGGTGCGCACGAAGAACGCCCCGACGATGCCGATCAGCGACAGGGTCGCCGCTACCAGGTACGCCGCGTGGATGCCGCCGGCCGCGGCCTCCACCGGCACCGTTCCTGCGGCTGCCAGGGAGCTCGAACGTGCGGTCATGACGCTGACGAGCAGCGCGACACCGGTCGCTCCGGCGAGCTGTTGGCCGGTGCCGAAGATCGCGCTGCCGTACGAGTAGTTCCGCGGCGCCACCGATCCCAGACCGGCGGTGAACAGCGGGGTGAAGACCAATGCGAGGCCCACGGCCAGCATGATGTGGAACGTCATCAGCATCGGGATGCCCGTGTCGGACGTGAACAGCGTGGCGGACCACAGCGCGAGGCTGGTGAGGACCATGCCCGGCACCACGAGAGGCCGCGCGCCGAGCCGATCGTACTGGCGGCCGACCACGGGCCCGAGCAGCCCCATCATGAGGCCGCCAGGCAGGAGCAGCAGGCCGGCGGTCCGGGTGTCGAGTCCGATCACGGTCTGCATGTAGATCGGCAGCAGGATGACCATCCCGAACAGGGTGGTCATCGACAGCATCATCAGCAGCAGGGCGATGGTGAACCCGCCGGACCGGAAGGTGCGCAGGTCCAGCAGCGCGGTATCGGTGCGCTGCAGCCGGCGCTGGCGGCCGACGAACAGCGCCAACGCCGTGACTCCGACCACGATCGGCGCCCAGCTCGGCGACGCGCCGGTGCCTTCGTGACCGAGACTGCTCAGCCCGTAGACGAGCCCGCCGAACCCGAAGGCCGAGAGGATCACCGATGGCGGATCGATGCGGACGTGTTCGGGCTCGCCGACGTCGACGATCCGCCGGCTGCCGACGACCAGCGCGGTCAGTGCGACCGGCAGGACCAGCCAGAACATGAAGCGCCAGCTCAGGGAGTGGAGCACGAACCCGGAGATCGTCGGGCCGATGGCCGGAGCAACCGCGATGACCGTGCCGATGTTGCCCATGACAGCTCCGCGCCGCTGCGGCGGCACCAGCTTCATCACGGTGGTCATCAGCAGCGGCATCATGATCGCGGTGCCGGAAGCCTGCACGACCCTCGCGGCGAGCAGCACCCCGAACACCGGTGCTGTCGCCGCGAGCAGCGTGCCGGCGCTGAACAAGGCCATCGCCACGCAGAACAGCCGGCGGGTGCGGACACGTCGGATGAGGAACCCGGTGACCGGGATGACCACCGCCATCGTCAGCAGGAAGCCCGACGTGAGCCACTGGCCCGCTGCGAAGTCGACGTGGAGGTCGGCGGTGAGCACCGGCAGCGCGATGCCCATGATCGTCTCGTTGAGGATGACGACGAAGGTGGAGACCAGCAGGATCGCGATGATCGCTGCGTCCCGGCGGGGCATCGCCCCTGGCCTCGTCGCCCGCGCGGGCGACGAAGCCAGGAGGACGGTCGGTTCGGTCACGGCTACCTCAGCTCGTTGTCGTAGCGGACCGGGTCAGCTCTTCTCGGAGAGGTGCGACTCCACGAGCGGGAGCAGGAGGTCGATGCGGCGCAACAGGCCGGTGTGGGTAGCCCCCGGGATGACGGCCAGCTGGGCGCCGGGGATCAGGTCGCGCATCGCGGCGGCGTGATCGAGCCGGACGAAGTCGTTGTCCGCGATCACCAGGAGGGTGCGGGCGGTGATCCCTTGCAGCTCGCTCTCCAGCCAGCCGTCGACGTCGTCGGGTGCGGGGGTGGCCTTCTCCGCGAGCGCGAAGAACTGGTCCGGGTGCGGGGCGACGCGCTCGTACGACTCCTGCCACTGCTGGAACTCCTCCATGGTCGGCATGCGGTCGGCGGAGAGCTCGGGCTGGGGCGGGCGGATCCCGGGGTGGTAGCCGCTGCTGCGGTAGTGGGTGGCGGCAGCCACGAGCCGACGGACCCGGTCGGGGTGCAGCATGGCCACCCGCAGCGCCGTGAGACCGCCGAGGCTGTAGCCGAACATGTCGACCTGCTCGATGCCGAGCTGGTCGAGCAGCGCGACGACGTCGCCGGCGAGGTTGTCGAGGGTGATGGGGCGATCGATGTCGGCGGTGTGCCCGTGAGCCTGCAGCTCGATGGCGATCACCTGTCGGTTCGCCGAGAGGTCGGCCACCATGGCGCCGAACGTCATGTCGATCGTCAGCACGCCGCCGTGCAGCAGCACCAGTGGCGTCCCGCCGTTGCCGTGGATCTCGTAGTACATCCGCAGGCCGTTGACGTTGGCGTAGCCGGCGGTGGAGATGTCGGTGTTGTTCATGGCTATGAGCATGGGGTGGCGCCGATCGACCATCAACGGCCGACTCCGCAAGCCACCTATTAGTCGAGCTACTCGATCGGTAGGCTGCCGGCATGGAGATGAGGGAGCTGGAGATCTTCCTCGTGCTCGCCGAGGAACTGCACTTCGGACGCACCGCCGAGCGGCTCTACCTGACCCAGTCCCGCATCAGCCAGACGATCCGGGCGATGGAGGACCGCATCGGTGGCAAGCTGTTCGATCGGACCAGCCGGCGGGTCGGCCTGACCCCGCTCGGCGAGCACCTGCGCGACGAGCTGCGACCCGGCTACGAGCAGATCCAGCGGGCTCTGGTCAGCACTTCCGATCGGGCCAAGGGGGTCAGCGGGGTGCTGCGCCTGTGCGTGCCGACCTACTCCATGGCCGGCCCGTCCTTCACCGCGATCACTCGAGCGTTCCAGGCGCGGTTCCCGGCGTGCAGGCTGGTCGTCGCGGAGGAGTTCCCCGGCGACTTCGACCGGCTGCGCCAGGGCGCCTACGACCTGATGTGCCAGCGGCAGCCGATCTCCGAGCCGGACCTGACGATCGGCCCGCGGCTGAGTCTCGAGGAGCGCATCCTGCTGGTCCACGTCGGTCATCCGCTCGCCGAGCGCGGCCACGCAACGCTCGAGGATCTCGGGGACTACGCCGTCATCTCGCGCGCCGGTATCCCGGCCAGGATGTACGACGAGTTCTTCCCGGCCGCCACGCCGAGCGGTCGTCCCATCCCTCGCGGTCCCGAGATCACCATGAGCAGCGACGTCCTGCACCTCGTCGCCCGCGGCGACATCGTCCACCCGACCGTCGCGTCCTTCACCACCTACTACCGGCACCCCGACGTGACCCACGTCCCGATCCGGGACATGCCGCCCACCGAGAGCGTGCTGGTGTGGCGCACGGACCGGGAGAACGCGGCCATCCGCGCCTTCGCCACGGTGGCTGCTGAGGTCGTCTCCGGCTTCGTCGTACGCGACTGAAGTGTGTTCCGTTCCACGTATGACAGGTTGAATTTCGCTCAGCACCGCACCCAACGGCAGGGCCCGCAATACTTCTGACCTGCGCAGTAGGTGCATTCACTCGCGAGTTGCTGACGCTCGACGCAACCCGAGCAGGGCTCGAGAAATTGCGGGCCTATGCATTCGGCATCCATTGCGGCCGCCTCGACGTTCGGCACAAGAATGTCCAGCAGATGGTCTGCTGCCCTGCTGAGGATGCTCATATCCGACCTTTCCGGTGAAGTAGAATGCACGCCTCCATCGTGGGGGCAGAGTAGCATCGTGTAAGAGCTCTTACAAGACGTGATCAATCTCCACGAACCGGAGCCTCGCCGCCGAGCATGCTGCCCAACAGGTCGGGCAAGGCCGCGTGTGCGTAGTCGAGGCGCGGCAGATCGTCGAGCGCGAACCAGCCGATCTGATCGTGCTCCGCGGGGCAGGCGTTGACCGGTTCGCCCTGCCAGCGGTGGATGCGGGTGGGTGATCTGTGGGTCAGCAACACGTGCCGATCCTCAACGAGAACAGCGGCGACGACGTCATGCACCGTGCTAGCTCACTCTTCCATGGTCTTCACGACTGCAGCGACAGCCCGAACGAACGCATTCCTAGCAAGGTCCGGCGGCGGGTACAACTACGGTATGACGGCATTCGGATACTCCTTGCTGTGTGAGCAACGCGGGCCGGTCGAGCTGGTGGCGGACGCCGTCGCGGCGGAGCGGGCGGGGTTCGACTTCGAGGTCATCAGCGACCACTACTTCCCCTGGCTGGACGAGATGGGCCACTCCCCGTACGCGTGGAGCGTGCTCGGCGCGGTGGCCACCGCGACCCGACGCGTCGGGCTGATGACCTACGTGACCTGCCCGACGATGCGCTACCACCCGGCCGTCGTCGCGCAGAAGGCCGCGACCGTCGCGGTGCTGTCCGGTGGGCGGTTCACGCTCGGGCTGGGGTCGGAGGAGAACCTCAACGAGCACGTGGTCGGGGCCGGTTGGCCGGGGGCGAACGTGCGCCACGAGATGCTCGCCGAGGCGGTGCCGATCATCCGGAAGCTGCTGGGCGGCGGATACGTCAACCACTCCGGGCCGCACTTCCGCGTCGACTCGGCGAAGCTCTGGGACCGGCCTGACGAAGGCGTGCCGATCGCTGTCGCGGTCTCGGGCAAGCGGTCGGTGAAGACGTTTGCGCCGGTCAGCGACGCGATGGTGGCGGTCAACCCGGATGCCGCGTTCGTCGGCGCCTTCATGGAGCAGGCCGGCGCGGCGGTGCCGGCGATCGGGCAGCAGTTGATCAGCTGGGGCCCGGACGCCGACGCGGCGGCCGAGCGCGCCCATACGCTGTTCCGGTTCTTCGCCGGTGGGTGGAAGGTCAACGTCGAACTGCCGGGCCCGGCCGGGTTCGCCGCAGCCTCCGCGTGCGTCCGGCGCGAGGACGTCGCAGCGGTGGTCCCGTGCGGTCCCGACGTGGCCACGCACGTCGAGTCCGTCCGTCCGTTCGTCGATGCCGGCTACACCCACGTCACGCTGGCCCAGACCGGCGGCGAGACCCAGACCGAGTTCCTGGAGTTCGCAGGGCAACAGCTCCTGCCGGCACTGCGCGAGGAGTTCGGGTCGTGCGACGCCCCGGGGATCCCGGTGCGGTCATGGAGTGGCACATGATCGGGAATGCCGATAGTTCCGGCTAATCGGCGCATCAGCAGTTCGCGCTTGATCCGGTAGATCCGCGCGATCAGGGTTGTTGCTGCGGACGGCTGTTCGAGGTGGCGTACAGCGATCGTTCAGCGATATGCAGGCAGCTCGGCCTACCGTCCCGTACATCGATCGATGTTCGGAGAGGACGGTGAGTGCTGTGCGTGGTCAGAATTGGTGATTCGTCGTTCCGCGCCGCGATTGCGGTGGGGGAGTTCCGCTCGATCTGGCTGGCGGAGCTGCAGTCGGTCATCGGCGATCAGCTCGCTCGGCTGGCGGTGTCCGTGCTGGTGTTCCACGACACCGGCTCGGCCACCTGGCCTGCCCTCGCCTACGCGCTGACGTACCTGCCCGACATCGTCGCCGGACCGGTGCTCGGTGGGCTGGCCGACCGGTACCCGAGACGCACGATCATGATCGGTGCCGACGCGTTGCGCGCCGCCGCGATCGGGGTCATGGCGCTGCCGGGCATCCCCCTGGCGGTCGTGGCCGTGCTGCTGGTCATCGCCCAGCTGGCCGGCAGCCCGTTCAGCGCGGCGCAGGCGGCGTTGCTGCCCACCGTGCTGCCCGGCGAGCTCTACGCGAGCGGCCAGTCGATCCGGCAGATCACGCACCAGGCCGGGCAGCTGGCCGGCTTCGCCGCAGGCGGGGTGGTGGTCGCGCTGCTCGGGGCCCACCGCGCGCTGGCCGTCGACGCGGCGACGTTCGCCGTGTCGGCGATCGTCGTGCGGCACGGTGTCCGGCACCGGCCGGCCGCCACCGGAACCGGCGGACCGTCCCCGTGGCAGCGCGTCAGCGCCGGCGCGCGGACGATCAGGCGCGACCCGCGGCTGCGGTCGTTGACGGGCCTGGCATGGCTCGCCGGTTTTGTGATCGTCCCGGAAGGGCTTGCCCTCCCGTATGCGGCGGAGATCGGCGGCGGCGCGACCGTCGCCGGGTTGATGCTGGCTGCGCACCCGGCCGGCATTGCAGCCGGCGCGTTCGCGCTCAACAGGTGGGCGAGCCCGCGGACGCGCCTGCGGCTGGTCGGCCCGCTCGCGCTGTTCGCGATCGTGCCCCTCCTCGGGTACGCGTTCCGCCCCGGTGCCGTGGTCGCGATCGGGCTGCTGTTCGGATCGGGGTGCTGCGCGGCCTACCAGGTGACGGCCGCGGCGACGTTCATGCGGCTCGTGCCCGACGCCGAACGCGGCCAGGCGTTCGGCTTGGCCGGCTCCGGGCTCATAGCTGTGCAGGGGGTCGGGTTGCTGGCGGGCGCGGGACTGGTCTCCCTGCTCGGCTCGCCGGCGTTCACGGTGGCCACCATCGCCGCGCTGGGGACGCTGACGGCGATACCGGCTGCCGTCGCCTGGCGTCGGATCTGCGTGGCCGTCGACGCGTGAGCCCGACCGTCGCGATCACCGGGAACAGCTGACCGCCAGCTCGCGTGGACTCCCAGAAATCTGGTATAGGCACGATTTCCCCTGGTCAGTACTGTCAGCGCGGAGATGATCAAGGGTGGATGCGAGGGAGTAACATGCGGATGCGAGTGACGGCAGTCGTCGCCGTGGTCGTCGTCGCCGCGGGGTCGCTGCTGGCCGGGGGCACCGCGCACGCCGATGAGTTCCAGGGCAAGTGGTTGCGCAACGACGGCGACGCACAGTGCTTGGACATCGCGACGGACGGCGGCGAAACCATCGCGGTGACCCGTCCATGCGGCCGTGAGGCGAGCCAGCGGTGGACCACCCGTCCTGCGGGTTGGGCTACCCAGATCATCAACCGGCAGACCGGAAATTGCCTGCAGGTCCGCACGTCGGGATCGCCTCCTGCTCCGGCCATGGGCAGCCCCATCGATCTCCGCCCCTGCGGTCCACCCGCTGAAGCCGTCGATCAGCAGTTCAGGGTCTGGGCGCCGTCCACGAACAAGCTACGGCTCGGTATCCAGTACAACCCGGATGTCCCCGTCTTCCTGGTCGCGACCGAAGGTCAGGTCGTGATCGGCAACTTCTGGGAGAGCGACGCCCGATGGCGGATCCTCAGCGCTTCGCCTTCCGGTCCCAAGCCTGACGACGAGGGCGAATGCGGGATCCAGGCGTGCCCGGACACAGAGTGAGGCGTGCTGGCCGGTTGAGTGTGCTGACGGCTGCTGTGGCAGCCGCCAGCACACTCAATTCGCGATTGCGACCTGCGGTCCAGCGTTCAGCAGGAGCAGCGCCTGTCGTATTCGCGGCACAGCTGGATACGCGGATCCCACACGAACCACATGCAGTGGCCCGTTCCACCCGCCAGCACCCGCACGGTGGCACGGCGGTCGCCGTGACCTGCGGGACGAACCGTGCGAGCAATCGATCGGATACCGCAGCGACGAAGGAATTCACGACAACCCCCCCATACCGGAGACCATCCGACGAGATGGAAGCTACTCCGGGGCATGGCGACGACCAGCGGGTCGGGGCAGGTTGCCGGCAGCTTGCCGATCCGCTGACCTCGGACTGCGAGGTCGTCGACGCCGCCGCAGCTATCTTGATCGTGGGCGGCACTGCCGGAGGGTGGCTGCGCTGGGGGGAGCAACGTGGACGGTGCAGTGGCGGCGGGGTTCGAAAGCGTGCGCGAGGAGTTCGCGAGGGTGGTCGCCGCGGAGCGGGACGACTACGCGGGCCAGCTGGTCGCGTACGTCCGCGGCGAGCGGGTCGTGGACCTGTGGACGGGGCCCGGGTTCACCGCCGACACCCTGACCGGGGTGTTCTCCTCCACCAAGGGTGCGATGTCGCTGGTGGTGGCGCTGCTGGTGCAGGACGGTGTGCTCGATCCGGACCAGCGGGTCAGCCACTACTGGCCCGAGTTCGCCGCGGAGGGCAAGCAGGACGTCACACTGCGGGAGTTGCTGGCGCACCGGGCGGGTGTGATCGGCGCCGATGCGGGGTTCAGCCTGGAGGAGCTGGCCGACGACCGGAGGATCGCGGCGCGGCTCGCCGGCCAGCGGCCGTACTGGCGGCCGGGCGTCGCGTTCGGCTACCACGCGTGGGTGATCGGCGCGCTGACCGGCGAAGTGGTGCGGCGGACGACGGGTCGGTCCATCCAGGAGCTGTTCGAGGAGCGGGTTCGGGCGCCGTACGGGCTCGACTTCCACCTCGGCCTGCCCGACGAGCTGGAGCCGCGGTTCGCGACCACGCTGCCGATGCTGCCGACACCGGAGCAACAGGCGGAGATCGACGCAGAAGTGAGCGAGCCGGAGAGCCTGGGCGGGATCGCGTTCAACGAACACCGCGCGGATGCACCGGAGCTGTGGGACTTCCCGAACCAGCGGATCGCCCGGGCGCAGGGTCAGGCGTCGGCGGGCGGCGTGGCGTCGGCGCGCGGACTGGCCGGCATGTACGCGGCGGCCGCGACCGGGATGAACGGCAGGCCGCCCCTGCTGGATGCGGGCACGATGGCGGCGTTCGCGCAGATCCAGTCGATCGGGCACGACGTCGTTTCGCGGGTCCACAAGGCGTTCGGGCTGGGGTTCAGTGCTGTGGCGGAGCTCTACCCGTTCCTGGGCCAAGGCGCCTTCGGGCACAGCGGTGCGGCAGGCAGCCAGGCCCTCGCGGATCCGCGCAGCGGCCTGGCGTACGGCTACAACCGTCGCCGCTACGCGTATCCCGGTGGTGCGGCGCCGGAGAACGAAGGCCTGCTCCGCGCCTGCGTCACCGCGGCGCGCGCAACGCGGTGAGCGGAGCCGCTGTCACGCTTCGGTCCGCGCAGCGATCATCTTGAGGTAGTGCGGGTTGTACTCCAGCCCGATGACGTTGCCGAACGGGTCGACGACGGACGCCGTGACGAACCCCGACTCCTGCTCGGTGACCGGCTCGTGTTCGCGTGCTCCCAGCGACACCAGCCGGTCGAACGTCGCCCGGATGTCGTCGACGTGCCAGGCCGTGACGACACCGCCCACGCCGTCGCCGGACCCGTCAGGGGTGTAGCGGCGGTCGATGAGCCCGAGCTCGGTCTGCAGGTCGCCGACCCGGAACTCGGCGTAGGCCGGCGGGCCCTCGACCGGGCGCACGAAGTACGGGCTGGTCCCGACGAGCTCGGAGTACCAAGCGATCGCCGACGGCATGTCGTTGGTCGAGTAGCAGATCCCCGAAAGTCCTCGCAGCATCGGCCTGTCCTCTTTCACTCGGGTTCCTTCGCTCATACAGAGCATCGCACCCGTACAGGTCAGATCCTGACCTATAGGGGCAGCTTCACCCGGGTGATATGGCCGGTTTGTCAGGGCAGCGGTATCGCGGCGCGGACGTACTGCTCTTCGACGTACTCCTCGTTCTCGTCGAGCCAGATGCCGTAGTCGGGCTCTCGGAACGAGGTCGCGATACCCAGCCACGACATGAAGTGCCCGGAACCGCCGCAGATCTGGGTGCCGCCGTCGCCTCCACACACGACCTTCCGGTCGGCGGTGCGTTCGGCGGAGTAGGGGTCCTGGCCGATCTCCAGCCCGAAGGCGTTCGGAATCCGGTGCGGCCCGGCCTGCAACGAGTCCGGACTGCCCTCAGGCGGGTAGGTGTCGCCCCAGCGGAACAGCGTCACGGCTCCGGCACCGCAGGCGTGCTCCCACTCGTCGGGCGTGAGCAGGCGCTGGCCTGCGTCGGCGAGGTGCTGTGTTTCCTGCGTGTAGGACGGCTCCCACAATCCCCAGGCCGCTCGCACCGACCAGTCGTCGTCGAGCAGGAGTCGCAGCCGCCCCGGATCCTCGGCCCGACGCGGTGCCGATTCGCCACCGGCACGGTTCCGGATGTCATCGAGGAACGCGACGACGTCGGGATCGTCCGGCGCCAGCGCCGGGCCTCGCGCATCCGTTGCGTGCACCGCCACCAGCAGCGTCGGTACGACGGCCGTTCGTCGAGGGGTGGTCAGAGAGGCGAGGAACTCGGTGAGATCGGCCGGGAACCCGAAGTCGTTCGCCATCCGCTGCTGCTCGTCCTGCTGCGCGGGGGTCGGCCGGAAGGTTGTGGCGTCCCAGCCGACCTCGGTCGCGCCGCCGGGAACGAGTGCGAAGCGCTCGCCGTCGATGTCGAACAGAGCAACCCGCCCGGGCCGCCCGGCGAACTCATGGGTATGCACGCCGATCAGCGCCGCACCGACCGACTCGGCGATCTCCTGCGCCGCGGCTGCCGCCTCGGCCGCACCGAGTCCACGCCACTGCTGCAGATCCACGACGACATCATGTCAAGCGGGCTCGGGGCTCGCCGAATCCCATCCCGTTCTTGCCGGCTTGCGATGCCCTCCGCTGCGGGGTATTTTCCCGGCAATCTGTTGAAGGAGTGACGTGCTGACGCGGATCGCGGAAGGTGTGCTGTTCCACCAGAGCGAGTTGCTCCAGAACAACGCCGTTGTCGTGCAAGGCGCGTCGGGCGTACTGCTCGCCGATCCAGGGATAACGGGCGATGAATTGACCTGCCTCGCGACCGATATCCGCGAGTTGGGGCAGCCGGTTGTGGCCGGCTTCGCGACGCACCCCGATTGGGATCACGTGCTCTGGCACGCCGATCTCGGCGAGGCGCCCCGTTACGGCACCGCCCGCTGCGCGGAATTCATGCGAGACCTGTTGTCGAACGCGGACTGGAAAGCCCAGGTTGCCGATGGATTGCCGCCGGAAATCGCCGATGAGATTCCGCTCGACCTGTTCGGTCGCATCACCGCCTTGCCTCCCGGAACCGCGCAGCTTCCGTGGGACGGGCCCGAGGTCCGGATCATCGAGCATCCGGCCCACGCCCAGGGGCACGCGGCACTGTTGATCGGGGAACGCGGCGTTGTGGTCGCCGGCGATATGCTGTCCGACATCCTGATGCCGTTCCCTGACCTGGGCGCCGCCGACCCGATCGGGGACTACCTGGTCGGGCTGCGGCTGCTCGAGGCCGTGGCGGACGACGTCGCCGTCCTCGTCCCCGGTCATGGGTCCGTCTGCGGGGCCGATGAAATGCGCGCACGCATCGAGTTGGATCGCGCCTACGTGGAGGCCTTGCGCGACGGTCGCACCCCCGACGACCCGCGCATCGGGCCTTCGGCCACGTACGGCAAGGACTGGCTGCCCGCCGTGCACGAATGGCAGGCAAAGCAGCTCGCGCCGAAGGGCGAGCACGGCGGGGACGCCTGATCGGAGGCCGACCCGGCCTCGATCCCCGGCCCGCGAACCAGCTCATCGCGCAACCATGAGATGATCGCGTTCGGCGCCCCATCAGGGCTGCCCACGGCTGCGGTGTCCGATCTCCCCGCATCTGCCTCGAACGTACGGACGTCTCCGAGTTCCCGGTACCGGCACATTTCCGCGCAGCGGCGCCACATGGATCCTCGGCCACGAAGAATGGAGCTGCACCCATGAGCGTCGACCGCATCACCGACGGTGCCGAGCGATCGATCCTCGAGAACATGCTCGATCGCAACCGGGCAGCTCTCATCGAGACCGTGCGAGGGCTTTCCGAAATCGATGCCCGCCGGAAGCTGGTGCCGTCGTTGACGACACCGATCTCACTGATCAAGCACGCGGCGGGCGCCGAACGGATCTGGTTCCAACGGTTCTGGGCGGGACTCGACGAATCCGAGTGCGACGGCTACTCGAACCGGGATGTCGGCACGTTCGCCGTCGCCGACGACGAGACGTTGGTCGACGTGATCGCAGAATTCGAACGGGCGAGCGAACGGTCGCGGGTGATCGCCGCTCGGTTCGACCTCGACGACACGAAGCACAATCCCCGTGAGGGAACGGTCAGCATGCGTTGGACCCTGCTATCCATGATCGAGGAGTTCGCCCGGCACGCGGGTCACGGCGACATCCTGCGCGAGCAGATCGATGCCGGACGCACCGCCACGCTCCGCTGACCGGACGGTTCCCGCCATGGTGAAGATCATCCTTTCCGGCCGGATCGACGACGTCGTGGGGTTCGCCACCAGCACCTGAAAGGGCTCAGGCGAGGCCTATGAACGGGCGGACCTCGATCGGTCCCCAGCACGCCACCGCACACCGTCCGGCCCAGGCCAGCGCCGCGTCGCGGTCGGGCACCTCGATGACCCAGAACCCGCCGAGTTGCTCCTTCGTCTCGGCGAACGGCCCGTCGGTCGTCGTGACGACGCCGCTCTGATCGCGGACGACAGCGGCCCGGTCGGACGTCATGAGTCCGCCGCCGAACACCCAGATCCCTTTCGCCTTCATGTCTTCGTTGACGGCGTCGATCTGGGCCATCTGTGTGTCGAGGTCGGCGCCCGTGGGCTGGGGCACGCTCTCGTCGTTCAGGACGCCAAGCAGGAAGTGCACGGCGATCGCTCCTCGTTCGGGGTCAGGACAGCCGACGTGCGACGGCGGGGATCACGATGGCAGCCGCGACGACGTGCGTCAGCATCAGGAACACCTTGGTCGAGATCGAGGCGTCGACGAGCACATCGGGAACGAACGACAGCACGGTGAGCGCGACGGAGGTGCGGATCCACGCGGTGCGCGGCCGGCGGGCGAACCGGCGCAGCCCTGCGGCGACGACCAGTCCGAGCACGGAGAAGATCGCCGTCATGACGGCGAACCCGGACGCCGGGATCGGCTGGCCGGAGATGGCCGTGCTGACGCCGATCGCCTCGCCCGCGGCGGCGACGAGGGCGGTGGTGACCGCCGCGGCGACGGTGGCTGCCGAGCCGGCCAGCAGCAGCGAGCCGACGGTGGGGGAGGTGGCGGTGGTGGCGGGCGCGGTGGTGGGGACGGTGATGGACACGGGAGCCTCCGGCAGGTGCGGGGAGCGGCGCGGTTGCCGGTCCCTCACCATGGCCACGAACGGGCCCGCCGCCGTTCGACATCGCCGCCGAGAAATCTTTCAAGATCTTTTTGTGGGCGCCTACGTTCGCGGAACGGCGACCTCCGTCAGCAGCTGCCCGCGGTCGTCGTAGGTCTCGAACCCCGACTGCCAAGCGAGGGTCGCGAGCACGGCCTCCAGCTCGGCGATCCTGGAGAGGTCCACCCGCCCGCTGAACCTGACGATCGGGTAGGTGTTCATCGTGGTCAGTCGGGCCCAGTCGGTGGTGAGCGTGTACTCGGTGTCGGCGTTCACCTCGGTGCTCCATCCGGCGTGCCGGAACGCTTCCGCGATCACGTGGGGATCGGGCAGATCGGGCACGTCGTGCACCGAGCCGAACGTGTTGGACGCGCCGGCCATGACCTCTTTCAGCCACCCGGGGATGTGCTCCTCGGCTCGGGGGAAATTGCCGAGGTCCCTGGTGAACTCGTCGTCGAGGATCGAGGCGCCGGGGCGTTCGTCGTAGTTGTACTCGACGGTGAAGCTGCCGTCGCCGGACAGCGTGAGGTGGAGGCTGTACCAGGTGCCGGGCTCGGGGTCGTACATCCCGCGCCGCAGTTCGCGCAGCTTCTCGTCGAGCCCGTAGGGGATGCTGACCCGCCGCATCTTCTCCGGGTCGCCCTCGTCTACGCGCAGCCGGTAGAGGGACGTGCCGGCGAGCACGATGCCGTCCAGCTCCGCCATCCGAAACGCGTCCGGCATGACGGTCGTCATCAGTTCGGCGGTCTCGGTGAGGAGCTCGTTCTGCTCGATCGGTGACAGCACCGGTCCGACGCTATCGGTTCGTGGTGACGTCCTGGATGGTTGGATGTGGTCAGCGCTCATTCCGGGGGGACAAGTGGGATACGACTGCACGCTGCACCTGGTCGACGAGAAGGCGATCCGCGAGACGTTCGTGCCGCGTTTGCTGGGCACGTCCGACGACGAGACCGCACTCGACCGCGTGCATCCGGGCGCAGCCGAGGTTTGGGCGCAAACCCGCTCGTTGTTGCGTACCGGGGACCCGCACGAGGCGGCTGGGGCGATCAGCGTCGCGGCCGTCATGTTCAGCGCTTCGATGCTGCCGTACCGGTATGAGCGGGGGCTGGCGCTGAGCCTTGCGATGCGGCCGGGGGATGTGTTCCCGGACGATTGCCCGCACTGGGGCGCCTACAGCCCGGACGACCTCTTCGACGAGCTCATCGCTGCGCGACCGGAACTGCGTGGCCGGTTCCCCGTCGCGTTCAACGGCAATTACTCCGCCGGTCTGTTCGTGCCGGCCGCCGAGGTGCCCGGGGTCCTCGCCTGGGTCGAGGCCCAGGTCGCGTCGATGTCGAAGGGAAGGCAGCGCGACCACCGCGGGATGCTGGCGGTTCTGCGGGCCGCGGTGGATCGTGATCTGGCGTATTGGGAAGCAACGGATCTGGCAGTGCCGGCCGCCGGCGAGTTCCCGGGAGATCCCGCGCTGATGTGGGCCAGCTATCTCGGCACCGACAGCATGCCTGCCACAGAGGTGGAGACCGCGCCGATGTCGCCCATCACGAGCGTCCTGGACGACGTGGTCGGCGACGATTTCCGCATGTCGCACAGCGACGGCACACCGCGGGTCGAACTCTGGGACCTGTCGGTCTGGCCGCCGCGCTGCGTCCTGGCGCGGGACGAGTTCTGGGTGGCCGCGGCACGCGACCGCCCGCGCGATGGCAATGGGCGATGGCTCGCGTTCTCGACCACCGACACCCGGGCCCGACCACGCGCCTTCACCCCGATCCTCGTCGAGGGCTCGGACGACCCGCCGACCGTCCTGCCGGCGAAAGGGCCGGACGGGGCCGATCTCGACGCGCACGAGTGCTATTTCCTGGGCGGCCGTCCGGTGGTGCTGCACGAGGTCAAGACGCACCTGCTCCGGTTCGGCGGAATGGAGGTCGGCGATCCCTTGCCCGGCCCGCTGTGGCTCGGGCCGTCGGGGGAATGGGAGCCGATCCCGGGAATCGAACCGGCCGCGGTCGTGAAGAGCATCCTGGGTGATGCGGAATCGCCGCAAACCGGCTCGGTGCGGCTCGCCGACGGTAGCGACGTGCTGATCTGGGACGGCGACGGGTACGAGCTGAACCCGGCCGGGACCGGGTGCACGAAGACGTTCGCCATGGGCGCTCGGCGCACGTACGACTGGACGTCCGCGCCGGCCGGTGACGACGGCTTCTTCTACCGTGCCGGGGCCGGTCTGTACGAAATGCACCGCGGCGGCGTTCCGCGCCGCCACGTCGAGGCGTGGACGAACGTGCTGGGTGTGCGACCGGGACCGGCGAACGGGCTGCTGCTCAGGTTCGGCAACCTCGATAGCGGTGACGTCGGCGCGCTCTACTTCCCCGGCGACGGCACGTTCATCCCGTTCCCGCCGGAGATGTTCGACGACCAGGATTCCTACAACTTCATCTACTGGAACGTGCGTGACGACCGGATCGTGGCCGGCCGGTACGGATATGTGGCCGTGCGGGTGGCGGATGTGCTGGCGCGGCCAAGACAACCGGTTCCGCAGCACGGCTCATGAATCGTGGGTCCAGGGGAAGGGTGCGAGGTCGGGCTCGACCCAGCCGCTGCGTGCGGGCGCCGCGGCCAGCGTCGCGGGGCGGTAGAAGCGGGTGAGCAGCCGTTTGTCGAGCAATGCCGGCTCGCGCTCCACGAACTGCGTGAAATCGGCCGTTCGATGTTCGGCCGTGTGGAATCCGACCAGCTCCACCCAGGCCCGGCTGATGGTCGCGTGGTACTTCTGCGGTTTGCCCGCGTAGCGCGCCGTGCGTCGGATGCCGGCGCTGACGACATCGACGGCGCCGCGGACTCCGTACCTCCGGACGGCGAGCCAGGTCAGGTGGACGTGCTCGCGGTGGCCGAACCGCTCGGCGCCTGCCATCACCTCGGCGAGCATTCCGTCGAATACCCCCGGCGTGCCCTGGCGGCTCATGACGACACCTCGGTGAGGCGCTGCAACGCTGCCCGGAACCCGGCCACGGCCTCGGCTGGCAGACCGTCCAGTGCGCGCCGCTCGAGGTCGGCGACGGCCGTCCGGATCGTGGCAGCTGCCGCAGCCCCCGAGGGCGTCAGTTCGATGATCACCACGCGTCGATCCCCTGGCCGCGCACCGCGGGTGACGTGCCCTCGTCGCTCGAGGCGGTCCAGGACGCTGGTCAGCGTCGTCGGCCGGGCACCGACGGCTGCGCCGAGCTCCGACACCGTCCGGCCGCGTCCGTCGGCGAGGTTGGCCAGCGCGTTGACCTCGGACGCCGTCAGGTCCAGGTCGACGAGCTCGGCGGCGAGCACCTGCAACGTGGCGTGTGTTGCCCGCTGCAGCGCGAGCAGCGCGGACCAGTCAGGTTCAACCGTTTCGTATTTCACGAGATCGGACTATACGAGATCGGAGTATCTGTCGGCAAGGCAAAGTGCGTGGGCGTCGCGCCAAACCGAAACGTGGGACTCGCCAGCTGGAACGTGGGACTCGCCGTGCTGGAAGTGTCGACTCGTCGTGCCGATGGTGTCGACTCACCGTGCTGGAAGTGTCGACTCACCGCTCCGGAACGCGGACTCCTTGCTTCGCCCGTAACTGTCGGTGCCCTGTCGTACCGTCACGGTCATGGGGGCAGCCGTTCACACGTACAGGTATCGCAGCGGTTCGACGGTCGGCGAGCGGTCACGCTCGGTCGGTCTCGCGACGTCCGGAGGCACCGCGCTCACCGGGCCGAGCGTCCATCCGTTCTTCTACCGCGGTCGGCTTCCGGCCAGCGCCGCGGAGGGGGTGCTCGCGGTGGCGAAGGTGGCGCACACCCGCTACTACCAACCTTCCGCGCGGGCGTCGCTCGACCCGGTCGTGACCTGCTCGGGCGACCGCTTGCGCTTCGAGTCGTTCTCCGGGTGCTGCGGTGTCTACGCGCGGCTCGACGTGCTGTCCGGCGCGCTCGACGGTGAGGTGGTCGATCGGGGCACGACGAACGTCGACGTCAACGAGCCGCTGCGGCGGGCGCTCTCGCGGGTCGTGGGCCGCGACCCGCTGCACGTCTCCGTGGGGTCCGACCGGATGGTGGTCACCACCCGCGAGACCGCGGTGGAGGAGCGCAAGGTGCCGCTGCCGTCGCGGTGGCTGCGCGGCTTCGCCGAGACCCAGGTGATCACGGCGGGCTTCGACCTGCGCGCCGAGCTGGCCGGAGCGGATGCCGTTCGGTTCGTCCGGTCGTTGCCGCGCGGCGTGCGCGGACCGATGTGGGCGGTCCCCGCGGGTCGCACGCTGCGGCTGTCGGGGCGGCCCGCGGCCGGTGCCGTTTGCGTGGCCGGGCCGTATCGGCTGGAGGCGATCGGGCCGTTGCTGCCGCACGCCAGGTCGATGCGGGTGTACGGGCCGGCGGCGCCGCCCGGGCGGTTGCCGTCGGTGAGCGCGTGGGAGCTGGACCTGGGCCACCAGCGCATGGTGCTGGTGCTCTCCCCGGAGATCAGCAGGGGGCTCTCGGGGGAGGGCGCCGTGCTCGACGCGCTCACCGCGCCCGAGGGTGCGAGCGACGCCGAGCTCGTCGGTTCGTTGCTGACCTTCGAGCCCCGCATCGAGATCGCCGAGCTGGCGCAACGGTCGGGGCTGTCCGAAGCCCGCGTCCGCGCGGCGCTCACGCGGCTCGGCACGTCCGGCCGGGTCGGGTTCGACCTGGCCGAGTCGGCGCACTTCCACCGCGAGCTGCCGTTCGACGGCCAGGCCGCGCTGGCGGCCAATCCGCGGCTGGCCAACGCGAACAGCCTGGTCACGGCCGGTGCGGTGCGGCTGGAGGGCGACGCCGCCGTGGTGACGGCGGCCGGTCGCGAGTACCACGTGCGCGGCACTTCGTGCACGTGCACGTGGTGGGTGGAGTACCGGGGCACCCGCGGCAAGTGCCAGCACGTGCTCGCCGCCGACATCGTCAGGGGGCGGTCATGACCGAGTGGAACACCCTCCTGCGCCTGCTGGAGGCCGGCCGACCGGCCGAGGTGGCAGCGGCGCTGCGCGGACTCACCCCCGCGCGGCGGCGAGAGCTGGCCGAGGCGCTGGTCGGCTATGAGCGGAAGCTCCGCAAGGGCGACACCGGCAGCTGGGTGATGCGGGGCCGGCTCGCCGTCGCGGGCGCTGCGCTCCTGCCGGCGGCCGCGGCAGCCGCGTGGCTGCTGCGCAACCAGCCCGACGAGGAGAACGCGCGAGTCGTGGAGGTGCTACGCGAACGTGCCGTGCCGTGGCTGCCCGACCTGGCGGCGCGCCTCGCCGAGCGGCTCCCAGGTCGCGAGCTCCGCCCGGGGCTGTTCCGCCTCGTGGTGGCGCTGGTCGAGGAGTCCGGCTGCCCGGCCCCGACGAGCGACGGGTTCCTGTTGCACCTCGCCGCGGAGGGCACTCCCGAGTGGCTGCTGGCCGAGCGCGGCCGGGTCGCACTCGTGCTGCCGATGCTCGACGTCGACGGCGTCGGGGCGCGGCTCTCGCCGTGGTGGCGCGACGCGATCGTCGCGTCGGTCGGCGACGGACTGCTCGACCGCCCGGCCGTCCTCGATGCGAGCATCGCGCGGCTGCAGCGCGGCGGGCGGCCCGGTGAGGTCACCGGCTTCCTCGCGCTGCACGACGCGCTCGCACCGAGCCTCGATGAGGTCGCGCTCCGCGCCCGCGACTACGTGTCGTTGCTGGCCGATGCCCATTCGCCCGTCGCCGGTCGCGCCCAGGAGCTGCTGCAACGCCTCGATGCCGCGGGCGCTCTCGACACCGAGCTGTTCCACGAGACCAGCCGGCGCCTGCTCGCGCGCACCGAGAAGCGGCTCGTGCGGGCCCAGCTCGCCTGGCTCGCCGAGGTCATCGCGCGTGCGCCGGCACATCTTGATGAGCTGCTCGTCGTCGCGACCACGGCGTTCCGGCACGAGACCGCCGACGTGCAGGCGGTCGCCGTCGACCTCGTCCGTGAGCACGTCGGGCGCGCCGCGCCGGCCGCCCGCGAGCAGGTGCTGCGGGAGGCAGCCGGGCTGGCGCCCGACCTCGCGGCGGCGCTGGGCGTCGACGTCCCGGCCGCTCCCGTGGCCCCTGCAGCGGTGTTCACACCGCCCGGTCCGGTGGTGCCGATCGAGACGGTCGACGAGCTGCAGCGGGAGCTCACCGCCATGCTCGGGCGGTGGATCGACAACCAGGACGCCATCCAGCTCGAACGGGTGCTCGCGGCGCTGGTGTCGTTCGCCCATCGTGATCGGCCGGGGCTGATCGCCGGGCTGGAGCCGCTGTTCGCGAAGAACGCGTGGATGGAGCCCACGCCCGCGACGTGGAACGACGAGGTGCCGGGGCATCCCTTCAGCGCGCTCGCCGTGGTGGTCCGCGCCGCCGCTGTGCCGGCAACCGTCCTCGCCAACCCGGGCCGGCGCTCGGACTGGACCGCCGAGCTGCACTCCATCGGCGACCGGCCGCCCAGCTGTTCGATCATCGAGCGACTGCACGAGATCGCTGTCGGGTTGTCGTGCTCGCCGCGGCCGGCGCTGGTGTCGACCCCGACCTCGACCAGCGGGCTGATCGATCCCGATGTCCTGGACGAGCGGTTGCGGCGGGCGGCTGCCGAGGGCTGGCAGCCGTGGCCGTCGGATCTTGCACTCGCGCGGTTGCGGGTGCCTGCGACCGATCCGGTCGAGATCAGGCTGCACCACTCGCAGGAGGCGGGCCAGCTGCTCGCCGCCGTGCCGCGGATCGGGCCGATCGGCGCCGTCGACACCACGGCCCGGCAGCACGACGCCCCGTGGGTGACGTGCTGGCCGGCCCTGCTGCCAGCGCATCGCGATGCGATCGCCGGCCACCTGCTCCCCACGTTGCGGCTCGACACGAGCGAGCGCTTGGGACGAGGACATCCGGTGCTTCCGCTGCTCGCCGAGGCCGAGGGGCCGATCGGCGAGGCGATGCACCTGGCGCTCTGCTACGGCTTCGGCGCCGCCGGCCCGGAGAACCGCATGTACGCGGTCGACGCCGTGCTGATCCTGGCCGCCCGCGACCAGCTCGACGGCGAGGCGCTCGGCGGGGTCCTCGGCCGGCAGGTCGCCCGGCGGGAGATCATCCTCGGCAGGGCGGTCCCGGCGCTGCGCGACGCCGCGCTCGGCGGCGCCGCCCCGCAGATCTGGCGGCTCGTCGCCGCCGCGCTGCCCACGCTGCTCGATCCGGCCGCCGGGCACCCCGTGCCCGGCCTCGCCGACCTGATCGCGCTCGCCGTCGAGCTGGCCCAGCAGGTGCGGCCTCGGCACGACGTGCCGGGGGTGGCCGCGGTGGCGGCCAAACGAGGCTCGAGCAGGGTGGTGGCCGAAGCGAAACGGCTCGCCGCCGCCATGGGGTAGCTGGGTCAGGCGGTGGAGCAGGCGTCCGCGATCGCTGCGACGTCCCAGTAGAACGGGCGGATCTCGCTGATCCGCCCGTTCTCGACGGTGATCGTCTGCAGGATCGGGAACTGGAGCTCACGACCCGTGGCGCGAGCGCGGGCGCGCACCTGGGTGAGCACGACGAGCGGGCTAAAGTGCGAGAGGAACTCCTGCTCGACCATCTCGAAGGCGCCCCAGGTCCGGCTCATCGCGAGGAAGAACCGCTCCAGACCGTCGTGGCCGCGCCAGATCCCGCCGTAGGGCAGGGAATCGGCCTGGTGCAAAACGACATCGGGGGCGAAGAACGGGGCGAGAGGGGTGAACGAGGCCGTTCCGGGTCCGCCCGCGGCCAGGTATTCGGCCTCTGCCGCGTACATGCCCTTCAAGACGGCGGCGGCGGACGTTGTCGACGTGGTCATGGACGATCACTGTGGTTCCTCGGAGCGCTCTGCGCTGGCGGGTTTCCGCCGTCGCGATGCAACCGGACGCCCGCGCGCCACCGTCCCAATGCCATGGTGAACCTGCGCTCCACCCGTGCCTGTGTCGCACTGGCATCGGCGCTCGCCGGGCTGTCGCTGCTCGGGTGCGGGCAGGCGCAGCTGCCCTTCCTGCGCAGCGCCGAGGGCGAGCCGGTCCCGGCCGAGGTGCTCGCGTTCGACCCGCAGGAGTACGGCCTCCCGGTCGCGGCGCTGACCACCGAACCCGTCCGGATGCGGGTGTTCGCCGGCTGGTTCGGCCGAGCCGAGCCCGCCGACACCAGCGGGCCGGACGTCGTCGTGCCCCAGCCCGATCACACGTTGTCTGCAGGAACGGCCGCAGCCGGCCGTTGAACTTCGCGATGCTGCCCCGCACGACGATGCCGTAGCGCTCTTCGAGCCAGCGGTCCTGCTCGAAGCCGCGGACCGCCCGGCCCAGCCGCTTCGCGTCGGCCGGTGCCTCGGCCCGCAGGATCCGTTCCAGCATCTCGTCGTCACCGAACAGCCGGGCCTTGGCCGCCATCATGAAGTGCTCGGCGCTGCGGTACACGACGCCGTCGACCTCGAAGTCCTCCAGCCACCACTGGCTCAGCACCCACCGCCCGAGGTCGTGCCCGGGGCTGGCGGTGTGGCCCCAGAAGAAGAGGAACTCCGGCTCGTAGCCGGCCGCCATCCGCTCGATCAGCTCGGCCCGGTTCATGCCCGGACCATAGCCGACCGCGGTGACAATTCCAGCGGATTTCGGCCGGCAGCATTCGTCCCCTGCCGAGCCTGCAGGCGCGGCTCGACAGGGATCGACAGAATGGTGATGGGTCGGCCTACGGCATCAGCACTTGTTCCGTCGCTCCAGCTGGCACCCACTGGCGACGCGGCATGATCTCTGCTCCCACAGCCCGGGACAACAGGTCCAGTAGCTGCAGCCTTGTGGTGGGCAGAAGTTCGCGCAGGTCTCCCACGACGCGGCCGCGTTCGCCTTCGGTGCGACCAGGCCAAGGACCCGGTCAGCGAGCTTGCCCACTATTTCCATCATCTTTTTCCTCTCGGTCGGAGAGGATCTGAATAGCATGTCGGAAGTGTCTCGACAAGGCATTGCGTTACGGCTGGCGGCAATTTCCCCTACGGATTTTGTCCAGCATTTGTTGGGGGCGGCGTATTCGAGCGGCGTGCGCAGATGACGGCGTCGACGCCGGTGCCCGCCTGGCGCCGTGGGCGGTCGGCGGCAACCACGAACTCCCACCCGTCGGGTTCGAGCGCAGCGACCGCCTCGTCGACGGAGACCTGCACCTGGCCGGCCGCGGGCGTCGCGGTCCCGGTCGCCGGGTCGACGGGACGGTGGCCGACCAGCAGCAACGTCCCGCCGGGCGCGACGCCGGCCGCCATCCGCCGGACCATCTCCCGCACCGACCCCGCCACGTGGACGTAGAGGCAGGCGACGAGGTCGTAGTGCTCGGGCTGCGGCGCCCACGTCGCGAGATCGCCCTCGACCCAGTCGACACGCGCCGCGACGTCCCCGCCGACGGTCTCGGCCGTCGCCCGGCCGTGCGCCAGCGCGGTCGCGGCGAAGTCGACGGCCGTCACCCGCCACCCCCGTGCGGCGAGCCAGAGCGTGTCGGACCCGTGGCCGCAGCCGGCGTCGAGCGCGCGGCCGGGGCGCAGGTCCCCGGCGGCGTCGGTCAGGTGGGCGTTCGGGGGCATCTTCGCGATCGTGTCGCCGTGCTCGCGCAGGGCTTGCGACCAGCGTTCCTCCCAGAATTCCCGGTCGAGGGTCGCGCTCACGACCGCACCTCCATCCGTGTCGAGGGTGTGTCCTGGTGTCCGCGGCGGGCGTCGCGGTCGAAGATCCCCAGCACCTCGGTCGGCCCGCCGGCGGTGCCGATGGCGTGGGGGAGCATGGTGGGGAACTCCGCGGCCTGGTTGGTCTCCACGCGCAGGCGGCGGTTCCCGAGCAGCAGGATCGCCGTGCCCGACAGCACGACCAGCCACTCCCGGCCCGGGTGGGCCCGCAGGCGAGCGGGGTTGTCGGGTGGCGGGTCGACCATCCGTTGTCGCATGACGGTGAGGTCGGGGTCGGCGCGCACTGCCCAATGCATCGTGTGGCGTGCCGCGTCGTGGACGGGGTTGCTGATGACGTCCTCGGTGCTCGTCTCGACCAGCTGGTCGAGCGACGTGTCCAGTGCGCGCGCCAGCGTGACGAGCTGGTCGAGAGCGAGGCGCCGCTGACCCGTCTCGATGCGGCTGAGCGTGGACGGGCTGATCCGGGCCCGGGCGGCCAGCGCGTCGAGCGACCAGCCCTGCGCGACCCGCAGCGCGCGGATCCGCTTGCGCACGAGGCTGTCGAGCTCGCCGTCTTCTTGCGTCATAGGCAAGACTGTATGCCAATCACGCAGGACGTGCGTAGCGTCGGTCTGGACGGGCCGTTCCGGCCCACTCGACGCGAGAAAGGCCTCACCATGTCCACGACCACGGGTTTCGAGAGCGACGAGCTGCCCGGCACGACCGTCGATGCCGTGGTGGTCGGCGGCGGCGCCGCCGGGCTGAACGGTGCGCTGATGCTGGCCCGCTCCCGCCGCTCGGTCGTCGTGATCGACAGCGGCACACCCCGCAACGCACCCGCCGACGGCGTGCACGGCCTGCTCGGCCACGACGGGGTCCCGCCCGCGGAGCTGCTGCGTGCCGGCCGCGCGGAGGTGCGCCGCTACGGAGGGCGGATCGTCGCCGGCGAGGTCACCGCCGCCGCTCCCGCCGCCTTCTCCGCGGAGGGCGACCCCCGCTTCACCATCGAATTGGCCGACGGCACCGTGGCGCACACGCGCCGGCTGCTGATCGCCACCGGCCTGCGCGACCAGCTGCCCGACGTCCCCGGGCTGGCCCCGCACTGGGGCAGCGGCGTCGTGCACTGCCCGTACTGCCACGGCTGGGAGGTGCGGGACGAGCCGATCGGCGTGCTGGCCGTCGGCCCGGCCTCGGTCCACCACGCCCTGCTGTTCCGGCAGCTGACCGCCGATCTCGTCTACTTCACCCGCGGCACCGACCTCGACGACAACACCCGCGACCGATTCGCCGCGCGGGACATCCGCGTCGTCGACACGCCGGTGACGGAGGTCGTCTCCGCCGGCGCCGGCATCACCGGGGTCCGGCTCGCCGACGGCCAGGTCGTGCCTCGCCGAGTCATCGCGGTGGCGACCACCATGCTTGCGCGGACTGCCGGCCTCGACGGGCTCGGCCTGCCGATGGAGGACCTGCCCAACGGCATGGGCCGCCGCTTCGTCACCGGCCCGGCGGGCACCACCGCCATCCCGGGCGTCTGGGTGGCGGGCAACGCCACCGACCTGACCGCCCAGGTAGGCGCGTCCGCCGCCGCCGGCGCGATGGCAGGCGCGCACATGAACGCCGACCTGGCCACGGCCGACACCGACACGGCACTCGCCGCCGTTCGTCGCGGAGCGACAGCTGCCTGAGCAATCGTGATCCGGGCTGGGTCAGCGGGCGTTGTCGGCCCGCCACTTGACGTAGTCGGCCACCGCGTCGGCGACGTCGAAGGCCGGGGTGAAGCCGGTGTCGCGGGTGAGGCGCGTGATGTCGAGGTGGGGATCGGCGCCGGGCCCGTGCTGCCGCCCCGGCAGGAGGTCGAGCGGCAGGCCCGGGGTGATCGCCGTCAGGGCGTCCGCGAACTCGCGGTTGGCGACCGGGCGGCCGCTCGACACGTTGTAGGTGTCGTGCTGCAGGGTCTCCGCGCTGGTCAGCAGCGCGATCGCACGTCCGGCGTCCGGTGCGTAGCAGCAGTCGCCGCCGTCATCGGCGTAGAGCGGCCGCGGCTCCTCGCCGCGGAGCACGGCGTTGATGAACGGCGGGATGTGGAAGAAGGGCGATTCCGGGTCGACGAGCGGGCCCCAGATCGTGCCGATCCGGAGCACGACGGGCTGCACACCGCTGCCCTGGAGGCTGTGCGTGGTGATCGGCTCGACGGCCTTCTTGAAGGCGATGATCAGGTGCGGCAGCGCCGTGGTGGGCTGGTCGAGGTCCTCGGTCCACGGGATCTCCGGCCGGCCGATGTACACGCCGAGGCTGCTTGCGACGGCGAATCTGCGCACCTGCCATGCGCGGGCGGCGTCGAGGGCGTTGAGCAGGCCGGTGAGGTCGGTGCGGAAGAAGTCGACCGGGTCGTCGGGGATGCTGCCGGCGAGGTGGACGATGTCGCTGATCTCGTGGCGCTCGCCGAGCGCGAGAAAGGCGTCGCGATCGGTGACGTCGAGCGGTTCCACGGTCACCCGCCCGGCGAGGAACGACGGGATCTCGCCTCGGCGGTGGGTGGTCACAACGACGTCGTGCCCGAGGTCGAGCAGCGCGCGGGCGGTGTGGGCGCCGATCATGCCGAGCCCACCGGTGACGAGGATCTTGCTCATGGCGTTTCCTTAGCTGGTCGAACGGCTTGGGGGAAGTCGAAGAAGCTGTGCGGGTCGTACGCGCTCTTGATCGCGGCCAGTCGCGAGTGGTTGCCGCCGTGGTAGGCCCGGCCCGGGTCGTCGAGCGCGAGGTCGGGGAAGTTGGGGTAGACGCGGCCCGAACCGTCGACGTGGGCGGTCGCCCACGAGTCGTCGATCCACGGATCGGTGGTCGCGGCGATGTGCCCGAGCAGGAAGCGCTGGTCGCGGTGGGCGAACGCCGTCGCGTCCTTGGCGACCCGGTTGTAGGCGCCGCCCATCGCGGCGAACGTGATCTCCCGGGTGCCCGTGGTGCGTGGTTCGCCGAGCCGGGTCAGCAGGGTCGCGAGCGTCGAGTCGGCCAGCGCCCGGGAGAAGAACTCCGACCTGGTCCGCAAGGCACGTTCGGGTGCGTCCGCAGGCTCGGCGAAGGAGCTCTTCAGCTGGTGGAACGGCAGGCCGCCGCGCAGGTCGAACGTGGGGGCGACGCCCGCCCGGCCGGCGAACTCCCGCAGCAGCTCGCGGGTCGTCCGCTCGTCGAAGAGCGACGATCCGAAGAGGCGGGCCTGCACCGGCGCGTCCGGTTCGGACATGAGGGAGAGGTCGACGGTGAGCTCGTCAGGAGCGTCCGGGGCCCAGGCCTGCCAGATGGAGACCAGGTCCGCCAGCGAAATGCCGGACCAGCGCGCCTCGACGCGCGTGGCCGTCGGCTCGGGAACGGTGGCGAACCGCAGCGACGTGACCACCCCGAACTGACCACCGCCCGCGCCCCGCAGCGCCCAGAACAGGTCCGGTTCACGATCGTCGTCGCAGTCGACGACGCTGCCGTCCGCGAGCACGACCCGCGCGCCGACGAGACGGTCGCACGTCAGGCCGTGCTTGCGCCCGAGCAGGCCGATGCCGCCGCCGAGGGTGAGGCCGGCGATGCCGACGGTGGGGCCGCATCCGGCCGGCAGGGTGCGGCCGTGGGTGTGCAGCTCTGCGTAGACCCTGGCCAGGCGGGCGCCGGCGTCGATCGTCGCGATCCCGCCGTCGGCCACCGAGATGTCGTCGAAGCCGGCCAGGTCGAGCACGATCCCGTCCGTCGACGACCGGCCCACGAAGCAGTGCCCGCCGCCGCGAGGGGCGATGCGGTCGCCCGTGGCCGCCGCGTGCGCGATGGCGCCGACGACGTCGCGGACCGTGTGGCACCGGACGACCAGCCGCGGCCGGACGTCCCGGTGGTTGACGTCGGCCGGGCGGCGGACCTCGTCGTAGCCGGGTGAATCGGGGCTGAACCACTCGCCGTCGAGCGAGCTGCGGAAGTCGGCGGGATCGGGCACGAGCTCAACCTACGAGCGGCCGGCCGACCGGGATTGAACGAAACGAGCAGACCCGCAGACCCGCAGACCCGCAGACCCGCAGACCCGCAGACACTCAGAAGCGCAGGGGCGGCCGGCCGCGAGTGGCGAGGAACGGCTTGTAGGACGCGGAGTGCTCGTGGCCGCAGAGGCAGCGGTCGACGTCGCCGCCGAGGAGCTTGCGCGGGGTGAGACCGGTCAGGCGGAGGCACTCCCGGCTGAGATGGGCCTGGTCGGCGTACCCCGCGTCGATCGCGAGCCCGGCCACCCCGTCGGTGCCGCGCCGACCCGATGCCGTGGTGCCGGCCTGGGCCAACGCGAGGAAGCCCTGGAAGCGCAACGTCCGCTGGAGGACCTTCGGGCCCATCCCGACCGCGTTCAGGCACCTGCGGCGCAGCTGGCTCTCCGAGAGCGCGAGGTGGGTGGCCAGCCTGCGGATGTCGACCGGATGCCACGGCATCAGCACTTTCACCGCTTCGCCGACCAGCGGGTCGACGCGCACGGTGTTGCGGTACTCGTGCAGGAGGTGCGCCTGCAAGACCATCAGCGACCGGTCGGGCGACCCGGCCACCGCCATCGTGTTGACCAGGCGGTCCACCGGGCTGCCCCAGAGCTCCGGCAGGGCGAGGCGCTGGTCGAGGAGGTCGTCGAGCACCGTCGGGAGGGGCGGTGCGGTGCCGGGGTGGAACCGGACACCCACGAGGGTGGTGTGCGCCGGGATGACCTCGATCTGCGGGCCGGTCAGCGGGCCGAGCAGCTGGGGACGGCCGCCGATCGGGAAATGGATCTCGACCCCGCCGGTCGGCACGTGCCGCTGGACGTACGCCGTGTCGCCGGTGCGCTGGATCCAGACCGTGCGCACCACACCCGCCAGCTCCGGAAACGGCGGGCTCTCGACGTAGGAGCCCTCGGCCACCTGCGAACCCAACCGTCCGCCGGTCCCGACGTCAAGGCCTTCCCCGGCAAAGCGGGCGGGCGGTGTGCCAGGAAAGTCCGTCATGGCCCTCCGGGCCGCCACGAGGGATGTGAATCCGTGCTGGGGCGCGCTCGGGTCCGCGGCCTGCGAGTAGGTCGAGGGCCGGAAGTCTGCGCGGTGGTCTGCCCGGTCACACGCGACCCAGGACTGGGCCGGCCGGGGTGCCAGGAAAGCCACTTTCCTGTCCTGTGGTGCCAGGAAAGCCACTTTCCTGGCAACGTGTGCGGAACGCACACACCTGGGTCACCACGGCGCGGTCACGACACCGTCGTCCGCCTGCGGCCCCACGTCGCCGCGTGCCAGAGCAGGGCGTAGCCGCCGAGGACGACCAGCGCCCCGCGGGTTGTTCCGATCAGCGTGTGGCGGACGACGTCGTAGCCGGTGATCCAGGCCTCGGGGGCGGTGAGGGCGGCGGCGGCTCCGGCGGCACCGGCGAGGACCAGCGCCACCACGAGCAGGCGGCGTTGCCTCGTCGGGGACACGCCCCTGGCCGTCGGCGGTGTCCGCCGGTACCAGCCGGCGACGGTCACCCCGATGATCACGAGCCCGCCGACGGCCGAGACGTAACCGATCACGTTGTAGACCGTGTGCGGCCCGACGACCGTCGCCCGCAGCCACGGCCATGCGCGCACCAGCGGGCTGCGTGCGTGCGTGACCATGTCCCACAGCACGTGCGTGATCGCGCCGGCGGCGATCGAGACGACCACCACGGCAGCGCCGCCCAACCCGCGGTTGCCGACCCACCACGGCGCCCCGCCGAGGCGTGCCCGCAGTCCCGCCGGCGCGACGGCGATCAGCGGCCCCCGCGCGACGACGAAGGCGACCAGCACTACGGCTCCGAGCACGACGTCGAGGCTCACCGCGGCCGTCAGGGTGTGTGTCGCGCCCAGCCCGCCCGGCACCGGGAGGTAGCTCGCGACGTCAGGCGCAACCGAACCCGCGACGAGCGCGGGAAGGCACAGCCACCTCCGGAGAGGCAGCACCGCGGCCGGATGGGCGAGCGTGAACGGCACCCGCCCATCCTGACCTGCCGGTCAGAAGTCCCGGCTCTGGGTGCCGACGCCCTGGTCGCGGCCGTCCGTGCCCCAACCGTCCTCACGACCGTCCTCACGGCCGTCTTCCCGGCCGTCCTCCCGCCCGTCTTCCCGCCCGTCGGCGCTCGCCGCCACGACGCCGACGCCGGTGACCCGCGTTCCGTCCGGATTCGCGCCGTTCTGGAGCGCGCCCAGCGCCGGCGCGCCGAGGACGAGCAGTGTCGCGAGCATCAGCTGAACCGTCTTCTTCACGGATTCCCCCCATGTTGTGAATCGGTGGGACAAGCTCAACCCGATGCCGCTGATTTGTCCAACGATTCCTTCTCATGGGCGAATTAGTGAAACCGATCAATCGGATCGGCGCAACCGGCCCGAGGTAATTGCGACGAGCAATGCGGCCGCGGTCAGCACCATGCCGAACCAGAACACACTGCGCACGCCGAGATGGTCCGCGAGCAGCCCGCCGAACATCGCCCCGAGCGCGATCGAGGTGTTGTACGCCATGGTGTTGAGCGACATCGCGGCCTCGAACGTGTCGGGCGCCGCCGCCTGGGTCATGGTGAGCTGGCTCAACTGCACCACGCCGAACGACACGCCCCACAGCGCGAGGGAGCCGACCGGTACCGCGGTCCCGTTGCCCAGTGTGAGCAGCAGCAACAGCGAAACCACGAGCCCGGTGCAGCCGACGGCGAAGCTGGCTCGCAGGTGCTTCGTCACGGCGTGGCCGGCCACGAAGTTCCCCACCGCCCCACCGACGCCGTAGATCATCAGTAGCCCGGTGACGGTCGCCGCGGTCGCGGCCGAACCGTCTTCCAGGAATGGGCGGATGAACGTGTACGCGCCGAAATGGCCGAGCACAAACAGCACGACGACGACCATCACCGAACGCAGCCGCCCGTTCCGGAGCGGGAGCTGGAAGACCTCCCGCACCGGCACCGCATTCTGCGCCGGCAACGACGGAAGCGTGCAGGCGACCGCGAGGAACACGATCGCGCTCAACCCGCTCCAGATGAGGAACGTCGTGCGCCAGTCGGTGAGGCTTTCGAGGAGCGTGCCCAGCGGGATGCCCACCACCGCGGCGACCGAGATGCCGGACATCACCACCGCCGCGGCCCGGCTCGCGTGCCGGCCCGGCACGATGCGCATCGCCATGCTGACGCCGATCGCCCAGAACACCCCGCTGGCGAACCCCATGACGAGCCGCGTCGTCAGGACGAGCGGGTAGTTCGGCGACACGGCGGTGACGAGGTTGCCGATCGCCAGCACCGCCAGCAGCGCCGAGAGCATCACGCGCCGGTCGACGTGCCGGGTCCAGGCGACGATGAACGGCACGCCCAGGCCGGCCGAGAGGCCGTAGAGCGTCACCATCAGCCCGGCCGCACCGACCGAGATGCTCAGGCCCGAGCTCAGCGGGGTGAGCAGGCCGACCGGCATCAGCTCGGTGGTGAGGAAGACGAACAGGCTGGCCGTGATGGCGGCAACACCCAGCCAGGCCCTCAGTGTCGAGTGCTGGGTCGTCGATTGCTGGCGTCCAGCGTGTGTGGTGGTCATGTCATCTCTTCCATCGAGGGTCTGCCTCCATCAGAGCCTGCGACGATCGATGAGTCCAACACATGTTTGTCACGCCATCGATCTCGATGCACGATGGATGGGTGGAGCTCCAGCAGATGCGCTACGTCGTTGCCGTCGCCGAGACGAGCAGCTTCACCCGGGCTGCCGCGCGGTGCCTCGTCGTCCAGTCGGCGCTCAGCCACCAGATCGCCCGCCTGGAGCGTGAGCTGGGCGCGCGGCTCTTCGAGCGCACCAGCCGCCGGGTGCAGCTGACGCCGGCCGGCGCGGCGTTCCTGCCCGCCGCCCGCCAGTGCCTCGACGCCGCCGAGCGCGCGGCCGCGGAGGTCGCCGCGGCGGTCGGTGAGATCCGCGGCCGGCTCGCCGTCGGCCTGATCTCGACGGTCGCCGCGGTCGACGTGCCTCGTGCGCTGCGCGAGTTCCGCCGCCGGTACCCGCACGTGCGCGTCAGCCTGCGGGCCGGCGCGAGCGACGACCTCGTCGAGGCCGTCCGGCAGGGCATCGTCGAAGTGGCCTTCCTCGGGCTGCCGACGACGGCCCGGCTCGAGGGCGTCGACGGTCGTGAGCTCGCGCGCGACCGGCTCGTCGCCGTGGTTGCGCCCGACCACCCCCTCGCGGGCGAGTCGGAGGTGAGCCTCGAACGGCTCTCCGCGGAGCCCTTCGTGGACCTGCCGCACAAGACGGCCGGACGCATCCAGTCGGACCTGGCGTTCGAGGCGGCCGGTCTCACCCGCGACGTCGCCTTCGAGGTGACCACCGCGTACCTGACGGCCCGGCTGGTCGAGGAAGGGCTCGGCGTCGCGCTGCTCCCCTCGACGTTCGTCCCGCAGCTGACGGGCGTCACCACGATCGAAGTGACCGACGCGCCGGCGCGGGTCGAGCACGTCATCTGGAGCCGGGCCGGGCGCACCCCCGCGGCGTCCGCTTTCCTCGCCGTCCTCGACGGGTGAACCGCTCTTGGGCAACACCGCTCTGACGTGGCACGATCCGGCACGTGCCCACCAGGCCCGCTGCGGATCAGCACCTGCGCGACCTCGCGCTGCTGCGTCGCGTGCGCGACCGGATCGACCGGGAGCACGCGCAGCCGCTCGACGTCGAAGCGCTGGCCAGAGGGGTGAACATGTCGGCCGGGCACCTCAGTCGCGCGTTCCGCAACGCCTACGGCGAGTCGCCCTACGCGTACCTGATGACGCGGCGCATCGAGCGGGCGATGGCGTTGCTGCGCCGCGGCGACCTGAGCGTCACCGAGGTCTGCTTCACCGTCGGTTGCTCGTCGCTCGGCACCTTCAGCACCCGGTTCACGGAGCTGGTCGGGGTGCCGCCGAGCACCTACAAGCGGCGCGCCGCCCGCGCGACCGCGGGGATGCCGTCGTGCGTCGTGAAGCGCGTGACGAGACCGATCAGGAATCGAGAAGCACCGGTTCCCGAGCCGCACCTAGCGTGACGCCATGACATCCGAACCGGTCGACCTGACCGTCCACGCGAGCTTCCTGCCCCTCGACGACCCGGACGCGTCGCTGGCGTTCTACCGCGACGTGCTCGGCTTCGAGGTCCGCGGCGACGTCGGGTACGAGGGCATGCGCTTCATCACCGTCGGTCCGGTCGGGCAGCCGAGCACGTCCATCGTGCTGAACCCGCCGGGCGCCGACCCGGGCATCACCGAGGACGAGCGCCGCACCATCGCCGAGATGATGGCGAAGGGCACCTACGCCGGCGTCGTGCTGGCGACCAAGGACGTCGACGGCATCTTCGAGCGGGTGCAGGCCAGCGGCGCCGAGGTCGTGCAGGAGCCGATGGACCAGCCCTACGGGGTGCGCGACTGCGCGTTCCGCGATCCCGCCGGCAATATGATCCGGATCCAGCACCGGGCCTGACGCCGGGTCAGTTCCCCATGCGCTGCCCCCGAGCGGCGCCGATCCGACAGCCGACAGATGGAGACACGGATGAGCACGGATCCGCGGCACGTCGCCGACAGCCACGACCTGATCCGCGTGCACGGCGCCCGTGAGAACAACCTCAAGGACATCAACGTCGAGCTGCCCAAGCGCCGCCTGACCGTCTTCACCGGGGTCTCCGGCTCCGGCAAGAGCTCGCTCGTGTTCAGCACGATCGCCGCCGAGTCGCAGCGGATGATCAACGAGACGTACAGCGCGTTCCTGCAGGGGTTCATGCAGACGCTCTCGCGGCCCGACGTCGACGTGCTCGACGGGCTGACCACCGCGATCATCGTCGACCAAGAGCGGATGGGCGCGAACCCGCGCTCCACGGTCGGCACCGCCACCGACGCGAACGCGATGCTGCGCATCCTGTTCAGCCGGCTCGGGCAGCCGCACATCGGCCCGCCCAACGCGTTCTCGTTCAACGTCCCCTCGGTGCGGGCGTCCGGCGCGATCACCGTGGAGCGCGGCGGCAAGACGAAGGCCGAGAAGGCGACGTTCAACCGGCTCGGCGGCATGTGCCCGCGCTGCGAGGGCATGGGCTCGATCAACGACGTCGACCTGACCGCGCTCTACGACGACAGCAAGTCGCTCAACGAGGGTGCGCTGACGATCCCCGGCTACAGCATGGAGGGCTGGTACGGGCGCATCTACCGCGGCTGCGGCTGGTTCGACCCCGACAAGCCGATCAGGGAGTTCACCAAGAAGGAGCTGCACGACCTGCTGTACCGGGAGGCCACCAAGATCAAGGTCGAGGGGATCAACCTGACCTACCTCGGCCTGATCCCGCAGATCCAGAAGACGTACCTGTCGAAGGACATCGACTCGCTGCAGCCGCACGTGCGCGCGTTCGTCGAGCGCGCGGTGACGTTCACGACCTGCCCGGAATGCGAGGGCACCCGCCTCGCCGCGGAGGCCCGCTCGTCGAAGATCGCCGGGATCAGCATCGCCGACGCCTGCGCGATGCAGATCAACGACCTCGCCGAGTGGCTGCGCAAGCTGGCGGAGCCGTCGGTGGCGCCGCTGCTCACGGCGCTGGGGGAGACCCTCGACTCGTTCGTCGACATCGGACTGGGCTACCTGTCGCTGGATCGGCCGGCCGGCACGCTCTCGGGCGGCGAGGCGCAGCGCACCAAGATGATCCGGCACCTCGGCTCGTCGCTCACCGACGTCACGTACGTCTTCGACGAGCCGACGATCGGCCTGCACCCGCACGACATCCAGCGCATGAACGAGCTGCTCCTGCAGCTGCGCGACAAGGGCAACACGGTGCTCGTGGTGGAGCACAAGCCGGAGGCGATCGCGATCGGCGACCACGTCGTCGACCTCGGGCCCGGCGCCGGCACCGCCGGTGGGGAAGTGGTCTTCGAGGGCACCGTCGAGGGGCTGCGGGGCAGCGGCACGCTCACCGGGCGGCACCTGGACGACCGGGCCGCGCTGAAGCCGTCGGTCCGGGCGGCGTCGGGGGCGCTGGAGGTGCGTGGGGCCGGCACGCACAACCTGCGAGACGTCGACGTCGACATCCCGCTCGGGGTGCTCTGCGTGATCACCGGCGTGGCGGGCTCGGGCAAGAGCTCGCTGATCCACGGCTCCGTCGCGGGCCGCGACGGTGTCGTGGCCATCGACCAGGGCGCCATCCGCGGCTCGCGCCGCAGCAACCCCGCCACCTACACCGGGCTGCTGGAGCCGATCCGCAAGGCGTTCGCGAAGGCCAACGGGGTGAAGCCGGCGCTGTTCAGCGCCAACTCCGAGGGCGCGTGCCCGACGTGCAACGGTGCCGGTGTCATCTACACCGACCTGGGCATGATGGCCGGGGTGTCGAGCACCTGCGAGGACTGCGAGGGCAAGCGGTTCCAGGCGTCGGTGCTGGAGTACCACCTGGGCGGGCGGGACATCAGCGAGGTCCTGGCGATGCCGGTGGCCGAGGCCGAGGAGTTCTTCGGCGCGGGTGAGGCCCGCATCCCGGCCGCGCACACGATCCTCGACCGGCTCAAGGACGTCGGCCTCGGCTACCTCAGCCTGGGCCAGCCGCTCACCACGCTCTCCGGCGGCGAGCGGCAGCGGCTGAAGCTGGCCACGCGGATGGGGGAGAAGGGCGGGGTCTACATCCTCGACGAGCCGACCACCGGCCTGCACCTCGCCGACGTCGAGCAGCTGCTCCTGCTGCTCGACCGGCTCGTCGACGCCGGCAAGTCGGTGATCGTGATCGAGCACCACCAGGCGGTCATGGCGCACGCCGACTGGATCATCGATCTCGGGCCCGGGGCGGGCCACGACGGGGGCCGGATCGTGTTCGAGGGCACCCCGTCCGACCTCGTCGCTGCGCGCTCGACGCTCACCGGCGAGCACCTCGCGGAGTACGTCACGAAGTAGCCGTCAGCGGGTGCTGCTCCGCACGACCGTGCTCCAGGCGGCCGCGGTGGTCGGGGCGCGATCGCCGACCGCGACCAGCGCGCACGCCCGCCCCTGGTCGAACATCGACTGGGCGATCGTCGTGAGGCCGGCGCCGCTCGCGTCCGGGTCGTCGTCCCACCCGGCCACCGCCAGGTCGGCGGGCACGGTGAGCCCGCGCCGGCGGGCGGCGTCGAGCACGGCGAAGGCGAGCTGGTCGCTCATGGCGACCACCGCGTCGGGGTTGCAGGTGTCGAGCAGCTCCTCGGCCATGGGCGCGGCGACGGCGCGGTCGTTGTGGGCGGCAACGGCGACGGGCAGGCGTAGCGGGTCGGGACCGGCCTCGGCGAAGTGGTCGTAGATGCCGAGCAGGCGCTCGCGTGTGACGGGGAACGTGACGAGCTCGGGCTGCGGCCCGAACTCCAGGCGCGGCCTGCGGTCGCGGTCGAACGGGAGGCTGAGCACCGCCGGCCGCAGCGCGCCCCGGACGGTGCGTGCGGTCAGCTCGCGCGCGGAGGCGCGGTTGTTGATGCCGATCACCTGCGCGCCGCGGACGGCCGGCCCGCCGTGGATCGCGACGGGCTTGTCGAGGCCGCTCAGCACCTCGAGGACGGGGTCGGCATCGACGGTCGTCCAGACGATGTAGCCGTCGACGGACGCCGACCGGACGCGCTCGGCGTCGTCGTCCGCGCCGGTGGTCGGGATGAGGTTCAGGCCGGTCCCGCGCTCGCGGCACACCTCGGCGACCCCGGCGAGGAAGCGGCGGGCCTGCGGGTCCTCGAACGCGTAGGCGAGGTGCTCGCCGAGCACGACGCCGATCGCGCCGTTGTGGCGGCGGCGCAGCGAGCGCGCGGTCGGGTCGGGGCCGCGGTAGCCGAGCGCGGCCGCGACCTCGCGGACCCGGCGCAACGTACCGGGCGCGACCCGTTCGGGCTGGTTGTAGCAGTACGACACCGTCATCGGGGAGACGCCGGCGCGGCGCGCGACCTCGGCCATGGTGATGCGCGGCGACCCTGGATCCTGCACCGGCACAGCCTATCTGTGTATCGTTACACAAGTGGGCATATCCCAGATCTCGCGAACCGGTGTCGCGCTGGCGACGCTCAGTGCCGCCTGCTTCGTCTCGGTGACGTCGGAGAACCTGCCCGTCGCGCTGCTGCCGGATCTGGCGGCCGGGTTCGGCGTCCCCGAATCGGCGATCGGCCTGCTGGTCACGGGCTACGCGGTGGTCGTCGCGGTCACCGTGGTGCCGCTCGTGGCCATGACCTCGCGGTGGGACCGGCGGACGGCCGCGCTGGTCACGGTCGCGGCGATCGCGGCGTTCAACCTGCTGCTGGCCGTCGCGCCGGGTTACGGCGTCGCCGTGGTCGCGCGGACGATCTCGGCGGCCGGGCACGGCGTGTTCTGGTCGATCGTCGCGCCGATGGCCGCGCGGCTGCTCGGACCGGGCCAGGGCGGCCGTGCGACCACGGTGGTCTTCGCCGGGAACTCGCTCGCCTTCCTCTTCGGGCTCCCGCTGAGCTCGTGGCTCGGCGCGGCGATCGGGTGGCGGCCGACGGCGCTCGCGCTCGCCGGCGTCGCCGCGCTGGCCGTCGTGCTCATCCGCGCGACGGTCGACCCGATGCCACCGGGGGATCAGACGACCCGGCAGGGACTCGCGGCGATCCGGGAGGTCGTGGCCGACCGTTCCCTCGCCGGGGTCAACCTGGTGACGGCGGTTGTGGTGACCGGGCACTTCGCGGCCTTCACCTACATCACCGTGATCATCGCGCAGTACGTCGGCCTGACCGGTGCGGCGACATCGGGTCTCCTGCTCGCGCACGGCGCGGCCGGCCTGCTGGGGCTCGTGCTGATCGGCAGGCTGGTCGACGGGCGGCCCCGGGCGACAGGACTCCTGGTCACCTGTGGCGCTGCCGCGTGCATGCTCGCGCTGCTCGTCATCGGGGCGGATGGGGCGCAGGTCGGCGCGGTCGTGGTTGTGCTCTGGGCCGTGCCGGCCGGCGGGATGGCCGTGGTGCTGCAGGCCGCGGTGCTGCGTGTCGCCGACACCCGGCAGGACCTCGCCTCCGCCGTCTACATCGTCGCCTTCCAGATCGGCATCGCGCTCGGGGCCTGGATCGGCGGGGTCGGGCTGGATCGCGGCAGCCTGGTCGCCGCGGTGGCGACGGCGGCGATCTGCGGGCTGGTCGGGGCGGCCGTCATGCTGCGCTCGGCCGCGTTCCGAACGCTGGTGCAAGACAATGGTTGATATCTACCAGTAATTCTGGCCAAGCTGGACCCATGGACGGAACGCCCCGTCGGCCAGGGCCGACATCGGAGATCGTCGACATGCTGTTCGCGGTCACCGACCACCTCAAGGCCCAGTTCGCCGACATCGCGGCAGGGGAGCGGCTGACGGTCGTGCAAGCCCGGACGGTCCTGCGCATCTACGGACCGGTGCCGATGCGTGCGCTGGCCGCCCGGATGGGCTACGACGCGTCGAACATGACCGGGATCGTCGACGGGTTGGAGTCGCGCGGGCTCGTCGAGCGCAAGGTCCTGCCCGCGGACCGCAGGGTGAAGCACGTCGAGCTCACCGGGCACGGCGTCGAGGTGCGCGACCGGATGCGCGAGCAGCTCGCCGAGGATGCCCCCGCGATCGGCCGGCTCGACGAGGCCGACCGGGTGGCGCTGCACGCGATCCTCAGCCGCGCCGTCGAGCGGTCGTAACCGTGCCTGCGTTCACGGCCAAGCGCGGCCGGCAGCTCCTGCTCGTGCTGCACGTGCTCGCGTCGGTCGGGTGGGTGGCGATGGCCGTCGTCCAGCTCACGCTGCTGGCCAGGGCCTTCGGCATGGACGGGGGCGACCGGCTGGTCACGTTCGAGACGGCGCTGTTCCTCGAGAACGAGATCCTCGACCCGTTCGGGATCGTGACCGCCTACACCGGGCTCATGCTCAGCGCGTTGACGCCATGGGGTTACTTCCGGCACCACTGGGTCACCGTCAAGTTCTGGCTGACGCTGGTCGCGGTCCTGCTCGGCAGCCTCTACCTGGGCCACACGCTGGAAGGGATCGTCGAGGCCGAGCGTGGCGGAGCGGCGTGGTCGGCGACGTCGCTCGTCGTCGGCACCTGCTGGACGCTCGGTTCGCTGGTGCTGATGGTCTGGGTCTCGATCGCGAAGCCGTGGGGTCGTCGCGGCGCCCGCGCGGGGCGGCCGGCCGACTGGACGCCGCCCGCGTGGGTGTATGCCGCGGCGGTCGTGGTGCCGGTCGTCGAGTACGTCGCCAAGCTCGACTACCCGATCATGACGCTGGCGGCCGTGATCGGTGTCGCGGTGCACCGCGGGCGCCGGATCCGGGCCGGCCGGCCGGCCGCGGCGGCGCGCTGACGGGCGACGGCGGAGGAATCGGCCGGACGACGTCCGTCCGCTGCTCGGGCGTCCACGATTCCTGGAACGGGCCGGATCCGTCCGCGACGATCGTCCGGAACGGTCCGGCACGCCATCGGGGAGGCACGCATGTCCGTAGTCGAGAAGATGCACGACCGCGTCGCGAGGACGGGTGAGCGCCTGCTCGCGCGGTTCGTCCCGAAGGCGATCGCCGAGGCGGGGTACTGCGAGATCCCGGAATGGTGCTGCGCCCTCGTCAGCGCGGGCCGGATGGAAGAGGGCGAGATCTGGTACAACCCCGACACTGGTCGGCCCTGCAGCGGGTGCGTCACCAACGGCCGGCGGTGCTGATCGACCGATGATCGGCCGCTGAGCGGCTGAAGCGCCGGTGCAAGCCGGGTGAGATGACGCCCCTGCACCGTGTCGGCATGCAGAACGTGGATGCCGAGGTGGACGTGCTCGTCGTCGGCGCCGGGCCGGTCGGGCTGACCGCCCGCGCGCTGCTCGAACGCTGGGGCGTGCGGGCGATGGTGGTCGAGAAGCACGCCGAGCCGGCGCCGTTCCCGCGGTCGCGGCTGGTCAACGTGCGGTCGATGGAGATCTTCCGGCTGCTCGGGCTGGCCGACGGGATCAGGGCGCGCGCGTTCCCTCCGGAGTTCGGTCGCATCCGCTTCCGCGCCACCTTGCGGGACGACGACTTCGTGTCGTCGGCGATGGTGGGGATCAACGCGCCGATCCCGGAGAGTCCCGAGATCGGCGCGGTGACTTCGCAGGACCGGCTGGAGCCCCTCTTGCTCGCCGCGCCGGGCGCGGGGGTGCGGTTCGGGGTCGAGCTGGTCGACGTGACCGAGGAGGACGGCCGCGTCATCGCCTCGCTCCTCGACCGGCGCGAAGGTGTCGCGAGCCGCGTCAACGCCCGCTACCTGCTCGCCGCCGACGGCGCGAACTCGACGGTCCGGCAGCTGCTGGACATCGGCACCGCGGGCCCTGGTGTGCTCAGCCGCCTGACCACCGTCGTCTTCGACGCCGACATCGACCGCTGCAGCGCCGACCACCCCGCCGGGGTCTACCTGACGCTGCAGGGGTCGTTCCTGCCGCTCTACCCCGAAGGCGGCTGGGGTTGGATCCGGCCGACGCCGGCCGACCCGGAGAGCGCCGACTGGCCCGCCCTGGTCGCCAGCGCGATCAGCGAGGACGCCGACGTGAAGGTTGCCGTCGAGCGCGTCGAGCACTGGGCGGTGAACGCGTTCGTCGCCGAGCGCTTCCGGCACGGTCGCGTCCTGCTGGCGGGTGACGCCGCGCACGCCGTGCCGCCGGCGGGTGGGCTCGGCATGAACGCCGGCATCGCCGATGTGCACAACCTGTGCTGGAAGCTCGCGGGGGTGCTCCGCGGTTGGGCCGGGCCTGGCCTGCTCGACTCCTACGAGGCGGAGCGGCAGCCCGTCGCACACCGGACGCTGCGCCAGGCGGTGGCCAACTCCCGGCTCATGCACGAGATGCAGAACGAGCGCAACCAGCAGGGTGCCGACCGGCCGTGGGCGGACCGGTACTTCGCCCAGCTCGGGCTCGTGCTGGGTGGGACGTACCGCTCGGCCGCGCTCCTGCCCGACGGCAGCGGCGCCGAACGGGATGAGGAGGCGCCGGGTGAGGAAGCGACGGACTACGTTCCGACCGCCGCCCCCGGCCGTCGTATGCCGCACCTGTGGCTCACCCCGGGCCGCTCCACGCTCGACACGGTGGGCGAGTGGTTCACCCTGTTCACCGCGGATCCCGCCGGTTGGGCACGGCCCGTCGACGGGGTGCCGCTGCACGTCGAGCCGCTGCCCGACGAGCTCGCCGAGGCCTGCGGCATCTCCCGGCACGGCGCGGTGCTCGTCCGGCCCGACGGCCACGTCGGGGCTCGCTGGCGCGATCGGCCTACCGACACCGCGGCGTTGCACAGCGCGTTGGCCACGGTCACCGCGGCTTGACCTCGAGTCGGGTGCAGGTTCCAGGCTTGGGCCATGCGAGCGATCATGGTGACCAGGTTCGGTGCTCCCGACGTCCTCGAGCCCGTCGAGCTGCCGACACCCGAGCCCGGGAGGGGTGAGATCCGCGTCGCCGTCGGTGTGGTCAACGTCGTCTGGATGGACGCCCGGATCAGGGCGGGCAAGGGGCCGGCGGTGTTCGCCGTCGCGCCGCCGTACGTGCCGGGCAGCGGGGTCGCGGGCACGGTCGATGCCATCGGTGACGACGTCGACGAGGGCTGGCTCGGCGCCACTGTGGTCACCCGTGCCGGCGAGGCCTACGGCGGTGGATACGCCGACACGGTGGTCGGACGACCGGAGACGTCGTTCCCGCTGCCGGCGGGGATGGACCTGCGCAGCGCGATGGCTGTCATGGACGACGGGAGCACCGCGCTGGGCCTGCTCGAGGTCACCCCGGTGCGCGCGGCCGAACGGGTGCTGGTCGCGCCGGGAGTCGGCGGACTCGGCAACCTGCTGGTGCAGCTCCTCGTGCGGACCGGCGCGACCGTCATCGCGGCCGTCCGCGGTGCGGACAAGCTGAGTGCCGCGCGTGCGCTCGGTGTGGCCGCGGTCGACTACTCGGCAGCCGGCTGGTCCGACGCGGTGCGTTCGATCACCGGCGGGCACGGCCTGGACGTCGTGTTCGACGGCGTCGGCGGCTCGGTCGGGGTGGCGGCGGCGAACCTGCTGGTGGACGGTGGCCGGTTCTCCGGCTACGGCATGAGCAGCGGTTCCGAGGCGGCGTTGAGCGGGACGGACCGGCGGGTGCGGGTGCTCGGTATGTCGCAGCTGCCGGGACTGTGGACGGACGGCCCGCGGCGCGTCCGGCACGTGCTGGACGAGACCGCCGCCGGCCGGCTCGCCCCGATCATCGGCCGGACCTACCCGCTGGGTGCGGCGGCCGAGGCGCACGCCGACATCGAGGCGCGCAGGTTCATCGGGAAGAGCCTGCTGCTGGTCTGACGTGGGCTATTCCCCCTGCTGGCTGCGCTGGTAGTGCCGGCGGGCCTTCAGCCGGTTGCCGCAGACCTTCATCGAGCACCAGCGGGCGGTGTTGGGACGGCTGCGGTCGAGCAGGAACAGGTGGCACTCGTCGTTCGCGCACGGGCGCAGCCGGCCGGGCAGCTGCTCCTGCACCCGGCCCCACGCCAGGAGCGCGCGGGCGGCGAGGCGCCGGTCGTCGTCGGTGTCGAGGCGCCAGCTCAGGCCGGTGCCGTCGATGTCGGGAACCAGGCGCACCCCACGCAGTGCGGGCCCGAGCGCGCTCGCCGGCTCCGCCCCTCGCACGACGGCCTGCAGCCGGTCGCGGACGCGGCGCAGGTGCGTCGCCTCCGCCGCTGAGCCCACGCCGCCGCGGGCGCGGGCCCACGCGGTCGCGGCGGCGTCGTCGGCCAGCAGGTCGGTCGGACCGTCCGCGGTGACCGGCGTGGTGTTGAGCAGGTCGAGCAGGACGACCTCGCCATCCGGGTCCACCGTGTGCTTCATGACACGATTCTAACCGTGATGCTGTCGTTGACAAGTTAGATATCCGCGGTGTGTGATTCCTGGAAACCTAACCAACTATTCAACGATGGGTAGTTAGCCATGACTGAGATCGGCCAGCTGCAGGACCGCACCGTGCTCGTCGTCGGCCGCGGTAGCGGGATCGCCCGCGCCGTTGTGCTCGCCGCGCGGGACGCCGGGGCGAACGTCGTCGCAGCCGGCCGCAACGCCGACGCGCTGGCCGCCGCGTACGCCGGCGAGGACCGGATCACCGTCGAGACCGTCGACGTCACCGACGACGCCTCGATCGTCGCGCTCGGGGAACGGCTCGGCTCCCTCGACCACGTCGTCAGCACCGCGTCGGCGCGCGCCCGCGGGCGGCTCGCGGACCTGGATCGGGACGCCGTGCTGGCGTCGCTGAACACCAAGGTGCTCGGCCCGCTCATGCTGGCCAAGCACCTCGGCCCGCGGATCGACGCGGGCGGCTCGATCGTGCTGTTCTCGGGCGTCGCCGCCTTCAAGATCGCCATCGGGACGCTGGCCGTCGCGATCACCAACGGCGCCGCCGACACGCTGACCCGCTCGCTCGCGCTCGAGCTTGCGCCGGTGCGGGTCAACGCCATCTCGCCCGGCGTCGTCGACACGGGCGCCTGGGACGGGCTCGGCGCGGAGGGCAAGGCGGCGATGTTCGCCGACCAGGGCGAACGCAACCCCGCCCGCCGGATCGGCACCGCGCAGGACATCGCGGGCGCGGTGCTCTACGCGCTGACCGCCACGTTCCTCACCGGGGTCACGCTGGCCGTCGACGGCGGCGAAGCGCTCACCTGACAGCAGATCGGAGCGGTCATGCCCACACTTGTCTCGGTCAACGTCGGGGAGCCCCGCGACGTCGAATGGAACGGCGCCACGGTGCACACCGGCGCCTGGAAGTACCCCGTCGACGGCGGCGGCACCGCACGTCGCCTGGGCATCGACGGCGACGGGCAGGGCGACACGGCCGGTCACGGCGGGCCCAACCGGGCCGTGCTCGTCTACCAGCTCGAGTCGTACCGGTACTGGAGCGAGCGCCTGGGCCGCGGCCACCTCGAACCCGGCACGTTCGCGGAGAACCTCACCGTCGAGGGTCTCGCCGACACCGAGGTCTGCATCGGCGACCGCTACCGGATCGGCGAGGCCGAGTTCGAGGTGAGCCAGCCGCGGGTCACCTGCTATCGCGCCGGCCTGCGGATCGGGGAACCGCAGCTGGCGGCGCTGCTCGTGGCGCACCACCGGCCCGGCTTCTACATGCGGGTGGTGCGGGAGGGCCGGGTGCGGGCGGGCGACCCGATCGTCCGGACCGCGACCGGGCCGGAGCGGGTCAGCGTTGCCGATGCCGACGCGCTGCTGTACCTGCCCGACCGCGACCTCGACACGCTGCGGCGTGCGGTGCGGATCCCCGCGCTGAGCCCGGGCTGGCAGGCGTCGCTGCGGCAGCTGCTCGCGGAGGCGGAGCACCAGACCACGAAGGACGAGCCGGCGTGGGCAGGATTCCGTGCGCTGACCGTCACCGACGTGGTCCGCGAGAGCGCGGCGGTGTCGTCGATCCACCTCGCCGACCCCGAGGGCGTGGCCCTCCCGAGCGCCCGGCCGGGCCAGTACCTCACGCTGCGATCGCCGGTGGGGGTGCGCAGCTACTCGCTGTCGGCGGCGCCGGGCGCGTACCGGATCAGCGTCAAGCGTGAACTCGGCGGCGCCGTCAGCGGCTACATCCACGACACGGTGCGACCGGGCACGACCGTCGAGGCCGCCGCCCCGCGCGGCGAGTTCGTGCTCGACGACGGCGCGGCGCCCGTCGTGCTCGTCTCGGCCGGGATCGGCATCACCCCGGTCCTGGCGATGCTGCACCGGCTCGCCGCGGAACGCACCACGCGCGAGGTGTGGTGGCTGCACGCGGCCCGCACACCCGACGAGCAGGCGTTCGCCGCGGAGGCGCACGAGCTGCTGGCCACGCTGCCGTGCGCCCGCACCCGCGTCTTCCACAGCGCCGCGGGCGAGCGGCTCACCGCGGAGCGGATCGCGGAACTAGGGCTCCCCGCCGACGCGACCGCCTACGTGTGCGGGCCGGCGGGATTCATGGCCGACGTGTCGACCGGCCTGCGGGCGGCCGGCCTCGACGCGGCGAGAATCCGCAGCGAGACGTTCGGTGCGCTCGCCGCGATCAGGCCGGGGATCGTCGGCACGACCGGCCGCGCACCGCACCTGCCGGCCGGGGAGCCGGGCACCGGCCCGCGGGTGACATTCGCGCGCAGCGGCGTCACAGCGCCATTCGATACCCGCCGATCGAGCCTCCTGGAGTTCGCGGAGGCGTGCGACGTGCCCGCGCGCTGGCAGTGTCGCTCCGGGGTGTGCCGTACGTGTGAGACGCCGCTGCTCTCCGGCACGGTCGACTACTCGCCAGCACCGCTGGAAGAGCCTTCACCTGGCACCGTGCTCGTGTGTTGCGCGCGTCCGCGCGACGAGGTGGTCGTCGACATGTGATCGGACTGCGGCGCCCGTCGCACGGTCAGCAGGACCAGCAGCACGAGCGCCGCGCCGAGCCAAAGCACGCTCGGCACACCCATCGCGTCGACGACGAGCCCGCCCGCCGCGGCCCCGAACGCGATGGCGAGGTTGAACACGAAGCAGTAGACCGCCGACGCGGCCTCGGCGCTCGCCGGCGCCGCCCGCAGGACCCAGGTCTGCAACAAGACGGGCGCCCCGCCGTACGCGAGCCCCCAGATCATCAGGAGCGCCGCACCGCTCCACGGGTTCGTCCCGAGCAGCGGGAACAGGGCGAGCGTCGAGCCGAGCGCGATGACGATCACCGCGGCGGTGCGGCCGGGGAACCGCGCGGCCCGCGGGCCCGCGATCACGTTCGCGACCATGCCAAGCGCGCCGTACCCGAGCAGAAGTACGCCGACGACACCGGCGTCGACACCGGAGATGGCGAGCAGCGCCGGGCTGACGAACGTGTAGGCGCCGTAGTGGCCGGCGACGAGGAGGCCGGTGGCGACGATGCCCGCAACCAGTGGCCCGTTGCGCAGCTGCGCACGCAGGGTGGGCAGGCGGACCGGCTCGGCGGCCGGGAGGCGCGGCAGCAGCGTCAGCGCCGCGAGCAGCACGAGCGCGCTCAGACCGCCGAGCGCGCCGAACGCGGCGCGCCAGCCGAGCCAGTCGCCGACGACCGTCCCGATCGGCACCCCGAGCACGGCCGCGGCGCCGACCCCGCCGAAGATCAGCACCATCGCCCGCGGCAGGTACGCGCCGGGGACCAGCCGCATCGCGAGGCTGCCCGCGACGGCCCAGAACCCGCCGATGGTGATCCCGACGAAGAGGCGCGACACGATCAGGACGGTGTAGTTGGGCGCCAACGCCGAGACGGTGCTCGCAACGGCCATCACCGCGAGCAGCGCCGCCAGCAGCACGCGCCGGTCCAACCTGCCGATCAGCAGTGGCAGGCCGATCGCGGAGAACGCCGCGACGACACCCGGAACGGTGACGGTCTGGCCGGCCACCCCGGTGGAGACGTCGAGCTGCTGTGCGATGGCCGGGATCAACCCGACCGGCAGCTGCTCCGCGGTGATCATCGAGAAGATGCCGAGGGAAACGGTGAGCACGCCCAGCCACATGCGTGGGGTCGGGCGTTCGGGCAGGGTCACGGGAGCTCCGTTCTGCGGGCAGCCGCCATCGCCTGCGCGCCGTGGAACGGTTTTGCGCGCAGCGGTGAGTGCCCGACGGTGTCGGGTGGATGTGGTTGTGTTCGTGTCGCCCGCGGTGCGGGCGGTGGATCAGCTCACGGGCACCGGTTCGACGGGGATCCAGCGGTCGGCCCACCTGCTGAGCGCGTAGACCGCGTCGTGCAGCTCACGCCCCTTCTGCGTGAGCCGGTACTCGATCCGCACCGGTGTCTCGTCGTGCACGATCCGCTCGACGACGCCCTCGTCCTGCAGCTCCTTGAGCCGCTCGGCCAGCATGCGATCGGAGAGCCCCGGGACGACGGCCCGCAGGTCGGCGAAGCGGGTGACGTCGAGCAGCATCGCCCGCAGCACGACCCCGGTCCAGCGCTTCCCGATGAGCTCGACGGCGCGGTGGTAGCGCGGGCAGAACGCACTGTCGGTGAGGTCCACGTCCGGGACACTAACGAAAGATAAGTGCCCTCACAAGACGTAAGTCGCTTACGTTCAAGCGGTGAAGTGCGCCTGCAGCGGTGCGGGGACGCGTAGGACGTCGACGGGTCGGCCGCCGGAGCGCAGCGACTCCGTCGCCGCGACCCCGGCCGCGACGGCCTGCCGTGCTGCGATCGGCGAGGTGCGGGTCGGGGCGCCGTCGCGGACGAACCGGACGAACTCCGCGACCATCGTCGCGTCGGCACCGCCGTGCGTCCCCTCGCCGGCCGGTACGTCGACGCTGTGGTCGGGCTCGTCGCGGAATCCCGAGCGGCGGCTCCACACCTTGACGACGGCACCGTCGGTGTCGCCGAAGTTCTCCAGCCGGCCGTGCGTGCCCAGCACGGTGTAGTTGCGCCAGTAGTCGGGGGTGAAGTGGCATTGCTGATAGCTGGCGAGCACGCCGTTGTCGAGCGTCATGTGCATCATGCTGAGGTCCTCGACGTCGACGACCTCGTTGAGCGAGAGGTCCGACGGCGGCCAGTTGGCCTCGGGGTCGTACCAGTCGCGCATGAGCTGGTCGGAGCGGTCGACGCGATTGCCGTTCCCGCTGTAGACGAGCAGCCCGCCCATCGCGTTGACCCGCGTGGTGTAGCCGCCGGCGAGCCAGTGGATGACGTCGAGGTCGTGCGCGCCCTTCTGCAGCAGCAGCCCTGTGGTGTTGCGCCGGTCGGCGTGCCAGTCGCGGAAGTAGAAGTCGCCGCCGTGCCCCACGAAGTGGCGGCACCAGACGGCTTTCACCTCGCCGATTGCGCCCGCGGCGATGAGGTCGCGCATCGCCAGCACGACCGGCATGTGCCGCATGTTGTGCCCGACGTAGAGCCGCGACCCGCTGCGGCGGGCGGCGTCGAGTACGGCGTCGGCGCCCTCGACCGTGATGGCCAGCGGCTTCTCGACGAACGCCGCGACCCTGGCCTCCAGCGCCGCGATCGCGATCGACTCGTGCGTCTGGTCGGGCGTGAGGACGAGCAGCCCGTCGAGGCCGAGCGCAAGCAGCTCATCGAGCGTGCCGACGCCGGCGACGTCCGTCCCGAGTGCCGCGACCGCGGCGGCGACGCGCGCCGGGTTCACGTCGCACACGCCGACGATCCGCGACCCGGCGCCCGGCTGGTGCGCGTACTCGGCGATGCCGCTGCGGACGCCGAGGCCCATGACGCCGATGCGCAGGTCAGGTCGCTCGTGCATGGCACGAGCCTGCCACGGTGGTGGGGACTTCGGCGGGGGACCTGATCCGGATCGACATATCTGGGTGGAATGAACTCCGGTAGACCGTCGATCATCCGGACGATCCATTCGGTGGAATGAATCTCCCTGTGATGCATTCTGCACGACATGACCAGGTTGGTGATTTCGGTTGGTCCGCCGTTCTGCCATTCGATGATGTGGTGGATGACGCACCAACTCGCCGGGCGGCCGCACCGTGCGCATCCGCGGTCACGGGCGGCAACCGCTCGTCGCATTCCGTCAGGAATGACGCGGGAGAGGCGGCCGATGTCGAGTGGTCGGCTGTCGCTGTTCATGACGATCGGGATGACGGCGGCGTTGCAGGCGAGCTGGCGGAGGTCTTTGGTGGTGATGGCACCGCCGAAGTCCAGTATTGCTATCCGGACCGACGTAGTGGCCGACGACCAGTTCACCGCCGAGGTCACGGTCCGGGGATCGATGACCTACTCCACGCAGATCGGCGGCAGCACGACCGTCCCACTCCTGGAAGTCGACGGCATCACGGTCCGGTAGCCGCAAGTTGCGGAGGACCGCGCAGACTTGGGGGTGTCGTCGCAGACCGCACAACCTCTGCGAGGACACAACGGGCTCTGCGAGGTCGCGCCAAAGGCGTGCCCGCCACCCACAGCCCCGCCGGAGAGACCGTCGACAACGACGTTCTGGCTGTTTGTGAGCGCTCCGATTCGCAGGGTCGTTGCAACACCTGATCTTGTGGGGTGTTGTGGTGGGTCGTCCGCGGTTGTGTCGTGGTCGTGTTCGTGCGTTCTGGCAGGCGTTGTCGGTGTGTGGGTCGGTGGAAGAAGCCGCTGATCGTGTCGGCGTGGCGGCAACGACCGGTCGTCGCTGGTTCGCCCAGGCTGGCGGGGTGAAACCCGATCTTGCTGCGCCGTCGGGGCGGTACCTGTCCGAGACGGAACGCGAACTGATCGATCTCGGCCTGGCCGAAGGACTCTCCCAGGCCGAGATCGCGCGCCGGCTCGGTCGCCCACGGTGCACGATCAGCCGTGAACTGAGTCGCCACGGCGGCCCCACCGGGCGTGTCACGCGAACGGTGTAAGCCGCGGGTGGACCAAGATCGACCGCTGTGATCGACATGGCGGTCGGGAAGGA
>NZ_JAJGSX010000069.1 GCF_021245725.1 Pseudonocardia sp. TRM90224 | reverse complement strand
GGTATCCCCAAGGAGGTCGACGGGATGGCACGACCCAACCCATCCCGGAGATCTGCCCGCCCGGCGAGGGCGCCCTTGAAAAACGCGCGACCACCAAGACCAACAGAACCACCACCACGAGACCAAACACCACAAACCCACCCAACGAACCACGTCGAAAACCCACCCCCACCCGCCCAAACGCGCGACTCGCCCACCGAAACGCGGGACTCACCCACCGAAACGCGCGACTCACCCACCGAAACGCGCGACTCACCCACCGAAACGCGCGACTCACCCACCGAAACGCGCGACTCGCCCGCCGAAACGCGGGACTCGCCCGCCGAGACGTGAGACTCGCGGTGCCGGAGGTGTCGACTCACCGTGCTGGAGGTGTCGACTCACCGTGCTGGAAGTGTCGACTCACCGTGCTGGAAGTGTCGACTCACCGTGCTGGAGGTGTCGACTCACCGTGCTGCAGGCCGCGCTCGCGTCCGCGTTGGGCGATCCCGGGCTGGTCATCGCCTACTCGGTCCCCAGCGGCGGGCACGTCGACGCCGACGGACGGCCCGTCGTGATGCCGGAGCAGGGCGCCGAGCGGGCGGTCGCGGTGGTCCGGGCGAGCGGGACGGAGGTTGCGGCGCTCCTGTACGACCGGGCGCTCGACGACGATCCGGAGCTCGTCGAGGCGGTCGGCGAGGCGGCGACGATCGCGCTGGAGAACCGGCACCTGCAGGCGGAGGCGCAGGCCCGGCTCGTCGAGCTGGAGGCGTCGCGGGAGCGGATCATCGCCGCGGGTGACGCCGAGCGGCGGCGGATCGAGCGCAACCTCCACGACGGCGCCCAGCAGCGCCTCGCGACCCTCGCCCTGCAGCTCGCGCTGATCCAGCGCCGCATCCGCGAGGACCCGGCCGACGCCGAGCAGCTGGTCACGTCCGCGAGCGACGAGCTGGCGCAGTCGCTGACCGAACTGCGCGAGCTGGCCCGAGGCATCCACCCCGCCGCGCTCGACCACGGGCTCGACATCGCGTTGGAAGCGTTGGCCGATCGCTCGGCCGTGCCCACGACGGTCACCGTCGAGCCGGGGCCGGTGCTGCCCGAACCGGTCGCCTTCGCGGCGTACTTCGTGGTCTCGGAGGCGCTGGCGAACGTGGCCGAATACGCCCACGCCTCGACGGCGACGGTGCACGTGCGGCGCTCGGGCCGCGACGCCGTCGTGGAGATCAGCGACGACGGGGTGGGTGGCGCCGACCCGGCGCGCGGGACGGGCCTGCGCGGGCTCGCCGACCGCATCGAGGCGCTCGGCGGGACGTTCCACGTGTCCGGTCCGGCCGGTGGTGGCACCGTCGTACGCGCAGAGATGCCGCTCGACCGGGAGGTCGAGCGGCATCGATGAGCGAGCGGGTCAAGCTCCGGCGGCTACCCGTGCAGGGGCAGTCCGGTCCATGCGGTCGCTGCGGAGGATCCAGCCGCCCATGGCCGCGACCGCGAGCCCGATCGGGATGCCGTAGGGCGCCAGGCCGGAGTTGAAGCCGAGCACGCCGCCGACGACCAGCGCGAGCCCGATCAGCACCGGCGCGGACCGCGCGCGCAGCACCGCGATGCCGAACAAGATCCAACCCAGCGCGAACAACGCGTAGCTGAGCAGGCCGCCCAGCTGCAACGTCACGGTCTTCTCCCCGGCGAACACCTGCGGCGCCACCTCCGCGAGCCACGGCCCCGCGAAGCCGTCGAACCACATGTTGCCGGCCTGCGTCATCGTCCCGAGCAGCGCGAACAGGAACGCGGTCAGGCCGAGCCGGCCGGCGTGCTCGTGCTGACGCCAGTACAGCGCGACGAGCGCCACGGCGAGCCCGACGAAGGCGAAGAAGTACGCGATGTTGGTGATCTGGAAGCCGAGGCGCATCGACGCCTCGACACGATGGTCGAGATCCATCGTGATGTAGCGCCCGATGTCGACGACGACGAGCGCCGCACCCGCCGCGAGCGCGATCGGACCGGCGTTGCGCGGCAGAGTTGGGGTGACGGCCATGGGGACCTCCAGCGGGAACGCGCCCGGCGCGGGCGTCGAGGAGGCCGATTCTCGGCTCGTGCCGGCGCGGCCGGCACAGGGTCAACCCTGGAGGTCGCCGGGGCAGCCCCCGGTCGCGGGGTCAGACCGCCAGCAGGTGCCCCGCTCCCGGAACCTGCGGGGTGAGCCCCAGCTCCGTCAGGATCCGGTGCGTCGTCGCCGTCGCCGCCGACAGCACGGGGATGCCGGCCTCCTGCTCGACGGCGCTGATCGACGCGAGCGACGGCATCTGCACGCACGCCGAGAGCACGAGCGCGTCGGCGCCGGCCAGGCTCAGCTTCTTCCAGTGCTCGCGCAGGTCGGCGGGGTCGAGGCGGGCGACGGCGAGGTTGTCGGGCACCTCCAGCGACAAGGCGTCGACGACCTCGACGCCGGCGTCCTGCAGGTACGCCACGACGAGCTCGGTGAGGGGCTTCAGGTACGGGGTGATGATCGCGACCTTCTTCGCCCCGAGCGCCGCGATGCCCGAAAGCAGCGCGCCGGCGCTGGACACGACCGGCGCATCCGAGCCCTCCGCCCGCAGCACGGCGGTGATCTCGTCCTCCGCCGTGCAGTGGTAGCCCGGGCCCTGCGCCATGATCGCGACCAGGCACGCCGTTGCGACGACGTCGGGGCGGGCGTCCGCCAGCTCCGCGGCCGCGCGCACCGCCTGGGCGTTCATGGCCCGCAGCTGCTCCGGCGTGACGTGCTGCATCCGCGCCCTGGCCGCGTGGAAGACGAACCGGTCCTCGGGCAGCTCGCGCTCGCGGGCGGCGAGCATGCGCGGCAGCTCGGTCTCCATCGTGAGGTTGGAGCTCGGGACGATCATCCCGATGTGGTGTGTGCCCGCGGTCATCGCTCGGCCGCCGGGCGCATCTCCGCAACGGTCAGCTCGCCGGCGTCGACGATCAGCTCGTCGTCGAGGTAGAGCGAGTTGCCGCGCATCGGGATGTCGAAATGGCACGGCGTGTCGTTGGGGCCGCCGAGCTCGTTGTTCGGGCCGATCGAGAACATCACGTTGCCGTAGAAGCTGCGCAGCTCCATGCCCATGCCGCCGCCGAACTGGGTGAGGCCGTGCCAGTGGGCGCGCTCGTCGAGGCCCCAGCCGACGTGGCTCATCCCGTAGCCGCGCGGGTCGTCGAAGCTCTTGATGTAGGAGGAAAGCAGGTCGGCATCGAGGCTCGTCTGACCACCGCTGCCTCGAATGTCGCGGATGAAGCCCTGCTCGATCGTGATCTCGACGGGGGTCTGCACGTAGGTGTTGAACGGCAGCAGCACGTCGCCGGGGGCGAGCACGATCTTGCCGTCGACGCCGTCGTCGGCGCCGCCGGTGAACACGAACGCCGCGGGCCAGTGGTCCCAGCGCCCGGGCTGGTCGGTGTAGCCGTACTCGCTGAGCGTCGGGTAGACCCCGAGGCGGTAGGTGACGTCGGTGCCGTGCGGGCTGGTGATGCGCATGGTCTGCGCCTTGGCGAGCAGCTCGGCGCCCACCTCGACACGCTCGCGCAGCTCCTTCGTCGGCATCAGCCTGGCCAGCAACGGCGCGGGCTCGACAGCGGTGAGGATGCGCGTGCCGGCGTCCTGGATCTCGAACTGCTCCTTGCTGAACAGCAGGAACGTGCAGTCGACGAGCATGTCGGCGCGCTTGAGCGCCTCGACGGCCAGCGGGTTGGCAGCCAGCCCGGAATCGCCGACGGCCCACGCGCCCGACGCCGAGGCGGGCGGGGGCAGCCGCAGGTGGAACGTCGCCGCACCGAGCTTCTGCGCCGCCCACATGAACGCGTCGGCGTACTCGGCGCGGTCCGCGCCGCGGGTCAGCACGGCGACCGTCTCGCCCTCGCGCACCCCGGACAGCGTCAGCTGCTGCAGGCAGATCTCGTTGAACAGGTTCTGGTCCACTAGCCCTCCCGAGATAGTCCGAAGGCTGACGATCCCTCGCCACACCGCTTCGGTCAAGGCCTGGCGTGTTGCGGGCGCACGGCGCGCAGCGTGCTTAGCTGGATCCGTGGGCACCGGTGGAGTGGCAGGACGTGCGGGAATCGACCCAGCGAAGGGATTGCCGCCGCCGACCGAGCTGCTCGCGGCGCCCGGCTATGTGGCGCGGCGGATGCACCAGGCCTACACCGCGGCGTGGGTCCGGCTCGTCGACCCGGTGCTCACCGGACCGCAGTTCGCCGTGCTGACCGCCGTCGACGCGTACCCGGGGGTCGAGCAGGGGTCGCTCGCGTCGTCGGTGGCGCTCGACCGCTCGACGATGGCCAGCATCGTGCGCCGTTTGGAGGAACGCGGCCTGATCGTGCGTGAACGGCCCGCCGCGGACGGCCGCAAGCGCCTCCTCCACCTCACACCCGAAGGCGAGGCCACCCTCCGCGATATCGACCACCGAGCCCGTGACCTGGACAAACTGTTGATGCAGGGCTACGACCGCGCCGAGCAACTGGCGCTGCTGCGCCGCCTCACAGCGATCACCGAGCACTGGGAGAGCCTGGTCGACGACTGACGTTCGCGCGGGTTTCTGACGCGTTACAGCTTGCGGAACCCCTTGCGCTTTCGGGATCGTCAGTGTTCGGATTATCTCGGACGGTCGCCCCGAGCGACCCCACATGATCTGTCTGCTGAGGATCGAAGGAGTGCCAGTGCCGGCCAGCCAGTCCATCGCGGTGACCATCGTCGGCGGCGGCCTCGGTGGTCTCACCACCGCCCTCTCGCTGCGCCGCCGCGGCGTGCGCACGACCGTCCTGGAGCAGGCCCCGCAGCTTGGTGAGGTCGGCGCCGGCATCCAGACCGCGCCGAACGCGAGCCGGATCCTGCTGGGTCTGGGCCTGCGCCGCCGGCTGGAGACCATCCACACCGAACCGCAGGACCAGGTGCGCCGCCGCTGGAAGGACGGCAGCATCATCGCCACGCTGCCGCTGGGCGACCGGGTCAAGCGCGAGTTCGGCGCGCCGTACTGGCACTACCACCGCGCCGACCTGCACCAGGTGCTGCTCGACGCCTGTCTCGACCCCGACGGACCCGGTCCGGTCGTGCAGGTGCACACCGGCGCGCAGGTCGTCGACATCGACCTCGCCGAGCCGACCGCCCCGGTCGCGCTCACCACCGACGGCCGGCGCTTCGGCGGTGACGTCCTCATCGGCGCCGACGGCGTCCGCTCGGCCGTGCGCGACGCGATGGGCCTGCCCGACACTCTCACCTTCTCCGGCGAGATGGCCTACCGCGCGCTCATCCCCGGCGACAAGATCGCGGCCGACCCGGCGACCCGCTTCCTGGTCGACCGGTTCCACTCCACCATCTGGTACGGCCCCGACCGGCACCTGGTGCACTACTGCATCCGCGGCGGCGAGTACCTGAACGTGGTCGCGATCGTGCCCAACACGCTCGACGTCGACCGGACGTGGAGCGGACCGGCCACCGCCGACGAGATGGTCGAGGCGTTCTCCGAATGGGACGACCGCGTGGCGGCGATGCTCTCGAAGGCGGAGGGCGACGCGTCGAAGTGGGCGATGTTCCGCCGCCGCCGCGACCCGATCTGGGTCGACGGGAACGTCGCGCTGCTCGGCGACGCCTGCCACGCGATGCTGCCCTACCAGGCCCAGGGCGCGTCGCAGGCGATGGAGGACGCGGCCGTGCTGGCCGAGGAGCTGGGCGCGGTGACGCGCGACGGGATCGCGGGCGCGCTCATCCGCTACGTGAATCGCCGCGCGACGCACGCCGGCATGGTCCAGGACGCCTCGCTGGAGAACATGCGCTTCTACCACCTGCCCGATGGCCCCGAGCAGGAAGCGCGCGACCAAACGCTGCGCGACTTCCAGGGCGAGTCCGACGTCTCATACGAATGGCTCTGGCGGGGATCCCCCCTCGACAACCCCGACCTCGAGTCCTTCTCCTACCCGTTCGTGCGCTGATCCTTCCCCCGAGAACGGAGCCCCACCCATGCGTACCGGCGACCAGGTCGTGCAGGACCTCCCCTGGAAATGGGGAGTGCAGGGCAAGATCTTCATCATCGGCGGGCTCGGCTACATGTTCGATGCCTGGGACGTCGCCCTCAACGGCTTCCTCACCCCGCTGCTCGGCACCGAGTTCGGTCTCTCCGGGGGCCAGCGCGGGCTCGTCGCGACGGCGAACCTCGTCGGCATGGCCGTCGGCGCCGTCGCGTGGGGCACGATCGCCGACCGGGTGGGCCGCAAGCGCGCGTTCAGCATCACGTTGCTGATCTTCGCGCTGTTCTCCGTGCTCGGCGCGCTCTCGCCGAACTGGGAGATCTTCCTGGTGCTGCGCTTCCTCGCCGGTGTCGGCCTCGGTGGCTGCATCCCCGTCGACTACGCGCTGGTCAGCGAGTTCTCCCCGAAGAAGCAACGCGGTCGGGTGCTCGCGGCGATGGACGGCTGGTGGCCCGTCGGCACCACCCTCGCCGGGCTCTCGGCGACGTTCCTGGTGCCGGTGCAGGGCAACTGGCGCTGGATGCTCACGCTCATGGTGCTGCCCGCGCTGCTGCTGTTCTGGGTGCGCCGCGGCATCCCCGAATCGCCGCTCTACCTCGCGCGCACCGGCCGGGAGACCGAGGCCCGCGCCGTGATCGACGACCTCGTCGTGCGGACCGGTGCCACGCACGAGCCGTACGAGATCCTCGAACCCGCACCGGCGCTGCGGCAGCGGCGCGGGGTCGGGGCAGCGCTCGAGCAGCTGCGGTTGGTGTGGGCGTTCAGCCCGCGGATCACGTCGGTCGCCTGGGCGCTGTTCATCTCCGTGATGCTCGTGTACTACGCCGCACTGTCGTGGATGCCCTCGATCCTGCGCGCGCAGGGCCTGGACGACGTCGCGGCGTTCGCCGGCACGACGATCATGAACGCGGTCGGCATCCTCGGTGTGGTCACGGCCGTGCTGCTCGTCGAGGTCGTCGGCCGCAAGTGGGTGATCGGCGTGGCCGGCCCGGCCGCTGCGCTGGCGCTGCTGGTGTTCGCGCTGGTCCTCGACGTGCCGTCGGCGGCGATCGCGATGATCGCGGTGTTCGGCTTCCTCTCGCTGACGGTGATCCCCGTGATGTATGCGTACGTCTCGGAGCTCTACCCGACCCCGCTGCGGGCGAGCGGGTTCGGCTGGGCGTCGTCGTCGAGCCGGGCCGTCACCGGGTTCGCGCCGCTGCTCTTCGGCAGCGTGCTCTGGCCGGTGCTCGGGCTGCCGCTGACGTTCACGCTGCTCGGCGTGCTGGTCGTCGGCGCCGTGGTGTGGATGGCCGTCGCCGCACCCGAGACGCGGGGCCGCGAGCTGGACAACATCACCGGTGACGAAGAGCAGATCCTCGCCGCTCCGGAGAAACTGGGTTCGTGAAGCCCGCAGCGTTCACCTACCACCGCGCCCGGTCCGTCTCGGGCGCGGTGGGGTTGCTCGCCGAGCTGGGCGACGACGCGAAGGTCATCGCGGGCGGCCAGAGCCTGGTCGCGATGATGAACTTCCGCCTCGCCCGGCCCGAGCACTTGATCGACATCGCCCGAATCCCCGGCCTCGACACGATCGTCCGCGAGGGCGACGCGCTGCGGGTCGGGGCGCTCGTCACGCACCACGCCGTCGAGACCGCCGACCTCGGGCCCGACTTCCGGGTGCTCTCCGAGGCGATGCGCTGGGTCGGGCACCTGCCCATCCGCACGCGCGGCACCGTCGGCGGCAGCATCGCGCACGCCGACGCCACCGCCGAGTGGTGCCTGCTCGCTGTGCTGCTCGACGCGCGGATCGTCGTCGAGGGCCCGGCGGGGCGGCGCAGCATCCCGGCGGAGGAGTTCTTCCAGGGTGTCTTCACCACCGCGCTGGAACCGGACGAGCTGATCGTCGAGGTGGAGTTCCCGCGGCCGGCACCCCGGGCGACCCTCACCGAGTTCGCCGAGCGGCAGGGCGACTTCGCGATCGTCGCCGCGGCGGTCGACCCGGACGCGCCACGGGTTGTGCTCGGCGGCGTGGCGCAGGTGCCGCTGCGCGTCCCGGCGGCCGAGGCTGTGCTCGCTGCAGGAGTCGCCGTCGCCGAGGTCGGCGAGGCCGCGGCGGCCGCGATCGACGTGCGCGACGAGCCGGGCGCGAGCGCCCACTACCGGCGCGCGCTCACCCGCACCCTCGTCACCCGAGCCTGCGAGGAGGCCCGCACCCGATGACCCGCGAACCCCGGTTCGACCGCACCGGTCGGTGGGTCGGCGCGTCCGTCCCGCGCCGGGAGGACCCGCGGCTGCTCGCCGGCCGCGGCCGCTTCGTCGACGACATCGCACTCCCCCGCATGCTGCACGCCCAGTTCGTGCGCAGCACGATCGCGCACGGCCGGATCGTTGCGGTCGACCTCGGCGAGGTGCGAGCGGTGCCCGGCGTCGTGGCGGCGTTCACGGCCGCCGACCTCGCGCTCGGTGACATCACCGCGCTGCTCGACCGCCCGCCGCACGAGTTCGTGCCCACCGCGATGCCCGTGCTCGCCCTGGAGAAGGTCCGCTACGTCGGCGAGCCGGTTGCGATCGTGGTCGCGACCGACCCGTACGCCGCCGAGGACGGGGTCGAGGCCGCCGTCGTCGAGTACGAGGACCTCGACCCGGTTGTCACCGACACCGCCGCGCTCGCCGACGGCGCCCCGCTCGTCCACGCGGAGGCCCCGCGCAACACCCTCGTCGACGTCTCGCTATTCGCCACCGAGGGCATCGACGACGTGTTCGCCCAGGCCCCGTGCGTCGTCCGGGTGCGGACCAAGACCGGGCGGCAGAACGCGTTGCCGCTGGAGACCCGCGGCGTGGTCGCGGCGTGGGACGACCGCGACGAGCAGCTCCACGTGCAGACCAACACGCAGGTCCCGCACCAGGTGCGCACGGTGCTGGCCGGCTGCGTCGGGCTCCACGAGAAGCAGGTGCGCGTGACCGTCCCGGACATGGGCGGCGGGTTCGGGCAGAAGTGTGTGGTCGGGCGGGAGGAGATCGCCACGGCGGCGGCCGCGCTGCGGCTGCGCCGGCCGGTGAAGTGGATCGAGGACCGGCGCGACGCGCTGACCGCCGCGTTCCTCGCGCGCGAGCAGCGCTACGACGTGCGTGCCGCGTTCGACGCCGAGGGCCGCATCCTCGGCCTCGACGCCGACGTCGTCTGCGACATGGGCGCCTACTCCTGCTACCCGTTCACGGCGGGCATCGAGCCGCTGATGGCCTCGGCCGAGATGCCGTCGGTGTACCAGGTGCCCGCGTACCGCGTGCGCGGCCGGGCAGTCACCACGAACAAGGCGCCGACCGCCCCGTACCGTGGGGTGAGCCGCCCGCAGTACGTCATGGTCGTGGAACGGCTGATGGAGCGGGCCGCACGCGAGCTGGGCATCGACCCGGTCGAGATCCGCCGCCGGAACCTGATCACCGTCTTCCCGTACACCGGCGTCAACCGGATCACCTACGACCCCGGCTCGTACCGGGAGTCGCTCGACCTGTGCGAGCAGGTGCTGCACGACGAGGGCTGGTACGACGTGCGTGCCCGAGCCGTTCGGGAGGGCCGGGTGATCGGGATCGGCTACTCGTGCTTCTCCGAGCGCACCGGCTACGGCTCGGGCGCGTTCGCGCAGCGGAAGATGCAGGTCGTGCCGGGGTTCGACATCTCGGAGATCCGGATGGACGTCTCCGGCACCGTCTCGGTCACGACCGGGACGATGAGCCACGGGCAGAGCCACGAGACGACGATGGCCCAGATCGTGGCCGACCGGCTCGGGCTCGACATCGCCCGGATCAAGATCGTGCAGGGCGACACCGACCGGATCACCTACGGCTGGGGCTCGTTCGCCAGCCGCTCGATCACGATCGGCGGGAGCGCGGTCGCTGCCGCGTCGGGCAAGCTCGGCGAGCAGCTGCGGGAGATCGCGGCGCACCTGCTCGACGCCGACGTCGACGCCACCGAGCTCGACGGCGACGGCGGTGTGCGGCTGCGTGACGACCCGGCGCGCCGGCTCTCGTTCGCGGAGCTCGCCGACGTCGCGTACCTGCGGGCGCACTTGCTGCCCAAGGGCATCGGGCCAGGCCTGACCGCATCCGCGAGCTTCGACGTCGCCGGCGACGGCACGTTCTCCAACGCCACCCACGGTGTGGTCGTCGAGCTGGATCCGGGCACCGGCGGTGTGCAGATCCTGCGGTACGTCTGCGTGGAGGACTGCGGGGTCGCGATCCACCCGCAGGTCGTCGAGGGGCAGTGCCGCGGCGGGATCGCGCAGGGCATCGCGGGCGCGCTGTTCGAGCAGGTCACCTACGACGACGCCGGGCAGCCGCTGGCACCGAGCCTGATGGAGTACAAGGTGCCGACGGCCGCGGAGATCCCGGACGTCGCCATCCACCACCTGGAGACGCCCTGCGCGTTCACCGCGAACGGCGCCAAGGGGGCTGGTGAGGGCGGCACGATCGGAGCTCCTGCCGCCGTGCTCAACGCCGTGAACGACGCACTGCGCGACACCGGCGTCGAGCTGGACGACACCCCGATCGCGCGGGAGACCGTGCACCGTGCCCTGGAAAGCGCCCTGGAGAACGCCCATGTCTGAGATCCAGCTGGTCGAGCTCACCGTCAACGGTGAGCGGCACGACCTCGCGATCGAGCCGCGGCGCACGCTCGTCGACGTGCTGCGCCACGACATCGGGCTCACCGGTACGCACGTCGGCTGCGAGCACGGGATCTGCGGGGCGTGCACGGTGCTCGTCGACGGGGCGCCGGTGCGGGCGTGTTTGGTGTTCGCCGCGCAGGTCGAGGACGCCGACATCCGCACGGTCGAGTCGCTCGCCGAGCCCGACGGCACGCTCTCGGACCTGCAGCGGGAGTTCTCCGCGCACCACGGGCTGCAGTGCGGGTTCTGCACACCCGGGTTCCTGATGCTCGCCGAGGGCTTCCTCGCCGAGCGACCCGACGCGACGAAGGAGGAGATCCGCGAGGTGGTGGCGTCCAACCTGTGCCGGTGCACCGGCTACCAGACGATCGTCGAGGCCGTGGACGCGTGTGCGGCGCGCCGGAGGTCTGGATGATCAACCCGATGATCGACCCGATCTACGAGCGGGCCGGGTTCGGCGCGCCGGTGCGGCGCGGGGAGCGGCCCGCGATCGTTGTCGTCGACCTGACCAACGGCTTCACCGACCCGGCGGCACCGACCGGTGCCAACCTCTCGGCGGTCGTCGCGGCGACGGCCGAGCTGATCGAGGCCGGCCGCCCGGCCGGAGTGCCGGTGGTGTTCACCACGATCGCCTACACGCCGGCCGAGGCCGACGGGGATGCCGTCGCGTGGCTCACGAAGGCGCCCGGCATGCGGGCGTTGCGCGAGGGCAGCAGCGCGGTGGCGATCGACGACCGGCTGCCGGTCGACCCGCGCGACCACCTGATCACCAAGAAGGGCGCCTCGGCGTTCTTCGGCACCGGGCTCGCCGCGTTGCTCTCCGGCCTGCGGGTGGACACCGTGCTGATCTGCGGGGCCACCACCAGCGGCTGCGTGCGGGCGACGGCCGTCGACGCCGTGCAGAGCGGGTTCCCGGTGCTGGTGCCGCGGCAGTGCGTCGGCGACCGGGCCGCGGGGCCGCACGAGGCGAACCTGTTCGACATCCAGGCGAAGTACGGCGACGTCGTCGAGCTGGCCGACGCCCTCGACTACCTGCGGGTCCACGCGGAGGTGGCGCGATGAGGGCGGTGCTCCAGGCGGCGCTGGCCGACCTGGCCGACGTCCCGGCGCGGTCGCGGTGGGTGCGCTCGGGCGACCTGCGGCTGCACGTGCTCGACTACGGCGGCGACGGCGTGCCGCTCGTCGTCCTGCCCGGGATCACCAGCCCGGCGATCACGATGGACTTCGTGGCCCGCGGGCTCACCGACCTCGTCCGCCCGATCGTCTTCGACGTCCGCGGCCGCGGCCTCTCCGACTCGGGCCCGTCGTACACGCTCGACGACTACGCCGACGACACGGTCGCCCTGCTCGACGGCCTTGACGGAATCGACGGTCTCGATCGGCCGCTGCTGATGGGGCACTCGATGGGCGCGCGGATCGCGGCGGTCGTCGCGGCACGCGGGGTGCCGCTGCGCGGCACCGTGCTCGTCGATCCGCCGATGAGCGGGCCGGGGCGCGGGCCGTACCCGACGTCGCTCGACGCCTTCCTCAGCCAGCTGGAGGAGGCGCGGCGTGGCACCGACGCCGACGAGGTCGCGCGGTCGTGGCCGCGCTGGCCCCGGCGGGAGCAGGAGCTGCGGGCACGCTGGCTCTCCAGCTGCGACGCCGAGGCCGTCGCGGCGACGCACGCCGGGTTCGAGAGCGAGGACTTCTTCACGACCTGGCCGCACGTCCCCGCCCCGACCGTCCTCGTCCACGGCGGGGACAGCCCCGTCGTCACGGCGACGGGCGCGAAGGAGGCGGCGACCACCAACCCGGCCGCGCGGCTCGTCGAGGTGCCCGGCGCCGGGCACATGGTGTTCTGGGACGAGCCGGAGACGGCGCTGCGGCTCCTGCGCGAGATCCTGAGCAGCTGACGGACATCTGATCGCTCACTCCTTCGTCGTCACCAGTGACACGGCCGGCGGGTTCGTTGCGATGGCGGCGGTGATCCCGCTCGTCGCCGCCACGACGGCCACCGAGCCGATCGCGACGACGGCGAGCAAGGTCCACGGGACGTACACCACGGTCGCGCCCATCGCTTTGTGGATGGCGCCGCTGATGCCGATCAGCCCGGCCCCGGCCACCCCGCAGCCGAGCACGACCCCGATGACCGCCACGGCGGTGGCCTCGACCACGGCCGTCCGGACCACCTGTGCCCGGTCCAGACCGGTCACCCGGGCGACGGCGAACTCGCGCCGGCGTTCCGTCCCGGCGATGACGACCGCGTTGACGACGGCCATCAGCGCGTACAGGCCGGCGAGGCCCATCACCACGGTCAGGATCTTGACGTTGCCGTCCTGGGCGTTCTCCGCGCGGGCAGCGGCCCACTCGGGTACCGACTGCACCTGGGCGAAGCCGGCTTGCTCGATCCGCCGGGCGACGACGTCGGGATCCTGCCCCGGCACGACCTGGACGACGGTCTCGGTCGGTGCACCGGCCCACACCTCGACCGGCAGCGTCGCGCGCGGGACGAGGAAGCTGTCGCCGGCTTCGAGGGTCTCGGGGAAGCCGCCGACCACGGTGAGCTGCAGCGCCTGCCCACCGGCCTCGACCGCGAGCACCTGGCCGGGCTTGATCCGCTCGGAGTGTTGCGCGGGCCCGGTGAAGACGGTGTCGCCGGTGAGCGCGTCGAGGCTGCCCGTCGCCGGCGCCAGGGTGTGGGTGCGGGCGTACTCGGCGGCGTCCACCGCGACGATCCCGGTGTAGACGCTCCTCGACCGCACCGTGATCGTGATGTCCACGGCGTTCTGCCGGGAAGCCACGGCCACCCCCTCGATCGCCGGCAGCCGTTCCGCCTCCTCCCCCGTCGAGCTCACGACCAGCTGCGCGGCGACGGACCGTTTTGCCTCCTCCCCGCTCGCGGCGGCGAGCGAGCCGAACGTGCCGGCCAGCCCGAGCAGCAGCGCCACCAGCACGATCAGCGGTGAGGCGGTGGCGGCGCTGCGCCGCACCCCGTCGCGCAGGTTGGCCCGCGCCAGCCCGACGAGGGCGCCGGCGGGCACGACGATCCCGACCAGCCAGGCCGTGAACGGCACGACCAGCGGGCTGAGCAAACTCATCGCGACCGCCCCGAACATGGAGATGCCCAGGGCCGCCAGCATCGCGCCGATCAGGTTCGCGCCTTGCGCCCACACCACCATCGCGACCGTGCAACTCGCGAAGGAGACACCGAGCAGCCACCGCGACACCGTCATCACCCTGGCTGCCTCGCCCGTCTCCCGCAGGGCCTCCAGGGGCCGGATCCGCGCCGCCCGCAGCGAGGCGGTGAACACCCCGGTGAGTGCCACGCCGACCCCGATCACCCCGGCGACGACCGCGGCCCACACCTGGAACGAAGCGCTGAAGCCCTCGGGCAGCAGCCCCATCCCGATGAGCAGCCACGTCTGGATGCCCTGCGCGACCACCCCGAGCGGCACGCCCAGCACGGACCCGACCACGCCGAGCAGCAAGGACTCCGAGAGCAGCAGCATCCGCAGCTGGCCGCGGCTCCCGCCGGTCAGGCGCAGCAGGGCGAGGTCGCGACGGCGCTGGACGACGGTGAAGCCGAACGTCGAGCTGACGATGAAGACCGCCAGGAACATCGCGAGGAACGCGGTCATGCCCATGACGGTCGCGGCGCCGACGAACCCCTCGCGGACCTGGTCCTCGGCTTGACGGGACAGCCCGGGCGGGATCTGCGGTTCCCCCGTCGCCGCCAGGACCACCATCGACGCCTGCACGAGCGCTACTCCGACGGCCACGCTGAGGATGGCCCCGACGAACAGCTCCCACCGTTCGCGGAACGTACTGAGCGACATCAGGAACACGGCTCAGCCCTCCAGCCGTGCGAGCCGCTCGGCGACGCCCCGGGTGCTCGGCTGCTCCATGCGGTCGACGATGCGGCCGTCGGACAGGAACACCACCGCATCGGCCCCGGCTGCGACCGCGGGGTCGTGGGTCACCATGACGATCGTCTGGCCCGCGGAGCGCACCATCGTCCGCAACAGGTCGAGGACCGCCTTCGCGGAATGCGAATCGAGCGCGCCCGTGGGTTCGTCGGCGAACAGCACGGCCGGGCGGGAGATCATCGCGCGCGCGATGGCGACGCGCTGCTGCTGGCCACCGGACAGCTCACGGGGCCGGTGGCCGGCGCGGTCGGCGAGCCCGACGCCGGCCAGCACCTGACGGACCTCGCTCTTGGACACGCGCGTGCCGGCCAGCTTCGCGGGGAACGCAACGTTCTGCTCAGCGGTCAGCGAGCTGATCAGGTTGAAGCTCTGGAACACGAATCCGATCGTGCGACGCCGCATTTCGGTGAGCACGCGCTCGGGTGCGGCGGTGATGTCGCGCCCGGCGAGGAAGACGCGTCCGCTGGTGACCCGGTCGAGCCCGGCGGCGCAATGCAGAAGGGTGGACTTGCCGGAACCCGACGGGCCCATGACGGCGGTCCAGCTGCCTGCCGGGCAGCTCAGGCTGACGCCGTCGAGCGCGGCGACCCCGGTGGCGCGCGGTCCGTGGAAGCGGGTGACCTGGTGCAGCTCGACCGCCGATCGACCCGCGGCGGGGACCGCCTGCCGGGGATCGGCGGTGAGGGGCTGGTGCCAGGACACGTGATGACCTCCGTCTTCGGTGTGGCCTCCAGCAAACCCGAGGCGGCGATCGGAGTCATTGCACCTAGGTGCCGAATCGGAGGTGGAGAAAACTCCACCTCCGCGCCGCTCACTACGGTGTTCGTCGTGGCAGTGCGCACGATCTGGGAGGCGATGGCCCGCCGTCGGTTCCTCCTGACGTCGTGGCCGTGGCGCGGTCTGTCGTACGTGCTGAGCACGCCGCTGGTGTCGCTGCTGGTCGGCATGGCCGTCGCCGCGATGTGCCTGCCGTGGTTCTACCTGGCCTCCCGGTTCCTCCGCGCCCAGCCGACCGCGCCGGCGGAGACGGTGCTGGTGGGGTTGATGGGACTGGTCGTGCTTGTGGCCGGCGGCCCGCTCGTCGCTGTTCCGGTGGCCCGGCTGGAACGGCTGCGCTTGCGCCTCGTCGACGCCGACCCCGTATCGCCGCCCGTCGTCGCCACCGTCGGCAGCCGGCTCGGCAGGCTGCGCCGCCGCTACACCGAGCCCGCGACGTGGCGGGAGCTCGCCTACCTGGTTGTCGTGACGCTGGCGGCGCTGCCGAGCGCGGCGATCGTCCTGACGCTGGCGATGGCCGTCGCACTGATCGCCGGCCCGCTGCTCGTCGAGCCGGAGAGCCCGCTCGCGCTCGGCTTCGGGCAGGTCCGCACGGTCGCGGAGGCGGCGCCGTTCGCGCTGGTCGGGGCGGTGTCGATCCCGGTGACGCTGTACCTCGTCGCCGGGCTGGCCGGGCTGCACGCGACCGCGGCGAGGGCGTTGCTCTCAGGGGCGGACGAGCGGCTGCGGAGCGAGCTGGTGGAGGTCTCCCGGTCGCGGGAACGCCTGGTCACCGCGTTCGAGGTGGAACGGCGGCGGATCGAGCGGGACCTGCACGACGGCGCGCAGCAACGGCTGGTCGGCCTCATCCTGCAGCTGGGTCTGGCGAAGGTGGAGATGCCGCCGGACGCACCCGGCACCGGGTCCGTCGCCAACGCCCACGACCAGGCCAAACTGTTGCTGACGGAGCTGCGGGAGTTCATCCACGGCATCCACCCGCAGGCGCTCTCGGACCTGGGGCTGCCGAGCGCGCTGCAGGAGCTCGCCGACCGGTCGGCCATTGCCGTGACCGTCGAGTGCACGATCCCGCAGCGGCCGTCCGCCGCGGTGGAGGGCGCGGGCTACTTCGTGGTCGCCGAGGCGTTGAGCAACGCGGGCAAGCACAGCGGGGCCACCGAGATCCGGGTCGCGGCAACCGTCCGGCAGGGCGTGCTCACCGTCGAGGTCACCGACAACGGTCGCGGCGGCGCGGACGCCCGGCACGGCAGCGGCCTGACCGGCCTCGCCGACCGGGCAGCGGCCCTCGGCGGCACCTTGTCCCTCTCCAGCCCGGTCGGCGGGCCCACCACCGTGCGAGCGGAGTTCCCATGCGGGTGATCCGGACCGTCCTCGCCGAGGACGGGGCCCTGCTGCGGGAGGGTCTCGCGGCCCTGCTCGACCGGTTCGGGTTCCAGGTGGTGGCGGCCGTCGGGGACGCGGAAGCGCTGGTAGCGGCGGTCGGCGAGCACAACCCCGACCTCGTCGTCACCGACATCCGGATGCCTCCGGGTTTCACCGACGAGGGGCTGCGGGCGATCGTGCGGCTGCGGCAGGACCGGCCGGAGCTGCCCGTGGTGGCCCTGAGCCAGTACGTCGAGACCAGCTACGCCTCCGACCTGCTGGACTCCGGCGGCGGGGTCGGCGTCGGCTACCTGCTGAAGGACCGGGTCGGCGACGTGCACGAGTTCCTCGCGATCCTGCACCGGGTGGCGGCGGGCGAGACCGTCGTCGACCCGCAGGTCGTCCGCAAGCTGCTGAAACGCAGCAGCACCCCGCTGGCGACCCTCACCAACCGGGAACGCGAGGTGCTCGGCCTCGTCGCCGAGGGCTACTCCAACGCCGCCATCGCCGCGCGGCTCGTCGTCACCGAGGCCGCGGTGAACAAGCACATCGGCAACATCTTCACCAAGCTCGGCTTCGCGCCCGGCGAAGACCGCAACCGCCGGGTGCTCGCAACCCTCACCTACCTGCGCGACAGAGCGCAGCCGTAACCCGAACTTCCCCACCGTTTGGGTGGATGCGCGCCGAAAACGCGCGCATGTGCCCAAAACGGTGGGGAGATTGGGCGCGGTCAGATGCCCTTGCGGGTGAACGTCACGTGCGTGACCCCGCTCGGCGCGGAGATCGTCTCGACCACGTAGTCCTTCTCGACCCCTTCGAGTTCCTCCCCCCAGAGGCGGACGCCGCGGCCGAGCACGATGGGGACCACCGCGAGGTGCATGAAGTCGATCAGCCCGGCCGCGAGGAAGTCGCGGATCACGGTGGCGCCGCCGCCGATGCGGACATCCTTGCCGTCCGCCGCCTTGCGGGCGGTCTCGAGCGCCTCGGCGGGCGAGGCGTCCAGGAAGTGGTAGGTGGTGCCGCCTTCCATCTCGATCGACGAGCGCGTGTGGTGGGTGAGGATGAAGGTGGGCGTGTGGAAGGGCGGGTTCGGGCCCCACGCGCCCTTCCAGTCCGGGTCGTCCTGCCATCCGGGGTGGCCCCACTTGCCGGCGCCCATGATCTCGGCGCCGATGCCGGGGCCGTGCTGCTGGACGAAGGCGTTGTCGACGCCTCCGCTACCGCCGGCCTGCCACCACCGGGTGGCGAACATCCACTCGTGCAGCCTCTCGCCGGCGTGCCCGAAGTGGTGGTCGGCGTCCTGGCCCTCACCGGTGCCATAGCCGTCGAGTGAAATCGCGAAGTTGTGGACGCGGGCGAGTGACATGGTTGGTACTCCTTGGCCTTTCGGGGTGCCCTGGGGATGCGAAAAGCGTCCACCAACGCTCGGATCCGGTCTAATGCCAAGCTTGATAGCGGGCCATAGATATGCTCGATCAATGCTGGACGTCACACGGCTGCGCGTCCTCGACGCCGTCGCGCGGCTCGGTTCGGTCACCGCCGCCGCGAAGGCGTTGCACTACACCCAGCCGACGGTCAGCCACCACCTCGCCCGGCTCGAGGCCGAGACCGGCGCGCAGCTGCTGCAACGGGCCGGGCGCGGCGTCCGACTCACCCCCGCGGGACAGCTGCTGGCGGCCCGCGCGGCCGAGATCATCGCGCGCATCGACGCCGCCGACTCCGAGCTCGCCGCGCACGTCGGGCTCAGCGCCGGACGGGTGCGGCTGGCCGGGTTCCACTCCGTGATCGGCTCGCTCGTCCCGGCGACGATAGCCGCGCTGACCAGCAAGTATCCCGGCCTGCAGGTCGATCTGACCGACACCCAACCACCCGAGGCGCTGGAGCTGCTGCGCGCCGGCAAGATCGACGTCGCGATCATCTTCCGCTACGAGGAGACCCGACCCGAGCCCGGCGACGTCCGCCTGGTCCACCTCCTCGACGACGCGCTGTACCTGCTCTCCACCCGCCCAGAGACGTCGCTGGACAGCCTGCGTGATGCCACTTGGATCGCCGGTTGCGACCGGTGCCGCCAACACCTCGTGGCCATGTGCGCCGACGCGGGCTTCGAACCGAAGATCGGCTACACGACCGAGGACATGGTGGTGATGCAGGCGCTGGTGGGCGCCGGTCTGGGGGTGACGACCAGCCCCGGGCTGGCTCTGCGGGCCCACCGCCTAGACGGGATCGTGGCGAGCGAGCTGCCGGGCTCCCACCAGCGCATCTTCGCGGCGACGTACGGCGAACCGCCCGACCCGCCCGCCACGATCGCCGTGCTGGCCGCGCTCGCGGAAGCCGCGGCGACGCTCGGAGACCTCCAGGTGCCGTCCGCTCGAAACGATTTGTCCGGTTGACGCAGGATGTCCGAAGGTGGGCCCGTGGACGACGTGATCGTGATCGGTGCGGGCCAGGCCGGCATCGCCGCCGCGGGCGCACTCCGCGAGCAGGGCCTGAAGCCGCTCGTGCTGGAGGCCGGCCCCGCGGCGACGGGATCCTGGCCGCACTATTACGACAGCCTCAAACTCTTCAGCCCCGGCCGCCTCAACACGCTGCCCGGCCACCACCCGTTCCCCGGCGACCCGCACCGCTACCCCGGGCGCGACGAGGTCGCCGACTACCTGCGCGACTGCGCTGCCCGGCTCGACTGCGAGGTCCGCACTGGTCACCGCGTCAGCGCGGTCACGGCCCCAGAAAGCGGGATCGACGGCGGGTTCCTCGTCCGCACCGACAACGGCGTCGAGCTGCCGGCGGCCACGGTCGTCGCCGCGACCGGACAGTTCGGCAATCCGCACTGCCCGGAGATCCCGGCGCTCGCCGGCTACACCGGCCGGCTGCTGCACGCCGCCGACTACCGGGGCCCCGAACCGTTCGCGGGCCGCCGGGTCGTCGTGGTCGGGGGCGGCAACTCCGCGGTGCAGATCGCCGTCGAGCTGGCCGAGCACACCAACGTGACGATCACCGGGCGCGGCCCGATCCGCTACGCCACGAGCAAACCGATCCCCGGCGACTCCCGCTTCTGGAACGTGCTGTCCGTGGCGTCCCGGATCCCGGCGGGACGGTTCATCCGGTCGAGCGGCGTCCCCGTCATCGACACAGCGGCGTACCGCGCGGCGATCGAGGCCGGCCGGCCCGGGTGGCGCGCCATGCCCACCGGAGCGGACGGCAGCACCGTCGAGTGGCCGGACGGGTCCCGCGACGACGTCGACGTCGTGCTGCTGGCGACCGGCTACCGACCGGCCCTGGGCTACCTGCGCGGGCTCGGCGCCCTCGGCCCGGATGGCCGGCCGCGGCACCGCAACGGGCTGTCGCTCACCCATCCCGGGCTCGCCTTCATCGGGCTGGAGTACCAGCGCACGATCCTGTCGGCCGCCCTGCACGGGGTCGGCCGCGACGCCCGGTACGTGGCACGGAAGCTGCGGGCGCACGGCCGGCGTTGACCGTCGACAACGACGTTTTGGCTGTTGTGAGCGCTAACAAACGACCAGAACGTCGTTGTCGACGTTGAGTCATGCCTGGCCGTCGCCCGCAGCTTCGAGGAGGCGCTCCAGCGTCGCCGCGAGGTGGTCGCGCTCCTGGGCGTCGAGGGTCTCCATCAGCCTCGCCTCGTTGGCGAGGTGCAGCGGGAGCACGCTGTCGATGACGTCGCGGCCGCGCGGGGTCAGCCGGATCTTCACCGACCGCCGGTCCCCGTCGTCACGCACCCTGCTGACCAGACCCTTGGCCTCCATCCGGTCGACCCGCAGGGTGACCGCACCCGTCGTGACCAGCGACGACTTCAGGAACATCCCGGCGGTCAGCTCGAACGGCTCACCGGCCCGGCGCAGCGTCGACAGCATGTCGAACTCGCCGGGCTCGAGGTCGTGCCCGGAGAGGAAGTCCTTGATCTCCTTGTCCCACAGCCGGGAGAGCCGCATCACTCGGCCGAGCACGCCGATCGGCCAGGGGTCGAGGTCGGGCCGTTCCCGACGCCACTGCTCCAGCACCGCCGCCACCGCGTCCGACATCTCACTCCCTCAAGTATCTCAGCGCTCACTTACTTGACGCCCACTCAATCGCGAGTTAGCTTAGCGCTCATCTAACCAGCACTGAGCTACTTGGAGGCAGCGACATGCCCACCACGACGGTCGCCGACGCGGCGGTCCACTACCTCGTCGACGGCACGGGGCCCGGCCTCGTGCTGGTCCACGGCACCGGCGGCGACGCCGAGAAGGTGTTTGGCAACGTCGTCGACCACTTCACCGCCACCAACACCGTCGTCCGACCCAACTTCAGCGGCAGCGGCGCCACCACGGACGGCGGCGGCGAGCTCACGGTCGACGTGATCGCCGAGCAGGTGGCAGCGGCCACGCAGGACGCGGTCGACGGCCCGGTCACCCTGCTCGGGTTCTCGCTCGGTGCAGTCGCCGCGGCCGCGGTCGCTGCCACCCGACCCGACCTCGTGAGTCGGCTCGTCCTCGTCGGGGGCTGGGCCGACTCGAACGGTCCGCGCGACCGGTTCTACTTCGAGACCTGGCGGGCGCTGCTCGACTCCGACCGCGAGCTGTTCAAGCGCTTCTCGACGCTGACCGGCTTCAGCGCCGCGGCGATCGACCGGTTCGGCCACGACGGCCTGGCCGCGTCGCTCGCGGACGAGTGGCCGCCGCCCGGTATCGGTCGCCAGATCGACGCCGGCCTGCACGCCGACGTCACGAAGCTGCTCCCCGCGATCACCGCGCCCACGCTGGTGATCGGGTTCGCCGACGACGCCATGATCCCGATCGACGGATCCCGCCGGCTGCACGAAGGGATCGCCGGCAGCCGTCTCGTCGAGCTCCCCGGCGAGGGCCACATGGACTGGTTCGCCGACCCGAGCACCATCGTCGCGCTCGTCCGCGAGTTCCTCGACCGCGGCCGGGAGAACTGATGTCGTACCCGCCCGACCGCTACTTCGGGGACGCCGGCGAGATCAACGCGACCTTCCGCCCGGTCACCGCCCCACCGGACTTCGTCTCGACACCCGTCACCTCCGACGGGCCGACCGTCGCAACCGGGACCCGCTACCACTACCTGTCCACCACGGCGTCCACCAGCGGCGAGTACGGCCTGTACAGGGTGGACATGGGGCCCGAGTTCGGCGGCCCGAGCACGCACTTCCACCGGGCCATGTCGGAGTCGTTCTTCATCCTCTCCGGGACGATGCGGCTCTTCGACGGCGACCGGTGGATCGACGCGACCGCGGGCGACTACCTCTACGTCCCGGTCGGCGGGCTGCACGCGTTCCGCAACGAGTCGGGCGCGCCCGCGTCGATGCTCATGCTGTTCGCCCCCGGAGCACCCCGCGAGGAGTACTTCGAGGGCATCACGCAGCTCGGCGACCTCGACGACGAGCAGCGCGCCGCGTTCTTCGTCGAGCACGACAGCTACTTCCTCTCGAGCTGAACGCTAGTGCGGCGCCCCACCGCAGCGGCGACCCAGTCCCGGAACTCGCCGATGTGGTGCTCGCTGGGCACCAGCACCCCGCCCGCGGCGTACGCCTTTGAGGACATCGCGGGTTGGCAGCGCTCGCAGGCGTCGAAGTCCTGCTGGTTGACGCGGTGGAAGAGCTCGACCGAGCGGTCCAGGTCGCGGCCGCTGTCGATGACGTCCTGCGGGTACAGCCAGTCGCACTCGACGATCGTGCGGTCCACGGCCATCGGGTACATCCGGTGGAAGATCACGTGGTCGGGCACGAGGTTGATGAAGACCTGCGGGTTCACGGTGATCGCGTAGTAGCGGCGGTCGTGCTCGGCGCCGACGCCCTCGATGGTCTCGAAACCGGCGCTGCCGTCGACGGTGAAGCCGCTGACGTCGTCGCCGAAGGCGGCGCCGTGGCCCACGAAGTACTGGGCCGCGTAGCCGTCGGCGAACTCCGGCAGCACCTCGGTGAGCTCGGGGTGGATCGTCGCGCAGTGGTAGCACTCCATGAAGTTCTCGACGATCAACTTCCAGTTCGCCCGGACGTCGTAGACGATCCGGCGCCCGACTGCCAGCTCGTCGATCGCCCACCTGTCGATCGCGGCGGGGTCGCCGAGCCGGTCGGTCACCGCCGCCTGCACCGTCGCTTCGAACGACGGGGGTTCGTCGGCGAGGCAGACCCAGATCGTGCCGAGCCATTCCCGCAGCGTGACCGTGTGCAGGCCGTACTCGGCGCGGTTCACGTCGGCCATCGAGGTCAGGTTCGGGGCGGCGATCAGCGCACCGTCCAGCCCGTAGGTCCAGGCGTGGTACGGGCACTGGATCTTGTTGCGCAGCGTGCCCTCCGGCTCGACGCAGAGCTGGGCCCCGCGGTGCCGGCAGACGTTTAGGAATGCCCGCACGCCGCCGTCGCGACCGCGGACGAGCAGCACGCTCTCACCGCCGACGTCGACCTTGCGGAAGCTGCCCGGCTTGGCGAGGTCGCTGCTGCGGGCGGCGGCGAACCAGTTCGCCTGGAAGATCCGCGAGCGCTCCAGCTCGAAGATCGCGGGGTCGGTGTAGTGCGCTCCGGGCAGGGTCGGGATCAGGCTGGTGGCGGTCTCGACGGTGCTCACGGGGTCCTCTCACATGTGGTGGGCGCGGTCGCGGTCACGGTCATGTCGCGACGGTCAGCCGGTCGCCGAGCCTGCGGCGCATCCGGCCGAAGGAGCGGGCGCGGTCGACCCCGAGCACAGCTACCGGCGAGCCGGACGGGTCGAGGTACAGGGCGAGGAAGTCGGCCGCCGCGGGATCGCCCTCGACGATCTCCACCTGGCAGTCGGGCGTGCGGTGGCCGGCGAACTGGACGCGGTGCCCGTACTGGTCCGACCAGAAGTACGGCACCTCGTGGTGCGGCGCGGGCGTGTGCACCCGGCCGAGCAGGGCGGCGACGGCGCCGACCGGCTGCTGGACGGCGTTCGTCCAGTGCTCCAGGCGCAGCATGCCGCCGGTGTAGCTGCGGTGGGAGTTGGCGCAGTCCCCCACGGCGACGACCGAGGGCAGCGAGGTCGCCCCGGCCGAGTCGGTGACCACACCGTCGTCGAGTGCAAGACCGGAACCGGCGAGCCACTCGACGTTCGGGAGCGCGCCGATGCCGACCACAACGACGTCGGCCGGCAACTCCCGGCCGTCGGTCAGCCGGACCGCGGTGACCCGATCCGAACCGACGACCCCGGCAACCCCGCAGCCGGTGTGCAGCCGCACCCCCGCCGCGGCGTGCAGCCCGGCGCAGAACCGGCCCACGTCCGCGCCGAGCGCGCGTTCGAGCGGCACCGCGCCATTGGCGACGAAGTCGACGTCGAGCCCCAGCCCGGCCGCCGTCGAGGCGACCTCGGAGCCGATGAAACCCGCCCCGACCACCACCAGCCGCGCGCCGGGAACCAGGTCGGCGCGCAGCGCAACCGCGTCGTCCAGCGTGCGCAGGACGTGCACGCCGGCCGGCATCGGTCCCGGCAGCGGGCGGGCGCGTGCCCCCGTGGCCAGCACGACGGCGTCGGCGACGATCCGCTCGCCGTCGTCGAGCACAACCGTCCGCTCGGCGGCGTCGAGCGCGGTGGCCCGCCGCCCGAGGCGCCACTCGGCGGCGAGCTCCGTGTCCTCCGGTGTGGTCAGGGCGAGGTCGTCGACCGACTGCGTGCCGGCCAGGAACTCCTTGGACAGCGGCGGGCGGTCGTACGGCGTGTGCAGCTCGTCGCCGACGACGACGATGCGGCCGTCGAAGCCCTGATCACGCAGGGCTCGGGTGGCGGTCAGCCCGGCGAGCGAGCCGCCGACGACGGTGACGGCACGCATCAGGCGTGCTCGCTCGCGCCCGCACCGACCGGGAACCGGGGCTCGACAGCAACCGACTCCTCGACCCAGATCTCCCCGTCCGAGACGACGACCGCATGGGTTCGGACGGCCTTCTTCGCCGGCGGCCCGCTGGGCAGGCCGGTGCGCAGGTCGAAGCAGGCCGCGTGCAGCGGGCACTCGACGGCGCAGCCCTCGACCCAGCCGTCGGCGAGCGAGGCGTCCTGGTGCGTGCAGGTGTCGTCGATGGCGTAGAGCCGGCCCTCGACGTGGAAGACGGCGATAGGCACACTGCCCTGCACCTTGACGGCTTCGCCATCAGGGATGTCCGAGACGGCGCCAACATAGATCATCGTTCGCTCCTGTTGCCTATCGCGGAACTCGTCATACCATTCGCAACAGAGGATGAGAGTGCGGCACGCTCTCCGTCAATCGTCGACGCCCGGTTCGTCGGCATCGAGTTCGGAGTTGCAGAATGCGCAACCACACCGCCGGCAACGACGCCGGCCCGGACGGTCGGACCTCGACGCAGGCCGTCGATCGGGCGCTGTCGATCCTGCCGCTGCTCGCGCGACGTGGGCCGTCCGGCGCGACGGAACTGGCCAAAGAGCTGGGGGTGCACAAGTCCACCGTGTCGCGGCTGCTCGCCGCGCTGGAGCGCCACCGGCTCGTCGAACCCGCAGGTGGGCGCGGCAAGTACCGCCTCGGCTTCGGCATCGTCCGCCTCGCCGGCGCGACCGCCGCACAGCTCGACATCGCCGCGGAGAGCCGCCCGTTCTGCGCGCAGCTGGCGGCCGAGCTCTCCGGCACGGTCAGCGTGAGCGTCCTCGAAGGCTGGTACGCGACGGCCGTCGTGCAGGAGCCGCCGACGGACCGGAACTGGATCGGGCTGCGCTCACCCCTGCACGCCACGGCAGGCGGCAAGGTGCTCATGGCGAGCTTCGGCGCGGAGGCGCTGCACGAGGCGCTCGACCGCCCGCGGGAGCGCTACACCGACCGCACGGTGATCGCGCGCGGCGCACTGGTCGCCGAGCTCAGCAGGGTGCGCGACCGCGGCTGGGCGGTGACGCAGGGCGAGTTCGAGGCCGACCTCAACGCCGTCGCCGTGCCGCTGCGCGGAGCGAGCGGGCAGATCGCGGGCACGCTGAGCGTCTCGGGGCGGGGCGACCGGTTCGGCCCCGCCGAGTACCGGTCGGCGGCCGTGGCGCTCGCCCACACCGCCGACGACATCTTCGCCCGCTTGCAGCTGCTCGCGAGCCCCTGAGCAGGGTCAACGGAAGACGACGGTGCTGTGCCCGTTGAGCAGCACCCGGCGCTCGCAGTGCCAGCGCACCGCACGGGAGAGCGCGAGCGCCTCGGCGTCGCGGCCGACGGTCTGCAACGCGCCGGGGTCGAAGCTGTGGTCGATCCGGATCACCTCCTGCTCGATGATCGGGCCCTCGTCCAGGTCGGGGGTGACGTAGTGGGCGGTCGCCCCGACGAGCTTCACCCCGCGGTCGTAGGCCTGGTGGTAGGGCTTGGCGCCCTTGAACCCGGGCAGGAACGAGTGGTGGATGTTGATCGCACGGCCGTGCAGCGCCTTGCAGGTCTGGTCCGAGAGGACCTGCATGTAGCGGGCCAGGACGACCAGCTCGGCGGCGTACTCGTCGATCAGCGCGAGCAGGCGGGCCTCGGCCTCCGGCTTGCTCTCGGGCGTGACCGGGACGTGCACGAACGGCAGCCCGGCCGCCTCGGCCATCGGGCGGAGGTCCTCGTGGTTGGACACCACGGCGACGATCTCCGCCCCGAGGCTGCCCGCGCGCCAGCGGAAGATCAGGTCGTTGAGACAGTGCCCGAGCTTCGACACCATCACAAGCGTCCGCACCGGCTCGGCGGGTGAGAACCGGAAGTCCATCTCGAAGTCCGCGGCCACCGACCCGAAGCCGGCCGCCATCGCGTCGAGATCGACGTCGGAGCCGGACGTCACCTGGGTGCGCAGGAACAACCGGTCGCGCACGGCGTCGTCGAACTGCTTGTACTCGCCGATGTCGCAGCCGTGCTCGAAGAGGTAGGCGCTGACCGCGCGGACGATCCCGGTGCGGTTCGGGCAGCTCAGGGTCAGGGTGAAGGAACGGGCCACAGCGAACTCCTTGGTACTCAGCGCTGATATGTCAGTGCTCGGCAAGAGGTACGTCTGTCCGACGTAGAATCGGCGCGTGCCGACCGCGCCCGAATCGCCGCAATCGCTGGCCGACCGCGCCTACGCGGTGATCCAGGACCGGTTGATCATGTTGGAGATCCCGCCGATGGCCCCGCTCGACGACGCCGAGCTGGTGCGGACGACCGGGGTGGGCCGGACCCGCTGCGCGAGGCGCTCAAGCGGCTCGAGCTCGACCGGCTCGTTGTCTCCTACCCGCGCCGGGGCACCTTCGCGACGGGCGTGGAGATCACGGACCTCGCCTCCATCTCCGAGATCAGGGTGCAGCTCGAACCGCTCGCCGCCCGGCGGGCGGCCGAGACCGCCGGCGCCGCGGTCCGTGCGGAGATGGCCGAGCTGGCCGGGGCGACCGAACGGCTGGACGTCCACACGCTCGAACGCAGCGAGCTGATGCGCTGGGACCTGCGGGTGCACCGGGCGATCTACCGGGCCGCGGGCAACGCGCACCTCGAGGACGTGCTGGTGCGCTACAACAACCTCGCCACCCGGATCTTCTGCCTGTTCCTCGACCGGATGCCTGAGTTCGACCGGCACGTCGGCGAGCACGTCGAGCTGCTGCGCGCGATCGCCGAGCAGGACGCCCCGGAGGCCGAGCGCCTCGCCCGCGAGCACGTGCTCGGCTTCGAGAAGGCCGTCCGGGCGATCATCTGAGCGGCTCACCGGCGGATTCGGGTCATCTCCGGATCGACCAGCGGCTCGGCGGCCACGGTCGCCCGCACCCTGCGGTCGAAGTACTGGATCTCCACCGAGGTACCGACCTCGACGGCGGGCAGCCAGGCGTAGGCGATGGGCCTGCCGACCGTGTGCCCGAAGGCGGCCGAGGTGACATACCCCGCGGGCTCGCCGTCGACGAACACGGGCTCGTGCCCGAGCACCACGCTGCGGCCGTCGTCGACGGTGAGGCAGGTCAGCCGCCGGGTCACGGTGTCGGCGGAGATCCCTTCCAGCGCTGACCGCCCGACGAACTCGCCCTTCTGCGGCCGCACGGCGAACCCGAGGCCGGCCTCGTACGGGTTGTGCTCCCTGGTCATGTCGGCGCCCCATGAGCGGTAGCCCTTCTCCAGCCGGAGGCTGTTGAAGGCGGCCCTCCCGGCGGCGATCACGCCGTGCTCGCGGCCGGCCGCCCACAGCACGTCCCACAGCTTGCGGCCGTACTCGGCGCTGGTGTAGATCTCCCAGCCCAGCTCGCCGACGTAGGACAGCCGCATAGCGGTGACCGGGATGCCGGCGATGTGCGCGCGCTGGGCGCGGAAGTACTTCAGGCCGTCGTTGGAGAAGTCATCGCTGGTCAGCGGCTGGACCAGGGCGCGCGCCTTCGGCCCCCAGACGCCGATGCAGCACGTGGCGCCGGTGATGTCGCGGACCTGGACGTCGGCCGGGGCGAGGCGGCGGAGGTGGTCGAGGTCGAGGTTGCCGTTGGCGCCGACCTGGAACAGCTCGGCGCCCAGGCGCGCGACGGTGAGGTCGCTGCGGATCCCGCCGGCGGCGTCGAGCATCAGGGTGTAAGTGACCGCACCGACCGACTTGTCCATCTTCCCCGTGGTCAGCCCTTCGAGGAACGCCAGCGCGCCGGGGCCGGCGACCTCCAGGCGCTTGAGCGCGGTCATGTCGTAGAGCGCGACGGCGGTGCGGGTCTTCCACGCCTCCGCGGCGGCGATCGGCGAGTGGAACATCGCAGACCAGGCGTCGCGCGCCGGCGGCCGCCACTCGGCGGGCAGCTCGTCGACCAGCGGTGCGTTGGCCTCGAACCAGTGCGGCCGCTCCCAGCCGTGCGACTCCAGGAAGACGGCGCCGAGCTCGCGCTGCCGGTCGTGGAACGGACTGACCCGCAGGTCGCGCGGAGAGAGCCTGGGCTGCAGCGGGTGCAGCACGTCGTAGACCTCGACGAAGTTGCGCTGCGAGGTCTCGTCGACGTACGCGTCGGTGGTCTCGATCTCGTCGAAGCGGGCGACGTCGCAGCCGTGCAGCTCGATCTCGCTGCGGCCGTCGACAAGCAGCTGCGCGACCGCACGCGCGACGCCGGCGGAGTGGGTGACCCAGACGGCCTCGGCGATCCAGAACCCGGCGACGTCCGGCGACTCCCCGATCAGCGGGCCGCCGTCGGGAGTGAAGGAGAAGATGCCGTTGAACCCGGTCTCGACCTTGGCCCGGCGCAGCGACGGCAGCAGCTGCTTGCTGTCCTCCCAGGAGGGCGCGAAGTCGTCCTCGGTGAAGGGCAGCATCGAGGGCATGGCCGACTCGCCGACGTCGCCGACCTCGGGCAGCTCGCTCATCCGGACCGGCATGGGGCGGTGGGCGTAGGAGCCGATGCCGATGCAGTCGTGGTGCTCGCGGTAGTAGAGGTCGCGGTCCTGGTGGCGCAGGATCGGGAGGCGGGCCTCGATGGTGTTGCCGGCGATCTCGGCGACCTGCCCGGTGCGGACGTACTGGTGGGCGAGCGGCAGGAGCGGCACCCGCATCCCGACGAGCTTCCCCAGCTCACGGCCCCAGAAGCCGGCGCAGGACACCACGATGTCGGCGGGCACGTCGCCGTCGTCGGTGCGGACGCCCGTGACCCGGCCGGCTTCGTGGTTGATCCCGACGACGCGGGTGGAGCCGCGGAAGCTGGCGCCGCGCGACTCGGCGCGCCGGATCAGCGCTTCGACCGCGCGGGCGGCCTTGGCCAGCCCGTCGGTGGGGGTGTGGAAGCCGCCGAGCACCTGGTCGAGGTCGAGCAGCGGGTGCAACCGCGCGCACTCCCCCGGCCCGACGACCTCGCCGGGCACACCCCACGACGTGGCCCAGCCCTGCCTGCGGTGCAGGTCGGCGAGCCGTTCCGGAGTGGTGGCGACCTCCAGGCCGCCGACCTGGTTGAAGCACGACGCCCCGTCGACGTCGAGGCCGAGCAGCTTCTCGACGGTGTAGGTGGCGAACCCGGTCATCGTCTTCGACGCGTTGGTCTGGAAGACGAGCCCCGGCGCGTGCGAGGTGGAGCCGCCGGTCAGCGGCAGCGGCCCCTGGTCGAGGACGGTGACCTGCTCCCATCCGCGCTGGGTGAGCTCGTCGGCCAGGTTCGCCCCGACGATCCCGGCTCCGATGATCACGACGCGGGGGGTGGTGCTCAAAGTATCTCCTCGGGCGTCATATCTTCTGTCGGCAACTGATATATCAACGCGACGCCAAGATGACACGGAGGTGGGGGGCGGGTCAACACCCGCCCCCGCCTGGACCGTCGACAACGACGTTCTGGCTGGTGGTAGCGCTCACAAACAGCCAGAACGTCGTTGTCGACGCTCTGGGACGGACTCAGCAGGCCTCGAACTGCTCGCATATTCCGCAACCGCCGTCCCAGCAGAGCTTCCACCAGCGGAACCTGTAGTTGTCCACGTCCCGGATGCAGCCGCACGAGACGAACCACCAGCTGGCTGCCGCCGCCTCGGTCTTCGGCACGACGAGCTGCAGGAGCGAGTCTGAAAGCAGTTCCACCCGACGCTTCATGACATCCTCCAGTTGATCAAAAGGAACGGACCTACCGAGAGGATCGGGTGCGGCGACGAAATCTCGCTTTCATCCCGCTTGCAGGGTCGGCCAACACGTGCGCGAGACGGCTCTGCGGGGCACGTGTCGGGCGAGACGGTCACGTCCCGCTGAGTGGTGGAGTTCGTGCTCGACACCGTGCGGGTCAGTGTGTGGTCATGATGCCGTGATGAG
>NZ_JAJGSX010000068.1 GCF_021245725.1 Pseudonocardia sp. TRM90224 | reverse complement strand
TATCCCCAAGGAGGTCGACGGGATGGCACGACCCAACCCATCCCGGAGATCTGCCCGCCCGGCGAGGGCGCCCTTAAGAAACGCGACCACCAAGCCCGACAGGACCACAGCCGCGAGCCCATCCGTCACGAACCCACCCAACGAACCACGTCGAAAACCCATCTCCACCCGCCCAAACGCGATACTCACCGCTCCGAAATGCGCGACTCACCCGCCGAGATGTGGGGCTGAAGCTCCTTCGGGAACCCGAAGAGCGCGACCACGGCCGGGTCGTCGTGGAATGCGGTCACGCGGGAGATGCCGGTGGCGGTGGCCGCCAGCACCACGATGCCGTTGGCCTGGAACGTGCCGTCCGGGGCGCGGGAGTAGACGGCGGCGGCGGGCTGGCCGTTGGCCGTCGTGGCGAGCATCCGCCAGTCGCCCGGCGCGCCCAGCACGGACGTCGCGAGCATTCGGATGCAGTTGACCCGGCCGGCCTGCCAGTCGCGCCACGGCGTCGCCTCCAGGGTGGCGTCGGCGCGCAGCACCTGCTCCAGCAGCCCGGCGTCGGAGCGTTCGAACGCCGCGATGTAGCCGTCGAGCAGGGCCCGTGCCCGCTGGTCGGTCGGTTCGAGCAGGTCGTCGGGCAGCGGGCCCAGTTCCTCCAGGCGGGCGCGGGCGCGCTGCAGGCCGCTCTTCACCGCTGCTCTGGTGGTGCCGAGGATCTGCGCGGTCTCGGCCGTGGAGAAGGCCAGCACCTCGCGCAGGACGATGATCGCGCGCTGCCGGGCGGGCAGGTGCTGCAGGCTCGCGATCAGCGCCAGGCGCACCGACTCGCGCGCGACCACCGTCGCGGCCGGGTCGTGGGCGGCCGGCGTGACCCACCGGTCGGGGAACGGTTCCAGCCAGGACACCGCGGATCCGTCGTCCGGGCCGGTCAGCCCGGAGGGCAGGACGCGGATCCGGCGCGGCTCCAGCGCGGTCAGGCACACGTTGGTGGCGATCGTGTAGAGCCACGACCGGACCGACGAGCGGCCCTCGAAGGAGGCGTAGGAGCGCCAGGCCCGCAGGTACGTCTCCTGCACGAGGTCCTCGGCGTCGTGCGCCGAGCCGACCATGCGGTAGCAGTGCGCCAGGAGCTCCCGACGGAACCGCTGGGTCTCTGCCGTGAACCCCTCGCTCGTGAACCCCGCTGCCGTCTGCGTGCCTGCCATGCGCTGCTCCTCGTCCGGATCGGTCCCGCGGGTCGGAACCGCCGCCCATGAGGACCGGGGCGCCGGTGCGAAGGAATCGAATCGCAGGTCAGGGCCGCAGCGCCAGCTTGCCGACGGTCGACCTGGACCGCAGCTCGGCGAGCGCCTTCGGGCCGTCGGCCAGGTCGTGGACCGTGGGGCGGGCGGGCGTGACGACCCCGGCCGCGATGAGGGCGGCCAGCTCGCCCATGAGCTCGGCGAAGACCTGCGGCGCGGCCTGGATCAGCACGCCGATGTTGAGCCCGACGATCTGGACCTGGTGCCGGTACACCAGCTCCCGGTTGGTGATCGCGGCGTCGCCGCCGGCCAGGCCGTAGACGACGATCCGCCCGGTGACCGGTTTGGTCGCGGCGAGACCGGCGGCGAAGGCAGCCCCACCCGCCGACTCCAGTACCAGGTCGGCGCCGGCGCCGGCGGTGAGCCGCAGGACCTCGGCGGCGATGTCGGTGTCCTGGGAGTCGAGGAGGTGGTCGGCGCCCAGCGCGCGTACGACGTCGTGCTTGGCCGGCGCCGCTGCGGCGATGACGGTCGCGCTGTAGTGCTTCGCCATCGTCACCGCGGCCTGCCCGGTCGCGCCTGCCGCAGCGTGGACCAGCACGGTCTCCCCGGCGGCGACGCGGCCCAGCGGCTTGAGCGCGGCGAGCGCGGTCGGCCAGTTCACGACCAGCCCCAACGACTGCTCCGCCGTCCAACCGGCCGGCACCGGCATCGCCGCTGGCAGCACCATGTACTCGGCGAACGCTCCGTACCCGACGCCGACCACCAGACGTCCCGGCTCCGGCCCGGCCACGACCTCGCCGGCCGCCTCGAAACCTGCCAGGTACGGGGGCTGCGGACCGTTCCCGAACGTCCCGTCGGCCTTCGAGATGTCGGCGAAGTTGACGCCGGCCGCGATGACCCGGATCAGGACCTCACCCGGGCCGGGGCTCGGCACGGGCGCGTCGGTGATCAGATGCATGTCCTGCGGCCCGTGCAGGGAGGTCTGCTGGAGGGCGCGCATGGTCGAAGGAAGGCTCATGGGCATGTGGACCGCCGTCAACGCGGAAATGGATCGGTCGTCGGGCGCCCGAACGCGCGACTCACCGCTCCCGAACGCGCGACTCACCCGCTGAAACGTGGGACTCGCCGTGCCGAAAGTGTCGACTCGCCGTGCTGAAAGTGTCGACTCGCCGTGCTGAAAGTGTCGACTCACCCGCCCGTCACCGTGGTGCGTGTGGAGGTCGGCGCGTCCTATGGCACCTCGTAGGTCGGCGCCACGCTTGCCTCGTCGGCGACGAGGTCGAGTGTGCCGATGCGCCCCGCCGCGACGAGGTCCGTCCGGGCGGCCGCGATGCGGTCGAGCGCGGCGAGCGGTCCGCGCACCACCAGCCGTTCGACGGCCGTGCGCATCGACATCTTCCGGTCCGTCTTCGCTCCGCGGACGGCCGAGAGCGCCTCGCCGACGGCGGCGAGCAGCTCCTTGTCGCCGTCCGGTCCGAGCTCCGATGGCACCGGCCACGCCGCCCGGTGCACCGAGCTCTCGCCCTGCCACCAGCTCCAGATCTCCTCGGTGACGAACGGCAGGAACGGCGCGAAGAGCCGCAGCTGCACCGACAGCGCGATTGCCAGCGCGGCCGTCGCCGACGGGTCGCCGCCGTAGGCGCGGTCCTTCACCAGCTCGACGTGGTCGTCGCAGAACGTCCAGAAGAACCGCTCGGTGGCTTCGAGCGCGCTGGTGTAGTCATAGGCGTCGAACGCGGCCGTCGCGGTCTCGACGACCTCACGCAGCGCGGCGAGCGTGCCGAGGTCGAGCGGCGCCGTGACGGCGTCGAGGTCGGGTGTGGTGGCGCCGAGCCCGAGCACGAACCGGCCGATGTTCAGCAGCTTCGTCGCGAGCCTGCGCCCGACCTTCATCTGCGTCTCGTCGAACGGCGAGTCCAGCCCTGGGCGGGCGCCCGCCGCCCGCCACCGCACGGCGTCGGAACCGTACGCGGCGAGCACCGCGGTGGGTGTGGTGGCGTTACCGGTCGACTTGCCCATCTTCTTGCGGTCGGCGTCGACGACGAACCCGGAGATCGCCGACAGCTTCCACGGCAGCTCGCCGTTCTCGTAGTGCGCGCGGACGACCCGCGCGAACAGCCAGGTGCGGATGATCTCGTGCGCCTGCGCGTTCATGTCCATCGGGAACGTCCGCGCGAACAGGTCGGGGTCGCGCTCCCAGCCGCACACGATGTGCGGCGACAGCGACGACGTCGCCCAGGTGTCCATGACGTCGGGGTCGGCGACGAAGCCGCCCGGCCGGCCGCGGTCGGCCTCGGTGAACCCGGCCGGGACGTCCGATGCGGGGTCGACGGGCAGGTCCGCCTCCGCCGGGAGCAGCGGGTGGGTGTGGTCGGGCACGCCGTCGGGGGAGAGCCGGTACCAGACCGGGAACGGCACCCCGTAGAACCGCTGCCGGCTGATCAGCCAGTCGCCGGTGAGGCCCGCGACCCAGTGCTCGTAGCGGTGCCGCATGAACTCCGGCACCCACGTGAGGTCACGGCCACGCGCGAGGAACGTCTGCCGAAGGCCCTCGTCGCGGCCGCCGTTGCGGATGTACCACTGGCGGCTGGTGACGATCTCGAGCGGCAGCTCGCCCTTCTCGTAGAACTTGACCGGGTGCACGATCTCCCGCACGTCGCCGACGAGCTCGCCGGAGTCGCGGAGCAGCTCGACGGTGCGCCGGCGGGCCTGCTTGACGGTCCGCCCGGCCAGCTCGGCGTAGCGCGCCGAGCCGGCGAGCCCGTCCGGTGGCTCGGCCGCGAACCGGCCGTCGCGCCCGACGACCGCGCGGATCGGCAGGTCCAGCTCGCGCCACCACGTCACGTCGGCGGCATCGCCGAACGTGCAGATCATGGCGATGCCGGTGCCCTTCTCCGGGTCGGCGAGCCGGTGCGCGCGCACCGGCACGTCGACGCCGAACAGCGGGGTGCGGACGGTGGTGCCGACCAGCGCGGCGTACCGCTCGTCGTCGGGGTGGGCGACGAGCGCGACACACGCCGGGAGCAGCTCGGGGCGGGTGGTGTCGACCAGCACGGGATCGTGGCCCGGCCGAGCGAACGCGAGCCGGTGGTAGGCGCCGGGCCGGTCGCGGTCCTCCAGCTCGGCCTGCGCGACGGCGGTCTGGAAGGTGACGTCCCACAGCGTCGGCGCCTCGGCCGAGTAGGCCTCGTCGCGAGCGAGGTTGCGCAGGAACGCGCGTTGCGACACGGCCTGCGAGACGGGGTTGCTGGTCGTATAGGTCAGCGACCAGTCGACCGACAGCCCCAGCTGCCGCCACACCTGCTCGAAGACCTTCTCGTCCAGCGCTGTGACGAGCTGGCAGAGCTCGGTGAAGTTCTTCCGCGAGACCGCGACGGGCGGGTCGTGCGGCCGGTCCGGAGGTGCGAACCCCGGGTCGTGCGGGAGCTCCGGGTCGCAGCGCACACCGAAGTAGTTCTGCACGCGGCGCTCGGTGGGCAGGCCGTTGTCGTCCCAACCCATCGGGTAGAACACCTCGCGGCCGCGCATCCGCTGGTAGCGGGCCACGAGGTCGGTGTGGGTGTAGGAGAAGACGTGTCCGACGTGCAGCGCGCCGGACGCGGTCGGCGGCGGCGTGTCGATCGAGAAGATCGCGGAACGGTCCATGGCGCGGTCGAACCGGTAGGTGCCGCGCTCCTCCCACAACCGGGACCACTTGGCCTCGAGGCCGTCCAACGTGGGCTTTTCGGGCAGGTCGGCAGATGGCATCACGAACTCACAGGAGTGATCGGGCGAGTATGGACGGACGTGCGCGCCTCAGCGGCGCACGGGTACTCGCACCCGGGCGCAGGACACAGTGCCCATCGATCCGTCGGCCATCAGGACGCCATCGTACCCAGCGCGCGGCGCCGGGGCTGGACACCGCGCCCAGGCGCGCCGTGGCAACGTGTGCACGCCGCACACGTCGGCGCAGCCCCGTATCGTCCGTTGTGTGGAACGCCGTGGGGGGACGGCGCGCCCCAGGCTTGCCCGGGGCGCGGTGGTGCTGTGGTGCACGCTGCTGCTCGCGGCGTGCGCGGGCGCCGGCCCGCGGGTCGATGCCGGGCCGGCGGTGGTGCCGGCCGGGTTGGAGCGGTTCTACGCGCAGACGCTCGAATGGGGGCCGTGCGTCGGGTTCGCGGCCACCGACGAGGAACGGGCCGACTACCAGCAGCCGTCGCTGGAGTGCGCGCGGCTCGACGTGCCGCTCGACTACGCGGCTCCGGAGGGGCGCCTCGCGAGCGTCGCCGTGATGCGGGTGCGGACGAGGTCGGCCGAGCGGATCGGGTCGCTGGTGCTGAACCCTGGCGGGCCCGGCGGCTCCGGGCTGTCGTTCGTCGCCGGCTGGGCCGGCGACAGCCTCGACGGTGGGCCGTTCGACGTCGTCGGGTTCGACCCGCGTGGGGTCGGTGCGAGCACACCGCAGCTGAGCTGCGCCACCCCGCCGGAGCGCGACGCCGACCGCGCGGACACCGACATGGACCCGTCGCCGGAGGGTGTGGCGCAGACCGAGGCGGAGAACCGCCGCTACGCCGAGCGTTGCATCGAGCTCTCCGGTGGCCTCGACGTGCTGGCCAACGCCGGCACCCGCGACGTCGTGCGCGACCTCGACGTGCTGCGGGCCGTGCTGGGCGACCGCGCGCTGACCTATGTGGGGTTCTCCTACGGCACGCGGATCGGTGCGCTCTACGCCGAGGCGTTCCCGGCGAACGTGCGAGCGATGGTGCTCGACGGCGCGGTCGACCCCGCGCAGAGCGCCGCCGAGTCGTCCCTCGCGCAGATCGCCGGTTTCCAGCGCGCCTTCGAGGCGTTCGCCACGGAGTGCGCGGCGTGGCCGAGCTGCCCGCTCGGCGTCGACCCGGCCGCGGCGACCGGTGCGTTCCAGCGCCTCACCAGGCCGTTGATCGCGGCTCCGGTCGCCGTCGGGGCGCGCACGCTCTCGTACACCGACGCGGTGTCGGCGGTCATCTCGTCGATGTACCGCTCGACGGAATGGCCGCGACTGGCCGACGCGCTCAGCGCGCTCGCGGCCGGCAACGGCGCGCCGCTCCTGCAGATGGCCGACGAGTGGCAGGACTTCGCGAACGGCGGCTACGAGCGGCCCGAAGGTGCGCTGCAGGTCGTCAACTGTCTCGACGGCGACCTGGTCACCGATCGTGCGACGGTCGCCGACCAGGCGGCGAAGGAGCTTGCCGCGGCGCCGTTCGCCGACCCGGGAAGCGGCCCCGTGGCCGCGCTCGGCGCCTGCGCGTTCCTTCCGGTGGTGCCCAGCAACACCCCGCACGAGCTGCGGGTCGAAGGCCTTCCGCCGACGCTGGTCGTCTCCACCACCGGCGACGCCGCCACCCCGTACGAGGCCGGTGTCGCGCTGGCCGCGGCGCTGCAGGGGGTGCTGCTGACGGTGGAGGGCGACGACCACACCGCCTTCCTGTCCAACGCGTGCGTCGACGAGATCGTCGTGCGGTACCTCGCCGATCTCGAGCTGCCGGCCGCCGGCGCCCGCTGCGCGCGGTGAAGGGAGCAGCACCATGATCGAAGTGACCGGCCTGACGAAGCGGTTCGGCGCCGTGACGGCCGTCGACGACCTCTCCTTCACTGCGCCGTCGGGGGCCGTCACCGGGTTGCTCGGGCCGAACGGCGCCGGCAAGTCGACGACGTTGCGGGTGGTCGTCGGGCTCGACCACCCGACCGCCGGTGACGTGCGGATCGACGGCACCCGTTATGCCGATCTGGAGCACCCGCTACGGACCGTCGGGGCCCACCTCGACGTGCGGTGGGTGCACAAGGCCCGCTCGGCGCGGACCCACCTGCGGTGGCTGGCCGCCGCCGGCGACGTACCGGACGGCAGGGTCGACGAGGTGCTCGAACTCGTCGGGCTGACCTCCGTGGCCGGGAAGCGGGTGGGCGGGTTCTCGCTCGGCATGCTGCAGCGGCTCGGCATCGCCGGCGCGCTGCTCGGCGACCCGCAGGTGCTGCTGCTCGACGAGCCGTTCTACGGGCTCGAACCGGAAGGTGTCGGCTGGTTGCGCACGTGTCTGCGCACGCTCGCCGCCGAAGGGCGCACCGTGCTCGTCGCGAGCAACCTGCACGTCGAGCTGGCACAGAGCACGACCGAGCTGGTGGTGGTCGATCGCGGCCGGCTGGTCGCGCACGGTCCGACTGTCCAGATCGCGGCCGGGTTCGCGCCCGATCCGGCTCCTGTTGCCGCCACCGAGCGGGTCCGGCCGGCCCCGCCACCGGGCAGGGGAGCGGTGCGCGGGCTGCTGGTCGCGGAGCGGATCAAGCTGCTCTCCAGCCGCTCGCCGTGGTGGTGCAGCGCGGTGACGCTTGCGCTGGTCGCGGGCGTGACGGTGCTCCTCGGCCTCGCCGTGCCGAACGACGGCCGGGTCAGGTTCGCAGACCTCACGGACGTCCTGTCGGTGGTCGGCACCGGTGTCGGCACCGTCCTGGTCGGGGCGATGTGCGCGGCTGCCGTCACCAGCGAGTTCAAGCACTCGACCATCCGCGCCACGTTCCTCGCGCAGCCGCGGCGAACGCCCGCGCTGCTCGCGAAGGCGGCGGTCGTCACCGCCGCGGCGGTGCTCGTCGGGCTCGTCGTCGGGTTCGTGTCGTGGGCGGTTCTGCGGCTGATGGAGCCGCGGTCCGACCTGGCCATCACCGCCCTCGGGGAGTGGCGCGCCGTCGCCGGGGTCGGCGCGTTCCTCGCCGTCGTCGCGATCTTCGCGTTGGCGCTCGGTCTGCTGGTGCGGCGCGCCTTCGTGGTGGTGCCGCTGGTGCCGATCTGGGTGCTCGTCGCGGAGAACCTGATCGGCCGGATCCCGGGCGCGGGGGAGCGGATCTGGGCGTGGCTGCCGTTCGTCAACGCGAACCGATTCCTCACCCAGGGCGTCTCGAACACGACGACCGGGGTCTGGACGGCCCGCTACATGCCGTTCGAGGCGTGGGGATCGCTGCTATACGCGCTGGCCGTGGTGGCGGCTGTGCTGGCCGTCGCGCTCGTCGTCGTGCGCCGTAGGGACGCCTGACCCGACGGGGTGCCCAGGGACGTACAGCGTCGCGGCTCACGGCATGATCGCCGACGTGCGAGCACTCGTCGTGGCTGTTGTTGCGGTTGTCCTGCTGTCGACCGGTTGTGCGGCCGCCGCGCAAAAGGCGCCGGCGCCGCCGTCCAAGCCGGTGACGATCCACCTGGTGGTCGACGGGGATGGCACCCGTCTCCCCGATCGCAAGAAGACCACCGACTACCTGGTCGGCCCGGCACTCCTGACGCTCGAGAACCTCGAACGCGTGGAGGCCGAGCTGGACGAAGCGGGCTGGGTCGTGCAGCTCGACTACTCGGCCGACACGGGCCGTCGGTTCGCCGAGCTGACCGCGGCGAACGTCAACCGGCAGCTCGCCATCGTGGTCGACGGCGTGGTGGTCTCGGCGCCGCTCATCGTGGAGCCGATCGCCGGCGAGTCGCTCCAGATCGGCGGCAACTTCACGCAGGCCGAGGCCGAGGAGCTGGCCGGCAACATCCGGGGGAGCTGACCGCCCTTCCCCGCCTTCCCCAGGCGCCCCACCCTTCCGGTGCACCCCGGAGGTGCACGGGAGTCGGGGAGGGCAGGAAAGCCACTTTCAGGCCCTCACAGGGCAGGAAAGTGGCTTTCCTGCCCTCGCGTGCGGACCGCGCGGTCAGGCCTCTGCCGGCGCGTGTTGCGGCGCCGCACCGTACGCCCCGGCCTTCGCCCGTCGGCGCACCTCGTCGAAGTGCCGGTGGACGGCCTCCGCGGCCGCGTCGGCATCTCCTTGCATGAGTGCGTCGACGATGCGCTGGTGGCGTTCGGCGGTGCTCGCCGCGGAGGCTCCCGGCCCGCCGATCTCGGCTTCGGCAGCCTGGTAGACGTCCCAGAACAGGCCGGTCAGCTCGCGGGCGAGGTCGATGCCGGCCTCGGCGCAGATCAGGTCGTGGAACTCGCGGTCGGCCAGCGCCCGGTCGTCGCCGCCCTGGCGCATGCGCGCCACCCGCGCCTCCAGCTCGTCGATCAGCTCGGGCCGGTGGTGCTCGGCGACCCGGCGGGTGAGCTCGGTCTCCAGCATCTCTCGCACTTCGAGCAGGTCGCGCACCCGGCCGACGTCGCTCGTGCCGCGGGTCCTGGTGCGGAACAGCAGCCAGGTCTGCAGCGCGGACGAGCCGGCGTCGCCGACGAACGTGCCGTAGCCGTGCCGGATCTCGACGATGCCGAGGGCCTGGAGCGACTTGATGGCCTCGCGGACGGAGTTGCGGCTGACGCCGATGTCCTCCATCAAGCTCAGCTCGGTGGGCAGCGGCGCACCGGGCGGCAGGTCGCGCTCGATGATCAGATCGATGATGCGCCTGGTGATCTCGTCGTTGCGCTGAGGGCGTACCAACTCGACTCCGTTCAGGTGCTGCCGAGACCGCAGGACATCCTACGTCGTCCCGGGGTGGCCTTGACTCGCCGGTCGGTCGAGTCCTACTGTCCCGCCACAACGTAGGACATCCCACGTCCTATCTCCAACGGAGGAGCGGCGATGACCCCGATCAGCCGGCGCGACCTGCTTCGCTTCACGGGCATGGCGGGAGCGGCGGCCGCCTTCACCGTCGCGCTCGGCGCGTGCGGCGCAGGCCCCGCATCGACCAACAAGACCGGCGCCACGACGGGCTCGATCACCGCTGTGCTCGGCTACGGCAACAACCAGACCTGGGACCCGCTGCAGACCGCGTCGGCGTTCTCGATGGCGGCGATCCTGCACTGCTACGAGTCGCTCGTAGAGGGCGATCCGATCACCCGCGAGCCGTTCCCCGGCCTCGCGAAGGCGCTGCCGGCCGACCTCACCGGCACCCGGATGACGTTCGAGCTGCGCGACGGCGCCACCTGGCACGACGGACGGCCGGTCACCGCCGACGACGTCGTGTTCACCTACGACCGCGTGCTCAGCCCGAGCGAGAACGTCCTGGTGCACAGCTTCTTCTCGCACTGGCTGGACGCCGTGCGGAAGGTCGACGAGCGGACCGTCGAGTTCGTGCTGAAGTTCCCGTTCCCGTACGCGCTGCAGCGCATCCAGTCGGCGAAGATCGCGCCGAAGCACGTCTTCGAGGGCAAGTGGGCCGACGCCGCCGGCGGCAAGGTCGTCGGGTCCGGCCCGTACAAGGTGACCGAGCAGGCCCCGCTCAGCCACACCGCCTTCGAGAAGTTCGCGCAGTACAACGGGCCGCTCCCGGCCGTCTACGACCGGATGCTCTGGAAGTCGATCGTCGACGCCGCCCCGCGGGTCGCCGCGATCTCCGGCGCCGCGCCCGACGCGCAGATCGTCGAGAACATCCCGGCCGCCAACGCGGAGCAGCTGCGCTCGGCCGGCCGGACCGTCGAGTTCGCCGACGGCGGCAACAACCTGTTCCTGCTCTTCAACACCGCGCACGCGCCGTTCGGGGACAAGCGGGTTCGCCAGGCCCTGCACTACGCGATCGACGGCCAGAAGATGGTCGACATCGGGCTGAAGGGCGCCGGCTCGCCCGCAACCTCGTTCATCAACCCGAAGCTGCCCTCCTCGCAGCCCGCCGCGATCGACTTCGCCTACGACCCGGCCAAGGCGAAGGCGCTCCTGCAGGAGGCGGGCGTGACCGGCCTGTCGGTCACGCTCTCGACCACCAACACCTCGCTCGTCGCCGACTGCGTGAAGGTGATCAAGGAAGCCTGGGATGCCATCGGCGTGCCCACGACGCTCGACTCGCAGGACACCAAGGCGCTGTTCTCCAAGCTGGACAACGGCACCGACTTCCACGTCGTCGCCACGACCAACAACCCGCTGCAGTTCGGCAACGACCCCGACCTGCTCACCCGCTACTACTACGCCGACACGTCGATCCTCACGACCAGGTACGCGCGCTGGACGGGGCCGGAGTCGCAGGCGCTGCTCGCGCTGCAGGACGCCGCGGCCGCCGAGCCGGACGCCACCGAGCGGGCGGCGCTGACCAAGCAGCTCATGGACATGATCGCCGACCAGGCCGTCGTCTATCCGGTCGTCTTCACCCAGCTCGGCACGGCGTGGGACCCGAAGTCGCTCTCCGGGGTGCGCGCCCAGGGCTACCCGGGGATCTACCTCAACAAGGCGGTCAACATGGCAGGGCCGGCGTGATCGTCGTACTCCGGATGCTGCTCGGCCGCATCCTCGCGCTCGTCCCGCTGCTGCTCGGGGTCGCGCTGTTCGTCTTCATCGTGATGCGGTTCTCGCCGGTCGACCCGGCGCTGGCCGCGTTCGACGGCGCCAACGCCACCGCGGCCCAGCTGGAGCAGTTCCGGCGCGAGAACGGCCTGCTCGACCCGTGGCCGTTGCAGTACCTGTACTTCGTCGGGAACCTCCTGCGCGGCGACTTCGGCGTCAGCGTGATCACCCGCCAGCCGGTGCTCGACACGGTGGCGACGGCGCTGCCGCTCACCGTCCAGCTCACCGCGATGGGGCTGGTCATCGCGCTCGTCGTCGGGCTGGCGCTCGGCGTGACGTCGGCGCTGTTCCGCGACGGCTGGCCCGACCAGCTGATCAGGATCGTGTCGCTGACCGGGGTGGCTGCGCCGGCGTTCTGGGTCGCGCTGCTGCTCGTGCAGTGGCTCGCGGTCGGCGAGGGCCTGTTCCCGACCAGCGGTTACGTCAGTCCGAACGACTCCGTCGCGGGCTGGCTGAACTCGATGGCGCTGCCCGCGGTCGCGCTCTCCATGCCGGTTGCGGCGGTGCTCACCCGGATCGTGCGCACGTCGATGGTCGAGGAGCTGGACAAGGACTACGTGCGCACCGCGCGCGGCGGCGGGCTGCCGCCCGTGGTCGTCGTCGGGCGCAACGTCCTGCGCAACGCGCTGGTCAACCCGCTGACGGTGCTCGGGCTGCGGATCGGCTACCTGCTCGGCGGCGCGGTGGTCATCGAGACGATGTTCGCGCTGCCCGGCATGGGGCAGAACCTGATCCGCGCGGTCGGCGACGGCGACACGGCCAAGGTGCAGGGCTTCGTGATCACGATCGCGGTCGGGTTCGTGCTGGTCAACCTGGTCGTCGACGTGCTGTACCTGATCGCGAACCCGCGGCTGCGGAGCCACGCATGAGGCGGCTCGGCACGGCTTCCCGGATCGCGCTGGTGATCGTCGTTGCGCTGGCGCTCGTCGCGGTGCTCGGCACGCTGCTGACGACACACGATCCGGACGCGCTCAGCACCGACTTCGACGGCCCGTCCGGGGCGCACTGGTTCGGCACCGACCAGTCCGGTCGCGACATCTTCTCGCGCCTGGTGCAGGGCACCCGGTGGTCGCTGGCGATCGGGCTCGGCGCGATCGTGCTCGCGCTGGCCGCCGGCACGCTGATCGGCTCGATCGCGGCGACGTCGGGCCGGCGGGTCGACGCAGTGATCATGCGGGTGCTCGACGTCGTCATGGCGTTCCCCGGGATCGCGCTGGCCGCCGTGCTCGTCGCGGTGTTCGGCCGGGACATCTCGGTGCTGATCCTCGCGATCGGCTTCCTGAACACGCCCTCGATCGCCCGCGTCGTGCGCGCGAACGTGATGGCGCAGTTCAGCGAGGACTACGTCGCCGCGGAGAAGGTCATCGGCGCCGGCCGGTTCTTCATCCTCGCCCGGCACGTCGCCGTGAACTGCGCGGCGCCGGTGCTGGTGTTCTGCACGGTGACGGTGGCCGACGCGATCGTGTTCGAGGCGTCGCTCTCGTTCATCGGCGCCGGGATCCAGCCGCCGAACCCGTCGTGGGGGTCGGTGCTGGCCGACGGCAAGGACCTCGTGCTGATCGGCGGCTGGTGGGCGACACTGTTCCCCGGCCTGCTGATCCTCGTGACGGTGCTGGCGCTGAACGTGCTCTCCGAAGGGATCTCCGACGCGTGGGCGGCCCCGTCGGCGCGGCAGGCCTCGGCCGGTGAGAAGGCGAAGGCGCTGGTCGCGGAGGAGGCGGCGGAGAACGTCGCGCCGGTGCTGCCCATCACGGGCCTGCGGGAGGCGGGGGAGCGGCTGGCGGGCCGGGCCCGCAGGATGCTCGACGGTCCGCCGGTGCTGGACGTGCGAGGGCTCTCGATCGCGTTCCCCGACCGGCATGACAACGTCAACGTCGTCGACGACGTCTCCTTCACGGTCGCGCCCGGCGAGGTCGTCGGGCTCATCGGGGAGTCCGGCTGCGGCAAGTCGCTGACGTCGCTGTCGATCATGGGCCTGCAGCCGCGCACCGCGCGGGTGACCGGCGAGATCCGCTTCGAGGGGCGCGACCTGCTCACGCTGCCGGCGCGGCAGCGGCGGGCGCACCTGGGGCACGACCTCTCGATGATCTACCAGGACGCGCTGAGCTCGCTCAACCCGGCGATGCCGATCCGCAGTCAGCTGCGCCAGTTCACCAGCCGGGGCGGCACTCGCCAGCCCGCGGAGCTGCTCGAACTCGTCGGACTGGACCCGCAGCGGGTGCTGCGGGCCTACTCGCACGAGCTGTCGGGCGGGCAGCGCCAGCGCGTGCTCATCGCGATGGCGCTCTCCCGCAGCCCCAAGCTGATCGTCGCCGACGAGCCGACCACGGCGCTCGACGTCACCATCCAGGCGCAGGTCATGCGGCTGCTGCTGCGGCTGCAGGACGAGCTGGGCTTCGCGCTCGTGCTCGTCTCGCACGACCTCGCGCTCGTGTCGGAGGTCGCCGACCGGGTCGTCGTGATGTACGGCGGGCAGGTCGCCGAGACCGGGCTGACCGCGCAGATCGTCGGCTCGCCGCAGCACCACTACACGCGCGGGCTGCTCAGCGCGGTGGTCTCGCTGGAGGAGAACGCTGCGGCGCTGACGCAGATCGCCGGCACCGTCCCGTCGCCGGCCGACTTCGGGCCCGGCTGCCGGTTCGCCGACCGCTGCCCGGCCGCGCGGGCGATCTGCCGCACCGAGGCGCCGGCGCGGGTCGGGGATGCCGGCGAGCACGTCGTGGCGTGCCACTTCCCGGCCGAGCGGATCGAGATCGGGATCGGGATGTTGAAGGAGGTCGCGCGATGACGTTGCTGCAGCTGGACGGCGTGAGCGTCGTGCACCGGATCCGGGGCGCGCAGCTGTTCGGCCGTGCCGAGGTGCACGCGCTGACCGGCGCCGACTTCACCGTCGACACCGGCGAGACGGTCGGCGTCGTGGGGGAGTCGGGCTGCGGGAAGTCGACGCTCGCGAAGGTGATCGTCGGGTTGCAGCCGCCCACGGCCGGCACCGTCCGGTTCCGCGGGGAGCCGCTCTCGCCCGCGACCGAACGCGACCGGGCGCGCTCGATCGGGATGATCTTCCAGGATCCCTCGACGGCGCTGAACCGGCGGCTGCCCGTCGCCATGATCGTCCGCGACCCGCTCGACGTGCACCGGATCGGGACGCCCGCCGAGCGCGCCGACCGGGTGCGGGAGCTGATGGCGCTGGTCGGGCTGCCGCGCAGCGTCGCGGAGGCAGTGCCGGGGCAGCTCTCGGGCGGGCAACGGCAGCGGGTGGCGGTCGCGCGTGCGCTCGCGTTGCGGCCCGCGCTGCTCGTGGCCGACGAACCGACCTCGGCGCTGGACGTCTCGGTGCGCGCCCAGATTCTCAACCTGCTGCTGGACCTGCGCGAACGACTCGGCCTCTCGATGGTGTTCGTCTCGCACGACATCCAGACCGTGCGGAAGATGAGCGACCGGATCGTGACGATGTACCTCGGCCGGATCGTCGAGGAGGCGCCGGCCGCGCGGATCCCCGCCGACGCGCACCACCCGTACACGCGCGCGCTGTTCTCGGCGACGCCGAGCCTCCTGCACGCCACCACGCCGATCGTGCTCGACGGCCCGGTCCCGTCGGCGACGGCTCCGCCCAGCGGCTGCCACTTCCGCACCCGCTGCTGGAAGGCGACCGACGAGTGCGCGCGCGAGCTGCCGCCGCCGGCCGTTGCCGCAACGGGTCACACCTACCGATGCATCCACCCGGAAATGAGATCCGCATGACGTTCGCCGGCATCATCCCGCCGCTGTGCACCCCGTTCCACGACGACTTCAGCGTCGACACCGGCTCGCTGCGCCGCACGATCCGCTTCCTCCTCGGCGCCGGCGTGCACGGGGTGTTCGTGCTCGGGTCGTCGGGCGAGGGCGCGTTCCTGCCCGACGCGCACCGCCGGGCCGTGGTCGAGACCGCCGTCGACGAGGTGGCCGGGCGGGTCCCGGTGCTGGTGGGCTGCATCGACATGACGACGTTGCGGGTGGCCGAGCACGTCGCCGCGGCTGAGGCGGCCGGCGCGGACGCGGTGGTCGTCACGGCGCCCTACTACACGCGGACGCACGTGGCGGAGGTCGAGCGGCACTTCCGCCTCCTGCACGAGCGGACCGCCCTGCCGCTCTTCGCCTACGACATCCCCGTCGCGGTGCACACCAAGCTCGACTGCGACATGCTGCTGCGCCTGGCCGCCGACGGCGTGATCGCCGGGCTGAAGGACTCCAGCGGCGACGAGGCCGGGTTCCGCCACGTCCTGCTCGGCCGGCACGACCGGGGCCTCGACGGGTTCGTCGTGTTCACCGGATCCGAGCTGGTCACCGACGCGGCGCTCGCGATGGGCGCCGACGGCGCCGTCCCCGGTCTGGCCAACATCGACCCGCACGGGTACGTGGCGATCTTCGACCACGTCCGCGACGGCAGCGTCGAGGCCGCGCGCAAGGAGCAGGAGCGGCTGGTGCGGCTGTTCGCCATCACGTCAGTGGCGTCGCAGACGCGGATGGGCGGGAGCTCGGCGGCGCTCGGCGCGTTCAAGGCGGCCATGCGGATGCGCGGAGTGATCGACAACGCGGTGCTGGCGCCGCCACAGGTGCCGCTGAACGGCGAGGAGCTGGCCGGGATCCAGGACAAGCTCGTCGAGGCAGGGCTGTTGTAGGCGCGCTATCCACATGAGTAGTACGCTACACGCATGGATAGTCCGTTACACCAGCGAATGGTCGAGCCGGCGGACCTCACCGCGCAGGCGCGGATCCGCGACGCGGCGATGCGGCTGTTCGGCGAGCAGGGGTTCGACCGCGCGACGATCCGCGGCATCGCCGAGGTCGCCGGCGTCTCGCCGGGCCTGGTGCGCCACCACTTCGGCTCCAAGGAGGGGCTGCGCGACGCCTGTGACGCGCACCTGGCAAGGGCCGTCGAGCGGATAAACGAGCAGGTCCGGACGGACGCGGCGCCGGGGCAGGTCAACTACGTGGCCGTCGCGAGCGCGGCCTTGAACCCGTACCGCGGCTACGTCGTGCGCGCGCTCGTCGAGGGCAGGGCGGCCCCGTTCTTCGACACCATGGTCGGCCTGAGCGAGCAGTGGCTGGCGGAGGCCGACGCCGCTCGGCCCGACCCGCCGGACGTCCCGACGAAGGCGCGGGCGACCGTCGCCGCGGCGATGGCCCTCTCGGTATCGCTCCTGCAGCAGCACGTCTCGCGCGGGTTGGGCGTCGAGGTCTTCAGCCCGGAGGGTGAGCACCTGCTCGCGCGGGTGCTGCTCGACCTCTACTCGCACCCGTACCTCACCCCCGCGCAGGCCGCCGAGATGCGTTCGCGCCTGCCGCACGTCGAGGAGGGCGACCATGTCTGACGCGATCTCGGTGGCCGGCCTGCGGAAGAGGTTCGGCCGGACGTCCGCGCTGGACGGGCTCGACCTCACCGTCGAGCGCGGGGAGGTGCACGGCTTCCTCGGCCCGAACGGCGCCGGCAAGACCACGACGATCCGGTCAGCCTGCTCACCTACGCTCTCCTGCCGCGCCTGTCGACCGCGCTCAGCTGGGCGGTGTGGGCGTTCGTCGTGCTGACCGGCAAGGTCGTCGGCCCGCTGTACGGCAACTGGGGCGGCAGCCCGTTGGAACCGTTCCACTACGTCTCCAACACCGTCGCCGGCGGCTCGTTCGACGCCGGCGCCCGAGGCGGTGATGGTGGCGCTCGCAGCGCTCGCAGCGCTCGCAGCGCTCGCAGCGCTCGCAGCGCTCGCAGCGCTCGCAGCGCTCGTGGCCGCAGGCGCCCTGCTGGCGTTGCGGCGGCGCGACTTCGGGTAGGGCGTTCCCGACGTCCGCACACGAGGGCAGGAAAGCCACTTTCCGGCCCTCACAGGGCAGGAAAGTGGCTTTCCTGCCCTCGCCAGGTCGGACGGGGCGTTCGACTTCGTCGTCCAGCCCGATGGGGTGTGGACGTTCCTGGAGTGCAACCCGGGCGGTCAGTATGGCTGGATCGAGGATGCGATCGCTGCGCCCATCACCCAGGCCATCGCCGCACTACTCAGTGAGGAAGCCGGATGACGACCCCCCCTGGGCTGGCAGCTCCACGCTCAACGACTCGCCGGACGGCTCGCCGACGCAGGGGTGCTGGACGATCCGGCGTGGCGGGCAGCGGTTGAAGCTGTGCCTCGGCGCCGTTCAGAGGTCAGGTAGGACGACCCGGGCCGCGGCGGCTGGGCCGGGATGCGTGCGTTCCGCAGGCGATGCTGGGAAAGCCACTTTCCCGGCCCCACACGCCGGGAAAGTGGCTTTCCAGGCACCCCTGTCTGCCTGCCCGCCCGACGCTGACGTCGCCAGGTGCAGTCAGTGAGCTTCACGACCTGAGCTCCAGCACCGCACCGTAGGTGCCGGACGGGTCGGCGGAGAGCACGTCGGTCACCCGCCACGGCGTGCCTTCCGTGAGGCCCCGCAACTCGGTCGGCGAGCAGTAGAGGAAGTCGAAGAACGGCGTGGCGAGTCGCTCGTGCCGGATCCGGATCCGGAACTGGCCGGGCAGTCGGCCGCGCTCCCGGTTCGCGTCGAGGCGGGCGAGGTGGTCCGGGTCCGTGCTGCCGTGGGGGTCGGCGCCGATCCCGAGGATGCGTGCGCCGGGTGCCGCCACGGAGGCGAGCGCGTCGAACACCGAGGCGGCGTTGCGAGTGCTGCCGAGCAGGCCGAGGTTCCAACCGAGCAGCAGGAACGTGTCGAACGGTCCGAGCTCGGCGGGCGGCCGGCAGGCATCGCCGCGCACCGCGCGCACCCCGCGCTGCCGGCACACTGCGACGGCGCCGGAGGAGGGGTCGATGCCGATGACGTCCAGCCCGCGGTCGATGAGAGCCGACGCGTGCCGGCCCGCCCCGCAGCCGATGTCCAGCACGCGGCCGGTGGCGCGCTCGCACAGCTGCCGCTCGACGTCCGTCCACTCCTCGATCGGTGCGAGGTAGGCGGCGATGTCGGCGACGCTGATCCAGCCGTCGTCCCGCTCGACGATCTCGAACACCGTGCCGGGCCGGCCGCCGGTGTCGTGGCACCGCAGGAGGGCTGCTCCGAAGGCGTCGCCGTCGATCGTCACCGGGCCGTCGATCACGGGCTCCGCCCGCTGCGGGCCCGCGGGGGCGGACCCGCAGCGGATACCACCTACCGCGACTTCTTCTTGGGTGGGAACGGTGGAGTGAAATGCACCATTCTGAGATCGCCCTTCTCGCTGGTGGAGCCGGAGATCTCACTATGCGTGATCTGTTCGAGATTGTCCATAGCGAGCGGTCAGCACTCCTACCGGAGGGCCTCTTCATGGCCGTCTATGATCAGTGTCATGATCGATTCCGACCGGTCGGTGCTGCTGTTCTCCTACGGGACGCTCCAGCAGTCGGACGTGCAGCTCGCGACGTTCGGCCGGACGCTCGACGGGCAGCGCGACGCCATCGTCGGGTTCGCCCTCGACACGATCACCATCACCGACCCCCACGTGATCGCGACGAGCGGGAGCGACCGGCACCCGATCCTGCGGCCCGCGACCGGGGTCATCGTCGAGGGCAGCTGCTTCTCGATCACGCCCGCGGAGCTGCTCGCCGCCGACGACTACGAGGTCGACGACTACGAGCGCATCGAGGTCCCGCTGCGGTCGGGGCCACAAGCCTGGGTGTACGTCTTCGCCGGCGGAGCGCTCAGCTCCTGACCGGGATCTCGACGCGGTCCGACACACTGCCCGACGCGCTCGGTGCGGGGGCCGGTGAACCCGAGCCGTCGATCGCGCCGGCGAGGTCGTCGAGTGCCACAGCGATGCTCACGCCATTCACGGTAGTGCGGGAGTAGCGTCGCGGGATGTCCGATTCGGGAGTAAGCGGGGTTCGTGGTGTGCGGCGCGCGACCATCGTCGTGATCATCGCCTCGCTCGGCGTCGCCGCCGTGCTGGGGATCGCGGCGCTGCTCAGCGACGAGTTCGGCGACCTGCAGAGCAGGATCCTGCTCACCACGATGACGATCGCCGCGTTCGGCACGACGTCGCTCTGCCATCTGGCGGTCGTCACCCGCTCGGTGCGTGCGGTCGGGTTCGCCGGCATCGCCGCGAGCCTCGGTGCCGCGATCTGCGCGCTCGTCCTGATCTGGCTCGACCGACCCTTCGGCACCGACGGCGAGCAGGCTCTCTACAAAGCGGTGGCCGTGCTCGCCATCGCCGCCCTGAGCCTGGCGCAGGCCAACCTGCTGTTGCTGCTCGCGGGCCGTCGACACCCGGTGATCCGGGTGAGCCTCGCCGTGACGTTGGTGGCGGTCGCGGTGGTCGCTGTCATGATCGCGCTCCCGGTGCTCACCGACGGCGGGATCCCCGGCAACAACGACGACGCCTACTGGCGGTGGCTGGGTGTCATGGGCATCCTCGACGCGCTCGGCACGATCGCCCTACCGGTGCTCGGGCTCGTGCTGCGCGCGCCGGCGCCTGATCAACCCGAGCCCTCGAGCACGGTGCGGCTGGTCCTCGACCTGCCTGCTGAGCTGGCGGAACGCCTGGACGCCCGCGCGGCCGGGGGCTCGAGGGAGGCGGCGGCCATCGCGGCCTTGGAGCGCGAGCTCGGGTAGGCGATCGGGGGAACGCCCCGGCGCGTTGGGGGAGGGCAGGAAAGCCACTTTCCTGCCCTGTGAGGGCCGGAAAGTGGCTTTCCTGCCCTTGCGTGCGGAACGCACACATCCTGCTGGCGCTGCACTATTGACAACGCTCGTCAACGGCCACCAGGCTGTTGACGGCTGACGTCAACACCCTGGAGGGCTCATGCTGCCGACCGTCGACGAGCTGGCGGCCGACCTGTCGCGCCTCATCACGAGCCGGCTGATCGACCCGCTGGAGATCGTGCTCGACGACATGACGATCGCCGCGACGCTGCGGGACCGGGTCGCGGCGAGGGCCGCGCAGCTCGCCGACGAGCTGCTCGGGCCGGACGACACGACGGCCAGGTTCACCGGCATCCGGCTGGTCTCCGTCCTCCATCCCGGCGACGAAGCCTTCGACCCATCGGAGCGCTGGTGGCGCACCCCGCTGGGCCGGGTCGTCGCATGGCGGGTCGGGTTCCCGGGCGCCGACGGTGTGCCCGTGGCCGTCGCCGCGGCGATGCTCGGGGTCAGCCGGCAGTTCGTCCACGACCTCATGAACCGCGGAAAGCTCGACCGCCGGCCCGACGGAACCGTCGACGTCGCATCGATCCGGGCCCGCATCAACGCTGGGAGCACCAGATGACAGGAACGCGACAGCTCGACCTGCTCGTGATCGGCGGGACCTCGTTCGTGGGTCGCGCCGCCGTCGCCGAAGCGCTGCGCAGGGGACACCGGGTGACCACCTTCAACCGCGGCCGCACCGGCCCCGACGTCCCGGGAGTGCGAGCGGTGCGCGGCGACCGGACCGATGCCGGCGCGCTGGCCGAGCTGGCCCGGCACACCTTCGACGCCGTGCTCGATCCCGGCGGGCAGGTGCCGGCCGACGTGCTCGCCGCGGCCCGAGCCCTTCGCGCGTCGGCGCCGTTCTACGCCTTCGTCTCCAGTGCCGCGGTCTACCGCGACTGGACGGCACTGCCGTGGACGGAGACCGCGTCGATTCACGAGGGCACTGCCGACGACGACGGCCCGCCCGACCTGTTCACGCTCGGCCCGCGCAAGTCCGGGTGCGAACGCGCCGTGTTCGAGACCTACGGCAGCGACGCCGCGCTCGTCGTGCGGCCCGGGCTCGTCGTCGGTCCGCACGACAACGTCGGCATGCTCCCCTGGTGGCTCTCCCGGATCCACCTCGGCGGCACCGTGCTCGCGCCGGGCGACCCCGAACAGCCGCTGCAGCTCGTCGACGCGCGTGACGTGGCGGCGTTCGTGGTCGACCGGGTCGAAGCCGCGCTCGGCGGTGTGTTCAACACGATGCCGAGCGTGCCGCGCACCACCATCGGCGAGTACCTCGACCTGTGCGTCGCCGCGACCGGCAGCGCGGCACGTCTGGTCTGGGTGCCGGACGAGGTGCTGCTCGAACACGGGGCCGGGCCGTGGAACGAGCTCCCGTTCTGGCTCCCGACAGCCGCCAACCCGGCCGCCGCGTGGCCGGTCGACGCCACCGCCGCCCGCGTGGCCGGAATGCGCTGCCGCCCGCCGGAGGAGACGGTGCGCGACACGTGGGCCTGGATGCAGACGGCGGCGCCAACAACCGGCGCCTTGGACCACGGCATAGGCGCGGACAAGGAGGACCGCATCCTCCGCGCCTACACCTGAGCGTCGACAACGACGTTTCGGCTGTTTGTGAGCGCTAACATCGACCAAAACGTCGTTGTCGACGATTACCTGGCTTGCGCGCGGGCTTCCTGGACCATCGCGACCAGCGCGGTGCGGGCCTCGGTCGGGGTGGTGACCTCGTCGGTGAACGCCAGCCGGACGTGCTGTTCGGCGGCGCCGGGTCCGTCCGTGGCGAGCATGTCGAACCCGTACCGGTCGATGCCGGTCATGCGGGCCGCGGTGGTGGCCGGGCGGTCGCCGAAGACCTGGCAGTACAGCACCATGGCCGCGCCGTGGTCGTCGTTCATGTGCTCGACGATGCCGGCGACGTGCGGCAGCAGCGGGTCGGGCTCGGCCGCGGTGTACGCGGCCGCCTCGACCCAGCTCATGCGGGCGAACCCACCGACGAACCGCACCGAGGTGACGTCCAGCCGGTACATCCGGAAGCCGTGGTCGGTGCCGAGACCACCGGGATGCACCTGCTGGTACGTGGCGAGCGCAGCGTCGCCGTCCGGCCCGGTCACCTCGGCGACGGGGCCGATCAGCGTGACCCTGGCCAGGTCCAGCGGGTCGCCCTCGCCAGGCTCGGCGACCATGAGCGACGCGCGCGGGTCGGCCTTGAGGTTGTGGCTGTGCACCGCCAGGTCCGACAGGAGCATCAGTGGCCGGCCCTGCTCGTCGACGGCGGGCGCCACGACCGAGCCGAACGGATAGCCGTTCTCGCCGAGCGTGGACAGCATGCCGCTGCGGGCAGCGGCCATCAGGTTGCGACTGCGTTCGGCGTCGTCGGGGCGAGACATCCGCCCACCCTATGGGCCCCTGTGGCTCCGCACTGTTTGCCTCGCCAGCCCACCGGGGAACGGCTGGGTGGGAGGTGGCAACCACATGGTGACTGAGCAGGAGTGGGAGCAGGACAAGGACAGCTTCGTCGCCGCTGCGCCGGTCGGGCCGCTCGCGCAGCAGTTCGTGCAGCTGACCCGGTCGTTGATCGACGCGACGACCGTCGGTGAGGTGTTCCAGCAGGTCGTGCGCGCCGCCACGGAGCTCTTCCCGGCGGCCGACGTCGTCAGCATCACGACGCGCAGCCCGGACGGTCGGTTCCACACTCCGGAGGAGACCGATCAGCTCGCGATCGAGTTGGACGAGCTGCAGTACCGCTTCGAGCAGGGGCCCTGCGTCGAGGCGGCCGATCCGGACGGTCCCGCGTTCGTGACGTCCGAAGACCTTCGCGTCGAACGCCGATGGCCGCGGTGGTCGGCTGCGGCCACCGAGCTCGGCGTCGCGGCGGTGTTCTCGACGTCGTTGATCCCGGCGCCGACACCGCCGCAGCTGTCCGGCGCGTTCAACCTCTACTCGTTCCGGCCGGGCGGCCTCGACGAGATCGACCGGGACGAGGTGCTGCTGCTCGCGACGCACGCGTCGCTCGCGTTGGCCCGCACCGACGCCGTCACCAAGGCGGACCTGCAGAAGGCCCAGCTGGAGCAGGCCATCGAGAGCCGGGACGTGATCGGGCAGGCGAAGGGGGTCATCATGACCCGGCGTGGGGTGGCCGCCGACGAGGCCTTCGACATCCTGCGCCGCACCTCCCAACAGCTCAATGTCAAACTCGTCGAGCTGGCCAAAACGCTCACGGAGCGCCACGCCGAGCTCGACATCCCGTGACCGTTCGCGGACGAGAGTCCGTTCACACGGCGGCTTCCGCGAGCGGTCACGGAGGTTAGGATCCCCTGCGGTTGAGTCTGCAGCCCTCTGTCGAACAGCCCGGCTGACGCACACGTCCCGCGTCCGGCCACGTCCCCGGGGACCAGAAAAATGGGCAAGGTGAAGGCAATCGGTGCGCTGCCGCACGTCCTCGATGTGCGGCTGAACGCGCCCTTGTGTCATGTCGTCGTCGTGTGGGTGGACGGGTGCCTGTCGACGGACACGTCGAGCGCGCTCGTCGAGCGCGTGGGTCAGCAGCTGACCAGGGCGCTCGTCGTCGTGCTCGACCTCGGGCACCTGCGTTCGGTCGACGAGCACGCCATCGCGACGGTGCGACGCCTGCAGGTGCAGGCCCACGCGGCCGGCGTCGAGCTGCACCTGGCGACCGAGCGCGCCGAGGTCCGCGGCGCGCTCGAAGCCGCCGGGCTGCACCGCTCCCGTCCGATCGGCGCCACGGCGGCATCGGTCATCGCCCTGCTGCCGCGTGAGCAGCTCGAGCCGACTGTCCCGGCCGGCCTGCCGCTCGATGCGGTCGAGGTCGCCCGCTGGCGCCGCGACGTGCTGGTCGGGCCCGGGCGACGGCCGTCTCCGGTGTCCTGACGCGGCTCACCGGCCCGATCTCCCCACCGTTTTGGGTGGATGCGCGCCTGTGGAGCGCGCAAGTGCCCAAAACGGTGGGGAACTTCGCCCGGGACGTGTAGGCCGGCCTTTGCGTCGTTTGTCCATCCCGAAACGGTGACAAAACCCTTCGTCGGACGCCGGCAATCCCAGCGCGCAGGCGGTAGCAGCGGACCCCTCCTGACCCCGACCATTCGTCGCGACAGCGGACCGGCCGCAGGCGAGGGGTGGGCACGATGGAGGAGCAGTTCGGGCCCTACCGGCTCGAGGAGCTGATCGGGCGCGGCGGTATGGGGGAGGTCCACCGCGCGGTCGACACAGTGAAGCAGCGGACGGTCGCGGTGAAGCGGCTCGCGCCGCACCTGGCGTCGGACGTGGAGTTCCAGTCGCGGTTCCGCCACGAGTCGGCGGTCGCCGCCCGCTTGCGCGAAGCGCACGTGATCCCGATCCACGACTACGGCGAGATCGAGGGCCGGCTCTACATCGACATGCGCCTCGTCGACGGCGTCGACCTCGACACCGTCGTCACCACGCAGGGCGCGCTGACTCCGGCACGCGCGGTCCGGATCGTCGCGCAGGTCGCGAGCGCGCTCGACGCCGCACACCAGGACGGGCTCGTGCACCGCGACGTCAAACCGTCGAACGTCCTGCTCGGCGCGAACGACTTCGCCTACCTCGTCGACTTCGGCATCGCTGCTCCGATGAGCGGGAGCCGGCTGACCGTCACCGGCACGGCGCTCGGCACGATGGCGTACATGGCTCCCGAGCTGTTCGAGGAGCACCGGCGCGACAGCCGGATCGACGTCTACTCGCTGGCCTGCATGCTGCACAAGCTGCTCACCGGACGGCGGCCGTTCGAGGCCGACGGGCTGATGGCGATGATGCGCGCCCACCTCACCGTGCCGCCGCCGCGCCCGTCGCAGATCTCCGGGGTCGCCGCGACGTTCGACGACGTCGTCGCCCGCGGCATGGCGAAGAACCCCGACGACCGCTACCGCAGCGCGGGAGAGCTCGCGGAGGCCGCCCGCATGGCGTTGTCGGTCGAGTTCGGCAACCAGCAGTGGCCCGTCGCCGTCCCGGCCGCGCCCAGCCCGAGCATGCCGCTCGACCTGGCCGCCGCGGGTGCCCCGGGGCCGCGGTCGGGTGGAGTGGCACTGCAGCCGCCGACCACGGTGCAGGACCGATCGACGCACGATCCATCGACCCCGCGGTCCCTTCCGGTCGCCGCTCCGCCCGTGGCGAACGCGACGCCTCGTCGCAAGACCCTGCTGATAGCGGGCGCGGCCGTGCTGATCGCGGCCGTGGCCGTCACCGGCGCGATCACGGTCCCGCAGCTCGTGGCCGCCGCGACCACGGTCGTCGGGATTCCCGGCCCGGCGCCCGAGATCGAGATCGAGACCGGGCCCGTCCACGCCGACCCCGCCGGCCGCTTCTCGATCGCCGTGCCCGCGGGCTGGGTCCGGTCCGAGGTGCAGGTGGAGTCGTTCGACGTCTTCTTCGCCAGCGTGACCCCCGGCCTGTCGCCGACCGGTGAGTGGTACAACGCCGACCTGGGGGTGCGCGCCACCCCGTCGACGCTCGACCTGAACGCGCTGGTCGCGAAGGAGCGCAAGCGGCTGGAGGCGCTCCCCGCGGGGAAGCTCACGCTCAACGAGGCCATCACGCTCCCGGACGGGACGCCGGCCCGGCTGCTCGCCTCGACCCACAACGACCCAGAGTTCGGCTTCGAGCTGAACAACCTCGTCGTCGTCGCCTCGCGCAACGGGCTCGGTGTCGTCGCGGCCGGCTCCGGCTTGTCGACCTCGTGGGCGACCGACCAGCCCGTGATCGAATCCGCTCTGCGCACGCTCTCGCTGGGGCCGGCATGATGCCCACGTCGACGCGCGTGTCGAGCGCCATGATCGGGCCCTACCGGATCGACGGGCTCATCGGCCGAGGCGGTATGGGCGAGGTCTACCGGGCCTTCGACACGGTCAAGCAGCGCGCGGTGGCGCTCAAGCTGCTCGCGCCCCACCTCGCGGGCGACGTCGAGTTCCAGGAGCGGTTCCGCCGCGAGTCGGAGCTGGCTGCACGCCTGCGCGAGCCGCACGTCATCCCGATCCACGACTACGGCACCCTGAACGGGCGGCTGTTCATCGACATGCGGCTCGTCGACGGGATGGACCTCGACGCCGTGCTCGGTCGCTACGGCCCGCTCTCGCCGCAACGTGCGGTGGAGGTGATCAGCCAGATCGCCGGGGCGCTCGATGCGGCACATGCCGACGGGCTCGTGCACCGCGACGTCAAACCCTCCAACATCCTGCTCACCGTCCCCGGCACCGAAGGGGAGTTCGCGTACCTCGTCGACTTCGGCATCGCCGCCCCGATGGCGGGCAACAAGCTGACCGTGACCGGGACGACCATGGGTTCGCTGGACTACATGGCGCCGGAGCTGTTCGACACGGGAGACCGCCGCGGCAACCGGATCGACGTCTACGCCCTGACCGGCGTGCTGCACACCTTGCTCACCGGCAGCCGCCCGTTCACCGCCGACGGCCTCGCCGGCATGATGTTCGCCCACCTGAACGCCGCGCCGCCACGCCCGACACGGCTGCGTCCGCTGCCGCCCGCGCTGGACGCCGTCGTCGCGCGCGGGATGGCCAAGAGACCGGACGACCGCTTCGCGACCTGCGGCGAGCTCGCCGCGGCCGCTCATGCGGCGATCGTCGGGTCGCCGACGACGTGGCACCCGGGGCCGCCCGCACGGCCGCTGCCGCCCGCGCCGTCGCTGCCACCGGCCGGTCTGACATCCCCACCACCGGTGCGGGCGCGGCGGCGATGGCCGCTGGTAGCCGCAGCCGTCGCCGCTGTGCTCCTCGCCGGCGGGGGCACCGTGGCGGGTGTGGTCGCGAACTCCGGCAGCCCGCCCGAGGTGGTCGCGCCGGCCGCGGGCACCTACACGGACGTCTACGGCCGGTTCACGATCCAGCCGCCGGCCGGCTGGAGCATCGATCCGTCGTCGGAGGTGCTTGCGTTCAACAGCCCGACGAACGACGCGCAGCTGGCGGTGTTCGTCGTCAGCAGCCTCGGGACGCTGGAGGAAACCATCGAGGGGGCGAGGAACGCCGCCGTGCAGTTCCCGAACGGCGTCATCACCAGCGGCCGGAAGCTCACCCTCGCCGACGGCACACCCGCCTACCTGCAGACCTACAGCTACACCGACCAGCATCCCGGCGCCGAGGCGCACGACGTCCAACTGGTCGCGGTGCGCGGCAGCGAGCTGTACACCTTGATCGGGTCCGCGCCGGCATCCGCGCAGGCCGAACGGGACACGCTCACCGCCGCAGTGCAGACGCTCCGGCTCAAATAGCCGGATCGGCGGGGTCGGGGGTCGCTGAAGGTCCGAGCAGCGTCGCGTTGTCCAGCACCTGCGTGTCGACGACAAAGCACACCACGTCGCCGCCGGCGTCGCGTCCCACCCATGCCGGGTAGGCGCCGTCGCCCCAGCCGCTCTGGAAGGCGATCAGGTTGAGCCCGGTCGTCCAGTCGTCCATCTCGTCGGTGTAGTCGCTGGTGTCGATCACGTCGTGGAACACCTCGCCGGGCAGCGCCGCCGCGTCGAAGACGCAGAGCCGGCCGCCGTCGACCCCGGAGGCGAAGAACTCCCCGTCGCCCAGCTCGTCCACGTCCGAGCCGATCGGGACCGCCGGCTCCCAGGTCGCGACCTGGGCATCGCGCACGCCCACCCGGCACCCCGCGACGCGGACGTGCTCGGGATTCTCGACGAACCGGGCGAGTGCAACCACTACGTCGTGGTGCCCCGGCGGCAACGAGACGTTGAACGGCGTCTGCTGACCGGGCAGGTACCCCGGGTCGCACACGATGATCCGGCCGGTCGACATCCGCAGCGGTCCGAGCCGGCGGATCTCGACGTCGACCTCGTCGAGAGGGCCGGAACCGACCGGCTCCAGCAGGTACCGCGCCCCCGGCTCGAACATGGTCTCGATCTCGGGTCCGGGCCGCAGCGGCCCGGAGCCCGGTTCGGGCCTGTCGTCCAGCCAGTCGTCGTCCTGCTGGTCCAGCAGCTGCCGGTCGTCGAGGATGAACGCGGCGAGCCGCGTCCACTCGCCGAACTCCGGCAGCTCGAACGACGAGCTCCACGACCAAGGGTTCAGCCCACGGAACTCGGTGCCGGGCTCGGCGTCGAAAGGGGAGGCGGTCGGCCGTCCGTCCCGACCGAAGTTGGTGAGGCAGCGCGGCGCCTTCCGGTCGAACTCGGGCCGGTGCGCGTCGGGGTACTGCCATTCGGCCATCCTGAGCAGCGACATCCGTTCGAAGATCGCGCGGAACTCGAACAGGAACGTCCGCCTTTGGTGCTCGTCGAAGCACCACGCCGTCAGGTCGCCCGGCTTCGGCGACGCGGGTTCGAGCAGCGCGCGTGGCTGTTCGGGATCGCCGAGCAGCACGACGTAAGGCTCCTCGGTCCCGTGGCGGCGGCGGGCCTCCTCATCCGTCAGCGGTCCGACCAGCGCACGGTGGTCCGGATCCCACGCGTGGCCGTAGGTCGCGTCGATCTGCACCGCGTCCCCCATGATCGCCACCTCCTGGTGGAGCTTACGACGGACCTCCGCGGTACCGACGTCGCACGATGAGACGGTCAGGTCCCGATCAGGATGGGATCGTCGGCTGGTTGCGACGCGGCAGCCACTGCGGGGGCCATCGATGGCGGGTACGGATCGACAGATGCGGGCAGGCGCGGCAGCGCCGACCGGGGGGCCGACCGATGGACCAGCAGGCCCGTCCCCGCTCGCCACCTGGCACCAGAAGGTGTTCGCGGCGGTCGAGAAGTGGCCCTGGCTGTCGTCGCTCAACGACAACGTCTCCGGGGTGACCCAGCCGCTCTACGACCGCTACCGCGACAACCTCGCCGTCGAGCTGATGCACGGCGGCCGCTGGGCTGGGCATTCGGTGCACGCCGCGCTGAGCGACCTCCCCATCGGGTTCTGGTCGGGTGCTCTCGTGCTCGACGTCGTCGACGTGCTGGGGGAGAAGCGCTCGTCCAGGAGGGCCGGCAGCGGCGACGCGGCCGCGACGCTCAGCGCGGCCGGGCTCGTCGCTGCGGCGGCCACCGTCGCGACGGGCGTGACGGACTGGACCGTCAGCGACGGCGCCGACCGCCGGGTCGGGTTGTTCCACGGCCTGCTCAACCTCACCGGGACCGCACTGCAGGCCGCCTCGCTGGCCGCGCGGCTGGGCGGGCGCCGGGGGACCGCCCACGGACTCGGGCTCGCCAGCATGGCCGTCACCGCGGCGGCCGGGTTCGTCGGCGGGCACCTCGTGCAGGGCCGCGCCGTGATGGTCAACCGGGTGGCGACGACGACCGGGCCGCGCAGCTGGGTCCGGGCACTGCCGGAGCCGGAGCTGGCGGAGGGGACGTCCGCGCACGTCGTCGTGGAGGGCCGGCAGATCATGCTGCACCGCGCCGACGAGCAGGTGTACGCGCTGGACGACCTCTGCAGCCACGCCGGCGCGCTGCTCAGCCGTGGCGAGGTCACCGACTGCATCGTGACGTGCCCGCTGCACGAATCGCGGTTCGACATCCGCGACGGCCACATCGTCCGCGGGCCGGCGCACCACCCCCAGCCCGCACTCCCGACGCGGGTCCGCAACGGCTGGATCGAGGTACGGGGATCGCAGCCCGCATCCCGGCGAGCACGAAACTAGGAGGACACCGTGGCGTGGGAAGCAATTGCCGATCTCGACCAGCTCGAAGAGGGCGACATGATGCTCGTCGACCTCGGCGAACCGATCTGCGTCGTGCGCCTCTACGAGGACGAGGCGGTCGCCGTGCACAACACGTGCACGCACCAGCAGCAACCGTTGAACGAGGGTTACCTCCAGGACGACGACACGCTCATCTGCCCGGCCCACAACTCCTGCTTCGACCTGCGGACCGGCGAGCCGCGCGGCGTGCCGGCGGTGGCGCCGATCCCCGTCTACGCGTGCAAGATCGAGGACGGCGCGATCTGGGTGGACGTGGAGCAGCAGCTCAACGACGCCGCGATCCCGCACAAGCCGTACCACTGAGCGCTGTGCCGCCAGGCCCACGGTGCTCGCGGTGAGGTCAGGAAAGTGCCTGTCAGGTGGATCGCCGCAGCCACCGCGGTGGACCGGCACCCCGGATCAAGGCACTGGCTGATCGGGAGTGTGCTGAGGGCTGTCGCGGCAGCCCTGGGCACACTCAACTCGACGATCCCGCCCGCTCGGCGACAGCCGGGATGTGCGCGAACGGCACTTTCAGGCCAACCTATCGTTCGAAAGTGCCGTTCGCGCAGCTCA
>NZ_JAJGSX010000067.1 GCF_021245725.1 Pseudonocardia sp. TRM90224 | reverse complement strand
TTTACCCAGGGGTGTGCGGAGCGAAATTGGACTGGCTATGGATCTTCGCCACGTCTAAAATGGAGATATGTCCGAGAGCCTGCAGGCCGCCTTCGACGGGGTGGCACAACTGCAGGTAGACACCCTGGTCGGGACGTTCGAAGAACGGTGTAGTGCGACCCGTGAGTTGGAGGTTCTGGGGCGTCGGGTGGACTTTGCGAGGGTTTGCGCGATCAGTGCTTTTGTTCGTGAGGGCGGCTTTCATGCGCGGGGGTACAGGTCGTCGATCCATGCGATCCGGGACTTGTGGAACCTCGATCACAACGATGCCCAGCGGTACGTGACAGCAGCGGAGCACGTCTGCCCTCGGATCACGCTGGACGGTCAGGTGTTGCCGCCGCGGCTGCCGGCCACGGCGGCGGCGTTCGAGGCCGGGGTGATGAGCCTGCGGCATGTCGAGAAGATCGTCCAGGTCCTCGGCTCGAAGGAGGCCGGGCGGTTGACGCCGGCGGACTGTGCATACGTCGAAGCGCAGCTCGCGGACCAGGCGGCGGTGTTCGACCCGCAAGGTCTCTTCACGCTGGGGATGCGGGTGGTCCGGTCGTTCGACCAGGACGGGCCCGAACCTGACGACGGCCCGGAGTCCGAGGTCAACGAGCTGACGATCACCCGCCATCCCGACCGGGCCGGCGGGACGATCAAGGGCCGGTTCGACAACCCGGTCCTGTTCGCCACCATCGCCACGCTGATCGACGCGAAGTCGAAGCCGACCACTAGCAATGATCAGCGCAGTGCTGGGCAACGGCAGGCTGAGGCATTGGCTGACGTTTGCGGGTACGTCCTCGACCACGGCGACGTCCCCCACGCCGGCGGGCACCGGCCGCACCTCAACGTGCACATCCCACTCGCAGAGCTGGAAACCCGGGTTCGGACTGCTGTCCTCGACTTCGGCGGCACTATCACCACGAAGGATCTGCGGCTGCTCGCCTGCAACGCAGGTGTCATCCCGATCGTCATGAACGGCGACAGTCAGCCACTCGACATCGGCCGCGCAAACCGGGTGATTCCCGACGGAATGCGCCGCGCCGTCGCAGCCCGTGACCGCGGATGCGCCCGTTGTGGTCGCCCGGCGAGTTGGTGCGACATCCACCATATTGTTGAGTGGCAGAACGGCGGACCGACCGAAGTCAACAATCTGGTGATGCTGTGCAAGGCACATCATCGGGAGATCCATGCCACCGAATGGTTCGTCCGAATAGTGGATGGGTTACCGGAGTTCATCCCACCCCGATGGGTGGATCCGGAGCAAAGGCCACGCCGAAAACCTCAGCCTGCCTTCATCGCATGACCGACCTGCGCGAACCAGTTCGCCACGGTCCGGTCCAGTACCTCCTGCGCCAGGCGGAGTTCTTGCGCGTCGATGTGTTCGTCAGGGCTGTGGTCGAGGGCGGCGTCGCCCGGCCCGTAGGCGACCATGGGGACGCCGTGCCACGTCGTGGCCAGCGTGTTCATGTCGCTGCTGCCCTTCTTGGTCAGGAACCGCGGGGCCACGCCGAGGCTTCGGAAGGCGCGGGAGAACGCGGTGACCAGCGGGCTCGACCGCGACGTCGTGACGCCCGGGGTCGCCCGCAGCGTGGTGACCTCCGCCGGCGCGGCCGCGGCGCGGACCAGCTCGGCGAGCTCGTGCACGTCGGTCGCCTGGGGCACCCGGATGTCCAGGACGGCCTCGCCCACCTGGACGTCGCCGCCGTTGCGGGCGTCGATGCCGAGCACTGCCGGCATCGCCTCCGGGGACGCCGCGGCGACCACCTCCCGCACCCGAGAGACGACGTCGACCAGCTGGTCGGCGGCCGTCCGCACCCCCTGGCCCGCCGTGTGCCCGACCGGCGACGTGACGGTGAGCCGCACCTTCAGCAGGCCGTTGTAGCCGATGGTCAACGCACGCGCGCCGCTCGGCTCCCCGATGACGACGGCATCAGCCGGGTAGGCGTCCCGCACGTGGAAGGCGCCCGCGCCGGTCATCTCCTCCTCGACCGCGCTGACGACGCGCACCTGCGCCCAGGGCGGGACCTCGACGGCGGCGAGGGTCTGCAGGAAGGCCACGAGGCTGCCCTTCGCGTCGACGCACCCCCGCCCGTACAGCGTCTCGCCGTCCCACCGGACCGGCCAGCGGTGCGGCACCGTGTCGAGGTGGCCGAGCATCAACAGCCGCTGCGGGCCCGAGCCGCGCACCGCGACGAGGTTGCCGGCCGGGTCGATCCCGGCGTTGATGCCGTGCTCGGTGCACCAGTCCAGCAGGTGGTCGGCGAGCTCCCGCTCGTCGGTAGAGACGGAGGAGATCTCGACGGCGTTCGACAGCAACGCGAACTGCGGGTCCGGCGCCACAGCGCGCCAGAAGCGGGTGCCGGACGCCGGGGAGAGCGCGTGCGGCCCGGTGATCGCGACGTCCGCGGCGCTGCCCGCGAGCGCGATCTCCGCCGCCCGCACCTTCTGCCGCATGCGGCCCTTGGCGTACGCCCCGCCCTCGCCCGCCGTGAGGCCGGCCAGCCGCGACGTCGGGTCCGCCGGATCGCTGAGCAGCCCCGGCGTGCCGGTGACCAGCCGCAGGTGGTCCGCGTCGAGCGCGTTCGCCAGCTCGGCGGCCAGCACGTCGGCGTCCACGTTCAACGCCGAACCGCCCGCCGCGTCGGCGACCGGCGGCGAGAGGCACACGACGTCGAAGGCGGCGAGGAGGGTTTCCAGCCGGGCGCGGTCGACGGCGGACACCACCCCGGCGCGGTGGTCGCGCACGATCACCGTCCGGCCGTTCTGGACGGCCCGGATCGGCGCGTTCGCGGTGGCGCACACCAGCCGGTCGTCCTGGGCGACGGCGGTGTGGGCCGTCAGCCCGCGATCGCGCAGCGCCCGCGCCACCCGCGGCAACGTGACCTGCTCATAGCTGTCGACGACGTGCGCCATCTCCTCCGGCGGGCAGAAGCGCACCTCGTCACCGTTGCGCAGGCGCAGCGAACGCACAGCACGGCCGATGCCGGAGTAGTGCTCCGCGATGCCGGCCGCGCCACCCGCCACGAGCAGCACCCGCGCGCCGCGCCGACGGATCTCGGCGAGCTCGTCGAACACGTTCTCGTGCCGAAGCGACGCACTGCCGATCTTGATGACGTGGAGCGGGGCCGGCCGGTTGCTGGCGACGTGCCCGAGCATGGTCGTGTCCATTCGTCAGATTCCGCGGGTGTTGCCGCCGTCGACCACCAGGACCGAGCCGGTGATGTAAGAGGCCTGCTCCCCGGAGAGGAAGGCGACGACGGCTCCGAAGTCCGCCGTGTCGCCGAGGCGCCCCAGCGGGATGCCGGCCGCCGTCGCCGCGAGCTTCGCCTCGACGTCGGCGCCGAACTGGCGATCGAGAATGGGTGTGCGGTGGTAACCCGGCGCGATGACGTTGACGGTGACGCCGTTGGGGCCCAGTGCGTGGACCAGCCCCTTCATGTGGCCGAGCAGGCCCAGCCGGGCGACGGACGACAGGCCGCTGGCCGCGGCGGGCTGCTTGATCGACTCGGAAGCGATCATCAGCATCCGGCCCCAGCCGGCCACCTTCATGATCGGCAGCGCGGCCAGCGTGATGGCGACGTGCGGCAGCAGGTTCTCCCCGATCGCCTCCCGGTAATCGGCGGCCCGGAAGTTGTCGATGGGGCCGAACGGCACGCCGCCCGTGTTGGTCACGACGATGTCGATGCCGCCGAACGCGTCCGCGGTCTGGGCGACCCACGCCGCAGCCGCCCGGTCGTCGCAGATGTCGACCGGAACGCTCAGCACGTCCCCCGGTCCCACCGCGTTGACCTCGGCGTGCGCCACGGCCAGCCGCACCCGGTCGCGGCCGCACAGCGCGACGTGCGCGCCTTCCGCGGCGAGCGCCTTCGCGGCGGCGAGCCCGAGACCGCTGCTCGACGCGGCCACGAGCGCGACGCGACCCTTGATCCCCAGGTCCATGAGCTTCCCTTACGTGATCGGCAGGAGCGGATAGCGGTAGCGCGCGAGCAGCGGCAGCGCGGTTGACGACGCGGCCGCGATCGCGCGGGTGCCGAGGTGCTTTCGCCAGCGGTCGTCGGCCTTGATCGGTCGCGATCCGCGGGACAGGCGGTCCGGGTTGCCCGTGACGGAGTGGTTCTCGCCGAGCGTCACGCGGCCGTGGGCATCGATCGGCGGCTCGCCGTCGAGACCGGCGAACCGCATGACCGCCGTCAACGCTGCACGCGGATCGGCGCACATGTCCTCGTGCCGGAGTCGCAGGTAGCGGTCGGGCGCCGCGCGCCCCAGCAGCTCCGACGCGGCGTTGAACGCGGTCCAGTAGGCGCTGCTGCGCGCCGGGCCGATGGGGTCGATGTAGGCCTTGGCCTGCCGGTAGGAGAACGCCGTCGGTCTGGGGTCGCGCACCATGTGCAGGATCCGGACGTCGACGTCGCGGCGGCCGAGCAGCGCGGCCGCCTCCGCGGGGTACTTGGAGCTGTCCACGACCAGCCGCTCGGCGCCGTGCTCCGCGAGCCGCCGGTAGATGGCGGCGGTCCGCGCGGTCGTCTCCAGGATCGGTTGGGAAGGGATGGCGCCGCCCTGCCAGTCGGCCAACCGCGCCCGCGTGTGCCGGGTGCGCAGGTAGCGCTGCTGCCGGGCGACCATCCGGGCCGCGGCCGCCGGCTCCGCGGTGTCGTCGGCACGCAGCGCGGACGACCAGACGGAGCACTCGGTCAGGTCGGCGCCGCAGCCGCAGGACGAGTTCGTGCCCTGCTTGAGGACGCCGTTGCGCCACAGGTAGTGCAGCTCGCCGACGTGCAGCACGCCGGGCAGCTCGTTCAGCACGTTGCCGAGCAGCGTGCTGCCGCTGCGCAGCCAGCCCGTGATGTAGAGGACCCGCGGCTCACTCATCGTCAGCAGCCCAGGACAGGGTCATCAGGTGCTGAGGCAAGTGCACGGCCAGCCCGATGCGGCTCGACGCCTCGATGACGTCGCCCCCGGCGCCGCGCAGCAGCTTGATGTGCGCAACACCCGGCAGCAGCAGCGTGAAGGCCGCCTTGAAGTCGCCCATCAGGATCCGGTCGCGCGGGATCATCCGCGTTCGCGACACCGTGATGCCCGCGACCTGCAGCCTGCTCAGCAGGCCGGTGCGGACCATCTCCCAATAAGCGAACGGGTGCGCGACGATGCCGTCGCAGGAGCCGCCGGTTTCCTCGACCTCGGCGGCCGTCTGGATGATCGCGCGTTCCATGTCGAGCGGCGAGTCGGTGCGCCGTGCGCCGGGCAGGTTCAGCAGGCCGACGATGGAGCCGTCGGCGGTCCCGGTGAGCAGCGACTGGTTCTCCACCACGGAGAGGCGGACGAGCACCCGGAAGTCGATGAACTGGGCGAGCAGCTCGGGATGGTCGAGCAACCCGGCCGGGACGGGCACCCGGGCGACGAGATCGGTCAGCGGCGTCTGCGCGAGCCGGGGCGCGAAGGCCGCCTCCGGCGTGGTCCGGTACGACGTGCCAGCGGCGCCGAGGGCACCCCGCGGCGGCTCGTGGACGAACGTCGCCGGCGCGTCGGGCACCGTCGCGGTCTTCAGCAGGTGCCGGACGGGGTAGCGCGGCCGCGACGCGAAGAGCGGGAACGCTGCGGGCAGGTGCTTGTCGAAATGCATCACCAGGCCATCGGGGTTCTGCCACGGGGTGATCTCTGCGGCGAATGCCTGACCGGGTGTGCGATCGAGGTCCGGGGCGGACAGCGTCTCTGTCACCTGCACTCCTTGCTCGTGATCGAAAGGCTTCGCTCCAGCCTAAGGTTTGTCGCCCGCAATCTCTGCGGAAAAGCCAGAAGCGCCGCTAATACTTGGAGCGGCGCCCGCTAATGACCCCGGGCATTAGCGCGACCAGGCCGGCCGAGTAGCGACGGTTATTGGATATCTGCGCCGGATCCTCCTAAATTCGTCCTTGCGGAACGGCAATACCGATGCAAAGGGGTGGCCAGTCATGCAGAACACCGTGTACGGCGCTGAGTGCCCGGAGTGCGCCACGGAGGTGCAGCTCCCGGCCGAGGCGTATGCGCACGAGATCCTCGAGTGCCTCGAGTGCCGCAGCGAGCTGGAGATCGAGTCGGTGCTGCCGCCGAAGGTCACGCTCGCTCCGGACGTCGAGGAGGACTGGGGCGAGTAGGGCGGCGGGCGAAGCGGGAGGAAAGCCGATGACCGCGCCGGATCTGCCGCGGGTGGGAATCCTCGGATCGCGGATGCGATTCGAGGAGAAGCTGATCATCGCGGCGCTGGAGAAGCGCAGGATCGCGTTCGAGTGGCTCGACCCCCGCGCGTTGTTCGTCACCGCCGGATCCGTCGCGGCGACGCCCGGGCTAGTACTCAACAGGGAGCTGGGGCATTACCGCGCGCTCTACGCCGCCAGCGCGCTGGAGGCGTCGGGGGTGACGGTGGTGAACACCGCCGCGGCGTCGACGGTCTGCGGCGACAAGTGGCGCACGTCGGCCGCGTTGGTCGCCGCCGGGATCCCGACCCCCACCACGACCCTGGCGATGTCGCCGGACGCCGCCCTGAAGGCGTTGGGCGAGATCGGCTACCCGGCCGTCATCAAGCCGCTCGTCGGGTCGTGGGGCCGGTTGGTCACCCTCGTCCGCGACGAGCCGATGGCGGCCGCGGTGCTGGAGCACATCGAGGCGCTGCCGTCGCCGCAGGCGCACATCGTGTACCTGCAGGCATTGGTTCCGAAGGCCGACCGGGACATCCGCGTGGTCGTCGTCGGCGGCGAGCCGCTGGGTGCGACGCACCGCACGAACGACGGGTGGCGCACCAACGTCGCCCGCGGCGCCGTGAGCGAGGTGTGCCCGCTGAGCGACGAGATCGCCGATCTCGCCCGGCGGGCCGCGGCCGCCGTCGGTGCGGACATCGCCGGCGTGGACCTGATCGAGGACGAGGAAGGACGGCTCACCGTGCTGGAAGTCAACGACCGTGTGGAGTTCAGAGGCTTCCAGGGCGCCCACACCGACATCGACGTCGCGGATCGCATCGTCGCCCTGCTCCTCGCGAGAGCCGAGTCGTGATCCGGGTCGCGGTCGTCGGCGCGGCCGGCTACATCGGCGGTGAGCTGCTGCGTGTGCTGCTCGCCCACCCGGACGTCGACCTCGCGGCGGTGACGTCGCGCGGTCTGCACGGGCGCCAGATCGACAACGTGCACCCGAACCTGCGCAACCGCACTCAGCTCGTGTTCTCCGCCGTGGAGGACCTCGGCCACTACGACGTCCTGTTCCTTGCGACCCCGCATCGCGAGACGATGGAGCGGATGCCCGAGTTCCTGGGCAGGGCCACCACGGTCATCGACCTCTCCGGCGACTTCCGGCTGGCCGACCCCGAGGTCTACGAGCAGTACTACGGCCTGCCGCACGTCGCGCCCGAGCTGCTCGGCACCTTCGTGCCCGGGCTGCCCGAGCTGAACCGCGAGGCGCTGCGCACTGCCGACCGGATCAGCGTGCCCGGCTGCATGGCGAACGCCGGGATCCTGGCGCTCACCCCACTGGCCCGAGCCGGCCTGGTGACCGACCGGATCATGGTCGACGCGCGCACCGGATCCAGCGGCTCCGGCGCCCGGGCCGGCGTGGAGAACCTGCACGCCGAACGCAGCGGCGCGTTGCGCGTCTTCGCTCCCACCCGGCACCGGCACGAGGCGGAGATCGCCCAGGCGACCGGCCTGCCGGTGCGCATGACGGCCACCGGCGTCGAGGCCGTGCGCGGCGTCCAGCTGCTCTGCCAGGCCCGCCTGGCCGACGGGGTGGGTGAGCGGGAGATCAGGTCGGTCTACCGCGCCGCCTACGCGGACGAGCCGTTCGTCCGGATCGTCGCGCACCGCCGGGGCATGCACCGGTTCCCCGACGCCAAGATCCTCTCCGGCTCGAACTTCTGCGACATCGGGTTCGCGCTCGACCGCGGATCGCCGGACGTCACGGTGATCGCTGCGCTGGACAACCTGGTCAAGGGCGGCGCGGGCAACGCCGTGCAGTGCATGAACGTCCGCTATGGCCGGCCAGAGCGCCACGGCCTCGAGTTCACCGGCCTACATCCGAACTGACCCATGGAGGACGGTGCCATGAGCAGCACCTTGATCGAGTACCCCGGCTCCCCGCCGGTGCGTCCGGCCGACCTCGACGAGATCACGATCCGCATCAGGGAGCACATCCTCGCGATGTGCGCCGGTCCGGAGGGCGGGCACGTCGGCGGCTCCATGTCGCTGGTCGAGATCCTCGCGGCGCTCTACTTCCGGGTGCTGCTGGTCGACCCGCACGAGCCGCGGATGCCCGAGCGCGACGTGCTGCTGCTGAGCAAGGGGCACGGCGGGATCGCCCTGTACGCCGTGCTGTGCGAGGCCGGGTTCTTCCCGGTCGAGCGGCTCAAGCGCTACTGCGCCCCGGGGAGCACGATGATGGCGCACCCGAGCACCGCCGTGCCGGGTGTCGAGATGCCCACCGGGTCGCTGGGCCACGGGCTCGGCCTCGGGGTCGGGTTCGCCCTCGCCGCGAAGCTCGATGGCACGGACCGCCGCACCGTCGTCGTCATGGGCGACGGGGAGCTGCAGGAGGGTTCGGTCTGGGAGTCCGCCGCGGTGGCATCGGCCCAGGGGCTGGCGAACCTGGTTGCGGTCATCGACCGCAACGGGCTGCAGATCACCGGCGAGACCGACACGATCACGAGCCTCGAACCGCTGGCGGACCGATGGAGGGCGTTCGGCTGGCGGGTCCTCGAAGTCGACGGGCACGACGTGGAGGCGCTCGCAGACGCCTTCTCGGCTGCGCCGGTCGTCGACCGGCCGACCGTCGTCATCGCGCACACGGTGAAGGGCAAGGGCATCCCCGCGGTCGAGAACCAGGCCCGCAGCCACTACGCCCGGCTGAGCCCACGCCAGCACCGCAGTGCTGTCGCGGCGCTGCGCGCGGGACGGCCGTCATGACCGGCCTCGCGGTCGTCGCGCCACCGGAGGCGAAGGCGCGCTCGTCGCGTGAGGTCTATCGCGACGTCCTCGTCGAGCTGCTGCCCGTAGACGAGCGGCTCGTCTGCCTCGACACCGACACCGGGTTGTTCAGCGGCATCGACTTCGGCGAGGCGGCCGACCGCTACGTCAACCTCGGGATCGCCGAGCACACCCTCATGACGGCGGCAGCGGGGCTGGCGAAGTCCGGCCGCGTCCCGTTCGCGAACACCATGGCCGCGTTCGCGTCGTCCAGGGCGGTCGAGGCCGTGAAGATCGACATCGCGTACAACGACCTGCCGGTGCGGATCGCCGCGACCCACTCGGGAGTGTCGGCGGGGCACCTCGGGCCCACCCACCACGCCCTCGAAGACCTGGCGGTGATGCGCGCGCTGCCGAACATGACCGTCGTCGTCCCGAGTGATGCGGCCTCCACAGACACGTTGGTGCGCCAGGCGATGGCGCTGCCGGGCCCGGTCTACCTGCGGCTCGGCCGCAACGCCACGCCGGACATGCCGGACGGCCCGCCGGTGCGGCTCGGTCAGGCGCAGGTGCTGCGCCAGGGCGCCGACATTACGATCGCGGCCTGCGGGCCGTACCCCGTGCTGGCCGCCTTCGAGGCCGCGGACGTGCTGGCGGACCGCGGCATCGAGGCCACCGTCCTGCACGTGCACACGGTGAAGCCGCTCGACGTCGCAACGCTCGCGGCCGCGGCCGACGTCACCGGGACGGTCATCACCGTCGAGGAGCACTGGCGTGCCGGGGGCTTCGGCTCCGCCGTCGCCGAGGCGCTGACCGAGCTCATGCCCGTGCGGGTGCACCGGATGGGGCTGCCCGACCAGTTCGTCGGCGTCGCCGGGTCGCAGCGCAGCCTGATCGAGCGGGCGGGCATCACGGCCTCGGCGATCGTCGCCCAAGCCACAAGAACCCGACGGGAGGCTGGTCATGACTGACTCCTATCGAGCCGCGGGATGGTGGCGCGACGGGACCGTCCTCGACGACCTGCGGCGTGCGGTCGCCGTGACCCCGGACAAGACCGCGCTGGTCTGCCACGGATCCGGCGGCCGGGTCGCGTTGACCTACCGCGAACTCGCGGACGAGGTCGAGTGCATCGCCGGCAACCTGCACCGCCTCGGCGTGCGTCACGGCGAGGTCGTCACGATGCAGCTGCCCAACTCGTGGCAGCTGGTCGCGAGCGTGCTGGCGTGCGCGCGGATCGGCGCGATCGCCGGGCCGATCGTCCCGATCATGCGCCGGCGCGAGGTCGAGTTCATGGTCGGGCTCACCGAGAGCCCCGTGTACCTGGCCGCGGCCGAGTTCCGCGGGTTCGACTTCGACCGGATGAGCGCCGGTGTCGCGGCGGCCGTGCCCACCCTGCGGCACCGGATCCTGCTGGGCGGCGATGGCGCCAGCGGCGCGCTGGACTTCGACCGCGAGCTGCTGGCAGGCGGGGCGTCGCTGGAGGGCGCGGTCGAGGCCGGCGCCGACGATCTCGCGCAGGTCATGTTCACCTCCGGAACGACCGGCGAGCCGAAGGGTGTTGTGCACAGCCACAACACTCTGTACTCGATGAACAAGGCGCAGGCGGACGTGCTGGACCTCGACGCGTCCGAGGTGACGGCGATGGGGTCGCCGACGACGCACCAGGCCGGCTACACCTGGAACTTCCTCATGCCGCTGCTGCTGGGCGCGACGGCCGTTCAGGTCGACCACTGGGATGCGGAGGCGGTGCTGCGCCTCCTCGCCGAGGAGCGGGTCACGTTCTTCATGGGCGCTCCGCCCTTCCTCGCGGACCTCATCGAGGCGCAGCGAGCCGCGCCGCTCGACCTCTCCGGGCTGAAGGCCTTCGCGACCGGCAGCGCGCCCGTGCCGCCGGTGCTCGCCGAGCAGTGCGCCGAGGTGCTCGGCTGCCGGCTCTACGCGCTGTGGGGCATGACGGAGAACGGCTGCGTCACGATCACCCGCCCGGAGGAGCCGGCGAAACGCGCCACCGAGAGCGACGGCACGGTGGTGCCGGGCATGCAGGTCCGCATCGTCGACCCGCAGGACGGCCGGCCCGTGGCCGCGGGCCGCTCCGGGTCGTTGCAGGTCCGCGGATCGGCGCAGTGCCTCGGCTACCACCGTCGCGACGACGTCTATGCGGCGTGTCTGACGGCGGACGGCTGGTTCGACACCGGCGACCTGGCGCGCGCCGACGGCTACGGCGGGATCCGCATCACCGGCCGCGTCAAGGATCTGATCGTTCGTGGTGCGGAGAACGTGCCCGCCATCGAGGTCGAGGCGGCGTTGCTGCGGCACCGGGACGTCAAGGACGTCGCTGTTGTCGGATATCCCGACAAACGGCTCGGCGAGCGTGCGTGCGCGGTGTTGGTGACCCGCGGCGACCCGTTGCCGATGTCCGAGATCCAGCGCCACCTTGCTGACCTCGGAATGGCCAAGCAGTACTGGCCGGAACGCTTGCAGTTCACGTCCGAGCTGCCCCGGACGCCGTCCGGGAAGATCCAGAAATTCGCCCTGCGGGATCAGCTTCGCGCTCAGTTGGGAGCATGATGAGATTCGGGTTCTCGGCCGAGCAGCAGATCTTCGCCAAACGATCCGCCGAATTCGCGGCCAAGCACGTCGCCCCGTTCCGCCGCGATCACGACCAGCGCGGTCGTTACCGCGACGGGCTGATCGCCGAGATGGGCGCGCACGGCTTCTTCGGGTTGCGGGTGCCCGTCGAGCACGGCGGGCTGGGGCTCGACGCGACGAGCACGGGCATCGCGCTCGAAGAGCTCGCCGCTGCCGACCTGTCCGTGTGCTTCCCGGTGCTCAACGCGGCGCTGACGGCCGACGTGCTCATCGGCAGCGCCACCCCCGAGCAGCTGCGGCGGTGGTTGCCGGCGATTGCGTCCGGTGGGGCGCTGGTCGCGGTCTGCCTCACCGAGCCCGGCCACGGCACCGACGCGGCCAACATCGTCATGCGGGCCACACCCGACGGCGACGGCTGGGTGCTGAACGGCACGAAGGCCTCGATCATGTCGACGGCCTACGCCACCCACGGCCTGGTCTTCGCGCGGACAGGGGAGCAGGGCGCGCACGGCGTCACCGCCTTCTACGTGCCCCTCGACGAGGCGCACGTGACCCGGGAGCGGTGCGACGACCTCGGCTGCCGGGCCGGCGGTCGCGGCAACCTCGTCTTCGACGGTCTGCGGGTCGGGCCCGAGGACGTCGTCGGTGGGCCCGGCGCTGGGTTCGTGCAGGTCATGCGCGGTTTTGCGTTCTCGCGCGCGCTGATCGCGCTGATGGCGATCGCGGTCGGTCGGGTCTCCCTCGACGAGGCGGCCGAGCATGCGGCGCGCCGCGAGGCGTTCGGCCGGCCGCTCTCCACCTTCCAGGCGGTCGCGTTCCCGCTGGTCGAGCACATCACGCAGCTGCATGCCGCGCGGCTGGTCTCGTTCGAGGCGCTGTCGATGGCGGACGCCGGCCTCGACCCGCGGGTGTCGTCGAACATGGCCAAGTGGTGGGCGCCGAAGGCGGCGATGGAGGCCGTGCACCAGTCGTTGCTGACCCTCGGGCACGTCGGCTGGTCGGAGGACGGGCCCGTCGCGCAGCGCCTGCGGGACGTCATCGGGCTGCAGCTCGCGGACGGCACCGCGGCCGCCACCAAGCTGGTGCTGGCCCGGAACCTGTTCGGGAAGCAGCTCGCGCCCTGATCTAGGAGCACCGAAGGGCTGACGTCGGCTGCGGCCGGGGTCAGCCCTTCGTCTGTTGAGTCTGTTTCCCCTGCCGGTAGACGGTCATCTTCGACCTGGTGCCGCAGACGGCCATCGAGCACCACCTGCTGGCCCGGTTGCGGGACCGGTCGTAGAACGCCCATTCGCACCGGTGTTCCTTGCAGGCCTTGAGGCGCTGCCACGAGCCGTCCCCGACCGCGGCGACGACCGAGGCCAGCACCGTGCCGAACACCTCGCGCACGTCACCCCGCGCGGGGGCGAGGCCGAGGGCGCCGGTGTCGTCGAACTGCGCGACGAGCGGGCTGTTGCGGGCGATGTGCTCGACGGTCCGGCGGGCACCCGTGGCGGGCTCGCCGCCGTTGTTCTCGCGGAGCAGGGCCCGCAGCGCTTCGCGGAGCGCAACCGCGTCGCCGCGGTCGAGGTCGTCGGCCGCCACGCCGACGAACCCGTTGCGGCCGAGCCAGCGGTCGAAGCCTTCGACGGTCGCGAACTCGTCGGGGCCGAACTCGACGTTGATGCTGTTGACGAACGACTGCACCAGTTCGAGGCCGCCAGGTGCGGTGTCCCGGTCGCCTGGCTGTGCTCTCATCTCGGAGATGCTACCGGCGAGTGCGCGTCGCCGGTAGGCGTTCGTGCGGCTGAGCGGTGTCGGATCGGCACCCGATTCGAGAAGTAGGCCTAATCGCGATGCCGTTGCCGCGGCCTCGTTACCGGCTTAACGTTTTCGTTAGTAACAGTCGTAGATGGGGAACTGGAGTCGACATGAGCGACGGGGCTCTGCGCGGTTTCGGAGAACTGATTCTGCTGCGGCCTGGCCGGCAGGCGCCGCCCACCGTGGTTGCCGAGTGGTATCGGCGCAAGGCCGAGCTGTTCGAGGACATCGCGGCGAACGGCGGCCCGGAGGCGGGCGAGGCCCGGAATCTGGCGGCCGCGGCTCGTCAGCACGCCGCGCGCCTGCTCGCGGACAAGGTCGCATGAGGTTTCGCCGGTAACGAACGAGAAGCAGCGTTGATCGCGGATCCAGGATCCGTCCGCTGTTACCGCCGTAAAGTTTTGGCCAGTAACGGGAGAAGGGACTCCATGATGCGGTTCGATGACATCTGGATCGCCGGCACGGGGGGCGTGCTCGGTGAGCTGGTGCCCGTCGAGCAGGCGATCGCGAGCGGGCAGTACGCCGCTGCTGCTGCCGCCAGCACCGGCATGGTCTCCGTCTCCCAGGCCGACCAGGCCCCGCCGGAGCTGGCCGTGACCGCCGGCCGGGAGGCCATCAAGGAGGCCGTCGAGCACGGCGTCGAGGTCGGCCCGGGCACCTTGTTCCTGCACAGCCACGGCGGCTTCCAGGGCCTCGACACGTGGCCGGTGGCGAGCTGGATCGCCAAGGAGCTGATCGGCACCGATCTCGAAGGCCAGCCGACGGTGATCTCCGCCGCGTCCAACGGTGCGCTGACCAGCCTGGAGATCGCGGCGAACACCCTGCTCGCCGGCGCTCGCGACACCGCGCTGATCACGCTCGGCGACCGCTTCGCGGAACCGGTGAACCGCTGGTACCTCTCGCCCGGCATGGTCTTCGGCGACGGTGGCGCCGCCGCCGTGGTGACGCGTGGTGGCGGCATCCTGCAGGTGCGCAGCATCGTCACCGAGACCGACGCGGCGCTGGAGGGCCTCAGCCGCGGGAACGAGCCCTTCACCACGGCACCGGTCGGCCAGCCGGACTCGCGCCGCCGCACGCGGGAGTTCCTCGCCGCCGGCGGGATCTCGCTCAGCGACGTGCGCAGGCGCTCCGGCGAGCGCACCTGCAGCGTCGTCACCCGGGCGCTGGCCGAGGCCGGGGTCCGCCTGGACGACGTCGACTGGTTCCTCACGCCGTTCGTCGGCCGCGCCCTGTTCCAGGACGCCTTCCTGCGGCCGCTGGGCTACACGCCCCGCAACACCCTGCTCGAGACCGGCTTGACGATCGGCCACCTCGGCCCGGCGGACCAGATCTACGCCTTGAACCACCTGGCGGGCAACGACCTCCTGGAGCCCGGTTCGACGCTGCTGGTGCTGGGCACCGCGATGGGCTTCTCGTTCTCCGCGGCCGTGTTGACCGTGCCCCAGAAGAAGGAGAACTGACCCATGCGCTCCATCCACACGGCCGACGCCCACGTCGCAGACGTCGAACCGCTGGTCCCGCCGGCGGAGCTGCGCGCCGAGATCCCCCTCTCGCCGGCGGGCCGCGACGCGGTCCTGCGCGGCAGCGAGGCCATCCGGGGCGTCCTGCGCGGTGAGGACGACCGGATCATCGTGATCACCGGACCCTGCTCGGTCCACGACCCGGCCGCGGTGCGCACCTACGCCGAGCGGCTGGCCCGGCTGGCCGCCGACGTCCAGGACGAGATCGTGATCGTCATGCGCGTCTACACGGAGAAGCCGCGCACGCGCTTCGGCTGGAAGGGCCTGATCAGCGACCCCCACCTGGACGGCTCCCGCGACATCAACGCCGGCCTGCGGGTCGCCCGCGAGCTGATGGTGGACATCGCCACGAGCGGCGTCCCCGTCGGCACCGAGTTCCTCGACCCGTCGGTGCCCGGCTACCTGTCCGACGCGGTGTCGTGGGGGTGCATCGGCGCCCGCACTGTGCAGAGCCAGATCCACCGCCAGCTCGCGAGCGGCCTCCCGATGCCGATCGGGTTCAAGAACGCCACCGACGGCGAGGTGCTCGACGCGGTGGACGCGGTCGCCGCCGCGACGCAGTCGCACAGCTTCCCGACCAGCACCGACGACGGCCGCCCCGGCATCCTGACCACCACCGGCAACCCGGACGGCCACGTCGTCCTGCGCGGCGGCAGCCTCGGGCCCAACTACGGCCCGATCGACGTCGCCAAGGGTCGGGTGCTGCTGAGCCAGGCCGGGCTCCCCAACCGGCTGCTCGTCGACGCCAGCCACGGCAACAGCGGCAAGGACCACCGGCGTCAGGAACTCGTCGCCGAGAACGTGGCGTGGCGCCTGCACCGGGGCGAGACCGGCATCGCCGGCGTGATGCTGGAGAGCTTCCTCGTGGAAGGCAACCAGAAGCTCGAACTCGGGCGGGCCGACCAGCTCGTCTACGGCCGCAGCGTGACGGACGCCTGCATCGACTGGACCAGCAACGTCCGCATCATCCAGCGGTTCGCCGCCGCCGTCGACCACCGCCGGGCCGGGCGCCGCACCGCCCTCGCCGGCTGACCGGAAGGAGAGTCCAGTGAGCGCATCCACGAGCACGTCCCTGCCGCTGGCCACGCCCGCGGCCGAGCGGGTCGGTCCGGTCCACCGCCGGGCGATCGCCGTCCCACCTGCGATCACCGGCGACCAGGCCGAGCTGGACACGGCGGTGACGGTCGCCGTCGCGGCGCTGGTCCACCGCTACACCGGCGAGGCTGCCGTCACCGTCGGGCGCGGCTCGGCCGGGGTCGTGCAGGTCTCCGTCACCGGTGACACGACGATCGCGCAGCTGCGTGCGGCGGTCGAGGCCGCCCCCGTCGAGCTCGCCGTCTGCCGGTCGTTCCACGCGGTGGTCACGGACGTCGCCGCCGGCGCGATCGCCGCCCTCAACGTCCTGAGCGTGCGGGGCGCCGTCGAGCTGGTGGTGTCGTGCGACGAGTTCGACGCCGTCGCCGCCGACCAGTACGCGGCGCACCTCGAACGGGCGCTGGCCGCAGGCCCGGAGACGGCCGTGCACGACATCGAGTTGCTGACCGTGGCGGACCTGCACCGCATCGGGACCGAGTGGAACCGGACCGACGAGGACGTCCAGGGCGGTTTCTTCCACGCGGAGATCACCGCCGTCGCGCAGCGCACACCGGACAAGGACGCGGTCGTCTGGCCGGCTGGCCGGATGACCTTCGGGGAGCTCGATGAGCAGGCGACCCGGCTCGCCCACCGTCTGCGCTCGTCCGGCGTGGGTCGGGGCGACAGCGTCGGCACCTGCTTCCCGCGCTGCCCGGAGAGCCTGATCGCCCAGCTCGCCTGCTTCAAGCTGGGCGCCGCGGCGATCCTGCTCGACCCGGACTTTCCGGCGGAGCGCATCCGGTTCATGATCGAGAACGCCGAGGCCGTGCTCGTGCTGACGCTGGCCGCGCACGAGGCCGTCGTGGCCGGCACCGCGCCGGTCGTCGCGCTCGACGTCGCGGATTGGGAGAACGAGCCGACTGCCCCGATCGGCTCCGTCGTGGAGACCGACGACGTCATCCACATCTGCTACACCTCGGGCTCGACCGGCGCGCCCAAGGCCGTGCTGACCCGGCACGGGGCAGCCCGCAACCTGATCCACGGCATGCAGAAGATCTGCGGCATCACCGACTCGTCCCGCGGGACGTGGCTGGCCGCGCCGGGCTACGGCATGGTGCAGGTCGAGTGCTTCTCGGTGCTGGCCGCCGGCGCTACGGTGCACATTCCCGAGCCGGCCGTCGTCACCTCCCCGGAGTGGCTGCGGGACTGGCTGGTCGCGCGGCGGATCACCCACACGCTGGTGACGAAGGCGATCTGCGAGCGCATCCTGACCCTGGAATGGCCGGCCGAGACGGCGCTGCAGAACATCCGGATCAGCGGCGAGCGGGTGCAGTCGTGGCCGGCGGCGGCGCTGCCGTTCAACGTCATCAACCTGTACGGCTCCGCGGAGGCGACCGTTGTCGCCAGCTGCGACATCACTGAGCTGGGCAAACGCCTCGGCGCGGCCGGTCGGGCCCGGCGGACGCCCCCGATCGGCCGGCCGCTGCCCAACGTCCGGACGTTCGTGCTGGACGAGCGGATGCGTCCGGTGCCGCCGGGCGTCATCGGCGAGCTGGTGGTGACCGGCGACAGCCTCTCCGCCGGGTACCTGCACCTGCCGGAGGCGACGGCGGAGAAGTGGATCCCCAACCCGCTCGACGCGGCGCGCCACCCCGTGCTGTACCGCACGGGTGACCTCGCGCGGTGCTGGCCCGACGGCGACATCGAGATCGTCGGGCGCACCGACAGCCAGGTCAAGGTGCGTGGCAACCGCGTGAACCTCGGCGAGATCGAGGCCATGCTGACCGGGATGCCCGGGGTCGCCCAGGCCGTCGTGCGGGCCCTGACCGACGACGCAGGCAGCACCCGGCTCGCGGCGTACCTGGAGGCCGAGCCCGGCGCGGAGCCTGCGGTCCGGCAGATCCGCCGGGCGCTGCAGCAGAAGCTGCCGACGTTCATGGTGCCCTCGGCGTTCGTGGTGGGCGTGTTCGAGCTGACCACGAACGGCAAGATCGACCGCTCCCGGCTCCCGGAGCCGCCGACCGCCCGGCCGGACGTCGAGACGGCGTTCGAGGAGCCGCGCAACGACATCGAGCGGTCGCTGCAGGAGATCTGGGAGCGGGCGCTGGACCTCGACGAGGTCGGGGTGCTGGACAACTTCTTCGATCTGGGCGGCGACTCGATGCGCGCTGCGGCGCTGACCGAGCAGATCGTGCGGTTCTTCGACATCCCGAAGAGCCAGGACGAGATGTTCTTCGAGCTGTTCGACCACCCGAGCGTCGAAGGGATGGCGGCGGTCATCGCCGCGCTGAAGGTCTGATCAGCAACTGACCGGCAGCCCCGGTCAGGCATGCCCGGACTGTTACCAGCAAAACGCTATCGATAGTAACCAGGTGACCAACGAGTCCTCGAGAGGACGCCGCAGATGACCGCGATCATCCCCCAGCACTACTTCGAGACCCACCTCTCGGTGCCCGACGACCCGCTGGAGGTCGTCACCCGCCTCGCCGCGTCCGGCCTGCACGACAGCTACGTCGTCTACGAGAACGGGGACACCTGGTCCTACGCCGGCGGCGCACTGGCGGAGCTCACCCTCGACCGGACGAGCGCCGTGCTCACCCAGCACGGCCAGGAGACCCGCACCCTCGAGTGGGACGGCAAGCCGTTGCACCAGGTCGCAGCCCTGCTGGAGGCCGTGACCGTGCCGGAGTGGCGGGCCTACGGGTGGGCGACGTTCGAGCTGTCCTACGCCAAGGACGGCGACCTGACCGACGTCGGCGAGCACCGCATGATGCACCTGGTGGTGCCCGCGGCCGAGGTCCGCATCACCGGCGGAATGGCACACCTGCGGGCCGCCGACCAGGAGACGCTCACCGCCCTGCTGGCCGCGATCGTCATCGGCGACACGTCGGTCCCGGCCGAGCCGTTCCCGCTGAACGTGCGCGGGACCGGCGTCGAGCAGTACCAGAGCTCCGTGCGCGAGGCCATCGACTCGATCAACGCGGGCCGGCTGCACAAGGTCATCCTGTCGCGCGTCGTCGACGTCGAGTACGACGTCGACCTGATCGCCACCTACCGGGCGGGGCGGCGCGGCAACAACCCCGCCCGCTCGTTCCTGCTCGACGTCGGCGGCATCGAAGCGACCGGGTTCAGCCCGGAGATCGTCGTGCAGGTCTCCGCCGACGGCCACGTCGTCAGCCAGCCGCTCGCCGGCACCCGCGCGCTGACCCCGGACCTGCTGCGCAACGAGCAGCTGCGCAACGACCTGTTCAGCTCGGCCAAGGAGATCTACGAGCACGCGATCTCGGTCAAGGTCGGCACGGACGAGCTCTCCGACGTCTGCCACCCAGGCTCCATCGAGGTGCCGGAGTTCATGACGATCAAGGAGCGCGGCACGTGCCAGCACCTGGCCTCCCGGGTCGCCGGCCGGCTCGCGGACGGTCGCGCGGCGTGGGACGCGTTCGGCGCGGTGTTCCCGGCCGTCACCGCGTCGGGGGTGCCGAAGGCGCCCGCCTACGACGTGATCCGCAGCTCCGAGGCGGAGGAGCGCGGCCTCTACAGCGGCGCGGTGCTGACCGTCGACCACACCGGCTCGATGGACGCCGCGCTCGTCCTGCGCTCGGCGTACCGGCAGAACGGCCGCACGTGGCTGCGGGCCGGCGCCGGGATCGTCGGCCAGTCCACACCGGAGCGGGAGTACGAGGAGACCTGCGAGAAGCTCGACAGCGTCGCGAGGTTCCTGGTGCCGGTCGCGACGGGAGCGGGCCGATGAAGGCCCCGGCCGACACCTACCTCGCCGGGCTGGGGATCTGCCTGCCACCGGCCGTGAGCACCGAAGATGCGGTGGCGCGCGGCTGGTACGACGAGGCCGCCCAGGTCTCGTCCGGACTGCGCGGCGTGGCCGTGGCGGACGACCGGCCGGCCCCGGACATGGCGGTTGCCGCCGCCCGCGACGCGCTGGCGCAGGCCGGCGTCGACCCCGACCGGTTCGGCGCGCTGATCCACAGCACCACCTACCACCAGGGCCCGGACGGCTGGTCCGCCCCGCACTACGTGCTGCGCCACACCCTCGACCAGCCGATCTCCGCGGTGGAGCTGCGCCAGGGCTGCGTCGGCATGCTCGCCGGCCTCGAACTCGCGGTGCACCGGCTGGCCGCCGACCCCGCGACGGACGCGGTGCTGCTGACCACGGCGGACAACTTCTCCGTCCCGGTCGTGGACCGCTGGCGGGCGGCCAAGCTCTTCGTCCTCGGTGACGGCGGCGCGGCTGCGGTCGTCTCCCGCACCGCGGGCTTCGCCAAGGTGCTGTCCGTCGCGACCAACAGCAACCCGCTGATGGAGGAGATGCACCGCGGCGGCGAGGAACTCTTCCCGCCGGGCATCACCCGCGGGGTGTCGCTCAACTTCGAGGAGCGCAGCGAGTACTGGCGCGCGCAGTGGGCCGCCGGGGTCACGCCGCCGATGGGCAACCTCGGCGACTGCCTCGCCGCGTCCGCCGATGCGGCGCTCGCCGACGCCGGCGTCGCGATGGACAAGGTCGTGCGGGTGTGCCACGTCGGGTTCGCCCGCGGGCCGCTGCACGCCGTCTACCTCGACCCGCTCGACATCGACGAGGCCCGCGGCACGTTCGAGATCACCAAGCACTACGGGCACGTGGGCGCTGCCGATCCGGTCATCGGGCTGGAGCACCTGTGGCGCACGGGCGCCGTCGGGCCCGGCGACCACGTGATGTTGATCGCCGCCGGACCCGGCATGACGGCCAGCTGCGCGCTGCTGGAGATCGTCGCTCCCCACCCGGGCGCCGGTCGTGAGTCGGAAGGAGAGAATTGATGTTGGACGGATGCACGCCGTGGCCGGCGGAGTTCGCCGCCCGCTACGCCGACGCCGGGCTGTGGAATGGTGTCGACCTCGGCGGACTGCCCCGCACGTGGGCCGACCGCTACGGCGACGACATCGCGCTGGTGCACGGGCCGACCCGGTTGACGTTCACCGAGCTGGCCGACCGGATCGACCGGACGGCGGCCGGGTTCGCCGCCCGCGGGATCGGGGCCGGCGAGCGGGTGGTGCTCCAGCTGCCGAACGTCCCGGAGTTCGTCGTCGCCGCGTTCGCGCTGTTCCGGACCGGGGCCAAGCCGGTCTTCTCGCTCGCCTCGCACCGCGCGAACGAGATCCGGCACCTGCTGGCGGTCTCCGGTGCGTCAGCGTTCGTGACGGCCAGGGAGCACCGCGGCTTCGACCACGTCGCGCTCGCTGAGCAGATGCTGGCCGAGGCGCCGGAGCTGCGTCAGGTGTTCGTGCTCGGTGCGGAGACCGGGGTCGCCGACCCGCGGATTACCCCGCTCGCCGAGGTGTGCGCCGACCCGGTGCCGTTGCTGCCGAACGACCCGTCCGACGTCGCGTTCTTCCTGCTCTCCGGCGGGACGACGGCCCTGCCGAAGCTCATCCCGCGGACCCACGACGACTACGCCTACCAGACGCGAACCACCTCGCAGGTGTGCGAGATCGACGCGGCCGACGTCTACCTCGCGGTGCTGCCGGTGGAGTTCAACTTCACCTGGGGCTGCCCCGGCGTGATCGGCATGCTCGGCGCGGGGGCAACGGTCGTGCTGGCCGACGACCCCGACCCGCAGCGCTGCTTCGAGCTGATCGAGCACGAAGGCGTGACGTTCACGTCGCTGGTGCCGACGGTCGCCCACCTGTGGCTGGAGGCCCGCGAGTGGCTCGGGAACGACCTGTCGTCCCTGGCCACGGTGCAGATCGGCGGGGCCAAGCTGCAGCCGGAGCTCGCCGCCCGCATCGGTCCGGAGCTCGGCGCGCGCCTGCAGCAGGTCTTCGGGATGGCGGAGGGGCTGCTGTCGATGACCCGGGCGGACGACGATGACGAGACGGTCGTCCACACGCAGGGCCGTCCGATCTCTCCGCACGACGAGGTCCGCATCGTCGACGAGCACGGCGTCGACGTCGGGCCGGGCGCGGTGGGGGAGCTGCTGACCCGCGGCCCCTACACGCTGCGCGGCTACTACCGCGCGGCCGAGCACAACGCCAGGGCGTTCACCGCGGACGGGTTCTACCGCTCCGGCGACCTGGCCAGCCGGACCGGAACGGGGCGGCTGGTCATCGAGGGCAGGATCAAGGACGTCGTGATCCGCGGTGGGGACAAGATCTCCGCGGTCGAGGTCGAGAGCCACCTGGTCGCGCATCCGCGGATCGCCGCGGCCGCGGTTGTGCCCGTCCCCGACGAGTTCCTCGGCGAGCGCACCTTCGCCTTCCTCGTGGCGGACGGCTTGCGGACGACCCTGCACGAGCTGAAGCGCGCGCTGCGCGAGCGTGGTCTCGCCGACTACAAGCTGCCCGACCGCGTGGAGTACGTCGAGGCCTTCCCGCTGACCCCGCTGGGGAAGGTCGACAAGAAGGTGCTGGCCGCCGCGGCGCGGCACCCCGACGCGTTGCGCGACTGGGCGCACGCAGAGCTGCGGAAGGCGAGCTGACCATGTCACGAACCACTGGAACGTCAACCACCGAAACAACGACCGCGGACTTCCTGCGCGAAGCCGTCACCGAACTCTCCGGCATCCCGGGCGACGAGCTCGCCGGCGACGCGAACCTGGTGCAGCTCGGCGTGGGCTCGCTGGAGGTGATGCGGCTCGCCACGAGGTGGCGGCGCCGCGGGCTGGCCGTCGAGTTCGCCGTGCTGGCGGCCGAGCCGACGATCGACGCGTGGGCCGCGCACGTCGACGACGTGCGGGGGGCGGCACCGTGACCGCGTTGTTGATCCGCGGGGGCTGCCTGTACCCCGCTGACGAGGGGGCGAGCGTGATCCCCGACGGGGCGGTGCTCGCCCGCGACGGCCGCATCGTCGCCGTCGGGCCGTCTGCACAGGTGCCGGTGCCGTCCGATGCCGAGATCATCGACGCGACCGGCCACCTGATCCTGCCCGGCTTCGTCAACCCGCACTGGCACGAGATGTTCGCGATGCGCTTCTCGCCCCGCGCGGCGCTGCGGCCACCGTGGGACCGCGACGACCGGCCCGCGTTCATGGCGCTCGGCGGTGACGTGTGCCAGGTGTCCGCGGCTTTCGACTCGTTCCACGACCTGATCGGGCGGCTCTCCGACGACGAGGCCGCCGCGATCGCCCGGTACTCGATGTGGACGCAGCTGCGCTCGGGCGTCACCACGCTCGGTGACGTCGGGTCGCTGAACAAGCCGGACGCCCTCGCCGACGCGGCGCTGCACCTCGGCATCCGGGCCTCGGTGAGCACCTGGGCGAGCGATGCCGTCTGCCTGCCGGGAGCCTCGCGGTTCCAGCGCACCCGCGACGCCGACGCGCTGCTCGCCGACGCCGAGCGGCTGCTGCAGCGCGCCGCGGCCGACCGGACGGGACACCTGCGGGCCCGCCCGACCTCGGTGTACGGGACGAACATGACCGATGAGCTCGGCGCCGGCCTGGCCCGGCTCGTCGCCGAGCACGACGTCCCGTTCGCCACGCACGTCGGCGCGTTGCGCAACGAGTACGAGGTGATGCGCACCTACTTCGGCGCCACGCCCGTGCGCCGCTTCGCCGACCTCGGCCTGCTCGGGCCCCGGTTCATGGCGGTGCACACCGCGTTCGTCGACGAGGACGAGCGGAAGCTGCTCGTCGAGAGCGGGGTGCATGTGAACTTCTCGCCGGCGAAGTACGGCAACGCCGGGGAGTCGACGCTGACCGAGACACTGGCAATCCCGCGGTTCCGCCGCGCCGGCCTGGACGTCTCGCTCTCGACAGACGGCACCGCGTTGCCGCTGGGCGGCATGGCCGAGGCCATGAAGGCCACCTACCAGGTGTTCAACGAGATCGCCGCCGACCCGACGGAGGTCCGGCCGACCGACGCGCTGGCGATGGCGACCCGGATCGCGGCCCGCGGGCTCGACTGGGAGCAGCAGGTCGGCAGCCTGGAAGTGGGCAAGCAGGCCGATCTTGTGCTCGTCCCCGCCGAGGACTGGCGGTACCTGCTCAACCCGCGTCCGCTGGAGGGCTTCCTCGCGCTGGGCGGGTCCCACGACGTCGACACCGTGATCGTCGGCGGTCGGGTGCTGATCAGGGGCGGCCGGTCCACCGAGGTCGACGAAGCCGAGCTGGAAGCGAACTACGTCGAGGCGGTGGGGTCGTTCTCCGTGCGCTGCCTCGGTGTCGAACCCGATCTCGTCGCCGCGCTGACCTCGCGGTCGAGGACAGGTCTCGAGGTGTGAACCATGGAGAAGAAGATCGCCCTGGTGACCGGGGCGGCCGGCGGGATCGGGGCGGCGGTGGTCCGCGCCCTCGCCTCGGACGGCACAGCGGTGGCCGCGGCGGACGCCGATCTCGAAGGTCTCACACTGGTCGTGAAGCGCCTGCGCGACGAGGGCCATGACGTCCGCGGATACGTGCTGGACGTCTCCTCCGCCACCGAGGTCGAGGCGACCGTCGCCGAGATCGAGCACGACATCGGCCCGATCGGCTACCTGGTCAACGCGGCCGGGGTGCTGCGCACTGCCGACGCGGTGGACCTCTCGGACGAGGACTGGAAGGTCACGTTCGCGGTCAACACGACCGGCGTCTTCAACGTCTGCCGGGCCACCGCCCGTCGGATGAAGGAGCGGCGGCGCGGGTCGATCGTGACGGTGGCGTCGAACGCGGCCCGGACGCCCCGCTGGAACATGGCCGCCTACGCCGCCTCGAAGGCGGCCGCGAGCAGCTTCACCAAGTGCCTCGGGTTGGAGCTCGCCGGGCACGGCATCCGGTGCAACGTCGTCGCCCCGGGATCAACGGACACCCCGATGCTGACGTCGCTGTGGGCCGGCTCCGAGGGTGATGCGCTGCGGGTCTCGATCGAGGGCAACCCGGAGACGTACCGGCTCGGCATCCCGCTGGGGCGCCTCGCCCGGCCGCAGGACATCGCGGAGGCGGTGTGCTTCCTGCTCTCGGACCGCGCCGCGCACATCACCTTGCACGAACTCACCGTCGACGGCGGAGCGGCTCTCGGGAGCTGAGGCCCCGTCCCACCACCAGGGAGAAACCATGTCGATCCCCGTGATCGAACCGTATGCGATGCCGGCCGAGCACGAGCTGCCGGAGAACATCGCGCCGTGGCGCATCGACCCCGCTCGGGCGGTCCTGCTGATCCACGACATGCAGAACTTCTTCGTCCGCCCGTTCCAGCAGGCAGCGACCCCGCTCGGCGACCTGAAACGCAACATCGCCGAGCTGCGCGCGAGCTTCACCGCACACGGCGCGCTCGTGGCGTACACCGCTCAGCCGGGCGGCATGACCGACCAGCAGCGCGGCCTCCTGAAGGACTTCTGGGGCGCCGGCATGTCCACCGATCCGCAGCAACGCCAGATCGTGCCGGGCCTCGAACCCGCGCCCGGCGACATCGTGCTCACGAAGTGGCGGCCCAGCGCGTTCTGCCGCACACCCCTCCTGGAGCTGATGCGGGAACGGGGGCGCGACCAGCTGGTCATCTGCGGTGTCTACGCCCACGTCGGCATCCTGATGACGGCGCACGAGGGCTACTCCAACGACATCCAGACCTTCCTCGTGGCCGATGCCGTCGCGGACTTCTCTCTTGAGCACCACCGGATGGCGCTGGACTACGCATCCTCGCGGTGCGCCGTCACGCTGTCCACGGGCGCGGCGCTCGCCATGATCGACGGACCACCGCGATGACCGCCTGGCTCGACGCCCTCCTGGATCCGGCCGGACCGTCCTTCGCCCTGCTGCACCGACCCGGCTCGACCGGGCCGGACGCCGTCGACCTCGTTGTCGGCGAGGTCGGGTGCGTCGACCGGATCGCGGACATCGCCCTGTCGCCGTCGCCGGAGGGAGCGCCCGGCCGGCACGAGGTGCTCGCGCTCCTGCCCTTCCGGCAGGTCCGCGAGCGCGGGTTCGAGTGCGTCGACGACGGCGAGCAGCTGATCACCCTGCAGATCGCCCACCAGGAGGTGCTGCCGTTCGGCGAAGTCGTCGCGGCGCTGCCGGAGGAGCCGATCGAGCTCGGGCCCGGCGACTTCGACCTCGACGACGAGCAGTACGCCGACGTCGTGCGCAGGGTCGTGAGCGAGGAGATCGGCGAGGGGGTCGGCGCGAACTTCGTCATCAAGCGCTCGTTCACCACCGAGATCCACAACTGGTCGCGCGCGACCGCACTGACCTTCTTCCGCAGGCTGCTCGGCCGCGACCCCGGCTCGTACTGGACGTTCCTGGTGTGCGCGGGCGACCGCACTTTCGTCGGGGCCTCGCCGGAGCGGCACGTGAGCCTCGACGGCGGCACGGTGGTGATGAACCCGATCAGCGGCACGTACCGGTACCCGGAACCCGGGCCGGAGCTCGACGGGGTGCTGGCGTTCCTCTCCGACGCGAAGGAGGCCAACGAGCTCTACATGGTGCTGGACGAAGAGCTGAAGATGATGGGCCGGGTGTGCGATCGCGGCGCCCGCGCCATCGGCCCGCACCTGAAGCAAATGGCGCGGGTGGCCCACACGGAGTACCTGATCGAGGGCCGGTCGACGCTCGACGTCCGGGAGATCCTGCGCGACACGCTGCTCGCGCCGACCGTGACCGGCGGCCCGCTGGAGAGCGCGTGCCGGGTGATCGCCCGGCACGAGACGAGCGGGCGCGGCTTCTACGCCGGGGTCGTCGCGCTGGTCGGGCGCGACGCCGCCGGCGGCCAGGCGCTCGACTCGGCGATCCTCATCCGCACCGCCGACATCGCGCCGGACGGGCGGGTGCGGATCGGCGTCGGGGCCACGCTGGTGCGGGACTCGTGCCCCGTGTCCGAGGCGGCGGAGACCCGCGCGAAGGCGGCCGGGCTGCTTGCGGCGCTACAGGGTGCCGCGTTGTCGGCGGTCGCGGACGTGCCCGACATCAGCGGCCATCCCGCCGTGCGACGGGCGCTCGCCGAGCGAAACGCGCCGCTGGCGGACTTCTGGTTCGAGTCGCCGCAGGAGCGCACCCGGCCCGCACCGGAGAACGTCGGGAAGTCCATCCTGGTGATCGACGCCGAGGACACCTTCACGTTCATGGCGCGGGACATGCTCTGCGCGGTCGGCTTCGACGTCACGGTGGCGCGGTTCGACGAGCCGTTCAGCCTCGAAAGCTACGACGTCGTGATCGTCGGGCCCGGCCCTGGCGACCCCCGTGACCTGCGGGATCCGAAGATCGCGGCCCTGCACTCGATCGTCTCCACCCTGCTCGCGAACGGCACGCCGCTGTTTGCGGTCTGCCTGGGCCACCAGGTGCTGAGCACGATCCTCGGGCTCCCCGTCGAGCGGCGCGACGAGCCCAACCAGGGCGTCCAACGCAAGGTCGACATCTTCGGGCGCACCGAGCTGGTGGGCTTCTACAACACGTTCTCGGCGCGGTCGGCCACCGACCGGTTCGTCTCGGCGGAGCACGGGGCGGTCGAGGTCTTCAGGCAGGACGGCTGCGACGAGGTGCACGGGTTGCGCGGCCGGGGCTTCGCGTCGGCGCAGTGCCACCTCGCCTCGGTGCTGAGCCGGAAGGGCACGGCGGTCCTCAGCGAGATCCTCGGGGAGCTGTCGGTCGAGGGCGCGGTCCGGACGCGCGAGGCGGCCTGACGCGGCGATCACGCCGTCCGGCCGGCCGCCAGGTTGCGTCGGACCTCGACCAGCGAGTCGCCGCCGAACTTCTCCGCCGCGGCGTCGGCCAGCACCAGCGCGAGCATCGCCTCGGCCACCACCCCGGCGGCCGGCACCGCGCAGACGTCGGAGCGCTGGTGGATGGCGGTGGCGGCCGCGCCGGTGGCGACGTCGACGGTCCGCAGCGCGCGCGGCACCGTCGAGATGGGTTTCATCGCCGCCCGCACCCGCACCGGCTCGCCGTTGGTCATCCCGCCTTCGATGCCGCCCGCCCGGTTCGACAGGCGGTGGACGGGGTCGCCCGGCACCATCTCGTCGTGCGCGACGCTGCCGCGCCGGTGCGCGGTGCGGAAGCCGTCGCCGATCTCGACGCCCTTCATCGCCTGGATGCCCATGATCGCTGCGGCGATCCGGGCGTCGAGCCTGCGGTCGTGCTGCACGTAGGAACCCAGCCCGACCGGCAGCCCGTAGGCGAGCACCTCGACCACACCACCGAGGGTGTCGCCGTCGCGATGGGCCGCGTCCACCTCCGCCGTCATGGCTGCGGTGGCCGCCGCGCCGAACGCGCGCACCGGGCTGGCGTCGATCAGAGGCCCGTCCGCCGGCCCCGGGAGCTCGCCGGCTGGTGCGTCGTAGGCGCCGAGCGCAACTACATGGGACACGATGTCGACGCCGAACGCCTGCTTCAGGTATGCCTTCGCGACGGCGCCGAGCGCCACCCGGGCGGCGGTCTCGCGCGCGCTGGCCCGTTCGAGGACGGGCCGCGCGTCGCTGAACCCGTACTTCGTCATGCCGGCGAGGTCGGCGTGGCCCGGCCGGGGCCGCGTGAGCGGGGCGTTGCGGGCCCGGGTGGCGACGAGGTCGCGATCGACCGGGTCGGCGGCCATGACCGTCTGCCACTTCGGCCATTCCGAGTTGCCGATCCGGATCGCGACCGGCCCACCTTGGGTCACGCCGTGCCGAATTCCGCCGATCACTTCGAGCGCGTCGGCCTCGAACGCCATCCGGGCTCCACGCCCGTGGCCGAGTCGCCGCCGGGCCAGCTCCGCGGCCACCATTTCGGTGGTGATCCCGACCCCGGCAATCATGCCTTCCAGCACGGCCACCAATGCCGGGCCATGTGATTCGCCCGCTGTCATCCATCGCAACACGATCGAATCGTGGCACGCGTGTCGGGCCCGCGGAACGGTCGGGAGCAGCTTGTGAAGAATTCATGGACCGTCCGGTGAAAGGTCATCGCGGAGAACGTGGCGGGGAAATCTGGCGACGACCGGCCGCCTCCGATGAACTGGACCGGAACCGTCGGGCGAGCGTGGGAGGACCGCGTGGAGATCAAGGTTCTGGGCAGGCTGGACGTACGCCTGGACGGGGCGTCGATCACCCCCAGCGGGCGTAAACCGCGGCAGGTGCTCGCGTTGCTCGCCCTGCAGGCCGGCCAGGTGGTGACGGTGTCGACGCTGATCGAGGAGCTGTGGGGGGCGGAGCCGCCGCGCAGCGCGCTGCCGACCCTGCAGACCTACGTGCTCAGGTTGCGCAAGCTGATCGAGGCCGCGGCCCCGTTCCCCGCCTCGAAGGACGTGCTGACGACCACCTACGGCGGCTATTCGCTCGATGTGAGCCGCGACGCGCTCGACGTGACGACTTTCGAACGAATTGCCGCAGCCGGCCGGCTGGCCGTCGACGCCGGTCGTCCGAAGGAGGCCGCCGATCAGTTTGCGGCGGCATTGAACGTGTGGCGCGGGCCGGCGCTCATCGACGTGAAGGTCGGCATTCGCTTGAAGATGGAGGTGGCTCGGTTGGAAGAGATCAGGCTCGGCATTCACGAGGATCTGATCGATGCCGAGCTGCGTCTCGGTCGCCACGGTGTGCTGCTGGGCCGGCTCGCCGCACTCACCGCCCGGTATCCGATGCACGAGCATTTCCGGGGCCAATACATGATCGCGCTCTACCGGTCGGGGCGTCCGGCGCGTGCACTGGAGGAGTACACCCTGCTGCACCGCACGATGATGGACGAGCTGGGCCTGGCGCCCTCCGATCGGCTGCGGCGGCTGCAGAGCAGCATCCTGAACGCCGACCCGGTCGTCTTGAGCGGTGTCGGCGTATGAACGGCCGCATCAGGATCCTGCTGGCCGAGGACATGCACATGGTTCGGGGTGCGCTGGTCGCGCTGCTGCGCCTCGAACCGGACATCGACGTCGTCGCCGAGGTCGAGTCGGGCGACCAGATCGAGCCGGCGACCCGCGAGCACCGCCCGGACGTCGCGGTGATCGACATCGACCTGCCGGTGCTAGACGGCCTGGCGGCCGCGGAGGCGCTCCGTTCTTCGATGCCCGACGTGCGGACGTTGATGGTCACGTCCCTGGGGCGCCCCGGCACTCTGCGCCGAGCCCTGGCGGCGGGCGTCGACGGTTTCATCCTCAAGGACGCCCCACCCGCCCAGCTCGCCGACGCGATCAGGACCGTCGCCCAGGGCCGCCGCGTGATCGACTCCCAACTCGCGCTGGCCGCGTGGGACGAGGGCCAGTGCCCGCTGACCGACCGCGAGATCGACGTGCTCAGGCTCGCCTCGATCGGCAGCGACGCCACGGAGATCGCCGACACCCTCTCGCTGACCACCGGCACTGTCCGCAACTACCTGACGATCGTCGTCAACAAGCTCGACGCCCGCAACCGCGTCGACGCGATCCGGGTTGCCACGGACGCCGGCTGGATCTGACGCACGCGGCTCAGGCGTGGTCGCTGGTCCGGGTCGACCCATCTGGGCGGGATGAACTCCGGTAGCCCATCAACTATTCGCACGAACCATTCCGTGGCATGGATCTCCCGGTGATGCATCCTGCACAACATCACCAAGTTGTTGATCTCGGTGGGACCGCCGTTCTGCCATTCAACAATATGGTGGATATCGCACCAACTCGCCGGTCGGCCACACCTCGCGCATCCCCGGTCACGGGCGGCGACTGCTCGGCGCATTCCGTCGGGAATGACGCGGTTTGCGCGGCCGATGTCGAGTGGTTGGCTGTCGCCGTTCATGACGATCGGGATGACGGCGGCGTTGCAGGCGAGCAGCCGCAGATCCTTGGTGGTGATGGTGCCGCCGAAGTCGAGGATCGCGGTGCGGACCCGGTTCTCCAGCTCTGCGAGTGGGATGTGCACGTTGAGGTGCGGTCGGTGCCCGCCGGCGTGGGGGACGTCGCCGTGGTCAAGGACATACCCACAGACGTCACCCAACGCCTCGGCCTGCCGTTGCCCGGCACTGCGCTGATCATCCGCGGTGGTCGGCTTCGACTTCGCGTCGATCAAGGTGGCGATGGTGGCGAACAGGACCGCGTTGTCGAACCGACCCTTGATCGTCCCGCCCGGTCGGTCCGGATGACGGGTGATCGTCAACTCGTTGACCTCGGACTCCGGTCCGTCGTCGGGTTCGGGCCCGTCCTGGTCGAACGACCGAACCACCCGCATCCCCAAGGTGAAGAGACCTTGCGGGTCGAACACCGCCGCCTGTTCAGCAAGCTGCGCTTCGACGTATGCACAGTCCGCCGGCGTCAACCGCCCGGCCTCCTTGGAGCCGAGGACCTGGACGATCTTGTCGACGTGTCGCAGGCTCATCGCCCGGACTCGAACGCCGCCGCAGCAGCGGGCAGCCGGGGTGGTAGCACCTGGCCGTCCAGGGTGATCTGGGGGCAGATGTGCTCGGCGGCGGTGACGTACCGCTGGACATCGTTGTGGTCGAGGTTCCATAAGTCCCGGATCGCGTGGATCGGCGACTTGTACCCCCGCGCATGAAAGCCACCCTCACGAACGAAAGCGCTGATCGCGCAAACCCTCGCAAAGTCCACCCGACGCCCCAGAACCTCTAACTCACGGGTCGCGGCGCACCGTTCTTCGAACGTCCCGACCAGGGTGTCTGCCTGCAGTTGTGTCACCCCGGCGAGGGTGGTCTGCAGGTTCTCGGACATATCTCCATTTTAGACGCGGCAAAGATCCATTGCCAGTCCATTCCCGACTTCTTCTCACGTTCTTCAGGTGGTCGGGTTGGGTGAAGAGCGTATTTCCTGGTTGCGCCGCCTGCCGTCCCCGACCTGCACTCCAGTCCGACGATCAGCCTGCGGATAGTGGGTGGTCCTCTGTCCTGTGGTGCCGTCTAGAGACGGTTTTCCCACCGCGCAGACCCAGGTGTGACGTCGCAGACCG
>NZ_JAJGSX010000066.1 GCF_021245725.1 Pseudonocardia sp. TRM90224 | reverse complement strand
AACACGTACAAGCTCTGCGGTTCGAACACGGGCGCGTGGTCTGCGAGCTGGACCTCGACGTCGGCGCACACCGCCGGTGTCAGCCGCCCGGCCTCTTTCGAGGCGAGGACCTCAACGATCTTCTCGACGTGTCGCAGGCTCATCGCCCCGGCCTCGAACACAGCCGCCGTGGCAGGCAGCCGCGGCGGCAACACCTGACCGTCCAGGGCGATCCGAGGACAGACGTGCTCAGCAGCGGTCACATACCGCTTGGCGTCGTTGTGGTCGAGGTTCCACAGGTCCCGGATCGCATGGATCGACGACCTGTAGCCCCGCGCGTGAAAACCGCCCTCACGAACGAAAGCGCTGATCGCGCAAACCCTCGCGAAATCCAGCCGACGCCCCAGAACCTCCAACTCACGGGTCGCGGCGCACCGTTCTTCGAACGTCCCGACCAGGGTGTCTGCCTGCAGTTGTGTCACCCCGTCGAGGGTGGTCTGCAGGTTCTCGGACATATCTCCATTTTAGACGCGGTGAAGATCCATAGCCACTCCAATTTCGACTTCTTCTCTTGCTTTCGGGGTGGCCGGGTTGGGTGAAGAGCGTATTTCCTGGTTGCGTCGCCTGCCGTCCCCGACCTGCACTCTAGTCCCGGGATCAGCCTGCGATTGGAGGGTGGTCCTCTGTCCTGTGGTGCTGTCTAGCGACGGTTTTCGCACCGCGCAGACCCTGGTGTGTCGTCGCAGACCGCACAACCTCTGCGAGGACACCATGAGGTCTGCGAGGTCGCCGAAACCGGCGTACCCGCCACCAATAGGGGGCTGAAGAGTGCCATCCCGTCGACCTGGGAAAACCCCACCACACGGCCGCCCGTGGGCGGCCCTCAACAAAACGGCAACACAACCGACGAAGCTCCGCCCATGGGCGGCCGTGTGGTATCCCCAAGGAGGTCGACGGGATGGCACGACCCGACCATCCCGGAGATCTGCCCGCCCGGCGAGGGCGCCCTTGAAAACGCGCGACCACCAAGACCAACCGGACCACCGCCGCGAGACCATCCGCCACGACCCCACCCAACGAACCACGTCGAGAACCACCCCCACCCGCCCAAGCGCGCGACACACCGCTCCCACACGCGCGACTCGCCCGCCGAAACGTGGGACTCGCCCGCCGGAACGTGTGGGACTCTCACCGTGCCGCAGGTGTCGACTCGCCGTGCCGCAGGTGTCGACTCACCCGCCCACCCCGACTCGCGCACGGCCCGGCCCCGACTCGCGCACCCCAGCTCCGGCGTGAGCGTCGACAACGACGTTCTGGTCGTTTGTGAGCGCTAACATCAGCCAAAACGTCGTTGTCGACGGTCAACCCGACCCGCGCCGAGAGGATCGATCACCGTGCGTGCTGCGCTGATCCGCACCCCGGGTACCGGGCCGGTCGTCGGGGAGCATCCCGATCCGGGCGGTCTCGTGGTTGACGTCCTGGCCGCTCCGATCACCCCGCTCGACCTGCTCTGCGCGTCGGGGACCTCGTACTTCGGCGTACCCGCCACCCCGTACGTGCCCGGTGTGCAAGGTGTGGGGACGCTGCCCGGGGCCGTCGTGTGGTTCGCGTCGTCCGCCGGGATGGCGCCGGGGGACGGGAGCATGGCGGAGCGGGCGGCGGTTGCCGAGGACGATGTGGTGGTGCTGCCGTCCGGGGTCGACCCGGTGCTGGCCGCGGCGTTGGGCCTCTCGGCCGTGGCCGCCTGGATGTGCCTGACGTGGCGCGGGCGGCTCGTCGAGGGCGAGACGGTGATCGTGCTCGGTGCGGGCGGGGTCGTCGGCGAGGCGGCCGTGCAGCTCGCCCGGCTGGCCGGTGCCGGCCGGGTCGTCGCGTGCGCGCGGTCGCAGTCGGCGCTCGACCTGGCCCGCGGCCACGGCGCCGACGACTGCGTGCCGCTCGCTCCGGACGCCGACGTCGAGACGCTCGCGGCGGCGATGTCCGCCGGCGGCCCCGCTGACCTGGTGATCGATCCGCTGTTCGGGGTGCCGGCCGCGGCGGCGCTGCGCGCGTTGCGCCCCGGCGGCCGGATGGTGCACTTGGGCAGCGCTGCCGCCCCGACGTCGGCGATCGACTCGGCGACCCTGCGGGGCCGCTCGCTCGACGTGCTCGGCTACACCAACAACGCTCTCGACCCGGCGCTGCGCCGGGGCGCGATCGAGGCGGTGTGCGGGTTCGCCGCCGCGGGTCGGCTGACGGTCCGCCACGAGCGGGTGCCGCTCGCGGACGCCGCCGACGCCTGGTCCCGGCAGGCGGCGGGGCGCACCGCCGGCCGGATCGTGCTCACCCCCTGAGCAGCCGCGCCGCCCCGGCCAGCGCGCGCATCTTGCCCTCGGCGCTCGTGCGGGGCAGGTACTTCATCCCGCAGTCGGTGGCGAGCACCAGCTGCTCGGCGGGGATCCGGCCGAAGGCGCGGCGTGCCCGGTCGGCGACCAGCTCGACCGACTCCACCTCCGGCGTCGACAGGTCGATCACGCCCAGGATGATCGTCTTCGCCGTGAGGTCGGACAGCACGCCCAGGTCGAGCCCCGACTGGGCGGTCTCGATGGAGATCTGGTCGGCGGAGCAACCGGCGAGCTCCGGCAGGAACGAGTAGCCCTCGGGGCGCTCGTGGATGATCGCGGCGTAGCCGAAGCAGATGTGCACCGCGGTCGTGCCGGTGACGCCGTCGAGCGCCGCGTTGAGCGCTGCGAGGCCGTAGGCGCGCGCGGCGTCGGGCCGGGCCTGCATGTACGGCTCGTCGATCTGGACGATGTCGGCGCCGGCCGCGTGCAGGTCCTTGACCTCGGCGTTGACGGCGGCCGCGTAGCCCATGGCCGCCGACTCGGCGTCGGGGTAGTGGTCGTTCTGCGCCTGCTGGCTCATCGTGAACGGCCCCGGCACCGTCATCTTGACGGTCCGGTCGGTGCGGGCGCGCAGGAACCGCAGGTCGTCGACCTCGACCGGGTGGGGTCGCCGGATCGGCCCGACGATGCGCGGTACCGGGTTGGGGTGGCCGCTGCGGTCGAGCGCGGTGCCGGGATTGTCGATGTCGACGCCGTGGAGCGCGGTGGCGAAGTGGTTGGAGTAGCTCTCGCGGCGGATCTCGCCGTCGGTGATGATGTCGAGCCCGGCGTCCTGCTGGGCCCGGATCGCCAGCACCGTGGCGTCGTCCTGCGCCTCGGCGAGGAACTCCGGCGCGATGCGCCACAGCTCCTTGGCCCGCACCCGGGGCGGGAAGCGCCCGGCCAGCTTCGACCGGTCGATCAGCCACTCGGGCTGGGCGTAGCTGCCGACCAGCGACGTCGGGAAGATCGGTAGCGCCACGGTGCTCCTCAGGTCGCGATGTCGGGGTAGGGCAGCTGCATGTGCGAGAGGCGCCGGGCGTACTCCAGCTGGAAGTCCAGGCCTTCGTGGTCGCGCTCGAACATGGCGATGAACAGCGTCAACGTGAGGAACGGGTGCGCGCCCATCGCGAACAGCGCGGGGTAGTCGTGCCCGGCGAGCGCGGCCCGTTCGGCGTCGTCGAAGGCGAGCCAGGTCGAGCGCTCCGCGGCGACGCAGTTGAGGATGCGGTTCGCCTCCTCGGCCTCCCACCAGGCGACCGTGCCCGCGGGGTCGTCGCGATAGCGCTCGACGAGCTCCGGGTCGCGGTCGACGGTGAACAGGAACTTGTCGACGAGGTACTTGCTCACGACGGCGCCCCCTTCGGGTACCAGGTGAAGTACGCCTCCATCGTGTGGAACAGGTCGAACGTGTCGACGTAGTCGGCCCGCTGCCCCTCGCCCGCGACGCCCATCATCAGCATGAAGTCCATGAAGCCGTGGGTGGCGTTGCCCGGCAGGTGCAGGCTCTCGAGGCTCACCTCGGCGAGGCACTCCTCGATGTCGCCGCCCGCGATCCAACCGACGGCCTTCTGGTCGAACTGCGGGTCGGGGCCGTGCGGCCCGAACTGGCGCGGCCCGCCCAGCTCCAGTGAGAGGTGCCCGGTGCCGATCACCGCCACCCGCTGGTCGGACGGCCAGCCCTCGACGATCTCCCGGATGGTGCGGCCGAGCTGCACGAACCGCTTCGGCTGTGGGAGTGGCGGCGCGAAGATGTTCGTGTAGATCGGCACGATCGGCAGGTCGGCCTGCGGCCGAAGCGTGATGATCGGGCAGGTGATCGAGTGGTCGATCCGCAGCTCGTTGGAGAACGCCAGGTCGAACCCGGAGTCGAGGCCCTGCCGCAGCACGTGCGCCGAGAGCTCCTCGTGGCCCGCGAGGTGCATCCGGGGGAGACCGAACTCGCGCTCCTCGTTGTACCAGTTGCCGTCGTACGCGGGCGCCTTGCCGACCAGGAACTGCGGCATGTTGTCCAACCACAGCTGGTGGAAGTGGTCGGAACCCACCATGACGAGCACGTCGGGACGGGCGAGGGTCAACGTCTCGCGGAACGCCTCGACCTTGCGCACCCACTCGTCGGCGAAGGGCGGCCGATCCTCGCCCGAGGAGGTGCTCGCGCGATGGTAGAAGGGATGGTGGGTGGAGGCGATCACCGCGACCAGCTCAGCCATGCGGAGCTCCCGGCTCGTAGGGATCAGGGTCGACCGAGCGGTTGTTGAGGTCGACCGAGAGGAAGATGTCGTTGGCGACGGGGTGGCGCAGCTCCTCGGCGAGCTGACCGATCAGCCCGGCCGTGCGGGCGAGCAGGGCGAACCCGCGCAGCAGCTCCAACGGCAGGCCCAGGTCGGCGAGTGCGGCTCCGCAGACGCCCGCCCCGTTGAGCGGCAACGTCCGCCCGAGCACCTGCGGGTGTACCCGCCCGATCGCGGCGAACAGCGCGAGGTGTGGGCCGAACAGCCGCTCCTCGGTGGCGATCTCGAACAGCCGCGGGGTGCGCGGGTCGCCCTGCTTGTGCACGTGGTGCCCGAGGCCGGGGACGAACCTCTTCGCCGCGCGCTGCTCCCGCACGGTGGCCAGCGCGATGGCGTCCCAGCCGGCCTCGTCGGTGGGCAGCTCGCCGTCGACCGAGGTCAGGACGTCGTGCAGGAACCGGCCGCAGTCCTCGGTCACCCCGAGGAAACGTGAGCCGCCGCCGAGCAGACCGGCCGCCAGCGCGCCCTGCACCGAGTCGGGGGCCGACAGGTACGTCAGCCGTGTGACGATCGCGGTGGGCGTGAACCCGTGATCGGCGAGCGCCGCGAGCACGGCCTCGAACACCCGCGTCTCACCCGGGGTGGGGCGACGCTGGGTGGCCAGCCAGAACGCCAGCTCGCCGAACCCGACCGAGCCCATCACGTCATCGGCGAGGTCGTGGCCGAGCAGCGTGATCCGCTCCGGGGTCGAGGCGCCCAGGGCCGTCCGGTACTCGCGCTCAGCCACGGTCGTCCGCCTCGGTCAGCCATTTCCGCAGCTCGGCGCCGTGCTCGTCGAGCTCGGGCGGCGGCAGGCGGTAGGTCGCCGGGGTGGCGGAGAAGCGGATCGGGTGGCGGGTGGTGGGCACGGCCCGCTCGCCTTCGCCGACCTCGACGACGGGGTCGAGACCAAAACGCTGCGCCATGGCGAACCCGCCGTCGATGGTGTTGATCGGTCCGCACGGCACGCCGACCGCGCTGAGCGCCTCGAACCACTCGACGGCCCCGCGGGTCGCGAGGCGCGCCTCCAGGATCGGGCGCAGCTCCTCGCGGTTCCTCGTGCGGTCGACGTTGTGGGCGAAGCGAGGGTCCTGCGGGATCTCGGGGAGTTCCAGGACGTCGCACAGCTTTCGGAACTGCCCGTCGTTCGCCGCGGCGATGATCAGGTCGTTGTCGGCGGTCGGCAGCGGCTCGTACGGGAACACGCTCGGGTGTGCGTTGCCCATCCGGTATGGCACGACGTCGGCGGCGACGTACGCGGAGCTGTGGTTGACCAGCCCGGTCAGGGCGGAGGAGAGCAGGTTGACCTCGACGTGCTGGCCCTCCCCGGTGGCATCGCGGTGGCGCAGAGCGGCCAGGATCCCGATCACCGCGTGGTTGCCGGCCATCACGTCGAACACCGAGATCCCGGCCCGGTACGGCGGCCCGTCGGGGGCACCGGTCAGGCTCATGAGGCCGGAGATCGCCTGCACCATCAGGTCGTAGCCGGGCACGTGCGATCCGGCGCCCTGCCCGAACCCGGTGATCGACGCGTACACCGCGCCGGGGTTCGCCGTGTGCACCGACTCGTAGTCGAGCCCGAACCGGGCCAGCCCGCCCGGCTTGAAGTTCTCGATCAGCACGTCGGCCCGGCGGGCCAGCTCGCGGCCGACGGCGGCGTCGGCCGCGTCGCGCAGGTCGAGCGCGATCGACCGCTTGCCGCGGTTGACGCCCAGGTAGTACGTCGAGACCTCGCCCCTCGTCGGCGGCATCCAGGTGCGGGTCTCGTCGCCGCCCGGCCCTTCGACCTTGACGACCTCCGCGCCCATGTCCGCGAGCAGCATCGTCGCGTAGGGGCCGGCGAGGACGCGGGAGAAGTCCGCGACGAGCAGCCCGGCCAGCGGCCCGCCTCCCGATTTGTTGGCGTCCGCCATCCGACCCCATCTCGTGACCGCTTGCCGGACGAGTGTCCGCAGTTCCGATGGTGGTGGGTGGTGAGGACGCCGTCAAGCGCCCCAGGGGCTCCTACGAAGCCGACACCGTGACGTGCGGGACGGTTTCGAGCTGCGCGAAGTCGGCGCTGATCTCGCCCGCGGTCTGCAAGAGGAGCGGGAGGTGGTGGTCCAGGAGGCGCTCGACGGAGGTCTCGGCGGCGTGGCAGTTGACGTTGACGCCCGCGATCACCCGGCCCGAACCGTCGCGCAGCGGCGCGGCGATCGACCGGATGCCGAGGGCCAGCTGCTCGTCGGTCAGCGCCCAACCGCGGGCCCGGACGTCGCGCAGGGCTGCGTCGCGCTCCGCGGCGTCGGGTTGCCAGCGGGGGGTCAGGCCGGAGCGGGTGGGCTGGGCCAACACCCGTTCCAGCTCGTCCCGGGCGAGCGCGGCGAGCTGCACCTTGCCCAGCGACGTCTGCAGCGCCGGGAACCGGGTTCCGATCTGCACGGCCAGCGAGACGATCTTCGGCACGGCGACGCGCGCGACGTAGACGATGTCGGAGCCGTCGAGCTGGGCGATGGAGCACGATTCGTTGGTCTTGCGGACCAGGTGTTCCAGGTGCGGGCGGGCGACGTCCCACAGCCCCATCGACCGGACGTACGCGACACCGAGCTCCAGCACGCGCGGTGTGAGCGCGTAGCCGCGCTCGGCCTCGCGGACGTAGCCGAGCTCCCGCAGCGTCAGCAGGATCCGCCGCGCGGTCGGCCGGGCGAGGCCGGTGGCGCTTGCGACCTCGGCCAGTGTCATCGTGGGTCGGTCCTGGTGGAACGCTGTGATGACCTCCAGGCCGCGGGCCAGCGCCTCGATGAAGTCCGGGCCGGTCCCGTCGCGTGGCATGTCGTCTCCTCGAACTGGTCTGCGTGCGCAGCCTAGCCCGCTGTCCGCGTGGCGGACGCTGTGAAGGGGCGTGCGTGTCGGTTGTGCGAAATGGCGGATTGACACCGGGTCCGGGGTGTTCGACAGTGTCCGCGTCCTGCGATGAACCGTCAGGCGGACGATCGTCCGTAATCGAGGAGCGCTCATGAGCGGACGTCCCGTGGTGCTGCGCGGCGGCACCGTGATCACCGTCGACGCACGGCACAGCGTGCTCCCCGGCCACGACGTGCTCGTCGTCGACGACCGGATCGCCGACGTCGGGGTCGGCCTGACCGTGCCCGACGGCACGGACGAGATCGACGCGTCCGACGGCATCGTGCTGCCCGGCATGATCGACACCCATCGGCACATGTGGCAGACCGCGATGCGCGGCTACGGCGCCGACTGGACGCTCACCCAGTACTTCGTCTGGTACTACCTCGAATCGGGCAAGCACTTCCGCCCCGAGGACGTGCACGCAGGCAACCTGCTCGGCGCGATCGAGGCGCTCGACGCCGGCGTGACGACCGTCGTCGACTGGTCGCACGGCCTGCGGACGACCCAGCACGCCGACGCGGCGGTCGACGCGCTGGAGAGCGTGCCCGGCCGGTTCGTGCTGGCCTACGGGAACATCCAGGACGCCCCGGCGAGCTGGACAGGCACCCCCGAGTTCCGCGACTTCGTCGCCCGGCGCACCCCGGGCGGCGGCAGCTGGGACATGCTCGGGTTCCAGCTCGCCTTCGACGTCACCGGCGACCCCACCTTCCCCGAGCAGCCGGCGTTCGAAGTGGCGCGGGATCTCGGCGTCGCGGTCACGACCCATGCCGGGGTCTGGGGCGCCACCAACAACGACGGCATCCGGCTGATGCACGACGGCGGGTTCATGAGCCCCCAGAACGTCTACGTGCACGCGGCGTCGCTCTCGGCCGACTCGTACCACCGCATCGCCGCGACAGGCGGCTCGGTTTCGGTATCGACGGAGAGCGAGCAGAGCGCGGGCCAGGGCTACCCGCCCACCTGGGCGCTGCGCGCGCACGGCATCCCGGTGTCGCTGTCGATGGACACCACCGTGTGGTGGAGCGGCGACCTGTTCTCGGCGATGCGCAGCACGCTGGGCGCCGACCGCTCCCGCGTTCACATGGAGGCGCACGCGAAAGGCGAGACCGTCACGCACTCCGCGCTGCGCGCCGAGCAGGTCGTCGAGTGGGCCACCCGCGGCGGCGCGCGAGCGCTCGGCCGCGACGACCTGGGCAGCATCGAGGTCGGGCAGAAGGCCGACGTCGTGCTGATCCGCAACGAGCACTCACCCGCGATGTTCCCGCTGCTCAACCCGCACGGTCACGTGGCGTTCCAGGCGCAGCGGGCCGACGTGGAGGCGGTGCTGGTGAACGGGCGGATCGTCAAGCGCGACCACCGGCTGGTCGGGATCGACCTCGACGCCGCGCGCGCCGCGATCGACCGGACCGTCGAGCACCTGCGCTCGACGCTGGGCGAGGAGCAGTGGCAGCGGGGGATGAACCCGGATGTGCCCGACACCGAGCTGCTCGACAACCCTTACACCTACACCGACTACCGCAGCGGCAGCACGCACGCCGTCTGATCACGGGGTGCGCAGCTCGGCGACGAACGCTGCCAGCGGGGCCGAGGCGCGGTCGGGGAGCCAGACCGCGGCGAGGTCGACCCGGTGCCGGCCGCGGATCGGGCGCAGCACGACGCCGTCGCGGTTCGCGGTGGCCACCGATGACGGCACGACCGCGGGCCCGATCCCGGCAGCGACCAGGCCGAGCACGGTCTGCACGAGCCAGACGCCGCGCAACGCGATCCGCGGGGCGACGCCCGCCTCGGTGAAGGCCCTGGCGACGGCGGCGTGCAGGCCGGGCACGTCGTGCCGCTCGGGCATGATGAACGGCTCGTCGGCCAGGTCCGCGAGGTCGATCTCGCTGCTCGCGGTGGCCGGATGGTCGGCGGGGAGCGCCAGCACCAGCTCCTCCTCGCCGAGGACCTGCTGGGTGAGCCCGCTCGCGGAGACCGGCAGGTAGAGGATCCCGAGGTCGAGCCGGCCCCGCTCGACGGCCGCCACGAGCGGGTCGGGCGCCATCTCGCGCAGGACGAGCTCGACGTCGGGACGGCCGGCGCGGAACCGGCGCAGCAGCTCGGGCAGCGGCCCGTTGATCGCCGAAGGGACGAAACCGATCGAGAGCTGGCCGACGCTCCCGTCGCCGACCCGGCGGATCATGCCGGCCGTCTCGTCGAGTTCGGCGAGCAGGCGGCGGGCCTCGGGGAGCAGCGCCGCGCCGGCCGGGGTGAGCCGGACCGAGCGGCGGGAGCGGTCGAAGAGCGCCGTGCCGAGCTCCTTCTCCAGCAGGGCGATCTGCTGGGAGAGTGGTGGCTGCGCCATGTGCAGGCGTTCGGCGGCGCTGGTGAAGGACAGCTCCTCCGCGACAGCGACGAAGTAGGTGAGCCGGCGGCAGTGCACGCCGCAGTTATATCCACATCGTCTGGGAAACGACAGAACAGATGTTGGACGTATCGCTGCCGGCTTGCTGTGCTTTCGTGCATGACCCTCGTGTCCCCGACGACGAGCATCGCGGCGGCGCTGGCGGCCGTCCGGCCGGGCGCGACGCTGATGGTGGGCGGGTTCGGCCTGGTCGGTGCGCCGCTCGCGCTGATCGAGGGCCTGCTCGTGCACCCCGGCGCCCGCGACCTGACCGTGATCAGCAACAACCTCGGCGAGCCCGGCCGCGGCCTGGGCCGGCTGCTGCTGGACGGGCGCGTGCGCAAGGCCGTCGGCTCGTACTTCACCAGCAACCCCGACGTCGTCGCGGCCTACGAGGCGGGCCGGCTGGAGGTGGAGCTGCTTCCGCAGGGGACGCTCGCCGAGGCGATCCGCGCCGGCGGCGCCGGCATCGGCGGCTTCTACACGCGCACCGGGTGGGGCACCGCGCTCGCGCAGGGCCGCGAGGAGCGGGTGATCGGCGGCGAGCCGCACCTCTTCCACGAGGCGCTGCACGCCGACGTCGCGCTGATCAGGGCCCGGACCGCCGACGAGCTGGGCAACCTCGTCTACTCGAAGACCGCGCGCAACTTCAACCCGGACATGGCCACCGCGGCCGACGTCGTGATCGCGGAGGTGGACGAGGTGGTGCCGGTCGGCGCGCTGGACCCGGAGGAGATCGTGACCCCGCACCTGTTCGTCGACGCGGTCGTCTGCACCGGGGTGGCCCGATGACCGTGCAGCAGATGACCGTGCAGCAGCGCATCGCCGCCCGCGTCGCCCCGCACATCCCGCGCGGCGCCGTGGTCAACCTCGGCATCGGCATCCCGACACTGGTCGCCGACCACCTGCCGGCCGGCACCGCGCACCTGCAGACCGAGAACGGCCTGCTCGGCGTCGGCCCGACGCCCGGACCGGGGGAGATCGACCCGGACCTCGTGCACGCCGGCAAGCTGCCGGTCACCGCGCGACCGGGCGCCTCGTACTTCGCGAGCTCCGCGTCGTTCGGGATGATCCGCGGCGGGCACGTCGAGGTCGCCGTGCTCGGGGCGCTGCAGATCGACGCGCGGGGCCGGATCGCGAACTGGGCGCTGCCGGGCAAGCCGGTGCTGGGTGTCGGCGGAGCGATGGACCTGCTGGTCGGGGCCCGGACCGTCATCGTCGCCACGACGCACACCGCCAAGGACGGCACACCGAAGATCGTCGCCGACGCGACGTTCCCGCTGACGGCGCAGCGCCCCGTCGACCTCGTCGTCACCGAGGCGGCGACGTTCGCCGTCACCCCCGGCGGGCTGGAGCTGGTCGACATCGCCGACGACCACGACCTCGCGTGGATCCGCACCCACACCGCCGCACCCTTCCGCTGACCCCGAACGTCCCCACCGTTTTGCTCATTTGCGCACCCTCCAGGGTGTGCAGGTTGGCAAAACGGTGGGGAAGTTGGGGGGTCAGGTGGTGAGCAGTCGGTGGAGGTCCCGCGTGATCGTTTCGGCCGGGTGGTGGTCGGGCCAGTGGTGGGCGGGGCGCCCGTCCGGGTCGAGCAGGTAGGTGAGCGCGGTGTGCTGCACGTCGTAGCCGTCGGGGGTGTCCCGGTGCCGGGTGAAGATCTTGAACGCGCGCTTCGCGTCGTCGATCTGCTCCGGGGTGCCGGTCAGACCGGTGAACCAGGGGTAGGTCGCTTCGAGGAACGCCTTCATGACGGCGGGGGTGTCGCGTTCCGGGTCGACCGAGATGTAGAGCGGCACCAGCAGCGCGGGCTCGACGGCGTCGAGCGCCTTGCTCAGCTTGCCCAGCGCGCGCGGGCAGACGACCTTGCACGATGTGAACCCGAACTGCACGAGCTGCCACCGGCCGCGGTAGGTGCGTTCGGTGACGGGCGTGCCGTGGTGGTCGAGCAGGGTGTACGTCGCGCGGATCGGTGGCGCGGTCACCGACCGGCCACCAGGTCGACGGCGGCTCCGTCGGGCACGTCGAGCACGGTCCGGTCCCCGTCGGCACGGCCGGTGATCACGGTTCCGTCCAGTCGCAGCTCGGCATCCCCGGGCAGCCGGGCGATGGTGACGGTGCCCGCGCCGGGCAGGGTGCGGTCGCGGCGGAGGCGGGCGTGCAGCACGCCGTCGACCACCTCGGCCCGGCTGACCTCGACATCGCGGTCGACCTCCACCAGCGCCGGCTCGGCGTGGTGGTCGGGGCCCCAGGGCTGGTTGTAGAGGCCCCATAGGCCGTCGGCGACGTTGAGGCGCGCGTACCCGAGCAGCACGTTGCCCGACATGGGTTCGATGTCGGTGCGGTGGCCGGCGTCGTCGGTCGGGGTGTCGTTGCGGGGGTAGTAGAGCCCGCCGTCGCGCCAGGTGGGGTTCATGAAGCGGTCGGCGTGGGCGAGCAGCCCGGCGAGGGTGTCCCGATCACCCATCTCGGACGCCCACGCGGCCACCCAGCCCGTGTCGCAGGTGTCGGAGACGACGGTCTGCCCCATGACGTTGGCCGCGGGCGCGGATCGGACCGAGAGGGTGCCGTCCGGTCCGGGGACGAGGAACGCGGCGACCTGGCTGGGGTAGTTCGTGTGGACGAAGTCGCGGTTCCACGTGTTCATCAGCGCGCCGCACCAGGCGTCGACCCAGGGTGAGGGTGCCTCGTTCGGCCGGACGGCCCGGCTGTCCTCCATGATCATCATGTTGTAGTGGCCGGTGGCGTCGAGGCGGCCGAAGTCGGACCAGGCCTTCTCGTAGCCGGCGACGACGTCCTCGGCCCGGTTGCCGCCGGTGAGCAGGTCGTGCATGCGGAAGCCGAAGATGGCCGGCTGGTTGCAGATCTGGAACACGCAGTTGGGCTCGCAGGCGACGCCGAGGTAGCCGTTCTCGACCATCTGCCAGTAGAGGTGCTCGCTCAACGAGTTGCGGTCGTACTCGAACCGCTTCTCGCCGCCGCCCCAGAAGAACGACCAGTGCTTGAACGTCAGCGATCCGGGTTCGGCGTAGGTGTCCGCGGCGAAGAGGTGGTCGTGCAGCAGCGCGCAGGACTGCACGTACGCCGAGTACATGATGTTGTCGCGGACAACCGGGTCCCACTCCTCGGTGAGCCGGTCGCTGAGGTGGGCGTTGAAGACGGCGCCACCGCGCGAGACGTCACGCCAGTACATCCAGACGTCGGGCCGCAACAGCTTCCCGATCAACCGCTGCATCGTCGGCCGGAACACCCCCGGCGCGGCGGGCAGCCGGTGGCGGTGGGCCAGCGCGAGCCCGTAGACCATGTAGGCGAGCTGGAACCGGTAGCTGCCGAAATCGTCCTCGCCGAGCCCTTTGCCCTGCATCGATGACCAGTCGTTGGGCAGCTGCCGGGACAGGTTGTCCCAGTGCCGCAGGTGGCCCAGCTGCTCCGCGTCGAGCACGGACGTCGTCGCCATGGAGGGGGACCGTACGCCGTGGGCAGGGCTTCACCACACCCGTTCGGGTGTGGCCGAGCGCGGTTCTGCCCGCCTCATCGCCCGTAGCTGCGCAACCGCAGGCTGTTGGTCACGACGAACAGCGACGAGAGCACCATGGCCGCCCCGGCGACGACGGGGCTGAGGTACCCGAGCGCGGCGACCGGCAGCGCCGCGACGTTGTAGGCGAACGCCCAGGCCAGGTTCACGCGGGTGGTCGTGCGGGTGCGGCGGGCCAGCCCGATCGCGAGCGGGACGGCCGCCAGGTCGTCGCGGACGACGATGATGTCGGCGGCGGCCAGCGCGACGTCGGTGCCCGAGCCCATCGCGACGCCGAGGTCGGCGCCGGCGAGCGCTGGGGCGTCGTTCACGCCGTCGCCCACCACCGCCACCGTTCGACCCTCGGCCTGCAGCCGCTCGACCAGCTCGATCTTCCCGGCGGGCAGCACCCGCGCGGCGACCTCGGTGACGCCGACGGCGGCGGCCACCGCTCGTGCGGCGCCCTCGTTGTCGCCCGTGAGCAGGATCGTCCGCAACCCCATCCGCCGCAGATGGTCGACCGCGGCGGCGGCACCGGGCTTGACCGCGTCGCCGAGCGCGAACGCGCCGGTCACCGCCCCGTCCCAGGCCACGACGACGGTGCTGTGCCCCGCGGCCTCCCACCGGCCGACCCGAGCGTCGACGGCCTCGCTCGTCGCCACCCCGTGCGTGGCCATCAGCAGCGGCGACCCGACCAGCACCAGATGCCCGTCGACCGTGCCCGCCGCGCCGAGGCCGGGCATCCCGCAGGGCTCCTCGGCCTCGGCGAGCGCACCCCACGAGCTGACGCCCAGCGCGACGACGGGCGCCGCCAGCGGGTGCCTCGACCCGGCCAGCACCGCCGCCGCGCGCCCGACGAGCACCGCGGGCTGCGTCCCGGCGGTCACGAGGTCGCGGACGGTCATCCGGCCGGTCGTGAGCGTCCCGGTCTTGTCGAGCACCACGGTGTCGACGGCGTGCGCCGACTCCAGCGCCGCCGACCCCTTCAGGAAGACGCCCAGCTGGGCCCCGCGCCCGGCCGCGACGAGCAGCGCCGTCGGTGTCGCCAGCCCCAGCGCGCACGGGCACGCGATGATCAGGACGGCGAGCGCGGCGGTGACGGCCGGTTCGATCCCGCTCACCGCGATCCAAGACAGGAACGTCAGCGCCGAACCCGCGATCACCACCGGCACGAACACCGCGCAGACCCGGTCGGCGAACCGCTGGATGCCGGCCTTCTCGTTCGACGCGCGCTCGACGAGGCGGATCAGCTGCGCCAGCCGCGTCCCGGCGCCGACCCCGTCGGCCCGGACGTCCAACGGGCCGCTCACCGCGACCGTCCCGCTGAACACTTGCTCGCCGGCGCGCACCTCGACGGGCGTGGACTCGCCCGTCATCGTGCTCGTGTCCACGACCCCGTTCCCGGCGACCACCACGCCGTCACAGGCCACGAGATCGCCCGCGCGCACCACGACGGTCTCGCCGATCAGCAGCTCACCCGCGGGGATCCGCCGCTCGTGGCCGTCGCGCAGCACCGTGACGTCCTGCGCGCGCAGCGCCTCCAGCGCGCGCAGCACCGCGCCCGTCCGGCGTCTCGCCAGCGCCTCCAGCAGCCGGCCGCCGAGCAGGAACACCGTCACGAACACCGGCACGTCCAGGTACAGCGCCCCGGCCGACGTGAGCATCGCGTACGCCGACCACCCGGTGGACGTCAGCACGCCGAGGGAGATCAAGGTGTCCATCGACGTCGCGCCGTGGCGGGCGTTGCGGAGCGCGGCCCGGTGGAACGGCGCCGCGCACCAGAGGGCCACCGGGAGCACCAGCGCCAGCAACACCCAGCGCCAACCGGGCGGGCCGGCCGCTGGGGTCATCGACAGCTCCGCGACCGGTATCCCCACGACGACCGCCACCACCAGCCGCCGGTACAGCAGCCGGACGGTGTCGTCATCCGAGCCACGAACCACGCCGTGCGCCATGCCGTGCTCAATGACCGCGGCGTCGAAGCCGGCGCCCTCGACAGCCGCGACGAGCGCCGTCGGCGCAAGCGCACCCGACGTGTGCACGGTCGCCACGCCGGTCGCGTAGCTGACGGTCGCGTGCACGCCGTCGAGGCGGTCGAGCGTGCGCTGTACACGGCTCGCGCACGAGGCGCACGTCATCCCGCCGATCACCAGCTCCAGCTCCGGTGCGGCCATGGTCAGCGTGCAGCTGATGCGGTCGCCCGCTGCACGGTGTGCTCGACCAGCTCCACCAGCGTCGCCAGGCACGAGTCCGCCGATCGCGCGTCCATCCGCACGATCGGGGTCTCGGCGGGCAGCGCCAGCGCGTCGCGCACGGCGTCGGTGCCGAACGCATCGGAGCCGGGGAACCCGTTCACCGCGACGACGAACGGCAGCCCGCGGTTCTCGAAGTAGTCGACCGCGGGGAAGCAGTCGTCGATCCGGCGCAGGTCGACCAGCACGACCGCGCCCACGGACCCGCGCGACAGCTCGTCCCACATGAACCAGAACCGGTCCTGCCCCGGCGTCCCGAACAGGTAGAGGATCAGCGTGTCGTCGACCGTGATGCGACCGAAGTCCATCGCGACGGTCGTTGTCGTCTTGTCGGGGACCGTCGAGATGTCGTCGACGCCGATCGACGCCGTTGTCATGGTCTCCTCCGTCAGCAGCGGCGGGATCTCCGACAGCGCGCTGACCAGCGTCGTCTTGCCGACCCCGAACCCTCCTGCCACGACGATCTTGAGTGGGATCGGACGCTGCTCAGCGCGCACGGAGGCCCTCCAACAACCTGGTCAGGAGCTCGACCGGTGGACCGCCGCCCGCGGTGGTGGGCGGCGGGGCGTGCACCACGAGGTAGCCGGAGTCGGCGAGATCGCCCACCAGCACCCTCACGACCCCGACGGGTATGGCCAGGTCGGCCCCGATCTCGACCAGCGACACCGGGCGCACCGCCAGATCGACGATCACGCGGTACTCGCGCTCCAGCTCGTCGGTGCGGCGGTCGGTGGCCGTCACGAGCGTCTCGACGGGCAGGTCCCGCCCGACCGAGCGGGTCCGCCCGCCGGTCACCGCGTAGACCGGGACGACCCGGCCGCCGCGCTCGTCGGTCGCGTCCGACGCGCGATGGCGGGCCGGAACCCCGTCCCAGCCCGCCCACTCCTGACTCACGTGGCGGCCGTCCCGATGCGGGCCGCCGGCGCGAGTGCGTGGCCGACCCGGGCGGCGAGCATCGTCATCTCGTAGCCGACCATGCCGATGTCGCAACGCCGCCCGGCGTGCACCGCGAGGATCGCGCCCTGCTCCATGGCCGAGACGAACAGGTAGCCCTCGGCCATCTCGAGAATGGTCTGGGTGACGGGCCCGGCCCCCAGCAGGTACGCGGTGCCCCGACCGAGGCTGACCAGCCCGGACGCGGCGGCGGCCAGCGGGTCCGCCAGCGCGTCGGTCATGCCGGGCGACGCGGCCAGCCGCAGCCCGTCGGCCGAGACCACCACGGCGTTCACCACCCCGGGGGTGTCCCGCACGAACTCCACCAACAGCCAGTCGAGCGAGCGTTCCGTCATCGATGACCTCCGCTGTCCACCTCGGCCTGGGCGATTTCGGCCTGGGCGACGTCGGCCTGGGCGGCCGCCCGGCTCGCCTGGTACCGCGAGAGCGCGCTGACCGCGTCCGGCACGACATCGGCCGGCAGTGCTGAAGGCAGTGCTGAAGGCAGTGCTGATGGCAGGGCCGACGGCGGGGCGGACGGAGGAGCGACGTCGTCGAGACGGACCGGCCGGCGCAGCTCGGGCTTCAGGTGGCTCTGCGGGACCCGCCGGCTCAGGCCGCCGGGTCCGCCGTTCGGGCTGCTCGGCGCGGGCCGCGGGGGAGCGGTGGGTGCGGCGGGTTCCGCCGACCGCTGCTGCGGGATCGGACCGAAGCCTTCCGCCGCCGCACCGGCCGCTTCGCGCTGCGGCTCCCACCAGCCGGGCCACTGCTCCTCGTGTGCCTGCCGCCTATCCACCGGCTCGACCCGCGCCGGTTGCGACAGTGCCGATTGCGACAGTGCCGATTGCGAGAGGGCCGATTGCGAGAGGGCCGATTGCGAGAGGGCCGATTGCGAGAGGGCCGATTGCGACAGGGCGGCCCGCACCAGCTCGCTGTCGACGACCCGCGCGGGCGCGGTGTCGTCGCCGGTCAGGCCGCGGCCCGAGGCCACGGAGATCGCGCCGATCGCGCCGGCGTCGACGAACAGCGTGCCGGGCAAGATGATCACCGCGGTGACCCCGGAACCGGGGGTGGGCCCGAGCGAGACCCGGACCCGGTGCCGGGCCGCCAAGCGGGCCACGACGTGGAACCCGAGCCGCTGCGAGACCGAGAGATCCACCTCGGGCGGGTCGGCCAGCAGGGCGTTCGCCGCCGCCAGCTCGTCCGGCTTCATCCCGACGCCCCAGTCCTCGATCGACAGGACGTAACCGCCGATCGAGGGCGCGGCCGGCCGGGCGCGGATCGTGACGGCGGTGTCGGGTGCGGAGAAGCGGACGGCGTTCTCGGTCAGCTCGGCGATCAGGTGGGTCAGGTCGGTGACGCTGTGCCCGAGCACGGCCGGCCGCTCGTCGACGGTGAAGACGACCCGGCGCAGGTACTCGGTCTCGGCGATGGCCGCGCGAAGCACGTCCCGCAGCGGCACCGGCTCGCTCCACGTCCGCGGCGGCTGTTCGCCGGAGAGCACCAGCAGGTTCTCGGCGTTGCGCCGCACCCTCGTCGCGAGGTGGTCGATGGCGAACAGCTCGGCGAGCGCGTCCGGGTCCTGCTCGGAGTTCTCGAGCTGGTTGATGATGTCCAGCTGGCGGTAGAGCAGGCTCTGGTTGCGGCGCGCCAGGTTGGTCAGCAGCTCGGACGTGAACCGCTGGCGGTCGGTCTCGGCCTCCGCGAGCCGCTGCGACAGCTGGGCGTCGGCGAGCCGGCCGGAGAGCACGTCCTTTTCGTGCTGTGAATCTTCGGTGACCCGCCAGAACAACATCATCCCGACGCAGGCGAAGAGCACCGCAATTCCGTGGATCAACGACCACAACCACGGATCTGCCTGGCCGGGAGACGTTCCGAAGATCAGGTCGTCACCCCAGACCGAACCAAATCCATGGCTGATCACGGTGAAGAGGATGTTGAACAGGAACGGCGCCCAGTCCTGGTAGAGCGCGATGAAGCCGATGATGATGAAGAAGTGGAAATGGGCCTCGATGACGCCCTTGCTGAACACGACCAGCGCCGTCGAGCAGTAGACGAGACCGCAGGTGACGGTCACCGAGGCGGTCCGCCGATGCCAGCGCAGCTGCCAGCCCAATCGAACGCAGGCGCCTGGTATGACCAGCGCGGATACGATCGTCAGCGGGGAGTGTCCGAGCGCTGCGGCGAACACTGCGAGCGCCGGCAGGTGGATCGCCAGCAGCCACAGCATCAGTCGGTGCCGGCGCTGCCAGTCGGGTTCGTCGAGCGTGTATCCCCGGGGCAGCGTGTCGAGCAACTTTCGCCACATCTTTCTCGCACCATTTCTACCGGCCCACATCCGGGGTCGGTCTGGGGGAGCCGACTTGCGAGGACGCGAACGATACACCGATGTGACGCCCCGTAAAGGGTCGATTACGCGAAAGTCGGCGGTGTCGGCAGGACAGTCGAATGACCGCGCGGCCGAATGGTGCAGCCGGTCTGCGCCGGCGATTCCTGCGGTGTTTGAAGGATCCAGCGGGTGAGCGGAGCCGGACGAAGCCGCTGCAGTCGGCTTCGTCGGCTGGTCGGTCCCAGCTCAGAGCAGCTTGCTGCCCGGGGTCACCTCGATCTGGACCTGGTAGGCCATTGGGCGGGCGACGACGTCGAGCTGCGGGTCGTCCAGCAACGCCTGGACCGCGGCGAGCCAGCCCGGGTTGCGGTGGGCGGCGTCGAACTCGGGCCCGCTCGCCCAGTCCGCGACGTTGACGAAGGTGATCTCGGCCTCGTCGTGGACGGCGCGCATCATGCGGGCCTTGATCAGCCCGGGGGCGTCCGCCATGTGCTGCGCGTTGGCCCGCCAACGCTGGAGGAACCGCTCGCCCTGCGACATCGGGACGGAGATGGCGTTGACGAGGGTGATGGGGCCCTCGACGCCGGCGGGCTTGATGTTAACGGATCGTGTCATGCCACGACCATATGCGCCCGACTTGTGATTGTCACGACGGATGACAGTATTGTGATCGTGCTATCTTCCCGGCGTGCACCTGGATGATCGGGCCACGTTCCTGCTGTCCCAGCTCGGCTACCACGTGGCCGACCGGTTCGCCGAGCAGCTGGCCCCGCTCGGGCTGCAGCCGGCGCAGTTCGGCGTGCTCGCGCACCTCGCGCGCGTCGACGGGCGCAGCCAGCAGGAGCTCGCCGACCTGCTCGGCATCCACCGCAACGTGATGGTCGGAATCGTCGACGCCCTCGAAGCCCAGGACCTGGTCAGGCGGGAGCGGCACCCGCTCGACCGCCGGGCGCATGCCGTCCACCTCACCGACGGTGCGCGCGCGGTGCTCGCGGCCGCCGTCGGTGTTGTCGACGAGCTCGAGGCCGATGTGATGGCGCCGCTGGACGCGGCCGAGCTGGAGACCCTGATCGCGATGCTGCGCCGGCTCGCCGCCCACACCCAGCTCCCGGCCGGGGTGCACCCGCAACTGCATCGCCGCGCGCCCCGTCGCTAAGTAGAAGAGTGAAGAACTTCAACATGATGTTCGTCTAGGCCTTGCGTCGATGAAGACGTTCAGTATTCTGAAGCCAGCTCGACGTTGGAGGGCACCCGATGGCTGACCGCGATGCTGGCGCTGGGCAGGACCTGCCCGTTGCCGCGATGCTGGGCGAGGTCGGCAACCAGGTCCGTGGCCTCCGCAAGGAAGCCGGCCTCACGCTGGAGCGGCTCGCCGAGCTGTCCGGGTTGAGCACGGGGATCGTCAGCCAGATCGAGCGCGGGCTGGCCAACCCGTCGTTCGGCACGCTCGTGCAGCTCGCGCACGGCCTCGGGATCCCGGTGGGAGGGCTGTTCCAGGTCTCCGACCGGAACCGTTCGCCGGTGGTCCGCAGGTCGGAGCGGCGCCGGTTGGACGGCCACGGCATCGTGGCCGACGACGGTGGCCGTTTCGAGCTGCTCACGCCCGACCTCACCGGCGCGCTGGAAGCGACCTGGGTGGAGACCCCGCCCGGGTACGACTCGAGCGCGAACCCCTACCGCCACCAGGGCGAGGAGTTCGGGTTGGTCCTGTCCGGGCGCAAGGACGTCTACCTGGACGGGAAGCGGCACGAGCTCGGCCCTGGCGACTCGATCCGGTACCCCTCCACCACACCGCACTGGTACGCCAACCCCGGCGACGAGATCTGCACGGCTGTCTGGGTGATCACTCCGCCCACCTGGTGACGATCGGCCCGGACCATCGTCCGGAGGCCGACCGGATCACGTTCGCGCACGCCACCGGCGTGCCGCGGCATGCGGTGGGTGCCCCGTGTCCGACGCGCTGAGCGCGTCCATGGCTTCAAAGGCGAACACCATGACTGCGACATCCCATTCCCCGTCACCCCATTCCCCTTCTGCTACCGCCCCACCGGACCCCACCCGCGTCACCTCGACAACCCGCCGGGGCATGCTCGGGCTCGGGCTCGGCAACACCCTCGAGTGGTACGACTGGATGGTCTTCGGGCTGCTCTCGGCGTACCTCGGGCCGCACTTCTTCCCCTCGCAGGATCCGGTTTCGGCCACGCTGAGCGCACTGGCCGTGTTCGCGGTCGGGTTCGCGGTGCGCCCGCTGGGCGGCGTGCTCTTCGGCGTGATGGCCGACCTGGTCGGCCGCCGCCGGGTGATGCTCGGCTCGGTCGCGCTGATGGCCGTCACCACGCTGGTGATCGCGCTGACGCCGACCTACGGCGCGATCGGCGTCTGGGCCGGCGTCGTGCTGGTCGTCTGCCGGTTGCTGCAGGGGGTGTCGACGGGCATCGAGGCCCCGCTGTCGACGTCGTACGCCGTGGAGCTCAACCCGGCCGGCCGCGAGGGTCGCGCCGCGGGGTACATCAGCTTCTTCGTCAACCTGGGCATCCTGCTCGCGTCGCTGGTCAGCTTCGCGACCAGCTGGCTGATCGGCGGCGACGCGATGCAGGAGTGGGGCTGGCGGGTCCCGTTCATCATCGGCGCGGCGCTCGGCGTGCTGGTGATCTGGCTGCGCCGTGCGCTGCCGGAGACCCTGCACGACGAAGAGCGCGCCGACTCGTCGTCGGGGTCGGTGGCCCGCGGTGTGCGCAAGCACTGGCTCGGGCTGCTCGCCATCGTGTTCGTCGTCGGCGCCGCGCAGGCCTACAACTACGCGTGGAACGTCGGGCTGCCCAACCTCGCCCGCAGCACGTACGGCGAGGACCCGACGGCCGTCTTCGCGCTCGCCACCGTGCTCGGCGTGGTGCTGCTGATCGGATCGTTGATCACCGGGGCGCTGGCCGACCGGTACAAGCTCTCGCGCACGTTCCTGGTGACGCGGCTGCTCGCCGTGCCGTCGGTGTTCCTGATGCTGCTCTACGACCGGCCGGGCATCGCCGGGTTCGCCGCGGTGCTGATCGGCGGCTCGCTCGTGCTGGTGCTGAACATGACGCTCTACAACGTCGTCGCGACGTCGCTGATGCCGAAGGCCTGCCGGGCGACCGGCGTGGCCCTCGGCTACGGGGTGGCGGTCGCCCTGTTCGGCGGCACCGCCTCCTACCTGCTGGTATGGCTGCAGCAGCGCGATCTCGACTGGATCTTCCCCGCCTACGCCGCGGGCCTGTCCCTTGTCAGTGTGGTGCTGTACGCGGCGGCCCGCCGCCGCGACGGCACCTTCGCGGGTGAATGAGGAACACGATGCAGCTGACCCGTCTGTCCGAGCTGTCCGATCCGGTCGTGCGCCGCTCCGACGTCGTTGTGGTCGGCGGCGGGCCGGCCGGGGTGAGCGCGGCCGTGGCCGCGGCGCGCACCGGCGCGAGCGTCACGCTGCTGGAGCGCTACGCCGCGCTGGGCGGGCTGGCGTCCGGCGGCATGGTGCTCGTGCTCGACGACATGGTGAACGGCTCGGAGGTTTCGGTCACCGGGATCGTCGCCGAGTACGTCGAGCGCCTGGACAAGATCGGGCTGGCGGTCTACCCGCCGGAGTCGGACCGGTACTCCTCGGTGGAGACCTGGAACCGCTGGGGCCGGTTCGGCGTCTTCGACTTCCACCAGCACATCACCCCGAAACCGATCTGCTACGCCGTCGCGTTCGACCCCGACGGCTGGAAGCGGGTGTCGAACGACCTGGTCCGCGAGTCGGGCGTGCACCTGCGGCTGCACTCGTGGTTCTCCCGACCGGTGCTCGACGGCAACCGGCTGGCCGGGGTCGTGTGCGAGACCAAGCAGGGCCCGCAGGCCGTGCTCGGCGACGTCGTCATCGACACCACCGGCGACATCGACGTCGCCTCCCGCGCCGGCGCCGACTTCGTGAGCGACAGCTACCTGACCACGCTGGTCTTCCGGCTGGGCGGGGTCGACACCGTCGCCGCGGAGCGGTTCGAGCAGGCCAACCCGCGCGAGGCGCGCGCGATCAACCGGACGATCAAGCGGATGCTCGGCGGCGCGTGGGAGCTGTGGTGGCTCAAGACCCCGCTGCCCGGTGTCGTCTGGTGCAACTGCCCGCACATGACCGGCTACGACGGCGCCGATCCGGAGTCGCTCACGGAGGCCGAGTTCGACGCCCGCGCGCGCATCGCGGCGGTCGTCGACCACATCCGGGAGCACCTGCCGGGGTTCGAACGCTGTTACGTCGTCGACGTCGCCGAGCAGATGGGCGTGCGCCAGACCCGCCTGCTGCGCGGCGAGTACGTCGTCACCAAGGACGACGTCACGAGCCGCCGGCACTTCCCCGACTCGGTGGCCCGCGGCCGCGACTACTACACGCCCTACCGCGCGCTGCTCCCGCGCGGCGTCGACCAGCTGCTGGTCGCCGGGCGCCACTACTCGGCCACCCCCGACGCGCAGCGCATCTCGCGGGAGATCCCGCCTTGCATGGCGATGGGGCAGGCCGCAGGGATCGCGGCCGGGCTCGCCGTCGACGCCGGTGGGACCGTCCGGGACGTGGACGCGGCCGCGATCCAGCGCATGATGCGGGCGCAGGGCGCCGACCCCGGTGACGTGCCCGCAGCGAACGCGACGATCACCGACCCCGTGGAGGTTCCGTCATGACCCAACCGCTCGCCGGAGTGACCGTCGTCGACTTCACCCAGGTCTACATGGGACCGAGCTGCACGCAGCTGCTGGGCGACTACGGCGCCGACGTCATCAAGATCGAGCGGCCCGGGGTCGGTGACCTGTCGAGGTCGTCGATCAGCGACCCGGACGGGCCGGACAACCCGATCTTCCTCTCGATCAACCGCAACAAGCGCAGCGTCTCGGTCGACACCCGCACCCCGGAGGGGGTGGCGGTGGTGCACCGGCTCATCCGCGACGCCGACGTGGTGGTCAGCAACTTCCGCTCGGGGGTGATGGAGCGGATCGGGTTCGGCTACGGCGCGTGCCGCGAGCTGAACCCGCGGGTGATCTGGGCGTCCGGCACCGGGTTCGGTGCCGCCGGCCCGTACGCGCACAAGGGCGGTCAGGACGTGATCGCGCAGGCCTACTCGGGGGTTATGTGGCGGCGGGAGTCGCAGGACGTGCCGCTCTCGGTCTACCCGACCACCCTGGCCGACTACACGACCGGCATGCACCTCATGCAGGGCATCCTGCTGGCGCTGCTCGCGCGCGGCACGTCCGGTGAGGGGCAGAAGGTGGAGGTGACGATGTACGACTCGATGCTGCACATGCAGATGCAGGAGGCGTGCATGCAGCTCAACCGCGGCCGGGAGATCAACTGGGCGGCGATGCCGCTCTCCGGCGTCTTCGAGACCACCGACGGCGCGGTCTGCATGGTCGGTGCGTTCAAGGAGAACCCGTTGCGGGACATCTCCGCGGCCCTGGAGCTGGACGAGGACCTGTCGCAGCGGCCCGAGTTCGCCACGCTGGACGACCAGTTCGAGCACCGGCCGCAGTTGCAGGCGATCTTCCGCGAGCGGTTCGCCACCAATTCCAGCGATCACTGGGTGAAGCGGCTGGAGGAGGTGGACATCCTGTGCGCGCCGGTGCGCAGCCTCGAACAGGCGCTCGACGACGAGCAGACCGCCGTGAACAAGATGGTGCTGGAGATGCAGCACCCCACGGCCGGGCGCGTCCGCGCGCTGGACGCGCCGATCCGGCTGTCCGCGACGCCGGCGCAGGTGCGGCGGGTGCCGCCGCGGCTGGGCGAGCACAACGCGGAGGTGCTCGCCGAGCACGGCTACGCCGCCGACACGGTCGCGGCGCTGGTCGAGTCGAAGGTGCTGCGATGACGGACGCAGCGCCCGGCGACGCGGTCGACGAGGTCCGGTTCGAGGTTGCCGACCACGTCGCCCGCGTGACCATCAACCGGCCTGCTGTGCTCAACGCGGTCGACGGGCCGACGCACGAGCGACTCGTGGAGATCTGGGAGCGGATCGAGGCCGACCCGGACGTCCGCGCGGTTGTTGTCACCGGTGGTGGGGAGCGCGCGTTCTGCGTCGGCGCCGACATGTCCGCCGCCGCGATCGCGAAGACCGGCCTGGAGTACTGGGCCGACCTCGACCCGAACGGTTTCGGCGGGCTGAGCCTGCGCACCACGCTGGACGTCCCGGTGATCGCGCGGGTGAACGGCTACGCGCTCGGTGGCGGCATGGAGATGGTGCTGGGCTGTGACATCGTCATCGCCGCGGAGCACGCCCGGTTCGGGCTCACCGAGCCGCGGGTGGGCCGCATCCCGCTGGACGGTGGCGTGTTCCAGCTCGTCCGCAGGGTGCCGCACACTCAGGCGATGGGGATGTTGCTCACGGGTCGCCGCGCGGAGGCGGCCGAGATGCAGGCGATGGGCCTGGTCAACGAGGTGGTCCCGGCCGCCGAGCTGGACGCCGCCGTCGACCGCTGGCTGGCCGACGTGCTGGCGTGCGCGCCGACGTCGCTGCGGGCGGTGAAGCAGATGGTGCAGCGGACGGCGCAGATGTCGGCGCGGGAGGCCCGCGACCAGCGGCTGCCGGCGCTGATGGCGGCGCTCGACAGCGCCGACGGCAAGGAGGGGGTGCGCGCGTTCCAGGAGAAGCGGGCCCCGGTTTGGCCGGGCCGGTGACGGTGACCGTGACAGCGCTGCAGCAGGGCGTCTGGGGCGTGGTCGCCACCCCGTTCACCGGGGGCGATCGCTCCGTCGACCGCGAGAGCCTGACCCGGCTCGCGGCGCACTACGCGCCGATCGGCGCCGTCGGGCTCACCGTGCTCGGAGTGTTCGGCGAGGCGGCCCGGCTGGACGGCAACGAGCGGCGGGCGGTGGTGGAGACGGTCCGCGACGCGGTCGCGCTCCCGCTCGTCGTCGGTGTGACGGCGCTGGGCACGGCCCCGGCGATCGAGGAGGCACGGGCGGCGCGGGAGGCGGCCGGCGACCGGCTCGCCGCCGTGATGGTGCAGGTCAACACGACCGACCGGGACACGCTGCAGGCGCACCTGGGCGCGATCCACGAGGCGACCGGCGCGCCGATCGTCGTGCAGGACTACCCGGTCGTCAGCGGGGTGTCGATCAGCGCTGGCGCGCTGGTCGCCGCGCTGCGCGAACTGCCGTTCATCGCCGCCGTCAAGGCCGAGGCGCCGCCGACCCCGGTGGCGATCGCCGCGCTCACCGGCGCACTGGACGTGCCGGTCTTCGGCGGGCTGGGCGGCATCGGGCTGCTCGACGAGCTGGCCGCGGGCGCGGCCGGCGCCATGACCGGCTTCTCCTACCCGGAGGGCCTGGTGGCGTGCGTCGAGGCCTGGGGGAGCGGCGGGTACGCGGCAGCGCGCGAGGCCTTCCTGCCCTACCTGCCGCTGGTGAACTTCGAGCAGCAGGTACGCATCGCGCTGGCGGTCCGCAAGGAGTGCCTGCACGCGCGGGGACTGATCGCCGACCCGGCCGTCCGCCCGCCGGCGGCCCCGATGCCCGAGTCGCTGCGCCCGCAGCTCGTCCGGCATCTGGCCGCCGTGCCGGGGCCGCGATGATTTCCACATCGGACTTGGTGACGCTGCCCAAGGCCGAGCTGCACCTGCACTTCGAGGGCGCGATCCGCGCGGCCACCGCCGCGGAGCTGGCGGACCGGTCCGGGCGGCAGTGGTCGCCCACCTCGACGTACCCGGACCTGGCCGCGTTCGTCCGGACCTACGAGTCGGCCCGCGACCTCGTCGAGACCCTCGACGACCTCCGCCGGATCGCGCGCGAGCTGGTCGAGGACGCCGCCGCGCAGGGCGTCGTCTGGTCGGAGGTGCACCTCGTCCCACCGACCTACGGCGGCCGGCTCGGGCACGACGAAGCCGTGCTGGAGGCCGTGCTCGACGGGTTCGCCGCCGGATCCGGCCCCGCTTCGGCCGCCGGTGTGATCATCGGCGTCAACCGCGGGCTGCCGCTGGAGGCCGCAGGGCGCTCCCTGCGGCTCGCAACGGCCTACGCCGACGCCGGGGTCGTCGGGTTGGGGCTGGCCGGCGACGAGGCCGGGTTCCCGGCGGCGCTGTTCACCGACGTCTTCGCCCGGGCCCGGGACGCGGGCCTGCGTGCGCTCCCGCACGCGGGGGAGGGCGCCGGGCCGGGCAGCGTCCGCGCGTGCGTCGAGGAGCTCGGGGCGGCGCGGATCAACCACGGCGTCCGTGCGATCGAGGACCCGGGGCTGGTCGAGCTGCTCGCGGAGCGGGCGATCTGCCTCGACGTCTGCCCGTCGTCGAACATCGCGCTCAGTGTTTACAGCTCGATGGCGGAGCACCCGCTCCCGCGCCTGCTGGCCGCGGGCGTCCCGGTGTCGCTCGGCAGCGACTGCCCGCTGTTCGTCGGGCGCACGGTCGTCGACGAGTACCGGCTCGCGATCGAGCACTTCGGGCTCGGCCCGGCCGACGTCGCCCGGATCGCGCACACCTCGCTCACCGCAAGCTCCTGCCCGCCGGATCGCCGCGACACAGCGCTGGCTGCGCTGAGCCGCTGGGGTTGATCCAGCAGTTCGCGCAGGCGCGCGGCGAAGGCCTTCGGGTGTGTCTGGTTGCCGTTGTGCCCGCCCGGGAACTCGATGATCGGCGTGTCGAGCAGGCGGGCCAGCTCCTCGGTGCACCTGTGGTTCCACGCCCCGCCCGACGCGACTCCGGCGGCAGGGACGACGGGCGCGCGCAACGCGGCGACGTCGGCCGGGCCGAACGTCGAGCGGCCCATCTCTGGCAGGTCCTTGGCCAGGAAGAAGGTGATGTTCGCGGTGCGGGTGGCGTCCATCGGGATCTGCTGGATGCCCGGTTCCGCGTCCATCGTGGCGAGGTTGATCCCGGTGGCGGCGGCGACCTCGGCCAGCGCGGGCCCCGTGCCGTCGCGTTCGAACGTGGCGACGACGTCGTCGAAGATCCGCTGTGCGCGGGCCCGGTCCGGCGAGGGCAGCAGCGCGGGTGTTGCGGGGTCGTGCGCGATCAGCAGCCGCACCTGCTCGGGATAGGTGCTCGCCAGGTGCAGGCCGTAGAGTGCGCCGAGGCTGCAGCCCAGGACGTACGCGGGCTCGTCGGTGACCGACGTCAGCACGTGGTGGATGTCCTCGGCGTGCGTGCGCGGCATGACCGGGGTGGTGGGGTCGGCGATCGGGCTGCGGGTCTGGCCGCGCCTGTCGTAGGTGACGACGGTGAACGTGCTGGTCAGCTCGGCGACGAGGTCGTCGGATCGGTTGGCGTTGCCGTCGCCGCTCTGCGCGATGAGCAGCACCGGGCCGCTCCCGTTGAGCTCGACGTGCAGCTTCGCGCCTGGCGCGTCAATCATCATATCGAGAACGATGCATCGAAAAAGATGTATCTGTCAAGATGTATCTTGTGCTGGTGAACGGGGTGGAGCTGTTCCTGCTCGGCAGGACGCTGATGAGGCTCGGCGAGGCGGCCATGCCTCAGGTGGAGGGCGCTCCCGCGGGGAGCACCCGGTCGGTGTTGATCGTGCTCAGCGACATCGTCGAGCATCCCGACAGCGCGGTGGGGGACATCGTGCGACGCACCGGACTGCCGCAGAGCCAGGTGTCGAACGCGGTGGCGCGGCTGCGCGACGCCGGTTCCGTCGTGGTGGAGCCAGACCCGGCCGACCGCAGACGGGTCCGGGTGCGGCAGGCGCCCACTGTCTCGGCCCGGGTCGCCGAGGTGCGCACGACCAGCGTCGACGAGGTGATCGCCGCCGCGGTGGGGCCGGCGCGCCTGTCCGACGTGCTGGCCGCGATCGACCTGCTGGGCGCGCAGCTCCCGCCGGGGCACTAGTGCCCCGTCACGGAAGGTTGGCGCGGGAATCGGGTGATCCAGTCGTCTGCTGGCAAGGCGCCGTCCGCAGCTCAGACCGGGCGTCTTTGCAAGGGCGGCAACGCCGCCAGCGGGCGACTGGGCGCCCGAGTTCCGTGGTGAACCTTTCGTGACGGGGCACTAGCGTCGGGGTGTGGACCTGACTCGTGGCGCGGGTGTCTCAGCCGACCTCCACCGGTACCTGCAGGAGGCGCGCAACGGTGTGGTCGGGGCGCTGGACGGGCTCTCCGAGTACGACGTGCGCCGCCCGATGACGCCGACGGCGACCAGCCTGCTCGGCCTGGTGAAGCACCTCGCCGGGGTCGAGTTCGGCTACCTCGGCGACTCCGTCGGGCGACCGGCGCCCGTGCGGCTGCCGTGGGTCGAGGACGAGTCGATCTGGGACAGCGCCGACATGTGGGCGACCGCTGACGAGAGCCGCGAGGAGCTCGTCGAGCTGTACCGGACGGCATGGCGGCACTCGGACGAGTCGATCGACCAGCTGCCGCTCGACGCGCCGGCGAGCGTCGCGTGGTGGCCGCAGGAGCGGCAGCGCACGACGTTCGGGTCGCTGCTCGTGCGGGTCGTCGCCGAGACCGCCCAGCACGCCGGGCACGCCGACATCGTCCGCGAGATGATCGACGGGCGGGTCGTGCGCGACCACGAGGACGTCGGCGACGCCCGGTGGTGGGAGCGCCATGTCGAGCGGGTGCGGCAGGCCGCCGACCGATATCGGCCTGATCCGGTCTGACGGCTGACATCGGCAGGTGTTGAAGTTCTTCCGCTTCCACTCTATGGTCATACAAAGTACTAAAGACCAAGGAGGCGGGGATCATGCGGTTCGACGGGGTTCGCGGCGAGGGGTGCGGTCCGCCGGACCGCAGGGGAGCGGCGTTGGGGCTGCTGTCGTTCGCGATGTTGATCGTGTCGCTCGACCAGTACATCGTGGTTGTCGCGCTGCCCGACATCGGCCGTGACCTGGGCTATTCCGCCCAGACGCTGCAGATGGTGATCAGCGCGTACGCCGTCGTGTCGAGCGGCTTCCTGCTGTTCGGCGGGCGGGCCGCCGACCTGTTGGGCCGGCGCCGGTTGCTGGTGGCCGGCCTCGTCCTCTACGCGGTGGGATCGGCCGCGGGCGGGTTGGCGACCGGGCCGCAGGTGCAGCTCGTCGCGCGGGCCGTGCAGGGGTTGGGCGGAGCGCTGGTCTTCCCCAGCACATTGGCGCTGGTCAACACGATGTTCCCGGAAGGGCAGGAGCGCAACCGGGCGCTGGGCATCTGGGGCGGCGCCGGCGCGGCCGGGCTGGTGGCGGGTGTCCTGCTCGGCGGGGTGCTGACCCGCGTGTTCGGATGGGAGGCGGTGTTCTTCGTGAACGTGCCGCTCGTCGTGGCGGCGATCGCGCTGGTGTTCGTGCTGGTCGCGGCAGATCCGTCGCGCGACCGTGCCCGCTCGTTCGACCTGCCCGGCGCGCTGTCGGTGACCGGCGCGGTCACCCTGCTGGTGTTCGCCCTCGTGCAGGCACCGGAGCTCGGCTGGACCTCTCCGTGGATCATCGGGGCCGTGGCCGTCGGGCTCCCGCTGCTGGCGGGGTTCGTGGTGATCGAACGGCGCAGCCGCGACCCGCTGCTGCCGCCGCGTCTCATGGCCAACCGCACTCTGCAGCTCGCGACGGGGATCGCGGCGTTGTTCTCGGCGACGTTCGGGTGCCTGCTGTACTTCCTGTCGATCTACCTGCAGGACGTCCAGGGGTATGACGCGCTGCAGACCGGTTTCGGGTTCCTGCTGCCGACGGTGCTCGTGGTCGCCGGCTCGACGTTGGCCGGCCGGTTCGTCACCAGCTTCGGGCTGATGCCGACGCTTGTTACGGCGCTCGCCGTCGGCGCGCTCGGCGCGGTCGCGCTCGGGCTGGCCATGACCCCCGACAGCTCCTACGTCGCGCTCGTCCCGGGGCTGATCGGGGTGAGCGTCGGCGACGGCGTGGTGTTCACCGCGATGTTCATCGCCGGCGCGACCGGCGTCGGCTCCAGGGAGCAGGGCGTCGCTTCGAGCATCGTGTCGACGGGCTCCGGGATGGGTGCGGTGATCGGGTTGGGGCTGCTGGTGCTGATCTCCAACGCCGGCACGCACGGGCTGGTCGGTGAGCAGCTGCGGGTCGCGTCGGCGTACGGGATCCGGACCGCGGTGTTCGTGGCGTCCGTCGGCATCCTGCTGATGTTGTTCCTGGCGCTGCGGCTACGGTCCACCGAAGCCCGGCCGGATGTGTGTAGCGTTGCCGCACGGGTTGGAAGGACTGACCCGTGCACGTGACGAGACGGACGATGGACGCACCTGACCAGCTGGTTCAGCAGTTCGACACGGCACCGCTCGCTGAACGGGTGCGCGAGGCGATCCTCGAGGCGATCCTGTCGGAGAAGTTCGTGCAGCGGCTGCCGAACGAGGGCGATCTGGCCGGCATGTACGGGGTCAGCCGCACCACGATCCGGGCGGCGTTGCAGAGCCTGGAGAACGAGGGTGTCGTCACGCGGCGGCGGGCGATCGGGACGACGATCAACAGCCACGTCCGCCGTTCCGCGCTCGCGCTGCAGCGGCTGGTGAGCTTCGCCGAGCTGCTCAAGGAGCGCGGGCACACGGTCCGGGTCGAGGCCGAGCACACGCGGATGGAGCAGCCGCCGGCCGACGTGGTCGCCGCGTTCGGCGCGGACGTGTCGACGGAACAGCCGGCGTTCGTCACCGACACGTCGTTCTTCGCCGACGGGCATCTCGCGATCTGGATCCGGGACGTCGTGTCGTGGAGCCGGCTGCGGGACCAGTCGAAGATCCCTTCGCCGGGTGATCCGGCGGCGTTCGACTTCGCCCGTTCCTACCTGGTGCAGCCGGTCGTGCATGCGGTGGCCGAGATCCGCCCGGTGGTGAACCACGGCGAGCAGACCCGTCTGCCGGTCGAACCGGGAAAGGCGTTCACGCGGTTGCTGGAGCGGCACTACGCCGCCGACGGCGCGGTGATGGCGGTGTCCCTCGTCGACGTCGATGACGACTTCGTCGTCTTCGAGGTCGTCCGCCGCGCCTGATCGACCGGACGAGGAGGTGGCGTCGTGAGCTTGGAGTCGATGTCGACGTTCGTCGTCGCGGTCGTCCTGATCACGTTGGTGCCCGGCCCGGCGATGGCGCTGATCCTGCGTCGGGCGGCGTTGCGCGGGTTGCGCGGCACGTTGCCGACGATCGTCGGCCTGGAGGTCGGGCTGTACCTGTGGGCGTTGCTGGCCGCGGCCGGGTTCGCCGCGATGGTCGCGGTGTCCGAGGTGGCGTTCGTGGTGCTGCGGGTGGTCGGCACGGTGGTGCTGCTCTACCTCGGCGGTAAGGCGCTGCTGGCCGCATGGCGGGGCGGCACGGCCGACGTCGAGGTGACGGCGCCGACGTTGCGGTGGTGGAAGGGCTTCGGCGAGGCGCTCGTCGTCTCCCTCGCCAACCCGAAGGCGGCGATCTTCATGATCGCGTTCTACCCGCAGTTCGTGCCCGCCGACCGCCCGCTGTTCGCGACCACAGCGGCGCTCGCGCTCGTGCAGGTCGCGATCGAGACCGTGCTCCTCACCGCGCTCGCCGCGGGCGTCGCCCGCGCGGGCGGCCTGTTCCGCCGGCCGACGGTGCGCCGCAGGCTGGAGGCGGTCACGGGCACGGTGCTCGTAGCGCTCGGAGTCAGGGTCGCAGCTGTGCCGTGAGGCGATGGTGCGGTCTTCGGCGCGGGACTTGATCCGGATCGACGTACCTGGGCGGGATGAATTCGGGAAACCCGTCGACCATCCGGACGATCCATTCAGTGGCATGTATTTCCCGGTGATGCATCCGGCAAAGCATCACCAGATTGTTGATTTCGGTTGTTCCACCGTTCTGCCATTCGATGATGTGGTGGATGTCGCACCAACTCGCCGGGCGGCCGCACCGTGCGCATCCGCGGTCACGGGCGGCCACGGCTCGTCGCATTCCGTCAGGAATCACCCGGGAGAGGCGGCCGATGTCGAGGGGTTGGCTGTCGCTGTTCATGACGATGGGGATGACTGCGGCGTTGCAGGCGAGTTGGCGGAGGTCTTTGGTGGTGATGTGGCCGCCGAAGTCCAGTATTGCGGTCCGGACCCGGGTTTCCAGCTCGGCGAGCGGGATGTGCACGTTGAGATGTGGCCGGTGCCCGCCGGACCGCGGGACGTCGCCGTGGTCGAGGACGTACCCGCAGACGTCGGCGAGGGCTTCGGCTTGGCGCTGTTTGCTGCTGCGCTGGTCATCCGATCCCGCCGGTTTCGACTTCGCGTCGATCAGGGTGGCGATGGTGGCGAACAGGACCGCGTTGTCGAACCGGCCCTTGATCACGCCTCCTGGCCGGTCTGGGTGTGGGTTGATGGTGAGCTCGTTGACCTCGGAGTCGGGTCCGTCGTCGGGTTCGGGTCCGTCCTGGTCCATCCGTCGTACCAGTTCCATTGATCTGCTACGCAAATTTCGGACCGCTTGAATTTGTTTCGATTATGCGACTTGCTGGAGATCAGTCCAGTCTTTGA
>NZ_JAJGSX010000065.1 GCF_021245725.1 Pseudonocardia sp. TRM90224 | reverse complement strand
GCTGGGGGAGGGCAGGAAAGCCACTTTCCGGCCCTCACAGGGCAGGAAAGTGGCTTTCCTGCCCTCGCGTGCGGAACCGCTGCCGGCTATGAGACGCGGTTGTCGAGGTACTGCAACAGCTCGTGCGCGGCCAGCTCGACGTCCTTGTGCCCCCACTCGGCCGCCCGGTAGTGGCAGGCGATGATGCCCATCCGGTGAACCCGCCGGAAGTCGCCCAAGATGAACGCGTAGCGGGCCTTGGTGTCGTCGGTCGCGCCGTCGGTGAGGCCCAGGTGCCACTGGCCGTACTCGTTCCACGAGTGCTTCTCCAGGTACGCCGTGCCGTCCGCGGCGGAGGGTGCGACCTCGTTCCACCGGCTGCGCAGGACGTACTGGCGTGCGTCGATGCGGGCCCGCGCGAACGCGACGGCGGCTGGGTTGACCGAGTAGGACGCCATCGGGACATCGTGGCGCACCTCGTGTGGGAGGGTCGGGTCGTGTCACCCGTTCGTCGACGCGCCCTGCTGGCCGGGCTCGGGCTGCTGGCGGCCGGCTGCGCCAGCACCCTGCCACCCGCACCTGCGCCTCAGCCGCCGGCGCGGGCGACCCGTGTCCACTCGGCAGCCCGCGGCACCGAAGTGAACCTGGTGATCACCAGACCGACCGGTGCTCCCGACGGCTTGCCTGTATGCGTCGCGCTGCACGGCCGCGGATCGAACGCCGGGTTCCTCGAAGGCATCGGGCTGCAGGCCGCGCTCGACGACGCCGTCCGGGCCGGGGTGGCGCCGTTCGCCGTCGCCGCGGTCGACGGCGACCACTACTGGGTCGACGTCGGCACCGGTGACGACCCGCAGCGCATGCTCGCCGACGAGCTGCCGGGGTGGCTGGTCGAGCGCGGGCTGGGGCCGGTCGCGGCGGCGTTCGGCATCTCGATGGGCGGGTTCGGCGCGCTGCGGTACGCCCGCGACCACCCGGAGCTGCGCGCGGTGGCCGTGTGCAGCGCTGCGCTGTTCCTGAGCTGGGGCGACGCCGCCGCGCGCAAGGTGTTCGCCGACCGCGCGCAGTGGGAGAGCCACGAACCGCTGCGGCACACGCAGGAGGTGCGCGTGCCGACCGGGGTGTGGTGCGGCAACGGCGACCCGTTCCTGCAGGCCGCCCGCGACTACGCGCAGGCGGCGTCACCCGAGGTCGTCCGGCTCACCGAAGGCGGCCACACGAACGAGTACTGGCAGGGTGTGCTGCCGGAGGTGCTCGCCTTCGTCGGGCAGCGGATCACGCGGTGACCGGCACGGGGACGCGGACCGGCGCCGGGCGGGAGCCGCGCGCGCACGCCCACGAGCCCAGCAGCACCAGCGCCAGCCCGACCACCGAGCCGACCCCCACCGGCTCGGCCAGCACGGTCGCCCCGTAGGCCACCGCGAACGGCGGCGAGAGGTACGCGACCAGGCTCGCGCGCTGCGCGCCGACCTCCCCGATGAGGCGGTTGTAGATCACGAACCCGGCCGCGGTGCAGACCGCGGCGAGCACGACCAGCGCCGCCACCGCGCTGAACGTCGGCGGCTGCGCGGGCAGCGAGGCCACGGCGAACGGGGCGAGCACGACGGTGGAGACGGCCATCGTCGCGCCGGTGATCGCGATCGGGTTCACGCCGGGCAGCAAGCGTCGCACGAGGACCATCCCGAGCCCGTAGCAGACCGCGGCGGCCATGATCATCGCGATGCCCGCGGGGTCGGCCTGCGCGCCGGCGCCGGGCAGCCCCACCAGCGCCGCGACCCCGGCGAGCCCGATCACGATCCCGGCCACCGACAGCGCGTTCGGCCGGCCGAGCCCGATCCCCGCCGCGATCAGCACCATCCAGATCGGCTGCGTGGAGATGAGGATCCCGGTCAGCCCGGAGTCGACCCCGCGCTGGCCGATGCCGATCAGCAGGAACGGCACCGCCAGCTGGAACGTCGCCACGACCACGACCGCACGCCAGCGGCCGGCCAGCGCCGCCCGTCGCCGCCACGCGAGCGGCGCGAGCAGCAGCGCCGCGCCGCCCGTGCGGCCGGCGGCCACGACAGCCGGCCCGAACGATTCCAGCGCGATGCTGATGAACAGGAACGACGCTCCCCAGATCGCGGAGAGCAGCAGCAACCAGGACCAAGCACGGACGGACATGGACCGACTGTGCGACGCGCACGGCTTCCTCGGTAGCTGTCAATTCCGGACTGGCCTTTAAGCTCAGCTTCATGCTCGACCTCAACCGGTTGCGTGTCCTGCAGGAGGTCGCCCGCGGCGGGAGCTTCTCGGCGGCGGCGCGTGCGCTGCACATCACACCGTCCGCCGTGTCGCAGCAGATCTCCGCGCTGGAACGCGGCATCGGCGTGCCGGTCGTGACGCGGGGGGCGCGCGGGGTGACGCTCACCGACCCCGGCCGGCTGCTCGTGCAGGCCGTCGACAACCTCACCGGCGACCTGCGCCACGTCGAGCGGCACCTCGCCGCCTACGCCGACGGCGACAGCGGCCGGCTCGCCATCGCGTCCTTCCCGAGCGCGGGCCACAGCCTGCTGCCGCTCGCGCTGGCGCCGCTCACCCGGCGACCCGACGTCGAGGTGACCGTGCGGGAGGCCGAGACGGAGCAAGCGGTACCGCTGCTGCGGGCCGGGGAGGTCGACCTCGCGCTCGTCTACCACAACTTCACGCTCGACCCGCCGCGTGAGTGGGCCGCCGACCTGCACTACACACCCGTCCTGCACGAGGAGTTCTTCGCGGTCGTGCCGGCGACGCACGCCTTCGCCACTCGCGACCGGCTCCGGTTCGGCGAGCTCGCCGACGAGTGGTGGGTGCACGGCACGGGCCTGTTCGCCGCGCAGATCGACGCGTACTGCGCAGCGGCCGGGTTCCGGCCGAAGGCCGCGTGCCGCAGCGCCGATACGACGTTCATGCAGACGATGGTCGCCGCCGGGGTCGGCGTGGCGATCATGCCGGCGGTGGCCGTCGCCCGCCACCTCGACGGGATCGTCGCCGTTCCGATCGACGAGCCGCCGATGCGGCACGTCGGCGTGCTGCACCGCCGCGATCGCTGGCAGCCACCGCTCGCGGTCGAGCTGGTGGAGCTGCTGGGCAGCACCGCCCGCGCCCTGACGGTCCCCGGCACCCGCCCGTGACCGTCGACAACGACGTTCTGGCTGTTGTTAGCGCTCACGAACAGCCGAAACGTCGTTGTCGACGTGTTGCCGGACGGCCGCGGTGATCCGGTCGACGTCGAAGCGCTCCGCTTGCGGCAGCGGGGCGCCCACCGACTCCCTGGCGCGCGCTGCGGCATCGAGCAGCCGGGCCGCCTCCGCGTGCTCGCCGGCGAGCGCGTGCGCGCCCGCGAGGCCCTCCTGCGCGAGCGCGATCGCACGCGGGTCGCCCGTCGAACGGGCCAGCGCGAGGCCCTCCTCGTGCAGCTCCCGGGCCGTGGCGGCGTCGCCACGCTGCTCCGCGACGAAGCCCAGCTCGGCGACGATCAGCACCGCGCCGGCGTCGAACCCGACGGAGCGGTGCCACCGCAGGATGTACCGGAGATGCCGCTCGGCGTCGTCGAGCCTGCCCTCGCGGCGCGCGCCGAGCGCGAGCCCGGTCTGTGCGTACATCTCGCCGGTCGTGAAGCCCTGCTCGACGGCCAGCCGCCGGGCGCGTTCGTGCAGCTCGTCGGCACGCCGGAAGTCGCCGGTCAGCAGCGCCGTGCGGCCGAGCCACGAGAGCTGGTAGGACACCTCCGGCCAGAGTTCGAGCTCCTCGGCCCTGCGCAGCGCGGTGGTGTACAGCCGCTCGGCTTCCGGGTAGTCGCCGACCATCGAGGTGAGCGCACCGAGCGCGAACGCCGCCAGCACCTGGCCCCAGCGGTCGCCGACCTCGTCGAACAGCTCGGCGCCCAGCCGGGCCGACCGTTCCGCCGCGTCGCGCTCGCCGTGCGACATCAACTGGCTGGTCCGGTCGCACGCGGCGGCGCCGAGTCCCCACCGGTCGTCGAGCTCCTCGAAGGCGGCCTGCGCGGCGAGCGTGCAGGCCTGCCCGGCCGCCATGTCGCCGATCGTGGTCAGCACGTAGCCGAGGAACCAGCGGGCCCGCGCGGCCGGCCCGCTGACCTCGAGCGGAGCGTCGTGGGCCGGCTTCAGCGTGTCGACGGCCCCACCGGCGAGCACGGCGAACCCGTCGTGCCACGCGGTGACCTGCGCACGGACCGCGGGATCGCCGCCGGGCACCGCGAGCGCGGCCTGCGCGGCCCGTTGCGCCTCCCCCAGCCGCCCGCGCAGGAACCAGAACCAGCACAGCGCCGCGACGAGCCGCAGCGCGAGATCGGCGTCGCCGGCGCGGACCGCGGTGTCCAGCGCCCCACGCATGTTCGCGGCTTCCAGCTCCATGCGGTCGAGCCATTCGCGCTGGTCGGGCCCGCGCAGCCGGTCGTCGGCGTGGGCCGCGAGCCCGGTGTGGAAGCGGGCGTGCTGCAGCCGGAGCGCGTCCAGCTCGCCGGCTTCCCCCGCCTTCCGGAGCCCGAACTCGGCGACCGACTGCAGGAGTCGATAGCGCGGCACGTCGGCGTGCTCCGACACGACCACGAGCGAGCGGTCGACCAGTCTTGCGAGCAGGCCGAGCACCTCGGACCCGGCGACCCCGTCACCGGCGCAGACTTCCTCGGCGGCATCGAGGCCGCACCCGTCGGCGTGCACCGCCAGCCGTCGCAGCACGACCTGCTCGGCAGCGGTGCAGAGCTGCCAACTCCAGTCGATCATGTCCTGGAGGGTGCGGTGGCGGGCCGGCGCGTCCCGCCGGCCCGAGGCGAGCACCCCGAAGCGGTCGTCGAGCCGGCGCAGGAGCGCGTGCACCCCCAGCGCCCGGACGCGCGTGGCGGCCAGCTCGATCGCGAGCGGGATCCCGTCGAGACGGCGGCAGATGGCCGCGACGGCAGGCGCGGTGCGCTCGTCGAGGACGAACCCGGGGGCCGCGGCGGTGGCCCGCTCGACGAAGAGCGCGGCGGCACCGGACGCCCGCACCGAGGGCAGCCCGTCCGATCCGGGCAGGTCCAGCGGCGGGACGGCGAGCACCACCTCGCCCGCGACACCGAGCGGTTCCTGGCTGGTCGCGAGGATCCGCAGGCCGGGGGCGGAGCGCAGCAGCCGGGCCACGAGCGTCGCGACGGCCCCGACCACCTGCTCGCAGTTGTCCAGCACGAGCAACGCCGTGGACGGGCGGAGCACCTCGGCGATGCGGTCGGGCAGCGCGCCCTCCTGCCTGATCTCCCCCTGCCTGATATCCAGGGCCGCCGCCACGACGTCGGCGACGTACACGTCGGGCTCCTCGGTGCAGAGGTGCCGCTCGACGCCGGCCAGCTCGACGAGGTGCGCGTCCGGCGCGCCGCGCGCCACCTCCAACGCCAGGCTGGTCTTGCCGACCCCGCCCGGCCCCACGAGAGTGACCAGCCGGGAGCGCTCCAACGCGGCCGTGACGCCGGCCTGCGCGGCTTCGCGGCCGACCAACTGCGTGACGGGCGCCGGCAGCGTGCCGCGCGGGTGGCCGGGGGCGTCCAGCAGCGGGTCCTGGCGCAGGATCGCACCCTGCAGCGCGACGAGCTCGGGGCCCGGTTCGATGCCCAGCTCGGCGGCCAGCGCCCCGCGCAGGCCCGTGAACGCCTCCAGCGCCTCCTGCTGCCGTCCAGCGCGGTAGAGCGCGCGCATCTGCAGCGCGCGAAGAGACTCGCGGGCGGGATGCTGCGCTATCAGCTCCGCGAGCTCGCCGACCAGCAACGCGTGCTCGCCCAGCTCCAGCCGGGCCGCCGCGGCGGCCTCGGTCGCGGCCAGCAGCTCCTCGCCGAGGCGGGCCGCCTGCGCCGCGGCGAACGGCTCGCCCGCGACGTCGGCGAGCGCCGGCCCACGCCACAGCGCCAGCGCGTCGGCCAGCAGCGCGGCGCGGCCACGCGCGTCGGCGGTCGCGAGCGCGCGAGCGGTCAGCTCCCGGAACCGCTGGACGTCGATCGCACCCGGCTCGACCCGCAGCGCGTAACCGGACGGCTGCCACACCACCAGAGAGCGCGCCCCCGGCTGCCCGGCGTCGAGCGCCTTGCGCAGCTGCGAGACCTTCGTCTGGACGGTGTTGCCGGGGCTGCCGGGCGGGTGCGCGCCCCACAGGTCCTCGACGATCCGGTCGACCGGCACCGGACGGCCCTCGTGCAGCAGCAGGTCGACCAGCAACGCGCGCACCTTCGACTCGGGCACGGGCACCGGCCGCCCGTCGTCGGCCCACACGGCCAGCGGCCCCAACACCCCGAAACGCACGCCTCGACGGTAACTTCCCCACCGTTTTGGGCACATGCGCGCTCCCCGGGCGCGCATCCACCCAAAACGGTGGGGAAGTCGGCCGTGCGTGGACCCGCAGCGTTCCGTGCGCGGCCGTGGGCACGGTTGCCGGCATGACAGCCCCTACTGCAACCACCGGCGCACCGGTGACCGTCATCGGGCTCGGCCCGATGGGCCAGGCGATGGTGCGCACCTTCCTCGACCACGGCCACCCCACCACCGTCTGGAACCGGACGGCCGCCCGCGCCGACGACGTCGTCGCCCGCGGTGCCGTGCTCGCCGCGACCCCGGCCGAGGCAGTGGCAGCGAGCGAGCTGGTGGTGCTCAGCCTCACCGACTTCGCAGCGATGTACGAGATCCTCGGCGACGTCCACGACGAGCTGAAGGGCCGCGTCGTGGTCAACCTCAGCTCCGACACCCCCGAACGCTCCCGCGAGGCCGCGGAATGGCTGGCCGAACGCGGCGCCGAGCTGCTCGTCGGCGGGATCATGGTGCCGGCCGTGCTGGTCGGCACCGAGGCGGCGTTCGTGTTCTACAGCGGCCCGCGAGCCGTCTTCGACGCACACGAGCCGGCGCTGCGCCGGATCGGACGGCCCGACTACCGCGGCACCGACCACGGCCTCGCGCAGCTCTACTACCAGGCGCTGCTCGACCTGTTCCTCACCACGCACGTCGCGTTCCTGCACGCCGCGGCGCTCGTCGGGACGGCGGGGGAGAGCGCGACGACGTTCGCGCCCTACGCCGTGCAGAACCTGGAGCTGCTCGCGCAGCTGGTGCCGGCCGAGGCGGCAGCGATCGACGCCGACGACCACCCCGGAGACCAAGGCACGGTCGCGATGATGGGCGCCACCGCCGAGCACGTCCTGGCCGCGACCCGCAGCGCCGGGCTCGCCGACGGCCTGCCCGCCGCCGTCCACGAGATCTACCGGCGCGCCATCGCGGCGGGCCTCGCGACCTCCGCCGCGTCCAGCATGATCGACGTCATCCGCACCCCGTAGAACAAGAAACTTCCCCACCGTTTTGCCAATCTGCATGCCCCGCAGGGTCTGCAAGTTGGCAAAACGGTGGGGAAGTTGGGGGTCAGGCTGCGGTGGAGGCCTTGGTGGTGGTGGTGGTGCTGCTGCTGTCGGGTGCGTTCTCGGGGAAGTGGCACGCGACCCGGTGGCCCGTCACCAGCTCGGCGAGCGGCGGCTCCGTGGTCGAGCAGACCTCCTGCGCCTTCCAGCAGCGCGTGTGGAACCGGCAGCCCGACGGCGGCCCGATCGGGCTGGGCACGTCGCCGGTGAGCAGGATGCGCTCGCGCTTGTGCCGCCGCTCCGGGTCGGGCACCGGCACGGCCGACATCAGCGCAACCGTGTACGGGTGCATCGGCTTGTCGTAGACCCCGGCCCGCTCGCCCAGCTCGACGATCTTGCCGAGGTACATCACCGCAACCCGGTCGGAGACGTGTCGCACCACCGACAGGTCGTGCGCGATCATGACGTAGGTCAGGTCGAGCTCGTCCTGCAGGTCCTCGAGCAGGTTGATGACCTGCGCCTGGATCGAGACGTCGAGCGCGGAGACCGGCTCGTCGGCCACGATCAACTTCGGCCGCAGCGCGAGGGTCCGCGCGATGCCGATGCGCTGGCGCTGCCCGCCGGAGAACTCGTGCGGGTAGCGGTTGTAGTGCTCGGGGTTGAGCCCGACCAGCGACAACAGCTCCTGCACGGCCTTCTTGATCCCACCGGGCGGGGTGACGCCCTGGATGTGGAACGGCGCCCCGACGATCGTGCCGACCGTGTGCCGCGGGTTCAGCGACCCGTACGGGTCCTGGAAGACCATCTGGATGTCGCGCCGCAGCGGCCGCATCTCACGCGGCTTCAGGTGGGTGATGTCGCGCCCGTTCAGCGTGATCGTGCCCGCGGTCGGGTCGATCAGCCGCGTGAGCAGCCGCCCGGTCGTCGTCTTGCCGCAGCCCGACTCGCCCACCAGGGAGAGCGTCTCGCCCTTGAACACCTCGAAGTCGAGCCCGTCCACCGCCTGCACCGCGGCGACCTGCCGGCGCAGCAGCCCCGCCCGCACCGGGAAGTACTTCTGCAGGCCGCTCGCGGAGAGCAGCACCTCACGAGGCTTGGTCGCCGCCGAAGTGGAATCGGCTTCGGGCGACGCCGGCTCGGCCACATCGGTCTTGGCCACGTCGACCTTGGCCGGCTCGACCTCGGCCGGGTCGACCTTGCCGCTTTCGTCACTCATTTCCGACCCACGTCCTCAGAGCTTCGGTTTGATCTCGGATTCCCAGATCCGCTGGCGTTCCTCCGCCGGGAGGTGGCAGGCGACGGTGTGCCCGATGCCGACCTCCTGGTAGTCGGGACGCACGGTCTCGCTTTCGCCGTGGTTGAGCCCGGCGTAGCTGCAGCGCGGATGGAACGGGCACCCGGACGGGACGTTGATCAGGCTCGGCGGGTTGCCCTTGATCGGCATCAGCCGCTCGGTGCGGTCGCGGTCCCAGCGGGGCAGCGAACCGAGCAGCCCCCACGTGTAGGGGTGCTGCGGCCGGTAGAAGATGTCGTGCGCCGGCCCGTGCTCGACGGAACGGCCCGCGTACATCACCAGGATGTCGTCGGCCAGCTCGGCGACCACGCCGAGGTCGTGCGTGATGATCACGACCGCCGAGTCGAACTCGGCCTGCAGGTCCCTGATCAGGTCGAGGATCTGCGCCTGCACGGTGACGTCGAGCGCCGTGGTGGGCTCGTCGGCGATCAGCAGGCTGGGGTTGCACGAGAGCGCCATCGCGATCATGGCGCGCTGGCGCATGCCACCGGAGAACTGGTGCGGGTAGTCGTCGATCCGCACCTTCGGGTTGGGGATGCCGACCCGGTCGAGCATGTCGATGGCGCGCTGCCGCGCCGCCTTCTTGCTGACGGCGTTGTGGATCCGGTAGGCCTCCATGATCTGGTGGCCGACCGTGTAAAAGGGGTGCAGCGCGGAGAGCGGATCCTGGAAGATCATCGCCATGTCCTCGCCGCGGAGCTCACGCACCCGCTCCGGGCCGGCGCCGACGAGCTCCTCGCCGTTCAGCTTGATCGAGCCGGTGATCCGCGCGGTGCCCGGCTTGTGCAGGCCCATGATCGACAGGCTGGTCACGCTCTTGCCGGAGCCCGATTCGCCGACGATGCCCAGCCGCCTGCCCCGCTCCAGCGTGAACGAGAGCCCGTCGACGGACTTCACCACGCCGTCGTCGGTGGGGAAGTGCACGCGCAGGTCCTCGACCTCCAGCAGCGGCGGCGTGCCGGGTTCGCGCGCCGCGCGCTTCTCGGCCTCGTCGAGGCCGGTCCCGAGCCCTGAGGGCGCCACGAAGATGTCCTCTCCTCCGGTGTCGGTCATGTGCGCACCCGCGGGTCGACGACCGCGTAGAGCAGGTCGACGACGAGGTTGGCCAGCACGATGAAGAACGCGGCGACGAGCGTCACGCCCAGCACCTTCGGCAGGTCCTGGTTGGTGATGGCGTCGATCGCGTACTTGCCGAGGCCGTTGAGGGAGAACGTGCTCTCGGTCAGCACCGCGCCGCCCAGCAGCAGCCCGACGTCCAGACCGAAGATCGTGAGGATCGGGGTGAGCGCCCCCCGTAGACCGTGCTTCACGACGACGTCCCGCTCGGTGAGGCCCTTGGCGCGCGCGGTGCGCACGAAGTCCTCGTTCATGGTCTCGAGCATGCCCGCGCGCGTGAGCCGGGCGTACTGCGCGGAGAGCAGCAGCGCGAGCGTCACCCACGGCAGGATGAGCGCGTAGGCCCAGGCCGCGGGGTTCTCGGCGAAGTCGACGTACGTGCCGCCCGGCGCGGTCCAGCCGAGGAAGTAGCTGAAGAAGGTCAGCGACACCAGACCGGTGAAGAAGATCGGGAGCGAGACACCGCCGAGCGCGATCGTCATCGCGGTGCGGTCGAAGATGCTGCCGCGGCGCAGTGCGGACACGACGCCCGTCGTGACGCCGAAGATCAGCCAGATCACGGCGGCACCGAAGACCAACGACATCGTCACCGGGGCCCGGTCGAGCAGGTCGGGCCACACCGGCTGGTTGGTGATGTACGAGTAGCCGAAGCACGGGGCCGGGCACTGCGCGATGCCGGTGCCCAGGTCGATCGTCGAGCCGACGAAGACACCCTTCAGCCAGTTCAGGTACTGGATGTAGATCGGGTCGTAGAAGCCGAGCCGCTCGGCGATGAGTTTGATCGTCTCCGGGGTCGCGGCACGACCGACGTAACGCCCGGCCAAGGTCTCAGGGCTGCCGCCCGAGGCGATCTGCGGGATCACGAAGAAGATCGCGAACGTGACCGCGCTGACGATCAGCAGCAGGATCACCGCTGCGATGAGACGTCTGACGATGTATGCAACCACTGTGGATGGCCCGGACGGCCGGGCCGGGGCGGATCACCCCGGCCCGGCCGTCCGTGGGCCTTCACCTACCTCACACGCTCGAAGGACGGACGACGAAGGTCACTCGAGGCCGAGTGCGGTGTAGTCGTACATCCCGTACTGCTCGTTGATGTAGACGTTGGTCAGGCCCTTGCCGCGGACGACGAGTGCCTTCGCGTACGTGCCCGGCAGGATCACGGCTTCCTGCATGATGCGCTTGTCGATGTCGGTCGCGAGCTTCTCACGCTGCGCCTCGTCGGGGCTGGCCACCATCTGGTCGAGCATCTGGTCGACCTCGGGGATCCGCACGGAGATGTTCGACGAGCCACCGGTCTCCTTGATCACCCGGCTGTCGGTGATCTGGGAGAGGAACGCGAACGGGTCGTTCCAGTCGGTCTGCCAGCCGTTGACGACCAGGCCGAGGCCCTCCTGGCGGGCGTAGGGCGGGCGCCCCGCGGTCCCGGAGAAGTAGTCCTTCTGCGCGAGCGGCTTGGCGTTCACCTGGATGCCGACCCTGGCGAGGCTCTGCTGCAGCGCCTCGGCGACGGCCTTCTCCTTCGGGCGCTCCGCGCGGTACGCGACGTTGGTCGCGAAGCCGTCCGGCTTGCCGCACTTGGCCAGGTGCTCCTTGGCCTTCGCCACGTCGCCGCGGTTGTCCGCGCCGGCGGGGTAGAGGTCGAACTTCTCGTAGCCGGGCACCAGCGGTGGGATCACCGTGGTGGCGACGTCACCACCGGACAGCTCGCCACCGACCGCGGTCTGGTAGGCCACCTTGTCGGTCGCGTACTGCACGGCGATGCGGCAGTCGATGTTGTCCAGCGGCGCGACCTGCGGGTTCACCGAGGTGTACCAGAGCCGCGCGATCGACGGGTTGTCGGTGCGCGCCTTCAGCGTCGGGTCGCCGACGACCCGGCCGAGCGTGGCCGGGCCGACTCCCGTGCCGACGACGTCGACGTGCAGGTCGCCGGAGATCAGGCGGTTGTCGATGTCCTCGGACGCGACGCCGGTCGAGACCTCGATGCGGTCGGGCAGCGCCTTGCGGTTCGGGTCGGTCGCCGGGTCCCAGTTGGGGTTGCGGACCAGCGAGAAGCCCTTGCCGACCTCGACCTTCTCGAACATGTACGGACCCGAGGAGATCACGTGGTCCTTGTAGGCGGCGCCGGTGTCCTTGGCGGCCGGGACCGGTGCGGTCTGCGGCAGCTGGGCGAACTGGTCGAAGTCGCCGAGCGGGGCCTTGAGGTGGAAGACGACGGTGTTGTCGTCGGGCGTCTCGATCGCCGAGGTCGGGTCGACGTCCTTCGACTTGTACGCACCCTGGTAGCCCTCGGGGAAGTTCAGGAGCGCCTTGAAGTACTCCGGCCCGTTCGGGAAGATCTCCTTGTCGTACGAGCGCAGCACCGCGTACTTCACGTCCTTCGACGTGATCACGGTGCCGTCCTCGTACTTCTGGTTCGGCTTGAGCTTGTAGGTCCAGGTCTTGTTGTCGTCGCTCGCGACGCCCGGGCCTTCCGCGAGGTCACCGGCGATCTCGAGGCTCTCCTTGGCCGGCCCGTTCTTGAAGGTGACCAGCGCCTTCGTGTACAGCCGGATGAAGTCCCACGAGTAGCCGTAGTACGTGTCGCCCGGGTCGATCGAGTCCCAGTCGCCGGAGTTGGCGAACTTGAGGGTCCCGCCCTTCTTGTCGGACGGGTTGAAGATCTTGCCGATGGCGGCGTTGGCTGCCGGTGCGGCGCCGGAGCCGGAGCTCCCACCGCCGGTCGTGGTGCCCCCGCCGCAGCCGGCGAGGCCAATGGCAACAACCGCGCCCATGGCGGTCGCCAGCATTGCGCGTTTCTTCATCGAGCCGTTTCACCTCTTTCTTGGTTCGGTTGTCGGCAGGAGCCGGACCGGGAAAACGTCGTGCGCGGGCAGGCGGATCAGCGGGAACGCGGGTCGAGCGCGTCGCGCAGTCCGTCGCCGAACAAGTTGAAGGCGAGCACCGTGATGAAGATGGCGAGGCCCGGCCAGAGCATGAAGTGCGGAAGTGTGTAGAACTTGACGGCGTCGGCGAGCATGCCGCCCCACGTCGCCGTCGGCGGCTTGATACCCACCCCGAGGAACGACAGCGCCGCCTCGAACAGGATGTTCGTGGGGATCAGCAGCGTCGCGTAGACCAGGATCGGGGCGACCAGGTTCGGCAGCAGCTCCTTGGCCAGGATGCGCGGCCCCTTCGCACCGAGGCTGCGCGCGGCGTCGACGAACTCGCGTTCGCGCAGCGAGAGCGTCTGACCGCGGACGATCCGGCCGATGTAGGGCCAGTTGAAGAACCCGATGATGAAGATCAGCAGCGCGATGCGGAGGGTCTCGCCCTCCAGCCCGAACGCGTTGTCGGGGATGACACCGGCCAACGCGATGGCGAAGACGAGCAGCGGGAAGGCGAGGAAGACGTCCATCGCCCGCGCGATCAGGGTGTCGACCCACCCGCCGAAGAACCCGGCGACGACGCCGAGCGTGGTGCCGATCGCGACCGAGAGGATCGTGGCGCCGGTGGCGATGAGCAGCGAGATCCACGAACCCGCGTAGACCCTGGCGAGCAGGTCGCGGCCGTTGAGCGGCTCGATGCCCAGCGGGTGCTCCGCGCTCATCCCGCCGAACGCGTCCTTGGGGGCGAGCGTCGAACCGTCGATGAGCTCCTGGTGGAACTCGTTGGGGCTCACGAGGCCGAAGACGCGGTCGAACAGCAGCGCGCTGATCGCGATGAGGATCAGGACGGCGATGACGATGCCGCCGCCGAGCGCGACCTTGTCGCGTTTGAGCCGGAGCCAGGCGATCTGGCCGAGCGAGCGCCCGACGATCGCCTTGCTGTCGATGCCCTGGATGACGGCTTCGGGCTCTGCTGCGGCCGCGGCCCCGGTGGCCTGTGGTGGTGCGGTCATGCTGGTGTCATACCGCCCTGTGCGGTGGGACCAGCGCATCGGGGGCGCGGCGGGTGTCGCCGTGCCATCGGCATGTAGCAGGCCGCGGGTGAGCCATCAGTTCTCCAAAGAGCTTTGCGGTCCAGCGATCCGGGTCTCGGACAGGCCGCGCGAGGGAAGACCCTAACCGTGGGTACGCGGCATCCGTAAAGCCATGTGCCGTAACGATCCGGCGACTGGATCGATCCTGAGCCCACTTTCCGTTCGAGTGCCGTGACGTTCCGTGATGAACGGTCGGTCGCAAGGCGCTGAACGAGCGGTGTACGCCACAGTAAGGACCGGTCGGGGGATTGCGCTTACCGCCTCCGCCAGGCTGTGAAACCTGCCGCTTCCGCCGCATCCGTGCTGTCGAACCAGGCCTCGGCGCGGGTCCGTCCGAAGTAGGGCGACTCCGGGGTGTGGTAGAGCATCGAGTCGGCGTTGCCCTTGATCGTGAACTCCGGGGTGGGCGCGGCGCCGTCCGCGGCGGGCTTCGCGGAGCCCGGGTACGGGCCCGGCTCGTACGACGGCGCCTCCGCGACCGCAACGGCGCTCACCTTCTTGCGGGTCCACGCGGTGAAGCCGGCGGCCTCGGCGTCGGCGGGGGAGCGGAAGAACGCCTCCGCCTTCGTGCGGCCGTAGTACGGCGACTCCGGCGTGTGGTAGAGCTTCGACCCCGCGTTGCCCTTGATCGGGAACTCCGCGCCGGGCGGTGTCCCGTCCGGCGCAGGACCGGCCGAACCGGGGCCGAACGGCTCCGCTGTCGCCTTGATGGATGCCTTCGAGGGCGCCTTCGCAAGTGCCGTCGCGGTCGTGACGCCGGCGATGGTGAGTGCCGAGGTGCCGGACGACGAGCTGGAGCTCTCGGTGCTGGTGGATTCGGCCTTGGGGCTTCCGGCCTCGGGGCTTTCGCTCTTGGCGGTCTCGGTCTCGGGTGCGTCGCTCGCGGGGGTTGCGGTGGCTTCCTCGGCGGGCTCCGGGGTTTCCCGCTCCGTTGCCTCGACGGGTGCCGGCTGCTCGACGTCCGCCGTGGCCGTGTCGGTCGGCTCGGTCGGCTCGGCAGTCGGGGCGACGGCAGCCTCGGCGGGCTCCGCGGCCGGGACGGGCTCGGCTGCCGGTACCGCAGCGTCCGGTCGCTCGATCACGGTGGTGGCTTCCGCGGCCGGCTCCGGCGCTGAGTCTGGCTCCGGCTCTGGGCGCTTGATCACGGTCGTGGCGTCGTCCGACGGCTGCCCTTCTGCTGCCTGGGTTTCTGCCGCCTGCGGTTCATCGGCCTGCGGTTCATCGGCCTGCGGTTCATCGGCCTGCGGTTCATCGGCCTGGGCCGAGACGACGGGGAACGCGGTTGTGGGCGCATCCGACCCGGGCGGCTCGGTTGCCTCCGGCGCCGGCGTGACCGGGGCGAGGCCCGCGGCGCCCAGCGCCGCCGCTGCGATACCACCCGCGGGGGTGGGGGTGCGTTCGGTGACCACCGGCAGCTCGGTCGTCACGGCGGCGGCGTCGCCGTCAGCGGAGTGCCGGCCCGTGCTGAACCCGGCGTCGAGGGTGCTGAGCGCGGGGTCGACCGCGGGGAACCGCTCGGTCACCGCGTCGTCGACGGCGGGCGCGGCAACCGGGGCGGCCACGGCCGCCGTCTTGTCCTCACCTGCGGCATCGGTGCGCGGCTGCGGCCGGGCGGCCGCGAGCCTGCGCTGCTGCGGCAGCACGAGGAACAGCCAGGCGAGCAGCACGCCGACGGCGAAGGCGATCAGGTACCAGAGCCAGGTCTGACCGTAGAGCCACGACACGGGGAACGTCCTCCAGGGGAAGTGGATGAAGAGAAAGGTCAGTTCGTGGCGCTGGAATCTGCGCGCGCTTCTTCTGCTGTGTCCTGCTCGTCTGGGGCCTGCTGGTCGGCCGCCTGCTTGAGCGGCCGGGCCCAGAACAGCCACCCGGCGAGCACGCCGAGCAGGAGCGCGACGACGATCCAGACCCAGATCTGGGTGAACAACCAGAGCACGGAGCTACCTCTCTCAGACGACGGTGATCTCGACGCGGCGCCCGGCCGCCTGCATGGCCGGGTTGGTGCCCTCGCCGAGGCCCCGCGCCGTGATCTGACCAGCGGGGACGCCGCCGGCGACAAGTGCGTCGCGGACCGCTCCCGCGCGGCGGTCGGAGAGCTGCTGCGCGGTGAAGCGGCCGTCGCCGGGGCCGGTCGCGACGTACCCGTCGATCTGGACCTTCGCGCCCGGGTTGGCGACGAGCAGCGCGAGCACGTCGCCGACGGTCGCGCGGCCCTGCGCGGTCAGGTCGGGGACGTTCGGCCCGAACGTGATCGGGCTCGCCGCCAGCAGCTTGCTGATCCCGGCCTGCAGGTTCTGCTTCGCCGTTGCGTCCAGCTCCGCGGGTGCGGCGGTCACCGGGGCCGGGGGCTCGGCGGGCGCGGGCTCGGCCGGCACCGCGGGCGGCGGGGCGGCGGCGGGCGGGACCGGCGGCTCGGCCGGGGCGGGCACCGCGCCCTGGTCCGCCGGTCCGCCGAACGCGGCCACGCGGATGCCGTTGATGCCCTCCACCGCGGCGAGCGCGCGCTGCTGCTCGGCCTCGGTGACGCCGGAGATGGTGGCGTCGCGACCGGAGACCTGCAGGCTCGCGCCGGTGAACCCGGCCGCGGCGAGCGCCTGGTTCGCCTGCGCGGCGAGGTCGCTCTCGATCTGCTGTCGCGGCCACAGCAACGTCACCCCGGCCAGCACGGTGGGGACGACCAGTCCGGCGGCCGCGAGGGGCAGCCACGCCGGTCGTCGGTCGGGGGATCGGTCGCTCGCACGCTCGCCCACAGGGCCCTCGCATTTCGTCTTGGATCGGGTTGCCGGCGTTCCGACGCTGTACTGCGATGACGTCGTCACCGCCTGTGACGGCTCGAACAGTTGACCATGGAGATAACGGCAGGGTGACAGGGCGGATACGGGTTGCCGTGTGCCCGATCGGGTGCGATCAGCGGTCGCGCTGATCCGACGACCGGTCCACCGGGACCGTCCAACTGGACCAGTGGGGGCCGCGTGGGGCGACTCGCGTCACCCGGCCTTGGCGGGTTCCGGGATCGGGATGAAGACTGCAGATCGACACCGCCGTCGATGGAGAGGACTCCGCAGATGCCCGACACCCAGCAGCGCACCGCGATCGTGACCGGAGCGGCGCGGGGGATCGGCGCGGCCACCGCGCTGCGCCTGGCTGCCGACGGCCTCGCTGTCGCCGTGATCGACCTCGACGAGTCCGCCGCGAAGGGCACCGTCGACGCGATCGAGTCAGCGGGTGGACGGGCCCTGGCCGTGGGTGCCGACGTCGCCGACGCCGAGCAGGTGGAAGCTGCAGTCACGCGGGTCGCCGCCGAGCTGGGCGCGCCGACCGTGCTGATCAACAACGCCGGCGTGACACGCGACAACCTGCTGTTCAAGATGTCGGAAACGGACTGGGACACCGTGATGGGCGTGCACCTGCGCGGCTCGTTCCTGATGGCGCGCGCGACGCAGAAGTACATGGTCGAGGCCAAGTGGGGCCGGATCGTCAACCTGTCCAGCACGTCGGCGCTCGGCAACAGGGGCCAGGCCAACTACTCCACGGCGAAGGCCGGTCTGCAGGGCTTCACCAAGACGCTCGCGATCGAGCTGGGCAAGTTCGGTGTGACGGCCAACTGCATCGCGCCGGGCTTCATCGTCAGCGACATGACCCGCGCGACGGCCGAACGCATCGGCGAGGACTGGGACACCTACGTCTCCGCGCGCGCTGCGCAGATCCCCGTCGCCCGTGCCGGGCAGGTGGAGGACATCGCGCACACCGTGGCGTTCTTCGTGAGCGAGGGCGCCGGGTTCGTCTCCGGACAGGTGATCTACGTGGCAGGTGGCCCCAAGGCGTGAGCGCAGGGCCGGATAATCCGGTCCATGCGTTTCATCTTCCGGCCTCCCGCGTCGCACGCGGCCGGCCTGCTGACGCTCCCGTGGGAGCAGCCGCTCGAGGAGTGGGTGGACGACCGGTTACTCGAGGTGGCCCACCGCGGCATCTCCCGGCACGTGGTGCGGTTCGTCGAGACCGACGGGCTGGTCTACGCGCTGAAGGAGATCGACGAGCGGCTCGCCCGCCGCGAGTACCGGCTCCTCGGCGAGCTGGAGACCATGGGCATGCCCGCCGTCTCGGTGCTGGGCGTGTGCGTGGAGCGGGCGAACGGCCAGGACGCGGTGCTGGTCACGCGGTTCCTCGACTACTCGATGTCCTACCGGTACGTCTTCTCGCAGCGCCACCGCGAGCACCCGACCGACCAGCTGATCGACGCGATGGTCGAGCTGATCGCCCGCCTGCACCTCGCCGGCCTCTACTGGGGCGACTGCTCGCTGTCCAACACGCTCTTCCGGCCCGACGCCGGACGGATCGGCGCCTACCTCGTCGACGCCGAGACCGCCGAGATGCACGTCGCGCTCTCCCCGGGGCAGCGGGTGTCCGACATCGAGTACGCCGCCGAGCGGGTCGGTGGTGAGCTGTTCGACCTGCAGGCCGGCGGGTTGCTGCCCGACGACGTCGATCCGATCGAGGTGGCCGCGCAGCTGCCCCGCCGCTACGCAGCGCTCTGGGACGAGCTGACCCGTGAAGAGGTGTTCCGGCCCGACGAGCAGCGCTACCGGGTCGCCGAGCGCATCGACCGGCTCAACGAGCTGGGCTTCGACGTCGACGAGATCGAGCTCATCACGACAGAGGAGGGCACGCGGCTGCGCGTGCACACGCAGGTCGCGCAGACCGGGCGGCACCGCAACCAGCTGTTCGCGCTGACCGGCCTGCAGACGACCGAGAACCAGGCCCGGCGCCTGCTCAACGACGTGCGCAGCTACCGCGGGCACCTCGAGCAGAAGGAGGGCCGGGCCGTCCCGGAGATCGTCGCGGCGCACCGCTGGCGCTCCGAGGTGTACGACCGTGCGCTCGCGCGGGTGCCGGAATCGCTCACCGACCGGCTCGCGCCGGCCGAGATGTTCCACGAGATCCTCGAGCACCGGTGGTTCCTGTCGGAGCTCGCAGGCAAGGACGTCGGGACGACGGCGGCGACGAAGTCGTACGTCGACAAGATCCTGCCCGCGGCGCCGAAGACGCTGACCGTGCTCCCGGAAGCCCCCGGCGTCCCGTCCTGAAAGTTCCCCACCGTTTTGCCAACCTGCATGCCCCCAAGGGCGTGCAAGTAGGCAAAACGGTGGGGAAGTTGGGGGTGTTGCCGGTCGACTTGCCTGTTCGGGGTGCCCGTCGCGACGGTACGAAGGCGTATCCGACGGAGGGGGCTCGATGACCGGGTTCATCGGCAAGCTGGCTGACGACGTGCTCGCCATGGTCGTGCCGAAGGCGCAGGCACGCGCGGCGGGCGGGTGCGCGATCCTGTGCGGCGGCCCGAACACGTGCACCACACCGGTCTGCTGCGCGCGCGGCGGGTCGTTCTGGTGGGTGCGGTTCTGCCGCACCTCGACCGGCGTGTGTTACGAGAAGTTCGGCGACAAGTGCTGACGTCGACCAGCTGACCCGAAATCTCCCCACCGTTTTGGGCACATGCGCGCTCTTTGGGCGCGCATCCACCCAAAACGGTGGGGAAGTTACGGGTGCGTGTCGAGGGTGATCACCTCGTCCAGCCGGTCGAGACCGGCCGGGTCGTGCGTGATCAGGATCAGGGAGCGGCCGGCGGTTGCGGTGAGGATGTCGTCGAGGACGGCGTCGCGCGTGTCGGGGTCGAGGTGGGTGGTCGGCTCGTCGAGCACCAGGAGTCGGGGGTCCGCGAGCAACGCCCGCGCCAGCGCGACCCGCTGCCGCATCCCACCGGAGAGGCGTCCGCCGTGCGTGCCCACCTCGGTGTCCAGGTCGATCCCGCCGTCGACCCCGAGGCGCACCCTGCGCAGCACGTCGGACAGCTCGTCGTCGCCGGCGTCCGGGCGGGCGAGCAGCAGGTTCTGCCGGACGGTGCCGGTGAACAGGTGCGGGTCCTGCGGCATGCCGCTGACCAGCGCCCGCACGTCGTCGGGGGCGAGGCCGGTGAGGTCCATCCCGTCGAGGTGGACGCTGCCGGCGTCGGGGTCGCGGAACCGGAACAGGACGTCGGCCAGCGTGCTCTTGCCCGCCCCGCTCGCCCCGACGATCGCGATGCGCCGGCCGGGTGCGACGTCGAGGTCGAGCCCGTCGAGCGCCCACGGCTCGTCGGGGCCGTAGCGCACCCGCAGCCCGCGGATGCGCAGCCCGGGGTCGGCGGTGCGCGGGCGGGTCGACCGCACCTGCACGGCAGGTGGGGTGTCGAGCACGTCGAACAGCCGCGCCCCGGTGGCGCGCAGCGCGCCGAGCCGGTTCGCCACCGCGGGCAGCGGGGCGACGATCTCGAACGCCGCCAGCGCGGTCAGCGCCAGCACCGCGAACGGCACGGCGCCGAGCGTGCCCCCGGCCACCGCGGCCACCCCGAGCAGCAGGGTCGCCCACAGCGTCAGCCCGGCGACCAGCGCGGACGCCCCCGCGCCTGCCCCGAGCAGCGCGGCGTCGCGGCGCCCCAGCGAGGCCAGCTCCGCGTCCGCCGCCTCGAGGCGCGCGACCGCGCGCGGCATCGCGCCGTACGCCACCAGGTCGGGCGCACCGTGCAGGGTGTCCACCAGCGTGGTCGACAGCGTGGCCGACGCCGCCGCGCGGCGCCGGCCGGGGCCGCGCCCGGCCGCCGCAGCCATCGCCGGGATCGCCACCCCGCCCAGCAGCAGCCCGCCGGCGAGCAGCAGCCCGGCCGGCGCGAGCAGCGCGGTGGCGAGCACGACGGCGCCGGCCCCGGTGGCGAGCGCGGCGAGCGGCGGTGTCAGGCCGCGGATCAGCAGGTCCTGGGTGGCGTCGGTGTCGCCGACGAGCCGCCGCACCAGGTCGCCGGTGCGGAACCGGTGGATCGGCTCGGTGTGCGCGAGCCGCTCGTACACGCGTGCCCGCACGTCGGAGAGCGTGCGCAGGGCGGCGTCGTGGGTGACGAGCCGCTCCAGGTAGCGGGCGAGGCCGCGGGTGACACCCAGTGCCCTGGTCGCCACGACGGCCACCGAGAGCGCGGTGAGCGGCGGGTGCGTCGCCGCGGTCGCGATGAGCCACGCCGCCACCGCGAGCAACGCCAGCCCCGACGCGGTCGCCGCGGCACCGGCCAGTACGCCGAGCGCGAACCGGGTGCCGCGCGGTCGGGCGAGCGCGATCATCCGCAGCAGGGGATCGGTGATCATGCTGACACCCGCTCCCGTCCGCCCGCGAGCTCGACGACGTCGTCGGCGAGATCGGCCCAGCCCTCGTCGTGCGCGACCACGACGGCCGTGCGCCCCCGCACCAGCCGGGCCACCGCGGCCCGGACGAGCGCGGCGTTGTAGGCGTCGAGGTGCGCGGTCGGCTCGTCGAGCAGCACCAGGTCGGCGCCGCCGGTCTCGGCCCGGAGGAACGCCCTGGCCAGCGCGATCCGCTGGCGCTGGCCCGCCGACAGCCGCGTGCCGCGCTCGCCGAGCGGCGTGCCGTACCCCTGCGGCAACGCGCTGATCAGCTCGTGCGCCTCGGCCAGCTCGGCGGCGCGACGCACCTGGGCGTCGCTCGCGTCGGGCTCGCCGAGCCGGATGTTGTCGGCCGCGGAGGCATCGAAGAGGTAGGGCTGCTGCGGCACCCACGCGATGCGCCGCCGCCACGAGTCGGGGTCGGTCTCGGCGAGGTCGAGCGAACCCTGGTCGGTGTCCAGGACGATCGTGCCCGTGGTCGGCGCGACGAACCGCAGCAGCAGCGCGAGCAGGCTGCTCTTGCCCGCCCCGCTCCGGCCCGTGACCAGCAGCGTCCGCCCTTCCGGCACGGCGAGGTCGACGCCCTGCAGTGCGGTGCGCGCACCCGGGTAGGTGAGCGAGACGTCGACGAACCGCACCCGCCGCGGCGCGGGAGCCGGCCCGTGCCCCGGCGGTTCGGGAGGTGCCTCGTCGAGGAGGTCGAGCACCCGCGAGGTGGCCGCGACCCCCTCCTGGCTCGCGTGGAAGCGGGCGCCGACCTCGCGCAACGGCAGGTACGCCTCCGGCGCGAGGATGAGCACGAGCAGCGCCGTCTCCAGGCTCAGCCCGCCGTAGAGCAGCCGCAACCCGACCTCGACGGCCACTACGGCGACGGCGAGCGTGGAGAGCAGCTCCAGCACGAACGCGGAGAGGAAGGCCACCCGCAACGTGCCCATCGTGGCGCTGCGGTGCTCCTCGGTGACCGAGCGGATCAGCGCGGCTTCCGCCTTCGCCCGCCGGAACAGCGCGAGCGTCGGCAGGCCCTCGACGACGTCGAGGAAGTGCCCGCCGAGCCGTTCCAGCAGCCGCCACTGGCGTTGCGTCCGCGCCTGCGTGTGCCAGCCGACCAGCGCCATGAACAGCGGCACCAGCGGCAGCGTCAGGCCGATGACCAGCGCGGAGAGCCAGTCCGCCGTGCCGACGACGGCGAGCACGGCGACCGGCGTGACCACTGCGAGCACGAGCTGCGGCAGGTAGCGCGCGATGTAGTCGTCGAGTGCGTCGAGCCCGCTCGTGGCGAGGGTGGCGACGCCGCCGGCGTCGGTGCTCGTCGGGTCGGCGCCGGGCCGGGTCACGTGCGTGACCAGCTTGCGGCGCAGCTCCGACTTGACGGTGACGGCGCTGCGCAGCGCCGCGGTCTCCGCGCCGTACGCGAGCCCGACCCTGGCCAGCACGACGAACCCGAGCGCCGCGACGGCCGCCCCCACCGTCTCGCCCGCCGTCGCGCCGGCGACCACCCTGGCGATCAGCCACGCCTGCGCCAGCACGAGGCCGGTGAGCGCGACACCGCAGAGGGTCGTCACGGCGAGGTGCACCCTGACGGAGCGGGCGGTGCGGACGAGCCGCGGGTCCAGCGGTCTCATGGTGTGCCTCTCACACGGAACCGACGTGCGCGCGGGTGACCCTGCGCCGGAACACCCAGTAGCTCCAGGACTGGTAGAGCACGACCAGCGGCAGGAACGCCGCGCCGATCCAGCTCAGGACGCCCAGCGTGTAGGGGCCGGAGGCGGCTTCGGCGAGCGTGAGGCCCAGCGCCGGGTCGGTGATCGACGGCAGCGCGGCGGGGAACAGCGACAGGAAGATCGTCACCGAGAACGCGACGATCGACGCCGCCGTTGCCACGAACGCCCAGCCCTCGCGCCGCCGCCCGGCCAGCGCCGCCCCGGCGAGCAGCGCACCGACCGCCGCGACCGCCGTGAACGCGGTGACGGACGTCCCGGTGGCGGCCTGGGTGAGGCCGAGGAACGCGAACACCCCACCCGTCGCGAGCGCCGCGACCCGCCGGCCGACCTTGCGGGCGCGGGCCCGCACCGGCCCGTCGGTCTTCAGCGCGAGGAAGAACGCCCCGTGCAGCGCGAACAGCGCCGTCGTGGTGAGGCCGCCGAGCAGCGCGTACGGGTTGAGCAGGTCGAGCAGGTCGGACCGCACGACGCCCGCCGCGTCGATCTCCAGACCGCGCAGCACGTTGGCGAACACGACGCCCCAGACGAACGCGGGGACCGTGCTGCCGGCGACGATCGCGACGTCCCACCGGGCGCGCCAGCGCGGGTCGTCGACCTTGCCGCGGTACTCGAACGCGACACCGCGCAGGATCAGCGCCACGATGACCAGCAGCAGCGGCAGGTAGAACCCGCTGAGCAGGCCGGCGTACCAGGCGGGGAACGCCGCGAACATCGCACCGACGGCGGTGATCAGCCAGACCTCGTTGCCGTCCCACACCGGGCCGATCGAGTTGATCATCACGCGGCGGTCGGTGTCGGCGTGCTTGCCCCGCCCGATCACCGGCAGCAGCATGCCGACGCCGAAGTCGAAACCTTCGAGCACGAAGTAGCCGGTCCAGAGCACCGCGATGGCGACGAACCAGACGGTCGGCAGATCCACGGCTTCGCTCCTCAGTAGATGAACGCGGGGACGCGTTCGTTGTCGGCTGTTGCGGGCATGACGTGCGCGGGCCCGGCCTTGACGTACCTGTGGAGCAGGCGGACCTCGACCACGGCGAGCACGCCGTACAGAGCGGTGAAGACGCTGAGCGAGAACGCGACCTCGCCGAGGCTCACACCGGGGGAGACGCTCGCGGCGGTGAGCAGCTCACCGACCACCGTCCACGGCTGGCGACCCATCTCGGTGAGCACCCAGCCGAAGATGTTGGCGGCCAGTGCGGCGGGCAGGCCGAGCATCGCGACCTTGTACATCCAGCGGCGTTGCGGCAGCCGGCTGCCGCGGGTGAGCCACAACCCGACCACGCCGATCCCGACCCCGGCCAGACCGAGGGCGATCATCAGCCGGAACGACCAGTACAGGACCGGGATGTTGGGCCGGTAGTCGCCGGGGCCGAACTGCTCCTGGAAGCGGGCCTGGAGCTCGTGGATGCCTTCGACCTCGCCGTTGATCGAGCCCGTCGCGAGGAAGCTGAGGACGTAGGGCACCTCGATGTCGACGATGTTGCGCCCGGCGTCCAGGTCGCCGATCGCGACGATCGAGAACCCCGCCGGGGCCTCGGTCTCCCAGAGCGCCTCGGCCGACGCGAGCTTCATCGGCTCGTACTCGGCCATCAGCTTGGCCTGGTTGTCGCCCGAGACCGCGACGATCGCACCGGCGACCGCGGTGACCGCCAACCCGAGCCGCAGCGTGCGCCGGAAGAGCGCGCGCTCCTCGGGGGCGCGCAGCAGCCGGTACGCGCTGACCGCGACCACGAAGAGCCCGGCGACGACGAACGCCGCGCTGACGACGTGGACGTAGGTGGAGATCGCCTGCTGGTTGGTGAGCACGGCGCCGATGTCGGTGAGGTGCGCGCGCCCGCGGGCCTCGTCCACCTCGAAGCCGACGGGGTGCCGCATCCAGGCGTTGGCGGCGAGGATGAAGTACGCGGAGAGGTTGGAGCCGATCGCGGCGGCCCAGATCGTGGCCAGGTGCACCCTGCGGGGCAGCTTGTCCCAGCCGAAGATCCAGAGCCCGATGAACGTCGACTCCAGGAAGAACGCGAGCAGTGCCTCCATCGCCAGCGGCGCGCCGAAGACGTCGCCGACGAAGGTGGAGTAGGTGCTCCAGTTCATCCCGAACTGGAACTCCTGGACGATCCCGGTGACCACACCCATCGCGAAGTTGATCAGGAACAGCTTCCCGAAGAACCGGGTGGCCTGCAGGTACTCGACCTTGCCGGTGCGGTGCCACGCCGTCTGCAGCACCGCGACGATCACCGAGAGGCCGATCGTGAGCGGCACGAACAGGAAGTGGTAGATCGTCGTGATCCCGAACTGCCACCTGGCCAGGTCCAACGCGTCCACGGTCGAGCCCCCGCTCCGTCGAACTTCTACGTCCTGTAGTAGTTCTACACGAAGTAGAAGTCCGGTGCGTAGGAGCAGGCTCACACGCAACGTGTGCGTCCCGCACGTGTTGCCTGGAAAGCCACCTTCCCGGCGCCACAGGACGGGAAAGTGGCTTTCCAGGCACCCCCGGGGCGGAGCCCCAGGGGCTGCCTCGCCGCGTGGGTTTACGTCGAGAGCGAGATGAACTCCTTGCCCGCGGCGTTCTCCACCGTCACGGCCGCGACCTCGCCGATCGGGATCGCCGCCGAGCCGTTGAGGGTGACGCCGTTCGCCTCACCCGTCGCGGGGACGGTCCACGAGCCCGCGATCTCCTGCGTGCCGTCCTTCGCGACGACGATGATCCGGCAGCGTTCCCCGGCGGGGATGCCGCGCACGTTGGCGGTGAGGCGCACCCAGTTGGCGGCCGGGCTGACCGTCGCACGCATCGCGACGTGGCCCGACTGGTCGGTTCCTTCGACGTTCACGGAGCCGGCCACCTGCGTGACCGACGATGTCGTCGACGTGACGCGGCCGACGACGATCCCGCCGCCGAGCACAGCCGCCACCACGGCCGCGGCGGACAGCCCGACCACCCATCTGCGCCGGCGCTGCGGCGCCGCCTTCTCCGCGCGGACCTGCCGCAGCGTGCGCTGCAGCACCAGGTCGCCGTCCGGTGGGCCGTCGAGGAAGGCCTCAGGCGGAAGCTCGCCGAGCAGATCCGTCATCTCCCGAAGCTCCTCCCATTCGCGCCGGCAGGGCGCGCATCCCGCCATGTGCTGCTCGACGGCACGCGCCTGCTGGGCGTCGAGCAGCCCGAGCGTGTACGCGCCGATCTCGACGCCGTCGTGCCCTGCGGCCGTCACGCGATCACCCCGTCCTTCACGCCCTCGGCATCGGAGAGCCGTTCCCGCAGTGCCCGCAGCGCGTAGTAGGAGCGGGACTTGACCGTGCCCGCCGGTATGCCCAGCGCGGCAGCGGCCTCGCCGAGGCTGCGGCCGTGGAAGTAGATCTGCTGCAACACGCCGCGGTGGTCCTCCGAGAGCGAGTCCATGGCGCTCAGGACGGTCACCGATGCCACCACCTGGTCGGCGTGGTCACGCGAGATGGGAGGGGTCTCCGGCGACTCCGGGACCTCCCGCGGCCGGGCGGCCTTGGCCCGCATCCGGTCGGTGACGATGTTGCGGGTGACGGTGAGCAGCCAACCCCGCGTCGAGCCCTTGCCGTTGGTGATCACCTCCGGGTGCCGCCAGGCCCTGATCAGGGTTTCCTGCACGACGTCCTCCGCGGCCGCCCGGTCGCCGAGCAACCGGGTGGCGTAGGCGAGCAGCGCGCGCCCGTGTTCGGCGTACACCGCGTGGACCAAGGCCTCGTCGGCCTCGATGCGCGCAGGGGCGGCCTTCCTCGCGGGTCTACCGCGGATCGCCATGCGCCCTCCGTTCGGGTCCGGGCAATGTGGGTTCGAGAAGGGCGGACCCTATCCGTCACGATCGACCACACGGACGCGGCCACCGAACGGTTCACCGCGCCGGCTGAAACGCCTGTGAAAGCGCACCCGTGCTTTCATATCGCTGCTCCTGAACCGTCCTCGCTCGCGATCCGTGTAGGAGACATGAAGCGAACCGGCCCCCTGCTGACCCTGCTGGCTGTTGCGGTTCTCGGCGCGGCCCTGTTCGTGGCGAACAGGGCGGGCGACCCGGCAACCGCTCCGCCCGCCCCCGCGGCGCAAGCCACCAACGCCGAAGCGGCTCCACCGCAGCCGCCCGCCGAGGTCCCGCCCGAGGTTCCCGCCGAGCCCGCGCCCGCCGTCGAGAAGCTCGCCTACGCGGGGCAGACGCCCGGCAAGGAGCTGACCATCGCGATCGCGGTGGAGGCCGGCAAGGCGGTCGCGTACGTCTGCGACGGCAAGAAGATCGAGGCCTGGCTGGAGGGTGAGGTGAAGGGCAGCTCGGTCGAGCTGAAGAACTCCGCCGGCACCTCGACCGTCAGCGGCACCGTCGACGAGAAGAAATCGACGGGCACGATCACCGTCGCCGACAAGTCGTGGTCGTACGACGCAAAGGCCGCGACCCCGCCCTCCGGGCTGTACGAGGGCCGCGCCGACGTGCAGGGTGTCGCGAACCGCGTCGGCTGGATCGTCTTGGAGGACGGCAGCCAGGTCGGGATCCGGTCGGCGAACGGCGTGGCGCAGCCCGCACCCCCGCTGAACCCGGCCGACCTCGGTGCTGTCCGGATCGACGGGGTTCCCGTTACCGTCACCGCCATCGACGGCGGGGACAAGGTGATCAAACGATGACGGAGACCGTACGCATCCAGCGCCGGCGGGAACCCTCCGGCGCCGGAGGTTTGCTGCTCGCGCTCGTGATCGGGGTTGCGGTCAGCGTCGGCATCGGCGTGTACGGGCAGCTGCACCAGGCCGCGTTCTTCGCGTTCAACGTGGCGGGGTTCTCCTCCGGCACGTCCGCGAAGGCGTGGCTCGCGACGATCGCGTTCCTGCTCGCGGTGGTGCAGGTGATCTCCGCGATGATCATGTACGGCCGGTTCGGGAGCTGGTCGCCGCCATGGGTGAGTGGCCTGCACCGGTGGTCGGGCCGGATCGCGGTGCTGGTCACGGTGCCGGTCGCGGTGCACTGCCTCTACGCGCTCGGGTTCCAGCACGGCGAGCCGCGGGTGCTCGTGCACTCGCTGGCCGGCTGTTTCTTCTACGGCATGTTCGTCGCGAAGATGCTCCTGCTGAGCCGCAAGAACGTGCCCGGCTGGAGCCTTCCCGTGCTCGGCGGCCTCGTCTTCACCGGGCTCACAGTGCTCTGGCTGACATCCTCGGTGTGGTTCTTCAGCACCTCCGGACTCACCTTCTAGCCCCATCCTCTTCTAGGAGAAGCATGTCTACGCCCTCACGCAGGGCCGTGCTGATCGGCGCCTGCGGCACCTGCGCGGCCGCGCTCACGGCATGCGCCGGCTACGGCCCCGGCCGTTCGAACCCACCGGCGCCGGCCCCGGCCGGGCCCGCCCCCGCGGGTGGCGCCGCCAACGGCTCCGGGGCGGCGCAGATCGCCTCGACCGCGGACATCCCGGTCGGCGGCGGGCTGATCTTCGCCGACCAGGACCTGGTGATCACCCAACCGACCGCGGGGACGTTCAAGGCGTTCTCGGCGACGTGCACCCACCAGGGCTGCGTGGTCGAGAGCGTCGCGGACGGCGTCATCAAGTGCCCCTGCCACGGGAGCGTGTTCGCCGCGGCGGACGGTTCGGTCACCGACGGCCCCGCGCCGACCCCGCTTCCTGCGAAGCAGATCACCGTCTCAGGGACGGCCATCACACTCGCCTGAGCAGGTACGCAGCCCTTCCGCTCACTAGAATCACCCCTCTGCGACCTGTACGAGCCGCACCGGTGCGGTCACGGGAAGCGACGGAGGGAGTCGTCGATGACCACGGCGAAGGTCGACGGGGACGCGCTGGACCGCAGCGCGCCCGACGAGCCGGAGGAGCTGTCGCTGGCAGCGGAGTTCCCGGCGCCCAGCCGGGACGCGTGGGTGCGGCTCGTCGACCAGGTCGTGGCCAAGTCGGGCCGGATCGGGGCTGGCGCTGATCCCGGCGCCGGCGTGCGGAAGTTGGTCCGACGCACCCTCGACGGCATCGCGGTGCAGCCGCTGTACACGGCGCAGGACGTTCCGGAGAGCCCGGTCGGCGTGCCGGGAGCGGCCCCGTTCGTGCGCGGCTCGCGGGCCGCGGGGCCCGTGCCGGCCGGCTGGGACGTGCGGCAACGCCACGCCGACCCCGACGCCGCCGCGACCAACGCGGCCGTGCTTGCCGACCTGGAGTGCGGTGTCACGTCGATCTGGCTGGTGCTCGGCGAGGGCGGCACACCTGTCGCCGACCTGCCGGCGGCGCTCGACGGCGTGCTGCTGGACCTCGCCCCGGTCGTGCTCGACGCCGGCGCCGATGCGCAGGCCGCCGCGGAGGCGTTCCTCGCGCTCGCCGCCGAGCGCGGCACGCCACCCGGGGAGCTGCGCGGGACGCTCGGGCTCGACCCGATCGGGCTGCGCGCCCGGACCGGGGACGCCCCGCCCGTCACGTCGGTGATGCCGATCGCGGAGCGGGTCGCCGCCGAGTTCCCGCAGGTCAAGGTGATCGTCGTGGACACGGTACCGGTGGTCTCGGCGGGCGCGTCCGACGCGCAGGAGCTCGGGTTCGCCCTCGCCGCCGGCGTCGCCTACCTGCGTGCGCTCACCGATGGCGGGCTCGACCTCGACACCGCCGCGCGGCTGCTGGAGTTCCGCTACGCCGCGAACGCCGAGCAGTTCCCGACGATCGCAAAGCTGCGCGCCGCGCGGCGGCTCTGGTCGCGGGTGCTGGAGGCCAGCGGCGGCGCGCCGGCCGGGCAGGCGCAGCACGCCGTCGCCTCACCGGTGATGCTGACCCGCCGCGACCCGTACGTGAACCTGCTGCGCGGCACCGTCGCCGGCTTCGCCGCCGGCATCGGCGGTGCCGACGCCGTGACGGTGGCCCCGTTCGACGCCGCCATCGGCGCGTCGACGCCGTTCTCCCGCCGGATCGCACGCAACACCCAGGCGCTGCTGGTCGAGGAGGCGCACCTGGCCAGGGTGATCGACCCGGCCGGCGGTTCGTGGTTCGTCGAGTCGCTCACCGACGAGCTGGCCCGCGCGGGATGGGTGTTCTTCCAGGACATCGAGGCGGCGGGCGGCGTCGTGGCGGCGCTGGACTCCGGGTTCGTCGCCGACGCCGTCGGTGCGGTGCGGGAGCGGCGGATGCGCGATGTCGCGACCCGGAAGGCGTCGCTGACCGGTGTGAACGAGTTCCCCGACCTCGACGAGAAGCCGGTGCCGCGCCAACCGCTGCCCGAGCGCGGCGGTGTTGTAAGAGGTGGGGGCGGGCTGCCGAGCATCCGGCTCGCCGAGCCGTTCGAGACGTTCCGCGACCGCTCCGACGCGCAGCTCGAAGCGTCGGGCTCGCGGCCACGCGCGTTCCTCGCGACCCTCGGTCCGCTCGCCGCCTACACCGCCCGTGCGGGCTTCGCGCGCAACCTCCTGCAGGCCGGCGGCATCGAGTGCGTCGAGGCCGGCCCGACCGATGCCGCGAAGGAGGTGGCCGCCGCGTTCGCCGAGGCCGGCACGCCTGTCGCGGTGCTCTGCTCGACCGACGCGCTCTACACCGAACGGGCCGCGGAGACCGTCGCCGCGCTGCGCGACGCCGGCGCGCGCCACGTCCTGCTGGCCGGCAGGTCCGACGTCGACGGCCTCGACGGGACGCTCTACGCAGGGTGCGACGCGCTCGCCGTGATCGACGCCGTGTACTCGGCGCTGGAGGACGTCCGATGATCCCCGACTTCACGAAGATCGACCTCGACATCGACCGGGACCCCGGCGCACCCTCGACGACCTGGGCCGACGCCCTCGCCGGCACGCCCGCACCGGAGGCGTGGGAAGCGCCGGAGGGGGTGACCGTCAAGCCGCTCTACACGGCGGCCGACACGGCGGAGCTCGACTTCCTCAGGACGTTCCCCGGCATCACGCCCTACCTGCGCGGGCCGTACCCGACGATGTACGTGACCCAGCCGTGGACGATCCGGCAGTACGCGGGCTTCTCGACCGCCGCGGAGTCGAACGCGTTCTACCGGCGCAACCTCGCCGCGGGCCAGAAGGGCCTCTCGATCGCGTTCGACCTCGCCACGCACCGCGGCTACGACTCCGACCACCCGCGCGTCGCCGGCGACGTCGGCATGGCGGGCGTCGCGATCGACTCGATCTACGACATGCGCCAGCTCTTCGACGGCATCCCGCTGGGCGAGATGTCCGTTTCCATGACGATGAACGGCGCGGTGCTGCCCGTGCTCGCGCTCTACATCGTCGCGGCCGAGGAGCAGGGCGTCGCGCCGGAGCAGCTGACCGGGACCATCCAGAACGACATCCTCAAGGAGTTCATGGTCCGCAACACCTACATCTACCCGCCCGCGCCGTCGATGCAGATCATCTCCGACATCTTCTCGTTCACGTCGCGGAACATGCCGAAGTTCAACTCGATCTCCATCTCCGGCTACCACATCCAGGAGGCGGGGGCGACCAACGACCTGGAGCTCGCCTACACCCTCGCCGACGGCGTGGAGTACCTGCGGGCCGGGATCGACGCGGGCCTGTCGGTCGACACGTTCGCGCCGCGCCTCTCGTTCTTCTGGGCGATCGGCATGAACTTCTTCATGGAGGTCGCGAAGATGCGCGCGGCCCGGCTGCTGTGGGCGAAGCTGGTCAACCAGTTCGGGCCGAGCAACCCCAAGTCGCTCTCGCTGCGCACGCACTGCCAGACGTCGGGCTGGTCGCTGACCGCGCAGGACGTCTACAACAACGTGATCCGCACATGCGTCGAGGCGATGGCCGCGACGCAGGGCCACACCCAGAGCCTGCACACCAACGCGCTCGACGAGGCGCTCGCGCTGCCGACCGACTTCTCCGCCCGGATCGCCCGCAACACCCAGCTGCTGCTGCAGCAGGAGTCCGGCACCACGAGCGTGATCGACCCGTGGGGCGGCAGCCACTACGTCGAGCGGCTCACCTACGACCTCGCGCGACGAGCGTGGGCGCACATCACCGAGGTCGAGCGGGCCGGCGGGATGGCGCAGGCCATCGACGCCGGCATCCCGAAGCTGCGGGTCGAGGAGGCGGCGGCGCGCACCCAGGCCCGGATCGACTCCGGTCGCCAGCCGGTGATCGGCGTCAACAAGTACGTCGTCGAGGAGGACGAGCAGATCGACGTCCTGAAGGTCGACAACGCCGGCGTGCGCGCGCAGCAGATCGAGAAGCTGCGCAGGCTGCGGGAGGAACGCGACGACCGGGCCGTCGAGAGCGCGCTCCAGGCGCTGACGAACGCCGCCGCGGCGATCGCGGAGGGCAGCCCGCGCGGCGACGGCGACAACGTGCTCGCGCTCGCGGTCGACGCGGCCCGCGCGATGGCCACCGTCGGGGAGATCTCCGACTCGCTGGAGAAGGTGTTCGGGCGCCACGCCGGGCAGATCCGGATCATTTCGGGCGTGTACTCGGCCGAGGCGGGGAAGAATCCGGCCATGGACCGCGCGCGTGAGCTGGTGGACGAGTTCGCGGCCGAGGAGGGCCGCCAGCCCCGCATCCTCGTGGCGAAGATGGGGCAGGACGGGCACGACCGCGGCCAGAAGGTGATCGCCACCGCGTTCGCCGACCTCGGTTTCGACGTCGACGTCGGGCCGCTCTTCCAGACCCCGGCCGAGGTGGCGCGCCAAGCGGTCGAGGCCGACGTGCACGTCGTCGGGGTCAACTCGCTCGCGGCGGGCCACCTGACGCTGGTGCCGGAGCTGCGCGACGAGCTCGCGAAGCTCGACCGGCCCGACATCATGGTCGTCGTCGGCGGCGTGATCCCGCCGGCCGACTACCCCGCGCTGTTCGAGGCGGGCGCGGCCGCGGTGTTCGGGCCGGGCACGGTGATCGCGGAGGCCGCCGTCGACCTGCTGCAGAAGCTGACCGCGGCGCTCGACCATTGATGGGGCACTGATGCCCCGACCCGTCGACGTCCCCGCGCTGGTCAAGGGCGTGCTCGGCGGCTCGCGCTCGTTGCTGGCGCGGGCGATCACGCTCGTCGAGTCGACCCGCGCCGAGCACCGGCAGGCCGCGCAGCAGCTGCTGGTGGAGCTGCTCCCGCACGCCGCGGAACGCAGCACCGTGCGGGTCGGGATCAGCGGTGTGCCCGGCGTCGGGAAGTCGACGTTCATCGAGACGCTCGGCACCCGGCTGACCGGTGACGGGCACCGGGTGGCCGTGCTGGCCGTCGACCCGTCGTCGACGCGGACGCGCGGCTCGATCCTCGGCGACAAGACCCGCATGGCCCGGCTGTCGATCGACGAAGCCGCGTTCGTGCGGCCGTCGCCGACCGCGGGAACGCTCGGCGGGGTCGCCAGGGCCACCCGCGAGACGATCGTGCTGATGGAGGCGGCCGGGTTCGACGTGGTGCTCGTCGAGACCGTCGGCGTGGGGCAGTCGGAGATCGCCGTCGCCGGCATGGTCGACACGTTCCTGCTGCTCACGATCGCGCGCACCGGCGACTCGCTGCAGGGCATCAAGAAGGGCATCCTCGAGCTGGCCGACGTCGTCGCGGTGAACAAGGCCGACGGCCCGCACGAGCGCGACGCCCGCGCGGCGGCCCGGGAGCTGACGAGCGCGTTGCGGCTGGTCACGCCACAGAGCGCGGCCTGGAAGCCGCCCGTCATCCCGTGCAGCGCGCAGACCGGCGGCGGGATCGACGAGGTCTGGGCGGCCGTGCGCCGCCACCGCGGCACCCTCGACGAGCACGGCGAGCTCGCCGGCAAGCGCGCCGGGCAGCAGGTGCAGTGGATGTGGGCGATGGTCCGCGACCAGCTCATGGACCGCCTCCGCGACGACCCCGGCGTCAAGGAACTGCTGCCGGGGCTGGAGGCGGGCGTCCGGGCGGGGGAGCTGCCCCCGACCCTCGCGGCGCAGCAGCTGCTCGGACGGCTCGGGCTGGCGGGGGAGTAGGCCGGCGCCGCGACGGGCCGGGTGGCAACGTGTGCGGGGCGCACGCATTCCGTGCCTCGGCGACACGTTCATCCGCGACGTGTTGGCCGCGCCCTGAGCGGGTGAGTCGACACTTTCAGCACGGTGAGTCGTCACCTTCAGCCCGGTGAGTTGTCACTTTCAGCCCGGTGAGTTGTCACTTTCAGCACGGTGAGTCGACAGCGCGGGGAGGGCGGGCGGTATCGGAAGTGACAACTCACCGTGCCGGAGGTGTCGACTCACCGTGCCGGAGGTGTCGACTCACCGTGCCGGAGGTGTCGACTCACCGTGC
>NZ_JAJGSX010000064.1 GCF_021245725.1 Pseudonocardia sp. TRM90224 | reverse complement strand
CATCAGAACCGGCGCCGGCCACAGCCACAGCACCAAACACAAGATCGACTCGCTGCCCTCATGAATGACCGGGGCTAACGTTCGGGAGCAGCGCACCCGAGGGGAGACGGTCGATGACCCGGACGATTGCAGCGCTCGCGGATCGGCTGCTCGAGCTCGCATCACCCCGCTCCGAGGCGGTCGCCGTGTGCCGACCCCCGTGCTCGAACATCTACATCTGCTGCCGCTACTCGACCTTCCGGTTCAGGTGGTACGCGTGCAACAGCTCCTGCGATTGCTGGTGGGGCGACGAATGCTGACCCCGGCACGTCACAGGTGCAGCCACCGCTCGCGGTAGACGTCGCGGGCGGCGAGGCTCAGGGCGATCTCGTCGATCAGCGGGTCGAAGAACGCTTTGCGGTAGCGCTCATCGGTTGTCTTCGACGCGGTGAAGTACAGCCCGGAGAAGGCGGCCAGGAACAGCGAGACCTGGAAGAGCGCGTTGCTCACCGGGAACGGTGCGCCGAACAACGTGGCATCTGCCGGCTGCGATGCCATGAGATAGGCCCGCCTGCACGCCCGGGGTGATCATGAGAATGCCGAACAGGATGAAGAACAGGAACACCACCACGACAAACGCGACGACCTGCACCGCCTGGGCGAGGAAGAGCACCAGCACTACGTTGACCCGCTCCGATAGGGACAGCCGCGTGTGACGGACGACGACCGTCGTCCCGCCGAGAGGGGTCTCCTGCACCCGGGCCAGCAGGTTGGCCCGAGCTCGGGACGCCGCGCGCATGGCGGGTATCTCGTCCGAGAACGACGTGGCCATGAACCCGACAGCCAACGCGGCCAGGAACCCCACCACGGTCCACAGCCGTTGGCGGCCAAGCGCATCGGCCGCCTGCCACAGCTCGGCGGTGAAGAACGCGAACATCACGACCAACAACAGCAGCGGCAGCACCCGCGATGCCATGGTGCCGATGCTGCTGATCTGCTGCGCCGCCTTGCGGATCGCCCAGATCAGGATGGCTCCGACACCGAGGCGCGTCAGGAGCAGCAACGCCGAGACCCCCACGATGGCGGTCACGAAGCCGGGCCAGTAGGAAGCCTGCCCGGCGGCGGTGAGGGCAGCGGGAACGAGCGTGACGACGAGCGCTGCGACAACACCGCCTGCGACGAGCTGCACCGCGGCGGACCGCCCGCGAAACGCTCTGCGGGTCAATTTGGCGGCCACGATCGGCAGGCCGAGGTACACCGCCGCCAGCAGCAGGAGGACGACCAGGTAGAGCAGCAGCGTGAGGACCCGCTCGTCTGCAGCAAAATCGGTGAACCGGACACCCTCGTCATCGACGGAGCTAGCCGGCTCCGACAGAACCGGCCCCACAACGATGTCGAGCAAGATGTACACGGCCAGGAAGACCAACGTCGGCACCGTCCTCGGGATCAGCGCCCGGCCCCGCGCCGAACCGCGGACGACGAACGGCAGACCGCGGCTGCGGAACCACGCTTCGGCCTCCTCACGCTGCACGTCGATCGTCAAGGCCCGTTCCCCCCGGATATGCGCGGCTCGTTCTCGGGCAACAACGTGCAGCGGAGTGCTTGCACGGCGATTTCACCCACGTCTCATTTAGCCGGCTCTCGGAACTGACCAGTCGCTACGGACGTGGTTGCCAAGCCGGTTCGAGCTCGTCGAGTGCGACTCGAACATCGCGCAATCGGGCGACCAGATCGTGTGCGCTTCCCCGATACAGCGGGCCGCCACCATCGGCGATCAACACTCTGAGATTCGCCACACCGCGCGCCGACACCGTCCCACCCGCTACCAGCCGGCCGTGCGGCCCGCGCGGCCGTCGACACGCAAACTTGCCCATCGTTTTGCCAACCTGCACGGGCCCGCGGGCGTGCAAGTTGGCAAAACGGTGGGGAACTTCGGTGGGTGGGCGGCGGCGCGGCCGGATCTCCCCACCGTTTGGGCACTTGCGCGCTCTGCGGCCGCGCAGGTGCACAAAACGGTGGGGAAGTTCGACGGGCTGTGGCGCGGTGGAGCTGTGCTGCGGCGGGTTTCTGGAAGGTGGCTATGCGCGGTCGAGCACGTCCGCGGTGGTGGCGCGCAGCTGCGCGAGCTGCGGGGTGGCACCCCGAACCGAGACGAGCACGTCGATCGCAGCCAGCAGGTGTCGCAGGGCGATCCGGTCCTCGTCGACCGGCGCATCCGTTTCGAACTGCTCCAACAGCCGTGCGAATTCAGCAACGACCATCTCGCACAGCTGCGCCGCCCGGGCGGGCTCGCCCAGGCGCAGTGCGCAGCGCGCGAGTCGAGCATGACCCGCCCCACCAGCGCCGGCGACTGCCCCAGCACCCGGGTCGTGATCCGCCCGGCGAGCTCGTACGCGCCGTCCTCGAACGACGACTCCCCCAGCCAGGCGAAACGCTCGGCGATCACCCGTGCTGCCGCTGCCAGCACCACGCCATCGGCCCAGTCGCGAGAGCCCGCAATCGCATACGGCGCCGACCCGAGAGCGGCGATGCGCGCCTCGGCCGCCGTCGAGACGCTCGTCGCCGCCTGGATCATCAGCCGCCGCTGAACGGCGGGCTCCCCGACGAACGCCACGCACGATCGCACCACCTCCAACGCCACGACCACGTCGGTGGTCCCCCGCGTGGCCTCCCCGGCCTGCGCCGCCTCCACCACGGCGAACGCCGCCGCGGACTGCTCCGGCGTGGCCATCGGCTCCGGCGCGGGGACCGGCAGGCCACGAGCCCGCTGGTAGGAGACCCAGGCGACCGGGTCCCGCACCCGATCGGGCTCGTTCGCCGCGTTCCCGGAAGCCGCGCGTACAACACCGCCGGGAACGCAGTCGACGGCGAGCCGAGCATCGTCGAACGACAGCGCGAACCGCTCGGTCAGCACACCCAGCACTTCCGGCCACGCCGTCCCGGCCGACTGCGCAGCGGCAACGTACTCGACCAGCGACACCACCGACTCGCCCCGGGCCAGGACGAGCGACAGGTCATCGGAGAATTCCACCCGCGAACCCTATGGCATCGACTCACTACCGTCGATTTGGTTGACACCGGACAGGAAGTGGACAGACATCGACCGGCAATCGACAAGCAACTGGACAGCTACACTTCTTGCGCGACCGTGCCCACACCACAAAATGAGCATTGAGTCCATATCGGCAACCACCGGGTGTGAACAATTGGCCGAGTGAGCGTGGTGGTGATCGTCGTTCGGTTACCGGGGTGAACCGGGCATACAGGGGGACGGGGACGGGCCATGGTCGCGGCCGTGACGATCTTGGCTCTTGCGCAGGTCGGTGGGCTGGCCGGGGTGCTGGTCGTGCGCGTCACGGTGCAGGGTGCGCAACGCGTACCGGCTCGCGTCGGCGGCCTCGCGGTCGTCAAGAAGGCCCGGCCGGCACCGGCCAGCTGAAGTGAAAAGCCTCACATTGATCACTGCTCGTACCGAATATACGTTCATGCCGTGAACAGAATGGTTGCACGCATCGCCGATGCCTTGCTCCAGCGATTGGCCCCGACCGGCGTGGCGTCAGCAGACTTCTGGTACTGGAAGTTCTGCTACTGCGTCGACACGGTGAAGTACTCCCAGCGCTGCTTCTACGACGACACCGTACAAGACGAGCGCTGCTTCGGCGGTTGCAAGGTCCACCCGACGGAGTTCTGCCGCAAGGGCGAGGCCTGACCAGGATCACCGGAGATCGGACCCGTCGCCGAACGGTTCAAGCACCCGGCCGGTGACCTCGCAGACTGGGTGCGTCCTCGCAGAGCGCAGACACTCTGCGAGGACGCAACGGGCTCCGTGAGGCCACCATCGGACCTACGGAGCGGAGACCTTCGAGCTGTTCTCGTAGGATACGGCTCTGATCAGATGCGCCCGACGGCGTCGGGTACGGTTCCCCAGAATACTGCTCGGGGGGATGACGTCGTGCGTGTCGGCCGGTTCGACCTGGTGGACCTGTTGAGTGCGGGCCCGACTGCCAGCACTTTCCTCGGCCGCACCGCGGCAGGGTTGTTGGCCGCGGTGACGGTCCCGCACGACACCTTTCAGAGCAACCGGGAAATTCGCGTCGAGGTTGCCGCCGCGCTCGACGAAGCACGACGGATCCGCGCGCCGTGGGTCTTGGCGGTTCTTGATGCCGACGTCGACAACGACCGCATTTGGTGGGCCACCGAGTACCTCGCCGGGCCCGATCTCGGATCGCACGTCCACAGCCACGGCCCGCTCTCCGAGCACATGCTCGTCGTCATGGCCAGCCGGATGGCCGATGCTCTTGCCGGCATCGAGGCGACCGGCGGAACACACAAGCACCTGACCGAAGCGAGCATCGTGCTCGCCGATGACGGCCCTTATCTGACCGACATCGTCGATGCGGCGCTCGCTCGCCATGGATCCCCGGTCACGAGTTCGCTCTCCCATCCGGCGAGTACTGCTTCCACACAAGCTCCTTCGGACGTGCTCGCCCTGGCCAGGGTGCTGCTGTTCGCCGCTTCGGGCCGACATCTGCCCGTCGACCAGGCCACCCAGGAGCAGTTCCTGCGAGAGCTTCCCGCGCCACTGCGCGAGCACATCACACACTGCCTCGCAGCGGACCCGGCTGATCGTCCGAGCGCTCGAACGCTTTCCAGCAAGCTCGCAGCGCTGCCCGCCTCACCTCGCCCCGCCGATGAGCCTCGCCCCACCGAAGAGACAGCACCGCCGGAACCTCCGGAAAGCGCTCCCGACGTACCACCGACCGCTCGATGGCGACCGAACCGCGAGCAGATCATCGGCGGTCTTCTCGCTTGTGTCACCGCTGCGGTCGTCCTGGCGATCATGGTCCCGGGCCTGAACGGGGCGCCGAAATCCCCACGGTGGCCGTCGCCGCCGACCACGACAGCGCCGGGCCCGCTGCCTCCGGACGGCCCGGGGGCACAACAGATCAGCTTGATCCGCGGCATCGACACGTTACCCCGGTGGATAGTTCGCTCCCCCGACGGTGCAACGATCTTCGTACCAGGCGATCGCGACTACGCCGTCGCCATCGATGCCACGAAGAACTCAATTGTCGGGAGGTTTCACCTGGCCGTCAACATCGATACGATTCCGGCCGTTTCCGCCGACAGCCAGCGCCTTTACACGGTCCAGGAGAGCTTTCAGAGCTACGCGGTCCAGGAGGGCTATCGGTTCACGAACCAGCTCCTCGTCGTCGATGCGAAGACCTACCAGCAGATCGACGCGATCGATGTCCCGAATTACGGGAAGGCTGTTGCCATCTCCGCTGACGGCCGTCGGGCGTACATCGCCGTCTCCACCGATGCTCTCGGGCACGGCGTCGACGTCATCGACCTCACCAGGCGGAAGCTGGTCACCAGAATACCCTTGCAAATCGTGTCGTCCGGGCCCATGACGTTCAGCCCGGACGGGCGCTACCTCTACGTCCCGGGCTACGAGAGCGTCGTGATCGACACGACCACCAACAGCAAGGTCACCTTCGTCACCGAACCGCCGCCCTCCGGGCATAGGACGCATTCCATCGGATACACCACGTTCTCCGCCGACGGACGCTTCGGTTTTCAGCATCGCAACGACAGAATCGTGATCGTCGACGGCCACACCATGGCCTACAAGCAAACCGTCGTCCCGAACCTGGAGGGCGCGCTCTCGGCGGGCAAGCGGGGCAGCATCAGCGACATCGCCGCATCGCCGAGCGGGCGTCACCTGTTCCTCGCCGTCCAGGAATCAGGGCAGCCGCGGGAGAGCACCATAGCGGTTCTCGACGCCGTGACGCATCGGCTGCTGGACTCCATCGAGCTGAGCAGCCCGGCGGACGACGTGGTCATCTCGGCGGACGGCCATACGCTCTACGCACCTGCATCCGACGGGACCGGAACAGTCATGGTCATCGACGTCGGCAAGTTTCCCTGAGTGACCGTCGACAACGACGTTATGGCTGTTTGTTAGCGCTCACATCAGCCATTTCGTCGTTGTCGACGGTGTTGCGTCACCCCCGGCCGCCGGCCTCCGCGAGCACGCGCATGAAGGCCCGGGACCACTCGGGCAGGTCGGGCCACCCGCGGCACGAGACCATCGCACCGTCGACGACGTCCGGGGCGTCCACGAACGTCGCACCGGCGAATTCGAGGTCCGCCCGCAGCGGCGGGAAGCCCGCGGTCCGGCGGCCGCGGAGCAGCCCGAGGGCCGCGGGTACCTGCGCGCCGTGGCAGATCGTGCCGACCGGTAGGTCCAGGTCGAAGAAGTGGCGCACGATGCTGGGCACGGCGGGGTCGGTGCGGATGTACTCCGGTGCCCGGCCGCCCGGGATCACCAGGGCGTGGTAGTCCTCCGGCCGGACGTCCGCGAAGGCGATGTCGACGGCCAGCTGGTGGCCGGGTTTCTCCGTGTAGGCGTCCCAGCCGGGTTCGAAGTCGTGCACCACGAGCTTGATCGGCCTCGTGGTGGGCGCCGCCACGATGGCGGCGTGGCCGGCCTCCCGGATCCGGAACACGGGGTACATGCAGTCCAGCTCCTCGGCGGCATCTCCCGCCAACACCAGGACCCTGGCCATCGTCCGTCCTCTCTATCCCTTGAAAGCGCCGTCGAGGATGCCGGCGACCATCCGGCGACCGACGATCACGAACAGCACGAGCAGCGGCAGCGTGGCGAGGAACGAGCCGGCCATCGCGAGCCCGAGGTCGACCGTGAGCTGGGTCTGCAGGGCCTTGATCGCGATCTGCGCCGTGAAGCGCTCCGGCGATTTCAGCACGATGAAAGGCCAGAGGAAGTCGTTCCACGCCGCCACGAAGCCGAACAGGCCGAGCACGAACGCCGCGGGCCGCACGATCGGGAACGCGATGCGCCAGAAGATCTGCCAGGTGCTCGCGCCGTCGATCCGGGCGGCCTGCATCAGCTCGTCGCTGATCGTCGCCGCGATGTGCTGGCGCATCCAGAAGATCCCGAACGCGCTCGCGAGCCCCGGTACCGTCACCGCCTGCAGGGTGTCCACCCACCCCAGCGAAGAGATGATCATGTACTGCGGGATGATCCCGAGCTGCACCGGCACCGTCATCGTGAGCACGACCAGCAGGAACAGCCCGTAGCTGCCGCGGAAGCGCAGCTTCGCGAACGCGAACCCGGCGAGCGAGCACAGCACCGCCTGACCGACGCCGATGGTCGTGGCCACGATCAGGCTGTTGAGGATCGACTGCAGGAACGGCACCGTCGTCAGCACCAGCTCGGTGAGCTGGAAGAAGTTCGCGCCGGGCACGATCTCGGGCGGCATCTCGTACGCGGTGGCCGAGTCGGTCGAGGCGACGACGAACATCCAGTAGAGCGGGAACAGCGAGCCGAACGCGGCGGCGCCCAGCAGCAGGTAGTTCCACCACCGCACACGACCGATCCCACCTCCACGGCGGCGTCCGCTCGGCCGCGGCGCACCGGTCAGCGTCGCGCCGATCTCCCCACCGGTCGTCGTGTCGGTCATGGCACCTCCCCGCGGATCCGGCTGGACAGCAGGTAGTTGACGGCGGCGACCACCACGATCATCACGAACAGCGCGACGCCGATCGCGGCGCCGTAGCCGAACTCGTACTGGCCGAAGCCCTGCTCGTACAGGAACAGGGTGAGCGTCTGGCACTGTCGCACCGGGCCGCAGGTGATGTTGTTCGTGCGCGACAGGAGCAGGGGCTCGGTGAAGATCTGCAGGCCGCCGATCGTCGACGTGACGACCGTGAAGATGATCACCGGTCGCAGCGACGGGATCGTGATGTGGCGGAACTGCGCCCACCCGCCCGCGCCGTCGATGGCCGCCGCCTCGTAGATGTCACGCGGGATCGCCTGCAGCGACGCCAGGTATAGCAGGGTCGTGTAGCCGAACCAACGCCACGCGACCATCACAGCGAGCATGACGTGGCTGCCCCACACGGTCTGGGCGAAGTCGATCGACCCGACCCCGACCAGCCCCAACAACCAGTTCAGCAGGCCGTAGTCGCGGTCGAACAGCTGCGCGAAGACGATCGCGGTGGCCGCCACCGAGGTGATGTAGGGCACCAGGATCGACATGCGGAAGAACAGCGCGAACCGCAGCCGCGCACGGTTGAGGACGTGCGCCAGCAGCAGCGCGACCAACAGCTGCGGGACCGTCGAGAGCAGCCAGATGCTGATCGTGTTGGCCGTCGCGTTCCAGAACCGCGCGTCCGCGAGCATCCGGGTGAAGTTGTCGAGCCCGATGAACGTCTGGTCGCCGATCGGGTTCCAGTCGAACAGCGCGATGTAGAACGTGAACAGGAACGGCGCGAGCCCGAACACCCCGAAGAGCAGGAAGAACGGTGCGATGTAGGCGTAGGGAGCGATGCGCTCCCGCAGCGGGATCAGCACCCGGGCAGCCCCACGCGAGATCCGGGTCGGGGTCGGCCGGGTGGGCAGGGTCGCCGTCATGCGCCCTCCCCACCGCGGCCCGCCACCACGCAATGCATCGCCACTACTTCCCGATGGCCGTGCGGATGTTGCGCACGGCGTCGTCCCAGGCGGTTGCCGGGTTGCCCGAACCCTGCTCGACGTTCACGAGAGCGTTGAGGAACTCCTGACCGATCGCGCCGGTGTCCGGTCCCATGCGGAACGGCTTCAGCCCCAGCACGGCCTCCGTGTAGATCTTCCCGGTCGGCGCCCCGGAGAAGAACGGGTCGGCCTTGCCCGTGAGGCGCGGGTCGGTGTAGACGGACGGCGTGGTCGGCAGGGCGCCGACCTCGAGGAAGTGCTCGAGCTGGCGTTGCGGGGACTGCATCTCCTTGATGTAGGCCCACGCGGCCGCCGGGTTCTGGGCTCGGGCCGGAATGGCCAGGTAGCTCCCGCCCCAGTTCCCGGCGCCTCCTGGGATCGTCGCGACGTCCCACTTGCCCGCGGTGTCGGGCGCGCCCCTGCGGATCTGGCCGAGCAGCCACGACGGCGCCGAGACGACCGCGAAGTCACCGCGGGGAAGGGCGGCGTTCCACCCTTCCTTCCCGAAGGACTGCTTGGCCGAGATGTTCGCGTCGAGCGCCTTCAGCGCCAGGTCGAAGGCAGCCTTGACCTCCGGGTTCCGGTCGTAGATCGGGTTGCCGGCGTCGTCGTAGTACTTCTGGGAGACCTGGTTGACGGCCTGGAAGAACACGCTGGTCGGGATGTTGTCGACGAACGGCTTGCCCGTCGCGGCCGTGTACCGCTTCCCGGTCTCGATGAACCCGTCCCACGTCGACCAGAGCTTCGAGACGGACTCGCGGTCGGCGGGCAGGCCGGCCGCGGCGAAGAGGTCGGCGCGGTAGGCGACCCCCAGGCCACCGACGTCCGTCGGCACCCCGATGATCTGGCCGTCCTTCGCCTCCGCCTGCTTCATCACCCAGTCCAGGTAATCGCCCTTGATCTGGTCGGCGCCGAGCGTTCGCAGGTCCTGGAAGTTCTGCGGCTGCTGGACGAACTTGGGCAGGTCGTCGCCCTGGATGAGGACCAGGTCGGGCACCTTGCCACCGGCGAGCGCGGTGGTGAGCGCCTGCGCGGTCTCGGTGGTGCTGCCGACCTCGGTCAGCTTGACCTGGATGTCGGGATGGAGCTGCCGGTAGGCGTCGACGTCGCGCTTCTGGTCGATGCCGCTGAACGACCAGAACTCGAACGCCTTCGGATCACCGCCGCCCCCGGAGCCGGATCCCGGCGAGCACGCGCTCGTCATTGCGAGCACCGCTGCGGCAAGCAGCACGAGCGCTGGACTGGTGCGGAGTTTCACGACGATGTGCCCCCTGCTTCGAAACTTCTCGCAAACTCGACGCCTTCGCCATCACTATGCGCAGTGCAGGTTGGCGAAGTGGCGGCCACGGTATAACGTCAAACCTCAATTGGGAAGCTCCCCCGACCAAAGACTTTGCTCGAAAACTTTTCGAACCTCCGGAAGGACCCATATCTTGCGCAGCGCACGTGCGGTGATCGACCTCGACGTCGTGGGACCGACGATCAGCAAGCACCTCTATGGTCACTTCGCCGAGCACCTGGGCCGCTGCATCTACGGCGGGTTCTGGGTGGGCGAGGACTCGCCGATCCCGAACGAGGGTGGGCTACGCCTGGACGTCGTCGAAGCGCTCCGGCGGCTGAACGTCCCGAACCTGCGCTGGCCCGGCGGTTGCTTCGCCGACTCCTACCACTGGCGCGACGGCGTCGGTCCGAAACAGGACCGTCCGGCCATGGTCAACACGTCGTGGGGTGACGTCGAGGAGAACAACCACTTCGGCACCCACGAGTTCATGGCGCTGTGCGAGCTGCTGGGCGCCGACCCCTACATCAACGGCAACGTCGGCTCGGGGACGGTGCGGGAGATGAGCGAGTGGGTCGAGTACCTCACCCGCGACGGCGATTCGCCGATGGTCCGGCTGCGCAAGGCCAACGGTCGGGAGGAGCCCTGGAAGGTGCCGTTCTGGGGCATCGGCAACGAGGCGTGGGGCTGCGGCGGGAACATGCGGGCCGAGGCGTACGCCGATCTCGCGACGCGCTACGCCACGTTCCTGCACGACCACGGCGGCAACGAGCTGCACCGGATCGCCGCCGGCGCCACGGACGACGACCTGGCCTGGACCGAGGCGCTGATGAAGGCCGTCAGCTGCCTGGGCTGCACCCGCCGGCCCCGCAACGTCTTCCAAGCGATCTCGTTCCACTACTACTCGTTCGCCGGCGACGGGATTTCGCACGGCTCGGCCACCGACTTCACCGCCGCGCAGTACTACCGGACCATCGCCAAGGCCGCCGACATCGACCGCGTCATCGCCGCGCACAGCGCGGTCATGGACGCTTACGACCCCGCGCGCACGATCGGCCTGATCTGCGACGAGTGGGGCACCTGGTGGACGGTCGAACCCGGCACCAACCCGGCGTTCCTGCACCAGCAGAACACGATGCGCGACGCGCTGGTCGCGAGCCTGCACTTCGACATATTCCACAAGCACGCTGCGCGCTTGCGGATGGCGAACATCGCCCAGACCGTCAACGTGCTGCAGTCGATGATCTTGACCACCGACGACGAGGGCGAGGGTGGCGGCGGTGGCGGCGGGATAGTGCTCACCCCGACCTACCACGTCTTCGAGATGAACAAGGGCCACCAGGACGCGGTCTCGCTGCCCGTGCACGTGGTCGAAGAGCCGGACCGGGTGGGGTACGACGGCGACCACCTTGCTCCGTTGTCGATCGCCCCGTTGTCGATCTCTGCCAGCACCAAGGAAGGCACGGCGCTCGTCTCGCTCAGCAACTTCGCGCTCGACGCCGCTACCAGCCTCCGCCTGGACCTGCGCGGTCGCGCGGTCACGGCCACGCGCGCCCGGATCCTCACGGCCGACGCACCGCAGCGCCACAACACCGCAGCTGCCCCCGACGAGGTGGTGCCGACCGACTTCGCCGTCGAGCTCCGACCCGGAGCACTGGGCTCCGTGGAACTGACCGCGGTGCTGCCGCCCCATTCGTTCGCCACCGTCGAGCTGGACCTGGCCTGACGCCCCAGTTCAGGACCGGTTCAGGACCGGCGGGTCGTCTCCCGCTCCACGATCCGGGCCTCGGGCATGACCACCCGCGCCGGGACCGACGCGAAACGCGACTCGATCCGTTCGAGCAGCAGCGCGCAGATCGCATCGGCCATCTCGGCGTTGCCCGGCTCGACGGTCGTCAGCGCGGGCGAGGTGAACCGCGCCTCGTCGAGGTTGTCGAACCCGACCACCTGGACGTCCTCGGGCACCCGCCGTCCGGTCTCGGCCAGCGCCCGCAGCGCACCGAACGCCGCGGAGTCGGTCAGCGCGAAGATCGCGTCGAACCCGATCCCGCGGTCGACGAGGTCACGCGTCGCGGCGTAGCCGTCCTCGACGCCGAACCCGCAGGAGACGATCAGCTCCTTCCGGACCGCGGCGCCGGCCGTCTCGTGCGCGATCCGGTAGCCGCGCGTCCGCAGGCCCGGCATGCTCTCCTCCGCGACGGCAACGCCGCCGAGCAGCGCTACCCGCCGAGCGCCCGCGCGGAGCAGGAGCTCGGTGGCCGAGGTCGCGCCGCCGACGTTGTCCATGAGCACGTGGTCGAACCGCGCGGGCACCGCCCGTTCCCCGATCAGCACGATCGGGGTGTCGACGCTCAGCTTCTCCAGGTCGGCGGCGTCACCTGCGACGACGCTGAGCACGAAGCCGTCGTAGCCGCTCAGCCGCGGTGCCGTGAGAGCGTCCAGCTCGGCCGACCGGCTCGCGCCCGTCCGTTCCACGGCCAGCCGCAACCCGTGGGCCGCGAACCGATCCGCGAGCCGGTCCGCCAGCTCGCCGTAGTAGCCCGGCGCGAAGGCCGGCACGGCCAGCCCCACCGCCCCGGTCCGCCCCCTGCGGAGGTTTCGAGCCGTCAGGTTGACCTGGTAGCCGAGCTCGGCGATGGTCGCAAGCACCCGCTGCTTGGTCGGCTCGCTCACCCGCTGCGACCGCCCGTTGATCACGTTGGACACCGTCATGGTCGAGACGCCGGCATGGCGCGCGACGTCGGTCATCGTGATCCCGACCCGTCGTTGTCCCTCGCCGCTGCTCAACGTCCACCTTCCGACCAGCGGCCCTCGCCGGCGCCAACCCGCCGCAACAGTACGCACCACCGGGCGCACCGACGCGGATCCGGCCAGGTCGGACGTCCGGGCGTCGACCCATTCGGTCAGCCGGCCCCGCCGCCGCACATCGCCTGCGCGTAGAAGGTCGACAGCGCGTCGTCGATGGGATGGTGCTGCGGCCTGCCCGCCGGGTCCAGCCCGTTCCACCGCGCGAGGTTCATGGCGACCGACATCTGCCGCTTCCCGTCGGCGCTGGTCAGCGACATCGTCGTCGCACCCCAGACCGTGCCGTCGTGGCCCCAGAAGACTCCGCAGTCGGTCACGACCCGGTGCAGACCCAGGCCGTAGTCGATCGTCTTCCCCTCCAGGCCGATCCCGACGACCGGGACCGTGCGCTGCATCTCGGCGAGCGACGATCGGTCGACGACCTCACCGGCGAGCAGCTTCCCGTAGAAGCGGTTCAGGTCGCCCGTGGTTGACACCAGCCCCGCCCCCGTCCGCACCCAGGACATGTTGTACTCGCTGTAGTCGCGCGGCGGATCGATCAAACCGTGCAGTGCCTCGTACATCTGCGGGTGCGGCTCCCGGACCAGCGGTCCGTCCGGGAATTCGGTGTGTTCCAGCCCGGCGCGCCCGATGACGTTCCGCGTGATGTATTCCTCGGCGGTGGTGCCGCTCACCCGTTCCAACAGCTGGCCGAGGAGCAGGTAGTTGCTGTTCGAGTACACACCCGGGGAACTTCCGGGCGGACCCGACGCAGGTGCGGCGAGGCCCATCTCGACGAGTTCCGCCGCGCTGAACGTCCGCGCCCGGTTGTCGTCCACGCTCTGCGCCGAGGACGGGTTCTCCTGCAGGGACGGGAATGCGATGGGGAGGTAGTCGGGAATGCCTCTCGTGTGGTTGAGCAGCATGCGAACCGTGATCTTCGCACCCCGTTCTCCTGGCACCAGGTCCGGTAGGTAGCTACCGATCGATGCGTCGAGCCGGATCCGGCCTTGCTCCACCTGTTGCAGGATCGCGGCTGCGGTGAACGTCTTGGTGAGGCTCCCGACCCGCTGCTGCATGTCGGGCGTGACGGGGCGGCCGGTCCCGATATTGGCGACACCCGAAGCGCCGTTCCACACCAGATCACCGGCGCGCACCTCCGCGAACACCCCCGGGATGCCAGCGCGATGGACGTCGTCGAGGGCGGATCGGAGCGTCGCGACGTTTGCCTCGCCACCGGCGTCCGGCGCGGCCGCTGACATTCCCGAGCACGCACTGAGGCCCAGCGTCGCCACGATCGTGCACACCAATGGCCGGATCTTCACGGTCGCTCCTCTGCAGGTACGTGGGATGGCACTTCTTCCACGTCCTGCATGGTCACTGCATCGAGGAGGTCCCGGCTTCCGGCAGCGGACTGCCGCACCTACGCAGGCGTACGTAGCCGCCCGACCCCGCTGCTACGCCGCGGGTCGTAGCCGGTCGAGATCGCTCGACCCGGTGTCAGCCGAAAGGACGCAGCATGGGTTCACGCTCGCACCTCGGCGAGCCGCTTGACTGCGAACAGGTCGGTCCCGCTCGGGTCCCAGCAGACGGCGGCTTCCCAGGCGGCCCGCGCTTGCGCGGCGATGTCGTAGGCGTCGTCGTCGAGGCCGGCGGCGTTGTGGGGCAACGCCAGGTCGAGGTCGGGGACGTCGACGTGCGACTCGTCCCAGTCGATCAACGCGACCCGATCCGCGGTCATGCGGACGTTGCCGAGGTTGGGGTCGCCGTGCACGACGGACCTCGTGCGACCGGTCAGTCGTGCCCACGCGGCCCGGCACCTGACAACGCCCTCGGGCGGCATCACACCGAGGTCGACCCTCGTCCCGGTCTCGACGTGCAGGAGGTCGGTCGACGAACGCCACCCCGGGCGCTGGGGCCAGCCGTCCGTCAACCGATGCAGCCGGCGGAGCGTATCGGCGACCCGACGCCAATCGGCTTCGGTCTCCGGCGATCTGCCCTCCACGTAGGTCATCACCACCAGCCCATCGGCGAAGTACCGGCCGTCCGCTGTCGGGATCGGCACCGGCACCGCCATCCCCGCCCGGTCGAGGTGGCGCAACAGATCGGTCTCCCACGCGAGATCGGCGTCGCCGCGGCGGCCGAGCCGACCGACCGCGACGCGCCCGTCGACGCGCACGCTCCACACCTCGTTGACCCCGACGCCGCCGGTGAGCGGCTCGCCGCGCACGACGTCCGCACCCCACTGCTCGAGCGCCTCCCACCCCACCGGCCACATCCTCCCCTAACGGAAGTCGCCCGCCCGGTCCCGTGCCCACTGCGCGAAGGTCCGTGCCGGCCTGCCCGTCACGGACTCCGCGGTCGGCAGCACACCCAACACCGACGGATCGAAGTCCGCGTTCTCCGCCGGATCCGCGGGGTTGCCGTCGTAGTCGGCGAAACCCAACAGGAAGTCCGCGGCCTGGGCGGCGAACCCGCCCAAGGCCCGGTAGGCGTCGCGGGCCTGCGCCGGGGTCAGCTCCTCGAACCGGATCTCCTCGCCGAGCGCGTCGGCGATCGCCTTCGCCTGGTCGCGCAGACTGATCATGGCGGGACCGTTGATGTCGTAGGCCTTTCCGGCGTGGCCGTCCTCCAGCAACGCCTCGATCGCCACATCGGCGACGTCCTGCTCGTGCACGGGGAACCACCCGCCGTCCGGGTTGGTGTCGCGCACCACGCGCTCGGCGCGGATGGACGGGCCCCAAAGCGCGAGCTTGTTCGCCGCGAACTCGCCGGGCCGGATGTGCGTCCACTCCAGACCGGACTGTTCGACGGCCTGTTCCACGGGCAGATGGAACGTCGTGTCGAAGCCACCGGTCACCGCACCGGACGAGAGCACGACGATCCTCCGCACGCCCGCCTGCTTCGCGGCCCTGACCACCTCCGCGGCCGTGGTCGGTTCCGGGAAGAGGAACATCCTGTCCACCCCGGCCAGCACCGGCCCGAGGTCCTCGGGCCGGGTGAGATCCCCCTTAACCACCTCCACGCCGGTGGGCGCCTTCCGCGGGTCCCTCGTCAGCACCCTGACCCGTACGTCCCGCAGACCGGCCGTGACCAGCCGGCCCACGGTGCCCGTCGCACCCGTCACCAGCACGCGCAACTTCAGCCTCCCTATTTTCCGTGCAACCTACGGATAAAGGATACCGTACGATCTACGGAAACGAGGAGGGCCGATGGAACGCAGCGGCGGAGGTGATCCCCGCGAGACCCTGCGCCTGCTGTGGCGACAGGGGAAGCCCAGGTCAGGCCGTGGCAGGCCACCCAAGATCACGCTGTCCACGATCATCGCCGCGGCGATCTCGGTGGCCGACGGGAAGGGCGTCGACGCGATGACCATGGACAAGGTCGCCGCCGCCCTCGACGTCGGGACGATGACGCTGTACACGCACGTCCCCGGCAAGGCCGAACTGATCGACCTCATGGTGGACGCGGCCTGGCAGTCCCTGGAGCTGTCCGACGCCGGCTCGTGGCGCGCCCAGGTCACGCACTACGCGCACCAGACCCTCGCCCTGCACGCCCGACACCCGTGGCTGCGCAGCATCTCCACCGTCCGCCCTCCCCTGGGCCCGGGCCTGTTCACCCGGCAGAACCACCTGCTGGCCGCACTGTCCGAAACGGCCCTGCCGCCGTCCGAGGCGACGGCCGCAGTCGACGCGATCGTCACCTTCGTCGACGCCGCCGCGGCAACCGAAGCCGAACACGCGCAGGCCTCCGCAGTGAGCGGCGAGCCCGAGGACGACTGGTGGTCGGCCCGCCAGCTCTTCTGGGAGGAGATCTTCGACCCGGCCCGCTACCCCGCCATCGCCCGGTCATGGGCCGAGGGCGGCTTCGACCGGACCGCTTCCGAGGCCAGGGTGAACGCCTTCGACATCGGCCTGCGCGCCCTGCTCGACGGCATCAACGTCATGGCAGCCATGGCCGCCGATGAAACGCACCAGCGCGAGTCGCGCGTCTCGGAGCGGTGAGTCGCGCGATCCGGAGCGGTGAGTCGCGCGATCCGGAGCGGTGAGTCGCGCGATCCGGGACGAGAGGGTGAACGTCTTGCTTGATGCACGTCCAGTCGGTAAGAAGAGATACCAGATTTTCGAGCGCCTGGAAGGGAACCTCCTGTGCGACAGCTCGCACGCGCCGCCGACGCCGTACTCGGCTGGTTCGTCCCGAACATCGTGGCCGCCGCGGACTGCGGCGACTGCGGCGACCCGAACCCCTGTCCGAGCACCCCGGGCGCCTGCAGCCAGGTGAAGACCTGCTGCCGCGACCAGTTCACCAACCAGTGCTATTACTTCGCGCGCTGCAATATCAACCGGGTGTGCGTGCTCCGCCATTTCGGCCAGGTCTGCGGCTGATCACGAGCCGGCCATCGTGCTCCACGGGTCGTAGTCCGGATCGGCGAGCAGCGCCTGCAGCCGGCGCCGGCGGAAGCCGATGTTGCCCCCACTGAACAGCGGGTACGCGAGTGCGTCTTGCAGCAGCCCCGCGAGCGGCAGGTGGTGGCCGTAGGAGTCGACGCCGACGACGCGCATGAGGTCGATCAGCGCCTGGACCGCCGACTCCGACCCGAAGACCTTGGCGTGCACGGAGAGCTCCTCGGCGCCCGGCGACCCGCTGTCCAGGGCGGCGCAAGCGCGTAGCGTCAGCGCGCGGACGGCCTCGATCCGGGTCTTCACGTCGGCGAGCAGGAACCCGACGCCCTGGTGCTCGACGACGGGCACGCGCCCGCCGCGGCGGTCGGTGCGGGCGAACCGCAGCGCGACGTCGAAGGCCGAGCGCATGACCCCGGCAGCGCACGCCCCGATCAGCGCGCCGCCGAACGCCGCGTTGACGATGCCGAGCCCGTCCCCGACCTCGCCGATCAGGTTCGCGGCCGGTACCCGGACGCCGGTGAGGGTGAACCGGGGCAGGGCGTGTGCGCGGTGCCCGAGCGGGTCCAGCATCTCGGTGATCGTGAGCCCCTCGATCGGCCCGGGGAGCACCAGCACGGCCAGGGACGCGCGCGGGTCCGGGTCGGGCCCGGCCCGGCAGACCACCGTCATCAGGTCCGGACCCGTGCCGTCCCACCCGGTTGCGTGCGACACCCACTGCTTCTCCCCGTCGACGAGCCAGCCGTCGCCGTCCCGGCGTGCCGTGGTCCGCAGGCCGACCAGCTCTCCGGTGCCGGGATCGGGCTCCGCGAGGTTCGCGGTGCCGCCCGGCTCGCTCAGCGCCAGCGACGCGGTCGGGGTCCCGCTCGTCGCGAGGAACGGCGGGAGGAACACGTCGTGCTGGGCGGGGCTCCCGGCCCGCAGCAGCGGGGCGAGCCCGAGACCCGTGGAGAACAGGTTCAGCGCAACGCTCGGGTCGCCCGCGACCAGCTCCTCGGCCAGCGCGGCGGTCGTCGCCGCGCCGGTGCCGTCCCCGCCCAACGCCTGCGGGACGAGCCGGCGCAAGAACCCCGCCTCGACCATCTGCCGGTAGAACGGCCGGGTGGCCCGGTAGCGCTCCATCGGGGTCGGCAGCGGGTCGGTCACCTCCCGCGCCCGGGAGAGCACGTCTCCGGCGAAATCCCGCGCCTGCGCCCGCAGCAGCTGCTGCTCCACGTCAGTGCCCTGCGCCCTGCCCACCGTCGACGTGCAGGGTCTCCCCCGTCACGAACGCGGCGGCTTCCAGGTAGAGCACGGCGTGCACGATCTCGTCGATCTCCCCCATGCGGCCCATCGGGTGCAGATCGGCGTACGCGGGGTGGGCCTCCACGGGGTGCATCGGGGTCTTGATGATCCCCGGCGACACGGCGTTGACCCGCACACCCTTGCTTGCGCACTCGATCGCCAGCGATCGCGTCGCGGCGTCGAGACCGCCCTTGGTCAGCGAAGTGAGCACGGAGGGCACCGCACTGAACGGATGGTCGACCAGCGACGTCGTGATCGTCACGACGTGCCCCGCACCCTGCTCGAGCATCGTCGCGACCGCGCGGCGGGTGATGCCGAAGAAGCCGGCCAGGTTCAGCCCCACCATCGCCGAGAAGTCGTCGTCGGTGCACATCGTGAACGGCTTGGCCATGAACATCCCGGCGTTGTTGACGAGCGTGTCGATCCGGCCGAAGCGCTCCAGGGCGGCGTCGACCACACGCCCGGCGGTCCGCGGGTCGGCGAGGTCCCCCGCGACGGTGTGCACCTCCGGATCGTCGGACGGGGTGATCGAGCGCGACGTGGCGACCACGGCGAAGCCCTGCTTGCGGTACCCCTCGACGACACCGGCGCCGATGCCGCGCGAGGCACCCGTGACGATCGCAACCTTGCTCATGGCACACTCCTACCACACACAGTGGACAGTTCGTGCAGGACAACGGACCCGCCCACGACGGCGGGTCAGCCGGTGGCGAGCCGGGGCGCGTCCGGCAGCGGGCGGGGCCCGCCGCGTTCCCAGCGACCCGAGCGCCGGATCTCGCTCGCGGTCATGCCGAACTCGGCCTTCAGCGCCCGGCTCAGGTGGCCGGTGTCCGGCAGCCCCCAACGGGCGGCGACGGCGCCCACCGTGCGCCCGCGCAAGGACTCGTCGGCGAGGTCGCGACCGATCCGTTCGAGCCGTTGCCGGCGGATCCAGGCCGAGAGCGTGATCCCCGTCGGGGCGAGGACCTTGTGCAGGTAGCGCACCGAAACGCCGAGCGCACGTGCGACCGACTCGACGGTGAGCGTCGGATCGGGCAGGTGCGACAAGCAGTGCGCGAGCACCCGATCCGCGAGATCGTCACCGGCATCCTGCGGAGCGATGTCGACCAGTTCCGCCAGCACCAGCGACACGACGGCGTCGGCGAGGTACTCCTTGCTGCTGCTCGTGTCCCCCGCCGTGCAGTCGGTGATCTTCGAGGCGAGGGCGACGAAGAGTGTCCCGACGACGTCGCGGGGCCCGCGGTCGGTGCCGACGGCGATCGCGGTCCGCGCACCGAGGGTGTCGGCGTGCGAACCGAGCGCGGCCAGCGGGACCGACACGAGTATCGCCTCGTACGGCTCCCAGAACGTCACCTCGTACGGCCGCGAGGTGACGTAGTTGACGAGGTCACCGGGGCCGGCCAGGCAACGCCGCCCGTCCTGGGCGATCGCAGCACGACCGATCCGCTGCATCGAGACGGTGAGGAGCGCCGGATCCGTCCGCTGGATGAGCGGCGCATCGCGGGTGACGACGCACGGGCTGCCGCTCAGCACCGACACCCGCACGTCGCCGGCCACCGCGCTGCTCATCGAGCTGCGGAACGTCCCGTCGGTCAGCGGCCGCACCCGGACCGCAGCGAACGTCGGCGCGACCGCCGTGGCGAACCCGTCGCGGTCGACGGTCTCCGCCACGGCCACGAGCGTCGGCTGCCCGGGAAGCGACGTCCAGTTCGAGCCCACCGCCCACCTCCCGGGTCGCCGAAACGTCAGCAACTTCAGCAACGTCAGTAAGGACTGTAAGGACTGTAAGGACTGTAAGGCGCACCACACCCGGTCGACCGCCACTGCGTGCACCGGCTGCCGCCAGATCGTGCACCGCCGGGCATCAGGTCATCGGCGCCTACGGGCCCTCCGACCGGCATGAAACGCATGCGCTTCCGAAGCTGCCGGCAGCGAAGCCGAGATCGTCCTCGCTGCTGCCGTGGGTGACGGGTCTGGACTGACCGGTGCAATTGAAGTCCGAATAGAAGTAGCCTTCGATGTTGGAGTCGTTGGTGTACGACCGCCGCGTTCCAGTGAACGCGAACGTCTGACACCCGTCGCCGTACACCGGAATCCCGTTGCCACTGAAGTTCGCGCCCGGGTACGCACAGAAGCCAGCACTGCAAGCCTGCGGCGATGGCTCCGCGGTCGCCGCGGTCGGCTGGACGAAAGCCGCCGTGCTCGCCACCACCAGGGCAGCTACGACGGACGCACTACGAATTCTCAAGAGATCCCCCGAAAAAGAACAGTCGTCTTACCAGTACGCCCCCGTTGTAGCGGAATCTCGACACGGCGGTCAAGTTGCACTCCGCGTTGTGCGCCGGCTGCCGCAAGATCAGCCCAGGTGGCACACCGTGATCTCCTCGGCCTCCCGGGCACCGAGGCGGCGGTAGAAGCGCAGTCCTGCTTCGTTGGTGCGCAGGACCCACCAGTCGAGCCGACCTCCGTGTCTACGAGCCCGGGCGGCGAGTTCGCGCATGACCAGCTCGCCCAAGCCGCGACCACGGTGCTGCTCCACGATGTAGAGATCTTCGAGGTGCACCCCTCGCCGCCCGGTGATCGTGCTGAACGTGGCGTGGTGGAGCGCGAACCCGACCGGCACGCCGTCCAGCTCGACGACCACTGCCCGCGCGAACGCCTCCGGGCCGAACAACACCTCGTGCACGTCGGAGGCAGTCGACGTGACCGCCCCGGGGAAGTCCTCCGCGGCGGCGAGCTCGCGGATGAACCGGGCGATCGTGTCCACATCGTCCGGGGTGGCATCACGAAGCACAGCCGGCTGTGCGACGTCGTTCATCGTCACGCGATGATGCGTCAGGTCTCCGATCATGAGAGCAGGATGCACGAGCACGATCGGCAGCCGATGCCAAGTTCTGCGTCCTGAACGACCATCTGTAGCAGATTCTGCTACAACAGCCGTGTGGACAGCATCGATCGCCGCATCCTCGAGGTCCTGCAGACCGACGGCCGGATCACGAACCAGGACCTCGCCGACCGCATCGGACTGTCCCCCTCACCCACACTGCGCCGGGTGCGCAACCTCGAGCAGTCCGGTGTCATCAGCGGCTACGGGGCGATCGTCAGCCCGGCCGCGCTCGGGCTCGGGGTGCTCGCGGTCATCGAGATCGCGATAGCCGATCACTCGACCCCGCAGGTCGAAACGTTCGAGCAGGCGCTGCGGGCGAACCCGTCGATCGTTGCGGCGCACATGATCGCCGGCGACGGCGACTACCTGATCACGGTCCTGGTCAGGGATCTCGACGACTTCGAACGGTTCGTCGTCGACGAGCTCCGGGCGATCGGGAACATCGCTTCCATCCGGTCGAAGTTCGCGTTCGGGACGGTGAAGGACCGCGGCCCTCTCCTCCCGCCCCCTCAGCGGCCCCCTCGCAAGCAGTGAACCCGGCGTCATGATGCACGTCGCCGGCGCGCGGCGGTGGCCAGGGCGGGAAGCCGATGGTCATGATCGCGACCATCACCCGCCACCGGGTGCGACACCACTGTGGACCGACCTTTCCGATGGGGCCCGATCGCGCCGCCCGTGCGATGCCGCACGGCCTGGGAGCAATCACCGTGCCAGCGGTTCGGCCGTGATGGCACCCGACGTCGAAGGCCGGCAGCACCGCGGGTAACAGCCGTGCAAGCGTGTTGAAATCCGCGGTCCGGATCCTTCGCGGCAGTGACGGCAGGCGACACGTCTGCAGTCGACGACGTCGTCCGGAGGTCCCATGACGACCGCCCCGCTCCACCCAACGGCGAACGCATCTGATTCCTCGCCGAAGGGATCTCGACCCCTCGCATCGGGATCTGGGCGGCCCAGCACATCCCCTTCAACGCGTGGGGATCGATGGCCTACGCGCGTTCGGCGTGGCGCTCGTCGAGTTGGCGATCGCGGTCCGTCCTCGTACGGCGACGAGACGTCTGATGGTCGCGCGGCGCCTCTTCGGATTCCGCTTTCGGCGGTGCTCGCAGCCGCTTGAACAGGAGAAGAATCTACGTGTCATCTTCCGAGCAGGACGAGAAGTCGGATTCAAATCGCTCGAGATCGGCAACGGAAGCCGCGACCACGGGTGCAGACGTAGCCACCTCGATCGGCGTCGAGTCGTCGTACTGTGACTGGTCCGGCTGCGGTGACGGGTGCAGCATCTGCGACTGCAGCGCGTTGCTCCAGTTGTCGTCGCTCCTGTTGCTGGCAGCCGCCGTCGTACCCGATGCCGGCGGCGGTGTCGTGCGGGCATTGATCCGGAGCTATCAGCGTTGGCTCACCCGCTTCACGCCCCGCTGCCCCTCGACCCCGAGCTGCAGCGCGTACGCGATCACCGCCGTCGAGGATCTGGGCCCGCGCCGCGGGCTCGCAGCAGCCGCGCGGCGCGTCCGGGAATGCGGCCGATAGTGCCCGGGTGGTGGCCGAATGGCCGGGTGCCGCAATCCGATCCATCGGAGAAGGTGATCCGGCTCCACTCCTGATCTCGCGGCACTGCATCCTGCGCTACGACGTCGGAGCGAAGAGCTTCTCCATCTTCGTCGCGATCCACCGTCCTGCGGTCGTGCTCTGCGGCTGCGCGCGGTCCGAGGATGCGAGCGGGCGCACCGTATCGGCGGGAGCGTCGTGGTTGGGCTGGTAGAAGAACGGGATCGACAGGCGGGATGAGGTGTTCCCGCGCGCCGGGTTCACCACCTGGTGCAGGGCCGACACCCAGCGTCCGCCGCTCCACCGGGCCATCAGATCGCCGATGTTGACCACGAAGCTGCCCGGGACGGCGGGCACGTCACACCACTCACCAGCGCCGCGGCGGACCTGCAAGCCGCTGAGGTCGTCCTCCTGGTAGAGAACGGTCAAGGCACCGAAATCGGTGTGCGGGCCTCTGCGCAGCTGACCGGGCAGCGGCGGCTCGAGCTGGGGGAAGTAGTAGTTGGCGGTGAGCGATGACACGTGGCGGTCGAACCTGTCGTCGAAGAAGCTCTCGTCGAGGTCCAGCGCCAGGGCGAACAGGCGCATGAGGTCGGCGGACAGCTCTGCCATGACCACCATGTACTCGTGCCAGGTGGCGGCGAATCCGGCCGGCACGCTCGGCCAGGCGTTGGCCGACTTCCACGGCGCCTGGTAGCCGCCCAGCTCTGAGCGCTCCTGCGCACTCAGCTCCCCCGTGACGTGGACGCCGAAGGCCTCGCACAGGTCCGGCGGCGTCTTCTGGTCGAGGCTCTGAGCTGTCGTACCGCCAGAACGTCGGAAGCCGGAGACCCCGGGCCCGCTCGCCACCAGGTCCTTCTCCGCATCGGGGAGCCGGAAGAACGCGTTGGTCGTTGCGTACATGCGATCGACCAGCGTCGGCGACACCCCGTGCCCGACGATCGTGAAGAACCCTGAACTCGCGCAGGCCTCGCCGATCGCTGCGGCAACGACCGCCCGCTCCTGCGCGCGGCTCCGCGCCGACAAGTCGATCACCGGCACGAAGCCGTCGACGACGGCGGCTTCCCGTTCCTGGGCCATGCTGATCCCCTCCCACCACTCGAGTTCGTGACGCCGCATGTGCGTGCGAGCGTCTAACGACGTTAGACACTCTCGAACGTTGTTAGTTGCAGCGATCACCGTACTACACCCTCGACGTGGTTCTCGTGCTGGTCGGACAGCACGACCGGAACCTGCCCAGCGATCGGATGGCCTTCCGGCAGTACGCAGGTTGGCCCCTGATATTCGATCAGTGCTCTGACCGATCAACTCGGTGAGTACGCTCGGGGGCGATCGGGGGGATCACCATGCACAACGGAACACTCGCTCGCGTCCTGCTCGACCGGGCGCACTCCGCACCGGACCGGACCGGGTACGCCTACCTGCACGAACCCGGCTCCGGCACGCACGACCTGACGTACGGCGCGCTCCACCAGCTCGCCAGCGGGATGGCGGCGACGCTGGCCGCAACCGGCGAGCGGGGCGACCGGGTGCTCGTGCTCTCGGGGCTGGGGCCGCACTTCGCGGCCGCGTTCTTCGGCTGCATGCTCGCCGGGCGCGTCCCGGTCCCGGTGGCCGCTCCGCGCGGCCGGTCCGCGATCGGCGAGCTGGCTGCGATCGCGGTGGACAGCGGCGCGAGCGCGATCGCCGCGCCCCTGCGTTCGATCGACGACCTGCGGCCGGCCGCCGCCGCGCACCCGCCGCTCGCCGGCCTGCACTGGATCGCCGCCGACGGCGCCGATCCGGGTGCGGCAGAGCACCAGCTGCCACATCCCGACGACATCGCCTTCCTGCAATACACCTCCGGCTCGACCGGTCGGCCCCGCGGCGTGGCCGTCAAGCACACGAGCCTCCTGCACAACCTCGCGGTCATCCGCGACGCGTTCCGTTGCGCCCCCGATACGCGCGGCGTGATCTGGTTGCCGCCCCACCACGACATGGGGCTGATCGGCGGCCTCCTGCACCCGCTCTTCCTCGGCATCCCGGTCGTGCTCATGTCGCCGACGACGCTCCTGCGCGAGCCGCTCACCTGGCTGCGGGCGGTGTCGGAGCACCGCGGCACCGTCAGCGGCGGCCCGAACTTCGCCTTCGACCACTGCGCGCGGCGGATCTCCGACGAGGACGCGGCCGGGCTCGACCTGAGCAGCTGGGACGTCGCCTTCGTCGGCGCGGAGCCGATCGATCCCGAGGTGCTGCACCGCTTCGCCGGACGCTTCGCGAGCAGCGGCTTCGCCGCGAGCAGCTTCCTGCCCTGCTACGGCCTCGCCGAATCCACCCTGTTCGTGAGCGGATCCCCGCACGGCACCGGGATGCGGACGGTCGAGATCGAGGACGGCGCACGCACCCGCCGGATCGTCAGCTGCGGTCCGGTGCAGGGCGGCGCCGCGGTTGTCGTCGATCCGGAGAGCCGCACCCGCCGCGCCGACGGCGAGATCGGTGAGATCTGGCTGTCCGGGCCGAGCGTCGCCGCCGGCTACTGGAACCGGCCGGAGGAGACCGCCGCGACGTTCACGGCCACCCTCGACGGTGATCAGCGGCCACACCTGCGCACCGGCGACCTCGGGTTCGTGCGGGACGGCGAGCTGCACGTCACCGGCCGGTTGAAGGAGCTGATCATCGTGCGCGGCCGCAATGTCGTTCCGCAGGACGTCGAGCGGTCCGTCGAGGCCGCACACCCGTTCCTGCGCGCGGGCGGGTGCGCCGCGGTCGCCGTGGACACCGCTGACGGGGAGCAGCTCGCGGTGCTGCTGGAGGTCGACGAGCGGAAGGTCCCGGTGTCGCTGGCCGACCTCGAAGCGTCGGTGCGGCAGGCGGTCGCGCACGACCACCAGCTGTCGGTCCACCGGATCGTCGTGCTCCGGCCTGGTCAGCTGCCGCGGACGACCAGCGGGAAGCTGCGCCGCCTGGAGGCGAAGGCGCGGCACGTCGACCAGCACCTCGACCAGCCCGCTCCGGCCGCTGCCGACGTGCGGAGCCGGGTCGCCGGCTGGGCGGCACAGCGGTTCGGCCTCGACGTGTCCGCGCTCGACCCCGACCGGCCGTTGACCGCGCTCGGCCTCGACTCGATCAAAGCCGTCGAGCTGAACGCGTACCTGGAGTCGGAGTTCGGCTACACGGTCAGCGCCGAACGGCTCTTCGACGGCATCACGATCGCCGCTGTCGTCGCCGAGATCGAGGCCCGACAGCCGGTCGCAGGACCGCGGCCGGCGTCGCCACCACCAGCGCGACCGGGCGCGGCGGTCGAGTTCAGCCTGTTCTTCTTCTCCAGCGACGCGGAACGGGCGGGTGCGGACAAGTACCGCCTGTTCCTCGACGCCGCAGGTCACGCGGACCGCAACGGGTTCGCCGCCGTGTGGTCGCCGGAACGGCACTTCCACCGCTTCGGTGGCTTGTTCCCCAACCCGTCCGTCGTCAGCGCCGCGCTGGCCGCGACGACATCGCGCATCCGCATCAGGGCCGGCAGCGTCGTGCTGCCGCTGCACGATCCCGTCCGGACCGCGGAGGAATGGTCGGTCGTCGACAACCTGTCCGCCGGGCGGGTCGACATCGCGTTCGCAACCGGATGGAATCCCGACGACTTCGTGCTCGCCCCCGATCGCTACGACAACCGCCAGCAGGCCATGCTCGACGGCGTCGACCTGGTCCGGCGGCTGTGGCGCGGGGAGCAGGTGACGCTGCCCAACGGGCAGGGCACCGAGACCGCGCTGCGGATCTTCCCGGCCCCGGTGCAGTCCGAGCTGCCGACGTGGATCACCTGCAGCGGCGGCGTCGAACGCTTCGAGCAGGCGGGGCGCCTCGGCGCCAACGTGCTCACCGCCCTGCTGTTCCAGGACGCCGACGAGCTGAAGGCGAAGCTCGACGCCTACCGTCGCGCCCGCGCCGCGCACGGCCACGACCCCGACGGCGGGCGGGTCACCGTCATGCTGCACACGTTCATCGGCACCGACGAGGCCCGCGTTCGCAGCAGCGTCGAGCAACCGTTCAAGCGCTACCTGCGCGACTCCGTCGACCTGTGGCGCCGTGGGTCGGCCGCGCTCGACGGGCTGAGCGACGCCGAGCAGGCCTCGGTGCTGGACTTCGCCTTCGAGCGCTACTACCGCACGAGCGCCCTGTTCGGCACCCCGGAACGCGCGTCGGAGCTCGTCGCGCAGCTGGCGGGCGCCGGGGTCGACGAGATCGCCTGCCTGATCGACTTCGGCATCGCCGACGAGGAGGTGCTGGCCGGGTTGCACCACCTGACCACGCTCAAGGACCGCTGGGCCGCGACGCCGGAGCCCACCCCGGCCACCGGGAACGCCGGGACCGACCTGGGGGACGCCGTCCGCAACCGGCTCGCGCTGCTGCACCGCAACGACCGCGGGGTGCTGCAGAAAGCACGCGACTTCGATCTCGGCGCCCGGCTCGAAGCCGCCGGGCTCATGCCGTTCTACCCGGTGCTGAGCGACAGCGACGGTGCTACCAGTGTCCACCAAGGCCGCCGGGTCGTCATGCTGGGCTCGAACAACTACCTCGGGCTGACGGCCGACCCGCGGGTGCGGGAGGCGACCGCGGCCGCCGCGCTCGCGGAAGGGCCGAGCGTCACCGGCTCCCGGCTGATGAACGGCTCGACACCCGCGCACGAAGACCTCGAACGCAAGCTGGCGCATTACCTCGGCCGCGAGGACGCGCTGCTGTTCACGACGGGCTACCAGGCGAACCTCGGCCTGCTGTCGGCGTTCATCACCCCCGGCACGGCGTTGGTGGTCGACGAGGAGTGCCACGCCTCCATCTACGACGGGGTCTCCATCGGCGGGGGCCGGCTGCTGCAGTTCCGGCACAACGACCTCGCCGACCTCGACCGCAGGCTCGCCGACGAGCTGGGGGCACTGCCGGGGATGGTGATGGTCGACGGTGTCTACTCGATGTCGGGGGATCTTGCGCCGCTCGCCGAGCTGCGCGCGATCTGCGACCGGCACAGCGTGCCGCTCGCGCTCGACGACGCGCACGGCCTCGGCATGATCGGCGCGACCGGGCGCGGCACCGAGGAGGAGTTCGGCGTGATCGGCGCCGCGGACGTGCTCACCGGGACGTTCTCGAAGAGCCTGGCGTCCGTCGGCGGCTGGCTGGCCGGACCGCGCAACCTGATGGACTGGGTGCGCTACTACGGCCGGTCGATGCTGTTCTCGGCATCGATGCCGCCGCCCGCAGTGGCCGCGGCGGCCGCGGCGCTGGACGTGCTCGTCGCCGAGCCGGAACGGGTCGCGAAGCTGCGCGAGCTCGCCGAGTACTGGCGGCGCGGGCTGCGCGAGCTCGGATTCGACACCGGCACGTCGAGGAGCGTCATCGTGCCGGTCGTGCTCCGCGACGAGCTGCTGACGCTGCGCTTCGCGCAACGCCTCCTGGACCTGGGCGTCTACACCAACTGCGTGCTGGCGCCGGCCGTCGCGGTCGGCCGCGCCATGCTGCGCACGACGGTCACGGCCGTGCACGAGAAGTCCCACCTCGACGCGGGCCTGGAAGCGTTCGCGACGGCGGGCCGGGAGCTCGGGGTGATCGGGTAGCGGCCGCAGGATCCGGCCTCGGTCGGTCCGACTAGCCGCGCCCGTAGAGCAGGCGGGCGAGGCCCGCGAGGCGGCGTTCGTCGGCGGCGCGGCGGCGGAACGTCGTGGTGCGCACCGGGCCGGGGAACAGCTGCCGCGAGATCGCTTTCGGCGCCGTCCATTCGCGCAGGCCGTCCGGACCGTGGATGCGGCCGAACCCGGAGTTGCCGACCCCGCCGTAGGGGAGGGAGGGGATGCCGGCGTACGTCGCGACGGAGTTCACCGAGGTCATCCCCGATCGCAGCCCGCGGGCCAGCTCGACGCCGCGCGACCGGGAGAAGACCGCCCCGCCGAGCCCGAACCGCGGTGCGTTCGCTCTGCGCAGCGCCTCGTCCATGTCGCTGACCCCGACGACGGCGAGCACCGGCCCGAACGTCTCCTCCTGGATGACGCGCGCCTCCTCGGGGACGTCGGCGAGCACGATCGGCTGGACGTACCGCTCGCCGATGGAGGCCAGCCCGCCGACGACAGCGCGGGCGCCGCGGTCCAGCGCGTCCGCGACGTGGGCGCGGATGATCTCCTGCTGGCCGGGCATCGTGATCGGCCCGAGCTTCTCCCCCTCGCCGGCCCGCAGCCGCCCGGCCAGCGCCACGACCTTCTCCAGGAAGGCGTCGTGCACCCGCTCGTGGACGTACGCGCGTTCGAGGCTGATGCAGATCTGGCCAGCGTTGCTCATGCTGCCCCACACCGCGGCGTCGGCCGCCGCGTCGAGATCGGCGTCGGCATCGACCAGCAAGGTGTCGGAGGCGCCGGCGTCCACCAGCACCGGGGTGAGTGATTCCGCGCAGGCCGCCAGCACCTTCTTCGCGGTCGCGACGCAACCCGTGAAGCTGATCTTGTCGACGCCCGCCCTGCAGAGCGCGGCGCCGGTCTCCCCCGCGCCGGTGACGTTCTGGAGCAGCCGCCCGTCGCCGGAGACCTCGGCGAACGTTCGGGCCAGCCACTCCCCGATCGCCGGCGTGTGCTCGCTGTGCTTGAGGACCACGGTGTTGCCGCCCGCGAGCGCGTACGCGCCGGTGCCGACCGGCCCGAACACCGGGTAGTCCCACGGCCCGAGCACCCCGATCACGCCGAGCGGGCGGTACTCGACGGACGCCACGTGGTTCAGCATCATCGGGCCTGACGACACCCGGCGCCGGCCGAGCACCTTGCGGGCGTGCCGCGCGGCGTAGTCGATGTGCTGCGCGACCAGCACGACCTCGATCAGCGCGTCCGGGAGCGGTTTCCCGTTCTCCCGGTGCACCAGGTCGGCCAGCTCGTCCGCCCGCTCCATGATCAGCGACCGCCACGCCCGCAGCACACGGGCGCGGCTTGCGTAGCCCAGGGCGTCCCAACCGGGCTGCGCCGCCCTGGCGCGGGCGACGGCCGCCTCGACGTCGGCGGCGGCGAGCACGGGGAAGGTCGCGATGACCTCACCGGTGGCGGGGTCGACCGATTCGAACGTGCCCGCCCGCGTTGTTGTCACGATCTTCACCCTAACGGCAGCCGGACGCCCCACCACCCGTGTCGATGGAGGACAGCCGCAGCGTGACGTAGATCCGACGGCCCACGCGCTCATCGGCGTATCAGGCACGTGCGGGCCGGCCTCTTCCGAAGGGCCCGAGCCAACAGCATCATGGACCGGTTGCACGCACGGCCCGCTGCCTCCGCCACCAAGGGACCGCCATGTCTGCCATGGACACCACCGGCCCGGGACTGGACGACCTCGACGTCCTGGGCCGATCCGGCGAGGTGGAGTTCGCCGTCGAGCAGACCGCCCGTCCGTGGCAGCTGCCCATCGACACACTGGTCCTCTCAGCCGGGCAGACAGGCGGCCTCGGATCACTCGGGGCCACCGTTCGCAGCGCGATGCCCGGGCTTGCCTGGTCCGACATCAGGTATGCCGACCTCACCCCGGATGCTCCGCAAGTACTCGGCGTCACGGATGGCGACCGCACGAAGGCCGACACGGGCCTGCGTGCACTGGTCATCGCGACGGTGCGGCCCTCGACGCCCACCTCCGACGACAAAGCCCAGGTTTCTGCCGAGAGCGCTGCTCGCGCGACGGCCGCCGCCGTGGACATGGCGCTGGCGCGGGGCGCGACCGCACTGGGTCTACCGCTGCTCGGCGCCGGGGTCGCCGGGCTACGGCCCGCAGACGTTGCGGCCGCCGTCATCCCGCTCGTCGTCGGTCGCGCCCGGGCCGCGTCCGGCTTGCGCCGCATCGTCCTCATCTGCAGCGACGATCTGGCGGAACGAGCGATCCGCTCGACGCTGACCCAGCACCTCGGCGAACGGGAACGGCGCCGCCTCGTGCTGCGTCCCGGTGCACAGGAACTGCTCGACTTCACCCATGCCGTGACGCGTGCCCGCAACGCGACCCGGGCAACCGGCCAGGACGTCCTGCTGGCCGCGCTTGTGCGCCCCGGACGGACACACCTCGACCCGACCGAGCTGCAACGCGGGGCGAGCAGCGCATTGTTGCGGGCGCTGCCCGCCGGCAACGTCGACCGGCGCTTGGCGAAGGCGCTCGGGGCGGCGAACGTCGACGCCGACCAGGTCATGCCGCCAGACCGGATCCCACGTGACGTGGATCCCGAAGCGCCCGAGCTCACCGACGTCACCACCGCAGCGCAGCGGCTCGCAACGCGGCTCGCAACGCGGCCTGCCAGTGGCTCACAGCAGGTCTGGTCCCACCACATCGTGGCGGCAGCTTTGGCCGATCAGTTGTCACCGGCGGTGCGCTCGGCGCTCGGGCCGTCCCGACGGACGCTGCGGGCCGCGCTGCGCGAGGCGATCGCCGAACGCTGGCGCGACGAGGACGTCCGACAGCTCGACGAGTTCTGGGCGGACGCAGATCGCGCGCATCCGGACGAACCGCGCTACACCGATGTCCGCAGCGACGCAGACAGCACCCAGGACCGGATCGGGATCACCGCCGACGTCCAGGCGATGGCGGCGCTCCTGGCCGCAACAGCCACCCAGCCGCCCCTGTCGGTTGCGTTGCTCGGCAACTGGGGCAGCGGCAAATCGACCTTCATGAACCTGCTCCAGCAGCGCGTCACAACGCTGGCGGAGCAGGCGCGGCAGGATCAGAGCAGCCCGTTCTCGCCGCTCGTGAGGCAAGTGCGGTTCAACGCCTGGCACCTCAGCGACGACCACGTCTGGGTCGGGATGGTCGAGCACCTCTTCCACGAGCTGCGCGGGCAGGCACAGGTACCGGAGCAGGTCGTCCTCCCGGCGGGGACCTCAGTGTCCCAGCTCGAGGCCGACCTCAAGAGCGCGAAGGACCAACAGGCGGCGCTCGAGCAAGGGCTGGCGAGGATCGACGAGCTGGACGCCGACCGCGGCTGGTGGGGCTGGTTGCAGCACGGGCTCCGGCTGATCCGCGTCGGCAAGGAGGTGAGAGCGCAGGCCACCCGCGAGTTCGACTTCCGCAAGCTCCTTCTCCCCGCGGCGATCCTCGCCGGCATCGTCGTGATCAGCATCCTGTTGGCCCAGCTGCTGGACCTCCCGCTCCTCGCGTGGATCGTCACAGCGGGCTCCATCGGGGCCTCCATCCCCACGATCGTCGGCCGGGCTCGTGATGCCGCCGTCAAAGGCCGGACGCGACTGGCCGACGACAAGGCCAGGCTCGACACGAAGGTCGAGGAGCTGGAGGCGCAGCTCAACCAGGTCGACCCGGCGCGGGGGTTGGACGCACTCGTCACCCAGCTGGCCGCCACCGACCGGTACGCCTCATACCGGGGTCTCGCGGGCCGGATCCACCAGGACCTCGCTCGGCTCGACCGCCAGATGAGCGCAGTCGACGATCCGCGGATGCGTCAGCGGATCATCCTGTACATCGACGATCTCGATCGGTGCGCTTCGGACCGCGTCATGCAGGTCCTGCAGGTGATCAATCTGCTGGTGAGCATGCGGCTGTTCGTCGTGGTCGTGGCGGTCGACCCCAGGTGGTTGATCACGGCGCTCGAGGAGCACCACGCGTCGCAGATGAGGGCTCGCCGGGGGCGCGCTCTCGACTACCTCGACAAGATCTTCCACATCGCGTTCGCGGTGCGCCCGATGAGCGACCGGGCGGGGAACTACCTGCGGACACTGCTGCCGGTGCCGGAGCCGGACGGCGACGAGGGCGAGCCAGATCAGGAGCCAGCAGACACCCCGGCCCAGGAGAGCACCAGAGGTACCGAAGCGGCCGACGGCGCCGGGGCTGCAGCACGGGTTCCGGACGGTCCAGCGCCGGCCGGCGGCCGCGGTCAGGAGGCGCGAGCCGGGGAAGAGGTCCTGCGCATTGCGCGCGCGGAGGCGGAGTTCCTGCCGCGCATCGCGGGATTGCTCGACACCCCGCGAGCTGTCAAGAAGACCGTCAACCTCTACCTCCTGTTCCGGGCCACGATCTCCGACGACGAGCTGGACCTCTACCTGGGCGACGACCGAGGCGGGCCGTTCCAGGCAGCAGCACTGCTCATAGCCGCGACCGTCAGCAGCCCGGTAGAGGCATCGGACCTGCTCCACCGCATCCTGCGCACCGATCGATTCGGATCCATCCGAGCGGCACTCGCCGCGCCCACCTACAGCGCGACCCTGGCCCGCGGTGCGACCCCAGCCCTTCCCGAGCGGCTCAGCGCGTGGATCGAGCGGCTCGTCACGGACTTCCCCGCCATCGACGACCCCGGCCCATACCGGCAGTGCGCGCGAACCATCGCCCGGTACAGCTTCGAGAGCTACGCCCTGTTCGACGGATAGCCGGCGGCCTGATGCGGACTTCGACGCGGGACTTGATCGGGATCGATATACCTGGGCGGAATGAATTCGGGTAGGCCGTCGACCATCTGGACGATCCATTCGGTGGAATGAATCTCCCTGTGATGCATCCGGCATAGCATGACGAGGTTGTTGATTTCGGTGGGCCCGCCGTTCTGCCATTCGATGATGTGGTGGATGTCGCACCAACTCGCCGGTCGGCCGCACCGTGCGCATCCGCGGTCACGGGCAGCGACGGCTCGTCGCATTCCGTCGGGAATGACGCGGGAGAGGCGGCCGATGTCGAGGGGTTGGCTGTCGCTGTTCATGACGATCGGGATGACGGCGGCGTTGCAGGCGAGCTGCCGCAGGTCTTTGGTGGTGATGGCGCCGCCGAAGTCCAGGATCGCGGTCCGGACCCGGGTTTCCAGCTCGAGCAGGGGGATGTGCACGTTGAGGTGCGGCCGGTGACCGCCCGACTGCGGGACGTCACCGTGGTCCAGGACGTACCCGCAGACATCGGCCAACGCCTCGGCCTGGCGCTGCTTGCTGCTGCGCTGATCATCCGCCCCGGCCGGTTTCGACTTCGCGTCGATCAGGGTGGCGATGGTGGCGAACAGGACGGCGTTGTCGAACCGCCCCTTGATCGTCCCGCCCGACCGGTCCGGATGCGGGGTGATGGTGAGCTCGTTGACCTCGGACTCCGGTCCGTCGTCGGGTTCGGGTCCGTCCTGGTCCATCCGTCGTACCAGCTCCATGCCGAACTTGTGCACTTCTCCCGGCCGGTTGTGGGCGGCGTACGCGACGGCCTGTTCCTCGACATAAGCGCAGTCCGCGTCGGTGAGCCGGGACGCCTCGCCGGACTCGAGGACCTTCCGGATCACATCGACGTGCCCCAACCCGATCGTCGCGGCGGCGAACGCCGCCGGCGACCGGCATCCGGGGCTCCAGCACGGTGCCGGTCAACGTCATCTGTGGGCACAGGTTCTCCGCGGCGTTCACATACCGCCGGGCATCACTCGGGTCGATGTTCCAGGAGTCCGCGATCGCGTTGATCGGCGATTTGTGCCCGAGCGACCCGAACCCGCCTTCCCGGAGAAAGGTGGCGATGAACTGAACACGCGCCCGGTCGATCTCACGAACCACCCACTCCATATCCCGCGACGCAAGAAACCTATCGGGGAACGTTCCCGTGGCAGCCTCGACCCGTAACTCGGCGATACCGTCGAGTGTGGTGTCGAGCCCCGGGGACATAACTCCATTTTAGGCGAGGCGAAGATCATAAGCCAGCGAATGAGGAGTCGCAGCGCAAAGAGTGTACTTATGTACACCCCCGAGCCTGAACGAAGGTACCGCACCTGTGGTGCCTTTTCGCGCCGAAGGCGTGCCCGCCACCCACAGGTGGAGCTGAGAGTGCCATCCCGTCGACCTGGAATATCCCCACCACACGGCCGCCCGTGGGCGG
>NZ_JAJGSX010000063.1 GCF_021245725.1 Pseudonocardia sp. TRM90224 | reverse complement strand
CAAAGACTGGACTGATCTCCAGCAAGTCGCATAATCGAAACAAATTCAAGCGGTCCGAAATTTGCGTAGCAGATCACCCCCGCCGAGCCGGGCCCGACGGGGGTGTTCCTCTGCGAGACGGGCGGCACCTATGCGTGGTGAGCCACCCGAACTTCCCCACCGTTTTGTGCACTTGCGCGCTCTGTGGGCGCGCATCCGCCCAAACGGTGGGGAAGTTCGGCGCGCTACCCCTTCACCAGGTCCGCGAAGCGGTGGTTGGCGACCTTCGCGATCTCGACGAGCGCGGCGGCGTGCTCCTGCGCAGGCGCGTTGGTCAGGCGGAGCCGGCCGGCGCGCAGGATGTGGTCGCGCTTGCCGACCTCGCGCAGGCAGACGATCAGCGGGATCCCGAAGCGTTCGCGGTACGCCGTGGCGAGCGCGACGAACTCCGCGTTCTCCTCTTCCGTCAGCCGGGTGAGGCCGACGGCGGAGCGGTCGCGGCACGACTCGGTGTCCTCGCCGACGTCGGCGCCGAGGTCCGGGTAGTCGGCCATCAGCGCGCGCTGCTGCTCCGGGGGTGCGGTGTGCAGCGCCTCCTGGAACGCCGTGCGCAGCGCTTCCGCGTCGGAGAACGGCTCGCCGGCGAACGCACGTCCGACGACCGCGGTGCGCGCGTCGCCCTCGAACAGCGTGCCGAAGGTGGCGACGAACTCGTCCCGCGACATCGCGTTCACCTCGTCCAACCGCACCTTCGGCCCACCGGTCACCGCCGCGGCCACGCGCGGTCGGAGGTGGTGGAACACGACGTTGAGCACGATCGCGGTGAGGCTGCCGAGCGTGATCCCGGAGCCGAGGATCACCTGCGCCCACTCCGGGACGGCCTTCGCGACGTCGGGCTGGACGGTCACGAAGACGGCGAGCCCGACGCTCGTCCCGACGATGACGACGTTGCGGTGGTCGTGGAAGTCGACGCGGGAGAGCGTCTGGATGCCGACCACCGCCACCGTCGCGAACATCGCGAACGCGGCGCCGCCCAGCACCGGGTGCGGGATGCCGGCGACGATCGCGCCCGCCTTGGGCACCAGCCCGATCAAGATCATGATCACGCCGGCGGACGCCACGACGTACCGGCTCTGCACCCTGGTCAGCCGCACGAGGCCGACGTTCTCGGCGAAGCAGGTGTACGGGAACGAGTTGAGGACGCCGCCGATCGTGGTCGCGAGGCCGTCGGCGCGCAGCGCGCGGGCGATGTCCTCGCGCCCGATCCGCTTGTCGACGATCTCGCCGGTGGCGAAGACGTCACCGGTCGTCTCGACGGCGGTGATCAGCATGACGACGACCATCGAGACGATCGCCGCCACCGTGAACTTCGGGAGGCCGAAGTAGAACGGCGTGGTCACGCCGATCCACCCGGAGTCGGCCACCGCGGCGAACGTCGCGTCGCCGAGCGCCCACGCCACCAGCGTGCCGATCACGAGGCCCACCAGCACCGCGACCGTCGCCATGAATCCGCGGAAGAGGCGCTGGATCGCGACGATCAACAGCAGCGTGCCGAGCGCGTAGGCGAGGTTGCGCGCGTTCGTCGGGTCGGGGTGCGCGCCCCCGCCGACGGCGTCCAGCGCCGCGACCGGCAGCAGCGCGATCCCGATGATCGTGATGACGGTGCCGGTGACGACCGGCGGGAAGAACCGGATGAGCTTCGAGAAGAACGGTGCGACGAAGAACGTCGCCAGCCCGGCGACGATCACCGAACCGTAGATCACCAGCAGGCCCTCGGTGCCGCCGCCGGCGGCCATCCCGATCGCGATCATCGGGGAGACGGCCGTGAAGGTCACCCCTTGCAGCAGCGGCAGCCGGACGCCGACCTTCCAGAAGCCGACCGACTGGATGATCGATGCGATGCCGCACGTGAACAGGTCGGCGTTGATGAGGTGGATCAGCTCGCGTTCGGAGAGCCCGATCGCGCCGGCCAGCAGGATCGGCACGATGACGGCGCCGGCGTAGAACGCCAGCACGTGCTGGAAGCCGTATACCGCCAGCTTCCCGACGGGCAGCACCTCGTCCACGGGATGGACACGTCGTTTCGCGGTCGCACGCACAGGCACCTCGCGTCGTTGCTCGGGTGAGATTCCGGTCACGATGACCGACGCGTCGCGGCCCGGGCCAGCCGCGGATCCGACGAACGCGAGCGGCCTCCCGGCCCCGGGACTTGTGCGATCCGACGAGCGAAACAGGTGGCGCCGTAACGAACGGTCGTGCTAAAACGGAGCCATGCGGAAAGGCGAGGCCACACGCAGCACGATCCTCGACGAGGCGAGCCGGCTCGCGAGCCAGGTGGGGCTCGGGGGACTGACGATCGGCTCGCTCGCCACGCAGACCGAGCTGTCCAAGAGCGGGCTGTTCGCCCACTTCGGCTCCAAGGAGTCGCTGCAGCTGGAGGTCATCGAGCACACCAGCGAGCGGTTCACGGCGGCGGTCATCCGGCCGGCGCTCAAGGAGCCGCGCGGCGAGCCGCGGATGCGCAAGCTGTTCGAGCTGTGGCTCGAGTGGGGGTCCGTCGAGTTCGGGTGCCCGTTCATCTCGGCCGCCTTCGAGCTGGACGACCAGCCGGGGCCGTTGCGCGACCGGATGGTGCGCAACCAGCGCGACTGGGTCGACACCATCTCGATGATCTTCTCCGGCGGGGTCACGGAAGGGCATTTCCGGGCCGACGCCGACCCGATCCAGTTCGCCTTCGACATCGAGGGCGTGATGCTCGCCTTCACGATCGCGAGCCGCCTGCTCGGCGATCCCGCCGCCGCCGCACGTGCCACCGGCTCGTTCGAGCGCCTGCTCGCCGCTGCCGCAGCCTGACTTCACCAAGAGGGGGCCGACCATGACCGCGTGCCTAGAAAATAGCACGATCGTTCGTGCCGAAGACTTCGAGATCCGCCCACTACAGCCCGACGAGGCCGCGCACGTCGTCGACACCGTGTTCGCCGGGCTGTCCCCGCAGAGCCGGTTCATGCGCTTCCACTCCCCCGTCCCGCGCATCCCGGCCTCGCTGCACCGCAGGCTGATCGACATCGACGGCCGCTGCCGCGCCGCCGTCATCGCGGAGGTGCACGGCGCGGACGGCCCGGTGCCGATCGGCATCGCCCGGCTGGCGGGTACCGGCACCGGCACCGCCGACATGGCCGTCGCCGTCGTCGACGCCTGGCACCGCCGCGGCGTGGGCGGGCAGCTCCTCACCGCCATCGGCACGCTCGCCGGGGAGATCGGCTACGTCGAGCTGCGCGGCTCGGTCCTCCCCGAGAACGCGCCGATGCTGCGGCTCGCCCGCCGCAGCTTCCCGTGGCTGCGCCCGTGGTTCGACGGCGAGACGGTGCAGCTCAGCGTCACGGTCGGGGCGGAGATGTGGACCATCACGCACGAGGACGTGATGGCCGATCTCCTGAGCTGACGCGGGCCGGCATTGACGTCGACAACGACGTTCTGGCTGTTGTGAGCGCTAACAAACAGCCAAAAGGTCGTTGTCGACGCTCAGGCTGGGGGTGGCACGGTGATGCGTGAGTCGACCGGGTTGGTTGTGCGCGGGTCGCTGCCGCGGACGAGCAGGAAGCGTTCGGCCACCACGAGGCGGTACGCCCGGATGACGCCGGCGCCGCGCAGACCGTCGGCATCGAGGTGCTTCCCCGCAGGCAGGCCGCGGTTCAGGGTGGCGACGACGGTGTCGGCCGCCGAGTCGGGCAGCTGTTCCGCGGTCCCCGCGACGTAGACCGCCTGGGCCTGCCCGACGGGCACCGTCGAGTCGAAGATCGTCGCCGCGACCTGGGGGCGGGCGGCGATGTTCAGCGAGTGGCGGCTCGTCGGCGACGACACCCAGAGCAGGTCGTGCGCGTCGTCGCTGCGGAAGAACACCGGGCTCGCCCACGGAGCTCCGTGCTCGTCGGCCGTCGCGAGCACCATGTAGTCGACGGACGTGCTGACCTCGACGTACTCGTCCCATGTCATGGGGCCGCAGTGTTCCCGATCAGGCGAAGCTCCGCACCACTAACACTTCGGTCGATGCTTCGGTCCGACCACGTCGCTCTCGCGCGCCGGATGCCCGATCGTCATCAGGCATACGCAGGAAGGGAGCAGACGATGGTGCCGAACGCGCAGATCACCTCGCTCGACAGCCGACGCCGGGCCGCACCTGCCCGGCACGGCGCGCTCGACACGCTGCTCACCGATCGCGAGCACGAGGTGCTCCGGCTCATCGCCGACGGGCTCTCCAACCGGGCGATCGCGCTGCGGCTCACCATCTCGGAGAAGACCGTCGAGTGCTACGTCAACCGGCTGTTCAGCAAGATGCAGCTCGAACCGGACAACACCGTCCACCGCCGCGTCATGGCGACCATCATCTACTTGACCTGCGCCGAGCCCCAGCCGCACCGCGTACGCGGGGCCTGAGCGGAATCGGCCATTGCGCCGAATGGCACAGAACGAGTAGCGCACTACGCATGTCGGCGTAGTCGGTTGCCTCAAGACTCGGCCCCAAGCGAGTCCGAAACGGAGCGACCAACATGTCAAGCACATGGATCGTCCCAGGGTTCACGGAGCTGCGTGAGCTCGGCCGCGGCGGGGGTGGAACGGTGGTGCTCGCCACCGACAACACGTCGGGGGCCCCTGTAGCCATCAAGTACCTCGGCGACGACCTGCTGGCCGACCCCGGCTTCCGCGACGCCTTCCGCACCGAGGCGCAGCTGCTGGCCGAGCTCGACACGCCGCACGTCGTGCGCCTCTACGAGTACGTCGAGAGCCCCGGCGGCGCCGCGATCGTGATGGAACCCGTCGAGGGGACGTCCCTGCGCTCGATCCTCGTCGAGCATGGCGCCACGAAGCCCGAGTCGGCGCTCTCGGTGCTGAAGGGCTCCCTGCTCGGGCTGCAGGCCGCGCACGGGTCCGGTGTGGTGCACCGCGACTACAAGCCCGAGAACGTTCTCGTGACGGTCGACGGGCAGAGCAAGCTCGTCGACTTCGGCGTCGCCACCCGCTCCGGTGCCGCCGGCGACGGCTCCGGCACACCCGCCTACATGCCGCCCGAGCAGTGGGCCGGCGGCCCGGCGAGCCCACGCGGCGACATCTACTCCGCAACGGCGACGTTCGTCGAGTGCATCACCGCGCAACCACCGTTCCCGGCCAAGGACATGGCCACGCTGCGCGGGATGCACGAGAGCGCACCGGTCCCGGTCGCGATGCTGCCCGAGGCCGTGCACGAGCTCGCCCGGCGCGGGCTGGCGAAGGTACCCGCCCACCGGCCGGCCGACGCGGGAACGTTCCTCGTCGAGCTCGAGCGGGCCGCGCTGGCCGGGTACGGCCCCGACTGGGAGGAACGCGGCGTCGACGACCTCGCCCGCCGGGCCGCCCTGCTCGCGCTCCTGCTCCCCGCCGCGGCCGGCGCCGGCGCGGCGACCGGCATCGGCTCGACCGTGCTGGGCGCCGGCGGTCGCGGGCTGCGCCTGACCGTGCTGGCCGGCACCGCGATCCTCGTGATCATCGGCGGCGTCGTCACCGCAGTGATCACCCAGGGCGGCGTCGAGACCACCGAGGCCTCCACCGCGCTCCCGGCCGCCGTGGAACCCGCACCGCCGGTGCAGATCCCGCCCGCGCTCGTTCCGGTGCCCGCGCCGGAACCCGTCGCGCCCGCTCCCGCCGACACCCAGCAGCCCGCGGCCGTCCCGCCGCCCGCAGCGCAGCCACCAGCAGCCCAGCCACCAGCGGCGCAGCCGCCCGTCCAACGCGCGGCGCCTCCGCAGTTCACCGCCCCCGCCGTCGACGACGAGCCGGAACCGCCCGCCGTCGACGAGGACGACGGCGAGGACAGCGGGAACCAGGGCGGTAACGACGACGACGGCAGCGTCGACACCCCACCCAGCGGCAATGACGATGGTGACAGCGGCGACAACGGGGACGGCGGCAGCGACACCCCACCCGACGACGACGGTGACGGGGGCAGCGACACTCCTCCCAGCGACGGTGACGGCGGGGACAGCGGCGACGGCGGGGATGGAGGCAGCGACATCCCACCCAGCGACGGCGGTGACAGCGATGGTGGAGATAGTGACAGCGACAGCGATGGTGGGCTCTTCCCGATCTCCATCTCGGTCGACACCGACCTGTCCGACGAACCGGACATCGACGCAGATCTCGACTTCGGGTCGTCGGGGGACGAGTCTCAAGGCGAGCTCTTGAACCTGGACGTCTCGCTCAATTGAAAGCCGCGAAGGAGGACGATCCCGGATGACCACCGCGATCGAGGAAGGCCAGCAGTTCGGCCCCTACCGGATCGACCGGCTGCTCGGCCGGGGTGGGATGGGTGAGGTCTTCAAGGCGTTCCACGTCGAACAGGGCCGGGTCGTCGCGTTGAAGCTCCTGCTGACCGACCTCAGCGACGACGAGACGTTCCGCCGGCGCTTCCTCCGCGAATCGAAGCTGACCGCCCGCATCACCGACCCGCACGTCATCCCGATCCACAACTGGGGCCAGATCGACGGTCGCCTGTACCTCGACATGCGGTTCGTCGAGGGTGAGGACCTCGGCGAGCGGCTCGACCGCGACGGCCCGCTCACCCCCGCCGACGCCGTGCACATCCTCACCCAGGTGGCGAGCGCGCTCGACGCCGCGCACCGCGCCGACCTCATCCACCGCGACGTCAAGCCGTCGAACGTGCTGCTCGGCACCGACGACACCGGCGACGGCCGCTTCGCCTACCTCGTCGACTTCGGCATCGCACGGGTCGTCGCAGGTGAGACGTCGGCGGCGCTGACCAGGGCCGGGACGACCCTGGGCAGCCTCGACTACATGGCCCCCGAACGGTTCCTCGACAAGCCGCTCGACGGCCGCACCGACGTCTACTCGCTCGCCTGCATGCTCTACGAGTGCCTCACCGACGAGCGCCCGTTCCCCGTCGACGGCCTCGCACCGCGGCTCACCGCCCACCTCAACAGCCCGCCGCCGCGGCCGTCCGCCTTGCGCCCGGGGTTGCCGGCGCTGCTCGACGAGGTCGTGGCCACCGGTATGGCGAAAGACCCCGCCGCGCGCTACCCGTCGGCCGGCGCGCTGGCCGCCGCGGCACGGCGGGCCGTCGCCATGGCTCCCGCCGCCGGCAACCGTTCCGCGCCGACGCACATCGTCAGCACCGTGCCCCGAGTGCCGGCGGCGCCGCCCGGCCGGGCGCCGTCCGCCCCGGTTCCCGCGCCGGTGCGGGCCGAACCGACGTTCGCGCCTCCACCTGCCCGCCCGGTGACGGAAGCCGCCGCCGCGACTCCCCCGCCGACGCACGACAACATCACGGTCCGGCGGCAGCCGCCCATCCCCGTCAACGGCGGTCCCGGGAACGGGCGCACGTCCAACCCGGCGCCACCCACCAGCCGCGTGCACCGCGGCTACCCGCAGCAGTCACGTCCCGCCGGCCCGCAGACGCCGGCCAACGCCGAGACCACCGTCCGACGCGCGCCTGTCCCACCACCCCATCACGACCGGGCAGCAGGCCCCGATCAGCAGGCCACCGTTCGGCGGCGCCCACCGGACGCGCCCCAGCCGCCGCAGGGCGGACCGATCGCCCCACCGAACTGGCAGGTCGACGGCCCGTCCGGGGCGGGCAACCGGAACCTGTGGATCGTCGCCGGAGTGATCTTCCTGCTGGCGATCGTCGCCGCCGTCCTGGTGATCTACCTGCTGATCTGAGCGAGACGCCCCGCCACCTCGGCGGCCGTCCCGATCCTGGCCTCACCGGCGGCGAGGCAGTCGCCGACCAGCTTCGCGGCATCCGGCGCCAGATCGGGATGGATCGTCGGGGCGCTGGCGAGCACCTTCCGGATCGCCAGCACCGGCTGGTCGTCGGGCAGCTCGCCGTAGAGCCCGGTGCCGCTCAACGCCTTGTGAATGGTCGCGCCGAGCGCCCAGATCTCCGTGCGCCGGGACGGGCGGGCCCCGCCGATCATTTCGGGGTCCATGTACTCGACGGAGCCGGCACTCCCGATCCCGGTGAGCGTGTTGCCCGGGGTGAGCAGCCGCGCAAGGCCGAGATCGGCCAGCTTGCCCGTGATCACGCCGCCGTCGTCGGCGAGCAGGACGTTGCCCGGCGTGATGTCGCCGTGCGCCAGCCCGGACTCGTGCAGCGCGTGGGCCGCGAGCGCCGCGTGCTCCAGCGCGTCGAGCACCGCGTCGCGGCGCAGCGGGCGCGTCGGCGATTCCAGCGAGCCGAGCGGGAGGTACTCCATCGCGTAGGCGAAGCGGTCCTCGAGCACCGCGTCGTAGATGCGGACCAGGTAGGGCGACTGCACCGACGCGAACGCGCGCAGCTCGCGGACGCCACGCTCGTAGGCCTGCTCGCTGACCCGCTCGCCGAACACCTTGAGCGCGACGAACTCCGTGCTCAGGCCCAGCCGCGCGGGCGGGCGGGCCCGGTAGAACCGCCCGTTGTTGCCCTCACCGAGCATCTCCACGATCTCGTAATCGGCGACCGTGGTCGGTGTTGCGCTCCCGGCGGTCATCGGACCCCCGAAGGCGACTCGAAGGTGAACGAGCATTCGCCGAGGCGGACCTTGGTGCCCTGCGTCAGCCGGCGCGACTCCTGTGGCCGCAGCTGGGTCCACTCCTCACCCTGCGGAGCAACGTACGTGCCGTTGCTCGAGCCGCTGTCCACGATCAACACGTCCCATCCTTCCAAGCGCACTTCGGCGTGCACACGAGAAACCGATCCGGTGTGGTCTTCTACCGGGATCGCGCGCATGACGCCGGACGCGACCCGCTCGTCGACCTCGGGCTGTCGGCCGATGACGTAATCGGCATCGACGGTGAACGTGGTGCCGGTGTTGAAGACCAGCAGCCCGAGCGGGGGGCGCGAGCCGAGCACCAGCACACCCGTGCGCTCGTTCATGCGGATCCCGCAGAGCACGCAGAAGTGCGAGCGCGGGTCGTTCAGGTGCCCACGCGCGCACAGGTGGCCCTGCGTCTGCGGCTCCTCCTGCGCTGCTTCCTTCGGCGCTCCGTCCCTCTGCGCTGCCGCGCTGCGGGCCGCGGAGGCCTCACGTCGTTCCGCCCGTCCGCCGCTCGGCAGGGGGCTCCGCCGCTCCTCCACCGGCGCACCGAAGATCGGCTCGGACCGTCGCGGCGGGGCGAGCGGAGGTGGCGCAGGCGGAGGCGGTGCTTGCGGGGGTGGGGCAGACGGCGGCGGCGCAAGTGGTCGCTGCACCGGCGGCGCTGCCTGGGTCGCCTGGGTCGCTTGTTGTTGCACCGCTTGTTGCACCGCTTGTTGCACTGCCGGAGCGGCTGCCGGCGGTGTGGCCGGCGCTGCGGGCTGGCGCACGGGACGGGAGGGGATCGGCGGCGGTGTGCCCGCGACCTGCTCCGGGCGGCGTGCGCCCTGCCCCGGCCCGGTGCCGGGCTGGAGCAGCACCGCGACGTCGCCGGGCACGATTCCGGTTTGCAGGTCGAACGGGCCGGCCGCGGCGTCGACCGCATTGGCGTCGCTCGACAGCGCGAGGACGATCGGGCTGTCGGGCCTGACCAGCAGCCGGTCGGTCCACGACGCGGCGTCCATGCCGGAGATGTCCGCGGCCATCTCGGGGATCAGGAGGCTCACCTCGCCGACGAGGAACACGGCCAGGCCGTCCTCCTCGGTGGCGGAGACGGTGCCGAAACGCAGGTGCTCGATGCCCTCGCCGGCGTTCCCGAGCCAGCTCGCGAGCTGCCGGGCAATCGCCCGACCGGGCGCGCCGCCCGAGGCGTCCTTGCAGATCTGCAGCACAGTGTCGAGGTGCGCCGTGGCCTTCCTCGACGCGACGCCTGCGACGCACACGACGCCGGGGAAGCGTGCGACAACACCGTTGCCGACGGCGATCGCGCACCGCAGTCCGTCGAAGTCGGTCATCACACCAGTCTCCCGCCCCGGAACCGCCAGTGGATGAACGGCACCCGCATCGGGCCGTTCGCGATGATCCACACGATGATCCACGTGGTCGCGAAGAGGATCAGGAACGCCGGGAGGGGCACTCCGTCGGGCAGGCCGGGGACGATGCCGAGCCTGAGCAGCAGCCACACCAGCGCGCCCTCGTTCAGCACCGTGATCAGCCCGAAGAGCGTCGGCCAGTCCTTCTCCCACCGGAACTGCTGGATGAAGTGGTAGATCAGCTCCCAGCCGATGCCGAGCACGATGGTCGTGACCAGGACGGTGAACGTCATCCGGTAGATCTCGCCGATCCCGGCGCCGCCGAGCCCCGGTAGCACCGGACTGATGATCAGCGTCCAGATGCCTCCGACGATGGCCAGAAGGAAGATCCGGGTCTGGATCCGTCCGTTGAGCGTGGGTAGCACTGTTCCTGCCCCTTGGAAGTCGGTCGGCGGGCGGTCAGATCTGCTTGCCCCGCGCCCACTTCCACCATTGGGAGGTGGAACGCAGTGGGCCGAGTCGCCGGCAGAACTTCTGCCGGGTCAGATCGTCGGCGATCTCCTGCGCCGCGATCTGCAAGCCGAGGAACGTGTCGACGCCTGGGAAGTATCCTCCGAGTGTCGCGGTGCCGGAAGCGTACATACGACCGGGCTCGCTGCGGGTGCCGCGTACCTCGAAGGTGCGGTCGACGTCGAGGCGGTCGACGGGGTTGCGGCCCGCGCCGCCGTGTTGGAGCAGGTCGTCGAGCACGCGGTGCTCGCTGATGTCGGCTTCGAGGCCCGTGCAGTCGACGACGCCGATCACCGTGACGTGCTGGGGGCCGTGCTCGGTCTTGAGCTCGACGCGGACCTGGCCGGAACCGTGCGGTTCCATCGCGATGATCTCGCCCTGGAACGGGCGGTACCAGCCCTCGCGCCGGCCGCGTCGCATCTGCTCCTGCCAGTTGCGGCGGATCGGGGTGTTGGTGCCGCCGAAGACCTTGTAGAGGTCGGCGCGGTCCTTGCCCTCCAGCTTGCGCACCCTGGCCTTGAGCTGGCCGCCCCACACCGACTTCGGGTAGTTGAAGCCCTGGTACGCCCAGCCGTCACCGCCGCGGCGCCGCATCCAGATGTTCGGGCCGTGCGAACCGGTGACGAACGTGCGGAAGACGTGCAGGATCTGGGTCTGCAACCCGCGGGCGTCGCGGTCGTCGATCAACCGCTGCAGCACCCGCGATGCCACGATCCCGCCGCCGCGCACCAGCACCGTGCCCGGCGCCGCGTGCAGCCGCTGGTAGATCTGCTCGTGCGGCTCGTAGGCGTTGACCACGCTCCCGTAATCGCGATGGCGCTCGCGGTACTCCTGCAGGTCGGGCAGGAACTTCAGGCCCGGGTAGCCCACGGCGATGTGCACGTACTTGCTGCGGTAGGCGATCCGGCGCGTGCGGCTCGACTTCTCCGGGGGCGTGAGGATCGTGTAGTAGCCGCCGCCGATGCGCCGGCGCACCATCCGGACCTGCCCCTTGACGACCGTCTCGGGGTAGGAGATGCGGCGGTACTCCTTCTCCATGGTCTCGAACGCGTGGCCGGCCTTCGGCGTGTAGTAGTCGGCGAAGATCGGCTCGACGAGCACCTGCCACAGCGAGCGGAACGACTTGTCGGCGAAGGCCTCACGCACGGCGTAGCTGGGGAAGCCCCAGATGTTGTCCGGGCACGACGCCGAGTCGCTGCGCAGCCGCTCCTTGCGCGGGATCTGCGAGACCCGCGTCAGGTACTCGTAGCTCTCCCAGGGATGTTCGAGCTGGGTGAGCACCTTGATCGCCGACGTCGGCACCCCGCAGATCCGCAGGTAGTCAACGGTGACGAACGAACCGATGCCGCCACCGACGGACACGAACGGCACGTCGACGACCGGGATGCCGGCTCTGGCGACGGCGTCGTCGCTCCACCAGTCGGTCTCGATGAGCTCGGGGGTCAGATCGCCCGGCTGCGGCGCGCCGGACGGGTCGGGGCGGTAGGCACGGCCCGCACCCGGCAGCTGGATGGTCTCCTCGCGCATATACGTACTATCGCGCCTGCTCGGGGGGCCAACTAGAGTAGTTGCCTACCCGAAATCGTGTACTTTTCGGTAGGGAAATCTACCCTTTCAGCCACAGTCGTAGGTGAACTCCGCCTCCGCCTGCAGCGGGTCCGGTTCGAGGATCTTGAGCGTGGCGGTCGCCGGATACCGGCCCTTGCCGCTCAACGTCCAGAGCAGGTGCACGTCGGTGCTGGTGGCGCCGGCGGCGACGACCTGCGTCATCGGTCCGGTGCCCTCCCCGTCGCTGCGCAACCATTCCACCGTCACCGAGCCCGGTTCGCCGTTCGTCCGGATCGTCCCGACGACGTCGACGGTCACGTCGCACGCCTTGCCGGGTTCGGCTGCCGTCGCCGTCGCGCCGACGACGTGCACCTCTCCGGTGTCGCGCTGCACCAGGTAGAAGATCACGGCAGCCAGGAGCAGGCCGGTGACGAGGCTGTTGAGGATCACCCGACCGAGGCGACGCCGTCGCTTGCGCGTCTTGGGCGCAGCCGGTGTTGCAGCCGGGGGCGGCGCGGTGACCCCCGGGCCGAACCGCATGGTGACGCCGTCGGCGGGCGGCCCGGTGACCGCCGCGCGCGGGGACGGTGGCTGGACCGTACGGGCAGCCGCAACCGCGGCCCGGCGGCCGCCCATCACGGTGGCGGCGTTCTGCGGGCCCGTGATGCCGAGCACCCCGCGCGCCGCGCTGGCCAGCTCCCCCGCCGTCGTGTACCGCTGCTCCGGGTCCTTCGCCATGCCCTTCGCGACGACGGCGTCGAAGCCGGGCGGCACGCCGCCGCGCACCGCGCTCGGGCGCGGCGGCGGCTTCTGCAGGTGCGCGCCCATCAGGGCCGGGAGGTCGCCGGTGAACGGGGTGCGGCCGGTGAGTATCTCGAACAGCACGCACGCGAGGGAGTAGACGTCGGCCCGCGGGTCGCCCTCGACCCCGCTGAACCGCTCCGGAGCGACGTAGTTCGGCGAGCCGGGCACGGTGCCTGCCCTGGTCAGCTGCACGGCGTCGGGCGCGTCCGCGCTGGGCCGCGCGACCCCGAAGTCGAGCAGGTACACGAAGACCGTCGAGGTGTCGATCATGTTCCCGTCGGTGCCGGAGAGCAGCAGGTTCGACGGCTTGACGTCGCGGTGCACGAGCCCTTCGGCGTGCGCGGCGTCCAGCGCCGAGGCCACCTGGCTGACGACGGCCACCGCCACTTCCGGGGGGAGCGGCCCGTTCGCCCGCAGCCACTTGGCCAGGTCGGTGCCACTGACCAGCCGCATGTCCAGGTAGAGGCGGCCGTCGATCTCACCGAACCGGTGGATCGGGACGACGTGCGCTTCGCTCAGCTTCGCCGCGCTGCGGCATTCGCGGCGGAAGCGGGCCGTGTACTCGGCGTCCGAGGTGAAATCGGGACGCAGCAGCTTGAGTGCGACGACGCGGTCGGTCTCGGCGTCGTGGGCGCGGTAGACCTCGCCCATCCCCCCGCGGCCCAGCAGCGCAGTGATCCGGTAAGGCCCGAACTGCTCCATATGACCGATGCTGCGCTGCTCCGCCCCGTCCGAAACGAGTAGTCCGCTACGCATTTGCTCCCCCGCCGCGGCGCCCATCATCGGCCGGACCACCCGTGAGCAGCCGAAAGGAGCTGACATGCCCCCGGAACGGACGCACGGTGTCGCGGAGCTCCTCGCCGACGTGCCGCTCTTCGCCGACGTCGACCCCGCGATGCTGCCCCGGATCGTGGCCACCGCCACCGTCGTGCGGCTCAGTGCCGGCGAGGTCCTCTTCCGGGAGGGCGAGCCCGGCGACTCGCTGTACGTCGTGGTCTCGGGGCGGCTCGAGGTGACCCGCTCGAACGGCACCGACGAGACGTTCCTCGCGGCGCTCGGCCGCGGCGCGATGGTCGGCGAGACGGCGCTGCTGACCGGCGGCGCGCGCACGGCGACGGTGCGGGCGGTGCGCGACTCCGAGCTGGTCGGCGTCGCGCGGGGCAGGTTCGCCGAGTTGCTGGCCGACCCGCCGTTCGCGCGGGAGCTCACCAGGGCCCTTGCGCAACGCCTCGCCGCGCTCGCCACCCCCGCTCAGCCGATGGGGCGGCGGGTCGCGGTGGTTGCGGTCGCATCGCTGGACGCGGGCATCCCGACGCGTCCAGCCGCGGAGGCGCTGCGCGCGGCATGGCCGCGTCCCGAGCGGGTGGTCGTGCTCGACGAGGCGGCCGTCGGCGAGCCCGGCGGGGGCGCTTGGGCGGAGCGCGTCGAGCGTGCGGAACGCGACTGCGAGCTCGTCGTGCTGGTCACGGACACCTCGCCCATCGCGGCTGGGACCGGGTTGGTGTGGACCCGGTTCGCGCTGCGCCAGGCCGACCGCGCGCTCGTGCTCACCCGGCCCGGCCCGGTCGGCCTGCGCGACCACCCCGACATGCCCTCCACGTGGGACATCGGGCTGGTCACGGACGTGCCGCGCACTGCGGACCTCGCGGCGTGGCGGGGCCGCTGCCGCGGGCACCACTGGCTGCGGGTGGGGCCGCGCTTCGCCGGCGACCTGGCGCGCGCTGCCCGCCGAACGGTCGGGACGTCGGTCGGGCTCGTGCTCTCCGGCGGCGGCGCGCGCGGGCTGGCCCACCTCGGCGTGCTGGCCGCGCTGGAGGACGCCCGGATCCCCGTCGACCGGCTCGGCGGCACCAGCATGGGCGCCTTCGTGAGCGCGCTCGCCGCGACCGGGCGCAACGCCGCGGCGATCACCGCCCGGATGCGGCGGGAGGTCGTGCAGCGGCGGCCGTTCTCCGACTACACCGTCCCCCGCCACGCCTTGATCCGCGGACGCCGCGGCGAACGCATGCTGCGCGGCGTCTTCGGGACGGTGGCCGTCGAGGAGCTGGCGACGAGCTGGTTCGGGATCTCGTGCGACCTCGCCGCCGGAGAGGCCGTCGCGCACCGGGAAGGGCCGGTCAGCGACGTCGTCGCGGCCAGCATCTCGCTGCCCGGTCTCGCCCCGCCGCGCCGGTTCCAAGGCCGGCTGCTCGTCGACGGCGGGATCGTCAACAACCTCCCGGTGGACGTCATGCTCGCCGACGGCGACGGGCCCGTCCTCGCGGTCGACGTCATGCGCCGCCTGTGCGCGCCCGGCACCCCAGGCGCACCACCCCCGCCGCTGCCGAGCGTCATCGAGACCCTCGCCGCGGCCTCCGGGCTCGCCGCCCACCAAGGTGCGGGCGTCACGCGCCAGCTGGCCAAGGTGCTGATCACGCCGGAGCTCGCCGACATCGGCCTGCTCGACTGGGAACGCTTCGAAGCCGCCGTCACGGCGGGCCGACGGGCCACCGAGGCCGCGATCGAGCGCATCGCCGCACTCCACTCCCCCTCTGCCCTTTCCTCTTCCGCCTCCGGCGGACCCGACATCCAGGAACCACGCAGCGGGGCACCCGCCGGCGCGGCAAGGAGGCACTGATGACCGGTCAGCAGATCCCCAGGGTGGTGTGCCTCGGCGGTGGTTACGTCGCATTGTGGCTGGTCCGCGCCTTGAAGCGGGCGATCAGAGCGCAGGAGGTCGACGTCACGGTGATCAGCCGCGACAACTTCCACACCTTCCACGGCTTCGTCAGCGAGATGCTGTGCGGACGCATCCAGCCGGGCCAGATCATCTCCCCCGCCCGCAGGGTCTTCGCGCCGGCCACGTTCCACCACGCCGACATCGAGTCGGTCGATCTCGAACGCAAGATCGTCACCACCAGCAGGCGGCTCGACGGTCGCCAGCAGGAGGTGCCGTTCGACCACCTCGTCGTCGGGCTCGGCTCGCGCGACGACGTCGAGCGCTACCCGGGCCTGCGGGAGCACGCGCTGATCCTGCGCGGCTACTCCGACGCGTTGCGCGCCCGCAACCACCTCATCGGGATGATGGAGATGGCCGCCATCGAGACCGACCCGCAGGAGCGGCGCCGGCTGCTCACGTTCGTCGTCGCGGGTGGGAACTACGGCGGCGTCGAGGTCATCACCGAGATGGACGACTACCTGCGCGGGCTCACCCGCCACGAGTTCCCGACCATCGATCCCGGCGAGATCCGGATGGTGCTCGTGCACTCCGGCGACCGGCTGCTCGGCGAGCTGGAGGTCCGCCACCCGCGCCTGCAGCGCTGGGCGCAGCGCCACGTCGAGCAGCGCACCGGCATCGAGCTGCGGCTCGGGCGCCGGGTCGAGGCCGCCACCGCCAGCGACATCGTCCTCGACGACGGCGAGCGGATCCCGTCTCGGACGATGATCTCCTCGACGGGCACGTCGCAGTCGCCGCTGGTGGAGGCGATGCCGTTCGCCAAGGACGGCCGGGGGCGGCTGAGCACCGACGAGTTCGTGCACGTCGTCGACGCCGGCGGCGCACCCGTCCCGAACGTATGGGCGGGCGGCGACTGCGCGGCCGTGCCGCACCCGCAGGGCGGCACGAACCCGCCGCTGGCGATCTTCGCCATGGCCACCGGATGGCGCATCGGCGGCAACATCCTGCGCGCGCTGCGCGGGCAGGAGCCCAAGCCGTACCGCTTCACCGAGCTCGGTGACGCGTGCGCGCTGGGCAAACGCCGCGCGGTCGCGCACGTCCGCGGCGTGCCGATCTCCGGCTTCCCTGCGTGGATCGTCTGGCGGCTGTTCCTGCTGTACTTCCTGCCCTCGCCGGGGCGACGGCTGCGGATGGTCTTCGACTGGGCGACCACCCCGATCATCGGCCGCGACGTCGCGCAGCTGCAGCACGACGAGCCGCGGGCCGTGCGCCGCGAGCTGTTCGAGCCCGGCCAGGACATCGTGGGCGAGGGTGAGATCGGCAACCGGCTCTACGTCGTCGTCCGGGGTGAGGCGGAGGTGCTCAAGGCCGCCGAGGACGGGACGTTGCGCCAGGTGGCGACGGTGGGGCCGGGCACGCACTTCGGCGAGCTCGCCGTGTTCGACGCCGTGCGGCGCAACGCGACCGTCCGGGCGGTCACCCGCGTCGAGGTGCTCTCGCTCGGCCGTGACGTCGCGACCACGCTCTCCGCGGCGCTGCCCGAGGTGGGTGCGCAGCTGCGGCGCGGACCGCAGCAGGCGACCCCGCCGGGCCGATGGCCGGGCCGTTGAAAGCACTGCCGCCGCAGCTGCAGGAGGTGCTGGCCGGATACCTGGAACCGGTGAAGTTCACGGCCGGGAGCCGGATCTTCGACGCGGGCGCCGACGGCGACGGCTGCTACCTGATCGACTCCGGGCTGGTGCGGCTCGACGTCCCGTTCGACGAGGTGGACACCGAGGCGACCGTCGCCTACGCCGAGGCGGGGCAGGTGCTCGGCGAGCTGAGCCTGCTCGACGGCAGCCCGCGCTCACTGCACGCCACCGCCGAGACCGACGTCGAAGGGCGGCGGCTGAGCGCCGCGGCGCTGGCGCGGCTGGTGGAGGAGCACCCGCGGCTCGCGGTGGACGTGCTGCGCACCCTCGCGGGTGATGCCGCGGCGAGGCTGCGCGCGACGACGGGCCGGCTCGCGGAGCACCTCGCGTCCGACGGGCACGACCCCGAGGTGGAGAGCATGGTGCACACCGCGAAGGTCGCGGCAGAGGCGTTCGCCGACTGGCCAGAGGAGCGGGTCGACGCGCTGCTGGAGCAGATCGCGACGGCCGTGGCGGCGCAGGCGGAGGACCTTGCCAAGGCGACCGTCGAAGCCACGCACCTCGGCGACGTCGCGGACAAGACGATCAAGAACACCGTCGCGTCGCTCGGGATCTTCCAGCGGCTCGTCGGCCAGACGGCGCACGGGCCGATGACGGCGGCGTCCGATGTGGGCGTCACGCCGATCGCGGCGCCGGTCGGGGTCGTGTTCGGGATCATCCCGGTGACCAACCCGATCGCCACCGCCGTGTTCAAGACGCTGAGCGCGCTCAAGGGGCGCAACGCGCTGATCCTGTCGTTCCACCGGGTCTGCCTGCCGCTCGCGGACGCGTTGCTGCAGATCGTCGAGCCGGCGCTCGCGGCCGCGGGGGCACCTGCGGACCTGGTGCAGGTCGTGCGCAGCCGGGCCAGCCGGCAGCGGACGGCAAGGTTCATGTCGCACCCCGACGTCGGGCTCGTGCTCGCGACCGGCGGGCCGGGCATGGTCCGGGCCGCATACCGCTCCGGCACGCCGGCGATCGGCGTCGGCTCCGGCAACGCGCCGGCGTGGATCGCCGCCGACGCCGACCCGGTGGCGGCCGCGGCGAAGGTGGTGGTCAGCAAGTCGTTCGACCACGGGCTGATCTGCGGGGCGGAGCACAACCTCGTCGTCGACGACGCCGTCCGCGCGCCGTTCGTCGCCGCGCTGCAGGCCAGCGGCGCCGCGGTGCTCGACGCCGACGAGCGCACCAGGTTCCTCACCGCGGCGCTCACCGACGACGGGCGCGGCTTCCGTCCGCAGGTGATGGGCCAGGCCGCTGCGTTGCTGGCGTCGTTCATCGGGGTCGAGCGGCCCTATCCGATCAAGCTGATCGTCATCCCGGCCGAGCCCGACCTGGCCAGCCCGCTGACCGCGGAGAAGATGGGCCCGTTCCTGTCGATGTTCACCGTGCGGGGCGACGACGAGGCGCTGGGCCTGTCGCTCGACCTGATCCACAAGATGGGCAACGGGCACACCGCGATCGTCCACACGGCCGACCACGACCGCGCCGCCCGCTTCGCCGCGGCGATGCCGGCGAGCCGGATCCTGGTCAACTCGCCGGGCGCGCAGGGTGTCGTCGGACTCACGACGGGGCTGGAGCCGTCGCTCACGCTCGGCTGCGGGACGTTCGGGGGCAACTCGACCACCGACAACGTCACTTGGCGGAACCTGGTGAACACGAAGCGGATGGCCGAGTACCGCGACCCGGCCGCGACGGGGGTGTAGGGGCCGCACGTGCCCCGAGGGCAGGAAAGTCCGCCATGACCCTCCGGGCCGCCACGAGGGATGTGAATCCGTGCTGGGCGCGGCCCGGCCCGCCGGGCGGTCGGGAGTGCCGTGCGCACGCATCCGCGGGGACGTCGCCGGTAGCTCAGAGCCGGCAGCGGCGACCTCACCGACCCGGGCCGTGCTGGGGCTGGGGCTGGGGTTGGGGTTGGGGTTGGGATGCGTGCGTTGCGCACGCGAGGGCAGGAAAGCCACTTTCAGGCCCTGTGAGGGCAGGAAAGTGGCTTTCCGGCCCTCCACCTGCACCCCCGGGGCAGGTGACCGACCGCTTCGTAGGCCACATGGAACCGTGTGGTTGTCACGCAGCCCTGTGGATCAACCACAAGGTTCCATGAGGCGACCTCGGGCTCGTCGTGGGACCGGGTGGGGTCGACGTCGCATACCGTGGGTGTGCGTTGCACATGGCCGGCCACGTGCGACGTGTGTCGACGGTGTGCAACGTCGACCCAGGGCATGCGGCGATTCACCTGACAGCCACTTTCCGGCCCTCACAGGGCAGGAAAGTGGCTTTCCTGCCCTCCCCAACCCCGGCTGAACTTTGGCGACTACACCCTGCCGAACACCGGGTAGACGGTCTCGTCACCGCTGCGCCCCTTGGTCGGGACGTCCTCGGGTTCGCCCCAGGTGAAGAGGTGCGCCACGGCCTCCCGCGCCGACTGCGCGACGATCACCGGCGCCCGCCCGTCGCGGCCGGCGAGGCCGGAGAGGCGGAACGCGAGGTTGGTGGCGTCGCCCACGACGCTGACGGCGGAGCTGGGCAGCGTCACGACCGCGGCGACGCCCAGCACAACACCCCAGCCCATCGTGACGGGCTCGCCGTGGGGGCCGCGCAGGGGCAGGTCGGCGGCAACCTCGGCGACCCGGGCGTCGGCCGCGAGCGCGAAGTCGACGGCCAGCTCGTTGGCCGTCGCGATGTGGGCGGTCTCCCAGACGGCGTAGAGGGCGTCGCCCGCGTAGTGGCTGAGCGTGCCGCGATGGGTGGTGAGCTGGTCCATCAGCTCCGCGTAGAGGGTCCGCAGGCTCGACGCGACGACCTCGCTCGCCGTCACCTGCGAGATCGTGGAGTAGCTCGTGATGTCGCCGACCACCATCAGCATCTCCGACATGCTGACCTGCGACATCGTCGCGCCGGCGCCTTCGGCCTCGACCCCGAAGAACAGGTCGGAGCTGAACTCGAACTCGGTGGCCCCCACCGTGACCCAGTCGCCCGGCCGCAGCGGGGCGGCCAACGCGCGGGCCAGCCTGACCCCGTTGACGTAGGTGCCGTTCGTGCTCGTGTCGACGATGTACGCCGCTTTGCGGTCGAGATCGATCCGGACCTCGAAATGGATCCTGGACGCCGTGAGGTCGTCGATGAGCACCCGCTGATCGGGATCGATGCCGGCGCACTCGCGCCCGACGAAGACCCGGTCGAAGATCGGCACCCGGCGCTCGTCCGGCGTGCCTGGACGGACCACCAGGAACGCGGGAGCGTCGCGCCTCTGCCTGGACACGAGAGGAGAGTAGTGCGGTTGCGGGGGTGGTGTCGCGCTTCACCGCTGGGCCCACGTGTGTGCCGGCGCGCCAAGACATGCCCGTCTCACCCTGCGGCAGGCGCAGCTCTGCCTCAGGACATACGGCGAATTCCGTCGTGCCACAGATGTTGTCGACCCCTCCGAGAAGGACAGTTGGGCCAGTACGAATCGGCCCACTCGGAAAGGCGATCACCATGGAGTTCTGGCTCTCGATCGGCCTGGCGGTCGCCGCGGCCGCGCTCGTCCTCTACGGCGTGCTGCACCTGATCGCGATCCTCAAGATCGGATCCGACGACCCGGCTCTCCATCCGTTCCTCGCCGAGATCGTCGACGACGACCCCGTGCGCGATCGGCACACCAACCTGCTCAGCGCAGGCGTGAAGATCGCGTGGGGGCTGGCGGCCGCCGCGATGGCGACGAAGAGGCTGCTCGACCTCGACCCCACCGTCCGCGACGTGCTGTCGTGGGTCGCCATCGTCGCCGCCGCAGCCGCGATCGTGCTCGTCGTGCAGCGTTGGCGGACCAAGCGGCCTCGTGAGAGCGCGGTGTGATCGTGGTGAAACCGTGCGCGGTCATCCTCTGGCGGTGGTTGCGACTGCTGCACGGGGTTTCGACATCGGGGCCGTCCACAGTGTGACGGATGTGTTGCGGCCGGTGCTGCTCTGCGCGGTCGCCGTGATCGTGACGCTGGTCGTGCTGTTGCGGGCGGACGGAGTGATCCCGCGACACCCGGTCCGGTGGTGGGTGCTGATCGCGCTGTCGCTCGTGGTCGGTGCGGCGAGCGGGTGGCTGGTCGCCGAGGTGATCCGCTTCGCGATCACCCAGGACCTCGACCCCGACCACGACCCGTATCGTCTCGTCGCGCCGACGAGCGCGACGCTCGCGTCGGCCTTCCTCTTCTGGGTCTGCGTCATCCGGCAGCCGTGGCACGCACCACCTGCAACCACCGGCGAGAGGCGTCCGACGCGGCGGCTCATGACACGGATCGGCGCCTCGGCCGTTGCCGTGGTCGTGGCCGCCGCTGCCACGGTCACCGCGATCCAGCCACGTGATCGCTTTCCGCACGAGTTGCGCGTCTGGCTGCTGCCGCAGGACGTGGCCTTCAGCCCGGACGGACGCCTGCTCGCCACCCTGCACGGCTGGGTGCAGCTGTGGGACGTCGCCGGTCGACACCCATTGGAGAGTCCCATCGGGCTGGCGGACATGAACGATGCGGGGCTGGTGAGCATGCGGTTCAGCCCTGACGGGCGCACCATCGCCGCCGAGGACCTGGACAGCCGGGTCCGCATCTTCGATGTGCAGACGCGCCAGGAGATCGGGACGCCGATGGATCCCGATTGGCTGGGAGAGACCGCCCGCCCGGTGTTCAGTCCGGACGGGCGCACGATCGTGACCGGGGCCGGCCCGTCGCTCCGGCTCTGGGACGTGGGCAGCCATCAGCAGATCGGCGAGCCCATCACCCCGACCGGGCTGGTCGAAGGGCACCAGGTCATGGACAACACGATCTTCGCGCTGGCCGTCAGCCCGGACGGGCGCACGGCCGCCGCCGGCGGCACGACCCGGACGAGCGATTTCCGGAACCACATCCACTTCGACATCGAAGACCGCTACCCCGTGCACGTGTGGGACGCCGAGAGCCGACAGCAGATCGGAGCCCCGCTGGAGGGGCACACGGCCCCGGTCGTCGACATCGTGTTCAGCCCTGACGGGCGCACGATCGCAACGGCGAGCGCGGACCGGACCATCCGGCTGTGGGACTCGACGAGCCACCGCCAGATCGGCGAGCCGCTGCCCGGACACGCCAACGCGGTCGACAGCATCGTGCGAATCGCCTTCAGCCCGGACGGGCGGCTGTTGGCGAGCGCGGGCGACACGGCAGCTCGCCTGTGGAACGTGGCCGATCGCCGACTGATCCGCGAACAGGACATCCCGGACCCCTGCGGCATCTCCTTCAGCCCGGACAGCCGCACCCTCGCCGTCTGCGCCGGGCGGCCGTGGGTTCAGATACCGGACGGATGGACTCCCGGCGGCCGCGGCAGCGCGGTGCACCTGTGGGACGTGAGCAGCAGTCCGTGACCCGCACGGCGGTCCGGAACGTGGACCTGGCCGTGCGGGAGATGTCGACTCACCGTGCCGAAACGCGCAACTCACCGCTCCGAAACGCGGGACTCGCCCGCCGAAACGTGGGACTCGCCGTGCCGGAGGTGTCGACACACCGTGCCGGAGGTGTCGACTCACCGTGCTGGAAGTGACGACTCACCGTGCTGGAAGTGACGACTCACCCGACTCGCGCGGGGCGCGCCCGCTCGGCTAGATCGGGTCCAGGATCCGCTTCAGGAACTGGCGGGTGCGGGCCTGCGTCGGCTCGCCGATCACCTGCTCCGGCGGCCCCGCTTCCAGCACCACGCCGCCGTCGATGAACAGCACCTGGTCGGCGACCTGCTGGGCGAAGCGGATCTCGTGGGTGACGATCACCATCGTCCAGCCGCCCGCGGCCAGGTCCTTGATCACGCTCAGCACGTCGCCGACGAGCTCCGGATCCAGGGCCGACGTGGGCTCGTCGAAGAGCATCAGCTGCGGTTCGAGCGCGAGCGCACGGGCGATCCCGACGCGTTGCTGCTGGCCGCCGGAGAGCTGGTACGGGTACTGGTCGGCCTTCTCCTCCAGCCCCACCTGCTCCAGCAGCTTCCGCGCGGCGCTGAGCGCCTCGGCCTTCGGCCGCTTCTGCACGATCACCGGGCCTTCGATGATGTTCTGCAGCACCGTCATGTGCGGGAACAGGTTGTGGGCCTGGAACACCATGCCGCTCTGGGCGCGGAAGCGGGCCAGCGTCGCGCGGTCGACGGGCTCGGCGAAATCGACCGTGAGGTCGCCGATACCGATCACGCCGGCGTCGGCCTTGTCGAGCGCGTTGAGCGTGCGCAGCACGGTCGTCTTGCCTGATCCGGACGGCCCGATCACGGCCGTCACGGTGCCCTTCGGCACCTCGAACGAGATGTCGCGCAGCACCTCGTGATCACCGAACGCCTTGCGCACCCCACGCACGGTCAGCAGGTCGGTCACGTCGGTCTCGGCGGTCATCGAGCCACGTACCTCTCCAGTCGGGTCTCCAACCGGCTCTGCCCGAACGAGAGGATCACGCAGATCACCCAGTAGTAGACGGCGGCCACGCCGTAGAGCGCGAAGAAGTCGAACGTCGGCGCCGCCGCCAGCTGCGCCACCCGCAGCAGCTCGGTGACGAGGATCGTCGAGGCCAGCGACGTGTCCTTGACCAGCGAGATCAACGTGTTGGAGAGCGGCGGCACCGCCACCCGTGCCGCCTGCGGCAGGATCACCCGCTGCAGGGTGGTCGCGTACCCCATGCCGATGGTCTGCGACGCCTCCCACTGCCCCTTCGGGATGCTCAGGATCGCCGCCCTGATCACCTCCGCCGCGTAGCCGCCGACGTTCAGGCTGAACGCGATCACGGCCGCCGGGAACGGGTCGATCACGATGTTGAACTGCGGCAACGCGTAGAACACGATGAACAGCTGGACGAGCAGCGGCGTGCCGCGGATGACGGAGATGTACCCGCGGGCCAGCGCCGAGAGCGGGCCTGTCTTCGAGATCCGGGCCAACGCCACCAGCAGGGCGACGACGAGCCCGAACACGAAGCTGATCGCCGTGAGCGGGATGGTCTGGGTGACCGTGGCGACCAGCATCGGCCAGAGGTTGCGCCAGATCAGCGCCCACGTGGCGGGATCCATCTACTGGCCGCTCACATCGGTGCCGAAGTACTTGTCCGAGATCTGCTTGAGCGTGCCGTCGGCCCGCAGCTCGTCCAGCGCCTTGTTGACGTCGGCGATCAGGCCGCTGTCCTTGCGCGCGGCGAACGCCTGCTCGCTGGTGTCACCGGTCTTCGCAACGATCTTCAGGTCGGGATCGTTGTTGGTCGACTTCAGGTACTCCCCGACGGCCAGCGTGTCGTTCACGGTCGCGTCGACGCGGCGGTCCTTGAGCAGCCGCACGGCCTGCACGAAGCCCTCGACGGCCTCGACGTTCGCGCCGGCGCCCTTGGCGACCTCGGCCCAGTTGCTGGTGGCGGACTGCGCGGTGGTCTTGCCACGCAGGTCGGCGAGGCCCTTGATGTCGGTGTTGTCGGCGCGCGTGACGATCACGCCCTCGGACACGGTGTAGGCCTCGGAGAGGTCGTACTTGGCCTTGCGCTCGTCGGTGATCGTCACCTGGTTCCCGACCAGGTCGAAGCGCTTCGCCTCGAGCCCCGCGAAGATCGAGTCCCACGGGGTCTGCACGAACTCGACGGTCTTGCCGAGCTTCGCGCCGACGGCCTGGGCGACCTCGACGTCGTAACCGGTGAGCTTGCCGTCGGGACCCTGGAAGCTGAACGGGCTGTAGGTGCCCTCCGTCCCCACCCGCAGGGTGGTGGAGTCGGATCCGCTGCTGCAGCCGACGATCGTGATGGCGGCCAGCAGCGCGGCGGCTGCGGCGAGGAACGTGCGACGCACGGACTTCTCCTTCGACTGGCGGATTGTGGCGCGAACCGCAGCGATCAACAGATCCGGTTGACGTGGGGACGAATGCTCTCACGTCTACGCCGACCGGTCGGCATTTCATCCTTGCGACATCAATCTGCGTCAAATTTGCGGTGTGATCCCCTGCAACGCGGGCGACGCGGCGATCGCCGCCGCCAGGTCGCGCAGCGCGGCGCCGTGCGCGGCCGCGAGCGCGGCACTCGCCTCGATGAGGGTCGACCGGTCGACGTAGCCGCCGTGATCGAGGTAGAGGCCCGGGGATAGCACCTGCACCGCGAAGAAGCCGGCGAGCACGTCGCGCAGGTGCCCGAGCGCGAGGTAGTGGTGCCCGCTGGCGCCGGTCAGGACCGTGGCCGCCGCGGTGCCCTGCAGCGGCGCGGTGGTCTCGCCCCACTTGCCGCGCTCGGTCCGTTCGAGCAGGTCCTTGAGCAGCGCGCTGTAGGTCGCGCGGTAGACGGGGCTGCCGAACACGACGGCGTCGGCCGCGGCGAACTGCGCGATCACGGCGTCGGCGTCCACCTGCGACAGCTCCAGCAGCGATGTGCTCGCGCCGGCTCGCTCGGCGCCGGCCAGCACACCGGCGACGGCGGCGGCGGTCCGGCCGCCGGGTTCCGGTCCAGCGACGACACCCAGCACGTGCGGCTCACCCACGCCGTCCACCTCTCCTCGGCTCCGGCACCACCGGCTCGGCAAGACCGTAACCACCGCGGTGGAACAGCAGCGGGGAGGCGGCCGGGGTCGGCGCCGAGCTCCCGCACGCGGCCGGTGACGATCACGTGGTCACCCCCGTCGTACTCCCGCCACAGCACGGCGCCGACCCAGGCGCAGGCGCCGTCGCGGGCCTCACCATCGGCGTCAGCGCCGGGACCGACCAGGAGCAGATCCTGCTCGACCGGAACCGGCAGAACGAAGCGGCCGGCACGGCGCCGCAACGAGGGGTTGACGACGTCGCAGGTCAACCCGCCGGGGCTGCCGCGAAAGGCGGCGTGACGGGCCGGTCGCTGTGGCAGCATGCTGCGCATGGAAGCGACCGGCGGTGCGGTCGAGCTCGCCGCGTTCCTCGCGAGGCACCCACCCTTCGACTCCGTCGGCGCCACTGCGCTCGACGCCATCGCGGAGGGCTCCGTCCTGGAGCGGTTCGCCGAGGGCGAGCTCGTGCTCGACGCGTTCCGCGACCCGACCGTCGAGGTGTTCGTCGTGATCGAGGGGCACGTGCAGCTGTGGAACAACGCCGACACGCGTCTGGAAGGGCCGGACGAGGTCGTCTCCCCCGGCGGCATGTTCGGCTTCTCCGCGATGCTGACGGAACGCTCGATCGGGCCACGGGCCGTCGCCGCCGGCGCGGTCCTCGTGGCGCGCATCCCGGCCGCGCTGGCCGCGCCCGTCTTCACGTCGAGCCGCGGAGCGCGGTTCCTGGCGGAGATGGTTTCCTCGGCCCGCCGCCGGGTGCCGGCCGCCGCCGCTCCGACGTACATGCTGGTCGACGACCTGATCGTGCGGCCGCCGCTCGTCGTCGATCCGGACCTGCCGATCGGCGAGGTCGCGCGACGCATGACCGCGGACGGCGGACCGGCCGCGGTGCCACTGGGCGACGGCCGGTTCGGGCTGGTCACCGACGCCGTGCTGCGCACCCGGGTGCTGCTGGGCGCCGACCAACCCGGCTCGCCCGTGCGCTCGATCGTCGACACGTCGGCGCCCGTCGCCGTGCTGGGCGACTCCGCGGCCGAGGCGCACATGCTGATCCTCGACCGCGACGCCGAGTTCCTGCTGGTCACCGACCGCGACGGGGAGCTGCGCGGGGTCGTCGCCCCGCGCGACTTCGCCGTCTCGCCGACGGCGGCGGGGATGTCCGTGCACGAGCAGCTGCGCCGGGCCGCAACCGTCGAGGACCTGGCCTGCCACGCCACCGACATCCCGACGATGCTCGACGACCTGCTCTCCAACGGCCTCGCGTCCGGCCGGGTGATCGCCGTGTACTCATCGGTCGTCGACACGCTGGTCAGGCGGGCGCTCGGGTTCGTCTTCGCCCGGCACCCCGAGCTGTCGGTCGACGCCTTCACGTGGCTGTCGCTGGGCAGCAACGGGCGGCGCGAGGCCGTGCTGAGCTCCGACGTCGACTCCGCGGCCGCGTTCGACGGGCCCGTCCCCGAGGACGGGATCGCCGGCTACCGGGCGGCGTTCGGCGAGGTCTACGATGTGCTGGCGCAGGCCGGGCTGAGCGCCGACGACCACGGCGCCACGGCCCGCCATGCCCTCTTCGCCCGCACCAACGACGAGTGGCGCGCGGCCGGCCGGGAGTGGATGGCCGCGCCCGAGGCGCACAACGGCGCGATGATGACGTCGCTGCTGGTGGACGGGCGCCCGATCCACGGCGACCCCGGCCTGCCGGCCGTCACGCAGGTCTTCGGCGACCTGCGCCGGCACCCCGGGACCATGCGGTTGCTGCTGCAGGAGTCGTTGTCGAAACGCGCGAAGCTGCGGTCGATGCGGCACATCCTGAGCCGCCGGCCCGACACGTTCGACATCAAGGCGCATGCGCTCGTGCCCGTCGTCAACATCGCCCGCTGGGCCGCTCTGAGCGTGGGCTCGGCCGCGCTGCCCACCGTCGAGCGGCTGCGCGCGGCGGCGGGTTCGGCGATGCTGCCGGACGAGCAGGCCGGCACCCTCATCGAGGTGTTCGGGGTGCTGCAGCGGCTGCGGCTGCGCTACCAGCTGATGCAGCACGCGGTCGGCGACCGGCCGTCCGACCTGATCACCATGAGCCGGATGTCCTCGATCGACCGCAGCGTGATCGCCCAGGCCGTCCGCGAGATCTCCGCCGTCCAGCGGCGCATGGACAACGTCGCCCAATACGTCCCCACCAAGGAGTGGGCGTCCCGCTGACACGAACTTCCCCACCGTTTTGCCTATTTGCACGCCCCGCAGGGTGTGCAGGTTGGCAAAACGGTGGGGAACTTCGGGGTCAGGCGGTGCCCGGGTTCGGCGGGCCGGGCAGTGCGTAGCCCGACGGGGCGACGGTGATGCCCAGCGCTCGGCGCCACGAGCCGTCGGCGACGTACTGCTTCAACGCCTCGTTCACCTGGTCGCGCAGCACGGTGTTGCCCTTCTTGACACCGACGCCGTAGGTCTCGTCCGAGAAGCCGCGCCCGACGACCTTCAGCGCGCCCTGGTACTGCGGCTCGGAGGCGTAGCCGGCGAGGATGACGTCGTCGGTGGTCACGGCGTCGACCTGGCTGTCGGCCAGCGCCCGCACGCAGTCGGAGAAGTGCGGCAGCTCCTTCAGCGTGATCCGCCCCTGGTACTGCTGCACCACGTTGGCCGCCGACGTCGTTCCCGGCACCGAGCAGAGGTCCTTGCCGTTCAGCGTCTCCGGCCCGGTGATCTCGGTGTCGTTGCGGCGCACCAGCAGGTCCTGGTGGGCCACGAAGTAGGGCCCGGCGAAGTCGACCACCTGCTTGCGCTCGTCCGTGATCGAGTAGGTGGAGAAGACGAGGTCGACCTCGCCGCTCATCAGCAGCTTCTCCCGGTCGGAGCCGGTGGCCTCGCGCCACGTGATGTTCGCTTCCGGCACGCCGAGCGCCTTCGCGACGTAGGTGGCCGTCTCGACGTCGAAACCGCGGTAGCTCGTGCCGTCCTTCAGCCCGATCCCCGGCTGGTCGAACGAGATCCCGATCGTGAGCTTCCCGTCGGTGCGCGCCCCCGGCACCAGCGCGGGCGACTCGTTCGGGCCCTCGCTCGCCCCGCCGCAGGCCGCGACCACGGCCACCGTCAGCCCGGCGATCGCCGCTGCGGCGATCCGTCGCATCGTGCGCGCCATCTCAGCTCTCCTCGTCGGCCGGCGCCGCGGGGTCGAGGTCGTCGGCGTCGACGCTCGGCCCGTACGTCGGTCCGTCGTTCGACCAGACCGCCTCGACCCGCCCCTTGGTGTTGGCGACGACCGCCGGTTTCACCAGCTTCCAGCCCAGCCAGAGCAGCAGCGCAAGGATCGGGATGCCGAACACCACCACCAGGAACGAGACCTTGTGGCTGAAGTATGGACTGCTCTCCCAACCCGAGACGGCCAGCCCGACGACGACCAGCGCGAGGAAGACGAGCCCGAAGATGCTGGTGTAGGGGTGTCCCGGCATCGGGAACGGGCTGGGCGGGACCACCCCGCGCTTCACGAGCGACCGCAGCCGCAGCTGACAGAGGAAGATCGTGGCCCAGGTGAAGACGATGCCGATCGCCGCTGCCTCCAGCGCGACCTCGAACGCGTCGGGGATCAGCGCGTTGAGCACGGCGCCGAAGACGAACACCACCGACGTCATGACGATGCCGGCCCACGGCACGCCCGAGGAGCTCATCTTCAGCGTGAAGGCCGGGGCCTGCTTGGACATGCCGAGGCTGCGCAGCACCCGCCCGGTGGAGTAGAGGCCGGCGTTGAGGCTCGACATCGCGGCCACGATGAGCACGATCTGGATCAGCGTGCTCATCCACGTCAGGCCCATGCGGTCGAAGACCGTGACGAACGGGCTGGTCCCCGACTTGTACTCGTCGGTGGGCAGCATCGAGACCAGCAGCAGGATCGAGCCGCAGTAGAACAACGCGATCCGGAAGATGACGGCGTTGACGGCCTTGGGCACCTCGCGGGCCGGGTTGGACATCTCGCCGGCCGCAACCCCGACCATCTCGATCGCGGCGTAGGCGAACACGACGCCGGACATCACCAGGATCGGCCCGTACCAGCTGAAGTCGCCGCTCGCCGGCCAGAAGCCGCCCGGGTTGCTCCACAGGTTCTGGAACCCGGCGACGTGACCGCCGATGCTGAACCCGCCGATCACCACGATCAGCCCGACCACGAGGAAGACCACGATCGCGGCGACCTTCGCGATCGCCGCCCAGAACTCGAACTCGCCGAACGCGCGCGCGGACAGCAGGTTGACGGTGAGCACGACGGCGAGCGCGATGAGCACCGTCGCCCAGGTGGGCATCAAGGGGAACCAGTACTGGATGTACAACCCGACGGCGGACAGCTCGGCGATCCCGGTCAGCGCCCAGTTGAGCCAGTACATCCACCCGGTGACGAACGCCCACCGCTCGCCGAAGAACTCCCGCATGTAGGAGACGAACGCGCCGGACGTCGGCCGGTGCAGCACCAGCTCGCCGAGCGCGCGCATGAGCAGGAAGGCCACAACACCGACGAACGCGTAGCTGAACAGCAGGGCCGGCCCGGTGCTGTGCAGCCGCGACGCCGAGCCGAGGAACAGCCCCGTCCCGATCGCGCCCCCGATGGCGATCATCTGGACGTGCCTGCGTCCGAGGGTCTGCTTGTAGCCGACCTGCTCGGCGTCCAGTGAGTGATGGTGTTCCCTGGTCTGGGTCATGGCATCGTCCTCACGGTCTGCTCGGGGTGACACATGGCGACCAGGTGAACACTGCCTGATGAACAGGCTCCGGTCATCCATCGTTGGAGCAAACCTTGGTCCGATCGTGGGCCATGACCTGCGGGTTTCGACCCCGATCTCCCTTTAGCCGGTATCGCGGTGAACCACGCGGGACGGCACGGCGCAACCCCGGACAGCCGTCCGACACCGGGAGCGCAGCATGCGGGGGACCGGATGGCTGGCGGTCCGGACGCTTGCAGGGGCCGATAGCCGACAATTCACTGAAATCGGACGAAACGCTGAACGATTACCCCGATCGGAGCACAATCAAACGCATTTGTGTGCAACCTCTGCCCGACCCGGACGTCTACCTGTCGAAGGCCGATCCCGGTCGGCCCGGTTTGTCCGTCGGGGTGCTCAGTGAGGAATCAGAACTTCAGCATGGGACGCAACCAGGTACGAAAGATCGGCATCGCGCTGCTGATGGCCGCCGCAGTGGTTTCGGTTCAGGCGTGCGGGTCCGCCAGCACGACACCCGCATCCACGCCGTCCGCTGCGTCGGCGGCGCTTCCGGCGGCCGCGCCGGCTCCTGAGGACGAGGCGGAGGTCACTCCGACGCCCGAGCCGACCGCAGCCCCCACGCCGACCGTCGCGAAGAAGTCGCCCCAGCTGGTCGCGGCGTCGCAGCCGCTGGCGGACGGCACGCCGTGCACGGTCGCGGCGAAGGCGTGCGTCGACCTCGACTCGCAGCGCGCCTGGCTGCTCGACGGCAAGGGCGAGGTCGTCCGCGGCCCCGTGGACGTCGCCTCCGGCAGCAAGGCGGAGCCCACCCCGCCCGGCTGGGACCTGCGCGTGTACCTGAAGGACCAGGACCACGTCAGCAACGAGTCGTTCACCGACGGCGTGCCCGACCCCATGCCGTACTCGGTGTTCTTCGACGCGGGCGGCATCGCCTTCCACGAGGGCAGCCCGGAGGGCGCCTCGGCCGGATGCATCCACCTCGGCGACGAGGACGCCAAGGCCTGGTTCGCCTTCCTCCAGATGGGCGACCAGGTCCAGGTCGTCAACGCGTCGAAGGTGATGCCGGAGCGCGGCCTGACCTACGACGGCCCGGTGTACGGCTACGGCGGCGCCCGCGCTGCCGGCGAGGGCGAGAAGAAGCACGACCGCGACGGCGAGCACGACAACAACCGCGACGCCCGCAGCGCCGAAGGCGGGAGCAACGACGACTGACCGGCCGGCGCCGGGACCCGAACCGAGCGTCGACAACGACGTTCTGGCGGTTTGTGAGCGCTAACAACAGCCAGAACGTCGTTGTCGACGAGCTACGCCGGGGACCCGCCCAGCAGGTCGACCATGACCTGGGGGACGTCGTCGCCGAACATGCTCTCGAGGAGGACGGCCTCGTCGAGCGGGGTCTCCGACCGGACGAACATGGCCTGCTCGTACTCGGCGAGGGCGCTCTCCACGTCGCCCGGGTGGGCGACGATCGCCTTGCCGAGCTCCGCCCCGTCCAGCATGGCCAGGTTGGCGCCCTCGCCGTTCGGCGCGGCGAGGTGTGCGGCGTCGCCGACGAGAGTGACGCCCGGCACGCGCTCCCAGCGAAGCCCCATCGGCAGCGCGTAGTACGGACGCCAGACGGGTGCGGTCTCGCTGTCGCTGATCAGTGCGGTGAGCGCCGGATCCCAGCCCTCGAACTCCTGCGCGATCCGCGCGGTGGCCGCGGCGGGATCGGTGAAGTCGATCGCGGCGAACCAGTCCAGCGGCTCGGCGAGCTGGACGTACGCGTGCACCGTGCCGCCCCGCTCGCGGTGGGCGTGGATCGCGCGGTCCGGCGGCACCCCGTTCGCGATCATCATCCCGCCGCCGACCGCGGCCGCCGCGGCGCAGTGGCGGGTGTCGACGTCGAACAGGTAGGTCTCGACCGCCGACTCGCCGACGTACTCGGGCACCGCAGCCGAGAGCAGCTGCCGCACCCTCGACCACGCCCCGTCCGCGCCGACCAGCAGGTCCGTGACGATGGTGCTGCCGTCGTCGAAGTGCACCTCGTGCCGGCCGTCGCCGAGGCCATGAGCACCGCTCGCCTTGCGCCCCCACCGCACGGTGCCGGTCGGGAGCGAGTCGATCAGCATTTGGCGCAGCTCACCGCGTTGCACCTCGGGGCGGCCACCGGAGCCGTCGTCCGGCTTGTCCAGCACGACGCTCCCGTCCCGCTCCAGCACGCGGATCTGCTGGCGTCCCTCCAGGACGAGACCGCGGAACTCCTCCATCAGACCGGCCGCCTCGACGGCGAGCTGCCCGTTGTAGTCGTGGATGTCGAGCATCCCGCCCTGTGCTCGCTCCATCGGCGACGCCTCGGCCTCGTACACGTCGGCCGCGATGCCGTGGACGTGCAGCACGCGCGCAAGAACGAGACCGCCGAGCCCGGCGCCGATGATCGTGACCGGAGTGGTCATCGAAGCTCCTCAAGATCGTGGCCGCCCGGGGGACCCGGCCGACCGTCACTGCGATTTCGACTCCGAGGGTCGTCCCGGCCGCTGATACCGGGCGCACAAGGCGCTGACAGCGCCTGACAGCACGAGTTGTTATGCACCCATATGTGCGTCTAGACTTACCGTTCGTGTCGGCTAACGGAGATGGTGGGCTGGGCCTGCTGGGCGATCCGACCCGGCGCGCCATCTTCGAGCTGCTCGCCCGGGGCCCTCGTTCGGTCCAGGAGCTCGCCGACGAGCTCCCGATCAGCCGGCCGGCCGTCTCCCAGCACCTCCGCGTCCTGCGTGACGGCGGCCTGGTCGTCAGCCACGCGGAGGGCACGCGCCGCATCTACCGGATCGACCCCGAGGGCGTCGGCGCGCTGCGCGCCTGGCTGGACGGCGTGTGGTCCGACGCGCTCACCACCTTCCACAAGATCGCCGAGAGCCCCTCCGAACAGGAGACCCCATGACCGAGGCAGCGCCCGTCCCAGCGCCCATCCCACCGATCGTCGGGACGGTCACCGTCGCCGTCGCGATCGAGAAGGCGTTCGACGTCTTCACCGGCTCGATCGACGCCTGGTGGCCGCACCAGTTCCACCTCGGGAAGGCCGACGTCGAAGAGGTCGTGCTGGAGCCCGTGACGGGTGGCCGGTGGTACGAGCGCGGCGTCGACGGAACCGAGTGCGACTGGGGCCGCGTGCTGCGGTGGGAGCCACCGCACCGCGTGGTGATCAGCTGGCAGATCAACGGGTCGTGGCAGTTCGACCCCGATCCCGAGCACGCCAGCGAGATCGACGTCCGCTTCACCGCGAACGGGCCGGCGGAGACCACCGTCGACATCGAGCACCACTCGTTCGAACGCCTCGTCGGCGGCGGGACGATCAACGACGCCATCCGCGGCGGTGGCGGCTGGACCTTCCTGCTGGACGGCTACGCGAAGACGGTGGCGGCCGAATCATGACCGCCGTGGACACGATGGCCCTCGCCCAGGCCGAACGCACCGACCTGGTGGAGCTCCTGGCGACGTTCACGCCGCAGCAGTGGGAGGCGCCGACGCTGTGCGCCGGTTGGCGCGTGCGGGACGTGATCGCGCACATGTTCAGCTACGAGGACCTGGGGTTCGGCGGCACGATCGGCAGGTTCGTCCGCGGAGGGTTGCGCCTCGACCGGGTCAACGCGCTCGGGGTTGCCGCGCACGCCGACGACACCCCCGCCGAGCTGCTCGCGCTCGCCAGGAGGCACCTGCGCCCGCGCGGCCTCACTGCCAACTTCAAGGGGCAGATCGCCCTCACCGACGCCATGATCCACCACCAGGACATCCGCCGGCCACTCGGTCTGCCCCGCGAGATCCCGCCGGACCGCCTGCGCGCAGCGCTGAACTTCGGCCGCACGGCCCCACCGCTGCGTTCGGTGCCGAGGATCCGCGGGCTCCGGCTGGTCGCCACCGATCTCGACTGGAGCAGCGGCGACGGCCCCGTCGTCGAGGGCCCCGCGGAGACGCTCCTGATGGCGCTGGCCGGCCGGAAAGGGCTGGAGGACGAGCTGTCCGGCCCCGGGTTGTCGACGCTCGCCGCTCGGATCTCGGCCTAAACCACGGCTGATCGCACGATCAGCCCAGTTGATAGCTGCATTAGGAAATCCTGCTTGTTCCATTTCTGTCGGTCACCGACGCTTCGCATGGCAATGCTCGAGAGAAGCGAGGGGGCCATCGATGAGGAAACTCAACAAGCAACTGCAGCAGGCAGGTGACCGGCTGCTGAACGTGTTCGTCCCCAAGGCCGCTGCACAGGCGCAGCCCGGCCAGTGGTGCACCACGCACTACATTTCGTGCGGCTGGCCGAAGGTCTGGTACCACGACTACGTGAAGGACGTCTCCTGCGGCTGCTGGTAGCCGCGGATCGCTTGTTGCTGGGTCGGTCCGTCGGATTCGACGGACCGACCTGGCGCGTCAACACCGTTCAGGGACGAAGTCAGGGAGTCGAGCAGACGGTCGCCGGGAGCCGGGCTCGGCGCCTGCCGCTCCTCCTGGACGACGAGATCCATGCGAGCGGCCGCCACCCCGGGGCGCCACAACTCGTCGAACACACCCATGAGGGAGTAGCCGCCGGACAACCCCCGGCGACGGACCCGAATCGCCAGTGCCGCGAGCCCGCCCAGCACGGCCGCGAACGTCGCCACGAGGACGACGAAGGCCAGGAGATCCGCCACGAAGTCAGGGTACTGATGGAAGCGGGTCGATGTGGCCCGGTCGGTATGTCCCGATGCGCGAGTCGGGGGTGGGCAGGTGAGTCGACACTTTCGGCACGGTGAGTCGACACATCCAGCACGGCGAGTCCTACGTTTCAGCGGGCGAGTCCCACGGCTCGACGGGCGAGTCCCACGTTCCAGCCGGCGAGTCCCACGTTTCGGCGGGCGAGTCACGCGTTCCAGCCGGCGAGTCCCACGTTTCGGCAGGCGAGTCCCACGTTCCAGCCGGCGAGTCCCACGACTCGGAGGGCGAGTCCCACGTTTCGGCAGGCGAGTCACGCGTTCCAGCCGGCGAGTCCCACGTTTCGGCAGGCGAGTCACGCGTTTCGGAGCGGTGAGTCGCGCGTTTGGGCGGGTGGTCGTGGGTTCTTGACGTGGTTCCGTCGGGTGGGCTCGCGGCGGATGGGCTCGTGGCGGCGGTTCTGTTGGTCTTGGTGGTCGCGTTTTTAAGGGCGCCCTCGCCGGGCGGGCAGATCTCCGGGATGGTCGGGTCGTGCCATCCCGTCGACCTCCTTG
>NZ_JAJGSX010000062.1 GCF_021245725.1 Pseudonocardia sp. TRM90224 | reverse complement strand
TCAAAGACTGGACTGATCTCCAGCAAGTCGCATAATCGAAACAAATTCAAGCGGTCCGAAATTTGCGTAGCAGATCAGAACGATCTACGTCCGTGGCGACGGGACCGTCGTCACCTGCTCACCCGGCGTCACGCCGCTCGAAGGAAGCCGGCTCGCGGTCGTCGACCTGGTCACCACCCTCGAACTGCTCGACCTCGCCCAGCACGCCAGCGACAACCAACCCGACGACCTCGCCTCGAAGCCGCATCACCACCCAGCACCCGCACCGACGACCGACACCCCAATGGGCAGCGAGACGCCTCAGGAACCACGCCAGGTGCGCACACCATGGGCGTTGCTGCTCCTGGGTCGGCCGACGCTCCTGCTCCGACCCGCCGAGGGCGACAGCGGCGGAGGAGAGAAGGAGCCGGGGGATGTAACGGCCCTGCTCACCGGCCGCATGCTGGAATTGCTGATCTTCCTCGCCCTCCATCCGCACGGGGCTCGCCGCGACGCCGTCGTCGCCGCACTGTGGCCCGACACCAACCGCCGTCGCCCGGCCAACAACCTCTCGGCCATCATCACCCGCCTCCGCAGCGCCCTCCGCAACCACGCCCTCGGCAACCGGGGCGCCCACTGCAGTGACGCCGGTGACGACCTTCCCGACATCGTGACCATCGAGGGCGAGACCTACCGCATCAACCCCGACACCGTCACCGTCGACTACTGGAACTTCCTTGCCGCCACCGCAGACCCACCTCGCCACCAGAACCCCAGCGCCGACGCCAGCCGCCCCACGACCGAGCTGACCGACGAATCACTCGACACCCTGCGCACCGCTCACGACCTCTACCGCGGCCCCCTCGCCGACGGCATCGGCACCGAATGGATCCTCGCCATCCGCGAAGCCACCCGCCGCACATTCCTCACCACCAGCGCACATCTTGTCCGCCACTACGCCACCATCCAACCCGAAACCGCGCTGCACCTCCTCGAAACCACCACCCGCCGCGACGACGTCAACGAAAAGCTCTACCACGACATCATCGCCCTCCAGCTGCGAATGGGAGACAATGTAGGAGCCGACAACACACTCCGCCTCCTGATGGCGCTACTCTCAGATATCGGACAATCGCCCAGCCCGGCCACCGCGGACTTCGCACGCCTTATCCACGAAGAACTCGCCAAGCCGCCGCATCCTGTCTCCTGACACTTCGCCGCAAGGACCACGAACAGCGCACCACCACAGGAACCAACAGGGGAACCGATAGGACCGCCGTCAAGGGAGCCGCCCAGACCCCGCCCCCATTGCAGTCAGAAGCCGCAGGTCACACCACACTTGCAGGTGCCGATCGCAACCCCGACTGAGCCTGCAGGGCCCAACAAACTAACTAACTCCGGCCGTACTGTGATGCTGACAGCTGGCAGGCAGGGCTGTTGCCGATGAAACGCAGAGTATGCGCTGTCCGTTTATTCAATCGATGGCGTGCAGGTTATGTCGATCCTTCATCCTTGAATAGCTTCAGGACCATTCGAGTTCGACCATCTTCACGTCTGGTCGATGGATTGAATGCGCGGATGCCGGGGTTGGAATCGAGCGCTGAGCCCGACTGGTCAAATATCGGACAATGCCTTGCGGGTGGGCCAGTGCAGAGCTATTATTAGCTAGTCAATTCGACGAGACTTCGACCTCTGTTCCGATTGGAGATCGTGCCATGTCCATCGCAGATAACGCCGCGAAAGCCTTGGAGAGTCACCGCAGGCATTCCAACGACGTCTTCGGCACCGATCTGTACCGGCGTCGAGTGCAAGCGGCGATCGGTCGGGACGTCACGGCCATGCTGGGCGTCCACCCTGCCGACGTCGTCGTCACCACCGACCCGCGGCGCGCCTACGCCGGCTACGCCTGGCACCACATTGTCGTCTGCAATCCCGACAGCCCAGCCCGCACCTTGCGGTTCATCCCGGATCCCGTCGACCTGTCCCTGTTCCACCTGCTCGGGGAATGTTCAGCGTGCGCCGGCGAGGTACCCGTGGCGCTGATCGCCACCCTTGCCGACCTCGGACGGTACCTGGAACAGGTGGCGGGTGACCACGTGCCGCCACACCCTGAGTTCTTTGGCGACGCCGGACACAGTCTGCGCTGCCGCTTCAAAGTCCACCCGGCTCCCGTCGCAAGCGTGTGATCCAGCGCGTGAACGAAAGTCCCAGGCTGAGGTCAGCACGAGTTGCTTGACCTCTGCGTCCGACAGAGCGCTCATACATGACGAGGCCGCCACCCATGGCAGCGCGCGCCAGACGACCTCGCCGCCCCCGGGGGCATGACGTCCACAACCACCTCATCCACACCGAGGAACCGTCATGCCGAACACCGCACCGCCACCCACCAACAACCCCACCGCCGACGCCACGTCTGACGACCTGACCCGCACCGGCGGCAACCCATGTCGAGAAGGAGCGGACGGGCGTCGAGGACGCAGCGACGCCATCCGCGACCGACTCTGGGCAGCGCTACGCCGCAACCCCGGCCGCACCGCCGCCGAACTCGCCACTCACGCCGGAATCGGCGCATCCACCGCCAGCAAAATCCTCGCCACCTGGTACGCAGACGGCAGCGCCGTCAGCACACCGGGCGACACACCGCGAGCGGCCCGCACCTGGACAGCTGCACCATCGACCTTGCCATCCCTGCCCGATGGCAGTGCGATGTCCTCGCGAGGCACCATGCCAGTAGCAACCACCACTGTGGATCCGTCGGACCAGCACGCGGCACTGGCTGCCGGCTCGGATCAGGGTGATGACGCGACCATCGGTCGTCCAGGCTGTGTTCCGGCCCAGTTGGACGACTCAGGCGCCGACACGAACGCGGGCACCGGCCATGACACATCGGCGGAGCCCACCCGTGTCCCGCGCAGGTCGGTCACTGCCTCGTTCGGTGCAACAGCCAGCAGCACAACGGCGACGGCAAGAAGGTCGAACCCGAACCGTTCTGGCTCGGTCCGGCTACAGGCCGGGGAGCTACGCGGAATGATCGAGGACTACCTGCTCGACCACCCCGGCGAATACAGCCCGGTCGACATCGGCAACAAGCTCCGCCGCTCACCCGGCGCGATCGCCAACGCCCTCGAACGCCTCGTCGACACCGGAACGGTAGACCGCACATCCGACAAACCACGGCGCTACCGGCACACCGAAGCCGAGGCGCCAGGCGCCATCGACACCGACGTCGATGATGCCGACGCAGACATCGACCGCGAGCGGTCGTAATGCCGCGGCCTTTGCACCATGCCGGGAGAACGGCCACTCCCGCATTCCGGACGGCGCCGCCTTCACATCAAGCAGCTGGAGGCGCGCGTCCGAGGTCGTTCACGGGCGGCACCACACGATGGCCGACGAGATCTGGGTTCAAACCGACAGCGAGCTGGATGTGTTCGTGCAGATCGTCGGAACCACTGCCCACTTCGGGCGCCGAGACACTGCGACGGGAAGACGGCTCGATCACTGTGGTTGCGATCGAGCCAGCCGAGTCCGCTGTCCTGTTCGGGCACCCGACCGGTGCGCACAAGATCGATGGAGTCGGCACCGGCTTCAGCATACCGCTGTGGCACGACGAAGTGGCGACGTGATCAAGCTCGTGTCCACTGATGCGACGACGACCATGGCGGTATGGCCTCCTTAGTAGGAATGGCTGTTCGCTGGCGCATCCACAGGGGCCAACGTCGTCGCGCCGAACGGCTCCCACCCGGGTTTGAGCACCGACACAGTGATGCGTGACACGCGGATGAAGTACTTGAGTAAGCGAGCATGGGTAGGGTGGGTGCTCGCCACAAGAACCATGGCGGCGGCGTCCGAGACGCGCCGGTGCCGTTGACGTTGCCCTATTCGAGTGTTGCGATTCGACAATGAGATGGGCTTGTTCTATGGTCAGAGCCACTTCAGCGCTCTGCGCGCCACCATTGACTACGCGCAGAGCCTCGCAGCTGTCCGTATGGGCGGCACCATCCATCATGTGAGGACGGAAGACCACATGGCTACCCAGACGACGGTCACATTGGTGGACGATCTCGATGGAGGCGTCGCTGATGGACAGGTCGATTTCGCGATCGACGGCCGACAGTATGCGATCGACCTCTCCGAGAAGAATAGCGCTCGGCTGCGTGAAGCGCTCGCCCCGTTCATCGCAGCTGCGCGTCGCACCGGAGGTCGCCGCGCCACAGGTTCGGCCGCATCCCGCCCGGCGACGGACCGGGAGCAGAACCAGGCGATCCGTGCATGGGCGAAGAGCCAGGGCCTGAACGTGTCAGAGCGTGGACGCATCTCCACGGACATCCTGGATGCCTTCCAGAAGGCGCACTGACAGCACCGTGGTTGTCCTAGTCCGGCGGACTTTCAGTGCCGCTGCGACTGACCGGTCGGCTCGCGGCCAAGAAGTCAGGGAATGCGCTCGCTTCGCCAATGGTGACGGTCGCGCCAGCATGGGGTGCATGAACCATCAGGGTGGCTTGTCCGGTGGCGATTCCAACGTGATGGACCCCCGCAGGTGTGCCGAAAAACAGCAGGTCCCCGGCTGCGAGAGGTGCGCCGGGCGGTAGGAGCGGGCCGGTGTTGTATTGGGTTTGCGCGGTGCGGGGCAAGGTGATTCCGGCTGCGGCGTAAGCGGCGGTGGTGAGGCCGGAACAGTCGAACCCGGCCTCACCGGCAGCAGGTCCGTCGCCGCCCCACAGATAGGGCTGCCCGATGTGGCTGTGGGCGTAGGCGAGCGCGGCATAAGCGGCGGTTCCGGCATCGCGTTGCGGGACGGGTGCCCGGTAGATGTCGGCTTGGGCGAGGACCTGGTCGACGTAGCTGCTGTCGTGGTTGTAGGTGAACAGTGCTGTGCGTAGGTCGCCGTTGTGGGCGCCGGAGTCGCACAGGTACGCGGCGGCGGCGTGTACGGCGTCGCTGGGGTTGTAGCGAGACGGCGGTGTCGCACCACCCGATGGTGGCGGATGGCGGGCGACGACGTCGGCGAAGGTCGCGGCGAGGAACTGCATCGGACCGCCAGCACCTGCTGGGTTTTCGCCGCTGCTGACCCCGGGTAGTGGGGATCGGCCGTGGTCGGTTTCGACCTTCCCGACGGCGGCGAGCACAGCCCAGTCGAGACCGGGGCAGGTCGCCGCTGCCGCGTGGTAGAGCTGCGCCATCGACGGTGGGATGTCTTCGAGGGCCGTCGTGCTGGGAACACCGCCGATGACGCTGCGGACGGCGGAACTGAGCGCGACCAGCCCGACCGCCACCAGCAGGACGACGACTCCGACCACGGCGGCGAGGATGAGCACGACGCGGCTCATGTCGGCGTTCGACGTACAGGTGTGGATGATGGCCAGCGCACACGGTGGGTGACGGCAGGGTTGAACGTGGCGGGGTCAGGCGGCAGCGGATCGGGTGCCTCGAGCTGGACGGTCCGGGACGTGCGGGTCGGGATGGACTCGATGAACTCGTGGAACGAGGCGCGTGGGGCGGCCCATCGTCGAGCCAGCTCGGACATGCTGCTGCGATGTTCTCCGGCCGCTTGCCTCGCCGGGTGGAGCGAGTCGAGCGGTTGCCAGATGTGCTCGTCCTGGGCTGGCACGGTCGATGGCGCATGGCCGTCGCCGGTGCCGTTGCCATCTAGCTGCTCTGTGCTCGGGGAAGGTGACGCGGTCGCGATCCGGATCTGGTGGGGCTGGTCGAGGCCGCGCAGGGCGTGTGTGAGGTGCTCGCGGGCGTGGGCTTCGCGACGACGCCCGGGCAGCCAGATCAGGATGGTGACCGCGTCGGGGTTCCCGCCGGACGTGGTGACGGTCCTGGTGGGGAGCGCGGCGGCGAGGTGGGAGTAGCTGTCGAGCTTGGCCGCGAGACGCGGCAGGGATTCGGTGCCGAAGTCGAGTTCGAGGAACCATTCGAAACTCTGCTCGCTCGCCGACGTTCCGGATGCGGCTGCGACAGCGCCATGGGCGGCATGGGGGGTGTGCGCGGCGTGGGCGGTCAGGTGGATGCGGCCATACGCGTCGGGCCGGACGAGGTCGCCGATGTGACGGTTGCAGCGCTGCTCGGACCACCACGCCGCCAGCCGCGCCGCTGTGCTGTGTCGGCTGGCGGCGATGAGATGGGTGAACTGTCCATTAATGGCGATGGTGTGGGCGAGGGTGTGGCGGTGGGCGATGGCGAGGACGTCGTCGCGGCGGTAGCCGAGCTCGCGCAGACTGATTCCTTCCTCGGCGGCGAGCACGGCTGCGCCGGCGGCGCCCAGGACGTAGTGCATGGGTGCTGAGCCGCTGCGCAGCAGCGGCTGGAAGCGGTCGACGATGTCCCAGTCGTGCAGCTCGAGCAGGCGTTGCCGGGCGGAGCGGGCCGAGGGGAAGGCCATGGTGTGGACGTCGGTGCTGGTGAGGACCTGGTGTTCGTGCAGCATCCGGATGAGCCATCGGTCGCGCGGGGTGAGCCGCCGCGCGAGCTGCGCGTAATGGTGGCGGCCCATGCGGGAATGGCGTCGGGGCCGGGTGGTCGGCGCACGGTGCGCGCTTTGTGCGTGGGGTGTCGTCATGGTGGTTGTCCTTGCGAGGAGAGCGGGCGGGATGTCTGCCCGACTGGGACTGCGGTGCGGCGCGTCGGGCGATACGGGGGTGTGCGGCAGCTGGGCAGTGGTCGGGTGTGCAGGGTGAACGCGGCGGTTTCGGCGCCGTCGACGACGAGGCGCGCCGCCGCGGTGAAGGCGTCGAGCCGGCTCAGGTCGTGCTCGTCGAGGCGGGGGTGGGTGTGGCGGGCGAGTTCGCGAGCGTCCTCAGGCCCGACGTTGAAGATGAGCTTGTTGCGGGCATTAGCGGAGATGCCCTCGCGCAGGTCGCGGCCGAGTTGGGCGAGGTTCTGGTGGGCCAGGACCGCGGACAGGCGCAGGCCGCGGGCTTCGGCGAGGACGTCGTCGAGGCTGTGAGCCAAGTTGAGGAAGTTGTGGCATTCGTCGATGACCAGGCTCGCGTCACGCCGGCTCGCGACGGGTTGGATGGCGCGAGCGGTCGCGGCAGCCCAGGTATGGGCGACGATGATCGACCCGACCAGCCGGGTGCCTTCGTCACCGAGAGAGCCTTTCGGGAGGCGGGCGAGCAGGATCCCGCCGTCCAGCACACGGGACAGGTCGACCTGCTCAGCCGCGCCGGTACCAGGGCCGATATCGGGGCCAGGTCCGGTGAGCAGGGTGCGGAGAAACGGACGCAGCAGCATCGCGCGGACTTTGTTCATCAGGGGCGCGGTGACGTGCGCGCGGGCGGAGTCGGACAGCTGCTCGTACCAGTCCCAGAATCCGCGCAGGACCGGGTCGGTGACCGCGCGCAGGTGCCGGCTGCGTATGTCTGGGTCGCTGAGCAGGGTCGGTAGGTCGATCAGGGAGCGGGGTGTGGGTTGAGCGCGCAGGGTGAGGCAGGCGGCGCGCATGACGTCGTCGGTGCGTGGGCCCCAGCTCGCGGCGAACACCCGCTGGAAGATCGTGACGAGGTTCTCCACGACCAGCAAGTCATCCCGCCTATCCGGTCGCGGCGGGTTTAGCGGGTTGAGCCCAGGCAGGGGTCCTTGCCGGTCGGGGTCGATGATCAGGGCCTGCTGGCGTTTCGCGGGTGGGAGATGTGCGAGGACGTCAGTGACCAGGTCACCTTTCGGGTCGATTACGACAACACCGCGCCGCCTGCGGATGTCGGCGAGGATCAGCTGAACCAGCAGAGTCGATTTCCCGGTTCCGGTGGAGCCGACCACATGCAGGTGATGCCGAGCGTCAGGCACGCTCACCCCGACCGCCCGCCCCCGCCTGCCGGACCCGATGCTGCCGGCGGCGACAGGAGTGGCATCGCCCAACGGTTTGACCTCAGGCCCGGGTCGCGGGACATCGGGTGGTGGAGGGACGGAGCGCGCACGGGCTTGGAGCAGGTTCGGCACCGGCCCGGTGGGGAGGGCAGCGATCGCGGCCAGCTCGGTGGTCGACAGCAGGTCCCCGCGTCCGAGGCGCCGGGTCACGACGGCGTGGACGGGCCGGCGCAGGCGATGGCGGCGGTAGAAGTTGTGTCCGGTGAACGCAGCGAAAGTGCTCGTCAGGGCTTGGGCGTTCCCTCGAGCATGACCCCGCGCCCGGGCGAGCGCTTCGCGGTAGGCGACCGGTGCATCACTTACATCACCGCCGACATCACCGCCATCGCTACCGCCGATGTCAGTGTCGCGGGCGGTGTTGATGTCGACGGGTGTGGTGACGGCGTAGCGGACGAGGGTTTCGAACGCGGCGCCGTGCGCCTTCGCGACAGCGGCGCGGTCGCTGCTGGAGAGCTCCAACCGGGCCCGCGGATCACCCGCCGAGAAGGAGCCGATGGATGCGCCGCGGGCAACCGGTGCTTTGCCGCGGACACGGCCGGGGGAGAGCAACATGAGGGCCTCGTGGGCGAGCGCGGCGAGGATGCGGCCGGCGAGGTCCAGCACCCGGCCGATTCCGGGGCGTCCAGAGCGGCCGGCTCGGCGCGCTGGCACCGGCCGGGCCAGGACCTGCACGATCACCTGGCCAGCACCAGCCGCCGTCGCTGCGGTCGGACCGGCCGGGGTAGTCGCGGTGAGGAGCGCGGCGATGGGGTCGCCGGCGACCCCATCGCTGATGGGCAGGGCCGAAGGCCGGGCCAGCCGGAGCACCCCGCCCACGGTGACGAAACGTCGGACAGAGCTCCGATCGTGGTTGTCGGACGTGGGTGGTCGCTGTAGCGGTGGAGCGAGAGCGGTGCGAGTGGTCGCCCCAGGCCAGGCGGCCGCGAGGGAGCGTTCGATCATTCCGGGTGGGATCGGGCCGGGCACCCAGACCCGAATTGTCGCGGCGGCCGGGGTGATGACGTACTCGAAGCTCAGGTGCGGCTGCCCCCACACCAGCCGCTTCCAGCGCGGACGCAGCAGTCCTGCGACGGTGCCCCACCACGCCTTCGCGGCATCTGCTGGAACATCGGGTGGGGTGAGCACGGTAACCATCCGCGCGCCGGTGCACAGCCAACGATGTCGAGCCCGCCGCACCGCTACCCGCAACGCTGTTCCCACCAGCAGCGCGACAGTCACGGCGGCGCCACCGGCGGGCGTGCTCACCGCGCCCGCGATGACGTGCAACCACGCGGTAACCACCGAAAGGTCGATTACGGGGCTGGTCATGCCGGCCCCAGATCCACCAACGCGGACCTGGCAGACGGCGCGTCGTCGGTCCAGCCACCGTCGGCATCGGGGTCGTCGAGGCTATGGGTGTGGGTGGCGAGCTCGGCGGGATCGGTGGTGATCAAGCGATGTTCGGCGTCGGCGGCGATGGCGTGGAAAGCGACGCGGTGCCGGCCGGCGCAGAGCAGAGCGTGGCCCTTGTCTGCGGAGAGCAGCAGGTCGCGTTCTCCGTCGGTGAGGTTGAAGGTGTCGACGGCGGTGTCGATGGCTTGCGGTGCTTGGCGCAGCAGGATCTGGGTGGCGGCGTTGGTGATGAGCGCTTTCCCGGCGTCGGAGGCGAGCACGTCGCTGGTGTCTTGGGTGGCGATGGTCAATCCGACCCAGTGTTTGCGGCCGGCCTTGACTGCACGCAGCAGGAACTGCGCGCCGGCGGGCTGTTGCATGAGCAGCCACGCTTCATCGACCACGATCATCCGCGGCCACCGGTCGTCGGGGTTGGTGGCGCGGGACCAGATCGCGTCCAGCACGAGCAGTGTCCCGACTGCCCGCAACTCCTCCGGCAGTTCCCGCAGTGACCAGACCACTAGATGCGCATCGGGCTGAGTGCTGGTGGGCGCGGCGAAAGGTTCGGCGAACGAACCCTCGGTGAACGGGTGCAGCATCGCGGCCAGTCGGGTCGCTGCCGCCGCGGCCGACGCCCCCGCACCGGCCGGTGTGTCGCCGCTGCTGAGCCCGGGGTCGTTGAGCGCGGGGTTGTTCAGGGTGGCTCGGAGGTCGGTGAGCAGGGGTGCGGGGCGGGTCCAGGAGGCCGGGTCAGGGGTGATGCCGGCGTGGCGGTAGGTGGTGGTGATCGCGGTGTCGAGGACGGCGCGCTCGATCGCGGTCACCGGTTCACCGAGCAATACGGCGAGGAAGGTGTGCAGGAACAGGGTGCGTCGGGCCAAGGCGTCGCGCGGGGCGGTGATCCGCCCGTTCCGGACGCTGAGGGGCAGGTCGAACGGGTTGATGTGCACCCCTGGTGCGCCGGGGCGGATGACGGCGCCGCCGACCGCGTCGGCGAGGCGCCGGTATTCGTCCTCGGGGTCGATGACATGTGCTTCGACCCCGCGATAGAGCGACCGCAGCAGCTCGAGTTTCACCAGGTAGCTTTTGCCGGCGCCGGAGCGGCCCAGGACGACGGCGTTGTAGTTGTCGCAACCGAACCGATCCCAGAACACCAGAGAGGGACTGGCGAGGTTGTGCCCGTAGAGCACGCCGCCCGGCGACACCCCCGCTCCTACCCGGCCCCGGTTGTGGGTGGGGAGCTCGGCGGAGGCGAACGGAAAGGCCGCGGCGAGGGCGTCGGTGTCGAACGTGCGGGTTTGGTGCAGGCGTTCCAGCCCGAGTGGGAGGCCGGTGATCCAGCCGTTGGCGGCGCGGAACGCGGTGGGTCGGGCGTCGATCAGCAGGCTCGCGGCCAGCGCCCGGACCTCGTCGACGCGTCGAGCGAGGTCGCGCTCGTCGTCCCCGTAGACGGTCAGGGACAGCCCGACCTGGAACAGCTTTCCTTCGCCGCGGGCGAGGCGGTGGAACAGGCTGTAGGCGTCCTCGGTGGCGGCGTCGTCGTGAGGGTCGAGCAGACGTCCGTGTTCGGCGTCGGATCGCCGTGCGGACTCCAGCTGCGCCAGGCGTCGGCGCAGCCGACCCGCCGCGACAGTCGGGTCGACCAGCTCGACATGCATCGACACGTCGAGCCGGCCGGGGTAGGAGGTGAGCGGTTCGAGCCAGCCGGCGTGGACTTCCCGCGGATACCCGGTCACGACCAATGTCGAGACCCACCGCTGCAGTCCCACCCGCACATGCCGCGCCCCCACCGTCAACGGCGCCACCGCAAACCCACCATCACCACGGGTATCGACCGGTACGAGGGGCTTGCGCAACCGGGCTCGCATCTGGGTCATCGCGGCCACCGTGACGCCGCACGGACGGGCTGAGCCGGCGGATGGCCCTGCCACGGGTCTGGTCCCCAGCCGTCGTCCGCCTCCTGCTCGTCCCGGTCTGCGCCCACGGCGCTTCGGGCATCGACGTGGACCTCGTCGTGGTCGTGGTTACCGCTGGTGACGGGTTGGTGGGTGGCCGGTTCGTCGCCGGTTGGTAGTGGGTCGGGATTGCAGGTGTCGATCAGTAGCGCGCGGGCGTCGTTTCCGTCGAGCGGAAGAACAGTGATGCCGAGCGGGCTGAGCAGGCCGGCTGCGTCGTGTAGCCGGCGCACCAGCCGCTGCTCCACCGCGCGGGTCGACGTGCCGCCGCGCGATGCCCGGTGGGGTTCGCGCAGCACGAGCAGGACTTGGCGTGACAGGAGTGGGGCGTCGTCGCCGCGGTGGGCCAGCTGCGCGAGGTGGGCCAGGTGTGCTCGTGCGGCCTGGGCGAGAGCGGGATGGGGCAGGGCCGCGGCTTGGGTGTGCAGGGCTCGTAGGTGCGCGGTCAGGTCCAGCGGGACGGCGCGGATGAGGATCTGGATCGGGCCGGTGAGCGAGTGCAGGTATCGGCCGAACCCGGCCACCAACCCGTCCTGCTCGGCCGGCGAGCTCAACTCGAATGGCACCGTCGACACGGACGCGATCACCACAACACCGTCGGCGCCCAGGTCGACGACGCCGACCGGCCGCCCACCCAACACGACCTCGTCGCTCTGCCCCACCGACCGGACCGGCAGCGACCGTCCCGGTGCACCGGCGACAGCTGCCTGGTAGGTGCGCGCAGACTGGTCGGTCTGTTCGGCGAGCCACCCCGGAAGCTGATCTTCACTGTCGTTGTGGTCTGGGTGGGCGCGCGGGCGTCGGATGCGGTGTGCGATGCCGTGGCGGACCGCGGCGCAAACCAGCCGATCCAGGGTCAGCCCGTCACGGCTTCCGACGATGATCGTGAACCCGAACGCTGCCACCGGCAGCGCCGCGGCGAGGAACACCGGTGTGGCGATGTGTGTGCCCAACGCCGTCCACACGAGATAGAGACCGCCGGCGAGCGCAGTGAGCAGCGCTGCCTGGCGTGCGGTGAACGGGCCGATAATGCGATCGGGCCGGTTGATGTCGGATGGGATCTGAACAGGACGAGTCATCGCGGATCTCCATGGGGGCGGCGCGCAGAGGGGGACGGCGGCGACCGCGGTGCGACACGGCTCGCAATTGGAGGACCAACCGGGCCGCGCGGCCGCATCGGAAGGTCGGGATGCTCCAACGGCAACGGCAGTTGGCGGCCCTGCGTCGTCGGCCGCGACCGTGGCGTCGGCCGATTGGCAGGCGGCTGCGCAGCAGGCGCTGAGCTTTGGCGGCGGGGCCGGCTGGGTAGGCCCTCCAACGGCAGCGGGTACTGGCCGCTGCGCAACGGCCTGTTGCCCCTGAACGGATCCAACGGCAGCTCAAGCTGCCGACCCGCAGGGTGCCGCCTTGGCTGTGAGCGCTGCCCTGGCGGTCGGTGCCTCGGCGGCGAAGCGCTTGCGCGGCGAGTGCTGGGCGGCGTTGAGCTAGGCGGTGCTGATCGGGCGAGGGTGAACGGCAAACGGTACTGGCCGCCGCTGCCCAGGATCGGCCGGTTCTCCGGCCAATCACCGTCGCTCAACGGCAGCGAAAGCTGCCGCCCACGAGACAGACGTGCCTCCTGCTGGCGTGGATGGGCCGTGCTCGCGTGCGGCGTAGTAGCCGGCGGGGTGGGGTTGGGGCGGCGGCGACGGGTGAGGCCAGAGAGAGGGAGTAGCAGCTGCCCGTCTCGGGTCTGCTGAACATGGGAGTACGGATCGGTGGGGCCGGGGCGCGGGCCTCGGCCACTGCCGACGCGGGTTCCTCCTGCCCCGCCGCCGGGTCGTCTGCCGACGTGGCTGTGCGTGGATCTGCGGGTCGATCTGCCTGGGGCGGCGCCGCGGGCATTGATCAATCCGAGGGATTTGTAGGACAGGTATCCGCGGGCGAGCGAGCTCACCAACGAGGGACCGGAACTGATCTTGCTCGTCGACATCAGCCAGAACGGAATCTTGATGAGGATGAAGAACAGGGCCAACACGACCAGCAAGGTGACGAGGCTGCGGCTGAGCTTGTCTCCGAAGGTCTCCAGCGGGTTGCCCGGTGTGAGCAGGACCCGCAGCGCGGTGACGAGGGTGAGGCTCTGCAGCAGCTGGATGGCCAGACACGCTCCGAAGCTGCGCCACCACCAGCGGGCCATTCCGTCGGTGTGGGGCAGTGCATGGAACATCAACACGACCGGCGCGCCCGCGATGAGGATGATCGTGAACGCCACTCGCACGATGTAGGTCAGCAGAAGCACCACGAGCGCAACGCAGATCGCCAACCCGATCAACGGAATGAAGATCACTCCGTCGCCGCTGGCCAGCGCAGAGGTGATCATCTGACCGAGCGCTGCCGCCCGATCCGCACCCTGATCCGCGGCCACCCCGGAGTTGAGGATCGCTGCAGTGGCAGCGTTGACCAGAGAGATCGCGGTGCTCGCGATGATCATCGAAAGCGCGCCGGCGAGGAACCCGAACACGATCCGCGGCGCGATCTCCCGAATGCTGTAGCGGGTCTGCACCGTCTCGTAGCCCATGATCACAATCCCGGCAGCCATCACCAGCAGGCCGTAGGCGAGGAGCACCAGCTGCCACGACCCGGTCCACAACTCGACCAGCGCCGGTAGATCCCTCGGATCGGGAGTCGAGAGCAACGAGTCCGACAGCACCCGCAGCAACGCGTTGAGCCCCTCGGTCACCACCGAACCGATGAACGCGTTGATCGAGTTCGAGACACACCCACCGAGGTCCAGCAGATTGCAATCCGCCGCCCCAGCTCCAGCTCCAGGGCCGGGTGCCAGGCCGGGCATGGTCGTACCGCCTGGGCCGGGTGTTCCCGGCACAACACCGGAATCTGGAGGACTCGGTGTCGGTGCGTCAGCGGTCGGGGGCACTGGAGGTGGCGGCTGACGCTCAGAATTGTCCGTCGGGCCTGCCAGCGCGACAGGCAACACCGAGAGACCCACTGGTGTCCGGGCCGACAACGGCGGCACGAGCACGAACACGGCAACGGCAATGAGGACCGCCCAGATTCGCGCTGCAACGAGCGATCGGATTGGTGGGGACATGTCACGCCCCGACGATCCCTTTGAGCACCTCGACCAACAGCGGTGCGAGCAATGCGAATGCGTAGCCGAACGCAGCCGACCGCAGCGCAGCCCGGGCCCGTTCCACCTCACCCGGATCACCGCCGGCGATCAGATAGCGAGCCCCACCGATCGTCAGGAACACTGTCGCGAGGCCGGCGGACAGCCCGATGATCCAGTTGCGGATGTTGGTCAGCACCTGATCGACGGACTCCGCAATCGCCAACACCACAACCTGTGTCGCCTCGGCATGCGCGACACGCGGATCCGCGACGACCAGACCTGCCGCGCAGATCAACGCCAGCGCGGCGACCTCCCCAATCCGCCGTCGCCCGAGCAAGCCGGGACCGCTCGGTGAGGGCGTCATCGCCGGTCTCCATCGCGACACGACGGCAGGTTCGACCGCCGCCCAGACCCAGACCCAGACCCGGACCCAGACCCAGACCCAGACCGCTCTACGCGAAGGTCGTGTCGCCGGGTGCACCGAGAAACTCGCCGTCGGGAAGGCCGTCGAGAGCGCCGTCGACTCGACGTCACGTCGCCGGACTGCTCGGCAGACGGGACCACCGACGTCGGGGTCGCCGACGCCGGGTGTGGTCGTCGTCGATGTCGCTGCGGTGGCCGAACCGGCTGGCGTGCCGGGGATGGGGCCTGTGAGCGGGCCGGTGCCGGGACGCGTGGAAGGGATGCTTGTTCGGCGCCGGTGGTGTCGTCGCGCAGGTAGGCCTTCAACTTGCGCTCAGCGCGGACCCGCGCGGCCCGTACCTCACGCACGTGCTGCCCGCGCGCCGCGGCGACGTCGGCCAGCTGGATCGGCTCAAGGCGGGTCGAGCCGATCAGCGACGCCTCGTAGCGGGTCAACGCGCCGGCGGCGACAGCGCGAGCAAGGACGAGGTCTGGATGCTGCGCGATCGGCGGGGGAGGAGTAGAGGCGAACAGCTTCGGCCGCGGAATCGGTGCTCTGCGAATCTCCCGCACCGCCGCCGCACCGGCCTCGTGCGCCGCCGACAACAACCGTGACAAGACTCGCGGTTGGGAAACGTTCACCCGCGCCAGCTCGGCGAGGAACCCTGACAGCACCGCGCTCTGCACATCGGCGTCGACCTCGGTCGGTACTGATCCCGCGCGCGACCTCATCGATCCGGCAACAGTCGGTCGGGTCCGCCGTGGACGGTCAGCCGTCAGTGGGCGGGACAACCGGTCGGCCAGCTGCACCAGAGCGGCGTGCGCGCAGCCGACACATGCCACCGTCCACGCGCTGCCCTCGGCGCGGGCATGTCGAACCAGATGGGCCCACACTGCGTCGCGTCGGGCGGGTCGGCATCGGCGATCACGCAACCGATCTCGCACCTCATCGACCCGCACCATCCGGCCCGGAAGCCCGCGGACGGTGCGGCCATCCAGAGACAGCGGCTCGGGACCTGTCACCAGCCATTCGAATGCCGCCCGAGCTTGATCCAGCGGCGCGCCCAACACCGCCGCGACCGGTATCTGCAACCCGTTGTCCATCTGACTCGACCTCCGTCGCGTTTCGCGATACGCACCAGTGCGACATAGGAAGTCACGACCCTGATGACAAGCCGATGATGTAATCGGCGCCTCCGGCGAGTAGGTCGTTGCGATATTCCCGGCTGCAGCCCTCTCGATGAATTCGCACCAAAGAGAACGGTGTGCAGGGCCGGAGGGTCAGTGAGAGGTCAGAGGGTCAGGACGGTCGGTCATCAAGGCTCTGACCTGCGATGACATGCCGTGCATCGGCCGTCATCCGCTGCTGTCATCGAGGTGTCAGCACCGTGTCACCGCTTATGTGAGGCACTAACGCTGCCTGTCAACCGACAGGGCTGCTACACATGTTTTGAGGAGTGACTCAATGCGTCCACCTATACGTCGACCAGGTCGAGGACCCAACTCCAAACCTGGCAGCAAGAGACCAGCAACGCCACAGTCGGCGCGAAACTCGCGCAGCCGCCCGCCGAACAGCTCGCCGTGCACGATCTGGGCGCCATCGTTGGCGATCACGCATCCGCACTGGCAGGCCTGGCTGACCTCAGCCCTGCACGACAGCTTCCTTCCACACGGCGAAATTGCCATCGACCTCACCCCGCAGGTGACACCGACCGAGACCGACAACACGCCCAAGCACGCCGGTCCGAACACCATCGGCGACGTCCAACGCCAGCGGACTTTCGACTGCCCTCCCACCGCGTCCGAGCACCGCGACCTGGAACCACCGCAAGCGCCCTGCGCGGCCATCGTCGACCGGCCGACCAACCGGGACGGTGCAGCGTTGGCGATCGTCAACCTGGACGCCAGGGTCGCTGATCGTCGGCTTGGCCGGGTGGCATCTCACGCGCTGCGAGCTGGTGGGATCCTCGCCGTGCTCAGCCACCCCTTCACGACCGGCACCGTCACGACCGGCACCGTCACGGCCGGCGACGCACCAGAGACCGGACTCGCCGACGTGCCCGATCAGAACGCCCGAACGCATCGGTCATTCATCGACCCGATGGGAAGCGCGGTCACCTCCGCTGAGCACGCCGGACTGATCTACCTCCAACACATCGTCATCCCCACGAGCCCGCTCGCCCCGCCGGACGCCAGTGACATTGCCCGCAGTACGGGTCAGTCGCAGGGTGAACCGAGTACGGCCCTCGCTCACATCGACCTTCTGGTGTTCTGCAAACCAGATGATTGCCGCCGCGACGCCGCCCTATCGCCCCCGCATTCCGAGTCCGGCCCCGCCGAAAGCCGCCCAGCAGCCCTGATCGGCGTAGTAAGCGGAGACGAGCGATGACCGCGCCGGCTGCGCAGAACCGTCGAGACGCCGCCCGCAGCGCGATCGGCGCGATCTGGCCCACCGCCCAGCACAGCCCCGCCTCGCAACGGCGCGAGCGCTACGTCGCCGAGTCCATGGCGCACCCGGCGAAGATGCTACCCGCCGTCGCCGCTGAAGCCATCCGCCGCTACACCGCATCCGGCGACCTCGTGCTCGACCCCATGTGCGGTATCGGCACCACCCTCGTCGAAGCCACGCACCTTGGTCGACGCGCGATCGGCATCGAGTACGAGCCCCGCTGGGCAGACATCGCCCGCGCCAACCTCAATCACGCCGGCGCCACGTCCAGCGCCGTCATCGCCGGCGACGCTCGCCAACTCGACCAGCTGCTGCCTGCCGAGTTCCATAAGCAGGTCGCTTTGGTCTTGACCTCCCCGCCGTATGGGCACGCCACCCATGGTCGTGTCAGCACCCATCCCGACGGAGTCCGCAAGAGCGACTACCGCTACACCACCTACCAGGGCGGGTATGGCCGCGGGAATCTCGCCTACGTCGGAAACGACCGCCTGCTCGACGGGTTCACCCGCATCCTCACCAACACCCACCGCCTGCTTCGACCGGGTGGGCATGTCGTCATTACCGTGCGCCCCTGGCGCGACCACATCGAACTCATCGACGGGCCTTCTCGCATCGCAGCCTGCGCCCAGGCAGCTGGTCTCACGCTCGTCGACCGCTGCGTGGCGTTGCTCGGTCGCATCACCGACACCGGCGACTACATCCCGCGACCGTCGTTCTTCCACCGCGACTTCATCACCCGCCAACGGGCCCGCGGCGTTCCGCTGCACCTGGTCGCACACGAAGACGTTCTCATCTTCCGCCTCGAACAAGAGCAACGCCCGTGCCGGCAAGAAGGCCTGAGCCTGCACGAACGCACACAGACAGCAACACCCAATAGGTGAGCACGATGAACACCTCCGCTGGTCAGCCTCCTTCCAGGGATGCCTCGAGCGGTGATGAGTTGTTGCCGCTGTACACGCCGGCCGAGGCCGCGCACGTGCTCAAAGTGCGGGAGTCATGGCTGCGGCGTCGCGCCGCCGCCCGCGCCGTGCCCTGCACCTTCCTGGGTCGACATCTGCGGTTCTCCCGAGCGGACGTGGCCGCAATCGCCGCGTCGGCAGCGGAGCCGGTCCGCCGCAGCCTGCCCCGCCGCAGCCCGACCCACCGTATTTCGAGCCGCGGATCCCGACGATGACGGCTCTACGAAGCGGCACGGGATGCGTGCTGGATCTCTGCGTGGAGTCGAGCGTTCATAGACCCCATGCAACGCAGCAGACCTGCCCGGTACGCGCCGGAACCGGGCACGGGCAGCGATTGTCGAGAGCTGTCGCGTTGCTTGCTGTCATCGCCGGACTTGTCCTCTGTTATTTCGAAGATGGCGTGTGCATGCCCCGGCGTAGCGGCCACTCGCTGCGTCGGCCGAGGGGCGGATGACCGTCGCGCTGGCTGCACGTCGCCGGCGCTGGCGAGGTCGCCTGGGTGCGCAGGTCGACGCGTAGCTGTCGGAACACGGTCGGGCTGCTCCTGACCCCGATCCCGACCTGGTCGATCATCACGAGCCCGCGAGAGGATTCGCTGCAGGCCATCTCCGATTCGCACTGATGTGCGGCTAAGGCCGCGCAACGTACTCCTGGCGCGGTATGAAGGTGTGGCGCACGTCGACGAACCGCCGCGCGGACCTGCCGATCCGCGTGCTGGCTGACCTCCTCGGTCTCCCCGCCGAGGAGGTCAGCCAGCTCTACGACTAGACGAACCGGATGCTCCACCCGGGCGATCACCGCGACCACGTTTCCGCAGTTTCGGGAACCGTCGCCTGCACACGGCGAATGGCCGAGCAGAAACGTGCCGACCCCGGTGACGGCGTCTGGAGCCTGACCGCCACCGCCGAGGTCGACGGCGAGTGTCTCAGTGCCGATGCGCTCGACGGTTCGCGCATCTGCTGATCGTAGGCAACGAGACGTGCCGGAACTTGCTCTCCGGATTCGTCTGGGTGCTCTGAATGCACCCCGTCCAAGAGGGAACTGCTGCGGCATGGCTCGACACTGCTTCCCTCCGCGATCGATCCGTGCGCCTCGGGTCGCGAACCGGCGTGGCGCGGCGATGTGCCTGAACGTGCTATCCGAACGGGTCGGGCTCGTCGCGCACGCGTCTCCCGGCGCGCACGCTCTCGCGGATCTCGATGAGCTTGGGACGGGCGACGTAGAAGCGCCCGCGCCGCTGGCCGCGGGGTTCCAACAGGTCGGCCTCCACGAGCACTCGGAGATCTCTGGTGGCTGTGGCGACGGTTATCTCCTCTGGCGTGTCGACGAAGTACGACCGGTACGTTGCGTTTCGGACGCGGAGCCCGAGGATGGCGTCGAAGATCGCCTGGCTCATCCGGTCGGGCAGTGAGCCGGATTCCAGGATCCGCTCGATCTCGTTCCAGATCCGTTCGCTCTCTTGGATCCGCCGGAGCATCGTCGTCGCCTGGCGCAGGTGTGCGACAAGGGTGAAGCGCACCCAGGGGCGGGTGTCGCGCGCAGGTTGGTAGGAGCCGCCGCCCACCGTGCCGAGCACGTTGTAGTAGGCCTGGGTGTTCCGGCCGAGGTACTCCTCGATGCTCATGAAGACCGGGCCCTGTATGCCGAGTCTGGCGAGGACCAGGCTCTGCAGGCACCGCGCCATCCGCCCATTGCCGTCTCGGAACGGGTGAATCATCGTGAGGTTCAGGTGCGCCATCGCGGCTTCGATGACCGGCGAACCGGCGGGGCTGCCGTTGAGGTGGTCGACAAGCTCGCCCATCAGCTTCGGCACTTGGTCGACCTCGGCGCCTTCATACACGATCTCGCCGCTCTCGTCGTTGCGGATGTAGATGCTGCCTGCCCTCCAGCGGCCCGGGCGGTTCTTGAGGCTGTAGCCCGTCATCATGAAGTGCAGGGCCTTGAGGAGTTGCTCGTTGTACTCGAAGTCGGGCTCCTCAGTCAGCTGGAGGACGTAGGTCATCGCCTCGCGGTAGCCGCGCAGCGCAAGCGCCGTCTCCTCGCCGACGTCCAGCGGCTCCTCACCGGCTGCGACGTCGACCGCGTCATCGATCCCGGCCTCATAGCCCTCAATACTGTTGGATCCTTGGATCGCGCGGGCGAACGAGAGTCGGCGCAGCGAGCCGTACCACCTGCGTGGATCGCGCAGCTGCGACTTCAGGCGGTCGCGGAGATCGTCGATCTGGCCCAGGACGTCTCGTTCGAGCGGGTCCAGCTCAGGCGGGGTAAACAGCATGTCAGTTATCTCGTGTCAAATCAACATCGTGTTGGTTGACGAGCACCTCCATGCAAGATAATAACCAACATGTCAGTGGTTTCCAACTAACATGCTGGCTCGCGTCGTCTCATGGGCGTGTGGTTGGAGGGCGCCGCGTCATGGCCATACGGCTCCTTGGATCGCTTCAGGGGAGTCTGGGGACTGGTGTGTTCGCGGGGTTGCCGGGCGTGGGAAGTTGACGCGCGCGAGGTGGCGACGTGCTTGGAGTCCCACCGACTTGACCTTCGCCGCCGCCGCGTCGACGGTCAGCTCCCCGACGTCGAGCCCATCGAGGCGCTACGTTCCGCTGGATTCGCGGCGCGCTGGGCTCGGTGCGCTGATCGGCACCGGGCCGCGACGCGGGAGGGTGGCAGTAGCGATTCCGGCCGGGCTGGTGGCGCTTGGTTGGTCCGTCGTGGGCTACTGGTTCCGGCCGTTGCGGAAGGTCGACGAACTGCCACTGGACGACGAACCCGCCACTGGTGGTGGGGTGCTCTCTCGGGCGAGTGGTGCGTGATGCACGGTGTGCGCTCTGGCGCTCAGCTTCGCTGCGGCAGCACTTTCGGGGTCCGGTCCGTCCGTTGTTGCGTTCACAGGGTCGCCCTTTCCGGAGGTCTCCATATCGAGGGTTTCGCGTCCGCTCGAGGCTCTGCGCGCGATGAGCGAGTGGAGCAGCACCACCGCGCCCGCCATCGCGCCACCGGCGATCAAAGCTGCCGATGCCCTGTCGTGGTGGGCGGCGAACCCGAGCAGCCCAGCGAGGTTCCCTACGATGAGCGTGCCGAGCATCAGTGCGGTGTGGATCGAGACGAACGGCTCGGGCGGCTCGCCGGGCGACAGATTCTCGGACAACGGGACCTCTGGTGGGTCGGTGAGCGCTGAAAGCTGGTTCATCTACCTACTGCGCGAACGGGCCCGATTCGTGAACTTCCTCTTCAAGATTCCTTCTCCAGGCGCGCGTGTCGTGTCTCAGTCCCAGTTTTGTCCCCGGATACTGACCGTATCCGGGGCCAGGTCACAGGGAGCCGAGCATGCCCGACACCGAGTCCACGCACGACAGGAGCGACTTCTACCGGCATGTCGCCGGTCAGGTGCGCCGAGACGTGCTCGCCCGCGCCGACGGCGATGGTGCCTGGTGAGCGCCTTTCGACAGAGTCGAGCGTTTCCGACGCCGGAGGAGGTCTTCACCCGGGCCGCGGAGAGCCTCGACCTCGCGTGCACCGCGTTGTCGGATGCCCGCGACTGGCTGGACTGGCTGGGCTCGGACTGGGCGCCGGGCAGCGAGCTGACCGACGCGCAAGCCGTAGCCCGCGGCACGGTGTACCGCGCCGTCGCTGTCTGCAAGGCCGAGATTGGCCAGGCCATGAACGCCATCTCCGCGGCGGCCGACCGATGAGCACCGACGACCCGACGGCCTGATCCACTTTTCGATCAGCGCGGCGCCGTCTGCTGTCGCCCAACGCGTCATCGAAGCGTGCGTCGGCATCGCGCCGACCGAGGGGGAAGCCGGCGATGCCGTCCTGCTCGCTTCCAAGCGGCAAGGCCGGCTCGCCCTGGCCGCCCACGACCGGCAGCTGATCTAGAGATTCCTCGACCCCGACGAGTCCTGGGAAGACGTGGTCACCGTCGAGCTCTGTGAGCGCCACGGTGCAGGAGCGCGCCGCGGGCAGGTACCTGTTCGACACCATGGCCCGACGGGCGCTTCGCTGCTGGTGGAGGTGGCACGCTCGACGTCGGCAAGTCCTGATCTCAGAGGTCGAGCGCCGCGCGCAGCGCCCCGTCGAGCAGGGTCGCCGTGGTCGCATCGACGGTGCCTTGGCGGTTGCCGACCCAGGCGCGGTAGAGCCTGCTCAGGTCGCCGGCGTAGGCCCAGCGGCCGTCTCCGACCGGCGAGGACGTCGCCCGGGTCGCGATCGCGTAGCTCGATGCCGAGTAGCCACGGGCGTGTGAGTCGTTGATGCCGTCGCTGGACAGCAGCACGACGGTGCGGGCCTGGTCGGATGTGGATGGGCGGACGTAGCTGCGCAGTTCACCCCGCCGCACGGAGGTCCTGCTCTGCCGCGGTGTCGTCGGCGTCGGCGGCGAGCGCCTCGGTGAGGTAGTTGCCCCAGTTGGTGCCGGCGCCGAGCCGGACGGCTTCGCGTCGGGCGGCGGCCGATGTCCACGCGGACAGCGACATGCCGGCGTGCTCGGCGGCTTTCTCGGCCATGCGGAGAGCTGTCTCATCGAGCGAGAGCGTCACCTTGCGAGTTGCCACACCAATTGTCGTACCGGATATCCGGCTACTTCTCGGGCCTCCGATCGAGTTGCGTCGGTCGCAAGGGGCTTGGCCTGCGACGATGCCCGACCCATACTCGAATGCATGTTCGGGACCGTGGCAGGCGCAGTGGCCGAGTTTCGAGCGGCCGGGGTAGCGAACCGCCGCGCGTCAGCCATCGTGCATGGCGGTACACCAATCCGACTTGCTGGCAGGGACGACACGTGACCGATGAACCAGGCGATCGACGCCGGCGTTCCGCTCGACCGCATGGACGACCGCATGGACGACCGCGTCGCGGCAAAGCGAGCCTGAGTCGAGAGCCACGGAGTGAGCGATCGGGACGTCCCGGTGCCGACGGGTACGCGTGGAGTAATGACGGGCGAGCGATCAGCGGATCTGCCGAGCAGGTCACGGCAGAGCGACAGGAAGAGATCGCGCGGCTTCTCGAGCATCTTGCGGCGGAAGTGCGGCGCGTTCGCCCGGCCGGGGCGACGTTGTTTTGCGACGACAACTTCAGCGATGACCCGAGCTATCAGGATCTGCCGTGGCTCGAGAGGCCCGTAACCAGCCAGACGGTCATGATCCAGTTGACCTGGAAGAACGACACGGCGGAGCAATAGCTGCACGCTTCATCAACGCATCAGTCTGGACATACCAGGCGCTCATGGGCGAGCTCAGGGGGTTGGCCTTCCCGGCCGCATCCCGCCAGCGGGCGCGCTCGGTTGCCGCGCAGATCCGCGACCACCCCCTGTCGGTGCCCCGGACCGCTCGGTGAGCAGGTGATGCGTCGCGTTCGGTTCCGTTTCGCCCGTACTCGGCCATGCTCCAAACACCGGAGATCAACGGGCCGGACGGGTGGATCCTCGTGGAGGGTACGGTGCGCAGCTACACCTTCACGCCTGCCCGCATCGAGGTCAGCGAGGTCTGGCGGGCCCGCCACTCCAAACGACTGCAACGGTCGGCTTTACGCCGACCGTCACCTCGACGAGCTGCTCCTCGCGTTCACCGCGGCGCGCCGCCGGCCGTGCACCCGGCAGCGGGACGGTATGCCGGCGACAACCTCGCTCGATCTGCTGAACCATCTGGTCATGTGGGGTGCGCCGAGCGCGTTGCAGCGTGTGCCGTGTCGAACCCTACGGTTGGCCTTGGGTCTTGTTCCCGGCGGTCGGTGGCGGACCCGCTTCGGCGTCGCCCCGGGTGGCTCCGAGTTCGTCGATGCGGGCGTGTGTCGACGGCGCGCTGAGACTGGATCCAACGCGCCGTTGACAGCGTGTGCGTTCGAGTTCGTCTCGTAGGCCCACGATCCGTGCGGCGGAGTCGAGGGTCATCCCTTCGTCGAACAGCGCGCGGATTCGGGCGGCGAGTTCGAGTTGGCGGCGTGAGTAGCGGCGATGCCCGCCGCTGGAGCGGGTGTGGTTGGAGGACGCCGGCCGCGTCGAGGCTGCGTAGGAGTGCGGGCTGCACCTGTAGTAGTTCCGCGGCCTTGCCCAGGGTGACGGCGGGGTAGTCCTCTCGCAGCGCGACGTCGTCGACGCTGAGCACTCTTGGGTATCGGCGCCGGTGGGATCGGCGCCGGTGGGATCGGCAGCGCCATGAGCACCCGCAACATCGTCGAGCGGGAAGTGAGGACAGGACACCCAGCCCGGCCAGCACCGCAGCACCGGCTCGACCGCCTCGACCGGCCAGGGTGATCGCCAACCGGGCGAGCGTCGCGGTCAATCGCTGCGTCCGGCGGGCATACCGTGCGGCCAACGCCGGCACCTGCTCGCGGAAGGTCCGCTGCGGGCTCTCCTTGTTGTCGCAGGCCATATGCCGTACCCGCAGCTCGATGACGACGCTGCGACCGGCCACCGGGAGATCGGCCAGCCGCCGAACATGCCAGGCATGCGTGCGCCGCGACGCGCTGCCACAGCGCGGACAAACACCATCAGGACCGTTGACCTGGTGCGCAGCCGCACGACGGTGCCGGTGTCGTCGACTTCGTCGATGACCAGCGCAGACAACTCAGACAACTGCACAGCAGCAAGATCGCGAGTGCACGGGCGGTGACGATCACAGACCCGCGCCCGTCACCCGAACGGGACGCCAGACCAGCCACCTCTTCTGAGCCAGAGCCGTTGATCGGATAATCTCGCGAGGCGGCGGGCGTGCTCATGGTGCGGGAATCATGGCTGCGTCGTCGCGCCGCCGCCCGCGCGGTGCCCTACACATTCCTGGGCCGTTGCGCGGCTCCTGATGAATCATGCTCGCTGCGAAGACGCGCCCGGCAACGGTTCAACGCTCGCGGCGCGGGCGCTGGGGATGGTCAGCCCCAGCATGGCAAGAGTCTCCGAACAGTCGGCTGCGTCGATGGAGTGCCCGGCCACGACGCGCGCAGCCCGCGCCCGCTGCGTGTCTTCGTGGATGAGGTTGGCGGCCTGATTCGCGGCGAACTCGCCGGCGATGGGGGAGGTCGATTTTCCGGTCCACGCCATTCGTGGTGACTCCGATCCCGCGAGCGGCATCGAGGCTGCTCGCGGTCTTTGCCGGGACGGCGATCTGCCCGAGACGCTCCAGCGCTGCGGCGCGACCCACCCGGCACTTCGACAGTACTCGACGACCCGAGCCAACCATCTTCCGGTGCGATCGGCCACCGCCTCAATGAACCCGGGCGATCCACGTCGCGTACCTTGCGGCTGAGTCGGGGACATGTCGTCCGCTCGCGGTGGTGTTCCCGGTGGTACACCGAGCGGCGTGAGGGGTCGGTCGGGGCCGATGACGTCGGTGGTGGTGCGGTGCTGGGCGCGGAACTCCGGCCAGCCGGACGACCTTGCCGTGGACGGTGATCTTGCGAGGCGAGGTGTTTCACTCGTCGAGGTTGTAGGTTACGCGTTCGACTTGGCTCAGCCGGATCGCGAGCCTGGCGGCAAGCGTGTGGCGGCGTTCTAGGCCTGCCGTCCGACGTTCTTCCGACCGTCAGATGTCAGCCGTTCCGATGAACGCGCTCAGCGATTCGACCGCGTGGGTGCGGTGCGCGTCGAGTGCGCTGACCAGTCGGTCCGCGTCCCGTCGCTGCAATGCGTCCACGATCTCGCGGTGCTCTTGCGCGACCCGTTCCCGGTTGCCCTTCGATTCGTAGTACACCCAGCGGTAGGCGTCGGTGGCGTTCCAGAGGTTCCGGATGATGTTTACGAGCCGGTCTACCCGGCAGCCGTCGAAGACGGCGAAGTGGAACTCGCGGTTCGCGGTTGTCATCGCCTGCGCGTCGCCTTGCGTGGAGGCGGTCGCAGCGACGCTCCGGGCGACGACAATCTGTTCGATGTCGGCGTCGGTGAGTCGTTCGGCGGCGAGCCGCGCCGCCTGGGTCTCCAGGATGCCGCGAATCCAGAAGATGTCGTGCAGCTCGGCCGCCGACAGCTCGGGTACGTGGTAGCCGCGATGCGGCTGGTGGATCACCCTCCCCTCGCCTTCGAGGATCTTGAGCGCCTCCCGCAACGGCAGCCTGCTCACCCCGAGGCGCTCGGCGATCACCTCCTGCCGGATCGGCTGGCCGGGTTTGAGCTCGCCGGTGCCCAGGGCTTTGCGCAATTCGATCAGCACGAACTCCTGCACCGTCGGCGGGCGCACCCTCGCAGTCTCGTGCACGGCACGGGCTCCTTTAGATCCGTCCCAGCCGGATCGGCGACATGAACGCAAGCGGGGTGTCGGTGCCGCTCGCCACGGATTCCGCGACGACGGCAGCGAGAGCTGGAGCGTACTTGAAGCCGTGTCCGGAGAAGCCGGACGCGATCCGCAGCCGGCTTCCGGCCGCGATGCGCCCCACGAAGGGCGTGCCGTCCGCGGTGAACATGTCGGTGAGCGCGTCGGTCCGCACGGGATCGGGGTGCAATCCGGGTAGTAGGTCGCGCACCATGGCGGACTCGGCGACGAGTTCCTCCTGGCTGTGTCTGCGCTCGATCCGGTCCGGGTCGTCCACTGCGTGCGACGTCGTGAGCCCGGCTACCTTAATACTTATGCCGTCGATCGAGGGGGCGCCGTAGAAGTGCCGCCTCCCGGTTTGCCTGATGAAGATCGGGAACCGGTCGGGCGTGTACATCGCCGGGTCGCGGGCGGCGAACCAGCTCAGTCGCACCCTGCGCGGTTGCAGCAACCGGTCCCACCCCGTCGGTAGCAGCCGGTCGGTCCACGAGCCCGCGCACACGACAGCCTCGCGGACCCGCCACGCGGCGTCCTTCGCGCGGATCTCGATGTGATCGCCATTGTCGAGCACTGTGTCGACGTCGGTGTAGCGCAGGACGGCGGCACCGCGCTGCTCCGCGAGTGCGGTCGCGGCGAGCACCGCGGGTTCGCAGCGCAGGAACCCCGCCTGCGTGTCGAGCACTGCGACCTCGTCGTCGAGAAGTCGATGTTGGGGATAGCGCTGCGCGGCCTGGTCGTGGTTCAGGAGCTCGACCGGGACATCCGCGGCCGCCGCGCTGGCCAGCACCTGGCCGACGTGGCGTCCAGCGGCGCTGCCGATGGCAAGACCGCCGCACTGGACGAGGAGCTCCGTGCCCGACTCGCGCTCGAGCTCGCGCCAGCAGTTGAGCGCGCTGCGCAGCAGGTGCGCGTACTGCGGACCCTCCGCGTACGCCATCCGGAACAGTCGGGTCTCGCCGCCGACGGCCCCACGGTCGTGGCCGGGTGCGTGCCGCTCGAACCCGATAGCACTCACCCCGCGGGTCCCGAGCTGCCACATCAGCATGCTGCCGACCGTGCCGACGCCGATCACGGCGACCTCGGCGTCGAGCGTGACGGTCACAGCGACACTCACAGCACCTTCGACAGGAACACGCGGGTGCGCTCCTCGGTGGGCCCGGCGAGCACGTCCGCCGGGGCACCCCGTTCCACGATCACCCCGTCGTCCATGAACACGAGCACATCCCCGACCTCTCGCGCGAAGCCGATCTCATGCGTGACGACGATCATCGTCATGCCGTCGTCCGCGAGTGCGCGCATCGTCTCCAGCACGTCACCGACGAGTTCCGGATCCAGCGCCGAGGTCGGCTCGTCGAACAGCATCAGCCGCGGCCGCATGGCCAGCGCGCGGGCGATCGCGACGCGCTGCTGCTGGCCGCCCGACAGTTGCGCAGGGTAGGCGTGCGCCTTCGACCGCAAACCCACCCGATCCAGCAGGAGCAACGCTCGGTCCTGGACTTCCGCAGGCCGCTCGCGCTTCACGCGCACTGGCGCCTCGACAACGTTGTTCAGCACCGTCAAATGCGGGAACAGGTTGAACTGCTGGAACACCATGCCGATGGCCGAGCGTTGCCGGGCGGCGTCCCGCTCGGACAGCTCGTGCAGCCTCCGGCCGGCGCGGCGATAGCCGATGAGCGTGCCGTCGACGTGGATCTGGCCGGCGTCGAGCTTCTCCAGATGGTTGATGCAGCGCAGCAGCGTCGACTTGCCCGATCCGCTCGGCCCGACGATGCAGCAGACCTCCCCCGTCTCGACGTCGAGATCAATCCCGCGCAGCACGTCGACAGCACCGTAGGACTTGCGGACGCCGCGCACCTGCACCAGTGGGAGAGGGGTCAAGACGGCACCCCCATGATCTGGACGTGTGCGGGCTTGCTTCGCCGCAGCCGGATCCGGCCACCGCCGATGTCGCCACGCCGGTAGTATCGTTCGATGTAGTACTGGCCGATGCTCAGCACCGTCGTCATCGCCAAGTACCAGAGCGCGGCGACGATCAGCAGCGGGATCGTCTGATACGTGCGCGAGTAGATGATCTGCGCGCTGTGCAGCAGCTCGGCGGCACCGAGCACGCTCACCAGCGACGTGTTCTTCAGCATCGCCACCGTCTGGTTCGCCGTGGGCGGCACGATGATCCGCATGGCCTGCGGGAGGACGACCCGGCGCAGGGTGAGCGTCCGGCTCATGCCGAGGGCCTGTGCGGCCGACGTCTGGCCGCGATCCACCCCGAGCAGGCCTCCGCGGACGATCTCGGCCATGTAAGCGGCTTCGTTCAACGTCAGCCCGAGCACCGCGGCGACGAACGGCGTGATGAACGTGTTGGCGCTGAAGGTCACGAACTCGGGACCGAACGGGATCCCCAGCGACAGCGCGGGGTAGAGGGCGGAAAGGTTGAACCAGAAGATCAGCTGGATCAGCAGCGGCGTGCCGCGGAAGAACCAGACGAACCCGAACGAGATAGCGGCCAGCATGCGGTTGCGGGAGAGGCGCATGACGGCCAGTACCACACCCAGCACGACCCCCAGCACCATGGAGATCACCGTCAGCTCGATCGTCAGCAGCGCACCGGCGGCGATGGCCTCGACCGTCAGGTACCGGGCGACCACGTCCCATTCGAACCGCGGGTTGACGACGATCGTGTGCACCAGCATGGCAGCGAGCACCAGCACGACCAGCGTCCCGGCGAGGTTGCCGACGCTGCGCCGCGGTACGACGACGAGGTCCGCGTCGAGGTCCGTCACGGGACGGGGACCTCGAGCGACGGTTCTGCGGTGACCGCGGCGGCAAGTCCCCACTTCGCGAAGATCTCGCCGTAGGTCGGCGAAGCCATCAGCACCTTCATCGCGGCTTGCACCGCCTGGGTCAGGTCGCCGCCCTTCGGCAGGCCGATCGCCACTGCGCCGCGGTTGAGCTCCGATCCGAGCTCCAGCTTGTCGGGGGCCTGGACGGCGGCGTAGGCGAGCACGGGGGTGTCGGCGTACACGGCGTCCACCCGGCCGCTGCCCAGCTGCAGCACGGCGTCGTTCTGGCTGGGCAGCACGACGGGCTCGATCTTCGGCTTGCCTGCCGACTCGCAGTGCTTCGCTGAGAGTTCCGGCAAACGCTTATCGGCCTGGATCGAAGCCTGCTGCACGGCGACCTTGTGTCCGCAGAGGTTCTCCGCTGTCAGCTTCAGCGGGTTGCCTGCGGCCACCGCGATCGAGCTGCCCCACTCGCCGTAGCGGATCATGTCCAGAACCAGCAGCCGTGGGTTGGTCGCGGCCATGCTGGCGATTGCCATGTCGAACCGCTGCGCGCTCAGCCCGGGGATGATCCCGTCGAACTGAACGTCCTGGATCTGCACCGGGGTGCCGAGCACCCGGCCGATCGCCCGGCCCAGATCGGCGTTCAGCCCGATGATGGTCTTGTTGTCGTTCGCGTAAAACTCGTCTGGTGCGCTCGCCGCGTTCATGACGACGACGAGCGTGCCCGCCTTCCGCACCCGTTCGGGCAGCAGTGCCGCGGCTGCGGCGTCTGTCGGGACGCGCTCGAAAGCATCGAGCTTCTCGATACCGGACATGTCAGTGGCCGGTGCACCCCCGGTGGTAGGACCGGGCGAACTGCTGCAGCCGCTGATCATGAACACAGTAAGTGCGGTGATGAGCCATGTCGAGCGGGGACGAATGTTCACAGGGTTCCGATCAGCAGCAGCGGGGCAACGAGGCACGGTGGAGCCGATCCGGATAAGTAGATGTGCCAGAACTGGATAATGGATCCAATCTGGTCGATGCGCAAGCCGCAGCTACCGTTCGGGGCCGCCGCGCGACCCCGATCACGCACCATCTCGCCGACGAACGGCTGCACCGTGCCGGTGGAGCCGCCGAAGCACGATGGGGAGGGAAGGGTGGAGCCCTGCGGTGTGACGGGCGGCTTGCGGTGACCGACGAGTGTCGACGACGGCTGAAACGATGGCGGGCACGTTTCCTGGACCAGGGCCTGGGAAGGACTGCTCGATGAACCCCGCCCGAGCCGGCCACGCACGGTCGGCGACGAGCAGGTCAAATCGGTGATCACCCGCACGCTGGAGACGACACCGAAAGACGCCACGCCCTGCTCGGCATCCCCACGTTGCGCGACAGGGTGGCGCAGATGGCCCTCATGCTGATCCTGGAACCGATCGTCGGGCCGATTTCTACCCGCCCCGCTACGGATATCGGCCCGGGCGTCGGGCTCAGGATGCCAACTCCGAGATCCACCAGCTGACCAGCCGTGCTTATGAGTGGGTGGTCGCAGGGGACATCACTGCCTGCTTCGACAATGTCGATCATCAGGTTCTGCTGGGCCTGGTCGCCGAGCGATCACCGATCGGAAGGTGTTGCGCCTGGTCCGCGGGCTTCTGCGGGCCGGGATCGTCGCTCAGCATGGCGAGCTGACGGCGAGCCTGACTGGCACGCCACAAGGTGGGGTCGCTTCTCCGCTGCTGGCCAACATCTACCTGTCTGTCCTGGACCGGTACTTCCGGCAGGTCTGGGAACGGGACATGAGTCCGCCGTGGCGGCGTCAGCCTCGCCGTCGCTGAGGGCTGCCGAACTACCGGCTGGTGCGTTTCGCCGACGACTTCGTCGTGCTCGTGCACGGCACCGGGTCCGACGCCCGGACGCTGCGAGCCGAGATCGGCGAGTTGTTGGGTCAACAGTTGAAGATGACCCTCTCGGTGGAGAAGACCCACATCACTCATATCGATGACGGGTTCGTGTTCCTCGGCTTCCGCATCCAGCGGCGGCGCCGGGGCGACGGGCGTCGGGTGGTGTTGACCATCCCGTCCAAGCGAGGGTTGGTCGGGGTGATGCACAAGATCAAGCAGGCCACGAAGACCGGTACCTCGCGCACGCTGGGCAGGGGTTGCGGAAGATCAACCCGGATCCTGCGGGGCTGGCTGCGTACTTCCGCTACGGCGCGTCCAAGCAGACTTTCGCCTATCTGGGCTGGTATGCCTGGTGGCGGATGATCTACAGGATCCGCCGCAAGCATCCGCACCTGACGTGGAAACAGATCCGGCGCCGCTTCTACGGGGCCGATCGGATCCGCGAGGATAAACAGGTCCTCTACAACCCGGCGAAGATGCGGGTGGAACGCTACCGCTACCGCGGCGCAAATCGCCACGCCGTTCAACATCGAGGTGGTCGACCCGGCAGGGGCCCGTTTCCGCCGCACCGGGCACGACAATGTCGCCTTCGTCGGGCAGGTCTCTGAACTGATCACTTGACCCATCGGGACATGTGGAGAGCCGGTGCGGGGACAACCCGCACGCCGGGTTCGGCGGGCGGGGACGGGAAACCGACAGCAGAAGCGCTGCACAGCGTCCCGTCCCCGACCCAACAGATCCAAGCGCTGGACCGCACCGCGCCAGTCCTGCCGATGATGCCCGGAACGCCGGCGCGGGCCACCCACGACGCCGCCGACGACCGCGTCCGCGCGGGCACCTCGAGCCTCTACGCCGCACTCGACGTCGGCTCCGGCACGGGGATCAGCTCGCTATACGCACGCCACTGCGCCATTGAGTTCAAGAAGTTCCTGGCCAAGTTCGATGCCGAAGTACCCGACGAGTTCGAGGTGCACGTGGTGTTGGACAACGCCTCCACCCACAAGACGCCAGCGATCAAACGCTGGCTGACAGCGCCGCAGCCCGGCGGCGAGCTGGATGGTTATGAGCGGGACGGCCAGGTAGAACATGCTCGCCGCCAGCCCGGCGATTCGGAACCCCGACGTGGGCCAGTGCCAGCGACGGACCGTGCGGCTTGAGTAGCGGGTAGAGACGCACGGCGATCCCGACGACTCCGAACTGTCCGAACAGTAGCGGCGCGCTGGTGGCCACGCGCCGGTCTGCCGGATGCGGCGGCGGTGAGGAAGAGCAGTCCGATGAGCGCTGCAGCCTTCCCGCTGGCCTCCGCCGTCGGCTGGGAGCGCAGCGGCGACGGGAGGTGGCGAAAGACATGATGCCCTCCAGCGGCGGGATGATCGCCAGTGGTCGGGTCGACCGGAGCGTTCAGAGATCGTTGGTGCGGCGTTGGCGGCGCCGCTGGGCTTCCCGCGAGAGCGCCGTGATCCCGAGCGCGGACGGAAGCGGGCGGGCGGGATCCGATGTGGTTCGCCGGTCGATGAGCCCGATCGCGATGACGGTGATGAAGATCATGGCTTCTAGTGCTGTGATCATTGCCGATGTCTTCCTGCTCGTCCACCGGTCCCAATCCGGGGCCGAGTATGTGATTGGGCATGTGGGCCGCCGAATGAGGGGCCTGCAATTTGTGGAGCAGTGCTCCTGTGCGTAGGCCCGAATGCGCACCCGGGAAGTATTGTCAATGGCAGTCTACTCCGAGTTCCGGCTGTACGGGGTCGGTGATCGGGTGACTGCTCGGCCCTTCCGCGGTGTGGCCGTGATCGGCTCTCGGGGCCGGTAGGGTGAGGACAGACCGGGTGTCGCAGGGCTTGTCAGTGATCCCGGTCGGCCGTCCAAGCCGTCCGCGGCGGACGCCTCAGCACGTGCAGAGCCCGACGGCCACGAGCGCATTCCCCGACGCCGCGTCCGCGGGCCCGCCGGGCAGCTGGTGGCCTCGGCGACTGGAAGAAGAAACGTGCGCATCGGGCTGCTAGCACCCCCCTGGATTCCTGTCCCTCCTCCCGCCTACGGCGGTATCGAGCGAGTTGTGGCCGTTCAAGCTGCGGGCTTGGCCGCCGCGGGCCACGACGTCACGCTGTGCGCGGCGCCGGGGTCGGCTGTCGAGGGCGTCCGGGTGGTCGAACCGCTCGACTCGTTGCCGGTCCAGATCGGTATGGCCACTGACGAGTGGCGCCACGTGCTGGCGGCCTTGGAGGTGCTTGCCGACCAGGACGTGGTCGTCGACCATTCCGGCCCGCTGGGGGCGCTGCTCTCCGCGCAGGGCCCCGTCCCGTCGATGCACGTGGTGCACGGGTCGCTCGAGGGTGAGCTGCTCGGCATCTACGAGGGATTGGCTATGCGTGCGCCAGGCCTGCACCTCGCAGCGATCAGCCGGTCTCAGCGACAGGCTGCGCCGCATCTTCCGTTCACCGGCGTGTGCCACAACGCGATCGATGTGGACTCGGTGCCGTTCGGCGCCTCCCCGGAGCCGTACTTGGCATTCCTAGGCCGGATGGCACCGGAGAAGGGGGCTGCGGAGGCGATCCGGCTTGCCCGGTCGGCCGGCCGACCCTTAGTGATCGCGGCGAAGTGTCGTGAATCTGCTGAGCAGGCATACTTCGACCGGGAGGTCGCACCGCACCTCGGGCCGGAGGTGACGTTCGTCGGCGAGCTCGGCAGGGAGGCCACCTATGAGTTCCTGTCCAGGGCGTCGGCTCTGCTGTTCCCGATCTCGTGGCGTGAGCCCTTCGGCATGGTGCTGGTCGAGGCGCTCGCGTGCGGCACGCCGGTTCTGGCCACCAATCGGGGAGCGGTCCGGGAGATCGTGCTCGACGGGGTAACCGGCTTCGTCCGCGACAGCGTGGCGGACCTCGGCCCGCTGATCGAGCGACTCGGTGAGATCGACCGTGCGGCCTGTCGCCGTCACGCGGCACGGTATTTCTCCAGTGCCGCGCTTGCCAGGAGCTACGAGCCGATGCTGGCCGACATCGCCGGTAGACCTCGTGACCGGCGCATCCCGGCGGCGGTGGCCCCGATGATCTTCCGGTCGCCGGTGGCTGCAGCCGGCCGGGCCGCAGCGGGCCGTGTGCCGTCCCACGCGGCACGCGTTCCCGCAAGGTTGCGGCGATGAGTGCCGACCCGGGAGCCGTTCCCGACGAGGGACCACCGCAGGGGGTGCTCGCCGGGCCGGGGACGATCACCGTCATCGCGGGGCTGACCTTCGCGGTCTCCGACGAGCTCGGTGACGTCAACGCCGGACCGCTCGGGCTGATCGTCGACGACACCCGGCACCTGTCCCGGTTCGAGGTCATGGTGGACGGCCAGCCGCTGCGACAGCTCGGATCGGGTCTGATGAGTCCGTCGGTCGCCCGATTCCGCAGCTATGCGACGTTGCGGGATCGGCGCCCGGATGCACCTGTGGAGTGCGATCGGAAGCGGGAGGTGTCGGCGGGCGGCATGGCGGAGTCGATCACGTTGCGCTGCTGGACCCTCGACCCCGTGCGGTTGCGCCTTTCGGTCCGGATGGGCGCCGACTTCGCCGACATCTTCCAGGTCCGACGGTTGGCCGGGGATCCGAGCGCGCCCGCAACTGGCGACGTCGTGCGGCGATCGGCCGCCCACCTGTGCTTCCAGGCCGACGGGACCCCCCGCACGACGACGGTGTTGTTGGATCCGGCCCCGGACGAGCTGGCCGGGGGTGAGGCCGAGTGGGACGTCGTCCTGCACCGGGATCGGCCTTGGGCGCTGCGGATCGAGATGCAGGCACGGCGCAGCGAGGACAGCGAGGACAGCGAGGATCGCGCCACGTCGGCTTCGCCGGCCCGGGCGGCAATTCTGCAGGATCCGCTGGTCCGGAGTCGTCCGGAACATTTGGCCCGGGGTTGTCGGCGGTCGCTGGTGGATCTCGACGCGCTCGGCATCCCGGATGAGTTGGACGGCTCGCGGCGCCTGCTGGCAGCGGGGATTCCGTGGTTCGTCGCGTTGTTCGGTCGTGACGCGCTGATCTCCAGCTATCAGGCACGTGCGTTTCGGCCCGAGCTGATGCTCGATGCGGTCTCGGCGCTGGCCGCCCGGCAGGGCAACGTCGAGGACCCGGGCAACGAGGAACAGCCGGGCAAGATCCTGCACGAGGTCCGCTTCGGTGATCGGCCGTGGTTGGGCGAGGGGACGGCCGGCGGGGCGCGTCCCTACTTCGGCAGCGTCGACTCGACCCCGCTGTTCCTGATCGTCCTGGGGCAGGCGATGCAATGGGGAGCTCCACCCGAGGCCCTGGAGCCGCTGCTCCCCGCCGCGCGCGCCGCGCTCGGTTGGCTGCGCGGTCCCGGTGACCCCGATGGTGACGGATTCGTCGAGTATCGCCCTTCCGGTCTGCGGTCGCTGGTCAACCAGGGCTGGAAGGACTCCGAGAACGGCGTGCAGTTCGCCGACGGGTCGTTGCCGCAGCCTCCGATCGCACTGCTGGAGGTGCAGGGCTACGCGTATCGGGCACGGTGCGAGCTCGCGACGGTGCTGGCCCACTTCGGTCACGCCGCGGAGGCGGACGAGTTGCGGGTCGAGGCGGAGCAGCTGCGGGAGCTGATCCGTGCACGGTTCTGGCGGCCAGGGTCAGGCGGGGCGCCCGGCTCGTT
>NZ_JAJGSX010000061.1 GCF_021245725.1 Pseudonocardia sp. TRM90224 | reverse complement strand
ACCCGGGTCCGCACCGCGATCCTCGATTTCGGCGGCGCTATCACCACCAAAGACCTCCGCCAGCTCGCCTGCAACGCCGCAGTCATCCCGATCGTCATGAACAGCGACAGCCAACCCCTCGACATCGGCCGCTCGACGCGGGTGATTCCCGACGGAATGCGACGCGCGGTGACTGATCGTGACCGCGGATGTGCACGATGTGGCCGCCCGGCGAGTTGGTGCGACATCCACCATGTCGTCGAATGGCAGAATGGTGGACCAACTGAAATCGACAACCTCGTCATGCTATGCCGAATGCACCACCGCGAAATACATGCCAGCGAATGGATCGTGCGAATGGTGGATGGTCTACCGGAATTCATTCCGCCCAGATGGGTGGATCCGGACCGAGTACCACGACGACAACCGCTCCACTCGTTATGGCCGCGCTGACGCCAGCGCGGCGAGGAAGCCGCCGACGAAGGTGTCGCCGAGCCCGACGGTCGTCGGGTGCGCGACGTCGAGCGCGAAGCCCGGTGCGCAGCGGACGGCGTCGCCCATCCGTTCGTGCAGCGCCGCCGCGAAGGCGACGGATTCGGGCCGCCGTGATCGCCGGCGCATGTTGTCGACGTCCTCGCCGGTGAACCCGTCGCCGTGGCCGTAGCGGGTGGCAGCCATCACCGTGCCGGTGTCCAAGGCCGCGGTGTACTCGCGGGCGCGCGCGCCGAGCGCCACCGCCCAGTACTTCGTGTGCAGCACCAGCGTCGGCACCGGGACGATCGTGTGCATGGCCGTGAGCGTCTCCGCGACCTCCCGCACCGAGAGCAGGTCGACGGGGTGTCCGACATAGGACTGCATCTCGTCCTCGTTCATGCCGTACACGTCGATCGTTTCGAGCAGCGCGTCTCGCACCCGGCGGCTGAAGGCAGGCTCGTGGTACGCCGCGTCCTCGAAGTAGGTCACCGCGCCGGGCGGCAGCTGCCGCATGTGGGAGCGCAGCGCGGCGAGCCGTTCGGCGAGCGCGTCCTCGTCGCGCATGGCGTTGAACCCGGAGATCAGGAAGACCTCGGCCGTGCGGAGCCGCGCGCCGAGCTCGTCGGCGAGCAGCATGGCCTCGTTGGCGGGGTCGTTGACGTAGATCAGCCGGTTGGGGAACGGCGCGACGATGTCGAGGTCGCCGGCCCGGATCCGCAGGTCCCGGTCGTACTGGACGATCAGGTGGGGGTGGTAGGTGTCCTCGACGCCGCTGCAGATGTGGTCGATGTCCGGTGGGAGCAGTCGGCGCACCGTGTCGTTGATGCTGACCAGGTGGAACGTGGAGGGCACGCCCAGCCGGCTCATCAGGATCCCGGCCCGCACCGAGGTGCCGCCCAGCGTGGTCCGGTGCGGGAACCGGTCGGTGAAGGTCGCGAGCGCCGAGGCGGAGGCGACGAAGTGCTCACCGCCCCCGCCACGGGCCACGTACCCGAGGATCGACACCACGAGGTCCCGCTCGTCGGCCACCACTGGCGGGGGCGACGCCAGTTCCCCCGCGCGGATGCCGTACCCGGTGACCAGCCGCTCGAGCACGTCCGCGGTGAGCGTCATTTCGTGGTCGACGCAGCCGCCGAGGCCCAGTACGACACGGGACGCGCTGCTCACGTCAGTAGAGGGAGGCCTTGCCGGCGGCACCGAACAGCTCGATCTTGTGGGCGGCGACGACGTTCATGGCCTCGATGCACGCGGGCTGGATGGCATTCGGTTCGCGCGTCTTCGGGTCGTTGCCCAGCACCTCGCGCATCCGCTCGTGGTACGCGATCTTGATGTCGGTCGAGATGTTGATCTTGTTGATGCCGATCCGCGCGGCCTCCCGGATCTCGTCGTCCGGGTTGCCGGAGCCGCCGTGCAGCACCAGCGGGATCGAGACCCGGCTCTTGATCTCCTTGAGCAGGTCGAGCTTGAGCTCGGGCTTCAAGTGGGCCGGGTAGAGGCCGTGGAAGGTGCCGATGGCCACGGCCAGGCTGTCCACGCCGGTCTGCTCGACGAACGTGACGGCGTCGTCGGGATCGGTGTAGATGATCTCGGTGGAGCCGCCCTCGGCATAGCTGTCGTTCGCGCCGATGGTGCCGAGCTCGGCCTCGACCGACAGGCCGAGGGCGTGCGCCGAATCGGTCACCCGACGGGAGATCGCCACGTTCTCGTCGAACGGCTTCAGCGAGCCGTCGATCATCACGGAGGTGAACCCGAACCGGAACGCCTCCAGGATCTGCTCGTAGGTGGCGCCGTGGTCCCAGTGGATCGCGATCGGGACCGTCGAGCGGTGCGCGCGCTCGATGATGCCGCTGATCATCTCGCGGCCGATGTGCCGCACCTCGTCGGGATGGATGGCGACGATGAGCGGGGCGTTCGTCTCTTCGCTGATCTCCACGATCCCCTGGAACATTGCCCAGTCACTGATGTTGAAGGCGGGCACGGCGAAGCTGTGCTCGTTGGCGACATCCAGGATGACCTTGCCGGTCGTCAGCATTGCGGTATTTCTCCTTCGTCGTGGAGCGGTTCAGGCCTTCACGGCCCCGGCGGTGAGTCCGCCGATGAACCGTCGTTGGAACAGGAGGAACAGGAGGAGGACCGGAATGGACCCGAGGATGCTCATCGCCATCATCTGGTTCCACTCGTAGGAGTGCTGACCCATGAGCAGCTGGATGCCGATGGGCACCGTGCGCATGTCGTTGGTGCGAGTCAGCGTGAGCGCGAAGAGGTACTCGTTCCACGAGATCATGAACGTGTAGACCCCGACCGCGATCAGGCCGGGCACCGAGATCGGCACCAGCACCCGCCACAGCGCCGTCCAGCTGGTGCCGCCATCGATCTTGACCGACTCGTCCAGCTCGCGTGGCAGCGTGTTCAGGTATGCGGTGATCATGATGATCGCGTACGGAAGCGTGAACACCATGTGCGTGAGGATCAGCCCGGGATAGGTGTTGTACAGGCCGAGCGCGACGACGAGCCCGAAGTACGGGACGACGAGCGTGATCGGCGGGACGACCTGGACGCTGACGATCACGGCGTTGATCGTGCGTTGGAACGGGAACCTGAAGCGGCTGAACGCGTATCCGGCGAGGAGGGCGACCAGCAGCGTCAGGATCGTCACCGCGAACGCCACGATGTAGCTGTTGAGAAAGAATCGGAGCTGCTCGCCGTTGCCCAGGATCTCGAGGTACGCGTCGAGCGAGAAGGTGTCGGTGATCAGGTTCGGTGGGTTCTGGAAGACGTCGCCGTTGCTCTTGAACGACGTGGAGAGCATCCACACGATCGGCAGGCCGGCGAACAGCCCCCCGATGACCAGCCCGGTGATGACGCCGGCCTTTGCGAGGGTGTGCCGGGTCTTTATGCGTGTCTTCGCCATTCCGGTCACTGCTCCCTCTGCTGGCGCACGTAGAAGAAGGCCAATGCTGCGGTGAGGAGCAGGACGATCACGGCAGCGGCGGACGCGGTCGCGAACTCGTACTCGCTGAAGGCCTGCTTGTAGGTGTAGGTGCTGAGCATCTCGGTGGAGTTCAACGGGCCGCCGCCGGTCATCATCCAGATCAGCGCGAACTGCTGGGAGGTCCAGATCAGGTCGAGCACCGCCATGCTGATGATCACCGGCCGCAGCTGCGGCAGGGTCACGTGGACGAACCGCTGGAGCCAGTTCGTCCCGTCGACCGCCGCCGCCTCGTAGAGATCGGCCGAGATGCCTTGCAGGGCGGCGAGCAGGCTGATCATGAAGAACGGGTATCCGGACCAGATGTTGGCGAACGTCACCGCCCACAGCGCCGTCCCCGGCTCGCCGAGCCAGCTCACGCCGTCCTGGATGAGCCCCAACGTCTGCAGCACGTAGTTGACGACACCGGCCGGGTCGAGCAGCAGCCGCCAGATGACGGCGATCACCGCGATCGTGAACAGCCAGGGCAGGATGTAGACGATCCGGAAAACGGCCTTCGTGATCCCGCCCAGCAGTTTCGTGTTGAGCATCATCGCGAAGGTGAGGCCCAGGACCAGGTGGGCCGCGGTGCTGACCGAAATGAAGACGGCGGTGTTCTGGAGCGCAGCCAGGAAATCCGCGTCGGTGAGCACCTTCGCGTAGTTGACGAGCCCGGCGAACACCGGGTTCTTGTTGACGATCACGTTGTCCCGGAACGAGTAGCCGATCACCATGACGATGGGGACCACCATCAGGACCGTGAGCAGCAGCATCGTGGGGGACAGGTAGCCGTAGGGGACCAGGCGTCTGGTCAGGCCGGCGTGGCGCCGGCCGGAGGCGGACCCCCCGGCCGACGCTGCGGTCAACGGTGCAGCCGCCGGATCGACGTTCGCGGATGTCATGGTCGGTCCCCGGATCCGATCACCCGATCACCCGATCACTGCGGACCAGGACTGCTGCGTCGTGGCGAGGGCGTCGTCGACGCTCGCCCCGCCGGTCAGCACGAGCTGGAGCTGCTCGTTGAAGCGGCGCATCAGGTCCTCGGACTTGGGCAGGCCGACGAACTCGTTGGCCGGGTAGCCCTGCTGGTAGATGTCGAAGGCGGTCTTGAACCGCGGGTCGCCGGCGTTGAGGTCGGGCGCCGCGTTCTTGTTGCCGGGGAAGCCGTTGGCGATCGTGCTGAGCTTCGCGTTGACGTCCTTGCCGAGCAGGTACTGCACGAACTTGAAGGCCTCGGCCTTGTGCTCGGTGGAGTCGGAGATGCCGATGCCCCACGACGCGTACGGGATGCCGCGCTCGCCGGTGTAGCCGTCCTCGGCCGGCAGGGCCGCCACCTCGAAGTTCAGGTCCGGCTTGTTCTTCTTGATCAGGTTGATGTGCGCGAGCGAGTCGATCATCATGCCGACCTGGCCGTTGGTGAACTTCTCGACCTTGTCCTGCTCCTTCATGGTGAGCGAGCCGGGCGCGATGACGCCGGCGTCGTTCAGGTTCTTCACGAACTCGACCGCGCTCTTGACCGGAGCGCTGCTCAGATTCGGTTTGCCGTCCTGGAGCATGCTGCCCCCGGATGCCCACAGCCATGACATGACGTCGTTCTGGACGCCGTTGGGGACGGCGGAGTCGAGCGGGAGCGCCCAGCCCTTGACGTCACCGCCGATCGCGCTGATCTTCTTCGCCGCGTCCAGGAACTGGGTGCGCGTGGTGGGCACGCTCGTGACGCCGGCCTTCGCGAGCAGGTCCTTGTTGACGAAGAGCGGGTAGACGAAGTTGACCACCGGGATCATGTAGGTCTTGTCGGCGACCTGGACCTGGCTGGCGAGCTGGCTCGGGTCGTAGTTCGCCTCGGTCATCAGCGTGGACAGGTCGGTGATCGCGCCCTGCTTGGCGAAGTCGTTGACCCATGCGCCGTCCAGGCCCACCACGTCGGGCAGGGTCTGCGACGCCGCGCTGGTGACCAGCTGCTGCTTGGTCGAGGCGTACGGCGCACTCAGCAGCTTGACCGTGATGTTCGGGTTCTGCGCCGTGAAGTCAGAAATGATCTTGTCGAACTCGCCGGCCGGGAGCTCGGCTCCCCACCACTGGGCGAACTCCAGCGTCACCGGGCCGCCCGCAGCGGCACCGTCCGAACCGCTCGAGCCGCCCGAACCGCACGCAGCCGTCAGCGCGAGCGTCGCAGCCACCGCCGCGGCCGACATCAATCGCTTCCACCGGGTTGCGCGAACGGCCATGGCGAGCTCCTTCGTCGGCGAAGTCTGCACTGAAGTCTGAACTGAAATTTGCACTGTTCTCTGCGGTAGCGGCGCCACGCTAGCAGCGTGTTGACCGCTGAGACAAGAGAAGAACAGCAGAAAACCGTGTACTACGGCAAAGGTCTGCACCGGTACGCGGCATGACTGCGACCATGCCCGGAACCGGAGGGCTCAGACGCGTCGGCACGCTGGACGGCAGCGTGCGGCGCGCTCGATGCAACTCTCTGCGGTTTATGCTTCGTCTGGCGCCTGGTTGTGGCATACTGCCGCACTTGTGGAGGGGGAGTAGTGAGCACTGACAATCACGAGCGCCATCGCCGGCTGCCTGCGGGCCGCAAGGCCCAGCTCGCGGCGTACGTCGCCGAGACCGGGCAGGTCACGGTGGCCGAGCTGGCCGAGCGCTTCGGCGTATCCATCGACACGGTGCGGCGAGATCTCGATCAACTGAGTGCCGACGGTGTGCTGGTGCGCACCTACGGTGGCGCCGTCAGCCTGTCCACGGTCTCCCGCACCGACCGGGCTGTCGACCAGCGGCTCACCCTCCAGGAGCAGGAGAAGGAGCAGATCGCGGAGCTGGCGGCCGAGCTGGTCCAGGACGGCTCGACGATCATGATCAACGGTGGGACGACCACGCTGGCGCTCGCGCGCAGCCTGCGCCAGCACCGCGACCTCACGGTGGCGACGAACAACCTGCTGGTGCCCGGGGCGCTGCCGCCCACTGCGATCCGCGACATCTACGTGTTCGGCGGCGCGGTGCGCGCGCTCACGCTCGCCACGATCGGGCCGGTCAGCTTCCGGGCCAACGGCGGCGCCGAACTGGACATCAGCTGCGACCTGGCGCTGATCGGCGTCGGTGCGATCTCGGCGGACGCCGGCTACACGACGAGCAACCTCGCCGAAGCCGCGATGATGCAGGAGATGATCTCTCGCGCGGCTCGCGTGGCGATACTCGCCGACTCGTCCAAGTTCGACCGCCGGCTGTTCGCCCAGGTGTCCGAGCTGGGCAGTGCCGACTACCTCATCACCGACACCGCGCCGCCGCCCGCGCTCAGGGATGCACTCGTCGCGAACGCGGTGGAGGTGATCACGCCGTAGGTCGACCTCTGTGGCGTCCTCGGTGGCATCCTTGCTTCAGCAAGCATCACCCAAGCTTCCTCGATCACGCAGCCCAGGAGTCACGGATGTCCGAACCAGAACCGTCGAGCCCGGCCACACTGCGAGGGCTGAGCGAGCTCCCCTCGGCTCCTGCCCGGTTCGCGGAATCGACCCTCGTCGTGATCGATTGCCAGAACACCTACACCGGCGGCCCGCTCGAACTCGACGGCGTGGAGGCTGCGCTCGACCATGCCGCCGGGTTGCTCCGGCGCGCGCGAACCGCGGGCATCCCGGTCGTCCACGTCCGGCACGACGACGGTGCGGGATCGCTCTTCGACATCCGGGGCGAGACCGGCGCCATCGTCGAGCGCGTCGCACCCCACGACGACGAACCGGTGATCACGAAGAGCTACCCCAACGCGTTCGTCGACACCGACCTGCGCGAGCGGCTCACCGAGGCCGGCAACACGAATCTGATCATGGTCGGGTTCATGACCCACATGTGCGTCAATTCGACCGCACGGGCGGCCTTCAACCTGGGCTACGCGTCGACGGTCGTCGCCGCCGCCACCGCCACCCGGGCCCTGCCCGGGCCCACCGGCACCCTCGCGGCCGCCACCATCCAGGCCGCGAGCCTCGCCGCCATCAACGACCTGTTCGGCATCGTCGTCCCCGACCACTCGGCCATCCCCGACTGACGACCACACCGGGGTCCGGCGCCCGCACGTCGACAACACGGCCTGCCCGGCGATCTTCAACGACGACTACATGAACTGCCTGCCGGGCGACCCGACGACGGAACGTCTGCTGCCGCTCGTGGAGTCCGCGGCCGCCGCGGGCGCGGAGTACTTGGTGATCGACGCCGGCTGGTGCTGGAGAGGTGCTCGTCGGGCGGGATGCGAGCGGGCCACGCCCAGCTGTCGCGGCACAGCATCCAGTCCACGAGCGACCAGACCGACCCCGAGCGCTACGTCCCGATCGCCGCATCGGGGTCGGCCATACAGCCGCGGACCAGACTTCCCGACACACCACGCACGAGCTTGGACGACAGGCCCAGCTGTGTGGTTCGGTGCGACCGGATCAGCCCGCGCAGCCTGCCGGCGCTATCGGTTTTTCTGAAAGTTCGGCCGGCTGCTGAGGCAGACAGCCACGCAGGCGAGTACGGCAGTCGCGGTGGCGGGTACGGCCCATGTCAGTTGCTCGTCGAGCAGGAGTGCCGACCAGACGATGGCCAGGAACGGCTGTGCGAGATTGAGTTGGCCGATACGCCCGACACCCCCGGCGGCGAGGCCGTGATACCAGAGGATCGATCCCAGGAACATGCTGAACACGCCTGCGTAGCCGAGTCCGACCCATGCCGCACTGGTCGCGGGGGTCGGCGGTGACAGAGCGATCACGACGATAGCTGCCGGCGAGAGCAGGATCATCGCCCAACACAAGGTGGCCGTACCTCCCAGCTCGGCGGCGATCCTTCCACCCTCGACGTACCCGACGGCGGTGCTCAGCACGCCGGCGAGCAGCCAGATGTCGGCCACCTGGACACCGCCTCCAGCCTGGAGCACCGCGAACGCCACTATCACTCCGAACCCCGCCGCGCATGACCACCAGAACCGTGTCGGTGGTCGCTCACCCAGCCGAAGCGCGGACAGCACCGCGGTCGCGGCGGGGGTCAAACCGATCACGACGCCGGCGTGGTGTGCCGGGATTTGCTCAACGGCTAACGCTAGGAAGAGGGGATACCCGACAGCCAACCCGGATCCGGCGACGACTAGCCGCAGCGCCATTCGGCGCCCCGGCCATCGAAGCTGCCTTGTCGCCAGGAGGGTCACTGCGCCGAGCACCGCCGCGATCAGGATCCGCCCCGCGGTGACGGTCGCCGGGCCGAACTCGACAGCAACGCGGGTCGCTGGAGCCGTACCACTGAAGCAGAGCACTCCAGCGCTGCCCAGTGCTACGCCGGTCCACCGATTCACCGTTGGTGCCCCTGCCGCTTCCGGTGTTCGCGCACTCGCTGTCGGTTTCCGCAGCGGGCTTCTGCGCACCACAGCCGGGTGCCAGGTCGAGACGTGTCCACGAACAGAAAGGCGCAGTCCGGCGCCGCGCAAGCGCGAAGTCGCCCGCTCAGCGGTCCGCCGAGGAGCTCGATGCAGTCTCCGGCTACAGCGGCGAGTCCAGCCTCCACAGGTGCCCGAGCCGACCACTGGACACCGCCGAGCCGGGTGAGTTGGGGAAACCTCCCCACCCGGGCTGCCAATCGATTCATCACCACGACGTCGGCCGCGTGCAACTCCTCTCCCGCGATGCGCCCTTGGAAGAGCCGGAAGGCGGACTCCCGGAGTGCGTGCGCATCGTCGAGCTCAGCGCAGGTGGCCTCGGCGTCCCCGCAGGAAAGGTTCGCGGCCACGAACCAGCGATCCAGGTCTGCCGGCTCCCTGAGTAGCTCCACCGGAGCGAGGTGACGCCAGAGCAGCGTCGAGCAGAGGTCGAGACTCCAGCGCCCTGCTCGGAACCTGAACTGCTTCCCATCGGCTGTACGAGGTACCGTCACCGAACGACTGTAATGGCTATTACCCATTACATCAATCCGGTTGCACCGGCGCAGCTCGTGCGTCGGCCGGCCGACCGACGATGTCGGTCCCGCTGGCCGCGGTCGTGCATTGCGGAAACGCCCGCTGGACCGCGTCAGAAAGTGGCGATCGCCGCCGAGCACCGGCACACCGAGCTCGCCGAACCGCCACCCGGGCCCACCGGCACCCTCGCGGCCGCCACCATCCAGGCCGCGAGCCTCGCCGCCATCAACGACCTGTTCGGCATCGTCGTCCCCGACCACTCGGCCATCCCCGACTGACGGCCACGTCGGGTGTCACCGGCGCGGTGGGCCGGTGCTCTCCCTCGTCACGAGATGGGTCGGCAGCACTGTGGGGCCGGCCGGCTGGTCGTCCTGCTCGATGAGGCCGTGGAGCAGGTCGAACGCGCGCCGGCCGAGCTCGACGAAGTCCTGGGACACGGTGGTCAGGGACGGCCTGGTGTACGCGGCGAGCGGGGTGTCGTCGAAGCCGATCACGCTGACGTCGCCGGGGACGTCGCGGCCGCTGTCGATCAGGGCCCGCACGATCCCGGTCGCGATGTCGTCGTTGCCGGCGAACACGGCGGTGATGTCGTGCTGCCGGGCGATGGCCGAGCCGACCTCGTACCCGGAGCGCGGCTCCCAGGTCACGGGGATCGGTTCGGGTCGGGGCACGCCGGCTTCCTCCAGGGTCGCGCGCCAGCCGAGGAGTCGACCCGAAGGCAGGAGCGGTGGCACGCCGGCGTGGTGGATCGTGCGGTGCCCGAGGTCCAGCAGGTGCCGGATGGCGGCCCGCGCGCCGCCCTCCTCGTCGAGGAGGATGTGTGCCCGACCGCCCGCCCCGGTGCCGAACACCGTCACGGCGGGCATCCGGGACGGCACGTCCTCGACGGCCGACCGCGCGAGATCGTCATGGGTGAACGCGATCAGCCCGGCGAGCGGTTGTGACAGCAGCCGTTCGACGGCGTCGGCGCGGTCGGACTGGTCGGGCGAGCGGAGCACGGTGATGTTCACCGTGTAGCCCGCGGCAAATGCGGCGTCCTCGATGCCCTCCAGCGTGCGCGCGTAGCCGTAGAGGCTGGTGTTGGAGGCGACGACGGCGACGGTGGACCCGCGGCCGGTGACCAGCGCCCGGGCGGCGCTGTTGGGGTGGTAGCCGAGTGCGTCGACGGCGGCGAGCACCCGGGCCCGCGTCTCGGGATGCACGCGTTCCTGATCGTTGATCACCCGGGAAACCGTCTGGTAGGAGACCCCCGACGCGCGTGCGACGTCTCTCATCGACGGCTGCCGGATCCGTGGCGTGCTCATGCGTCTCCCTTGCAGACAGGTCTTGACGGTACTCCGTGTGAACGTTCACACTGCCGCACAACACTCGATGTGAACGCTCACATCGCCGATCGTGTCTCGATGAGGAGCCGCCATGCCCGATCACACGACCACCTCGAGCGGTGCGGGCGCACGACCGGTGTCCCGCAGGCGCCTGCTCGGTTACGGGGCCGCTGCGGCCGGTGCGCTGGGCGTGGGATCCCTGCTCAGCGCGTGCGGGGGAAGCGGAGGTGGCGGCGTCCCGGCCGGCCCCGACGCCCGCGCCGACCTGGTGCTTTCGTCGTGGCAGATCCCGGTGGACATCGTGACCTACCGGAAGTTCGCCGCGGACTACACGGCGACGCACCCGAACGTCACCATCACCGTCCAGGAGACCCCTGGCGGCGACTTCAACCAGTGGTTCACCACCCAGCTCGCGGGCGGCAGCGCGCCGGACATCATCCGGATCACCTGGCAGCAGATCGGGCGCTACGCGCAGAACAACGGCGTCATCGCGCTCGACGACTACCTGGCTCCGGACTACGGCGCCGACTTCGCCCCCACGTTCTGGTCGGCGGCACAGCTGGACGGGCGCGTGCACGGCATCCCGCAGCACACCGACACGTTCGCGACGTTCTACCGCACGGACGTGTTCAGCAAGATCGGTGTGACGCCGCCGGCCGGCCTCGACGAGGCCTGGACGTTGGAGCAGTTCGTCGACATCGCCCGCGAGGTGAAGCGGGCCACCGGTGCGTACGCGCTGTCCTACGGCTTCGGCGGTGTCCCGACCGGCTACCGGTGGCTGCCGTTCCTGTACATGCACGGCGGGCAGCTCGTCGCGGACGACGGTGTGACCCCGGCGATCGACAGCCCGGAGGGCGTCGAGGCGCTCGCCTGGTTCCAGCGGCTCTACACCGACGGCCTGATCCCCATGTCGAACACGGTGAAGGGGTCGAACGACGCGTCGACTGTGAACTCGTTCATCACCGGGCAGGCCGGGATGATGATCTTCGGTGACTGGATCATGTCGGACGTCGGCAAGGGGCTGCCCCAGGAGGCGTGGGGCGTCACGTACATGCCGCGCGGGCGCTCGGCCGCGTCCGACCTCGGTGGCAACCTGCTCGCCGTCACCGCCACCTGCAAGAATCCGGCCGTCGCCGCGGACTTCATCCAGTTCGTATGCAACGAGCAGAACATGCGCTACTTCTGCGAGAACGACCTGTTCCTGCCGGTGCGCACGGCATTGAGCCAGCAGCCGCTCGCCTACAAGGCACAGCAACAGCAGATGACCCTGTTCGCCGAGCAGGCCACGACGGTGCCGGCGTCGATGGCGAAGGTGCAGACCTCGCCGAAGTTCAACGCGATCAACCAGGTGCTGGCCGACGAGCTCGACCTGTGCTGGACCGGGCAGAAGACACCGGCCGACACGGCCCGCTCGATCGCCGCCGGGATCCGCAATGCCACTGCATGAGCTCGCGACGGCGCCACCGGGCGTCGGCGGGACCGAGCGGGTGCGAACGCCGGCGCCACGGCCGCGCCGCGCACGCTCGCAGGCCATGGCGGCGTGGCTGTTCATCGCGCCGAGCCTGGTGCTGTTCGCGGTCTTCGCGTTCGCGCCCATCGCGATCTCCGTGGTGCTGAGCTTCCAGGACGTCGCCGTGTTCGGCGGCGGGCGCTTCGCCGGGCTCGACAACTACGGCGAGCTGGTCACGACGCCGCTGTTCTGGACGACGGTGCGCAACACGCTCGTGTTCACCCTCGGCACGGTGCCGACGAGCACGGCGATCGGGCTGCTGCTGGCCGTGCTGCTCAACCGGCGGCTGCCGGGACGCGGCCTGATCCGCAGCCTCTACTTCCTGCCGATGGTCGTCTCCGGGGTCGCCGTGTCGCTCGTCATGGCGTGGATCTTCAACGCCGACAACGGGATCGCGAACGCCGCCCTCGCAGAGCTCGGCCTGCCCCGCGTCGGGTGGCTCAGCTCCCCGGACTGGGCGATGATCACCCTCGTCCTGGCCGTGGTGTGGGGCCGGATCGGCTTCTGCATGGTCACCTACCTCGCGGCGCTGCAGAACATCAACCCGGCCCTGATCGAGGCCGCCGAGATCGACGGTGCAGGCCCGTGGAACCGGTTCACGCGGATCGTCTGGCCCCTGCTGGCGCCCACGACCTCGCTGCTGGTCGTGCTGAACGTCGTGTTCTCGATCCAGGCGTTCGACGTCATCTACGTCCTGACCGGCGGTGGTCCGGGCTTCGCCACCACGGTGCTGGTGCAGTACGTGTTCCGGGCCGCCTTCACCGACGGCCGGATGGGGTACGCATCGGCGATCGGGGTCGTCCTCGTGCTGGCACTGCTCGCCCTCACGCTGCTGCGCAGCCGGCTGGTCCGGCGGACGGGGGACGTCTCATGACGACCCCATCGCGGCGTGACCGGATGACCGTCGGGCGCTGGTCGATCTGGGTCGTGCTCGTGCTCGGCGGCCTGGTGATGCTGTTCCCGGTGTACTGGGTGCTCGTCACGGCCATCAGCCCGGGCGGGCTCGCGCAGGGCTCCGGGTTCGCCCTCTGGCCCGACCGCATCGATCTCGGCGTCTTCGGCAGGGCGTTCACCGACCAGCCGGTCGGGCGTTGGCTGGCCAACTCGCTCGTGATCGCGGTGGCGGGCGTCGTCCTGACGGTCGTCGTGAGCCTGCTCGCCGGCTACGCCTTTGCCAAGTACCGCTTCCGCGGCCGGGACGCGCTGTTCGCGCTGATGCTCGTCACCATCATGGTGCCGATCCACGTGATCATGGTGCCGGAGTTCGTGATCGTCTCCAGGCTCGGCCTGGTCAACTCGCCGTGGGCGGTCGTCCTGCCGACCGCAGCCCAGGCCGTCACGATCTTCATGGCCCGCCAGTTCCTCGCCGGCCTGCCCGACGAGCTGCTCGAGGCCGCCCGGGTGGACGGCGCGGGGGAGCTGCGCATCTTCCTGCGTGTGGTGCTGCCGTTGAGCGGGCCGCTGATCGCGGTGCTCACGATCCTGACGTTCGTCTGGCGGTGGAACGACTTCGTCTGGCCGCTCGTGGCGCTGCAAACCCCGAACGACTACACGATCTCGGTGGGGCTCGCGGCGCTCAACGGCACCTTCTCCCATCCCTGGGACGAGATGATGGCCATCACGCTGCTGTCGATGGTCCCGGTCGTCGCAGTCTTCCTCGCCTTCCAGAAACGGTTCGTGCGCGGCATCGCCGAATCCGGCCTCAAGTGATCCAGAAGTGATCCGACCAGCGAAGGACCCATCCATGTCAGAACTGCTCGCCCCCGCCGAGGCGTCGACCCGAACGTCGACCCGGACGGACCACATCGCGTGGCGCTTCGGAACGGGTGAGGTCCGCCTGGTCGCAGCGGCGGACGCCCCGGTCCGGGTGGTGTCCGTGCAGCTGGACGGGGACCCGTCCGCGTGGCCGGCCGATCTGCACCACGCCGTGCCGCTCGTCGAGCTCGCACTTGGTGCCGAGGGCCGGCAAGGCGCGAGCCCGCACGCCCAGCACCGCCGCTACCGGCCGTCGAGCCGGCTGCGCCACGTCCGGCACGAGGCCGTCCACGCGGCCGTCCACGCGGACGGGATCGACGTGCTGACCGTCGAGCAGTCCGACCCCGAGAGCAAGATCGTCGTCACCACCCGGCTCGAACACCGGCCCGGCGCGTCGGTGTTCCGCGCCACGACCCACCTGCGCAACGCCGGCGCGGCACCGGTCACCGTCCGGTACGTCTCCTCCTTCACCCTCGCCGGGTTCGCCGACCAGGACATCCTCGACGCGCCCGAGCGGCTGCAGCTCCACCACGCCCGCAACGCGTGGGACGCGGAGTTCCGCTGGCGCCGCACGTCGCTCGAAGACGCGGGCGTCGTCGACATCGGACGCGTCGGAGAGGGCAACGACTCGTCGCTCGGGCACTTCGGCGTGCGCGGCTACGGCAGCTGGTCGACGGGTGATCACCTGCCCGTCGGCGCGGTCGTCGACACCGCCACGGGACGGGCGTGGACGTGGCAGGTGGAGCACAACGGCCCCTGGCAGTGGGAGGCGCTCGACCGGAGGAGCCGCCTCTACGTCGGCATGAGCGGTCCTACCGCGCAGGACCACGAGTGGGAGGTCGTGCTGGCGCCGGGCGAGGAGTTCGTCGGCGTGCCCGTCGCCGTGGCGGTGTCCGCCGACGGCCTGCAGGGTGCGCTCGCCGAGATCACCCGCTACCGGCGGCAGGTCCGGCGCCCGCACGTCGACAACACAACCTGCCCGGTGATCTTCAACGACTACATGAACTGCCTGATGGGCGATCCGACGACGGAGCGCCTGCTGCCGCTCGTGGAGTCCGCGGCCGCGGCGGGCGCGGAGTACTTCGTGATCGACGCCGGCTGGTACTCCGACGAGCCCGGGTGGTGGGACATGGTCGGGGAGTGGCAGCCGGCGCCCTCCCGGTTCCCCGGCGGGCTCGGCGAGGTCACCGCCGCGATCACCGCGGCGGGGATGGTCCCGGGGCTCTGGCTGGAGCCGGAGGTGGTGGGCGTGCGCAGCCCGCTCCTCGCGCGGCTGCCGGTGGAGGCGCTGTTCTGCCGCGACGGGGTGCCGCTCGTCGAGAACGGCCGCCACCAGCTCGACTTCCGCCACCCGGCCGTCGTCCGGCACCTCGACGAGACCGTCGACCGGCTCGTCGCCGAGTTCGGCGTCGGGTACTTCAAGCTCGACTACAACATCAACATCGGGGCGGGCACCGACGTCGACGGCTCCCGTCCGGGCGCCGGGCTGCTCGGGCACAACCGGGCCTACAGCGGGTGGATCGACGGCGTGCTCGACCGGCACCCGGGGCTGGTGCTGGAGAACTGCTCGTCGGGCGGGATGCGAGCGGACCACGCCCAGCTGTCGCGCCACAGCATCCAGTCCACGAGCGACCAGACCGACCCCGAGCGCTACGTCCCGATCGCCGCGGCGGCACCGGCGTCCGTCACGCCCGAGCAGTCCGCCGTGTGGGCCTACCCGCAGCCGGAGTGGTCCGCCGACGTCAACGACCTGACGCTGGTCAACGCGCTGCTCAGCCGGGTGCACCTGTCCGGGCGCATCGACCTGCTCGACGCCGCCGGCCGCGCGTCGGTGCGGCAGGCCATGGACGTCTACAAGGGCCTGCGCCACCGGATCCCGCACGCGCTGCCGATCTGGCCGCTGGGCCTGCCCGGCTGGTACGACGCGTGGTGCGCGGCCGGGCTGCTCGACGCGGAAGGCGTGTTGCTGCAGGTGTGGCGCCGCGGCGGCGACGACGCCGTCGTGCTGCCGCTGCCGCAGCTCGCCGGCCAGGAGGTCGACGTCGAGCCCCTCTTCCCGACGCACGCGCGCGGCACAACGACCTGGTCGGCGGCTGCCGGCGAGCTGCGCGTGCACCTGCCCGACGCGCCGTCGGCCCGGCTGCTGCGCCTGTCTCCGCGCCGGTAGCGAGAGGGGGCCGCCGCAGGTCACACCCGCGGATTGCCGCCCATCGTGAGAGTGCCCGCATCCGCGTCGAGCACCGCATCGGCGCCGAGCGCGACGCAGACCTGATCGGGGAAGCCGTCGGCGTCGAGCGCGCCACCGTGGCCGATCGGCAGCCCGCCGTGCACCGGCACACCCAGCTCGCAGAGGTGGTCGCGCAGCACGTCGAGCACCGTCCAGCCGCGGTCGACGTAGTCGTCGAACCCGCTGATGAGGCCGAGCGCCACCCCGGCGAGACCGGCAAGAGCGCCGGCCCGGCGCAGCTGGGTGAGCTGGCGGTCGACGCGGCCGATCCCGATCCCACGGGTGTCCTCGATCAGCAGTATCGCCCCGCGCAGGTCGGGCAACCCGGCGCCGACCCGATGCGCGATCGTCGAGAAGTTCCCGCCGACCAGCGGCCCCGACGCGACCCCCGACACCCGCACCCCGGCCGACAGCGCGCTCGGATCGGACACCACGGTGTTCCGGTTCGTGCCCATGAGCAGGGCGCGCGCGGAACGGGCCGCGTCAGACCCGATGACGCAGCCGTGGAAGCACACGAGCCGGCACTCCCGCCACAACGCCAGGTGCAGGTCGGTGATGTCGCTGAACCCGAGCACCGGTTTCGGGTCGCGGCGGGCCGCGGCGAAGTCGAGCTGGTCGGAGATCCGGTAGGCGCCGGCACCCCCGCGGGTGGCGACGATCGCGCGCACCGTCGGATCCCGGAAGGCGTCGTTCAGGTCGGCGAGGCGGTCGGCGTCGCGGCCGGCCATGTATCCGTACCGATCGGTCGCGTGCGCCCCGACGTCGACGGTGAGACCCCAGCCCTCCAGCGTCTCCTTGGTGAGGCGGAGGCCGTCCCCCTCGGGCCAGCTCGCGGGGGAGACGAGCCGTACCCGGTCGCCCTCCCGCAACGGCGGCCAGAACAGTGCGTCGGACGATGGAACAGCCCCGGTCGCCACGAGGTCGATGGTCGCATGTCCGCATGTCCGGGCGTCGCCGGATGTTCGGGTGTCGCCGAGTGCCGCGGGTACCGTCGCCCGCATGCCGGTCGGTGCGCGCGAGGTCGAGGTGTTCGAGGGAGCCAGGCCACGGTTGGAGGCCATCGCGTACCGCCTTCTGGGGTCGGCGAACGATGCCGAGGACGCGGTGCAGGACACGTTCCTGCGCTGGCAGGCGGCCGATCGTGGGTTCATCGAGACGCCCGAGGCGTGGTTGACGAAGGTGCTCACCAACCTCTGCCTCAACCGGCTCACGTCCGCGCGGGCCAGGCGCGAGACCTACGTGGGCCAATGGCTGCCCGAGCCGGTGCTGGCCGGGGACCGGATGCTCGGGCCGTCCGACACGGCCGAGCAGCGCGACTCGGTCTCGATCGCGATGCTCACGCTGATGGAGCGGCTCTCGGCCAAGGAACGTGTCGTGTACGTGCTGCGCGAGGCGTTCGGGTACACGCACGGCGAGATCGCCGAGGTGCTCGACCTCACCGAGTCGAACTGCCAGCAGATCTACCGGCGGGCCAAGCAGAACCTGGCCGCCGACCGGCGCCGGGTCGTGGTCGATGCGGGCGCGGCCCGCAAGATCGTCGAGGAGTTCCTCGCTGCGGCGCTGAGCGGCCGGACCGAGGCGCTGGTGCGGTTGCTGAGCGACGACGCGATCAGCCTCGGCGACGGTGGTGGCCTGATCTTCTCGCTGCCGCGGCCGGTCACCGGTGCGCTGCGGGTGGCGAGGTTCCTGCGCACGCTGTTCGAGCCCAGCGAGGCCAAGTGGGAGTTGATCGGCGGCCGGCCCGTCCTGTTCGCGGCGGTCGCCAACGGCCTGCCTGCGGTGGTCCTGATGGTCGAGGACCGGGTCGCCGGCGTGGTCTCGCTGGACGTGACCACCGACGGCATCGCCGCCGTCCACACGCAGGTGAACCCCGAGAAGCTCGAACGGGTGGCCCGCCAGTGGAGCACCTCCGAGCACGGGGAGCCGCTCGTCGACACCTGGTGACTCAGGTCACAACACGTGGATGTCAGGCTTCGCGCTCCTGCCCGGTTCAGGGAGCACGGACCAACCTGACAGGAGCAACACCATGAAGCACCGCATCGTCGTCCTCGGGGCCGGATACGCCGGAGCCAATGCTGTCGGGCGGCTGGCAAAGCGGCTGCACCCGGCCGACACCGAGATCGTCCTCGTCAACGCCGATCCCGAGTTCGTCGAGCGCGTCCGCATGCACCAGCTCGCGACCGGCCAGGATCTGGCGCCCCGCGCCCTGTCCGACGTCTTCGCGGGCACGGGCGTGCAGGTCCGGCTCGCCCGGGTCACCGCCGTGGACGTCGACCGCAAGAGCGTGGGCGTCGTCGATGCCGACGGAACCGGCGAGATCGCCTACGACACGCTCGTCTACGCCCTCGGCAGCACCGCTGCCGACTGCGGCGTTCCCGGTGTGGCCGAGCACGCCCACCACCTGGCGAGCAAGCAGGCCGCGCTGCGGCTGCGCTCGCGGCTGGCCGATCTCGCCCCGGGCGGGACGGTGCTCGTCGTCGGCGGTGGCCTCACCGGCATCGAGGCCGCCACCGAGATCGCCGACGCCCGGCCCGACCTCGAGGTCGCCCTCGCGGCCCGCGGCAGGTTCGGCGACTGGCTGAGCAAGAAGGCGCAGACCCACCTGCGCGCAACGTTCGACCGGCTCGGGATCACGGTGCACGAGAACACCGACATCGCGGCCGTCGCGCAGAACGGCGCGGTCACCACCGACGACCAGGCCATCCCGGCGCAGGTGACCGTCTGGACGGCCGGCTTCGCCGTGCACCCCATCGCCGCGGCAACAACGCTGGAGGTCTCCGAGACGGGGCGGGTCGTCGTGGACGACACCATGCGGTCGGTCTCGCACCCCGACGTCTACGCCGTCGGTGATGCCGCCTTCGCGTCGGGCGCGAGCGGGGCGCCGCTGCGGATGTCCTGCGCCTCGGGAGTCCCCACCGCCTACCTGGCCGCGGACGCGATCACCGCCCGCCTGACCGGACGCGCGATCCCCCCGAACAAGATCGGCTACACCGGCCAGTGCATCAGCCTCGGCCGCCGCGACGCGATCGTGCAGTGGGTGACCCCGGACGACCAGGCCAAATCGTCCGCCTTCACCGGCCGGACGGCAGCGCGCCTCAAGGAGCTGGTGTGCCGGGGCGCGGCCTGGAGCATCTCCCACCCGACGCTCATGATCCCGAGCCGGCGCCGCCGGACCGTCCCGGCAGGACAACCGGTCGCCACCACCGTCTGACTGTCGGGATGATCGAGCGATGGCGCCCTGTTCTGTCGAAGCGTGCTGGCACGCTGTTGCACATGCGATCTCGGGTATCAGGCATGTGGTGGGGCGTGGCGGTCGAGGCACCCGATCCGGCGGCGTTGGCGCGTTTCTACTTCGAGCTGCTCGAGTGGCCGATCGTCCATGAGCAACCCGGTACGACGGTGATCGGCACGCCAGGCGGCAGCTTCCTGGTCTTCCAACAGGCCGACGAGTACCGGCGCCCGGTCTGGCCGCCGTCGCCGGATGACCAGCGGCCGATGATGCACCTGGACATCCAGGTCGGTGATCTCGCGGACGCAGTGGCGGAGGCACTCACCCTGGGCGCTGAGCTGGCCGAGCACCAGCCGCAGGAGAACGTCCGGGTGCTGCTCGACCCGGCCGGCCATCCGTTCTGCCTCTGCCGGGACGACGGCTGAGCGTCGAGCAGAGGTCTACAGCCAACTCTCCCGACGACGGTCAGGGCCAGGTCCACACAGCTGCGCGGGCGAAGGCGACACCGAGCTCCGTGACGTGCTCGGGCCCGCCCACCCGGCGGCCGATCGCGCCGAGGTGCTCCAGCACCGCACGGGTCCCGAGGGTGGCGCGGTGGGCGTCAGGAGGGGTGACGGGGCCGTTGTCGACGACCCAGCCGATGGCGCTGAGTCCGTGGGCGACTTCGGCGTCGAGACTGTCCCAGCCGGCGGCGATCCCGATCAGGAGGAGCAGCCCGGCCTGCCGTTCGTACCTGTCGGTGGTCGCCCCGACCGGCATGCGGGCCGCCAGATGCGACCACAGCCCGGTCGGGTCGAAGGCCAGCTTCCGCCCAGCCGGGGTGCGAACGAGCTTGCCGCGGTGCTTGCGGACGAGCTGTGCCTGCTGCGCCGCCTCCCGGAACTCCAGGACGGGGAGGGTCTGTACCTCGCGATTGAGCTTGCCGATCCAGCTGTCAGCGATGCCCAGTTCCGCAGCGAACGCCTGGACCTGGGCAGGTGGCAGGTAGCCGGCACCGGTCAGCGCGATGCCGTCCGGGCCGACCTGGTCGAGCAGCCACTGGAACGGGCGCACCGCGCTCGCGACGGCCACCTCGTCGGGCTGCACGGGCCGGGGAATGCCGGCGATCGCCGTCCGCAGCCACGCCTGGTCGCCGGCTCTGCCGACGGCCTGCACGAGATCGGCGAGCGCCTCCGGCAGGTCGGCGTCGTCCAGGACGGGCGCCGCCAACGCCGTGTTGATCGCGTCGATGTCGAACGGCACGGGTTTGAGGGCGTCCGGATTGACGTCCCCGTACATGTCCCTGACGTCAGCCAGCGCGAGCGCGTGCTGGGGGTGGGTCGGGTCCGTGGCCACACTCCACATCTCGTAACCGTGGACGCCGCCGCAGTCCTCGGCCGGCCCAGGCCGCTGGCCTGCCGTGCACACGGCCCGAGGTGCCTCGTCGGTCCGCGGTAGAACGGCCTCGAGCTTGACGGTGTGCATCCAGCCGTCGCCGAAGTCGTAGCCGTAGGTGATCCGATCGCCGACGTCGACCAGCAGCTCGTCGATGCGGACCTCGTCCTCCGGAACGCCCGGCTGGCCCTCGTCGACCTCGAACTGCATCAAGTAGGACTCAGAGTGCTGGTCGTAGATGCTGGCGCCCGAGCTGAACCGGTGCAAATGGTTGTCGGTCCAGCCCATCGTGATTTGCAGGACCGTGTGCAGCTCGCTCAGCAACATGTCGGAGGCGAGCTCCAGGCGCCGCCACAGCGGAGGCTCGGTGTCCTGCAGATCCACCCGGACCTGCAGGGTGACGACGTCGGTGCGGCGCGGTCGGCGGGCCGAGGGTGGCGTGGGCCGGGGGAGCGGGCTGCGCCCGACGAACCCTCCGGTCAGCCGCTGCGCCAGTTCTGTCGCCGTCGCTCGGTCGAGTCCGGCGAGCTGCGCCTGGAACTGGCGCACGAGCGCCTCGGGGGCGATGGGCTCGTCCGGGGTGCGTGCCATCGCCGCAGCCTATGGCGTTGGCGATTGGTGACGCGGCAGGGGCGGGTCCGATCTCGTCGGCCCGCAGCACGCATCGTCGGGAAGTTTCCTGCTTGCGATGTCACAGACGGACCACCTGCATACGTCTCGGGGTTGTCATCAAGCGAAGGAGCACGTCATGACCACCACCAACGTCCTCGTCCTCGGCGCCGGGTACACCGGCACGAGCGCCGCGCTCGGCATCGCCGCGCGCACCGGCAGCGACGTCCACGTCACCCTGGTCAACCCGAGCGCGCGGTTCACCGAGCGGCTGCGGCTGCACCAGACGGCGTCCGGGCAGGAGCTGGCGCACCTCGACATCCCGACCATGCTCGAGGGCACCGGCATCGAGTTCGTCCAAGGCTGCGTGACCGCCATCGACGCCGACGCGCGCACCGTGCGGATCGACGACGAGCGCGTTCTCGGGTACGACGTGCTGGTCCACGCGCTCGGCGCGGTCAGCGACACCACCACCGTTCCCGGTGCCGACACCCACGCCTTCACGTTGGACTCCGCGCACGACGCCGGGCTGCTGGCCCAGCGGCTCGCGTCGCTGCCCGACGGGGCTCCGGTCGTCGTGGTCGGGAACGGGTTGACCGGCGTGGAGGCGGCCGCCGAGATCGCCGAGCAGCACCCCCGCCTGACTGTGCACCTGCTCGGGCGCGGCGAGCCCGGGGCCATGATGGGGCCGCGGGCGCGTGCCTACCTCGAACGGGCGCTGGACCGGCTGGGTGTGCAGTCGCACACCGGCGTCGACGTGGTGAAGGTGTTCGACCATGGCGTGGACCTCGCCGACGGCGAGCACGTCCGGGCCGACGCGGTGCTGTGGACCACCGGCGTGCGCGTATCGCCCCTGGCTGCCGCCGCCGGGCTGGAGGTCGACGAGCGCGGTCGGATCCTCACCGACCCCTCGTTGCGGTCGGTGTCGCACCCCGAGGTGTTCGCGGTCGGCGATGCGGCGGCCGTCCGCCAGGGCTTCGGTGTCCTGCACGGCACCTGCCAGAGCGGCATCCCCACCGCGGTGCACGCCGCCCGCACGATCGCCCGCATCCTCGCGGGCAAGCCGGCCCGCCCGTTCCGCTTCGGCTACATCCACCAGCCGGTCGGCCTCGGGCGTCAGGACGCAGTGATCCAGTTCACCCGCCCCGACGACACCCCTGGCCGGTTCTTCTTGACCGGCCGGTGGGCGGTCGCCTACAAGGAGGCGGTGAGCTCCAGCCCGTGGCAGACCTTCGCCATCACGAAGCGGACCCCGTCGGTCACAACGTTGATGTGGCGGCGCGGCGGCGCAGCGACCCGGACCGTCTGACGTGGCCGACGACCAGCAGACCTTCGCCGCGCACCGCAGCTTCCTGTTCTCCGTGGCCTACCGGGTCCTCGGTTCGGCCGCCGACGCCGAGGACGTCGTGCAGGACGCGTGGTTCAAGTGGTCGGCCGCCGACCGCAGCCAGGTCGCCGACCCGAAGGCCTACCTGGCGCGCATCGCAACCAACCTGTCCATGGATCGGCTCCGGTCCACCCGCCACCAGCGGGAGACCTACGTGGGCCCGTGGCTCCCGGAGCCGATCCGCACCACGGACACGGACGCCGCCATGAACGTCGAAGCGGCCGATTCGGTCTCCTTGGCGATGCTCGTGGTGCTGGAGACGCTCAGCCCGCTCGAACGCGCGGTGTTCGTGCTCAAGGAGGTCTTCGGGTTCGAGTACGGCGAGATCGCGACGGTGGTGGAGCGGTCCGAGGCCGCGGTGCGCCAGACCGCCCACCGCGCCCGCAACCACGTGCAGGCCCGCCGACCCCGCTACCAGGACGACGCGGAGCTCCGGACGCAAGCCACCGAGCGCTTCCTCGTCGCAGCCACCGGCGGCGACATCAACACCCTGATGGACCTGCTCGCCCCCGACGTCACCCTTTGGACCGACGGCGGCGGCAAGGTCCGGCAGGCCATCCGCCCCATCGAGGGTGCGCAGAAGGTCGCCACTTGGCTCGCCGGCGTCGCCAGCCGCCCGTACGAAGGTGTCGAGATCCACGACATGGCCGCGAGCCTCATCCAGATCAACGGCGGGCCGGGCCTGGTCTTCACCGGGGCGGGACGGGTGATCGCCACCCTCACCGTCGAACTCGACGACGAAGGCCGCATCGCAGTCGTCCACAACATCGCCAACCCCGACAAGCTGCGCGCGATGGCGACGGGTGAGGTCCACGACGTGCGACCTGGCCCGTGACGTCCAGGATGGTGCGCGTGATCATCACGAGCGAGCCGTGGCAGCACCCGGACCCCGGGCGGTCGAGCCTTCGCCTGGTCAAGATCCCTGAGGCCGTGCAGCACGCGTTGGCGCGGGGCGAGGAGCCGACCGCGTCGCCGTACCCCATCCCGTCCTATCTGCGGGGCGACGAGTGCGCGTCTCTCTGGCGCATGAGAAGCCGACAGCTCGCCGAGTCTCCGAGCGCCGCTCCCTGGGTGACGCGCCTCGTCCTCGTTCCCGGCGAAGCCGCTGCGGTCGGACTCGCCGGTTTCCACGGGCCGCCCGACGCGGCCGGGATGGTGGAGGTCGGATACCGGATCGACCCGGAGCAGCGGCGGAAGGGCTACGCAAGACGTTCCCTGGAAACCCTGCTCGCCGTCGCGCGCGCTCACCCCGACGTCCACGTCGTCCGCGCGACAATCAGCCCGGACAACCACGCGTCGCAGTCCCTGGTCACGGGCTACGGCTTCGCCGAGGTCGGCGAGCAGTGGGACGACGAGGACGGGCTGGAGATCATCTTCGAGGTGCCAGTGAACGAGTAGCGGCGGCGCCTGGGGGAGGGCAGGAAAGCCACTTTCCTGCCCTGTGAGGGCCGGAAAGTGGCTTTCCTGCCCTCGCATACGGAACGCTTCAGGCGCCGCCACCGGCTCCCGTGCTCACCCAGGCCGCCCCGGCAGCGGTGCCGGCGGCGCGGGTCGCATCGGCTCGGCCATCCCGACGAGCACCTCCCGGTCCCCCTCGTACGGGTCCCGGCTGTGCGCGCAGCGCAGGTTGTCCACCAGCAGCACGTCGCCGGGACGCCAGGGCTCGCGCAAGGTGTGCGCGGTGTAGACGTCGGCGATGAGGTTGACGACGCCCTGACCGACGGGCTCACCGTTGCCGAACAGGGTGGTGAACGGCAGGCCGTTCGGGCCGTAGCTGTCGACGAGGAACTCCCGGACGTCGGGGTCCATCGTCCACTCGCTGAGGAACGCGATCTGGTTGAACCAGCTGCGGCGCCCGGTGCCGGTGTGGGTCATGACGGCGGAGCGGCGCTGCCAGGTGCGCAGGCCGCCGTCGGGCTGCCACTGGAACTCGATCGCGTTGGCGCGGCAGTACCCCTCGATGGCGTGGTGGTCGGCGGTGCCGAACGCGTCGGCGAAGGAGGCGCCGATCTCGTCGTTGTAGTTGCGGGCCAGCACCCAGCCTTCGCGCTCGAACCGCTCGACGAGGTCGCGCGGCAACGCGTTGAGCACGGCGGCGCCGTCGGCGACCCCCGTCGCGCCGCCGCTGCTCGGCGCCTTGAGGCAGGCGAACATCATGAGGCCCGGCACGTCCGAGGCGAAGCTCTGCTCGTGGTGCATGCACATCTGCTGGTTGGCCGGCCACGGCGTCGTCGACTGCAGACCGCTCGGGAAGCGCTCGCGCGGGGCGAAGGCCTCCCGCTCCGGGATCAGGTTGCCGCCGCCGATCAGCCGGAGCACGGCCGCAACCTGGTCGTGGTTGCGCAGTCCGAGGCCGCGGATCAGCAACGAGCCGTAGTGCCCGACCGCGCCGCGGATCGAGCGGCGGTGGTGGGCGGTCCAGCCCTCGGCGTCGGGGCCGCAGTCGGCCAGCAGCAGCGGGGGCTTGCCGGGCGCGGTCTGCACCGGAAGGGGGTTGGTCATGGTCATCGGGTCTCCACCGGCGATCGAGCGTCCTGGACGACTAGTAGGTACGGGAGGGCCAGAAGGAGTCAAGCACTCGACCGGTCGATCTGTGCCGCCAGGTCGGCCAGGACGGGGTGTTGGGTGATGGCCTTGAGCCCCACCACCCGGCCGGTGGCGATGGCGAGCTTCACCGCCGTCAGCGATGTGCCGCCCCGGTCGAAGAAGTTGTCGTTCCGGCCGATCTGGTCCACGGGCACGCCGAGGACCTCGGCGAACGCGGTGGCCAGCATCGTCTCGGTGGCGGTCGACGGCGGGACGACGACCTCGTCCTCCATGTCGGCGAGCTCGGCCGCGAACACCTGCAGGGTCTTCGTGTCGATCTTGCCGTTCGGGGTCAGCGGCAGCGTGATCTGCCAGTGGAACGCCACCGGCACCATGTAATCGGGCAGCGTCTCACCCAACCTCCAGGCGAGCTCCTCGGCCAGGATCGGTGATTCGGCGGCGTAGAACGCGACGAGGTGCGAGCTGCCGTCCGGTCGTTGCGCCACGACGACGGCCGCGTCGCGGACGTCGGGCACCTGCAGCAGCGCGCTCTCGATCTCGCCGATCTCGATGCGGAAGCCGCGGATCTTGACCTGGCTGTCGCGGCGGCCGAGGAACTCCAGCTTGCCGTCGGGCAGCCAGCGCCCGTAGTCCCCGCCCAGGTAGAGCCGCTGGCCGGGCTTGTGCGGGTCGGTCAGGTAGCACTGGCTCGTCCGCTCGGGGTCGTTGACGTAGCCGCGGCCGACGCACACGCCGGAGAAGGCGATGAGGCCGGGCGCGCCGAGCGGCACCGGGTTCAGATCGGGGTCGACGACGTAGACCCGCACGTTGCGGACGGCGGGGCCGAGCGAGATCCGCCCGGACGGCGGCGGCCTGCGGAGCACCTCGTGGTTGGTGTCGTCCGAGGTCTCGGTCAGCCCGTAGGCGTTGACGAGCGGGACGGCCGGCACCACCGCGAACCACCGCTGGACGATGTCGAACTTGAGCGCCTCGCCGGTGGCGGAGACGATCCGCAGGTCGGGCAGCTCGCGGCCGCGGTGCTCCAGGTACGTGGCGATGACCTCGAGGTAGGAGGGCACGACCTGCAGGACCGCAACCCGCCGGTCGGTGATCTCGTCGACGAACCGCTCGGCGTCCAGGATCGTGTCCTGGGGCAGGATCACCGTCCGGCCGCCGACGAGCAGCGCGGAGACGAGCTGCCAGAGCGAGATGTCGAAGCACTGCGGGGCGATCTGGGCGACCACCGCGCCTTCGGCGATGCCGAGGTCCTCGATCTTGGCGAGCAGGTGGTTGAGCATGCCCGCGTGCTCGCACATCGCGCCCTTGGGTTCACCGGTGGAGCCCGACGTGAAGTAGATGTAGGCGAGCTGGTCGGCGGCCACCGGGATGCGCAGGTCGTCGTCGGCGCGCGCCTCGGCGTAGGCCTCCTCGAACAGGACGGCCCGGGTGCCGGTCGCGGTGACCAGCGCCTTGGCCAGCATCTCGTCGCTGCCCTGTTCGGTCAGCGCCAGCCCGCACTCGGAGCGGGTGAGGGTGGTGGCGATCCGCTCGGCGGGGAACTGCGGCTCGATCGGCAGGTACACCCCGCCGGCCTTGAAGACCGCGAGAACGGCCGCGAGCCAGTCGAGGTTGCGCTCGGAGACCACCGCCACGACGCCTTCGCGGCGCAGGCCGCGGGCCTGCAGGGCCCGGGCGAGCCGGTTGGCGCGCGAGTTGAGCTCGCGGTAGGTCCACCGCCGGTCCTCGTGCTCGGCGGCGATCGCGTCGGGGTGGGCGGCGACCCGCTGCTCGAACAGCTCGTGGAACCGCTTGTCGGGCAGGTCCCGCTCGGGCCCGGCGAGCCCGTCGATCTGGAAGGTGCGCTCGGCGGCCGAGAGCAGTGTGGCCGGCCGGGCCGCGGGATCGGCGGCCTGCTGCGTCAACGCGGTGACGTGGTAGCCCGCGATGCGGGCCGCGGCGTCGGCGTCGATGGCATCGGTGCGGTACCGCAGGCGCAGCCGGGCGGGACCGTCCGGATCGGGCTCGTCGATCGCAACCTGCAGCACGGTCTGCGGAGCGAGCGGGGCAGCCGTCCCCGAGCCGTTCAAGGCCAGCTCGGTCTCGAACAGCGGCGCGGTGTGCGCCCGCTCCGCGGCGACGGTGCCGAAGGTGACCTGGTGGCACCCCAGCACCCATTGCTCGGCGCGGGCGGCCGCCGTGACCAGCTCGCGCCACGTGGCCTCGGTGCCCAGCCGGAGCGGGACGGCCGGGGCGCCGGGCGCGGTGACGTAGCCGGCCGTGACCTCGCGCTCGCCGCTCAGCGCCGCCAGCACGACGGCGTGCGCGGCGGGCAGCTGGCCGGGACGCAGCGCCGGCAGCTCCGCGGGGATCGGTTCGACGTGCTCGGCGACGGTCGAAGTGCCCGGTCCCGGCCATCGGGGGATGGTGGTGCGGCCTGCCTTGTCGAGCAGGTCGTTCCAGTACAGGCGCTGGGCACTCGCAGGGATGATCATGACTTCCTCCGCGATGCGATGGGTAGTTGCGGGGCGGACCCCAGTTCGGCTGCCGGGTTGCCGCCCCAGCGGGTGAAGGACTCGGTCTCCTCGCCCTTCACGAGGAACGAGTCGGCCTCGATGATCGAACCGTCGCCGAGGCGGGTGCCGTAGTGGATGAACGCGCTCACGCCGACCGTCACGCCGGAGCCGATGACGACCCGATCGGACTTGAAGGCGTCGTTCTCCTGGGAGTGGCACTGGATGAGGCTGCGCTCGTTCATCGAGCAGTGGTCGCCGATGGTGACGAGCGACCGTTCGGTCATCCCGAGGCCGTCGTCGAAGAGCCGCCGGCCGACCTTGACCCCCAGAGCCCGCCAGAGGCCGGCCTTGAAGGGCGTGCCGTTGAGGCCCTGGATGTAGACGTCGGCGGCGACCTTCCAGTACCGCTCGTGGCCCCAGAAGCCGCGGTCGTAGATCGAGACACCCTGCGGGCGCAGCGCGACCAGGCTGCGGACCACGTAGTCGAGCATCACGAAGTAACCGTAGGTGAACAGCAGCTCGGCGACGGCCAGCCCCGCGATCGTCGCTGCGCCGAACTGCGGGTACAGCTCGAGCGCGAGGCGGGCGAGCAGGACGACCAGCGTGAGGAAGACCCACCTGCTGATCAGCAGCAACACGATGCTCAACGCGTTGTGCCGGTCCTTGGCCTTCACACCGCGGCGCCGCTGCTCGGGGGAGACCCCGAGCCGGGCGTCGCGGTCGGTGGAGCGCGGGATCTGGAAGCTCGGCGAGCCGAGCAGCCCGATCCCGTGCCGCAGCGGCCCGTCGATCGGGATCATCACCTTCGTCGCCAGCAGGCAGTCGTCGCCGACGCGCGATCGCGACGGGTAGAAGATGCCGTTGCCGAGGAAGCTGTGCGCGCCGATCTTCGTCGGCGACACCGTGAAAGCGTTGTGCGAGTAGTCGGCGTTGACGAACGTCAGCCCGTCGGCGACAACCGTGCCGCTGCCGACGTGGCAGAGGAACGGGCTGTCGTGGTTGACCACCGTGCCGAAGTTCGAGCCGGTCTGCTCCACGCGGTCGAACTTGTAGCCGATGGCTCGCAGGTAGCCCACGACGAACGAGCTGTCGCCGGTGACGCGGGTCAGGAACGGGCTGTTGGTCAGGCGGGTCACCGAGCGCAGCGCCCAATAGGAGATTCCGTACGTGCGGCGGACCTTGCCCGGGCGCACGAACAGCGCGAGCAGCCGTGGGACCGTCGTCATGACGAGCAGCCCGCCGAGGATCCCGCCGAGCAGCCAGACCGTCGCGATGACCACCGCGTCGACGGCGGCGGGCAGCGTGTCGCTCGCGGCCTCCAGGGTCACGAACAGCTGCTGGACCAGCGGCACCTCCTTGACCAGCAGCACGACCCCGGCCGTGCCCACCGGGAGGATGACCCCGAAGAGCACCACCACCTGCGTGATCACGTACATCGCCTTGCGCAGGGAGCCGCCCTTCGTGGGCTGCACCGCGCTGTAGTTCACCGTCGTCGGCTCCGCCGGGTTCCCGTGCCAGCGCTTGCCGGCCGGCACCGACTGCCCGGCGTGCAGCGACGACGTGTGCCCCAGCTGCGCGCCGTCGCCGACCGAGGTGAAGACGTCGAGCACGGTCGCCTCCCCGACGAGCGCGCCGGCGCCGATCGTGACCGGACCCGTCTGGATCATGCCGGCCTGGGCCCGGTAGCCCGTGAAGGTCGACGACTTCCGGACGACCGCCTTCGCGCCGACGGTCAGCAGGTCGGTGCACACCGGCACGGTCGGCGACAAGATCGTCGCGCCCTTGCCGATCTTGGCGCCGAGCAGGCGCAGGTAGATCGGGTAGAGCGGGGTGCCGACGAACCGGACCAGCGGGTTCGTCCGAATCAGGGTCTTGACCAGCCAGAACCGGAAGTAGCGGGGGCCGTAGACGGGGAACTGGGTCGGCTTCCAGCGGCCCACGAGCAGCCACTTGACGAGGATCGGGACGAGCGCCGTGCCGAGGAACATCCCCCCGGTGAACCCCACCGCGCGCACGTAGATGTCCAGCGGGGTGAGCGCCGACAGCACCCACTCCGCGCCGATGGCGAAGGCGTACGCGACCAGCGCGGGATAACCGAGCAGGACCAGCAGCTGCGAAAGGCCGCAGAGCAGGTAGGTCGGCGTCTTCACCGGCGCCATGGCGGGGTCGTTCTCGACGACCTCCACCTCGGTCTTGCGGATCGCGGCCAGCTTGATCGTCACCGTGTCCGTCGCGCTGACCGGCTCGCGGGTGGCCGCCTTCGCGCCGACCGCGGCCAGCTCCGCGATCGTCGGTGCGCGGTAGACGTCCTTGATCGCGACGTTCGGCAGCTCGGGCTTGGCGCGCACCTTGGCGCAGAAGCGGGCCATGACCAGCGAGTCGGCGCCGAGGTCGTCGAAGAAGTTGCTGCTGCTCGCCACCTTCGGCACACCTAGGACGTCGGCCAACACCTTCGCGTACCCGGCCTCCAGGTCGTCTCCTGACGACGCCGACGCCGATGCCGGCGCCGCAGCCGCTTTGGCAGGCGGTTTGGCCGGCGGGGGACTGGCCGGGGCAGCGGCTTTGGCCCCGGGGCGGGACGTCTTGGCCAGCGGCGGGGCGGGGCGAGGCCCGGGCGGCGCCGAGCGTGCGGGCTTGGCGGGGCCGGCGTTGGGCCGTGCAGGCGGCGTGGCCGGGGTGCTGCCCGGGCGAGGGGGAGCGGAGCGGCCGCCGCCCGGCCGAGCGGGGGCGGGCGGGCCGCCGAACGGTCGTGGGGGCGTGGCCGGCGGGCCGCCGGCAGGGCGGGCAGGGGTGGCGGGGCTGGCCGGCTTGGCGGGGCTGGCCGGCTTGGCGGGGCTGGCCGGCTTGGCGGGGCTGGCCGGCTTGGCGGGGCTGGCCGATTTGGCGGGGCCGCCGGTCGGTCGTGCGGAGGTGGCCGGGCCGGGCCGGGGCGGCGTGGACGGGCCGGCGCCGGGCCGTGGGGGCGTGGCGCTCCCGGGCTGCGGCTTCTTCCAGGTGAATCCGGGCTGGGCGGGCGTCGAGCGGCGCACCGGAGACGGGTCGGGCCTGGCCGGGGACGGTGCGGGCGGCGCAGGTGGTTGCTCGACGGGTGCCGCCGCGGCCTTCTCGTCCTCCAGCTGCTGCACCCGATCCAGCAGCTTCGCCACCTCGCTGCGCAGGTTGCCCAGCTCGACGGTGTGCCCGGAGGACGGGCGGGGCAGCTGGATCGCGGTGACCGTGGGCTCGTCGGGCCCGACCGAGTCCGCCGGGCCCTTCGCCGGGCTCGTCTTCGGGGCCTTCGCCTGCACGACGACGGTCTCGTCGGCGCTCGCGCCCTTCTCTGCGGCGCCTTTCTCTGCGGCGCCTTTCTCTGTAGCGCCCTTCTCCGGTGCCTTCGCCTGGAAGACCACGGTCTCGTCGGCGGTCGGGATGAATCGGACCGTCTTCTCCTCGTCGTCCCCTGGCCGCTTCGACGGAGGTGACGGGTTGGGCATGTCAGGCGGCCCGGTGCGGAGAGGTCGTGCCGGACGCGTCGAGCACCTCACTACCGAAGATCTTCTCGACCCAGCTGTCGTGGTAGACGGTGTCGAGGTAGCGCTCGCCCAGGTCGGGGGCGATCGCGACGGCGGTGAGGTCAGGGGTGCCGTACACCTCCAGCCAGGCCGCGGCGCCGCTGACGACGGTGCCGGTCGACCCGCCGAAGAGGAACCCGCGGCCGGCCAGGTTGCGGCACGTCCGGATCGTGTCGACCTCCTCGACGAGCACGACGTCGTCGACGATCTCCTCGTCGAGCTGCGGCGGCCGGACCCCGGTGCCGAGGCCGGGGATCATGCGTGACGTGGGTGGGCCGCCGAAGGTGACCGAACCGACGGCGTCGACCGCGACCACCTGCACCTTCTTGTGCCCGTCCTGGTGGCGCTGCCGGAAGTAGCGGGAGCAGCCCATGAGCGTCCCCGTCGTGCCCGCGCCGACGAACAGCACGTCGAGGTCGGGGAACTCGGCGGCGATGTCCGGCCCGGTGGTGGCGAAGTGCGCACCCGAGTTGGCGGGGTTGGCGTACTGGTTCAGCCATACGTAGCGCTTGTCGTAGGCGACCAGCGACTCCACGTACTTGATGCGGGCCCCCAGCAGGCCACCGCCCTCGGGGTCGGGCTCACGGATGACGTGCACGCGGGCGCCGAGGGCGTCCATCGTGCGCCGGGTGGTCTCGTTGCAACGCACGTCGGTCACGCAGACGAAGCCGTAGCCCTTGCTCGCCGCGATCACGCTGAGCGCCACGCCCAGGTTCCCCGACGACGACTCGACCAGCACCGAACCCGGCTGCAACCGCCCCGAGCGCTCGGCGTCCTCCACCATCGCGAGCGCCGCCTTCATCTTCACCGAGCCGGCGAAGTTGAAGCCCTCGCACTTCAGAGCTAGCGGAATGCCGAGCACCGTCCGCAGGTCGATGAAGAGCCGATCGGTGTTGAAGTCGAGCGGGCTCGTAACCATTACCACGATCAATCCCCTAACTGACGCCCCGTCCACAGCAGCGGACCTTGCCCGTGGAGGCTGGTTCGGAGGGTTTGATTCATGGCAGGATCCCTTCGCCCCACAGACCCTGGCTGCTAAATCGTCGCCGAGCACGTGATCGTTAACTCCGCTGAAACATGCCGGCCCGCCCGCGGTCAGTCCGTGCGGTGCCGCGCGCGGACGATGCCCCCGGTGACGAGCGCCGCGGCCAGTGCCGTGAGCGCCAGGCCGGCGACCGTGACGGCCCCCTGGAACTGGGCGGTCTGCTGAGCGTTCCAGCCCGACGTGGCGATGCTGCCGGTGAACAGCGCGGCGATGATCGTGCCGGTCAGGGCGATGCCGACGCCGGAGGTGACCTCGGTTGCGGTGTCGACGAGCGCCGCACCGATCGTCGTCCGGTTGGTCGGCAGCCCGCGGAGCACGTTGGTGCCGGCGACGACGCCGACCACCCGCATCCCGGCGGACACGAGCACAAGCGCGACCGCGACCCAGATGTACCCGAACGAGTTGAGCAGGCCGTAGACCGCGAGCCCGAGCACCATCGTCGCGGCGCTGAGCCACGCGGCGTGACCGAGGCCGACCCGGTCGACCAGCGGCGTGATGAGCGCGCCGCCCGCGACGAGGACGGCGACCTGCGGCAGCATCCCGAGCGCGGCCTGCACCGGGGTCCACCCCCACTCGAGCTGCAGCTGCAGCGTCACCAAATATCCGAGCCCGGCGGTGGCCAGCCCGGCCGCGGCCTTGAACGCGAGCCCGCTGGAGACGAGGGGTCGGGCGACGAGCGCCAGGTCGAGGAGCGGATACCGGGCCGCACGCTCGCGCACGACGAACAGCGCGGCGGCCACAACAGCCGCTGCGGTCGCTGCCCACGGCGCCCACGAGCCGGCGCCCTCGTGCACGAACACCGTCGGCGCGACGAGCGCGAGCACGATCGCCGCCGTGCCCAGCAGCGCACCGAGGGCATCGACCGGGTCGCGGTGCAGATCCGCCGGATCGTCCGCGGCGATGCCGGTCCGCACACCGATGATCGCGAGCATCGCGACCGGCGCGTTCACCAGCAGCAGGACCTGCCACGGCGCCACCGCGAGCACGAAGCCGCCCGACGTCGGGCCGACAGCGAGCCCGACCATGCCGACGGTCGAGATGAGGGTGGTGGCCCGCACACGCAGGTCGTCCCGGTCGAACAGCCGGAAGGCCAGCGCCAGCGAGCCCGGCGTCGTCATCGCGGCCGCGACCCCCATCGCCGCCCGGACCGCGATGAGCTGCTCCGCCGTGGTCACGAACGCGGTCATCAGGCTCGCCGCGCCGAGCAGGACGAGCCCGATGAGCATGAGGCGGCGCCGGCCGAACCGGTCGGCCATCGCGCCGAACGCCAGCATCAACCCGCCGAACACCACGGCGTAGGCGCCGGTCACCCATTGCAGAGCGGTGGTCGAGGCAGCCAGCTCCCGCCCGATCGTGGGCAGCGCGACGTTGAGGATCGACATGTCCAGCATCTCGAACAGGAAAACGGCGGAGAGTCCCGCCAGCGCGACCCACGCCTCGCGCAACGATCGCGGTGAGCCCTTCGCGGGGGTCATGACAGTGTCGGTGGAGCGCGCGCCGCTAGGTTAACTCACTAAATTTAGTCACACAAGGCAGTTGCGCATGGACAGGGAGGTCGGATGCCCAGGACCGGTGAACGAGGAGGGCCGCAGACGCGCGCGCGGATCGCGGAGGTCGCGGCGGGTCTCTTCGTCGAGCGCGGCTACGACGCGGTGACCGTCGCCGAGGTCGCGCGCCACGCCGGGGTGTCGAGCGTGACGGTCTTCAACCACTTCCCGCGCAAGGAGGACCTCTACCTCGACCGCGCGGACGACGCCGTCGAGATCCTGCGCTCGGCGGTGCGCGACCGGTCCCCGGACGTCGACGTGGTGGACGCCCTGCGTGATGCGACGCTGCGGCTCGTCGACGCCCGCCATCCGCTCTCCGGCGTGAACGACCGGTCCGTCCCGTTCTTCCGGACCGTCTCGGCCTCGTCCGCGCTGCTCGCGCGCGCCCGGGAGATCGCCGCCGAGCTCCAGCAGGCCCTTGCCGAGGAGCTCGAACGCGACCCGCGGTTCGCCGGCGACGCCACGCTGCTCGCCGCCTTCTTCATCGCCGGCTACTCGACCGTCATGACGGGGACCGCGCGGCGGCTCGTCGCGGGAGAGCCCCTCGAGTCCTTGCTGGACGATCACCGGCTGCGCTTCGAGCGGCTCTTCGATGCGCTGCGCCGGAGGGTCGACAAACCCCTTACCACCTCGGCACCTGCTACGCGGCAGGGCTGACGAAACACCTCGCCGCCGGTCTCCTTGAGGCACAGCGGGTCGCACCGAGCGGCCGGCTTCGAGCGCCAGGAGCCCCAAGATGACCAGGAAATCCCGATCTCAGCCCGCCGGGGCCACCCGGCGCGCGACCCGCCTCGCGGCCCGCGGCATCGCAGCGTCCGCGATCGCCGCGTCCGTTGTGCTCACCCTCGGCGGGCCCGCCTTCGCGGCGCCGCTCCCGACCCTGAACGCCGCCCAGCAGCAGGAGATCCTCGCGAAGCACAACGCGGCCAGAGCGGACGTCGGGGTCCCGGCGCTGACGTGGGACGCGGGGCTCGCCGCCGACGCGCAGGCCTGGGCCGAGCACCTCGGCAGCGAGGGCGGCAAGCTGGTGCACGCGGAGAACACCGGCCAGGGGGAGAACCTGTACCGGAACTCCGACGCCGGATCGGACCCGTCCCTCGCGGTCGGCAGCTGGGTGGCGGAGCGGCCCAACTACGCCGCCGCCGCGAACAAGGTCGACTACGACAAGGACACCAACCCCGCGGCCGCGAACTTCGGCCACTGGACGCAGGTCGTCTGGAAGAACACCACCGCGGTCGGGTGCGGCACCGCAACCGGCGCGTTCGGCGCCGTCACCGCCTGCCGGTACGCCCCGCCCGGGAACTTCCAGGGCCAGCTGCCCTACCCGGGGGCCGACCAGGCCACGCCCACGAACCCGGAGAAGCCGGAGGTCAACGAGGCGGACTGCGCGTACAACCCGGGCGGCCGCGGCGGCCTGGGCTCCTACGTCGACGGGCTCGCCCTCGACGTGCGCGACTGGGAGGCCGAGCTGACCGACGCGATCAACGCCTTCCGCAAGGACAACGGCGTGCCGGAGCTGACCTACTCCCGCCAGCTGGCCCGCCCGGCCATGTGGGCGAGCCTCGACGACTTCAACCGCGGCGACGGCCCGATCGGTCCGGACCACCTCGACAGCCGCGGGATGGACGTCCCCGCTCGCGTCAAGTACTGCTCCGGCTACGAGGGCAACGTCTACGAGATCGCCTACTTCGGCAAGAACCTGCAGGCGGCGAATTGGCAGTCGGCGTTCGAGTTCTGGACGACGCACTCCCGTGACGCCCTGCTCGACCCGTCGTACACCACGTTCTCCGGCGCCCAGATGGCCTACGGCGGCGACGACGTGAACCGCAACCCCGCCTACTACACGCTGGTGCTCGGCGACCACTGATCCTCGACGTCCGGCAACCGATGCCCGCCTCCCTGCTCGGGAGGCGGGTTTCGTCGTGGAGCGGGGGTGCCGGGTGTCAGGTGGGGTCTTCGGCGTGGTTCTTGGTCGGGATCAATCCATTTCGGCGGGATGAATTCCGGTAACCCGTCGACCATCCGGACGATCCATTCGGTGGCATGTATTTCCCTGTGGTGCATTCGGCATAGCATGACGAGGTTGTTGATTTCGGTCGGCCCACCATTCTGCCATTCGACAATATGGTGGATGTCGCACCAACTCGCCGGGCGCCCACACCGTGCGCATCCGCGGTCACGGGCAGCGACCGCGCGTCGCATTCCGTCGGGAATCACCCGGGAGAGGCGGCCGATGTCGAGGGGTTGGCTGTCGCTGTTCATGACGATTGGGATGACTGTTGCGTTGCAGGCGAGCTGGCGGAGGTCTTTGGTGGTGATAGCGCCGCCGAAATCGAGGATCGCGGTGCGGACCCGGGT
>NZ_JAJGSX010000060.1 GCF_021245725.1 Pseudonocardia sp. TRM90224 | reverse complement strand
CACGATGGCCGTCCCCGTCGTGATCACCACGCCAAGACCGCGAACCCCTAACTCCACCACCCCACGGGACGCGACCTGAGAATCCGTGTTGGGCGCGGCCCGGGGGGTGTACGGGCCGCGGTAGGGTTGCTGAACGAACGGCACTTTCGTCCACGCCTATTGGACGAAAGTGCCGTTGGTTCGAACCCTCCCTGCCCCGGCGCATGCGGGCCAAGGCGCTCGTGCACAGGTTGGTGCCCGCCGAGGCGGGTGTCTCGGAAGTTGAGTGTGCTGACAGCTGTCGCGACAGCCGTCAGCACACTCAACTTCTGCCAGCGCCAGGATCCGGGGTGCCGATCCGCCGCCACGGCTGCACCGATTCACCTTGGCAGCCACTTTCCTGGCACTCACCCCCCGGCCGAATGTGGTCAGCTCCCTAAACTGTTCCTGTGCCCGCTCGTCGTGTTGCTGCAACGCTGATCGTCGCCGCTTCGGTGCTGCTGCTGATCGCTTGCGGCGCGGCGCCCACTCCGGCGCCCACGGGCCAAGAGGCCCAAGGGCCCGCCGCTTCCGGGCCGACCGCGACCACCGCTCCCACCACGAACCCGGCCCCGACCCCGACCCCGACGACGGCAGGCACGCCGCGCCCGACCCGCGTCCCGACACCGCCGACCGAACCCATCACCCTCCCCTGGCCGAGCGGCGACGCCACGAAGCTGCAAGCCGAGGTCGACCGCGGCGCCCAGCCGTGGTTGCTCGACCCGACCGAGGTCGCGGTCTCCTACGCCGCCGCGCAGGGCTGGACCGCGTCCGACCACATCGTGACCGCCACCTCGACCGGCCGGACGACCGTGCAGATCTTCGGCGACCACGGCCTGCAAAGCGAGCTCGACCTCGTTCAACCGGGCCGCACCGGACCGGGCGGGGTCTGGGTGGTCGCCGCCGACCGGGACATCTGAGCCGCACCCCGGCCGGCGGCCGCAACCGCCACCTTCACTGTCGATCATGCACCGCAACGTGTGCCAGGATGCAAAGGTGACAGCGGTTTGGCCATCCCTTTTGCCATATTCCCAGCACGATCGTGCCGACCTCCGCGCAGTTTCCGCGCAAGGCACGAAAATACGGTTCGCGGACGGTCGAGAACTGTTGTGCGCCACCAGCGGCCTGTGGAACGTCAACCTCGGATACGGCAATCCGGCGATCGCCTCGGCCATCGGCCAGGCATTGCTGGACGCCTCCTACCTGACGCTGTTCCGGTACACCAGCACCTACGCCGAGCAGGCGGCGCAGGCGCTCGTCGACATCGCCGGCCCCTACTCGAAGGTCATCTTCGGCACTTCGGGAAGCTCCGCGAACGACCTGACGATGAAGCTCGCGCGGCAGTACCACGTGCAGCGCGAGAAGCCCGAACGCAAGCTGATCGTCAGCCTGCACGGCAGCTACCACGGCCTGACCTACGGCGGCATGTCGCTGATCAGCGAAGACTACGGCCACGACATCTACGGCGTCGACCGCCGGCTCAACCGGTACGTGACGGCCAACTCGGTCGAGGAGCTGGACGCGCTGCTCGACTCGGTCGGTGATCAGGTCGCGGCGATGTTCGTCGAACCCGTGCAGGGCACCGGCACCGTGGTGCTCACCCCGACCTACCTCGAACACCTGCTCAAAGCCCGCGACGAGCACGGGTTCCTGCTGGTCGCCGACGAGGTCGCAACCGGGTTCGGCCGCACCGGCCCGTTCTACGCGAGCGGCGAGTGGCCGTCGGCGCCGGACGTGCTCATCACGTCGAAGGGCCTCACCAACGGCACGTGCGCGGCGTCGGCGGTGCTGGTGAGCGAGCACATCGCGGCGGCCTTCACCGATGACGATGCGATGTTCGTGCACGCGGAGACCCAGGCGGGCACCCCCGCCAGCTGCGCGGCGATCATCGCGACCATCGCGGAGGCGCAGCGCCTGCTGCCGGCAGCGCAAGGCCTCGCCACCAGGCTCGACGCCCGCCTGCAGGACCTGCTCGACCACCCGAAGGTCGTCGACGTGAGCGGCGTCGGTTGCTTCCGGAGCGCGGAGCTGTCGGTGGCTTACGAGGAGGTCCCCGGCGTCGTCGAGGCCATCCGCGCCGCGGGCGCCGTGGTGCACCCGTGGCCGCGGGGGTTCTCGCTGATCCCGCCGCTCATCTACACCGACGACGACCTCGACGTGCTGTTCGGGGCGATCCGAACAGCGCTGGCTTAGTCGTTCTCAGCTCCCAGCCAGCTGTACGCGGTCTGCCGCGAGATACCGGAAGCGCGAGCCATGGCCAGGATCTCCAACCCCTGTTCCTCGCCCTCGGCCAGCAGCTCCCGTTGCCGTGCCCGCAGTTCCTCGATCCCGGCCGCGACCTCCCGCATCCGCTCCAGCAGCTCGTCGGCCGCCGGTGCCGCGCCGGTGCGGGTGCGGCCGCTGCCGGGTCGAGGGAAGCGGCGGACCTCCTCCGCGTCCCAGAACCGGCGGCCGTTCGGGCCGACCTCCGGCAGCGGGCCCGGCGCCTGCCCGCGGGAGACGTAGCCCATCCAGGTCGTGGTCTTGACGCCCCAGGCCTGCGCGCACTCGGCGCTGGACCAGCGCTCCCGTTCGGTCATCCGGCGATTCAACTCGACCCGACATGTCTCGGCAAACTAGCTTGCCCTGGAATAGTTTGACAACAAGCTATGTTGGAGGGTGCATGACCACGAAGGACACGTTCACAGCCGTCATCTACGAGGGAACGCCCGGCGTCCGGGTCGACCGCGACCACCTGCGGATCATCGGGACCGGCCGCGACGAGCTCGTCGACGTCGCACTGGCACAGGTGGAGCAGGGCGCCGGTCGGGTCGAGCTGTGCGGAGGACTCGGCTCCGAGGACGCCGCGCGGGTCCGCGAAGCGGTGGGCGACAGGACCCGCGTCGGGCTCAACCGGTACGCCTTCGAGTCGCTGGAGCAGATCGCCGAGTACAAGCGCAACGCCCTTGCCGGGAATCTGACACCAGGGGCGTTCCTGTACCTCGCGCCCGGGCTCGACCCGGACCGCGACCGCGACACCCACCCCGACGCAGTCTTCGTCCCCGTGCCGGACGCCGCTGCCGTCGAGACCGTCGTCGCGTCCCTCACCGGGCTCGAACCAGGACTCATCGAGCTCTACGGCGGACTCGGGGTCGACGCGGCCGCCGCTGCAGTACGCGGGAGCGGCGGGAAGGTGCCGGTCGGGTTCGTCGGGTACGACGACTGAGCCTCCGTCACGGTGCAAGCGCGCGCATTGCCAGGTCGGTCACCTCGTCGGCATAGGCCTGCGTCAGCGGCCCGGTGCGCAGCAGCCACCGGTGGTACGGCGGGCCGACGATCAGCTCGACACCGACGCCGAGGTCGAGGTCGGGGCGGACCTGGCCGGCGTCCTGTCCGGCGCGCAGGCGATCGGCGATCGCGCGGAGGTTCGGACCGAGCAGGCGCTCCAGCACGTCGCCCGCGAGGTCGAGGTCCTCCTGCATGTCGATGATCATGCCGCGCGAGGTGGCCGAGAGGCCCGGGTCGGCCAGCTCGGCGACGATCGCGCGAACGACCACCCGCAGGTCAGCGGCGAGGTCGCCGCTGTCGGGCAGAGCGAGCCCCTCGGGTCGAGCGGCCGCGGCGGCGAGCAGGCCGTCCAGTACGACGGCCGCCTTGGACGGCCACCACCTGTAGATCGTCTGCTTGCCCACACCGGCGCGGGCGGCGATCGCCTCGATCGTCAGCTTCCGGTAGCCGACCTCGTGCACCAGCTCGGCCGCGGCCGTGAGGATCGCCGTGCGCGAACGTTCGCTTCGTCGGGAGGGATCAGGGGGCACGTGATCGACCCTACATCGAGACGAGACGTTGCGTCTTGACAGCGCACCGACCATCGGCAAGAGTTCAACAAGACGAGACGGACCGTCTCGCTTTGAACTTTGGAGGATCCGATGGCGCACATCGCCATGGTCAGCATTCCGGCGCCGGGCCACGTCAACCCGAGCACCGAGGTGATCCGCGGCCTCGTCGCACGTGGCCACCGGGTCACCTACGCGAACGACCCGTCGTACGCCGAGATCATCGAGGGCATGGGCGCGGAGCTCGTGCCGTGCCCCACGACGCTGCCGTTCCACACCGACGAGGCGTGGGAGGGCGACGACCTCGACGGCATGGCCGCGTTCCTGGACGACGCCATCGTGATGCTCCCGCGGCTGCGCTCGGCCTACGCCGACGACCGGCCCGACCTGTTCCTCTACGACATCGGCGGGTTCGCCGCGCGCATCCTCGCCGCCGAGATGGGGGTCGCCGCGATCCAGCTCTCCTCGACCTTCGTCGCATGGGACGGCTACGAAGACGACATGGCCGAGGTGCTGGCTGCCATGAACGCCGATCCACGCGGCGTCGCCTACCAGCACAAGCTGCAAGGGTGGCTCGTCGAGCACGGACAGCAGCCCGACGCGGGCTGGCTCGGACGCCCGGAGCGCGGGATCGTGCTGGTGCCGAAGGTGCTGCAGCCCTTCGCCGACCGCGTCGGGCCGCACATGAGCTTCGTCGGCCCGTGCCTCGCGCCTCGCCCCGAGCAGGGTGGATGGAGCCAACCCGCGTCCGCGGAGCGGGTGCTGCTCGTCTCCCTCGGCTCGGCCTACACAGACCACGCCGACTTCTACCGGCGCTGCATCGCGGCCTTCGGACGGCTCCCGGGATGGCATGTGGTGCTGCAGATCGGCGCGCACGTGGATCAGGCGGAACTCGGCGACGTACCCGGCTCGGTCGAGGTGCACCGGTGGGTGCCGCAGCTGGCGATCCTGGAGCAGGCCGACGCCTTCCTCACCCACGCCGGGATGGGCGGATCGGCCGAGGGGCTGTGGACGGGAACGCCGATGATCGCCGCCCCGCAGGGCGTCGACCAGTTCTCGAACGCGGACGCGCTGGTCGCCGCCGGGGTCGCGCGGCGGGTCGACTCGGCGACCGTCACGGCGGAGGAGCTGCGGGCGGCGCTGCTCGCCGTCGCCGATTCGCCGGAGATGCGGGCCCGGTGCGCCGCGCTGCAGCGGGAGCTGCGGGAGGAAGGCGGCACGGCCGGAGCGGTCGAGCTGATCGAGGGGGCGTTGCCGGGGCGTACGTCGTCGCTCGCACGGGGGTCAGGAAAGCCACTTTCCCGCAACCACGTTGCATGAAAGTGGCTGTCAGGTGAATCGCCGCAAGCCCTGGGTCGACGTTGCACACCGTCGACCCCACCCGGTCCCACGACGAGCCCGAGGTCGCCTCATGGAACCTTGTGGTTGATCCACAGGGCTGCGTGACAACCACACGGTTCCATGTGGCCCACGAAGCGGTCGGCCACCTGCCCCGGGATGCAGGTGGAGGGCCGGAAAGCCACTTTCCTGCCCTCACAGGGCCTGAAAGTGGCTTTCCTGCCCTCACGTGCGCAACGCACACATCCCAGCCCCAGCACGGCCCGGCCCCGGCTATCCGCCGCCGTACAGACCCGGCCGGCGATCGCGCAGGGCGTCGTTGTGCGGTCCCAGTGACTTGTCGCGTGCGGCGGCCGGGTCGAGCTCGGCGAGCAGGATCGCGGGCGCCGCCGGTGCCTCCGGCTCCGTCGCCGGGCCGGCGCGGAGGTAGCCGTCGGCGCCGCAGACGATGCTGCCACCCGTCCAGTCGACGCCGCGCTCGCGGCCGCACCGGTCGGCCACGACCACGTGCACCCGGTACGCCCCGGCCGCCGCCTGTGCCTTGATCACCTCCAGCGGCCGCTCCCCCGCCGGCACGGGCAGCGCCGGCCAGTTCGCCGGCACCGCGACGATCTCCGCGCCCGCTTCGGCCGCGAGCCGGACCCACTCGGGAAACTCGAGGTCGTAGCAGATCATCACGCCGACCCGGCCGGCCGCGGTGTCGACGACCGCCGGCGGCTGCGTTCCCGGGCGGAACAGCTCGGCCTCGCCGCCCCAGAGGTGCACCTTGCGGTAGCCGGCCCGCACTTGCCCGCCCTCGACGAGGACGGCGGTGTTGTAGACCTCGCCGTCGTCACCCAGCTCGGCCAGTCCCGCGACGAGGACGCACCCCAGGTCACGCGACAGCTCCCGCAACCGGGCGACCGTCGGCGCGCTCGCCAGCGGCTCGGCCGCTGCCCGGGCCTCGGCGGCGTCGCGGAACGTGTAGCCGCACGCCGCCAGCTCGGGCAGCACGACGAGTCGGGCGCCGCGGCCCGCGGCGTCGCGGACGGCGGCGGTGAGCATTGCGAGCGCACGGCCCGGATCACGCTCCCCCATCGCCGCCGGCACCTGCACGGCCGCGACCGTCACCGGCACGACCCCCACAGGCACGACCCCCACCGGCACGGCGTCAGTCGTCCTCGGTGGCCGCGGCGAGCACCGCCGCCGGTGCGTGGAAGCCGTTGGCGTCGAGCATCCGGCCCGCGCGGCGTGCCGCGGACACCACCTCGGGCGCCCATTCCAGCAGCGTGCGGTCCTCGCCGCCCGTGACCACCAGCAGCTCACTGGCCCCTGGCGTGGCGGAACGACCCGGCGTCGCGTCCAGTAGCGTGATCGAACGCCACGCACCGGGCGGGACGGAGAGCGTGTCGAGCGGGCCGAGCTCCACGGTGCGTGCATCCGCCCCGGTGTTGAGGGTGACGGCCCAGCGGCCCGCCTTGGCGGTGAGCACCTGGGTGCGGTCGTGGCGGTGGGTGAGGACGCCCTCGCCCGGCTCGGCGCGCAGCCACGCGAGCCCGAAGCCGTGCGGATCGGCGAGCACGGGCCGCGCGCGCCGGTCCTCGACCATGCCGTACCCGATCACCGGGCTCAGCTGGGCCCGGCCGCCGGGGAGCGCCGAGCACAGGAACGGTTGCTCGACCCACACCCGGTCCGGCGCGTGGACCACGCGCCCGCGGAACTGCTCGACGGTGAACGTGTCGAGCCGATCGATCTCGGCCTGCGCCATCGGTTCGATCAGCGCCGCGCCCGCGGGCACGCGCTGCCCGATCGCAGTGTCGACGAGCTGGTTGTCGGAGGTGAGGTAGAGGCCGTGCGCGGCGGCCTCCTCCAGCACCGGCGGCCCCCAAATGATCCCGCCGGGGTCGTCGCGACCCAGCACGGTGAGCAGGATGCCCTCGTCGGCGCCGACGTTGGTGAAGCCGCGGAAGATCCACGGCGGCACGGAGACCACATCGCCGTCGACGCTGCGGTACTCCCCCTGTCGGCCGTCGGGACCCCACCGCAGCTGGTAGTCGCCGTCGAAGTTGATGAACACCTCGGCCGTGAAATGCAGGTGCAGGCTGTTGGTGGTGCCGTGGGGCATGCCGGCGGCGCCGAGGTTGAACCCGTGCGGCTCGCGGAGGTTGACATGCTGGTCGGGGTTCTGCGATACGCCGGGACCGATGAAGGAGTAGTTGTCCTTGCGGTCGGAACCGGGGGTGCGGCAGTCGATGAACGCGGACTTGCACGGCACCCAGTCCGAGCGCAGCACCGTGCGGCGGGCGATCTCCTCGGGTGGGACCACCACCGAGTCGAGCATGGAACGTCCTCTCGTGCAGCTGATCAGTAGATGTTGGTGTCGGTGAACTCGCCGTCACCGCGGGTGGCGTTGATCTGCGCCCGCAGCGCGATCTCGTCGAAGACGCGGACCTCGCGGACGATCCGACCGCCCTGCACGAGGAACTGGGAGACGCCCAGCAGGTCGACCGGCTGGTCGGTGAGCGGCCCGAACGCGGGCGTCCCGCGGTAGGTGCCCCGCATCACCCAGCAGACCGCGATGCGCAGGCCCGCGTAGCGCTCGGAGTGGTTGGTCTGGACGTCACGGACGGCGAACTGCGCGTCGGGGAAGGGTGCGACGAGCGCGAGCAGGTCGCGTTGGTAGCCGTCGGGCCGCACGATCGTCGTGTCGCCGACGGTGTGCAGGAACAGGTCGCGCACCATGAAGTCGGTGACCTTCTGGTACCGCCGGCCGTTCCAGACCTCCTGGAGGAACTCCAGCACCATCTCGCACTCGGTGCGGAAGTCGTCGGGGCGCGGGCCGGAATCGCCCACGGCGAGCACGTCGGCCGGCGCCGGCTTGGTCATCGATCCCTCGTACCCGCGGAAACGCAGCCCGCGAGCAACCTCGTCGGGGTCGAGGCCGCGCTGCAGCGCGTCGGCCAGCTCGTCGCGCACGACCCATTCCTCGACCATGCGGCCACGGCGGTACAGGCAGTTGGCCACGGTGCGCTTGCGCACCCGGATCATCCGCCCGTCCACGAGGTTCTCGTCGCTGGAGAAGACCAGGTGCGAGCTGAGGAAGGCGTCGCCGCCGCGGGCCTCCCACACGACGTCCTCGGCCTGCCCGACGTGTTGCGGGGTGCCGGCGATGCGCATCAGGCTGCCGTCGACGACGCCGTCGCGGCCGATCACGGTGCCCAGGCCGCCGTGCACGATCGAGTCGGGCTCGTAGTTGTCGAGGATGTAGGAGACGTCGCGCTGAACCCAGATCCGGTCGGTGACCTCACGGATGAAGTCGTCGGGATCCTGGTAGGGCTCATACGCGACGGGGTCGAGCGGCATGTCCGTCCTTCCGATGGTTCCAACTCGGACACGAGCCACTGTATGCGTATGCACAATCAGGTTCAACCCACCCGGCGGTTGCCGTTCACGGTCAGACGCGCGGTGGCCCGACGGTCGCGCGCGCGACGTAGCGCGTGGGGTGCACGACCTGGCGCAGCGGCTCGTCCGGCGACTGCACCCTGGCCACGACGAGCCGCGCTGCCTCGCGGGCGACGGCGTCGAGGTCGTAGGCGACGGTGCTCAGCCGCACCAGCGCCCACCCCGAGGTGGGCAGGTCGTCGAACCCCGCGACCGACACCTCACCCGGCACGGAGACCCCCCGCTCGACAGCGGCGTTGAGCCCCCCGAGCGCGACGACGTCGTTGGCGAACAGCACGAGCGTCGGCGGGTCGCCGCGGTCGAGCAGCGTGGTCATACCCGCGTGGCCGGTGGCGAAGTCGAAGGGACCGTGCAGCACGTCGCGGTGGGCCAGCTGCAGCCCGTGCTCGTCGAGAATGGACCGCGTGACCTGCTCGCGCGCCTCGCCGGTGCTGGTGTTGCGCGGGCCGAAAACGGCGCCGATCCGCCGGTGCCCGAGCTCGATCGCCGATTCCAGCAGCGCACGCAGGCCCGGTTCGGGATCGACGGTGACCGAGTCGGCCGCGACGCTCGGCGCGGTGCGGTTGAGGTAGACGAACGGCACCCCGCGGTCGCGGAGGCGGGCGGGCTGGATCGAGTCGAGCGTGGTGGTCGACAGCACCACGCTGCAGAGCCCGTGCGCCGCGACCCGCTCCGGCAGCGGCGCACCCCCGGCGCTCTCGGTGATCAGCACCAGCTCGTAGCCGAGCGCCTCCAGCTCGCCGTGCAGCGGCGCGACGAGGTGGGCGTAGAACTGGTTCTCCAGGTCCGTGACGACCAGCCCCACCCGCGTGGAGCGCCCGACGGACAACGCGCGCCCGATCGCGTCGGGCGAGTACCCCAGCGCCTGCGCGGCTTCGCGCACCCGCTTCTTGGTGGCCTCCGAGACCCGGGGGTGGTCGGTCAGCGCACGCGAGACCGTGGGCTGCGACACGCCGGCGAGCCTCGCCACGTCCCGACTGGTGACCATGTCGCGCCTCCTCGGCCCCGCCCCTTGACCCGGGCGCTGCACGCAGCTTTGAATGCCAACTGCGCATACGTATGCTACCTGATGGTCGACGCTCGAGGAGAGCAATGCCCCGGCAACTGAAGTCCGCGAAGAGCAGCACCGGACGCACCACCGACCCCGCGATCGCCGACCGCGTGCGGGCCATCATCGCCGACGTCCGGCAGCGGGGTGACGCGGCCGTCCGCGAGTACTCGGCGCAGTTCGACGGCTGGACGCCCGAGAGCTTCCGGCTCGCACCCGACGAGATCGACCGGCTGGTCGCCGGCCTGCCCGAGCAGGTGCTCACCGACATCGCGTTCGTGCAGGAGCAGGTGCGCGGGTTCGCGCTCGTGCAACGCGAGTCGCTGCGCGACGTGGAGGTCGAAACGCTGCCCGGCGTGGTGCTGGGGCACCGGCACGTCCCGGTCGCGGCGTCCGGCGCGTACGTCCCCGGCGGTCGCTACCCGCTGACGGCCTCGGCGCACATGACGATCGTGACGGCGAAGGCTGCCGGCGTCGCGCGGGTCGTGGCCTGCACGCCGCCCATCCGCGGCGAGATCCCGGCCGCGACCGTCGCTGCGATGCACATGGCGGGCGCCGACGAGATCCACCTGCTGGGTGGGGTGCAGGCGGTGGCGGCGATGGCCGTCGGCACCGAGTCGGTCTCGGCGGTCGACCTGATCGCCGGGCCCGGCAACGCCTACGTCGCCGAGGCGAAGCGGCAGCTGTTCGGCGAGGTGGGGATCGACCTGTTCGCCGGGCCGACCGAGATCCTCGTCGTCGCCGACGAGACCGCCGACCCGCTCACCACCGCGGTCGACCTGCTGTCGCAGGCCGAGCACGGCCCCGACTCCCCCGCCGTGCTGGTGACCACCAGCGAGGAGCTCGCCCGGGAGGTGATCGCGCTCGTCGAGCGACTGCTGCCGGGGCTGCCGACGAACGACATGGCCGGCCCGGCGTGGCGCGACCACGGCCGCGTCGTCGTCTGCGACGACGCCGACGAGATGTGGCGCGTCGCCGACGACCTCGCGTCCGAGCACGTGCAGGTGTTCACCGCGGAGCCCCGGCAGGCGCTGGAGCGGATGCGCAACTACGGCGCGCTGTTCCTCGGCGAGGGCACGTGCGTGTCCTACGGCGACAAGGTCATCGGCACCAACCACGTGCTGCCGACGCTGGGCGCGGCCCGCTACACGGGCGGGCTGTGGGTCGGGAAGTACCTCAAGACATGCACCTACCAGGAGGTTCGCGACCCGGCGGCGAGCGCGCAGCTCGGTCGGGTGTGCGGGCGCGCCTCGCGGGTCGAGCTGTTCGAGGGCCACGCGCGCTCCGGCGACCTGCGGGCGTGGCGGCACGGCGGCGACCGGTTCGAGTGGATCGACGCCGCTCTCGCGGGAGAGCCGGTATGAGCGCGGCCGGGCGGCTCGCGCTCGTCACCGGCGGTGGCAACGGTCTGGGCGCGGCCATCGCGGGACACCTCGTCGCGGCCGGCGCCGAGGTCGTACTGGTCGGTCGGCGCGAGGAGCCGCTGCGCGCGACGGCCGAGAGGCTCGGCCCTGCCGCGCGGATGGCGGTCTGCGACGTCGCGGACGCCGTGGCCGTCGCCCGGCTGGGCGCGGAGCTCGCCGACGCCGAGGTGTCGATCGTGGTGAACAACGCCGGCATCGCCGGGCCGGTCGCCCCGCTCGTCGAGATCTCCCCCGAGGAGTGGGACGAGGTGTTCGCGGTCAACGTGCGCGGCACCTACCTCGTGTGCCGCGAGTTCCTGCCGCCCATGATCGCGCGCGGCGACGGCGACGTCGTCAACGTGGCGTCGGTGTCGGGCAAGCGCCCGCTCGCCCGGCGCACGCCCTACTGCGCGTCGAAGACCGCCGTGCTCGGGCTGACCTCGACGCTCGCCTTCGAGGTCGGCCCGCACGGGGTGCGGGTGAACGCGATCTCGCCCGGCCCGGTGGAGGGCGAGCGGATGGACCGCAACTTCCGGCTGGAATCGGCCCGCACCGGAGCCAGCCTCGACGACGCGCGCGCCGCGTTCGTCGGGCGGGCCGCGCTGGGCCGCATGATCACCGCCGACGAGGTCGGCGCAGCTGTCGTCGCGATGCTGGCGATGCCCGGGATGACCGGCGCAGACGTCGATCTTTCCGCCGGGATGATCGCGTGATGCGGGCGCGGCTGCGCGCCGGCGAGAAGCTGTCGGGCGCGCTCGTGCGGATGCCGTGCGAGGAGGTCGTCGAGATGCTCGCCGTGGCGGGGCTCGACTTCGTGCTCCTGGACTGCGAGCACGGCCCGGCCGACGTCGGTGCCGTGCGCCACCACATCGCGCTCGCCGACGCGCACGGTGTGCCGGTGCTGGTGCGGATCGGTGAGGGTGAGCACCACCTGGCGCAGCGGGTGCTCGACCAGGGCGCGCACGGGATCGTGGCGCCGCACATCGAGTCGGCCGAGGAGGCGGCGGCGCTCGTCCGTGCGGTGCGCTACCCGCCGCGCGGCGAGCGCGGGTTCGCCACCTACCCGCGCGCGGGCCGGTTCGGCACCCGCACGGCCGACGAGCACCGGGCGGCCGCAGACGCCGCGACGTTCGTGCTGGTCATGCTGGAGTCGCCGGGCGCGATCGCGCGGGCCGGGGAGATCGTCGGCGTCGACGGCGTGGACGGCTGGCTCGTCGGCACGGCCGACCTGGGCGCCGCCCGCGGCCCGCAGGATCCGTCCGTCGCCGAGCTGCTGGAGCAGGTGTGCGCCGACCCCGCCGTCGCCGGCTCGCTGCGCGCCGACCTGGCCGCCGGCGCCGAAGCGGCCACGGCGGCGTTCGCGGGCGGCGCGGACCTGGTGGTCTACAACGTCGCGCACCTGATGATGGAGCTCTTCCGCACGCTCCCCCACCCCTGACGCCCGCCAACTTCCCCACCGTTTTGGGCACATGCGCGCTGATTCGGCGCGCATCCACCCAAAACGGTGGGGAAGTTCGGGGGTCAGCCGGCGAGCCACGAGCGGAGCAGGCCTGCCACCGCTTGCGGCTGGTCCAGCGGCACCAGGTGCCCCGCCTCGGGGACGACGTGCAACACGGCGCCGGGGACGGCGCCGGCGATCTCGACGTGGTTGGCCGGCGGGCAGACGCCGTCCTCGGCGCCGGCGACCACGAGCGTCGGCACGCCGACGCGGCGCAGCCCCGGCCGCTCGTCGACGCGGGTCGCCTGCAGCGCGAGCTGCCGGTCCAGCACCCACTCCCCCACCGCGTCGGCCATCGCCAGCACCCGCTCGTCGACGGCAGGCGCGTGCCGGTGCACCAGCGCTGGCAGCGCCTCGCCTTGCAGGTCGCGGGCAGTGCGGCCGGCGCGCAGCGCAGCGCGCTGCGCCGACCAGGCCGCGAGCTGGGCCGGCACCGGCGCACGCGCATTGGTCGCGATCAGGCACAACCGCTCCACCCGCTCGGGCGCCCGTCGGGTCAGCGCCATCGCGACGATGCCACCCAGGCTGAGCCCGGCCAGGGCGAACCGCGCGGGCAGCCGTGCAAGCAACGCGTCGACGCAGCCGTCCAGCGTCGACGCGTCGATCGGCGCGTGCACGGCGTCGAGGTCGTCCGCGACACCGCTCCACAGGTCCGGCGAGCAGTTCGTGCCGGGCAGCAGGACCAGCGGCGTCACCCCTTGACCGACCCCGCGTTCAGCCCCGCAACCAGGTAGCGCTGCGCCACGAACGCGAACGCCACGACGGGCAGCGTCAGCAGCATCGCCGCCGCGCCGGCCTGCTGCAGCATCGGCAGGGTCTGCCCGAGCTGCGTCGCGATGAAGACCGGCACCGTGCGGGCGGAGATGTCCGTGAGGATGTTCGCCGTCAGGTACTCCTGGAACGCGAACAGGAACATGAAGATCCCCGCCGTCAGCACGCCGGGCCCCATCAGCGGGATGATCACGCGCACGAGCGTCTGCCAGCGGCTGCACCCGTCGACCATCGCGGCCTCGTCGATCTCCTTGGGGATCTCGGCGAAGAAGTTGCGCAGCAGCCAGATGCTGAACGGCTGGTTGATCGCGACGAGCGCCGCGGCCACGGCGAACGTCGTGTCGTAGACGCCGAGCGCGCGCGAGAGGTCGTACATGGGCAGCACGACCGCGAAGCGCGGGAGCGCCCGGAACACCAGCGCGGCGATGAGCAGCACCGCGGAGATCCAGCCGGGCATGCGCGCCAGCGCGTACGCCGCCGGCAGCCCGATCACCAGCGCGACCACGGTGCTGATCACCGCGACGACCAGGGTGTTGATCAGGTACTGGTAGAACTGCGTGGTCTCCCACAGATCGACGAACGCCTGCAGCGACGGCTCGTAGAAGAACACCGGCGGGTTGAGGAACGCCACGTCGGTCGGCTTCGTCACCGACATCGCGGTCCAGATGATCGGGCTGAGCATCGCCCAGCAGACCAGCACGAGGATGCCGCCGACGAAGTAGCGCCGAGCGGTCCAGCGCCGCCGCGGCGGCCGCCCGGTGCCGGGCGTGGTCACAACGGGTGTGCGCTCCAACGTCGCGCTCATGCGTGCCTCGCTTCCCGGGCGATCCCGCGGATGAAGGGGTAGAGCATCACGGCGATGATCGCGATCAGCAGCACGTTCACGGCGCTGCCCAGCCCGAGCTGCTGGCCGCCGTCCTGGAACGCCACGTTGAACACGTAGAGCATCACCGACTCGTTGCCGAGCTGCACCGCCTGCGGCGAGAGCGCCACCAGCTGGTCGAACGTGCGCAGCACGTCCATGATCGAGATGATCGCGACGAAGCCCAGCACGCCGCGCACGCTCGGGATGATCACGTGCCAGTGCACCCGCCACGTCGGCGCGCCGTCGATCCGGGCCGCCTCCAGGATCTCCTCGGGCACCGACTGCAGCCCGGCGAGGATCACCAGCATCGCGAACGGGATCATGAACCACAGCGTGTTCAGCGCGACCATCACCCGGTTCGGCCAGGCGTCGGCGAACCAGAGGATGTCGGTGCCGAGCACGGAGGAGATCGCGTAGTTGAGCACGCCGCCGAAGTTGGAGTTGAACAGCCACGAGAACATCGCGCCGCCGACGACGTGCGGCACGACGTAGGAGACGAGCAGGACGCCCAGCACGAACGGCTTGCTGCGGCCGAGGCTGTTGACCAGCACCGCGAGCAGATAGCCGAAGATGATCAGCGCGATCACCACCACGACCGTCAGCTGGACGGTGAACAGCACCGCCTGGCCGAACCGCGGGTCGGCGAGCGCGGTGGCGTAGTTGGCGAAACCGACGTATTCACCGGCCTCGCCGTAGTTCACGCGCTGCAGGCTCCAGACGATCGTCTGGTAGAGCGGCAACACCAGCAAGCCGGCCATCACCAGCACGCTCGGGGTCACGAATCCGAGGAACTCGCGTCGACGCACGAGGGTCCACCTCCTGCCGGCCGGTGCTGCCGCCGGCTCCGGCGGCAGCACCGGCGATCGGTCACGGGTACTGCGCCAGCACCCCGTTGGCGAGCTGCTGCATCTTCGCCTGGCCCTCGGCGATCGGGGTCTTGCCCAGGATCACGTCGGCGACCACGGGACGGATCTCGTTGCTGATGCGCGACGTCCACGGGTACGGCTCGGCCGCGGGCGCCTTGCCGATGGACTCCAGCGCCGCGGCGGCGTACGGGCTGCTGTCGGCGGTCACCGAGCCCTCACGCGCCGGGTACGCGGCCGGGACGGCGGCCTTCGAGGACTCCGGCCCGACCGATGCCGCGATGAGGTTGAACAGCAGCTCGGGGTCGGCCTTCGTGTTGGCCGGGATCGACCAGCCGTCCACCGACAGCGTGTTGTACAGCGCCTCACCACCCGCGACGGACGGCGGCGCCGCGAAGGCCGTCTGCTGCGCGAACCGGTTGTTCTTGGCCTGGGTGAGGTCGCTCATCCGGCCCGAGAACATGATCGAGATCGCCGCGCTGCCGTTGTACATCTGCTGCTGCACTGCCGGCTGGTCGAACGTCGCCACCTGCGGGTCCATGAACGGCAGCAGCGAGCGCAGCTCCTCGAACGCCTGCGCGGCCTGCGGCTCGTCGAAGTTGGGCTGCTTGGTCTGCGCGTCGACGAAGTCCACGCCGAGCGAGCCGAGCGCCGAGTCGTAGGCGGTGATGATGTCGGAGCTGGCCAGCAGCGGCAGCGCGATCGGGTACTTGATCTGGCCGGCGGCCTGGATCTTGCCGGCGACGTCGCGCAGCTCGGCGAACGTCGTCGGCGGCTTCAGACCCAGCTGGTCGAAGACGTCCTTGCGGTAGGCCATGACGTACATCTGCGCCTGCATCGGCAGCGCGTAGAGCTTGCCGTCGTAGGTCATGACCTTGCGCATCGCAGGGCTGATCTGGTCGAGCCCGTACTGCGCCCCGTACTTCGCCACCAGGTCGTCCAGCGGCCGGATCTTGCCGTCGGCCGCCTGGGTGGGCACCACGAACCCGTAGTTCTCCAGGATGTCGTAGGTGCCGGTGGGGCCGGCGAGCGTGGCGGTGGTCTTCTGCACCTGCCCGGCGAAGTCGATCGGCTCGTGGTTGACCGTCAGGCCGTTCTTCGTGCAGCTCTTCACCATTGTGTTGGTGAAGGGGTCGACCGCGGACGAGTTGTAGGCCAGCACGTTCACGCTGACCGGCTGGGGCGGCGCCGGGAACTCGCAAGGCACCTGGGCGGCGGTCGCCTGCGGGGTGCGCGAACCTGCGCCGCAGGCTGGCAGCAGCAGGGTCGCTACGGTCGCGAGTGCGAGCGCTCCGGCCGTCCGGACTCGGGATCTGATCATGGTGGGGGCCATCCTCCGTTGGTGGCGTGACGCGTCTTGTTCATACGCATGCACAACTAGCTGGACACGGCGTCCAGCCGCAATTGCGCGCTGTCGCGGTGCCCGACGAGCCGCTCGAAGTCGGACACGGCAACCGTCGGTCGCGCCTGCGCGACCGTCGCCTCCCGAGTGGCCCGCTGGTAGGTCAGCTGCTTCAGGAACCCGGCCACCGAGAGCCCGCCGGTGAAGCGGGCGCCGCGCGCCGTCGGCAGCACGTGGTTCGTCCCGGACATTCCCTTGTCCGCGTAGACGACGGTGGACCACGGGCCGAGGAACAGCGAGCCGTAGTTGCGCAGCTCGCCGAGCCACCAGTCGAGGTCCTCGGCGATCACCTCGAGGTGCTCGGGCGCGAGCAGGTTCATGACCTGCGCGGCGACCTCGCGGGTCTCGGCGAGGTAGACCGAGCCGTGGTCGCGCCACGCCGCGCCGGCGATCTCTGCGGTGGCCAGCCCGGCGAGCTGCTTCTCGATCTCCAGCGGCACCTGCTCGGCCAGCCGCGGCGAGGTCGTCGCCAGGCTCGCAGGTGAGGTCGGGCCGTGCTCGGCCTGCGCGAGCAGGTCGGATGCGACCATCGCGGCGTCCGCCGTGTCGTCGGCGATGACGGCCACCTCCGACGGCCCGGCCAGCACGTCGATGCCCACGCGGCCGTACAGCTGCCGCTTCGCCTCGGCGACGTAGGCGTTGCCCGCTCCCACGATCATGTCCGCGGGTACCCCGTCGAGCAGGCCGAACGCCATCGCAGCCAGCGCCTGCACTCCCCCGACGGCGTACACCGACGTCGCACCCGACACGTGGGCGGCGTACAGCACCGCCGGGTGCGCCCTACCACCCGCCGACGGCGGGGTTGCGGCGACGACGCTGCCCACGCCCGCGACGTCGGCCACCCCGACGGTCATGAAAGCGCTGGCCAGCAGCGGGAACCGACCGGCAGGGAGGTAGGCGCCGACGTTCTCCACGGGGACGTAGCGCTGCCCGCACACGAGCCCGGGCAGCACCTCCTCCTCGAAGTCCTGCAACCGGGCGCGCTGCATCGCGGCGAAGCGGCGCGTGCGCTCCGCGCCGACGTCCAACGCCTCACGCAGCCCTGCGGGGAGCCCGTCGCCGGACCGGCGCAGCTCCTCCTCGGGCACCCGCAGGTCGCGCCCGGTGAACCCGTCGAGCTCGCGGGCGTAGTGCAGGACCGCGTCCATGCCGTCGCGCTCGATGCGGGAGAGCATCTCCGACACCGTCGCCGCGACGGCCGGATCACGCTCCGCGGGGCGGTCCGGGCCTGCCGGCTCCTTGACGACGTGCAGCCCGGCCCCGACCCGCTCCTTGTCCCCATCCGTCATGTGCATACGCATACACTAGGGTCGACGGCGTGCTTCAGCAAGACGGGCGTGTCGCGTCCGACGCTGAAGCCCGACAATCGTGGGATGCGACCCGAGGTGCGGGTCTTCACCGCTGACGGCCCCCTCCCGGACTGGGATGCCAGCGCGGAGGAGATCGAGAGACGGACGCTCCAGCTCCATGCGATCCCCAGGCCGGTGACCGAGGAAGAGGCACAGGCACTGGCCGCGTGCTTCGGGCCGGACGACTGCTACGGGGTGGCGTGGACGTTGCTGCACACGATCGAAACAGGGCCCAACCCGGTGCTGACGACCGAACCCGCCCCAGCGGCCAACGAATGGCACCACCGCCTCTGGCTGCGGGCGGTGGTCGGCGGGCTTCTTTCGGAATGAGCGCATAAATGCCGCGACCACGCTTTGCTCCGGCCGCTATCTTGCTGGCCGGGGATCGCGGTCCCGGTAGGTTGCGGGCGCTGTGGCAGAGCGGTCCATTGCACCGCTGCGGGGAAGACCCTCCCCGCAGTGGCTGGTGAGGTGGGGCGGGTCGTGCCCGGCCTCGTCCGCGGGTTCGAATCCCGTCGGCGCTCGCAACCGTTTCATCACCACCACCACCTTTTGTGCGGGTTCCCGCCGTCGCAGAGGTGGGAACCCCGAGGGCGTGGCTGCCCCCAGCGTGCGCGTTCTCACCTACAACCTGTTGACGATCGATTCGGCGCACGGCGCCGTCCGCCACCGCGTGGCGCGCGACCGGCTGCGGGCGCTGCGGCCGGACGTCGTCGCGCTGCAAGAGGTGTGCCGGCGCGCCGACCTCGACCAGGCGGCCGACCTGCTGGGACCGGAGTTCGACGTCGTCGACCTCCCAGGACGGGTCGCGGGTGTCGGCGAGTGCCTTGCCGTGCGATGGCCGGTGCGACAGGTCGCCCTTCTCGACGTGCCGCTGCCCGGCGGCGCCTGCGCGACCGCCGCGGCCGTCGAGATCGACGCCCCCGTCGGTCCGCTGCTGGCGGTGCACCACCGCGGCACCTTCGAGCTCGACGCCGAACACGTGCGGGAACGCCAGGCCGTCGCGACAGCGCGGTTCGTCGAGGAACTGGTCGGCGGGCGTAGGGACCTGCCGGTGGTGCTGCTCGGTGACCTGAACGCCGGGCCGGACGCTTCCAGCATCCGGTTCATCGAGGGTCGGCAGTCGCTCGACGGCATGAGCGTGCGGTACGAGAACGCCTGGACCGTCACGCACGGGGACGAGCCTGGCCACACGTTCACGCCGGCGAACCCGCTGGTCCGCGCGGGCCAGATGCCGCTGGAGCGGGGGCGGCGGATCGATCACGTGATGGTCCGCAGCGGCCCGCACGGACCGCTGCTCGATACCGCAGCGTGCGACCTGGTGTTCGACGGCCCGGTGGGCGCGGTGTGGGCCAGTGACCACTTCGGAGTGCTGGCCGAACTGCGACCGCCACCGCATCCGCCGGGGACGTGGTCCGAACCGACCGTGGAGTGAACGATCTCGCACCGGGTTCGCCCGCTGAAACGTGGGGCTCGCTGTGCCGGAACGCGCGAATCACCGCTCCGGAACGCGCGACTCACCGTGCCGGATGTGGCGACTCACCGTGTTGAAAGTGTCGACTCACCGTGCTGGAGGTGGCGACTCACCGTGCTGGAGGTGGCGACTCACCCGAGCGCCCCGACTCGCGCACGGTCTGGGCCCGACTCGCGCACCATGTGACCCCGACTCGCCGTGCCGAACCCGGGGTGACTGACCGCGGTGCGAACCTGGAAACGGCCCCATCTGCGACTTCACTGAGACGTTGAGCGGGCGACTCAGCGTGATCGGCTTGCACTAGGCTGCCGCGGTAGCACGTCGCGACTGGAGGCGAACCCGTTGAGCGAATCCGAACCCTGGCGAAGCGGTTTGTCGGACGACTCGGAGCTTCCACCCGAGATCGACATCACGATCCCCTCGGTGGCCAGGGCATATGACTACGCGCTGGGCGGCAAGAACCACTTTGCGGTGGACCGCATGGCCGCGGACGCCTCGAACGCGGTCTTCCCCGGCGCGCTCGACCTCGCACGGGACAACCGGAAGTTCCTCCGCCGCACCGTCCAGTACCTCGTGGCCGACGCCGGGATCACCCAGATCCTGGACGTGGGTTCCGGCCTGCCGACCGCCGGGAACGTGCACGAGGTCGCTCACAAGATCGATCCGTCCGTTCGTGTCGTTTATATCGACATCGACCCGATCGTGCTCGCACACGGCCGCGCGCTGCTCGCGAACAACAACACCACCGCAGTGATCATCGGGGACGCCGCGGATCCGAAATCCATCATGGAGGATCCGACCGTTCGCGACTTCATCGACCTCGACCGGCCGCTCGCCGTGCTCCTTTCGGGGATCCTGCACCACCTCTCCGACGAGCAGACCCCCACGCAGGTCGCGCACTACTTCTCCGAGCTGATGCCCTCGGGCAGCTACCTGATGGCCAGCAATTTCCTCGACGACGACGACCCCCTGGCGAAGGAAGCCGAGACGGCCATCGTCCGCAATTTCGGAACGGGCTGGTTCCGCAGCTGGACCGAGCAGGAATCGTATTTCGAGGGGCTGGAGCTCGTCGAACCCGGGCTGACCTACGCCAACGACTGGCGGCCCGATTCCAGCACCACCAAGAACAGCCCTTGGCACACGTACCTCGCCGGAGCCGTCGGCCGCAAACCCTGACCGGTACCCGCTATCGGTCGGTCAGCTGGAAGTGCCAGATGATCTCGACGGGCGCGCCGGCACTCACGGCCGCGGCGGCTTCCGGCACCAGCGGGGCCAGCGACCACGGCCAGACCTCCCACGGCCCGAGGTGCTGCGCCCGCGGCGCCTGGGGAGCCGCCGGGGACTCCGGCGCCCCGTCCCCGAGCGTCGGCTCGACGCATGCCCGTACCTGCAACCCCAGTGGTAGGGCAGCGCGCAGGTAGTCGCCGACAAGGTGACGGTGGCCGGGCAACCGACCCGGCCGCCCATCGGGTCCGCGCAGGGTCGGGTTGGCGCCGAGCGCAACACGCTCGGGGTGGAGATCGGAGATCACGAGGTGCCCACCCGGCTTCAGCACCCGTGCGAACTCCGCCATCGCGGGCCCTAGACCAGGCGCGTGCGTCAGCGCCAGCGCGCAGACCACGACGTCGGCCGTCGCGTCATCGACCGGGAGCTTGCCGAGGTCACCGAGCCGGAACTCACCGCCGGGGACGTTCGTGACGGCGCGGGCGAGCATGTCCGGCGAGCTGTCCACCCCGATCACGTGGTGGCCGCGCGCAGCGAGCAGCGCCGAGATCCGTCCTGTGCCGCAGGCGGCGTCGACCGCGACCCCGGCCGGCACCGCGTCGAGGATCTCGGCGATGACGGGCTCGTCGAAGTCGAACGCCGAGTTGCCGTCGTCGTAGGTCGCCGACCACACGTTGTAGCCGCCGACGATGTCCACCCGGTCGACCTCGACGGCCGTGCCCTCCAGCGACTCGTCGGCGAGCAGCGCGCGAACCTCCGCGATCCGGGCTTCGACGAACTCGCGGTCGCGCTCCCCGGTGAAGCCCCGAAGAAGCGCTACCCCCTCCAACCCGAGCAGGTAGGCGAGTGGGTTCTCGTAGATCATTCCGGCGACGCTAACGCCCCTCCCCCAGCCGGCGCGACCGGATTCCGCCGGCCCAGGCGCCGGGCTCAAGCGGCGATGAGGCGATCAGCGGATTCGCGAGCGGTGTAGAGGTCCCAGTAGACGCGAGCGATGTCGTCCGGCTCCTTGAAGGTGACGCCTTCCGGGGCACCCGGCGTGCCTGCGAGCCAGACGCCGATCGCGATGTGGCAGGCGTGCACACCTTTCCCGACCAACGCGCCGTTCAGCCCGAGGACCCAGTTGCGCAGGGCTGCGCCCGCCATTCCCGCACTGGCAAATCCGGCATTGGCGAACACCGGCGCCGGCGTGACCGCGGACGCGCCGGTCGTGTACAGCAGCGTTCCGCTGCCAGCGGCGAGCATTGCCGGCAGTACCGCGCGGGTCGCCACGATCGCGCCATTGCAGATGGTTTCCATCTGGGGCCGGAGATCGGCGGCGGTGACGTCGAGCGCGCCGGTGTTGCGGGCGTTCGCACCGGTCCCGGCTATCGGGGCGGAGTAGTGCAGCACGTCGATCCCGCCGAACCGTTCCGCAGCGCTGCTCAGAGCTGCGGACAGCGCGGGGTGATCGGTGACATCGGCGGGGAAGCCGGCTGCCCTCACACCGTCGGCGGCAAGCTTCTCGGTGATCTCATCGAGACGTTCCTGGGAACGGCCGATCAGCGCGACCTCGAAACCGTGACCGCCGAAGACCTTTCCGAGGGACGAGCCGAGCCGGGCCCCGGCGGCGACGAGTGCGATCGCGGACATTGTGAGCTCCTTCGGACGAGCAGCGGGGACGAGTTGCAGGGAGGTCCAAAGCTCATCAGCGGCGGGCGTGATGCGTCCAAGACCAACCTGGCCCTGATCGATAATCTGCAGGAATGGATCGGTTGGAGACGCGGGAGCTGGCGTACTTCCAGGCGGTGGCCGACGAACTGCATTTCGGCCGGGCCGCGGCCCGGATGGGCATCGCGCAGCCCGCGCTGTCCAAGGCGATCCGACAGCTGGAGCGCCGGCTGGGAGTCACCCTGTTCGAGCGGACCAGCCGGGCGGTTGCGCTGACCGAGGCCGGCCGGGTCCTCGCCCGCGAGGCACGCGTGGCGTTGGACGCGGTGTCGGCCGCCGCGTTGCGCACCCAGCGGGCCGGAACCGGCGACCCGCGCCTGGTACTGGCCATGAAACCCGGCGGCGACGCCGGCCTGTTCCCGGCCGTGCTCGCCGCGTACGAGCGCGAGCCCGACGTGTTGCCGCTCGAAGTGGTCTTCGACGCCGACAGCGCTCGCCTCCTGCGCGAAGGTCACGCGGACGCGGCGCTGCTGTACTCGCCGCCCGACGAGCTGCGCGGTCTGGACGCCGAGACGTTGCTGACCGAAGCGGCGGTGGCGGTGCTGCCTGCCGCCCACCCGCTCGCAGGACGGACGAGCCTGCAGATGGCCGATCTGGCCGGCGAGACCCTGCACCGCAAGCCGGCCGAACCCCGGACGATGACGAGCATCAGCGAACTGATGCACCTGATCGCCCTGGGACGCAAGGTCGCCGTGCTACCCCGGCTGCTTACGACGCCGTTGCGCGATGATCTGACAACGGTGCCGATGGCGGACGTCCAGCCGATCAGCCTGCTGCTCGCCTGGCCGGCGCACAGCACCTCCCCGTCGGTCGCGGCGCTGGCCAGAGCCGCCGCGGCCGCCGCCCACCCGGCCCGGACGTCGTGGCAGCCGGGGTGATCCACACGTCAGCCCCGGATCAGCCCAGGATCAGCCCCGCACCCGGGTCGCCCGCATCTCCTCTTCCAGCTGCCACGTCGCTCCCCCGTCGCGGGAGATCTCCCCGCGCCAGGTGAAGCTGTCTTCGGCGATGTCGGTGAAGCTCCAGCGCAGCTGCGGTTCGTCCTCGTCGGACAGGAGCTGGATCCCGCTGTCGACGGGCCGGCCGATGAATCGGCGGACCCGTCCGTTGACCGGCTCGACCCAGGTGGAGCGCCACGCGCCGATGGCGGGATCGTAGAACCGGATGGTGGAGCCGTGGAACGCCATCGGCGGTACACCCGCTCCCTCTTCGCCGCGACCCGGGACGATCCACACGTCCTGCACGGCGCGCCCGCCCAGCACCCACCCGAAGTGCAGCTCGCCGTGCACCGTGGCGGGCTGCCCGTCGGTGTCGGTGCCGGCCCAGACGAGGTCCCAGGAGCCGACGAACCGCCCGAACAGCATGAGCTCCGCGGCGTGTTCACCTGCCGGGCCGGATTCGTGCAACGCCTCCGCGAGACCCGGGAGGGTCGTGTTGGTGGTCATGGTGATCAAGCCTCCATCGTGAGTGGTGCTGGTCAGTGGGGCTCCAGCGTCAGCTGTCCGAGTCCGAGCGCGTCCCCGCAGGCCGTGCAGTGCACTTCGGCCACGAACTCATGTCCGCATGTGTGGTCGAACCGCACGGGATCCGTGCCGTTCCTGACGTGTTCGTGGCCCCATCGTTTGAGGGTGAGCAGTACCGGTGACAGCGCCCGACCCCGGTCGGTGAGTCGGTACTCGTAGCGCGGCGGTCGCTCGCTGTACTGCACGCGGGAGATCACGCCGTGTTCGACGAGCTTGCGCAGCCTCGTGGCGAGTATGTCGCGCGGGCCGCCGGTGTTGCGCACGATCTCGGTGAACCGACGCTGGGCGTAGAAGAGCTCACGCACGACGAGCAGGCTCCACCGATCGCCGACGACGTCGAGCGCGTCGGCGATCGTGCAGTCCCTGGGGGTCGTCTCCGCGGGCGCTGTGGGCATGCTCACACCGTATCCACAGTGGGTTGTGTTTTCAAACTGACTACATGACCCTCCCATCAGTTGGATATTCCAACTCACTCTGGGAGGTGCATGTGACCCGCGGAAACGTCCCGGTCAGCGAGGTTCCGGCAGAGGCCGCCACCAAGGTGACGGCCCTGCTGTGCACGGCCGTGTTCATGACGATGCTGGACCTGTTCATCGTGAACGTGGCGTTCGAGTCGATCGGGGAGACCTTCTCGGACACGTCCCTCTCCGAGCTGAGCTGGGTCCTCAACGCCTACATCGTCGGCTATGCCGCCTGCCTCATCCCGGCCGGCCGGCTGGCCGACCGGTACGGCCGCAAGCGCGGGTTCCTCGTCGGTCTCGCGTTGTTCACCATCGCCAGCGTCGGCTGCGCGGTCGCACCCACACTGGGCGTCCTGATCGTCGCCCGCGTCGTCCAGGCGGTCGGCGCCGCCGTGCTCACCCCGGCCAGCCTCGGTCTGATCCTCAGCGTCCTGCCCGTGTCGCGTCGGGCCGGCGGCGTGCGGATCTGGGCCGTGAGCACGTCGTTCGCGGGGGCCCTCGGGCCAGTCATCGGGGGCCTGCTGGCCGAGGTCTCCTGGCGATGGGCGTTCCTGCTCAACCTGCCCATCGGCCTGATCGCGTTAGTGGTGGCCGTCCGCCTGCTGCCCGACGCCGCACCGGCTCCACGCACCCGCGTTCCCGACCCGCTCGGCGCGATCGCGATCGCGGTCGCCGTCGGCGCGGTGTCGCTGGGTCTCGTGAAGGCGAACGACTGGGGCTGGGCGTCACCCTGGACGTCGCTGACCGTCGTGATCGCCGCCGTCGCCGTGGCACTTCTCATCCACCGCATCCGGACGGACCCGGTGCCGGCCGTCCCGCCGCAGCTGTTCCGCGTGCCGAGCTTCACTCTCGCCAACATCACGGTCCTGATCTTCACCAGTGCCTTCAGCGCCGTCTTCCTGGGCGTGTCGTTGTGGCTGGAGAAAGCGGCCGATTGGGGTCCCCTCCAGGCCGGGCTGGCCCTGGTACCAGGCCCGTTGGCCGTGCCCCTCTTCGCGGCCCTCACCCAACGCTGGGCAAAAGGCGTGCAGGCGAGGTTCGTCATCGCCGTCGGCCTCGCAGTCTTCGGACTCGGCGCGCTGCTGCTGGCGACCCAAGGCGGAGCGCACCACCCCACCGCGATCCTGCCCGGCTGGATCATCATCGGCGCGGGGATCGGGATCGCCATGCCCACCCTCATCGGCACCGCCACCGCCGATCTCGAACCGGCGGACGCCGCCACGGGCACCGCGGTGGTCAACACCGCCCGCCAAGCGGGGTATGCCCTCGGGGTGGCCGGGCTCGTGGCGATCCTGGGGAGCCAGACCGTTTTGCACACCGGTGACGACTTCCGCGGCGGCTGGATCTTCGTCACCGGACTGGTGCTCGTCAGCGCGATGACCGCACTCGGGATCCGCCCGCGGCGATGACGACACGTCCCGCGTACGAACGAACGGCACTTTCGTCCACACCTATTGGACGAAAGTGCCGTTCGTTCACCGACCGCTCCGCTACAGGGCGTCGCGCGGTGTGCTCTCAGTGAGCCTTTTGGAACGCCTCCAGGATCTCCGAGGAGATCCGCCCACGCTCCGACACATTCAGGCCTTGACCTTTCGCCCATGCGCGGATCGCCTGGTTCTGCTCCCGGTCCGTCGCCGGGCGGGCGCTGACCGATCCTGTGCTGCGGCGCCCCCCGGTGCGGCGCGCAGCGGCCACGAACGGTGCCAGGAGTTCACGCAGGCGTGCGCTGTTCTTCTCGGAAAGGTCGATCGCATACTGTCGGCCGTCGATCGAGAAATCGACCTGGCCATCGGCGACGCCCCCGTCGAGGTCGTCCACCAATGTCACCGTCGTCTGGGTAGCCATGTCGTCTCGTCCTCACGTGATGATGGATGCTGCCGCCAAAGCGGGCGGTTGCGACGCGCTGCGCGCGGCGTGAATGGCTCAGACGATAGGACATCTCCCGCGCATTGTCGATCGCAACACCCGGATAGGGCAATCTGCAGCACGGAATCTTAAGACGCAGCCGGGCGGGTGACGTCAGGCACTCTTGGTCGCCGAGAAGACAAGCACGGGTGGTCTGCTCGTGTATGGCTCCAGCTCAGGTCGTTGAGACACCTGCGCCGCGGTCGGCGTCGGTTCGAGAAGCCGAACACCTTCGACTCCGGCGCCGTCCAGTGCGTCGAGAATGCTACTGATCTTCCGGTGGTACTTGACCACTTGAGAATCGAGCCAGGTCGGCAGCCGCTGCCCCTCGTCGGCGTAGTTCCCGACTCCGGACGTGAACGGATGTTCCATCGAAGCGACGATACGGCCGCCGGGGCGCAGCCAGCCCGCCAAGCGGGCCAGTACCGCATCCAGATCATCGATGTAGTGCAGGACCATGCCGGCGAGGATCAGATCGAAGGATCGGTCGGGAAAATCCAGGTCCTCGACGAACGCGTTGCGATACCGGATCCGCCGATCGGCAGTGCTCGTTCGCGCGAGTTCGAGCATCAACGCCGACGCGTCGACGCCCATCACCGAGGCCGCCCCCGCCGCAACGAGGTCCCGACCGCGGCCGCCGTCCCCGCACCCCAGATCCAGGACGTCCAGGCCGTCCACATCGGGGAGCAACCGGCGAACCGCGGGCTGCTCGAGGGCCGCGTTGATACCCGCTTCCCCGCTCCGCAGCTCCTGGTACGAGCGGAAGAAGGCCGGGTCGTCGTAGATGTTCTGCCTGCTCACAGCGCCGCCTTCAGGTCGCCGATCGAGATCATCGGCAGACCGTGCCGCAAGGAGAAGGATTCGACCTCGGCCACATCCGCCATCGTGCCGTCCGGATTCATGATCTCGCAGCACACCCCGACCGGCGGAAGCCCGGCGGCCGTGCACAACGCAACTGTTGCCTCCGTGTGCCCGCTCCGCTCCGACAGCAGACCCGGTCGCGCGGCGATCGGGGACACGTGCCCCGGGCGGAGGAAGTCCGTCGGCCGGGAATCCGGAAGGGCCAATCTGCGCACCGTGGCGGCCCGCTCGTGCGCCGAGACCCCGGTGCCGCTGTTCCCGGCATAGTCGACCGGGCTGCAGAACGCCGTACCGTGCCGATCGCCGTCGCCGGGGATCGCCGGAATGTCCAACCGCTCCAGGACCTCGGTGGCACATGGGACAGCGGGAAATCCACAGACCTGCGTGAGCAGGAACGTCATCGACTCCGGTTTGAAGGTGGCGCCGGCGTAGATCACGTCGCCTTCGCCTTCCGTGTCCGGGTCCCAAACCACGACAGCGCCGCCCGCAACCAGCCGCGCCAGCACCTTGTCGACGCCAGCCGCGCCCGTGACCTCGCCCGACCATGGGAGATTGGTCAGGACGCGGTTCACGTTGCGCCGTGCCGCCGAGTCGTACCCCATCCGGCCCACGACATCGCGTTCGATATTGACCCGCCGCCCGACCTCCAGGTCACCGAGGTTCGTGGCGCCGGCGGTGACCGGGAGCACGACGACGCTGAATCGATCGCGATGGACCTCGGCGATCGTCAGGCTCACGCCGTCGACGCAGATCGGGGATTTCGCGATCAATTCGTCGAGGATTCGCTGCGGCGGGCGGATCCAAACGCGGTGGCCGCCGTCGATCTCGGCGTCGATCCGCAGCACCTTGCCGACCCCGTCGACGTACCCTTGGACCAGATGCCCGTCCAGCCGGTCACCGACGCACAGCGGAAGTTCGAGGTGGACCGCCCGACCGGTGAAGTCCTCGTCGAAGGTCGACCTACGCCGAGTCTCATCGCTGAGTCCGGCACTGAATCTGACGGCATCGCTCTCGGCGATGGTGAATCGAACGCCGTTGATCGCGACCGAGCTGCCCGTTGAAAGGACTGCCCGGCCGAGCTCCTGGCGCACGATGATGCGATCGCGGTCGATCCGCTCGACAACGCCGACATGACTGATCCGTCCAGTGAACAAGGCAAACCCCTACTCGTTACCGAGCCCGCTCAGGACCGAACACACGGTCCGCGGGACGGGGTATGACCGTTCGGCCTCGGAATCCCACCGAGTCGCTCCACCAACAGCGGCAGAGCCGGCCGGCTGTCTCGGCCACGCCGTGGATTTGCACCACTGATCGGAGATTAGCCCAGCTCACCGCCCACGCCTACCCCTAGGAGGGTCCTAGGGCGCTTGAGACGCTCAGACATGCAACAGCGCGCCACAACCATGGCTTGTCTCGACCGATCGAGATGAACTTCACCCATGACAACTTCCGACGGAGGCCGGCGATGGACGCAGTAGGCACCGTCTCGCTGATCGTGGCGACGCTGACGATGGGGCTGGCCGCCGGCGCGTTCGTGCTGTTCTGGCACACGATCATGCCCGGCCTCGCCTCGACCGACGACCGGACGTTCGTCAGCGCGTTCCGGTCGATCGACAAGGCGATCATCAACCCGTGGTTCATGCTCTTCGGCTTCCTCGGCGCGCTGGTCTTCACACTCATCGCGGCCTTCACCCAGTTCGGCCGCCCCACCTTCCTGTGGACGGCGGTCGCGCTCGTGCTCTACGTGATCGTCGTCGTGATCACGATGGCGATCAACGTCCCGCTCAACAACGCGCTCGGAGCGGCGGGCCTGCCTGACGATCCCGCCGAACTCGCCGCGATCAGGAAGGCGTTCGACGAGGCCAGGTGGCGGGCGTGGAACCTCGTGCGCGTGGGCGCCAGCGTCGTCGCCTTCGCCTGCCTGACCTGGGCGTTGGTCGAGCACGGGCGCGCGGCAGTCAGTTGATGCAGATACCGCGGGCCAAGCCCCCGGCCGACCTTCCTGGAGCAATGCAATGCGAACGGCAACCCTCGTCGTCATCTGGATCGTCCGGATCGCCGGAACCGTGCAGATCCTGCTCGGCCTGTCGATCTGGATCGGAGTGGCCGGGCCGCTCTTCGCCTTCCACATCCCGATCGGTCTCACCATCGTGGGCTGCCTCTGGGTCCTCGCCGTCCTCAGTCTGGCCGCACGTGGGCGGCCAGCACCGGCCGTCTTCGCGTTCGTCTGGGGGCTCGCGCTCCCGGCGTTCGGCATGACGCAGGCCTCGATCCTCCCCGGCTCGCTGCACTGGATCGTCCAGGTCGCTCACCTGCTGATGGGGCTGATCGCGCTCGGGACGGCCGACTCGCTCGCGAAGCACGTACTCGAAGCCGGACGGCGCTGAGCGTCGACAACGACGCTTTGGCGGTTTGTTAGCGCTCACAACAGCCATAACGTCGTTGTCGACGGTCCACCCGCACCTGTCCTACCAGGCGCTATGCTCGCGACACCGCACCGCCGGATGTAAGGGGTCGCACTTGTCGCGGGCGCAGCCTGTCTTCGCCACCACCGATCCGGAGGGTGCGCGCGACCTGCTGAACGGCTACATGGCCCCCGGTTCCGTCACGTGGCAGCAGCGATCGCCGGGCCCCTACCGGCTGTCCCCGCTGCACGACCGGTCGGTGCCCGGATCCGACGTCAGCCTTCGGATGATCCAGGTCGAGGTCGGCGGCGAGCAGGAGATCCGTGCCGTCCAACCCGACCTGTACTCCGTGATCCTGCGCTCATCGGGTCGCTTCGAGAAGACGCTCGACAAGACGCGCGTTCCGATCCCGAACTCGCTGATCCTCCCCGGCCAGGAGGTGGCCGGGCGGTACTGGGCCGCGAGCATGGTCATCCTCAACATCGGCCGGCCGATGATGGACGCGGCAGCTCAAGCCAGATGGGGCCGCAACCTCGACGAGACGGGACCGTCGGGGCAATGGCTCATCCCGAGCCGTCCGGTGGTCGCGGGGTGGATGCGGCTGGTCAGGTCGCTCGGCAGCTACAGCGTCGGCGGTCTGCTCGAGAGCTCGCCGTTGGCTGCCGCCCATCTCGAGCAGCTCGTCGTCCAGGGCCTCCTCGACATCCATCTGAACGACGCCGGCCACAGAGCGCAACCGGAGCCGGCCCGCGTCAACAGCAACGCCTTCACCCGAGCCGTCGCGTACTGCATGGAGAACGCGGCGTCGCCGATCACGGTGATCGACATCGCGGCCGCGGCGTGCACCAGCGTCCGCACCATCCAGCGCGCCTTCCACGTCGAGGTCGGCATGTCTCCCATGGCGTACCTGACCCACCTCCGGCTCACCCGGGTGCGGCAGGAGTTGCAGCAGGTCCGCCACGAGCAGGCGAATGCGACGGTCACCGAGGTGGCGACGAAGTGGGGCTTCGCCCACCTCGGCCGGTTCAGCCGCGTCTACCGCTCGGCCTACGGGGAGTACCCGTCGGAGACGATCCGGCCAGGCCGTCTCCGGACCGGCCCCATCGACGTCGCCGCGGCGGCCGGGGCCGGCTGATCCGGCCCGAGCACCCTCAGGGAGCCGCTGGGGGCGGTTGTGGCAGCGGATGGGCGCCGGCCGGGCGCAGGCCGTCGAAGATGATGGCGAGGTAGCGCTGCCACAGCTCGGGGGAAGCGTCCGGCACGTAGCTGGTGACGTAGTTCGGTGCGCACATCAGCAGGATGACGTCGGTTCCGGTGATATCGGCCCGCACGGCGCCGTGCTCGCGGGCCCGGTCGACGAGCGTGTCGACGACCTGGAACATCGCCGCGCGGGACGCGGCCACCTCGGAGCTCAGCTGGCCGGCTTCCTGCAGGAACGACAGGTCGCGTTCCTGTCGCTGTTGTGCGGCGACCGTCAAGAACTCCAGCAGCGCCGCCCCGGCGTCCGCCTCGTGGAGCAGCTGCTCGCCGACGGCGTTGAGCGCGTTGATCCGGTCGAGGACGATCGCGGCGGGGTCGCCGCGGCAATCCGCCCAGGTGGACGGCTGCTCACCATCACCTACCCCGTCCCCGAGCAGGAGTGGATCGGCCGCGACGACGTGGCGTTGCGGTTCGTGCTCGATATGAACGGCACGTTCGGCGGGATGCGTGACGTCGGTGAGCTGGCCGACCGCGGCGAGCTGCGGGCGACCATCGGGCGCCGGTACGGCCTCGACGAGGGCCCGCAGGCCTGCATCGACTTCGTGCGCTCGCACACGACAGGCAAGCTCGTCGTCAAGATGTGACCGCGGCAACCGTCACTGCCGCTTGCTCCATTTGCTTGGGCGAGCTAATTTCTGCTCATGCAAGCAAGGACGTTCACCGAGACGGGCCGGCGCGCCCAGATCGTGACCGCGGCGATCGAGGTGATCGCGGAGGTCGGCTACGCGAAGGCCTCGTTCAGCCGGATCGCGAAGCACGCCGGCCTGTCGAGCACCGGCATGATCAGCTACCACTTCGCGGGCAAGGACGACCTGTTCTCGGCGTGCGTCGCCGAGATCGAGCAGGTCACGGGGGCGTTCATGCAGCCGCGCGTCGACGCGGCGCAGGGGCACGTCGCCCAGCTGCGCGCCTATGTCGAATCGAACGTCGCACTCGTCGGCGTGCACCCCGCGCCCGTCCGGGCGCTGATCGACATGATCAGGAACGCCGCTGCGCAGAGTCCCGCGGTCAGCGGGCGGCTCACGGTGTTCGAGGAGCACTTCCGCGCCGGGCAGGCAGCGGGCGCCTTCCGGCCCTTCGACGCGCGGGCGGTCGCGCTCGCCCTCACCGCCGGCCTCGACGCCGTCGTCGCGACCGCGGCGGCCGACGTCCCCGAGCCGGCCGAGCTCACCCGGCTCGGCCGCGAGCTCGCCGACCTGTTCGTGCGCGCCACCGCACCCGACCCCGATGGGACGTCCGCGTGATGATCGACAACAACACGCCTGCGCCCGACGCGGGCCTGCGCCGGGTGGTGCGCGCCAACGTGCGGAACCTCGTGTTCGAGGTGGTCGTGCCGATGGCGCTGTTCTACGGCCTGCGGGCCGCGGGCGTCGGCCAGTGGTGGGCGCTGATGGCCGGCGTGCTGGTGGCAGCGCCGTACGTGGTGTGGACGATCGTGCGCAACCGCAGGGTCGACCTCGTCGCGCTGGTCACGGTGAGCGTGCTGGTGCTGTCCGTCGTGCTCGGGCTGCTCTCGGACGATCCGCGCACGCTGGCGATCAGGGAGGGCTGGGTCGCCGCGCTCGGCGGCCTGATCGGCGCCTGGATGCTGGTGAGTGTCGTCGTGGGCCGGCCGGCGCAGTTGACGTTGGGCCGCACGATCGCGGAGGTCAAGCGCGGCGCGGAGGGCGCCGCCGCATGGGCGGCCCGCTGGGACACCGACGCCCGCTTCCGGCGCGGGCTGCGCATCGACACGGCGGTCTTCGGCGTTGTGCTGCTCGCCCACTCCGTGCTGCACGTCGTGCTCGTCTACACCCTGCCCATCGACCTCATCTCGCTGGTCACGACCGTGACGTGGCTGGCGACGCTCGCCTGCCTGATCACCTGGCACGTCTGGTACATCCGCAAGGAAGACCTCGATGCCTGACGTGCTCGTCGCCGGCGCCGGGCCGACCGGTCTGATGGCGGCGTTCGAGCTGGAACGGGCCGGTCTCGACGTGCTCGTGCTGGAACGGGACATCCGCGCGTCGGGCCAGTCGAAGGCACTGGCCCTGCAGCCCCGATCCGTCGAGCTGCTGGACGATCGCGGCCTGCTCCCCGCGATCGAGCCGCACGTGCTGGCAAGTCTGCCCGCCGGCCACTTCTCAGGCATCCCGATCGACTACACCGACCTGCCGACCCGCTTCCCCCACCAGCTCGGCGTCGAACAGGCGCACGTCGAGGCCGCGATCGAGGCGCGGCTGCGCGCACCGGTGCGGCGCGGGGCCGCCGTCACCGCGGTGGAGCAGGACAGCGAAGGTGTCACCGTCACCGCGGGCGGGCGCCGGCACCGGGCCGGTTGGCTCGTCGCGACCGACGGTGGGCACAGCACCGTCCGGACGCTGGTCGGTGCCGCGTTCCCCGGCACGACGGCACGGACGTCGCTGGTCGTCGCCGACGTCACGCTCGCCGCCAAGCCCGCCGGGCTCGCCGATGGATGGCGGCTCCCCTCCCCCGGGTCTGGCTTCCTGCTGCCGCTCACCGGGGGCCGCTACCGCACGGTCGTCGGCGGCGCTGTCGTCGGCGGCGCGGAGCAACTGGAACATGACCGCGGCGCACCCGTGACCGTCGGCGAGCTGCAGCGGGCGCTGGCCGCCGCGCACGGGCCGGGGATCGAGGTTGGCGAGGTGTTGTGGGCCTCGCGGTTCGGCGATGCCGCACGTCAGTTGGAGCGCTACCGCCACGGCCGGGTGCTGTTCGCGGGCGACGCCGCGCACATCCACCTCCCGATCGGCGGCCAGGGCCTCAACCTGGGCCTGCAGGACGCGGTGAACCTCGGGTGGAAGCTGGCGGCGCAGATCCGCGGGCACGCCCCGTCCGGGCTGCTCGACAGCTACCACGACGAGCGCCACCCCGTCGCCGCCCGCGTGTTGGTCAGCACCCGCGCGCAGGCTGTGCTCGGCATCCCCGACCCGGACGCCGCCGCGGTCAGGGAGATCATCACCGGGCTGCTCGCCGCGCCCGACGCCCGTCGAGCCGTCGCGATGGAGCTCTCGGGCATCGGGATCACCCATCCCGGCACCGCCGGCCGCGCCACCGACACGCCGGTCACCCCCGACGGCCGCGCCGTCCTCGTCGGCGCACCCCTGCCGGCGGGTTGGGCCGACCGCGTCGAGACCCGGGACGGCCCACGGCCGCAGCTCGTCCGCCCCGACGGCTTCCTGGCCTGGACGGGTGGACCGGGCCTGCAGGAGGCGCTGCACCGCTGGTTCGGCGCCCCGGCTGAGCGGCGGAAGCCGGGCGACATGGCGACGGCGACGGGTTACGTTCGCAATTCGAACTGACCCGAGAGCAGGCGCCGAGTTGCACGACGTACTGGACCCGTTCGACATCGCCCCGGCGGCGGCAGCGCTCGTCGCGGCGCACCCGCTCGCGACGCTGATCACCCCGCACGAGGGGAAGATCCACATTTCGCACCTGCCGCTGGTGCTTTCGACTCCTCCCGGCGAGCAGGCAGTGATCATCGGGCACCTCTCCCGCTCCAACCCGCACACCGCGGCGCTGGCCGCGGGCGTGCCGTCGACCGCGGTGTTCTCCGGCGAGCAGGCCTACCTGTCCTCCTCCTGGTACTCCACCCGGGACGTGGCTCCGACCTGGTGCTACATCGCCGTGCACCTGAACGGGCAGCCCGCCCTCTCCCCCGACGACGCGCACACGCTGCGGTGCGTCCAGGCGCTCGTCGAGCACGCCGAGCGCGGCCGCCCCGGCGAGTGGCGCATGGGTGAGCTCGGCGGTGCGGGGATCCGGCGGCGCGTCCCCAAGATCGTCGGATTCGAGATCCCGGTGGCCGCCGCCGAGCTGCGCTGGATGATGGGCGAGACCGAGCGACCCGCCGACCTCCTGACCGCGATCGAGCACCTCCGCGACCAGCCCGAGCTGGTCGTCGAGATCGCGGCGCGCAACGGGCTGCCGCTCGACCCGGACGTCAGGGAGTGACCCGAGCCGGCTCCGGGCTGTCCCAGCCGGAGGTGAACCAGTCGGTCTCACCGGTGGCGGGGTCGTAGGAGCGCCGCCTGATCCGGCTGATGTTGCCGCCGTAGACGTGGATCCCGATGGTGGGTTCGCTGCCGACGGCCGTGACGGAGTGGACGTCGTCGTCGGTGGTGCAGCAGACGTTCACCTGCCCCGGCACCCACCGCGTCTCGCCGGCGGGGGTCAACGGTGCGGGCGCCGCGGACGTCGTCGGCTTGAGGTACCGGGTCTCGAGCTCGGCTCCCGCGTAGATCCCGACAACCCCCCACGTCTCGTGGGAGTGGACGTTGGTCCGCTGATCGAGATCCCAGACCACCGAGGCGATCGACCAGCTGTCGTCCGGAGCGATGTGGAGCGGGTAGGTCATGGGACGTGCGGGCGACGGCCGCGTGAGCTCCGGCGGGAGCTGGTAGCCGTCGGCCAGCAACGCCGACATCAGCACTGCGACCCGCTCCGTGATCTCGTGCTCGTCGGCGGTGCCGCGCACGACGACTTCCACGTCGTCGACGAAGGCCTGCAGGCGGTCAGATTGCATGACGGTCTCCAATGCGAAGTGCCTTGAGCGCGGTGCCCCAGGCGACGACCTGGTCGAACAAGGTGGTGAGGGTGTCCTCGTGGCGAGCCGCCGGGTTGGGGGCCGTGAAGTTCTCGAAGTCGGTGTAGAGCGACAGCTCGACCTGGGCGCTGACGTGCGCCACCTGCAAGCAGCTCAGCACCGCCCGCAGCTGCTCGATGGCGCGGACGCCGCCGGCACTTCCGTATCCGACGAATCCGACCGCCTTGTTCGTCCATTCTGCGTAGAGGAAATCGATCGCGTTCTTCAACGCGCCCGGCGCCGAATGGTTGTACTCGGGTGTCACGAACACGTACGCGTCGAACGAGTCGATCTTCGCGGCCCAGCGGCGCGTATGCGGCTTCGTGTACTGACCGAGGATCGGCGGCATCGGCTCGTCCAGGTGCGGCAGCACGTACTCCGCCAGGTCCACCACCTCGAACCTGGCATCGTCCCGCTTCACAGCCAGGTCGTGGACCCAGCCGGCAACCGCCTCCCCGTTGCGCCCCGGTCGCGTGCTGCCGAGGACGATCGCCACGTCGATCATGACGCAGCTCCTCGAGTGCAACGCTCCAGCGAGATCGAAATATGCGGTCTGAGCTTGTTCATGACGCTCCTCGGCCACCTCAGCGCCGCCGTCCGACGCCTTCCCGAGAAGCATGGACGTGCTGCCGAACGAGGTCTAATGCCGATTTGTCGAGGCTCGCATTGATCCGGTCTATGCGTGCCAGGAAAGCCACTTTCCTGGCACCACAGGATAGGAAAGTGGCTGCCTGGTGAATCGCCGCAGCCCCTGGCTCGACGTTGCACACCGTGTGCAACGTCGACCCCCAGCCGGTCGCACGGACCGGCCGGGTCGCCTCATGGAACCCTGTGGTTGATCCACAGGGCTCCGTGACGACCGCACGGTTCCATGTGGCGCACGGCGCACGATCGGCCGCCTGCCCCCAGGCCCTACCGCGTCGGCGCCCCGGCTTCGGACCACGTGGCGGGCGGCGCTCCGAACGCGGCCTCCGCGGATCGGACGACGGCGCGGGCGGTCGCGATGTTGCCGACCGCCCCGATGACGACGCCGACGCCCAACGGCAGCGCCCTACCGAGCGCGAGCATCCCCTGCCGGACGATGTAGCGCTTGACGAACCAGCGGGTCAGCCCGTTGTTGAGCGCTCCGAGTCGCGCCAGCGGCAGGTGGTCGGTGACCTCCTGGGCCCAGTCGCGGGACCGGCCGGTGACCTTGCGCAGCACCGCCTGCCCGCCCGCGCCCACCACGACCCCGAGCACGAGCGCCCTGCGTCGTTCCGGCTCGTCCGTCGGGAGCGAGTGCACCTCGGCGACGGCGAGGGTGTAGAGAACCGCGGCGTCCAGCGCAGCGAATGCCTCCGCGCCGGCCGTTGCGAGCGAGGCGATCGTGCCGAGCGCCGGGAGGATCGCGATCGCCCCGCCGGCGCCACCCGTCACCGCCACCGCCACCTGGTACTGGCGTCCCAACCGGTCGATGACCTCGGCCGGGCCCATCTCCGGGTGCTTGCGGCGCACGGCCGCGACGTGCGCCGTGACCAGCGGATGTTGCAGGCGCAGGGCACGCTCGACCCCCGAGCGGAGCACCCAACCACCGACACCCCCCGGCGCCGCCTCATCGCTCTCGGCAGGGGTGCCGACCGCTTGCAGCTTCCCGTTCGTGGTCACACCCGAATTCCTACCCCGATTGCCCCCTCAGCGCAGCGCAGCACGCGCCGCATTCGGCGTCCCGGGTGAGTCGACACTTCCAGCACGGCGAGTCGACACCTCCAGCACGGCGAGTCCCACGTTCCGGCGGGCGAGTCCCACGTTCCGGCAGGCGAGTGCCGCGTTTCCGTCGGTGGGCGGGCCCGCCTTCGGCGCGACCGCACACATGTGGTGGCTTCGGCATATAGGTCACACCCTGTGTGCGGAGGCCATCCGGTGTGTGCCGCGCGAAGTCTGGGCTTCCCCCCTGAGCACGGACACCTCGTCTGAGGTGGCCTCGGCCACCAGCAAGGATGTCCTCGTGCCTGCTCC
>NZ_JAJGSX010000006.1 GCF_021245725.1 Pseudonocardia sp. TRM90224 | reverse complement strand
CCTCATCACGGCATCATGACCACACACTGACCCGCACGGTGTCGAGCACGAACTCCACCACTCAGCGGGACGTGACCGATTCGGGTGTGTGGATTGGCAAAACGGTGGGGAAGTTGGGTTCGCGGGTGGCCCGCCGCCGCGTGGAGCGGCGTTGTGCGCGTCCCGCACGCGTGTGTGCTGCCCGTCGTGGCTGCGTTGCCACACCGCGAACTTCCCCACCGTTTTGGGCACTTGCGCGCCGTGCGGGCGCGCATCCACCCAAAACGGTGGGGAGGTTGCGGTTACATCGTGCCGCTGTTGATGTTGGCTCGGCGTTCCTTGATGTCCGGTCGGTCTGTGTAGCTCGTTGTGCTTTCCGCCGGTACCGGGGCCAGGCCGCCGCAGGCGTAGGCGAGGGTGCGCACCTGTGCCGCCTTGACCGCCATCTCCGAGAGTGTCTCGATGCCCTCGGCGGTGGGGGCGATGGCGACGATCCCGTGGTTGGCCAGCATCACCATGGCCGGCAGCTCGCCGACGCGGTCGACGTGCTCGCGCAGCCGCTCGTGGAACAGCTTGCCCAGCGCGATCCCCGGCTGCGCGTACGGGACGTAGAGCGGCGTGCCGATCACGACGGCCTCGTCGGAGTAGGCGGCGTGCGTGAACGCCTCCTCCGCGTGCACGCTCGCCAGCAAGCCGACGACGGCCGTCGGGTGTGTGTGCCCGACGAACGTCGCGGGCGCCACCGCCTGCACCGCGACGTGCACCAGCGCCTCGATCGATCCGCGCCTGCGCCGCCCGTCGACGACGCCGGCGTCGAGGGCGGCGGTGAGGTCGTCCTGCGTCGAGGTCGGTGAGGTGAGCAGCTTCGTGAGCGGCTCCACCTCGGCGATCACGAAGTCCTCGGCCGTGGCGTCGCGCATCCGCGAGCCGGACGCCTTCAGCGCGATCCGTCCGTCGTCGAGCAGCTCGGAGGTGTTGCCCTCGGCGAGGATGACGAGGTCGCGCGCCGGCTCGCCGAGCGCGCGGGTCAACCGGACGAGCCCCTCCCCCACCAGCTCCGGCGCGTGCTCGACCGCTGTCATCTGGTGCCTCCGTACCGCCGCGTGGTGATCGCGTTGAGCAGCGCGGCGAACACCAGGATGATCCCCAACGCGAACAGCTGGAACTGGGTGCCGGCGTTGCCGGGCACGTAGAGCAGGATCCCGGCGTTCAGCCACGTGATCAGCACCGCGGCGAGCACGACGCCCGACACCTTGCCTATCCCGCCCGTGATCGCCACCCCGCCGAGCACCGCGATCGTGATCGCCGGCAGCGCGAGCCCGTTCCCGCTGGTCCCAGCGTCGGGACGGGCGGAGGCGAACTGCGCGGTGACGTACACCGCGACGAGCCCCGCGATCATCCCCGCGAGCACGTAGGCGCGCATCCTGGTGGCCGCGACATCGATGCCGGACCACTGCGCGGCGACGTCGTTGGTGCCGATCCCGAACAGGCGTCGCCCGTAGGTCGTCCTGGTCAGCAGCAGCCAGACCACCACGACGGCCGGCAGCAGGAACGTGATCACGCCGAGCGGGACGTCGGGGATGTTGCGCCCGATGAGCGGCAGCTCGACGCTGCTGGTCACGGCGTAGAGCTGCTGCACGGGTTCGGTGCTGATCGGCTGCTGCTGGTTGATCACGATGGCGATCGACTTGTACGCGTAGTACGTCGCCAGCGTCGCGATCAGCGCGGGGAAGCGCAGCCGCGCCACCAGCAGGCCGTTGATCCCGCCGAGCGCCGCGCCGACGACGAGCGCCAACGGGACGGCCAGCCACATCGGCCAACCCCACTGCCCGTAGGCGAAGCCGAAGACCATCCCGGTGAGCGAGACGATCGCGCCGACCGACAGGTCGATGCCGCCGCGCCCGGAGAGGATCACGATCAGCTCGGCGAGCGCGAGCATCGCGAGCGGCACGGCGTCGACGAGCGCCGCCGACATGTAGTCGGGGTTGTACGGCGCGGTGAGGAAGCCACCCGCGGAGAGCAGCGACATCCAGACCACGACGACGAGGATCAGCACGACCAGCAGGACGGTGCGCTGGGTGAGCACCGCCCGGACGGCCCGCTGGACCGGGGTCTGCACGGTTTCCTGCGCGGTCATCGAGCCCTCCGTCGGTTGAGCGGGCGTCGGTTGAACGGGCGCTGCCTGATGAGGTCGGCGCCGACGGCGACGATGACGAAGATCCCGACGAACAGGTCGGAGAGCTGGCTCGGCCAGTTCAGCTGGGTCACGCCCGAGCTGACGGTCTGCACGAGCAGCGCGCCCAGCACCGTCCCGAGCACCGATCCGCGGCCGCCGACGATGGACGTGCCGCCGATGACGGTCGCGGCGATCACCGCGAGCTCGCGGCCGGTGCCGATCGACTGGTCGAGCGTCGAGGTGCCCTTGGCCACCGTGAACACCGCGGCCAGCCCGACGAGCGCGCCGGTGATCACGTACGCGAGCAGCACCCTGCGCTGCACCCGCACCCCGGCCAGCCGGGCGGCCACGGCGTTGCCGCCGATCGCATAGAGGTGGCGACCGCCGACGGAGTGGCGCAGGTACCACCACGCCACCGCCGCGATCGCGACGGTCAGCAGGAAGCTGTGCGGGATCCCGAGGAACCGGCCCTCCGCGCCGCGGCCGAAGAACGCCAACGTCCCGGGGATCCCGTTGACGGTCTGCGAGCCGAAGATCTGCAGCCCGAGGAACAGGAACAGGTTTGCGGTGCCGAACGTGATGATGATCGCGTGCACCCGCCCGTAGGCGATCAGCACGCCGTTCAGGGTACCGAGCACGGCCCCGACGGCCACCGCGACGACGAGCGCCAGCAGCAGCGGGACGTCGGCGTCGACCAGCAGCTTCGCCGTGATCACCCCGCAGACCATCATCGTCGCGCCGACCGAGACGTCGATGCCCGCCGAGATGATCACGAGCGTCATGCCGACGCCCATCACGGCGACCGGCGCCACCTCCACCAGCAGCGGCTGGATCGAGCCGGCGGTCAGGAACGCCGGGGTCGTGAACGCGAGCAGCACCCACAGCACGGCGATGACGCCGACGAGCACGAGCTCCTGGCCCGAGACGGCGGGGGCGAGCACCCGCCCCCGGGCGGGCGGCGGCCGCTCCTCGACAACGGTCACACCCCCACCCCCAGCCGGCGGCCCGCCAGGGCCGCGGTTGTGCCAGGAAAGCCACTTTCCTGTCCTGAGGTGCCAGGAAAGTGGCTTTCCTGGCACACCCCGGTGGGGGTGTCTGCGCGCCGGGTCATGCCGCACCCTCCGCCCCGGCCGCCGCGGCCAGCACGTCGACCTGGCTCGCGCCCGGGCCGAACTCGACGGTGGTGGTCCCGCCGCGCACGACGTGCAGGCGGTCGGAGATGCGCAGCGCCTCGGCGAGGTCGGAGGTCACGACGAGCACGGCGGTGCCCTCGTCGGCGAGTCCCGTCACGATCTTGTGGATCTCCTCCTTGGCCCCGACGTCGACGCCCTGGGTGGGCTCGACGAGCACCAGCACGCGCGGCCGGTCGACCAGCTGCCGGGCCAGCACGACCTTCTGCGCATTGCCGCCGGAGAGCGCGTTCACCGGCTGCCGCTCGCTGGGCGTCCGGACGGCCAGCCGCGCGACGAGGTCGCGGGCGACCGTCCGTTCCTTCTGCCGGTCCACCCACGCGGTGAAGCGGCTGAGCAGGTCGAGGTTGCCGACCGAGATGTTGAACGCGATCGACTGGAAGCCGAACATGCCCTGCTCGGTGCGGTCGGCCGGCAGCAGCGCGATGCCGAGCCGCTTGGCGTGGCGCGGCGACGTCGGCCGCACCGCCTCGCCGTCGATCCTGATCTCGCCGCCGGTGGCCGGCCGGATCCCGTAGACGGTGCTCGCGATCTCCGCGACACCCGATCCGACCAGCCCGTACAGCCCGACGATCTCGCCGGCCCGCACCGCGAGGTCGACGTCGCGGAACGCCCCGTCGAGCGCGAGCCCGGCCAGTTCGAGCACCGGCGGGCCGGTGGCCGGCTCACGGACGTGGTGCTCGTCGTCGAGGATCCCGCCGACCATCAGCTCGGCGATCTGGCGCACCGAGAGGTCGCCGATCGGGTACGTGCCGATGGTCGCGCCGTCGCGCATGACGGTGACCTCGTCGGCGATGCGGAACAGCTCGTCGAGCCGGTGGGAGATGTAGAGCACCGCCACCCCGGCCGCCGTCAGCCGGCGCACGACGCCGAACAGCACGTCGATCTCGGTGTCGGTGAGGATCGCCGACGGCTCGTCGAGGATCAGCACGGTGGCGTCACCGGCGAGCGCCTTGGCGATCGAGACCTGCTGCCGTGCGGCGATCGACAGCTCCCCCACCGGCCGCGTCGCGACGGCAGCGGGCAGCCCGATCAGCTCCAGCAGCTCCACCACCTTGGTGTGCTGCGCCGCCCAGTCGATCCGCGGGCCGGACGTGAGCTCCCGGCCCAGGAAGATGTTCTCCGCGACGGAGAGCTCGGCGAACAGCTGCGGCTCCTGGTAGACGGTCGCCACGCCCAGCGCCATCGCCTCTGCGGTGTCGCGGATCTCGACCGGGCGCCCGTCGAACTCGACGGAGCCCGTGTCCGCTGCCACCGCCCCCGAGACGATCTTGATGAGGGTGGACTTCCCGGCCCCGTTCTCGCCGACGATGGCGTGCACGGTGCCGGGCGCGACCGTCAGCTCGGCCTGCGCGATGGCCCGCACCGCCCCGTACCGCTTGCTGATGCCGCGCATCACGAGCCGGGGCGGTGCCGATGTGGTGACGGCCATCAGTAGTTGAACTTGTCCACGTTGTCCTTGGAGATCACCAAGGGGTCGCCGAGCAGCAGCATCTTGCTGGCCGAGTCCCACTTCACCGCGGGGAGCTGGGCGTTGACGTTGTTGCTGGCCTGGAACGCCTTGCCGTCGGCCAGCTGCAGGCCGGCCCACGCCGTGAGGTAGCCGAGCTGCTCGACGTCCCACAGGATCGACGCCGACGACGAGCCGTCGGCCAGGTAGGCCTTCATCGACTGCGGCGTGCCGAGCCCGACGGTGAAGACCTTGCCGATCTTGCCGGCGTCCTTGACCGCCTGCGCGACACCCGGCGCCGACGACGTGCACTCGCCGACGAGCCCGGTGAGGTCGGGGTGGGCGTTCATGAGGTCGGTGGCCATCTGCGTCGCCTTGGCCTGGTCCTCACCCGCGTAGACGATGTCGACGATCTGCGCGCCCGGGTACTTCTCGGCCGTGTAGGCCTTCTGCACCGCGATCCACGAGTTGAGGTTCTCGGCGGTCTCGCCACAGGAGACGATCGCGTACTTGCCGGCGCCGCCCATCGCCGTGAGCAGCGAGTCGGTGAGGCCCTTGCCGATGCCGTCGGCGGTGGCCTGGTTGACGAACGCCTCACGCACCGACGACGGCGCGTCGGTGTCGGAGGTCATCACCTTGATGCCCTTGCCGGCCGCCTCGGCCAGCACCGGGGCCATCGAGTTGGGGTCGTTCGGGGCGACGACCAGCACGTCGACGCCCTGCTGGATGTAGGAGCGCACGATCTGGGTCTGCGCGGCGGCGTCGGCCTGCGTCGGGCCCTGGTAGAGCCAGTTGAGCCCGAGCTCGGCCGCGGCCTTCTTCCCGCCGGTGTTCATCGCCTCGAAGTACGGGATGCCCTGCAGCTTGGGGACGAAGGCGACCGTGCGCGCCTTGGGCGCACCGCCGCTCCCGCCCGCGGCCGGTTCGTCGTTCTTGGTCGTGCATGCCGACAGCGCCAGCGCCGCCACCAGGCAGGTCGCCAACGCGGCCGTCACCCGTCGAGCCCGCATCATCGTCTCCTTCGTGTGATCTCGGCGAGCAGCGACGCTGCCCCCGCCCAGTCCTGCCCGTTCCGTGGTTCCAGCTCGACCAGCTCGGTGGACGCCGTGATCGCCGCCCGGATCTCGTCGAGCCCGCCCAGCTCGCCCAGCGCCGCGAGCTGCACCCCCGCATTGCCCAGCGCCGTCGCCTCCACCGGCCCGCACCGCACCGGCAGCCCGGTCGCGTCGGCGGCCAGCTGCGAGAGGCCGAGGTGGCGCGAGCCGCCGCCGACGATGTTCAGCGAGGTCAGCGCCGTGCCGGTGACGTCGGAGATGTCCGCGGCGACTCCGCGGTAGCTCAACGCCAGCGAGTCGACGACGCACCGCGCGACCGCGCCGATCGACTCCGGCACGGGCTGGCCGGTGCGCGCGCAGAAGTCCCTGATCCGCGCCGGCATGTCGCCGGGGGCGAGGAAGTCCTCGTGCTCGGCGGGGATCACCGAGACCAGCCCGGGCTCCGCCGCCGCCAGCTCGGCGATCTCGCCGTAGTCGAGGTCGTGCCCGTCGCGCGCCCACTGGCGCCGGCACTCCTGCAGCAGCCAGAGCCCGACGACGTTGCGCAGCAGCCGGATGGTGCCGCCGTACCCGCCCTCGTTGGTGAGGTTCGCGCGCTGGGTGCCCTCGGTGATCACCGGTGCCGGGGTCTCGATGCCCAGCAACGACCAGGTGCCCGACGACAGGATCAGCCCGCCCGGCTCGGTCACCGGCGTGCCGACGAACGCGCTGGCGGTGTCGTGCGCGGGCGGGACGATCACCCGCGCGCCGCCGAGGTCGTGGGCCTCGCCGACGTCCGTCCCGGGCGCGACGACCTCGGGCAGGAAGTGGGTCGGGATGCCGAGCCGGTCGAGCAGGCCCGTGGCCCAGCTGCCGGTGGCCATGTCGTAGGCGCCCGACGTCGACGCCGCCGTGAACTCCGTCGTGCTGCTGCCGGCCAACAGGTGGTGGATGACGTCGGGCAGCATCAGTAGCGTCCGGGCGTCGACGAGGCGCTGCGGCTGCTCGCGCTGGTCGGCGTACAGCGCGAAGATCGTGTTGATCGGGATGATCTGCACGCCGGTCGCGCCGTACAGCTCGGCCCGCGGCACGGCGTGGAGCGCGGCGGTCATCGCCTCGATCTGGCGCGGGTCGCGGTAGCAGGTGGGCTCGTCGAGCAGCGTGCCGTCGGCGCCGAGCAGCCCGAAGTCGACGCCCCAGGCGTCGACGCCGACCGACGCCACCGGGCCGTCGACCATGTCGAGTCCGGTGCGGACGCCGCCCCAGATCCGGTCGAGGTCCCAGCGCAGCACACCGTCGACGGTCCTGGGCTCGTGCGTGAAGCGGTGCACGACGTCGAGGTGCATCCGCTCGCCGTCGAACCGGACGGTCGTGACGCGGCCGCTCTCGGCGCCGAGGTCGACCGCGACCACCGTCCGGTGCGTGGCGCTGTGCGTGCTCAACTGGCTCCCTCCGGGACGGCGACGGTGCGGACCGGGACCCCGGCGCGCCCCCATTCCGCGACGACGGCGGGGTCGATCGCGTCGTCGGTGTAGAGCGCGTCGATCCCGCCGGTCGCGACGAACGGGTGCAGCGCGAAGCGGCCGATCTTGGATGCGTCGAAGAGGCCGTAGACCTCGTTGCACGCGCCGACGAGCTGCGCTTTCGCCTGCGCCTCCTCCGGCGCGACGTCCATCAGGCCGTGCTCGATCGAGAGCCCGGCGACGCCGAAGAAGCCCTTGCCGATTCGCCCGCGGCCGGCCAGCACGTCCCCGATGGGGCCGACCACCGACGCCGCGGCCCTGCGCAGCACCCCGCCGGGCAGGAACACCAGCGCCGACGACTCCTCCATAAGCAACGACGCCGAGCGCAGGCCGTTGGTGACGACCACCAGGTTGCGCCGGTCGACGAGCTCCTGCGCCAGGTAGAAGCAGGTGCTGGAGGAGTCGAGGGCGACGACGTCGCCGTTGCCGACGATGCCCGCGGCGGCGCGCGCGATCGCCTGCTTCGCGGCAGCGGCGTGGTGCAGGCGGTTCTGGAACGCGCCCTCGTCGGGGACGCCGACGCTCACCGCGCCCCCGCGGATCCGGCGCAGGAGGGTGCGGCGCTCCAGCGCGTCGAGGTCCTTGCGGACGGTCACGGTCGAGACGCCGAACCGTTCGGCGAGCTCGGAGACCGTCACCCGGCCCGACGAGCCGAGCTCGAGCAGGATCGCCTGCTCGCGGTCGAACTCGTCGAAGGGCACTGCCGGAAATTACTGACGGCGTCACGTGATCGTCAACACAACGAAATGAAGCGAAAGTCGTTTGGTTTCGGAACTGCCTCCCCTGGACGTGTGCCGGGCCAGCAGCGACGATGGGACGCGGGTGACCGGCGACGTCGAGGAGTGTGGATCTTGGGCCGCGATGTCGAGCACATGGTGTTCACCCGCGAGGACCGGCGCCGGTTCCGCGACCGGATCCGGCAGAGCCTCGACGCCCTGACCCAGATGCTGCGCGAGTCGCAGTTCGAGTTCGAGCGCCCGCTCACCGGGCTGGAGATCGAGCTGAACCTCGTCGACGACGACGGCGAGCCCGCCAACGTCAACGCGCAGGTGCTCGACCGGCTGGCCGACCCGGCGTTCCAGACCGAGATGGGCCAGTTCAACATCGAGATCAACGTGCCGCCCAAGGAGATCGGCGGGCGCGGGCTGGCCGACTTCGAGGACGCCGTGCGGTCGAGCCTCAACTCCGCCGACCAGAAGGCCCGCACCGAGGGCGGGCGGCTGGTGATGACGGGCATGCTGCCGACGCTCATGCCGCGCCACGTCAGCCTCGACGCGCTCAGCGCGAGCCCGCGGTTCGCGCTGCTCAACGACCAGATCTTCGCCGCCCGCGGCGAGGACATGCACCTGTCGATCAGCGGCGTCGAGCAGCTCACCACCTACATCGACTCGATCACCCCGGAAGCCGCCTGCACGAGCGTCCAGCTGCACCTGCAGGTGAGCCCCGACCGGTTCGCGAACTTCTGGAACGCCGCGCAGGCGATCGCGGGCGTGCAGCTCGCGCTCGGCGCGAACTCGCCGTTCCTCTTCGGGATGGAGCTCTGGCGCGAGACCCGCATCCCGCTGTACGAGCAGGTCACCGACACCCGGCCGCAGGAACTGAAGGAGCAGGGGGTGCGGCCGCGGGTGTGGTTCGGCGAGCGGTGGATCACCTCGGTGTTCGATCTTTTCGAGGAGAACGCCCGCTACTTCCCCGCGCTGCTGCCGATCTGCGAGGACGCCGACCCGCTGGAGGTGCTCGCCGCGGGCCAGGTGCCGAAGCTGGACGAGCTGGCGCTGCACAACGGCACGATCTACCGCTGGAACCGGCCCATCTACGCCGTCGTTGACGGCCGCCCGCACCTGCGGGTGGAGAACCGCGTGCTGCCCGCGGGCCCGACCGTCGTCGACGCGATGGCGAACGCCGCCTTCTACTACGGGCTGGTGCGCACGCTCGCCGACCAGGAACGGCCGGTGTGGACGCAGATGTCGTTCTCGGCGGCCGAGGAGAACTTCCACGTCGGCGCGCGGCACGGCATCGACGCCACCGTCTACTGGCCGGCCCTCGGGCCCGTGCCCGCCGGCGAGCTCGTGCTGCGCAGGCTGCTGCCCATGGCGTACGAAGGGCTGGACGCGTGGGGCGTCGACCCCGCCGAGCGCGACCGGCTGCTCGGGATCATCGAGCGGCGCTGCGTCACCGGGACGAACGGCGCGGCGTGGCAGGTCGCAACCGTGCACGAGCTGGAGGACTCGGGCGGCATGGACCGCATCCCCGCACTGCACGAGATGCTCGCCCGCTACGTCGAGAACATGCACACCAACGCCCCCGTGCACACGTGGGAGTCGCAGACGCCGTTCGGCTACTCGTAGCAACCACGGCTCCACGAACTCGCGGCCGGGGAGGGCAGGAAAGCCACTTTCCGGCCCTCACAGGGCAGGAAAGTGGCTTTCCTGCCCTCCCCCCGAGGTGACTCTGCGTCGCAATGAAGGCGACACGGTCAGGGGCTGACGGCCACGCGGAGACCGAGCGCGACCAGGACCGTCCCCATGACCGCCTCCAGCCGGCGGCGGATCGTGGGGCGGCGGAACCAGCCGCCCACCCGCGCGACACCGGCGATGAGGGCCAGGCACAGCACCGTCTCGATCGCCACTTGGACGAGCGCGAGCATGGCGGTCGTCGCGAACAGCGGCCGGTCGGCCGGCACGAACTGCGGGTAGAACGCGACCATGAAGATCGCCGCCTTCGGGTTGGCGAGCTGCACGACCGCGCCCTCGCCGAACGCCTTCCACCAGCTCGCCGTCGACACCTCCACCTCGACCTCGACGGCGTCGCCCTTCCACGCGGCCCGCAGCGCCTTGACGCCCATGTACAGCAGCACCGCCGCGCCCACCACCCGCAGCACGACGAACGCCACCTCCGACACGGCGACCAGCGCCGCGAACCCGGCCGCGGCCAGCAGCGCCCAGATGTACAGCCCCACCTCGAGCCCGACGAGCGTCGGCAGCGCCCCGCGCATCCCGTGCAGCGCGGCCCGGCGCAGGAGCAGCGCCATCGCGGGGCCGGGGACGAGCAGGATCAGCACGACGGCGACGACGAAGGTCAGAATCGAGTCCACGTCCCGCAGCGTGCCGCACCCGACGCCGCCGGGTCAGCCGGATTCCGCCCCGACTTCCCCACCGTTTTGGGCACTTGCGCGCGTTTTCGGCGCGCATCCACCCAAAACGGTGGGGAAGTTGCCCACCGTTTTGCCAACCTGCAGACCCCCGACGGCGTGCAGGTTGGCAAAACGGTGGGGAAGTTCGGCTACTCGTAGATCAGCTTCTGCGGGCCCGGGTAGATCCACGACAAGGTGTCGCGGAGGGTGTCGCGCCAGTTCTCCCAGTTGTGCCCGTCGCGCGTCTCGACGTACCGGACGGTCATCCCGGCCGCCTCGAACGTCGGCACCATCGAGCGGTTCGCTGTGATCAGCGGCTCGTACACCCCGCAGCTGACGTGCAGCCGGTCGGCGACCCGGCGCGGACGCTCGCGGTAGCGGTTCACGAACTTCACCACCGGGTCGAAGACGGGGCCGCCGCCGTGGTCGGTGGGGATGTCGGTGAACACGAACGACCCCGACATCAGCGCGAGCGCACCGTACGTCTCCGGCGAGCGGAACGCCGTCGCCAGCGAGGCGACGGCGCCGAAGCTGGAGCCGAGCAGGCAGCGCCCCGAGCGGTTGCCGGCCAGCGGGAACTCCGCCTCCAGCGCCGCCAGCAGCTCGGACGTGACGAACCGCGCGTGCGCGGCCGAGTTGGCGTACTCGACGAGCCGGTCGTGCGGGTGCAGGAACGCCACGACGACCTCGGCGACGTCCAGCCGGTGGATGAGGTTGTCGAGCACCGCCTTCGCCGCGGCGTACTGCAGGAAGTCGCCGCCGTCGTGCACCACCAGCAGCGGGTAGGCCCGGGTGCGCCGGAACCGCGCCGGCAGGTACATCGTCACGCGCGCGTCGCGGCGCAGGGCCCGGCTCGGCACGACGGTGTCGACCAGCTCACCCGGCCGCGCGTCCGGGTCGGGCATCGTCCACTCGGGTGTGGTGTACCCCTGCGCGAAGCACACCGACGAGCTTCCGACGGGGCTGTAGGAGACGTGCCGGTTGAGCGGGTCGTTGATCCGCTCGCTGTGCTCGCCGCGGCGGACCTCCAGCTGGTAGTTGATCCGCGAGCCCGTCGGCAGCTCCAGCACGAGGTACCACAGGTCGGTGCCGTGCAGCCGCCGCAGCGGGATCCGTTCCGGCAGGCCGACGATGCGCTGGACGAGGTGCACCTCGTCCGCGTCTCCACGGTGGAGGAACGTGCACTTGGCACCCTCGACGATCGGCACCTCGTGCCGTTCGAGGAACCGGTCGACGGCACCGTTGTCGAGCTGGCCCGCCCGCAGCCGGTTGATCGCGAGCTTGCGTGCTGCGCTCATGCGGTGATCCGTCCGTCCGAGCCGATCACCTTCGTGCCCTCCGGGAGGCCGCCGCCGGTCAGCACGTCGATCCGCACACCGTCGTCGAGCACCACGCACGGCGCCGGCGCCGCCCGGCTCGCGAGCACGGCGAGCCGGTGCGGGTCGTCGGTGCGCAGCCGCCGGCGTGCGTGCGGGAGCAGCACGCAGCCCGGCAGCAGCCGCAGCCCGGTGTCGGCGAACTCGGGATGGGCCGGGCCGTGCGGCGCCTTGTCGTGGAAGAGCAGCACGCGGTCGGTCAGCGCCATCGCCCCCGCCGACCACGCCACGACCGTCCCCGGCACTTGCGCCGCAACGTCGAACAGCCGCAGCACGTGCAGCAGCACCCCGACGTGCCCGCCCGCGACGACCAGCGCCGACACCTTGCCCAGCACGTGCCGCACGGCGTCCCGGTGCTCCGCGACGGCCGCGCGCTCGCCCGGCCGCCACGTCTCGGCGAAATCGGCCGACAGCTCCTGCACCCGCGCGAGGTGCCGCTCGTCGACGAGCCGCACCACCGTCTCCGCGTCGGAGTGCGCGATCGCCCTGGTGCGGGCGGGGCCGCCGTGCCGGGCGATCTCCGCCAGCGCCTGCAGCGCGCCGTCGAGCTGCAGCAGGTAGAGCTCCTGCAGGTCGTCGAGCTCGCTGCGGTGCGCCAGCTCCGCGGCGGCGTACTCCGGGTCCCGGTCGAGGGCGTCCAGCCAGCGCGCGTGCAGCCGCAGGTTGGCGCTGCGGCCGCCGAGCAGCCCGTCGAGCTCGACGTCGTCGGGCTCGCGTTCCTGCCAGCCGGCGGTCACGGTCGCGATCGGACCCCCGGAGTCGATGGAGCTCCCGAGCGACGCGACGACGGTGTCGAGCGTGGGGCGGCGCTGCGGGCCGAGGACGACGATCCGGGTCATGAAGCGTGCACGTGGACGCTGCGGCCCACGTCGTCGAGCATGCCGCGCAGCACGTCGTAGTCGGGGTGGCGCATGCGCACGTAGGCGTTGGCCATGTAACCGGCCTCGACCTGCTGCGTCGGGGTGCCGGGCGATGGCAGGTGCGCGTCGAGCACCCACTCCCCCATGCGCGACTGGACGTCGTCGACGCCGGAGTAGCCGCTGATCTGCCCGTCGCGCTCGGGCCGCAGCGCGATGATGCCGGTGGCGAAGCGGCGCGACGGGCGCGTGGTGATCCGCTCGTTGACGACGGCGCTGGCCCACTCGCGGTAGATGTCGAGGTCGTTGCCCGCGGAGTACAGGTCCCAGGCGCCGACGCCGGGTGGGCGGCAGCCGATCTCGGAGAACCGCAGGCCCTTCGGCCCGAAGAACCACTCCATGTGCGTCGCGCTGGTGCCGATGCCGAGCGCCTCGTTGACCCTGGCACCCATCTCGCGCAGCTGCTGGTAGTCCTCGACCGAGTCGACCCGGTTGGTCGCGACGAACTGCGGCGAGATCCAGCGGTTGCGCATCGCCTCCAGCACGTTCGGGAAGTAGTGCGAGACGAAGTCCAGCTCGGCGTGCCCGTTGATCGAGAGGGTGTCGTAGAAGCCCTCGTGGCCCTCGACGAACTCCTCGACGGCGATCGACGAGGCACTCTGGGCGCCGAACTTGCCAAGCGCGGCGTCGAGCTCGGCCGCGCTGTCGACACGGGTGGTGTCGAGCGCGCCGGCGCCGGAGCGCGGCTTGAGGATCAGCGGGTAGCCGACCGACTCGGCGAAGGCGTGCACCTCCGCCGCGGACTCGGCGGCCATCGACGCCGCCGTCGGCACCCCGGCCGCCCGCAGCGCGTCCTTCATCGACGGCTTGTCGCGGCAGAGCCACGCCGTGCGCACCGACGTGCCGGGGATCGTGCAGGCCTCGCGCACCTGCGCGGCGGCCATCGTGTGCGCCTCGATCGTCGACTCCAGCCGGTCGACCCAGACCTTGTCCTGGATCCAGCGCACGGTGTCGGTCATGACGCCGACGTCGATGACCGTCGGCACCTGGTGGTAGTGGCTCATCCAGCCTCTGAGCTGGTCGTCCAGCTCGTCGACGTGGCGCTCGCCGACGCCGATCACCGTGGCCCCGATCTCGGCGAGCGCACGGACGAACTGGCGCTGGTTCGACGGGAAAGCCGGCTCGACGAAGACCACATTCACGTCGGCGAGGGTAGCGTCCTGACCCATGGTCGTCGCCGCTTTCGTCGCGCCGTTCCTCCTCCCGGCAACCGTTCGTTTCGTCGCGACGGCTGCTCAGCTGCCCGGCGTGCGGTTAGCAGTGATCACCACCGAGCCCGCGGAGAACCTGCCTCCGGTGCTCAAGGAACACCTCGCCGCGCACTGGCGCGTGCAGGACGCCCTCGACCCGCGCCAGATCGCGGAGGCCGTGACGGGCCTGTCCGGCCAGATCGGGCGGGTCGAGCGGCTCGTCGGCGCGCTGGAGCAGCTGCAGGTGCCGCTCGGGCAGGTCAGGGAGGGTCTCGGCATCCCCGGCATGGACGCCGGCACCGCGCGCAACGTGCGCGACAAGGCGCGGATGAAGGAGGTGCTGACCGCCGCGGGGGTGCCGTGCGCTCGGCACCAGCTCGTCACGCACCCCGGCGAGGCGCTCGCGTTCGCCGAGCAGGTCGGCTTCCCGATGGTCGCGAAGCCGCCGGCGGGCGCGGGGGCGCAGGCGACCTACCGGCTCGACGACATCGGCATGCTGCGCGGATGGCTCGACGCGATCCCGCCGCGCGCCGACGTCCCCGGGCTGCTGGAGGAGTTCCTGGTCGGCGAGGAGCACACGTTCGACAGCGTCACCGTCGGCGGGACCACGGTGTGGGGCTCGATCTCCGACTACCTCCCGCCCCCGCTGGAGGTGCTGCGCAACCCGTGGATCCAGTGGCAGGTGCTGCTCCCTCGGCACATCGACGACTCCCGCTACGACGCGATCAAGCAGATCGGCCCGGCCGCGCTGCGCGCGCTCGGGGTGCGCGACGCGTTGACGCACATGGAGTGGTTCCGCAGGCCGGACGGCTCGGTCGCGGTGTCCGAGGTCGGCGCGCGGCCGCCGGGGGCACAGCTCTCGTCGATGCTCGGGTACGTGCACGACGTCGACTTCTACCGGACGTGGTGCGAGCTGGTGATCCTCGACCGCTTCGACCCGCCGCCGCGCCGGTACGCGGCCGGCACGGCGTACCTGCGCGGGCAGGGCCGCGGCCGGGTGCGGGCGGTGCACGGAGCGGAGAAGCTGCAGCAGGAGCTGGGCCACCTCGTCGTCGAGGCGAAGCTGCCGGAGCCCGGCCAGCCGGCGTCGACGTCGTACGAGGGTGAGGGCTACGTGATCGTCCGCGACCCGGACACCGAGGTGGTGCGCGAGGCGCTGCACCGGATCGTCGACGGGCTGCGGGTCGAGCTGGTGGAGGCTCAGTGAGCCGGACGGTGGTGATGCTCTCCCCGGGCTACCCGGCGGAGATGGCGTACTTCACCAGGGCGCTCGCGAGCGTCGGGGCCACGGTGATCGGGGTCGGCGACCAGCCGCCGGACGCGCTGCCGCCGGCCGCCCGCGAAGGCCTCGCGCACTACGAGCACGTCTCGCTGGCCGACGACGACGCCGTGCTCGGCGCGCTGCACGGGCTGGCCCGGCACGCCCGGATCGAGCAGGTCGAGTGCCTGTGGGAGCCGTACATGATCCTGGCGGCGCGGATCAGGGAGACGTTCGGGCTGCCGGGGATGACCGTCGAGCAGACGGTGCCGTTCCGCGACAAGGAACGCATGAAGCAGGTGCTCGACGCCGCGGGGATCCGCACACCGCGCCACGTCAGCACGCAGACGGTCGCCGGGGTGTGGGAGGCGGCGGAACGCATCGGCTTCCCGATCATCGTGAAGCCGGTGGCCGGGGCCGGCTCCGCCGACACCTACCGCGTCGACTCCACCGAGCAGCTGGCCGAGGTGCTGCCGATGCTGCGGCACGTGCCGGAGGTGAGCGTCGAGGAGTTCGTCGACGGCGAGGAGTTCACCTACGACACCGTCTGCGCCGACGGGCGGATCCTGCACGAGAACATTCTCTGGTACCGGCCGCGGCCACTGCAGATGCGCATGCACGAGTGGATCAGCCCCGTGTCGATCGCGCTGCGGGACGTCTCGGTGCCCGATCTCGCCGACGGCCGGCGGATGGGCGCGGAGGTGCTGGCGGCGCTGGGCTTCCGCTCGGGGTTCACGCACATGGAGTGGTACCGCACGGCGAACGGCGAGGCGGTGTTCGGCGAGATCGGGGCCCGACCACCCGGCGCGCGGGTCGTCGACCTGATGAACTTCGCCACCGACGGCGACCTGTACGTCGGGTGGGCCGAGGCGGTCGTGCACGGCGGCATGAGCCACCCGCTGGAACGGCGCTACAACGCGGGCAGCGTGTTCAAGCGGGCCAAGGGAGCCGGGCGGATCACCGGCGTCGAGGGCCTCGACCCGCTGCTCGCCGAGTTCGGGGCGCACGTCGCCCTCGTCGACCTGCTGCCGGTGGGGGCGCAGCGCCGCGACTGGCGCGCGACCGTCGTCGCCGACGGGATGATCGTCGTGCGGCACCCGGAGCTGCAACGGGTGATCGAGATGACCGAGCGGTTCGCCGGGGAGCTGCACCTGCACGCGGGGTAGGACGGCCGGGCGGTCGGGCCAGGTGGGGGTTCGTGTCGATCCGGCCCACAGCTGTTCGTCGTTGGTGGTGGGGCCCGACGGTCGGGCCGGACGGGACGGGCACCATGACGGACGCGGGTCGCGACACCGCCCAGCGCACGGCCGACACCCTCGAGCTGCTGGCGAAGGAGTCGCAGCTCTGGCTGAGCACCGCGGCGGCCGACGGGACGCCGCACCTCATCCCGATGTCGTTCGTCTGGGACGGCGAGCGCATGACGATGGGGACCGCGGAGCGCAGCGCCACAGTGCGGAACCTGCGCAGCAGGCCGGTGGCCAGAGCTGCCGTCGGGCACCACTTCGACGTCGTACTCGTCGACGGGTCGGTCGACATCATCGCGCCCGAGGAGATCGACCCACCGACGGCGGACGCCTTCGCGCTGGTGGCCTCCGATCCGCGGCAGCTACCGGGCTACCTCTACCTGCGGCTCACGCCGCGGCGTGTTCTGGCGTGGCGGTCCTTCCCGGAGCGGCCCGGGGCGGAGATCATGACCGGGGGTCGTTGGCTGGCTTGAGAAGGTCGACGTCCGGATCGTGGGGCTGGCCGACTTGCGGGTGCTGAGGGCTGTCGCGACAGCCGTCACCACCCGCAACTCACGAGAGCGCGCCTGGAAAGCCACTTTCCCGGCCTCTGGTGCTGGGAAAGTGGCTTTCCCGGCAACGTATGCGTCCCCTGGGAGTGGTCCGTGAGCTTGCGCGAGATGATCGCGGCGCTGCCGCTCGTCGACCACCACGTGCACGGGGCGCTGCGCGGCGACCTGACGTTCGAGAGCTTCGCCGCGCTGCTCAGCGAGTCGGACCGGCCGGCGCCGCCCGGGACGAGCGCGTTCGACTCGCCGCTGGGGTTCGCCCTGCGGCGGTGGTGCGCGCCGGTGCTGGACCTCGAACCGCACGCGCCGCCGCAGGTGTACGTCGAGCGGCGCACCGCGCTGGGCGCCGCCGAGGTGAACCGGCGGTTCCTGCACGCGGCGGGCGTCGCGCGGTTCCTCGTCGAGACCGGGTACCGCGGCGACGAGCTGCTCTCCCCCGCCGAGATGGCCGAGGCGAGCGGGAGTGCGGCGAGCGAGGTCGTGCGGCTGGAGTCCGTCGCCGAGGAGCTCGCGGCAGCGGGGGTCGGGGCGGACGAGTTCGCCGAGCGCTACGCCGAGCGGCTCGCCGAGCGGAGCGCTGCAGCCGTGGGCCTCAAGACCGTTGTCGCCTACCGGTACGGGCTCGACGTCGACCCGGCCCGACCGGCGCCGGCCGAGGTCAGGGCGGCAGCAGCGAGCTGGCTGCGCACTGTCGATGCAGGCGCTGCGCCGCGCCTGGCCGACCCGGTGCTGCTGCGGCACGTGATCTGGGCGGGGATGGATCGTGGGCTGCCGTTGCAGGTGCACACCGGCTTCGGCGATCCCGACCTGCGGCTCGACCGAGCCGATCCGCTGCGGCTCACGCCGCTCGTCGAGGCCGTCGAGCCGACCGGGGTGCCGCTCCTCCTGCTGCACTGCTACCCGTTCCACCGCCACGCCGCCTACCTGGCGCACGCCTATCCGCACGTCTACCTCGACGTCGGGCTGGCGGTGCCCCACGTCGGCGCCGCGGCGCGGACGGTGGTGGCCGAGAGCATGGAGCTGGCGCCGTTCGGCAAGATCCTCTACTCGTCGGACGCGTTCGGGCTCGCCGAGCTGCACCACCTCGGGGCGACGCTCTGGCGGCAGGCGATCGGGGACGTCCTGGTCGAGCGGGTGGCGAGCGGGGATTGGGCAGAGGCGGACGCAGCGCGCGTCGCCACCATGGTCGGCTCCGGAAATGCATTGCGCGTGTACGGGACCGCCACACCGGTCAGATCTATTACCTGAATGGGGTAGATTCTCGACATGGCCGGTGACGGTGGGTCGACCGTGCGCCGAAGGGTGCATGACGGAATGGCGCAGCTCTCCCTCAGCGAACGGAAGGTGGCCAGGACGTTCCTGGGCGGCTATCCGGCTTCGGGCCTCGAATCGGCCGCTGACCTGGCCCGACGGTCGGAAGTGAGCACACCGACGGTCCTGCGGTTCGTCACGAGGCTCGGGTACACGGGTTACCCCGACTTCCAGCGCGCGCTCATCCACGAGGTGCAGGAACGAATGAGCACGCCGGTCGCCCCCTCCGCGACGCACACGGCCGATGCCATTCCCGCGCACGAGATCGGCCGCACCGTCGACCTGCTCGCCGACGGCCGGCGCCGGATCCGCCTCGCGGGCGGGCGGTTCAGCCAGGTGCTGGCCGAGTACCTCACGACCCGCCTCCAGGTGGTCCGCGGCGACGTCACGTGCCTCGGGTACGGCGGCCTGTGCCGCGCCAGCGCCGCGCTCGACGCCTGTCGCCGCGACGTCTTCGTCGTGATCGACGTGCGCGGCTACGAGGAGACGACGATCCAGCTCGCCACCACCGCCGACGCGGCCGGAGCGCCCGTGGTGCTGGTGACCGACCAGTTCCTCTCCCCCATCGCCGATTTCGCCGACGTCGTGCTCCCGGCCAGGATCGAGACACCCAGCGCGTTCATCAGCCTCGTGCCGGTGATGGCGGTGGTGGAGAGCCTCGCCGTCGGGGTGGCGGAACGGCTCGGCGACGCCGCCGCCGCGCGCACGGCACGGTTCGCCGCGCCGGCGGCGAGGGGCTGAGGGGAGGGCAGGAAAGCCACTTTCCTGCCCCCACAGGGCCTGAAAGTGGCTTTCCTGCCCTCCCACCCGACCGTGTCGGCTACCCCGCCGGCTGCGCCGCCTTCGTGTCGGTCACCCACAGCCCGACGAGGCCGCGGAAGTGGGCGATGAACCGCTCGTGCTCCTCGGCCGGGTAGGTGGCGTGGACGGTGTCGACGAGCAGCTTGTCGAAGTCGGGGCCCGCGACCCACTCCAGCAGCACCTCGTCGAGGTGGCCGAGGCGGCTGGCGGCGAAGTCCCAGTAGCGGTCGGTCTCGAAGTAGGAGTCGGCGAGGACCCGGTAGGCGGCGAGCTTGTCGTCGTAGGACATGTCGTCGCGGTCGGCGATGGCGAAGTAGTTGCCCATGTCCAGGTCGAGGCGCGGGCGCCGGCCCGTCACCGCGCAGAACACCGTCCAACGCACCAGCGCGGCCATCGCCCACGGGAAGTAGTAGTGCAGCGAGGTCAGGGAGACGTCCGGGCAGGCGTTGGCGTAGTCGATCGGGTGCACGTCGGTGCCGTGCACGAGGGTCTCGCAGGAGTTGAACTCCCAGCGGAAGAACGCGTTGACCAGCCGGGAGATCGTCACGACCTCGTGGCCGGTGTCCGGGGAGAGGAACCCGTGCTCGACGGCGTACCGCTCGTGCATGGGCAGTTCCGGGCGGAACTTCATCACCATCGTCTCGGCGCCGATCGAGAGCGACCGCGCGAACACGTCGTAGCCCTCGACGGACTTCTGCAGGTGCATCAGCCGCTGCCCGGACTGGTCGTAGGCCGTGTGCAGGTCGTCCTGGTTGCCGATGCGGGTGACGCCCACCCACGCGCCGCCGTCGTAGGGCTTCATGAACATCGGATAGCCCATGCGCTCGGCGATGGCGTCGAGGTCGAACGACTTGTTGTAGCGCGCCGCCGTGTACGCCCACTTGGTGTGGTCCGGCGGGTTCTTGTAAGGGACGAGCACGGTGTCGGGCACCTTCAGCCCGAGCCGCATCATCGCGCAGTACGCGGCGTGCTTCTCCATCGACTGGAACGTGAACGGGCTGTTCAGGAGGTACACGTCGTCCATGAGCGCGACCTTCTTCAGCCACTCCCTCGGCACGTAGTACCAGTACGCGAGCCGGTCGATGACGAGGTCGTACCGCGGCTTCGCGCGCAGGTCGAAGGGCTCGATGGTGATCCGCTCGACGTCGAAGGAATGCTCCTCGCCCGCCGAGTCCGACACCGGGCCGACGCGCCGCGCGAGCGTCTCGAACGCGGCGGGCCAGTCCTCTTCGGTGCCGAGCAACAGGCCGACGAGGTGCTTGTTCATGCGTCGCCTCCGATGATCCGCGGAAGGTGGTGTGCGATCTGGCGGCGCCACCACGGCCAGTCGTGCGCGACGTCGTGGCCCCAGAGGTCCAGCTCGTGCGGCACGCCCTTCTCCGACAGCCGCCCGGCGAGCGCCTTCGTGCTGTTCAGCGCGCCCGTGGTGTCCTCCCACTGCCCCTGCCCGCAGACCAGCGTGAGCCGCACCTGCGCGCGCAGCCAGTCGAGGTGGTCGCCGTGCAGGTTCCCGACGTAGTCGAGCGGGTTGTTGAAGTACAAGGCGTCGCCGCGCTCGCCCCACCCGTGCCACGAGCTGGGGTCGTAGTTGCCGGAGAGGCACAGCGCGCGCGGGAACAGGTCGCCGCGCTTGAGGGTGAGGTTGGCGGCGTGGAACGCGCCCATGCTGCAGCCGGTGGTGACGATGCCCGTCGGGCCGCCGCAGTCGTCGTGGATCCAGGGCACGACGTGGTCGAGGATCCACGACTCGTACGCGTCGTGCCTGCGCGCCCGCTCCTCGAGCGGGAGCCCCTTGTGCGACCACGACTGCGCGTCGTAGCTGTCGATGCAGTAGAGCTTCACCTGGCCGGAATCGATCAGATCGGCGACCGCCCCCACCATGCCGTTGGACGCCGCATCGCCCGCCCGCCCCGCCTCTGCCGGGAACATCAACACCGGCCGTCCCCAGTGCCCGTACGCGATGACGGACCCGCTGCCGCCGAGTGCCTGCGACCAGAGGTCGGCGGAGCGTTGCCTCATCACACCTCCGTAAGATCCGGCGGCGGCCAGCCTAACCCGATCGAGGCCGTCCACGTCGAGAAACCGCGGCGATGCCTTCACTCGCCGGGCAGCGGTGGTCAGCCGGCGATCTGATGGACCCGCTGGTAGGAGATCTGGACGACGTCAGCGATATCTCGCAGCGACAAGCCAGCTGCCCGCATCGCCTCGATCGCTGCTTTCCGCGCCGCTTCGTGATGCTCGACATCCACGCGCAGGCGGTCCTCCCACATCCGAAACTGCTCCAGCCGGCTCGTGTAGTCCTGGTCGCCCTGGATGTAGTGCCACACGAGGTCGAACTCGTCCGGTTCGGTCTCCATGAGACCGGCGATCAGATCGCGGACCTCACGATCCAGATCGGCGAAGTGCTCGACGTCGGTCGCCGCCGCGAAGTTCGGCGGCAGCCCGTCGACCTCAGCAGTCCACAGCCCGTCCTCCCGGCCGACGGTGACGCCGTACGTGGGGCGCTTGCTCATCGGTCAGCCTCCATCCATTTGTCGCCGAACCATGGCGCAAGCGCAGTCTCGACTCCGCGCAGCACCGTCCACGTGAGCTCCCGCGGATGATCCGTGAGGCCGAAGCGCGAGACCTCGATCCCTTCGGAACTCTGCACGGAGTAGATGCGATGGGAGCCCTTCCCGCGGCCAGGCAGCTCGACGACGGCCATCTGATGCTCCCGAGCCGTTCGCCGGACGAGCTGAAGCGCCTGTGCAGCCTTCATCCTTCGCTTGACCACGCTACTGTCTAGCGCACTGGACGTGCAAGCGTCAAATCGACTAGACGCCACGGCTGGGCGTTCCGGCCATGCGTCCGATTTGTCGATAACGCGTTTTGGCTGTTCCGAGGCCCCGAAAACGGCCATAACGTCGTTGTCGACGGCTGTGTGGCCGGTTCCCCCGGTTGGGCGATACCCTGACGCGACCGACTCCAACACGCCAGAACGGTGGTCGACGCCAGGATGAAGAAGATCGTTGGGCTCGTCCTCATCGCGTTGCTGATCTTCTTCATCGTCGCGCAGCCCGACGCCGCAGCGAACTCCCTGCAGAACATCATCGCGTTCCTGCGCAACGCCGCGGAGTCGATCGTGCGGTTCTTCACCTCGCTCGTATAGCCCGAGCGGCCCGGCCGGCGCGCCGCACCCGAGGGCAGGAAAGCCACTTTCCTGCCCTGTGAGGGCCGGAAAGTGGCTTTCCTGCCCTCCCCCGGCACCCGCCCGCCCAGGCACTACCGTCCCGCGAGGTAGCGGCGGATGCCCGCCACCATCTCCGCCTCCAGCTCGGCGGTCGTCAGGTCGATCTCGTGGCCAGGGCCGGAGGGGCGGCGCGGGGTGAGCCGGTCGACCTCGACGCTGTCGAGGGTCGCCGCCCCCACGTACCGCTCCCGGAACGCCGCGAGCGTGATCGGCTCCGGCGCGCCGTCCCAGGTGACGGAGAGGCCGACGATGTCACCGACGGCCGACGCCGGCAGGGCGCCGATCTCGAGCAGGTAGGCCTGCAGCTGCTCGACGGACCCCGTGGGGAGCCCGGTCAGCAGCCGCGCCACCCGGGCCCGCTCGGGGGCCGGTTTGAACAGCTTGGGGTTGTTCTTGACGCTCACGTAGCGACTGAGCCCGCCAGGTCCGACGATCAGGTAGTCCAGCTCCAGCACGTCGGCACGCGCCGTGCCGTCGCGGTGCGCCATCCGGACGGCCACGTTCTTCAGCACCCGCTCCCCGGGCTGCGCGAGCCGCTCCACGACGGGTCGGGCCAGCTCCTCCAGCAGGTGGCCGAGGGCGTCGGCGGCCCACCCTCCGCGGACGTACTGGTGCGGGTCCAGCTCGAACAGCGCCCGCTCGTGGGACTCCGCCAGCCACTGTCCGCGCAGCGCGATCTGCTCGTCGACGACGCGCTCGACCGGCGGGCCGCGCGGCGCGTTCGCCTTCCGCGCGCCGGACGTCACTGGCCACCGCACCGGACGCGGCAGCTCCTCGCCGGGCACGAGCCGGTACTGCCGCTCCCCTAGCTGGATCACGCCGCCGAGCTCGACGTGCGCGGACCCGGCGACCCGCTGCCCGGCCACCCGCACGTCCGGCGCCCGCCTGAACCGCCCAGGCCGGTGCGGGACGACGACGTGCCAGCCGTCGGCCCGCTGCACGAGCACGGCGTGCACCGGCGCGATTCCCGTCTCGTGCAACCAGACGTCGGACGTCACGGCAGAGCCGATCACCGCGGTGGGGCCGCGCACCGCGACGGGACGGGGCCGGGCGAGCTCGACGAGAGCGGCGCCGCGCCCGAGCACCCGGTCCTGCGTGTCCACCCCCTTCGGCGCCAGCACGACAACCCGTTCCATGTCGCCGTCCGCCTGCGTGACGAACAGCCGCGACGACCCCTCGGCCGCTCGCAGCACCGCGTGCCGGCTCGCCCCGACCCGTCGCACCAGGTCGGACACCGTGGTGACGCTCCCCGCCCGGCGCACCTGGCCGACGAGCTCCGCGGCGAGCGCGGCGTCCCACGGCGCGGGACGGTAGAGCGCAGCCACGGTCGGCGCCCCGCTCAGGTCGCTGACCTCGAGGAAGGCGCGCACCGCGAGGCCCGACACCGCAAGGCCCTCGACCGCGGACGCATCCCTGCCGGGCCCGCCGGCCGCGTGCACCCCGTGCAGGGTCTCGCCGCTAGGCCCGACCAGCGGTCCGCCGGAGTTGCCGCCGGCCGACCACGGGTTGCCCTCGACGGTGGTGACGAGCTCCGTCGTGCGGCCGGCCAGCGCGGCGGCGACCACGGCGTACCGGCCGCGCAACCGCTTCTGCTTCGCACCGACGGGGGCGGTGGTGTGCGGGTAGCCGAGCTGCACGACCGCCGACCGCGGACCGATCGGCTCGTAGGACAGCCCCGGCAGCGGCATCCGGAGCAGCTGCGACCCCGTGATCCTGACCAGCGCCACGTCGAGGTCGGCGGCCCGCGCCCGGATGTCGCTCATGTCGTCGGCCGCGCCGACCCTGCGCAGCGCCGCGGCGAGCACGTCCGGGGTGGGCCGCTCGACCACGGTGCCGAGGAACGTCCCCACCCCCGTCCGCACGACGATCCGCCCGTCCGGGGCACGGTCGAGGACGTGGGCGGCGGTGACGACGTACCCGACCGCACCCTCGACCGCGAGCAGCACCCCGGACGATGATTCGACGCCGACCAGCCGCGCCAGCATCGGGTGCGCGTCCGCCCCCAGCACCGGGACCTGCAACGTCGATCGCGACAGCGGGACAAGCGGCGGCGACCGTCCGGGGTGGACGCCGACCGCCGCCCCCAGCGCACGCAGGTCCGGCAGCGGCGCCTCCTCCATCACCTCGCGCTCGTGGAACTCAGGGTGGCGGGTGTGGAGGAGCTCGTGCGCGAACAGCGCCCGGCGCTCGCCGCGGCGCAGCACACCCGCGCGCAGCGCGTCGAACGTGCGCCGGTCCATGTACAGCCAGCCGTCGCCGCCGGCCCAGACGGCGAGGTCACCCGGCCCGCCCACGGCGGCGACCTCGGCGTTGAGCCCGTCGATGACGCACACCCCGTGGCAGCGCGCCGCGTCCAGCTCGGCGGCGGTGAACCCGCCGGTCAGCTCCTGGACGACCAGGTCGTCCGCGGCGAGCCGCAACGCCACCGGCATCCTGGCCACGACGTGCGCGGTCACGGCGGCCTGCCACCGCGTGATGGCCTTGCCGGAGAACAGCGCCGCCCCACCGCGCGGGTCGGTGTGGCGGATGATCGCGCTCAGCGCGCCGAAGTGCTCGGCGACCGTGCCGGGGCCCAGCTCGTCGGGGATCCACGCCCCATCCCGGTCGGTGACCAGCCGGCGAGCGGCCCGCAGCGCCTGCAACCGCGCTGCCCGGTGCGTGTTCCGGACGTTCTCCGCGGTCGGCTCGTGCACCTTCGTCGCGACGACCACGGTCGGCCGGGTCGCATTGCGCCACGACGGGCCCGGCTCGCTGTCCAGGCCGAGGTAGCGCAGGTGCGACTTGATCCCCCGCAGCAGCGCGGCGTCGGTGCCGCCCGTCCGGATGATCAGCGCGCCACCGAGCCGCAGCGCCTCGGCGGCCGTCACGAGTGCGCTGTCCCGCAGCCCCATGAACGTGCGGACCGGGACCTGGTCGAAGACGATCTCCGCGAAGTGCCCGGCCGGCAGCGTCAGCGCCGCCATGTCGGCGAGGACGTCGGGTCGGGCCGCCTCGACCGTGTGCACCGACGTGTCGCGCTCGGACAGCGGCGGCATCCCCGCTGCCCGCCCGCCACCGACGACGAGCCGGGGCGACGTCCGGCCGCCGCGCGCCGGCAGCCAGCCCGAGAGCAGCCCGCCCACCGGCATCTGCCGGTCGGACCGCTCCGCGAACCACTCCGCGTCGTCGGGGTGGCGCAGGTGCGCGAGCTGGTGGCGCACCGTGGTCCGCGCCGCCCACGAGCCGGACCACAGCGCCTCGACGAGCCGCGCGTCGGCGACGATCCAGCCGTCCGCGGCGATGATCGCGAGCCCGCCCCGCACACCGGCCGCCGCAGCCAGCTCGGCCAGGTTCGGGACGGCGCAGAGCCCTCGGCACATCGCGGCATCGCCGAGCTCGACGCCGACCAGCTCGGCCAGCTCGCTCGTGAGGAGCACGACCTCGCCGGCCGCCGGCCTGAGCAGGTGCGCGAGCTTCCGCCGCTGCGCCGCCGTCACCACGGGGTGGTTCTTGAGGAGCCCGACGATCCGCTGTGAGTCCTCGACGTGGCCGAGCCGGGGCCGGCGGAAGTCCAGGTCCCGGTCCTCCGCGAGCCGACCGCCGATGTGGTGCACACGCTCGTGCCGGAGCACCTCGCCCAGCAGCCCGTACTCCTGCATGTGCTCCAGACGCTCGGCCGTCATCGCGATGACCCCGGTGCCGTCGGCGTCGCGCCAGCTGAACGCCCACACCTTGTCGACGAGCGCGGTCGCCTCCTCGACCGTCATCGCGAACCGCTCGTGCAGCTCGGCGATCAGCTCCGCCTCGCTGACGGTCAACAGCTCCTCGTTCTCGGTGAGCTCGACGGGCGGGCCGCGGTTGTGCAGCGCGACCGGGCCCCGCACGCGCTGTCCCGCGCGGCGCTCGCGCAGGCCGCCGAACGCCTGGCGCAGCCGGTAGCGCGATGCCGAGACGTCGCCGTCGGCGAGCGCGCCGCCCCCGTCGATCGCGGGCGGGCCGCTGTTGACCGCGACAACGACGGCCGTGCGGTCGCCGGGGCCGCGACGGGCGGTGGCGGCGTCGACGAGCTGCCGCGCGGCGAGCTGCGGGTCCTGGAACGCGCGGGCGATGTGGATGCTCGCGGCCAGCTCCTGCGGCGAGCCGAACGCCCCGTCGACGCCCTTCGTGACCAGCACGAGCAGCGCGGGCCCCGACACGCTCGCGGAGCCGGTGGTCGGGGTCGGACGCGGGCCGGCGCCCAGCAGGCCGACCGGGTGCCCGCCCGGCGCGACCAGCTCGGTGATCGAACCGTCGGCGCCGACGAGGTAGGCGCGGCTGCCGCCGACCCCCGTCCACGCGATCTTGCTGCCGGCCGTCGTGGGGGCGACGGCCGCGACGAGCAGCCCCGTCGCGCCCGGGCCGGTGGCCGCCCTGACCGCAGCATCGAACGCCGCGGCGACCACCGGCTTCACCCCGGCGCCCTGCTCCTGGGCGGGCGCGCCTGCGGCGACCGCGGCCAGGGCGACGGCTCGCGACTCCTGGACGGTCGACGTCCCGCCGCCGTGGTCCGCCACGGCGGCGACCACCCGCCGTCCGGCCGCTGCGGCGCGCCAGGCGTCCAGATTGATCAACCCGGCACCCCTGGTGGCCGCGCCGAGCGTGTGGTCCGACCGCGGCAGCTCGGGCAGCGCCGAGCCGAGCGCGGCATCGATCGCGGAGTTGGCCAGGATCGCCCGCACGAGCTTGCCGTGGCGGCGCGCGAGCACCCGCCGCGCGATCGTCCGCTCCGGGCCGACCCGTTCGAGCAGGCGGGCCACCCGCAGCAGCCGGGCCTGCAGGCGGGTCTGCTCCGCGCGCACGCGGCGCTGCGCCCCGGTCGCGAGCCGGGCCCGGTAGCGGTCGGCGCGGGCGGCCACCCGCGCCGGGATCGCGGAGTACGCGCGACCCACCCGGCCCGGGAGCACGCGCCCGATCGCGCGGGCAGCGGCGGCGAGGACCTTGCGCAGCATCTTGCTGGGGCCCTCGATCATGTCGTAGCGGCGGGCGACACCGTCGCGCCCGACGATCGTGAACGACCGGTAGGTCCACCGGAAGTCGACCGGGCCGACCCTGATCCCCAGCTGCAGCACCGAGAAGAACCGCAGCAGGTTCGTCGTCGCCAGCGAGAAGTCGTGCGACACCACGAAGTTGACGAGCCTGCGCACCGGGCGGAAGCCGACCGTCTTCGGCCTGGCCACGCTGGGTACAAGCGGCTTCCCGCCCAGGTCGTACTGCTGGAGGAAGATCGCGATGGGGATGTCGCTGCCGCCGATCCGCAGCCACAGCGACGCGCGGAACACCGGCAGCCCGCCGGCCACCCGGCTCGGGTCGAGCATCCGGCCGGACAGCTCGGTGTTGTCCTCGACGATGATCCCGAAGATGACGTCGCCGCTGAGCGTGAGCCGGATCTCGAGGATGTCCGCCAGCCAGCCCCAAAGCGGCATCCACGGCGTGCCGATCGACCACAAGGAATACGTGATCCCGAACGCGCCGGCGCGTTCCACACCGGTCCTGGCGAGGATCTCCCGCAGCTTCGCGAGCCGCTGGCGCAGGCCGACGGCCTTCTTGTCCCGCCGATCCTTGCGGTGCAGCTTGATGTGGAAGAACTCCTGCAGGTAGGCCTGGATCAACGGCCACACCTCGGTCTGCAGCCACTCCGCCACGCCCGGCGCGTACAGCCGCCGCTCGGCCTCGACGCTGAACGAGCGCCGCGGCTTCGCGACGACCACCGCGGTGCTCGCCCGCGCAGCCGTGATCGCGGGGTGCTGGCCGGTCACGGCCGTCCGCAGTGCCGACGCCACGCCGGCCCGCCACGCGCGCAACGTCCCGCGCAGGCGCTGCACCAGCGGCGGGCCACGGGGCCGCAGCGACAGCAGTGCCAACCCGATCACCGCCGCGGCCGAGGTACCCGTCACGACGTGGCCCAGCACCGGGCTGGTGAGCACCGCGAGCAGCGTGTCGAGGAAGCTGCCCCCGCCGTCCCCGCCGCCGGGCACGGCAGCGTGCGCCCTGCCGGTCATGAGCAGCGACAGGAGCAGCGTCGTGGCACCGATACGCGCGATCCGGCGCCAGCCGACCACACCCCGCACGAGGCGCTGCCCGAACCGGACGAGCAGTTGCCCGAACCGGCCGAGCAGCTGCCCGAACCGGCCGAGAGCCGATGGCCGCGCCGGCGGGTCGAACGTCCGCAGCGCTGCGCGCAGCACCACTCTCTCGGCGGGGTTCAGCGTGATCTCACGCTGCCGATCAGCGCGGGCGGCGAGCCGCCACTCGGTGAGGAGGCGCGGCCGCCAGCTGTCGGACAGGAACAGAGCGTGCGCCGACCCGACATCACGCAGCCCGTGGTCGGCGAGCTTCTTGGCGATCGACTTGACCTGCTTCTCGGTCGCGTCGGCCGCGGTCAGCGCTGCCTTCAGGTCGTCGAGCGTCCCGACCCGCAGCCGGGCCACCGCGATCGCGACGAGCAGCGGGACGACGACGATCGGCACGGTCAGCGCCGCGATCGTCGTCGTCGCCGCGGTGACGACCGCGCCGTAGTCGCCGCCGACGGCCACCTGCCGCTCGATCTCGGTGGCGAAGCCGCCCAGCACGGCGGAGCTGAGCGCCGCGCCCACCGCGATGCTCAGCGCCTTCGCGGTGTTGTTGAGCGACGCCCCGGTGGCCCCTTCCATCCACCGGTTCACCGGCATCCGCGCCCAGGCCGAGACGACCGAGCCGATGGTGAACAGCGCACCGAACGTCACCACGTTCGGCACCAGCGCGAACATGCCCGCAGGCACCAGCAGCACGGCCGGGAGCAGCGCCACCGCGACGAGCACGCGCGACTCGCGCACCGGCCCGACGACGGTGTCGCGCCCGAACAGCCGGCCGATCGCGCCACGGCTGCCCAGCAGCTTCTTCAGCGGGACCCACGCCTTCGACACCGTCATCGTCGCCGCGCCACGGACGAGCAGCAGCGCGCTGACGGCGACCGCGATCGCGCCGGGGCTCATCGTCGGGCCGGCGATCCGGACGACCTGGTCGACGAGCGCGGCGCCGAGCGCCGTCGCGTAGAGGCCGGTCAGCATGGTGAGCAGCGGGATCGACAGCAGCCATCGCGCCACCCCGCGCGGGGTGCCGGCGACCTGGCGGAGCATTCCGCGCAGCGCGGCGCCGACGTTCGGCGGCGCGCGCGGCTGGGCGTCGGGGTTCTCGCCGCGCAGCAGGACGAACACGGCAGCTGTCACCAGCAGGGTCACCGCGGAGAGGACCACCATCGTCGGACCGACGCCGACGATGCTCACCCCCTGGGTGATCCCGAGCGGCATGAACAGCTGCGTCGCCCGGAAGGCCGTCTCGTACCCGGAGTCGCGGGAGTCCTTGAGCTCCGCGGCGACCGGGTGGTAGGTGTCCATCCGACCGCGGATCAGCCCGCCGCCCAGCCCCATCACGCCGGCGAGGATCACCGCAGGCAGGAACAGCGGCGGGGAGGGCACCAGCCCGATCATCGCGAGCCCGATCGCGCCGCCGATGCCCAACCCGACGATCACGATCATGTTCTTGATCAGCCGGTCGCCCAGCGCCGCGACGCCGAGCCCGGCCGCCGAGGTGACCGTCGTGCCGGCCGCGCCCTGCTGGGTGATCCAGCTGGGGTCGTCCTGCCCGTAGTGCTTTGCGAACGCCCCCGTGGCGTTGGAGTGCGCGCCCGCGACCTGGCCGGGCAGCGCGCCGGCGAGCCCGGCCAGCGGCGCCAGGAACATCTTCCACTTCAGGATCGCCCAGTCCCGGACGGTCTCGACGTCCTTGCCGTGGAACCCGACCAGCGCCGCGACGGCCGTGCCGTGGCTCGCCGCAGCCCGCTCCTCGCCCTGCGCGGCGGCCAGCTCCCGCTGCGTGGTCCGGATCCGCTGGAACAGCTCGGCCCGCACGTGCACACCCGGCGCGCGGAGGTCGGCCGGCAGCTTCCGGGCCGCCGCCGAGGAGCGCAGGTACGCCCGCAGCACCCCGACCGCGGCGGGGCCGACGCGCACCGTCGCGGCGATGCGGCGGCGCACCGAGCCGCCGCGCAGGTCGTCCAGCAGGGCCGAGAGCCGCAGGCCGGCCGCGAACCGGCCGGGCGCCAGCTGCGCCATCCGCCCGGCCGCGCGGGACTGCGTGCGCAGCGTCTGCAGCTCCTGCCGGATGCCCTCGATCCCGACGGAGGCCGTGCGCGCCGGTGCGAACAGGTTCCAGAGCGTCGCCCGGTCGCCGCGGCGCACCACGACGGGCAGCAGTGCCGTGCGTCGGCCCGCCGCCGTGCCGACCAGCACCGCGTCGCGCAGCCCGGCCCGCAGCACGGCGGCCAGCTGCGGCGCCGAGCGCTGCCCGAGTTTCGGATCGCCCAGCACGCCGGCCGGGTCGCGCAGCAGCGCGGCGACGAAGCCGAACGGGGCCTCGGCGAGCAGCGCGTCGAGCATCGGCGCGAGCCGCACGACCCGACCGGCCGGTGTCCGGTCGACGACCACCAGACCGGCTGCGACCAGCTCGGCGAGCATCCCGCTCAGCTCCGCCCGGTCGGGCAAAGCGGCGAAGTACACCGTGAGCGTCGCCGACTCGCCGACGACCGGCCTGCCGAACCGCGGCAGGAGGACGCCCTGCTCACCGGCGACGAGCACGCGCTGCAGCAGCAGGTCGGCCCGCAGCGGCGCGCCGGGCGGCGGCGCCTCGGCCACCGCCACCGCAGCCCACCCGTCGTCCAGCTTGCGCAGCGCGCGCCCGGCCAGCCACTGCTTCAGCCGCTTGCCGGTGAACAGCACGGAACCCGCGCCGGACAGCACCCGCCGCACCGACGCGCGCACCCCCGTGGAGGCGCGCGCGTCGGCGGCGGCGATCCGGTCGACGATCGAGTCGTTGTCGCCCCGGTGGTGCGCGTGCGGGCGCGTCCCGTCGAGGTGGAAGGCGCGCTCGTGCGCCAGCACCTCGTCGAGCATCCCGGTGCGCCGCAGCTGCGCGAGCCGTCGCGCCGGCACCGCGATCACCGCAACGCCCGACGGGTCGCGCCAGCTGTAGGCGATGAGCCGGTCGGCGATGTCGGCCGCTTCCTCGGCCGTCGCACCGACCGCGCGCAGCGCCTGCACCAGCGCCCGGTCCGTCCTCCCGCCGACGACGAACAGCTCCTCGTCGGCGCGCAGCTCCGCGGGCGGGCCGCGGCTGCGGACGGGGCTGCCGCGCCACCGCACGCCCACACCGTGGTCACGCAGCCGCGCCAGCGCGGCCTGCGCGAGGTTGCTCTGCTGCCGGTTGAGCCCGCCGACGGCGAGCGGGCCGCCGCCGACCCCGCCGCTGCCGGTCACGCCGCCGACCTGCAGGGCGACGCCGGGCCCGAACATCTCCACCGGCCACCGGACCTCGGCGACCCGCTCGGTGTACCCGCGGGCCTGCAGCTGCGCGCGGACCGCGTCGGCGAACGTCCCGCCGGCGCTGGTGGCGAAGATCGCGCGCAGGTCGAGTGCGTACTCGTCGGACGCTGCTGCCAGTGCCGGCGGAAGTGTCGCGAGCGCCGCCGCGAACCCGCCGTCGCGGTCGCCGTGGAGCGTGCCGTCGTGGCCGACCAGCAGCCGTTCGGTGCCCGCGGGCGTGGTCAGCTGCAGCACGACCGGACGGCCGAGCGCCCGCGCGACCAGCCGGACGTTGCCGAGCACACCGTTGATCCGCCGGTCGGTGGCGGTCGCGGTGATCACGACGTCGCGGGCGCGGCGCGGCAGGCCCTGCAGGACGTCCGCCATCGCGCGGTGCGGGGCGGTTGCGAAGGTCAGCGGGTCGGCCCGCTCCGCGGCCGCGGCGAGCTGCGCCAGCGGGACGGCCGGTCCCTCGCTCCACGCGCGGAACGGCGCCGCGCCGCGGCCGCCGAGCAGCCAGCCGCGGTCGTGCAGGCCGGCGATCTCCTGCGCGGCGGCGGCCGCGGCCAGGTCGCGGTCCCAGAGGGTGACGTAGCCGGTGCCGTGCTCGCGGAAGCTGCGGCTGTTGCGGACCAGCAGCGTGCCGTCGGCGCGCACCCAGCCGCGGCGCAGCGTCACGTCGACGGCCAGGTCGAGCGCGATCGTGCCGCCCTTGCCGCCGACGTAGAGGGTGATCTCGGTGCGGGAGCCGGCGGTGCCACCGATCCGGTGCCCGGCCTGGGCGCCGCCGGAGAGGCCCGCGTTCACACCCTGCCCGACGTGGTTGCCGCCGACGCTGCGTCCGAGCGGGAGCAGCTGGGAGTCGGAGACCCCGACGGTGACCCGGACCTCCTTGCGGTCGACCGTCCGGAGCTCCTGCTGGCGGCCCGCGACGAGGGTGCGTGCGCCGGTCGCGGTCGCGCGGAGCACGACGTCGACGAACTGGCCGCCGCGCACCGGGATCCGCACCACCTCGTAGCCGTCGTCGGTGTGCATCCGGCGCAGGAACGCGGTGCGCGCGTTCGCGGCCAGCGCGTGCGCGATGTCGGCCCGGTACTCCTCGGCCCGGCCGCGCCCGATGATCGACCAGCGGCCGAGCTCGGCGACAACGGCGTCGACCAGCGGGTCCGCGATCGTCGTCTCGACGCTGAACGCCGCCGGCAGCTGCAGCTGGCGAGGGTCGGACGCGGGCACCTCGTCGAGCGTGAGAGCGGCATGCAGCGCCGGGTCGAGCGGTGCTCCCTCGCCGCGCTCGACGACGGTGGTCAGCCCGTCGGGGATGAGCCGGACCGCGACACCGCCGAGTTCGACCGGTGCCGAGACCTTCGCGCGTCGACCGGGGCCGCTCTCCCGCTTCGCGGTGATCGTGATCCGCACCGACTGCAGGATCCGGTCGGCGCCGTCGAACGACGCCGTGCCGTCGAGGCGGGTCTGCTGCCCGACCGCCCCGCCGGAGCTGCCGCGGCTGTGACCGGAGCCGAGCTTGGCCTCGCCGCCGCCGACCGGCCAGCCGGCGCTGCCGCTGATCCCGGCCGAGCCGGTGATGCCGGTGCTCGCGCCGTGCTCGCGCTGGCCGTAGCCGTAGTCCTGGATGATCTGGACGACGGTGTCGGTCTCGTCGAGCCGCTGGGCGTCGTCGTGCAGCCGCGCGGCGATCCGCACGGTCACCCACGCGATGCGCGAGCCGCCGGGGAACCAGCGTGCGGTCCGGATGGGGATCTTCACCTCGAACCCGTTGCGCTCGAGCATGGCGTCGAACTTGCCCCACCAGCGCTTGCCGGCCAGGTCGTTGGACAGCCGCTGCCACAGCAGCGGGTCGCGGGCCAGTGCGCCCGGCACGACCTCCTCGACGGCCTTCTGCACCGCCTCGAACACCCGCAGCGCCGGGCCGCCCAGCTCGGTCGTCACCGACTCCAGCGCCGACTGGCCCAGCCCGACCCGGAAGTGCTCCGGCATGTCGACGTACTGCGCCTGCTTCGCCCGCGCGAGCCCGGCGTCGATCCGGTCCTGCAGCGAGCCGCGGGCGCCGGCGGCCGGGTACCCGGGGCGGTTGCCGAACAGCTTGTCGAGCCGGTGGACGAGCGACTTCGCCTCCGCGCCCGACCACGGCGTGCCGCGCTCGGCCCGGACGCGCTGCAGCAACCGGTGCGCGACGGCGTCGTCGAGCACCAGCGTGCCCTGCCGGAACCGCGTGACGACGTCCTCGACCTGCGCCCGCGGCAACGCGAGGAGGCCGCGGGCGTAGAGGTCGACGGCGTCGCGTTCGGGCAGCGCGTAGACAACGGTCGCCTGCGTGGTGTCGGCCTTCTTGCCCGCCTGCACGCCGAGATCAAGGGCCATCGAGTAGAGGTAGTGCCGTCCGGTCTCGATGGTCAGCCGCTCGCGGCCCCAGATCCGCAGCCACAGCCTGCTGAACGCGGTGTTGCGCGACCAGCCGAGGTTGCCGCCGGCGTTCCCGGTCGGCTGCGCGAGCTGGCGCCAGCCGAACGAGCCGGAGAGCCCGAACGACGGCCCGTGGGACGTGCTCGCGTCGGTGCCGTGGCTGCCCAGCGTCAGGTTGATGTCGCCCGTGACGAGGTCGCTGACGCTCAGGAACGTCGAGTCGCCCGCGTTCGCGGTGAGCCGGACCGTCGTGCGGGTGGAGCGGCCGTTGCGCCCGCGCACGGCCAGTGTCGTCTGGTACCCGTCCGTCAGCAGGTCCAGCAGGTGCGCCCGGATCCCGTCGACGCTCACCAGCTCACGCAGGTGCTGCGCCGAGGGCGAGTCCGGCCGCATGCCGGTCCGCGCCAGCCGCTCCAGCATCGCCGCGACGTTGCCGGCGTCGAGCGCGAGCGCGGTCATGCGGTGCAGCACGGCGTCGGTCGTCGGCCGCGCGATGCCGTCGGTCACCGGGTTGTCCGCAGGCATCCAATCGCTCGGCATCAGCAGCCGCGCGGTGCCGGAGGTGCGCCCCAGCTCCAGCGGGCGACCGCGCGCGGCCAGCTGGTGGACGACGATCCGGTGGTTCGCCAGGAACTCCGCAGTTGTTGTGGTGCCTTCGACGAGCGTGACCTGGTTGACCGTGTCGCCGGCCGAGCTGCCCCAGCCGCGGCCGAACTCGTACTTGCCCTCCGGCCCGCCGCCGATCACCCGTCCGCCCTGGACGCCGGCCTTCTTCGGGTCGCCGTCGCTTCCCAGCTGCAGCGCCAGCGACGCCGAGCCCGTGAGGCCGAAGCGGCGCGAGCGCGACGTCGACCGGCCGGAGGTGTTGGAGCCGATGTCGAGCCCGACCATCGTCCACGCGGTGCCGTGGCCCTGGTAGATCAGCTTGTCCCAGTCGACCGTCGCCCGCACCCGGATCGTGACGTGCTCCGGCGAGCGCAGCCGCCGGTAGCGCACCAGCGAGAGCACGAGGCCCTGCTGCGCGAGCTGGTCGTAGCTGGCCGCAAGCCGGTTCGGCGAGAGCAGCTCGGCCACCTCGCGCGCGTTGGACCACTGCGCCATCAGCTCCAGCCGGTTGCCCGACCAGTCCTTCGGGTCGGTCGGCGGCAGCAGGCCCTGCGCACGCAGGTTGCGCTCGACGTCCTTGCGCAACTTCGTGAGGTCGGAGATGTCGCGGACCAGCCCGTGCCCGACCCCGCGGACCTGACCGGGCTTGGTGCCGATGAACGCGGGCTGGGCCTTCCTGCGGCCCTTCGGCGCCTTGCGGTCCAGGTCGTCGCGCAGGCGCGCCGAGCCGTCCTTCGCCGTCCCGGTCACCGCCTGGGCATCAACCTCCAGCCCGTAGCGGTACGCGTCGGACTCCGCCATCCGCACCAGCGCCCGACCCGACCCGGGGATCGGGTCCGGTCCGTCGCCGGAGCGGCCGTCGAGCCACTGGATCCGTACGGTGAAGCCCAGGTCGAGCAGCTGTCCCTGGGTGTGCCCCGAGTAGCGGTGCACGCCCGGGTGGATCGCGACGCTGCTCGCGCTCGCCCCGACCGAGCGCGAGTACGACGCCGAGAACGACAGGCCCAGCTTGAGCGCGAGCCGGCCGAGCAGCCACTTCCACGTCGGGAGGCGGCCGCCGAGGTCCAGCCCGAACCCGAACGAGCGCCCGGCCGAGGTCGAGCCGTTGACCGCCGAGAACGCGACGTGCAGGTCCTCGATGTGCTCCTTCACGCTTGCAGTGCCCAGCAGCTTGCTGCCGGTGACCTCGGAGTTGACGGTCAGCGCCGCGATCGGCCGGCCGCGCCGGTCGGTGATCACCCGCTGCAGCCCGTCCGGCCCGCTCGCCGCCGACAGCCGGGCCGGCAGGTCGTAGGCCAGCAGTGCCTGCAGCTGCGCGCGGGTCAGCGACCCTGCGGGTGCGTCCTTGCCCAACGCCGTCGCGACGTCGTCCACCAGCGCCTGCAGCCCCGACGCGGAGATCACCGCGTGGTTCGGGAGCCCGGCCACCGTACGGGTGCCCGGCACCGTCGCGGGCGGGGCGCGCGCCGCGTAGGTGTGCGGGACCCACAGCCGCAGCACGTCCGCATGCGTTCCGGTGACCTCGCCGGTCGCGCCCCACTCCGGGTGCTTCGCGGTGCGGACGGCGACCTTCCACGTGGTCCCGATCTCCAGCAGCACCGAGTCGCCGCGGTTGTCCACCACGCCGCCGCCGACCGCGTAACCCGCCGCGCCGCCGGTGCTCGACTCGCTGCGGCCGATGTTGACGTTGAGCTTGACCCCCGGCACCGCCGTGAACAGCTTCGCGAACCCGCCCGAGAGCCCCAGGCTGCGCAGCACCGCCGCCGACACCGACGTGCCGCCCTGCGGCAGGCTGCCGATCATCACCTCGGTGGCCAGCTCCTGCGTGGTCACGTCCTCGACGACCGTGCCGGCGTGCCAGCTGATCCGCAGCTCGGCCGGCCGCAGCCGGGTGCCGACGCCGAGCACCAGTCCGTCCTCCGACGCGACCGCGCGGAACTCCGCGCCGATGGTGTCGGCCAGCTCCAGCTCGGTGAACCGGCGCCGCACGCCCATCTCGGCCAGCTTCGCGTTCACCGTTTCCGTCAGCTGCGGCAGCAGCGGCAGGACGTCGGTCGGCACCCCGGCCGGGAACGCCTCCGCCGGCGGCAGCGCCGCCTCCAGAGCCGTCCGGTAGCCGGCGACCACCACCGTCGCCGCCTTCGCCGCCCGCTCGACCGAACGGGTCCAGGCGAGGTTCGGGGTGACCGGCGGCTGCGCCAGCAGGTCCGCGAGCTTGGCGAGCGTGCGCTCCGCCGTCGCGGCGCGCCGGGCCGCGACCCGGTACGCGTCGCGGGTGCGGCCCAGGCGCAGCTGCTTCTCCAGCGCCACGTCCTGGTCCGCCGCCGCCTTGCGGGCGCGCTCGGTGGCGCCGTCGTCCGCCTTGATCTGCGTGGTGCCCGGCACCTTCTGCGCGATCCTGCGCCCGGCCTTCGCGGCGTCCCGCCCGGCGTCGACCGCGCCCTTGGCCTTCGCATTGGCACGCTGGGTCAGCGCCGTGCGGGCTTCGCCGAGCAGCCCGGCGAACGTCGCGACCTGCCCGGCGAAGTGCGGGTCGCGCGTGCCCGAGCGGAAGGCGTCCAGGCCCTCGCCCAGCTCGGCGAGCGGCCCGCCGACGTCGACGCGCAACGCCAGCAACGGGCTCGTGCCGGCCCCGGAGACGGCCGAAGCAGCGACCGCGCCGAGCTGCGCGAGCAGCGCGGCGCCGGCCGGCGTGAGCTCGCCTTCGGCGATCTTCCCGGCGCCACCGTTGACCGTCAGCACCATCTCGCCGACGGCCAGCGCGGCCGGGCGCAGGTGCTGGTCACCGACCAGCTCGCCCAGCGCGTTCAGCACACCCGCCAGCGGCGCGACACCGCCCGCCGCACCGACATGGGCGCCCCACCACGCCGCCGCCTCCGCCTGCAGCCTGGCTTCTCCGGTGCCCTCGGCGGCCCGCGCGGTGAAGCGGGCCAGCACGTCCCGGACCTCCGCCGCCGGGATCTCGACGGCGCCGCCGCCGGCGACCGGCGCAACGAGCCCCGAGCCGGTCCACTCCGGGTCGAGGCCGAGCGCGCCGGCCGCCGTCGTGAGCAGCTCCAGCCCGCGGGTCGTGCCGTCCAGCATCGCGTTCAGCTGCGCGAGCAGCTCGCGCGCGCGGGTGACGTCCGCCGGGCGGCCGCGGCGCAGCTCGACGAGAATGCCCGCCAGCTCAGTGGTCGCGGCGCCGGCCGCCTGCACCTGCGCGGGCGTCCAGCCCGAGGTGGCCGCGGCCAGCGCGGTTGTGACCGCCGCTTCCTCGCTGGTCAGCGTCACGACGGCGGGCGACCACCCGGTGCGTGCCGCGAGCGCTTCCGCCGGCACCCCGCGATCGGCGGCCTCGACCACCGCTACGACCAGCCCGTCCTGCGCCGCCTGCTGCTCCGGCGGCCCGGCCTGCTCCAGCGCCGCCACCGCGCCCCTGACCGGGCGCAGCAGCTGCCGCCGCTCCCACCGTCCGGTGATCGCCGCGCGCGTCCGGCCCGGGAGGCCACGCAGCCCGGACCGCTCGCTCTTGTAGTCGTCGAGGCGGGCCGCGACCGCGCGGCGGGTGAACCCGCCGAGCGCGGCGTCGTTGAGCACGGTCACCGTGACGGCCCGCTCGGCCTTCTTGGCCGCGTCGAGCGCGTCGCGTTCGGTCTGCGTCGCTGTGCGCAGCGCGTCACGCTGCTCGTCGGGGGTGAGACCGCGCAGCTTCGGCAGCTCCGCGCGCACCCGCTCGTCGAGCGCTGCGGAAGCCTGCTCGGTCGTCGCGCGAGCGTCGAGGAGCGGCGCCAGCGTCTTGCCCAGCCGGCCGGGCACCCGCGGAGCCCGGATCGTGTGCAACGCGCGCTCGGCCCAGATCGTGTTGCGCAGGCCCGCGCTCACGACGATCAGCAGCTCGTCGGCCGGTCGCCGGTCGAACCCGGCGTCGTCCAGCACGGCGGCCGGGTTGCGCAGCATGGCCTCCACGAACGCCGGCGGCGCGCGCGCCATCAGCTGCCCGAGCACACCGCCCGCACGGAAGCGCTGCACGCCCCCGGGCCCGGCGACCTGCTCCAGCAGGCCGGCGGCCGCCAGCTCGTCGAGCGCACCCGCGACCCCCGCCTGGCCGGCCTTCTCGACCAGCTCCGAGAGCGACCCGGTCCATGCGTGATCCGCGGTCCGCAGCATGCCGCCGATCACGTCGGCAGCGCTCACGCCCGTCACGGGGATGCCGTTGTGGGCGTCGAACACCTCGGCTGCCCAGACCAGCCGCCACACGACGCTGATCAGCGTCTCGGGGCCGGCGGTCGGCAGCTCGGCGGGAGCGGTGGCGTTCCAGGCGAACTGCCGGCGCTCCCACTCCAGCCGCGGCGGGCCGCGCTGCCGGGCGAGGTAGCGGATGAGCCAGCGGGTGCCGAGCGCCGCAACGACGACGGCGGCGCTGTAGAGCGTCGGTGTGCTGGCGAGCGCGTCGAGCACACCGCCGAGCAGGTCGCCCACGGCGTCACCGCCCGCCATCGCGATGCCGACGACGTCCGGCATCGTGCCGGAGCCGCCACTCTCAGACGTGCTCAGCAGCAGGTTCGCGCCCACGAAGGCCAGCACGGCGAGCCCGGCCCGGCGGAGCTTGCCGCCCTTGCCGCTCTTGCCGCTGTCCGGGCCGTCGGGGCCCTCCGGCGAGCCGTCCGACGCGGTGCCGCCGGTCGACGGCGGGCCACCGCCGGGCGGGCCGCCACGACCGGTACCGCCGCCCGTGCTCGCGCCGGTGTTCTCCGGGAGCGGCACCTCGTACGTCGTCGTGCCGGCGGGCTGCGTTCCCGGCTGGGCGCTCGACACCGCGCCGCTGATGTCGGACGGTCCGCCCGGCACGATCGCCACCGGCGCCTCCGGCGTGGCCGCCTTCAGCGCGTGGCGCACGCGGCGCTTCTCGCCCCGGTTCCAGTCGAGGCCGTGCTCGGCGGCGAACCGCCCGATCGCGTCGGCGACGGGCGCCTTGGTCGGCCACTGCGCGCGCTGGATCAGCGCGCGCAGCTCCGCGGCGTCGACGGCACCCGAGACGACGAGGTCGTGCAGGTCGCGCAGCAGGTGCTCGGGGATCCCGGTGCCGGCGAGGCGCTCCAGCTGTGTGCGGGCGTCGTCACCGATGAACGCCGTGATCGTGTCGGCCGCGACCCCGGCCGGCACGCCGGCGACCGCCGATTGGAGGCGGATGAGCGCGGCGTCCACCAACCGCTGCTCCGGGGCCGTCTCCGGTGTCCCGAGCGTCTGCTCGACGCCGGCCGCCCGCTGCAGCGCCGCCAGCGCCTGCGCCGCCGCGACCCGGGCGTCGGCGGCGGCGGCCCACTCGCCGGCCTGCTCCATCGCCGCGTACTGCGCCGCGAGCCGCGTCAACGCCTCGACGGCGCCCGCGCGGTCACCGGCGGCGATGAGGTCCTGCACCGCCTGGACGGCCTCGGGCGTGGCGCCGAGCTGCTCGGCCGCGATGGCGTCGGAGCGGGCCGACGACGGGGCGAGCTCGCTGGTGCTGCCGGTGAGCGAGCGGTACTCGCCTAGCGCGGTGTGTAGGTCCTGGCGGATCGCGCCGACCTGCGTCACCGCCGCGCCCAGCGCAGCCGCGCCCGAGCCGTCCTGCAAGAAGGACCCGGTGGCGTTCGCGACAGCCTGCCGGGCCGCGGTGAGATCCTTCTGCAGCTGCGTGATGCGGTCGGTGACGGCGGTGACGGCGGCATCTGCGGCTGTGCTGACGCCGGTGGTGCGGCCCGGCGGCGTGCCGAGCCCCGTCGCCGCCGCCTCGCCCTGCACGGTGCGTGCGATCTCGGTCTCGGCAGCGATCTTGCCGGTGAGCACGTCCTTCAGCCGGGCGTTGGTGATCCGGTCGGCGCGCTTGATCGTCTTCTCGACGAACCGGACGGCGTCCTTGGGGAGCGCCCCGCTCCGCCCGGAGTACTTCTTCCGCAGCGCCGCAAGCTTCCTGGCGTTGCCGTACCGGGCGAGCAACGGGTCGTCCAGCGAGACCTTCAATCCCGCGTCACCCGGCTCACCGTTGCGCCCGGCCCGGCCGAAGCCCTGGTCGAGCGGCCGGCTGCCGTCGAACATGCTCATCGTGGTGACGCGGAGGCCGCCGGCGCCGGTGACCGCGTTCCACGCGGGCGAGCCCTTCGCCCCGAGCGAGATGTCGGTGCCGCGGCCCATCATGTTCGTGGCCACCGTGATCGCGTGCGGGCGCCCGGCCGCCGCGGCCACGGCGTTCTCCCAGTCGATCACGCCGTCCAGCGCGTTGACGACCTGGACGGTGATGCCCTCCTTGCGCAGCGCCGCCGCGAACAGCTCGGTCTGCAGCGGGGTCCGGAAGAGCAGCAGCTCGGGCTGCGGGCTGTTCGCCCGCTTCTTCAGCTCGGCCAGCATCGCGGCGGTCAACGGACCGTTGCCGCTGTAGACCTCGGTTGGGCGGATCTCCAGCCTGCGCGCCTCGTGCGTCGGGATCCGCACGACGTCCATGCCGTAGAGGCTGCGGAACAGCGAGCGGGCCCGCATCCCCGTGCCCGTCATGCCGGCGACGGCGCCGTAGTCCTTGAGGAACGACTTCACCGTCATGGTCGCGACGGTCCGCTGCGCGCGCTGCGCCGGGATGTCCAGCTGCGTCTCGAGGGCTTCGTGCAGGCCCTGCGTCCAACGCTGGCCGGTGAGCGAGCGGCCGTTGTTGTTGTCGAGGATCTCGGCGAGCGTCTCGCCCCTGAGCACGAAGTCGGACGCGTTGACCAGGCGCCTGGCGCGCAACGCGTTCGCCAGGTCGACGCGCTGCGTCTCCGACAGCTCGCCACCGATCTTCTGCTCGATCAGCGTGTGCTGCCGGCGGCTGATGGTCAGCCCGTCCTTGCCGAACGAGAACTCGGTGCCCTCCGTCAGGCCCCGTGCGGTGTCGCGCGCCCACTGCAGCTCAGCGGTGCGCACCCGCGCCTGGACGCTCTCGGCCAGTCGGTGCGGGCTGGCGCCCCAGTCGAGCAGCACCATGTCGGCCTCGTCGACGAGCGCGAACGCCTGCCGGCCCATGACCCGGTCGGACTTCGGGACCCGCAGGTCGTTCATCCGGTCGAAGATCATGTCGGTGGCGGTCGAGATCGTGATGTCGGCCTTGTACGCCGCGCGCCGGTCGGCGAGCGACTGCAGCTCGCCGCTGCGCAGCCCGACCGTCAGGCCGAGCTCCTTCGCGACGGGCTCGTAGTACTTCTCGAACGCGAGCTCCGCGAGCGGCCCGCTCGTCGTCATGACGTGCACGCCGCCGGGGCGACCCTTGACCCTCCCCTCCAGCGCGCGCTTCATCGCGACCGCCATCCCGGTGACGGTCTTGCCCTCACCGGTCAGCATCTCCACGACGTTGCCGCGCAGCCGCAGGCTGAGCTTCACCAGTCGCGCCGATCCGAACACCTGGCCGTCCATCACGAGGGCGGCAGCCAGCTGCACGGGCCGGAGCCCGTAGTACTTCCCGTCGATCCGCGTGGTGCGGATCTTCTCGGCGACGACGGCCAGGTACTGCGCCCTGCTGATCTTCGAGCGCTTGGTGCCGTTCGCCACCAGGTCCTGCGCCTCGGCCAGGCGGTTCTCGTCGGTCCAGATCCGGATGACCTCCGAGACACGCGCCTTGAACGGGCGCATCATCCGTGCGTCTCTGACTGCCTCCTTGGCGTACTTCAGGTTGAGCTTGGCTTCGGCGACCGCCGCGTCGTGGCGGTCGTACGCGTCGAGCAGGTCCTTCCGCCGGGTGCTGTCGGTCGACTTCCAGTACTCGCGTTCCAGCTCGGGCCGGGCAGTGTCCCGCTTCGCCTTCGCGTCGCGGAGCGCCTGCTTGGCCGTCTTGACGTCGGCCTTGCGGCCCTTGACGTCGGCCGCCTTCTCGGCATCGCCGACCTCCGGCCGTGCGGCCGGCCCGTCGGTGCTCTTGACCGGCTCTCCCGAGCCGGGTGTGGTGCCTTCCTTCGTCGCCGGCGGGTCGCCGCTGCGCACCGCGCCGTGCTTGGTGATCCCGACCTCGGCCGAGCTGTCCGGTTTCCCGCCGGACTCGGTGGTCTTGGCGCCAGGCGTCTCCGGCCCGGTGCCCGGGGTGGGGGTGCCGCCGCCGGAGCCGGGGTTCTTCGGGCCGCCGCCCTTGGACGCCACCGGCGACGGCGCTGACGGCGGCGGCGTGGCCGGATCGCCGCCGGGGGTGCGCGGGCCGGCCGGGGTGCCCGGGACCTGCTGGGTCGTCCGCTCGCCGGCGCCGGTCTTGCTGCCCTGCTTGCCCGACTGCGAAACCTGCGAACCCGACTGCGAACCGGTATCACCGGTGTTCTTCCCGGAGCCCGTGCCGGCCTGCTCGCCGCGGCCGGTGCCGAGCGGGTTCTCGCTGCTGACGTTGGGGCCGGTCGACTCGCCGGTCCGCTCGCCGGTGCGGCCGCCCGTCGGGCCGGCGCTCGTCCCGGTGTCGCCCATCGACGCCTGGCCGCCCGGCTTCGTCGCGCCCGTCGGCTCCGTCCGGATTCCGGTGCGCGGCGCCGTGCTCCACTCGGCCTTGTAGCCGGCGGGGCGCTGCACCCACGCGGTGCCGTTGCCGTCGATGGTGACCTCGACCCGCGGGCCGGCGCCGGGCGGCGCCTGCTCGCCCGCGATCGCCTTCTTGATCGCCGACTTCTTGACGCCCAGCTGGCGGGCCAGCTGCGCGGCCGTCACGGGCTGGCCGCCGGCGTCGGTCATCATGGCGTCGACCTTGTCGGCGAGCGTCATGTCGCGTGGCGCCTGTGCCCACGGCTTGCCGGCGGCGAGGTCGCGGCCGAGCACGCGGTCGGTGACCCGCGCGCGGTCGGCGGCGACCCGCTCCCACGAGCGCTGCACGCCCGCGAGCCGGGCGTCGCGGATCACACCGGTCGTGCGCTCGGTGACCTTCCCGACCGTGCGCTCGTACGAGCGGTTGAGCGCGGGGTCGAGCGCGGTGCGGCGGCTGCCGACGTTGGCGTAGGCAGCGTTGCGACTGTTCCATCCGATGATGCCGTACCGGGTGATCAGGCGCGCGTTGTCGGCGCCGCGGGCGAGCGAGCCGGCGGTCTTCTGCAGGCCGGTCGACGTGTAACCCCACAGCTTCGTCGTCGGGCGGCCCGCGATCGCGCCGGCGAGCGACCGCATGCCGGCCGCCTGCGCGCCCTTCTGCGCGACGTGCGCCAGCGGGGTCGCAACACCGCGGTAGACAGCCGCGCCGGCCCGGAACGGCACACCGACGAGCGTGTACGGCAGCGTCGCGACGTGCACGGCACCCGCGGTCGGCCGGCTCAGCCCACTGTAGATCTTCGACCGGAGCGTGAACGTCTTCGCCGACGCCTCCAGCGACCGGATCGTCGCCGCCTGGCCGCCGCGCTTGGCCATCGTGGCCGCCAGGTTCTGCGCCGCCGTCGCGCGGGTGGCGTTGCGCAGCGCCGCACCCTTCAGGCCGGCCGTGGTCGGCCCGAGGACGATGAGGATCGGGAGGCCGTCCTCCATGAGCGTCTCGATCGGGCGCGTGCGGTAGTCGTTCTTGGCGGTGTGGTTGACGAACCACCGGTTGTAGGCGTTGGTGAGCGGCGTGACCACCATCGAGCCGGTCAGCGGGTAGAGCGCGGTGTGGTACTCGGCGTAGGTCTTGAACTGCTCCCGCTTGGGCTTCTTGTCGTTGGCCCACGCCGTCGGGTCGATCTCGCTGATCTTGCCGGCGAGCGGGGTGAACCCGAGCCCGACCGCCCTCGCGGTGTTGCCGAACACGCCGTCGTACCGGAGGCGGTTCCACGCCTCCTTCGCGCCTTCGCCGATGATCACACCGGGCATGGAGACGATGCCCGCAGCAGCGGTGAACGCACCGCGGGCGAGATTCTTGCCGAAGTGGTCGGTGTCGCCGCCCCACTTCCGGTTGAAGCGGCGCACCGTCTCCGACTGGATGAGTTGCGCACCTTCTGCCACGAACCGGAAGAAGCCCTTGAAGCTCTTCGGGTCGTGCTTGTTGATGGCGTCGCGCAGCCCGTCCTTGCCGTCCTCGTCCAGGACAGAGCCGAGGTCCCTGATGAGCCCGGCCCCGTTGATCTGCCTGAGCAGACCCTCCTCCATCTTCCCGCGACCTTCCGACCCCTCTGGGCCGAGGAGGAACTCGAGCGCCTGCTTGTCGTTCTGCGGCAGGCTCTCCAGCCTGGCGGCTTCGGAGAGGTTCGCCGGCAGCCTCAGCTTGCCCGTCTTGGGGTCGGGGAAGTGGTACGCCCACGTCGCGGCGAGGTCGGAGATCTGGTCCGGCGTGAAGTCCGAGCCGTCCTCGTTGACGAACGGGCTGTTCTCCGCCTCGACCATCTTCTTGACGAAGTCGTAGCCGCCGGCGGCGCGGATGGCCAGCGGCACGTCCGGTGAACCCGTCGACGGGAGCTGCATGTCGTTGAGCGGGTTGGAGACCCGCCGCGGCGCCTCGATGCTCGCCTCGTACCCGAGCTGGACGGCCTGGGAGAAGTTCGCGACCTTGTTCGCCGCACGGGCCTGGGCGTCCGTCTTCGGCGTCGGGATCAGGTCGACCGCACCGGCGATCGCCTTGACGTTGCGGTCGGCCGCGGCGATCTTCGCCGCGTACTCCGGATCACCGGCGGCGGCGACCATGGCGTCGTAACCGCGCAGGACGCTCTGGCTGCCCTCGAGCTGCTGGCGCAGCTTGCCGGTCTCGCCGTCGAGCACACCCTGCGCCTTGGCGATCTTGTCCTGCTCCGCCTGCAGCGCCTTCTTGTCGCCGCCCTTGCCGTTGTTGTAGGCCTCGATCGCCTTGTTGTTCTTGTCTCGGCGCTTGTCGAGCGCGTCCTGGCGCGGGTCGAGCGCCTTGAGCTGGTCCATCGTCTTCGCGGAGACGTCCTGCTTGTCCAGGATGGTCGTCCTGGCCTTCTTGAGCTCCTCCTGCGATGGCTTCCAGCCGTCCTTGTAGGTCTTGCCGAGCACCTGGGCGACAAGCTTCGGGTCGCCGGCCAGCTTCCGCTCGACGTCCTCGGTGGTGTGCTCCTGGGTGCCGTTGACCGTGAGCACGTCGCTGAGCGCCGCGCCGGTGCGCCCGAGCCGGGTGTTCGTGGTCTTGCCGAGCTTGTCGACGGCCTTGGCGATCGCCGCGACCTCGGCGACGGTGAGCTTCTCGCCCTTCTTCTTCTTGGCCATCGCGGCCTCGATCAGGTCGACGACCGGCTTGGCCTTGGCGTTGCCCGTGTTCGCCATCCAGCCGAGGTGCGACTGGCCCGCGGTGTAGCGGAACGCGGCCCGCGCCTTGTCGAGCAGCGTCGGCCGCCCGCTGGAGCCGTCCGGCCGAGCGGTCGGCATGCCGAGCGCGTCGGTCACCTTGCTGGTCGGCTCCACCCAATCGAGCCGCTCGTCGGGGCTGACCGAGCCCTTGCAGTCGCCCTTGCAGGCCTGGCCCTTGTTGTAGCCGTCCTTCTCGGTGTAGAGCAGCGCGAACCGACCGCCGTCGCCGCGGGTCTCGACCCATTCGCCGTACGCCTCGCTGCCCCGCGCGTACGCCGCGCCCTCCGTGAACGCGATCGCGCCGCCACCGCTGCCGTCGTCGTTGCGCAGGAACTGGACCCACTCGGCCTTGCCCTTCTGCGCCGAGTCGATGTTCGCCTGCTGGGAGTCGAAGGTGTTGTTGATCTCCGAGCCGGTCCCCTGGCAGGCCGCTCCGGGCGAGGAGATCGAGCAGAAGTTGATCCCGCCCTTGCCCTTCTCCGTCGGCATGTAGTGCCCGCCGTCGCAGTTCTCGCAGTTGAACTCGACCCCGTCCGCCGTGCGGATCTTCCCGTAGCCGTTGATCAGGATGGAGCCGCCGAGACCGGCCGCGTTGCGGGTGACGATCGAGCCCTTGCCGGTCGCCATGCCCGGCTCGATGTCCATCCCGTCGTTCAGGACGTCGCCCTCGGCCGAACGGAAGGAGATCTTGCCGTTCCAGGTGATCTGCGCCGGGTTGCCGTGCATGTCGCGGCCGGTGATCATGCCGTCGCCGTCGATCGTCACCTTGTCGATGAACGGCTTGCCGGGCAGCTTCGCCCCGGTATAGGTGCAACCGCCGCGGCAGGTCGTCTGGAACGGCGAGCCCGTCTTGATGTTGGTCAGCCGGAAGTTGTTGTACTCGTTCTTGTTCGGCGACGTCCGGTTGTAGGTGGTGGTCTCTCCGGTGGCGCCGTTGGTCACTCCACCCTTGCCGCGCACCCAGCCCGCGCCGTTGCCCTTCGCGTCCTTCGCGACGTAGATGCCGTTCTCGCCGTACGCCGAGTCGCGCGTCTTGCCGGTCTTCGACTTCGGCAGGGAGCCGGAGTACGGGCCCTTCTTGGCGTTCGGGTCGAAGTCGACCTTCTCGCCGTTCGGGCCGGTCTCGTTGACGCGCGTGCAGGGCGCCTTGCAGACGCTGCCGTAGACCTTCTCGCCCTTGGGCTTGATCTTCCAGACGACGTTGCCGTCCTTGTCGCGCTCGATCAGGACACCCTGGTCGTCCTTGCCCATCTTCTCGATCTTGACGGGCTTGCCGTTCTTGTCCAGCACGGTCCCGGGCGGGAGCACCAGCTTCGGCGGCGCGGTCGAGGTGAAGACGTTGCCGCTGCCGCTCGTGTCGCAGGTCGAGTAGCTGCCGGAGCACTTGCCGCGGCCGAAGCCGTTCGGGCCGGCCTTCGCCTCGGCCGTCACACCGCAGCCGCCCGCGGTGCCGCCGCCGCTGCAGGTGGCCTTGCCGGTGGCGATCCAGTAGCCCTCACCTGCCTTGGCGAGGCTGTCGTAGACCTCGGCGTGCGCGGTCCAGTTCGCCCGGCAGTTCGCCGCGCCAGCACAGCTCGCCGACGCGCTCGCGCCACCGGGGCCGGCGTTGGCCGAGGCGGTGACCGAGACCCCGCCACCACCCATGCCGCCGCGGCCGGAACCACTCGCCGAGGCGCTCGCGGAGCTTCTGTCCCGGACCTTCCTGCCGTCGGGCAGCGTCTTCTCCGGCCCGGCCCAGCTGGCCGACGCCGAGACCGACGCCGAGTACGAATGGCGGCAGGTCGTGCCCTTCGTGCCGGAGCACGACGCCGAGGCCTGCGCCCAACCCGGCCCCGACGCCGCGGTCGCCGTGACGGCAACCCCGCCGCCACCCATCTTGCCGCCGCCGAACCCGCTGGCCGACGCACGCGCACCGGCGGCTCGCGCCGAGACGTCCGCACGGTAGGAGTACCGGCAGTTCGTGCCCTTCGTCCCGACACAGGACGCCGACGCTTCGGCCTTCCCACCGCCGGCGCGAGCGGCCGCGGTCGTCATGACCTGCCCGGCGCCCTTCGTGCCCTTGCCGAACCCGCGGGCGGACGCGCTCGCCGCGCCGCCTGCGGAGGCCTTGCTGCTGGCGCGGTAGGAGTAGCGGCACGAGATGCCCTTGCTGCCGGAGCAGCCCGCCGCGGCCATCGCGGACGTCTTCGTCGTCTGTGCGACGCCGGTGGTGCCGCACCAGCCCGCACGGGCCGCGCCGCACTTCGCGCTCGCCGACGCCTTCTGCTTGCCGGTCCTGCTCTTGTCGGAGCTGCTCGCCGAGAACTTCTGCTTGCAGTTGGTGCCCTTGCTGCCCTGGCAGTTCGCCGCCGCCATCGCCGAGGTCTTCGTCGTCTGCGCGACCCCGCTCGTGCCGCACCAGCCGGTGCGGGCGGCGCCGCACTTCGCCTCGGCGAGGGCCTTGTTCTTGCCGGTCTTGCTCTTGTCCTTGCTCTTCGCCGAGAACTTCTGCTTGCAGGCGGTGCCCTTGCTGCCCTGGCACTGCACAGCGGCCATCGCCTGCTGCTTGGACGTCTGCGCGACGGCGTTGGTCGCGCACCACCCGGCCTTCGCGCCGCCGCAGCTCGCGGTGGCCGCGGCCGTGTTGCCCTCGGTGCGGCTGGACCGGGCACTCGCCGCCGAGAACTTCTGGGTGCACGTGGCGCCCTTGGCGCCGGTACAGCTGGCCGCGACCTGGGCCCCGCCGGGTGCCGCGCCGACCCGCGTGGTCGCGCCGCACTGCGCGCCCGCCCCCGCGTTGCACGCCGTGCTCGCCGTGGCACGGTTCCCGTCGAACCGGGCGTTGCCGCTCGTGCGGGTGGTGCAGCCCTTGCCTGCGCACCCGGTGGTCACCTCGGCGACGTTGTCGGCCACGAACCCGCCGGTTGCGCTCTGGCAGCCCTCGGTCGAGCGGCAAGCGGCAACGCCGACCGCCTGCGCCGTCTTCCCGAGCGCGGCCGCCTTGCCGGAGCGCAGCGCGTTCGTGATCGTCGCCGGGTCGTCGGTGCCGACGGTGCGGCTCGACGTCGTGACCGGGCAGCCGCCGGCGCCGCGCTTGCAGGAGCCCGATGCCGACGCGGACGTCGTGCCGAACCAGCTGTCCTGCGGGGCGGCGGCCTTCTTGCCCTTCTTGCCGTTCTTCTGGGTTGTGGCCTTCTGGGCTGTGCTCTTCTGGGCGGCGGCCTTGACGTTGGAGACCGCCATGCTGGCCGACGTGCCGACCCCGGCCTGGCAGGGCGCGCCCGGGGTGCAGGCGGCGGAGCTCTTCGAGACCGAGACGCTGGTCGGGTCGGTCTTGGCACCGTTGCCGCGAGGGGCCTTCTCGCCCTTCTCACCCTTCTTTGCCTTTTGGGCCTTGTTGGCGGCCTTGGCGGCGGCGGCGAGCGCCGCCCGCGCTCCCCCGCCCGGCGACGCGGCCGAGGCCGAGTCGCTCGTGACCGAGCCGGTGCAGCCCTCGGGGCAGTCGATCGTCGCGGTGGCCTGCGTCGAGCCGGAGACACCGGGCAGCAGGCGCTTCTTCTTCTTGTCGGTGGGGTCGGGCGTGCCCGAGTTCGCCACGGTCGCCGCGGAGGCGTCGGCCCCGATCGCGCACCCGGCGGTTGCGCCGGTGCAGCGTCCCTCGGAGCGGGAGCGCGAGACCGCGGAGTCACCGAGACCCGTCGTCGTCGACGAACCCTTGACCGCCGCCGTGCAGTCCGGGCCACCGCACTCGGCGAGACCCGACGACTGGCTGAAGGTGATGGGCAGCGGACCGGCGAGATCCTTCGCCGCCTGCTCCAACGCCTTCCGGTCTTCGGCAGCCTGTGCCTTGGCTGCCTTCTCCGCCGCGCGCTTCTCGGCTTCGAGCTGCTCGGCGGACTTCGTGCTTTCCTGCGTCTGGCTGTTCTTCGCGTTCTTCGTCCGGACCTGGGGGCCGTTCGCCATCTCCACGAGGTTGCGGGTCATCAGGTACCCGACACCCGCGCCGGAGGCCGCGGCCGACTTCGACTGCGCGACGCACCCGTTCGTACCGGCAACACAGGTGGAACGGAAGGTCGTGGTGCTGCTCGACGGTGGCCCGCGCGAGCTCTTGTTGCCGGCCATCGCCTTCGTAGCCGCCGGGCCGTCGGTGCTGGTGGTGCTGGACATGACCCCGCCGGTGCAGGTGCTCTCGCACTCGCCGATGGCGTCGGAGGTGGAGAAGCTCGACGGGCCGGCGACCGGCGCAGGAGCCGCGACGACCTTCTTGCCGTTCTTGGCCGGCGTCAGCGGCGCGCCCTGCTCGTCCTTGTCCTCCTGCACGGCGGCGTTCGGGCCACCGGACAGGTCGGGCAGCACGTCCGCGACGTTGTTGCCTGCGCTGGCTGCCGATGTCGCCGAGCCCTCGCAGCTGCCGCCGTTCATCGTGCACTCGGCGGTGCCCTTCGAGCCGCGATCGCGCACACCGTCGTTGCCGGTCGCGGCGGTCGTCACGGTGCCGGTGCAGCCGTCGGCACAGTCGAGCGATGCCGTCGCGATCGAGGCGCTCGACGGGCCGGGGGTCGGCTTGCCGGTCTTCTTGATCTCGACCGGGCCGGTGCCCGGCTGGGTCTGCGTGCCGTCCTGCTGGCCCTGCAGCTGCTGGGCGAGGACCTTCGTGGCGCCCGGCGCGGAAGCCCCGACCGACTTGGTGCTGGCCTCGCAGGCGCCGCCGGAGACCTTGCAGGTGACGGTTGCGGTGGAGGTTTGCGGGACGCCCTTCTTGACCGCGCCGTCGAACCCGGCGGCCGAGCTGGACGCCTTGCCGGTGCAGCCGTTCGGGCAGTCGAGGCTCGCGCTGGAGCGGGAGACGCTCGACGGGCCAGCGGTCGGCTGGCCGGCAACCGGGCGTCCGGTGGCGGGGTCGATCACCACGTGGTCAGCGGCGCTGGAGGCGGCCGACTCGGCGTCACCGTCGCACCGGCCGCCCCGCACCGTGCAGGTGACGGTGGCCGACGAACCGCGCGCGAACTTCGTGACCGCGGTGTCGCGGGCCTGCGTCGTGGTGGTCACCGTCGTGGTGCAGGTGCCCGCCCCGCCGTCGCAGGACCCGTTGCCGGTGGCCGTGGAGCGGCTGACCGGTCCGGTGACCGCCTTCACACCCGGCTGGGTGCTCGTGGTGGGGTCGCGGTCGGCCACCTCGGAGCGGGCGCCGATCTCGCAGCTGCCACCGTCGCCGCGGGCCGAGCAGGTCGAGCGGCCGGTGCTGTCGCGCACACCCTTGATGTCACCCGACGCGGCACCGGCCGTCTCCGCAACACCGGAGCCGCGGCAAGCGGCGGTGTCGCAGTCGAGGGAGGTGGCGGCCTCGCTCGACGCGGTCAGGCTGCGGCGGGCCTTCGTGAAGAGGCTCGCCGGCTGGGCGGTGTCGCCGACCTGGGAGGCGGCGTCGCTGTCGCAGTCACCCGCGGCGGCGCCGCACTTGGCGTTGGCCTTGGTGGTGCGGACGGCTGCCTTCTTGCCGGCGGCCGCCGCGGCGACAACCTTGCCGGTGGTCGCGGTGTTGGCCTTGCCCTTGCAGCCGGTGCCGTCGTTGCACTCGACGTCGGCGGCGACGTCGCTGCGGGCGCCCTCGGAGTCGCTCTCGGTGCGGCTCTGCGTCTCACACGCACCGGCGGCGATCGAGCAGGTGGCGGTGCCCGAACCGGCGCGGGAGGCGTCGGTGGCCTTCTTCGTCGTCTTGGCCGTCTTGGTTGGCTTGGTCGCCTTCTGTGTTGCTGCCTTCTGGGCGGTGACCGACGTGCTGCCGGCGCCGGTGGTCGACTTGCCGTTGCCCTTGCAGCCGGTGGCGCCGTCGGCGCAGCGGACGTCCGCGGTGGCGGTCGCGGCCCGACCCTCGCCGTCGTCCAGCCGGACGCTCGTGGTGATGGTGCAGCCGGCGCTCTTCGCCGCGCAGTCCGCCGTGGCCGTCGCGGAGCGGTTGTCCTTCTGCGCCTTCTCCCCCGCCGTCGCCGCCGCGGTGCCCTTTCCGTTGCCGCCGGTCCGGTTGGTGCAGGTGCCGTTGTCGCTGCGGCAACCCGCGTCGGCGCCGGTGAACGTCGCGGCGCCGTCCAGGTCGCAGCGGCCGGTGCAGGACACGTTCGCCGACGTGCGCGTGTCGGTGGTGGCCTTCGCCGCGGCGGTCTTGCCGCGCGGCGCGGCCGAGCCGGACCCGTCGCAACGGCCCTTGCCCGTCGCACAGGTGAAGCTGGCGCTCTCGGCGTCGGCGCGGGTGCTCTCACCGCAGTCGGCACCCGTCTTGCAGGTGGCCTTCGCGATGTTCTGGCCGCGCTGCGCGGTGCTGCCGCAACCCTGGCTCTTGCCGGTGAGCGTGCACTTGGCGGAGGCCTTCGTGCCGCCGGACTTCGTCGAGACGCCACATCCGGATGAGACGCCGGCCAGCGCGACACAGCGGTCGCTCTGCTCGCCCGTCTTGCTCTTCGACACAGCACCGCACTCGACGAACCGGCCGCTGCTCCCGCAGCCGGCCGCGGACCCGTCGGTGGGGGTGTCGCCCCGCAGCGCGTTCGGGTCGCGCCGCTCGGTGGCCTCACGCAGCTCGTCGGTCGCGGTGTAGAGAGCGGCTTCCGCCTTCTCGTACGCGGCGACGTTCTTCTTGTGGGTGGCAGCCGACACCTTGCCCGCCTTGACCTTCTTGGCCTCGGCGTCGAGCTGCGCCTTGCGCTTCTCGATGGAACGGTGCCCGTTGACCACCTGGTCGACCAGCGCGGCATCCTCGGTGGACAGCTGCGCACGATCGGCCTTGTAGGCCGTGGTCTGCTTCTTGTACGCCGCAGCCTTCGCGTCGTACTGCTTCTTCGTGATCTTGCCCGACTTCAACTTCTTCTGATCTGCCGCGAGCGACTGCTTCGCCTTGTCGTTGGCGATGCGCCCGTCGAGGACCTTCTCGATCTGGTCCGCCTCGTAGTCCTGCTCGTCGCGTGGTGGGCCGCGCGGGTCCGCGTCGGAACGTGTGGCGCGCTTCTCCGCGCCGGCGCCGCAACCGGAGCCACCACCCGAGGCGCACAACACCGACCGCACGCCGTGGTCGTCGGTGACCGCGTCGGCACCCGAGCGGGTGCCGCCGTTGCCACCACCGGAGAACAGGAGAGCCATCGCCTTCTCGGTGTCCGAGCCGTTCGGGTTCACCGGCGGGAAGCCGCGCTTGGCGCCGGCGCGCTGCGCGCACGCGTCCGAACCGCACTTGCGCTTCGCCTCGGCGACCTTCGACTCGATCGTCCGCTCGACCTTCGACAGTGCCTCACGGACGGCGTCGCGCAGCGCGCGGTCCGAACGATCGGCCGCGCTGGGCTTGCCGGCCGCTCCCTTGCCTGGGTTGTTCTTGCCGTCGGCGCCGGTGGTCTTCTTCGAACGCTTGGCCGCCGCCACGATCTCCGCGGCGCGCTCCTTCACCTTGGCGGTCCACTTCTCGGCCGAGCCCGCCTGCTCCACGGCATACCGCACGAGATCGGCGCCGATCTTGTCGTCGCGGCGCTTGTTGTCGGCCTTCTTCGTCTCGCCGGCGATGAACTTCCGAGCGCGGTCCACAACCTTGTCGACGTCACCCAGCTTGTCCGCAACCGCGGTCAGGTCTTCGAGTCCGGTGAGGCGCTTCTTCTTGTCCTTGTCCTTGGGGTTCTTGGCGCCCTGCTTCGTGGCGGCGTCGACGTGCTTCTCGACGAGCTTCTCGATCGCAGCTCGCGCCTTCTCCGGGTTCTTCGTCACGTCCTTCGCGAACGCGCGGATGTCGTCGCCCAGCTTCTCCGGGTCGATACCAGCGAGCCGGACCGCCTTCTCGACAGCCTGCTCCGCCGACTTCTCCGTCGCCTTCTTGGTGCCCTTCTTGCCGGCATCCTTCAGCGCCGCAGCTACGATCTCGAACGCCTCGGAGTCGCGCTTGGCCGTGGGCTTCTTCTTGCTGGCGCCCTTCTCGGTCGCCTTCTCCCCGGTCTTGCCCGCAAGCTTCTCCGTCGCCTTGTCGACTGCCGAAGCGATCGCCTTCTTCGCAGCCTTCTTCTTCTCGGCCGCCTTGTCCAGCTTGGCGTCGATCGTCTTCTCGATCTTCGCCTCGATCTCGCCGATCTTCTTCTCGATCTTCTTGTCGAGCTTCTTCTGGGACTCGGTCGTCGCGGACTTCTTCTTCGCGCCGCTGCCGTTGTCGCCGCCACCGTTTCGGTTCACCACGGCCTGAATGCTGGGCTCGTCACCGTCGTCGGTCGTCCGGGTCGGCTTCTTGGTCCTCTTCTCGACCTTTTCGACCGGCTTGTCGTTCTTGTCGCTCGCGTCGCCGGATGCATCCTGCTTCTTGGTCGGCTTCTTGGCGGGCTTCTTCTCCGGCTTCTTCGTCGGCTTGTCGCCATCGCCGTCGCCGCCGGCGCTGCCACCGTTGCCATTGCCGTCGTCGTTCTTGACGGTCTTCTTCTGCTGACCCTTGTCCTTCTTCACGGGCCGGACGTCGTTGTCGCCGTCCGAGTCGTCGTTGTCGTTCTGCGTCTTGGCGGGCTTCTTCTCGGGCTTCTTGACCGGCTTGTCGCCGTCGCCGTCGCCGCCGTTGTCATAGTCCTTCTTCTTGCTGGGCTTGTTCTCGCCCTTGTCACGGTTCCCGTTGTCGCCCTGGTCGCCGTCGTTGTTGTTGTCGTTCTTGTTCTTGTTGTTGCCACCGCCACCGTCGCCGCCGTTACCGCCGCCGCCGTTGTCGCTCTTGCTTTCCTTCTTGCTCCCGCCTGAGGGCTTCTCCTTACCTCCCTTCAGCACCCACTGGGTAGCAACCGCCGGCGCTGCGACCGCGGCCGATGCGGGCGTGGCGAGCAGTGCCGCCCCGGCCCACAGCGCGCCGACCGCAACGGCCAGCCCGAACGTCCAACGCAGGATCAGAAGAGCGCGGTCGGCCGCGGAGACCCGGAGCCGCACGGGAACAACGGCATCCGCACGCACGGCAAGGCCCAAGGCCTCACCGTCGTGATCGGGGTGCCGAAGCATGCGCGGGTTCTCCTGACGTGACCGTCGAATTGGTGCTGACCTGCGGGGAACAATGAGATATGGGCACGAGCGGACAGCACCCTGCAACCTGCGGGTCGCGGGGAACTCAGCGACTCGCGATCGGCCCCTGGACTCGATGCGCAACGTCAGCATCTTGCCGTTTCGGTGACCGGATCCTGACGGTAGCAGACGTCGGGGCAGAGATCGACCCCTGGCGCGCAGCTTTCGTCCGAGCGATCCACCCACCGCGAATTGGCACTGGCCGGAGCGGTCGAGAGGCCCGATCGTCAAGGCATGACAGCAGGCAACTCACCGGCAACTCGGCGCCGGTTCGCACAGGTCGACGTGTTCGTCTCAGGCCCGTATTCGGGCAACCCGCTCGCCGTTGTGCTCGACGGCGAGGGGCTTTCCACCGAGCAGATGCAGCGGTTCGCGAACTGGACGAACCTGTCGGAGACAACGTTCCTGCTCCCGCCTACGGCGCCGGAGGCCGACTACCGGGTCCGCATCTTCACGCCGGCCGAGGAGCTGCCCTTTGCCGGCCACCCGACATTGGGCAGCGCGCACACGTGGCTCACGAACGGTGGCAGGGCGAAGGGCGAGCATGTCGTGCAGGAATGCGGGGCCGGGCTCGTCCGGGTGCGCACCGACGGTGGCGCGCTCGCTTTTGCGGCGCCGCCGCTGATCCGCTCCGGCCCGGTCGACGCAGCCGAGCGCGCCCGCGTCGTCGAATACCTCCGCATTCCCGATTCCGACGTCGTGGACATCACGTGGGCCGACAACGGGCCCGGCTGGATCGCGGTGTTGATGAAGGACGCGCAGGCGGTGCTCGACGTCTCCCCCGGTTTCGTCGACGCATCCGTCGGGATCGTCGGGCCGCATCCGGCGGGCGCGCCGTTCGCTTTCGAGGTGCGGGGCTTCTTCCCGAATGCCGGCAGCACCGTCGAGGATCCGGTGACCGGCAGCCTGAACGCGGGCCTCGCCCAATGGCTGCTTTCCACCGGCAGGGCAATCGCTCCCTATACCGCGCGGCAGGGCACCGCCATCGGTCGCGACGGCCGCGTTTCGATCGATCAGGACGAGGACGGCACGATCTGGGTCGGCGGCGCATCCGTCACGTCCGTTACAGGGGATGTCCTCATCTAGGCCGGGCCGTACCGGTCGTACCGATATAGCGTGTGCGGTCATGGACCTTGGTTTGTCTCGACGCACCGCGCTGGTGCTCGGATCGACGAGCGGGCTCGGCAGAGCGATCGCTGACGGGTTGGCAGCAGAAGGCGCGCGCGTGGCTTTTTGCGGGCGTCGGACGGAGATCGTCGCGAGCGCCGCGGCGGCGCACCCCGGATCGATCGGGGTGGCCATCGATCTCACCGACCCCGAATCGACGGCCGCCGCACTGGACACGGTCGACGAGGAGTTCGGGCACGTCGACGTGCTCGTGCTCAATTCGGGCGGGCCACCGCCCGGCACCGCGGGCGAGCTCACATCTGGTCAGCTCGCTGAGAGCTTGCAAACCCTCGTGCTCACGCAGATCGATCTGGTCGCGCGGTACCTACCCGGAATGCGCGAGCGGGGCTGGGGCCGGATCGTCGCGGTCGGGTCGAGCGGGATGCAGCAGCCGATTCCCGGACTCGCCCGTTCCAACGCTTCCCGCGCCGCACTCGCCGGCTATCTCAAGACGCTCTCCGCGGAGGTCGCCGGCGACGGCGTCACCGTCAACATGGTGCTGCCCGGCAAGATCGACACCGACCGCCTCACCCAGATCGACAACGCCCGCGCCGGCTCGACCGGAGCGGCCGTCGAGGACGTCCGCGCGCAGTCGCAGGCGGCGATCCCGATCGGCCGCTACGGGCGGCCGGAGGAGTTCGGCGCGGCGGCCGTCTTCCTGTGCGGCGAGCCGGCCGGCTACATCACCGGCATCCAGCTGCGCGTGGACGGCGGGGCGGTCGGCTCCTACTAGACCCACCAGCCGGCGCTCTCGCGAGGGCAGGAAAGCCACTTTCCGGCCCTCACAGGGCAGGAAAGTGGCTTTGCTGCCCTCCCCCAACCCGGGGGTGCTGCGCGCATCGGGCGCTCACCGGGCCATCCACCAGCAGGAGCCGGGCTCCGTCGCACCATCACGCCCACCCCTGGCCGGCTCTCGCCGTCGGGGTAGGCCGCTACGCTGCCCGCCGACATGAGTGCACTTCCCGCGTGGGCCGGACGGGCGGCCCGGCCCGTCGCCATCGGCGCCGCGACGGTGGCATGGGTGCTCAGCGCGTTGGTCAACAACCTGTCGGGTTGGCTGCTCGCCGGCAGCGTGACGGCGGGTGCGGTGCTGACCGTCGTGGCGGTCGGGTTGCCGATGCACGCCGAGCGGCAGGCGCGCGGGCGGGCGGCGACCGCGGAGCAGGTGGCCGAGGAAGCCGCCGCGAAGGTGCAGCTGGTCGTCGACGACGCGCTCGAGCCGCTCGCCTACCTCATCGGCCGGATCAGCGACCGCCGGCGCTGGGTCCGCGGTCGCGAGCTGCAGGAGCTGCAGGGCCAGGCCAAGGTCGTGGTGCTCGCGGCGACCGCCGAGGTGCTCGGCGCCGACCGGCTGCGCGCCTGCTACTTCCGCCTGACCGACGACCGGCCGCGGCAGCTCGTGCCCGCCGGCTTCCACGGCCGCGCCGAGGCGCCGCGCTCCACGTTCGTCGGCGGGACGCCCATCGGCGACTTCGCGCTCGACCTGCTCGACCGTCGCGACGACCTCTTCTGCGCCGACGTCCAGGACGGCGACCTCCCCGGCTTCCAACCCGGCGGACACGCCTACCGCACCTTCATCGCGGTGCCGGTCGCGACCGAGGCCCGCGCCTTCGGGATCCTCACCATCGACGGGCTCAAGGTCGGCGACCTCACGGAGGCCGACGTCGCCGCCGTCCGCGTCTTCGCCCGCCTCTTCGCCATCGCGCTCAACACCTAGGCCGTGTTTAGGAGGTCCTGATCGCGCTCTTCGCGCCCAGATCGCCGCTGGCGGTGTTGCCGCCACGACCGGGTACTCAGTACGACGGCTCGCGGCGGCGCCTTGCCAGCGGCGATCTGGATCACGAAGAGCATCGATCCTGACCTCCTAAACACGGCCTAGCTTGGGTATCCTGGCCTCGTGAGCAAGGGGACACGGCACAACGGCGACGCCACCCAGAAAGTCAGGCTGGCGCGCATCCTTCGCAACCCCGTCGACTACTTCGCCGACGCCCGCAAGGACGCCCACGAAGACGCCCGCCGCGCCCTCACCGCGCGCCTCGAGGCCCGCGCCGCCGAGTCCCGCTGACCCGCACGCCCAGGGCCACCACGAACTTCCCCACCGTTTTGCCAATCTGCATGCCCGGGAGGCCGTGCAAGTTGGCAAAACGGTGGGGGGCTTCGGTGCCGTTGCGGTTCGGGGTCACCGCTGGCAGACGCCCTGCCCTGTCCCTAAAATCGCCTCGTGCCTGACGGCTGGCCCCTGACGGGCCGAGGCGATGAGCTGCGCATGGTCGACGCACTGGGGCGCCGGCGCGGCGCCGCGTCCGGGGTCGTCCTCGCCGGTGCGCCCGGGGTCGGGAAGACTCGCCTCGCCAAGGAGGCGCTCGCCGTCGCCGCGCAGCGCGGCGCGCTCACCCGCTGGGCAGCGGCCTCGGCCTCGGCACGCACGCTCCCGCTCGGCGCGTTCGCGCCGGTCGTCGCGTCGATCGGCACCGACCCGACCCAGCTCGTCCGGCAGGCCGGCGAGGCGCTGCTCGCGGGTGCGGGCCCCGCGGGCGTCATGCTCGGCGTCGACGACGGGCACCTGCTCGACGAGCTGTCCGCGCTGCTGGTGCACCAGATCGTGCTGCGCAGGGCGGCGACGGTCGTGGTCACGCTGCGCACCGGCGAGCCAACCCCCGACGCCGTGACCGCGCTGTGGAAGGACGGCCACCTGGAGCGGCTGGAGCTGCAGGCACTCACGCTCGACGACAGCACCGCGCTGCTGGAAGCCGCGCTCGGCGGGCCCGTCACGGGCGCGGCCGTCCGCAGCCTCTGGACGATCACCCGGGGGAACGTGCTCTACCTGCGCCACCTCGTCGACGGGGAGCGCGAGGCGGGCCGGCTGCGCGAGGTCGAGGGTGTGTGGCAGTGGACGGGGACGCCGCGGCTGACGTCCGGGCTGTCCGAGCTGCTCCAGGAACGGATCGGGGCGCTCTCGCCGAAGGAGCGCGACGTCGTCGAGCTGCTCGCGTTCGGGGAGCCGCTCGGCGTCGCCGTGCTCACGGGTCTCACCGACGGCGCGGCGGTGGAGGCCGTCGAGGCTCGCGGCCTGATCGAGGTGACGCTCGACGGGCGCCGGTTGCAGGCCCGTCTCGGCCACCCGCTGTACGGGGAGGTGCAACGGGCGAGCTGCGGGCAGGTGCGGGCCCGGCGGCTGCGCGGGCGGATCGCGGAGGCGCTCGCGGCGACCGGCGCGCGACGGGCCGACGACCTGCTGCGCCGCGCCGTGCTGACGATGGAGTCGGACCGGTCGTTCGACCCCGACCTGCTGACCGCGGGCGCGCACCGCGCCGCGGCGCTCGTCGACGCGCCGCTCGCCTCCCGCCTCGCCGGTGCCGCGATCGCGCAGGGCGGCGGGTTCGAGGCACGGCTGACGCTCGCGACCGTCCTCGTCGGGGTGGGCCAGGAGGCGCGCGCGGAGCTGGCGGACCTCGTCGCCAACGCCCGTACCGACCGTGAGCGCGCGGAGGCGGCGATCCTGCAGGTTGCATCGCTGGCGTGGATGTCGGCCCGGCCGGAGGCCGCCGCGGAGGTGCTCGACGCCGCCGACGCCGAGGTCGAGGACCCGGCGGCGCGCCGGACGCTCGCCGCGCTGCGCAGCTGCCTGGACGCCGCGCAGGGCCGGGTCCGCGAGGCGGCCGGAACAGCGTCGGCGGTGCTCGCCGCGCCGGGGATCCCCGACCACGTCGAGGCGTTCGCGTCGTGGGGTTTGACGCTCGCGCTCGGCGCGATCGGCAAGGCCGACCAGCTCGGGCCGGTCGTGGAGCGCGGCCGCGCCGCCGCGGTGCGCGCGGCCGACGCCGCATGGCTCGGCGTCACCCTCGCCGGGTGGCACACCTACGGCGTCGGGCTCGCCGGGTACGTCGACGAGGCGCTCACGATCGCGCGGGCCGCCGAGGAGCACTTCGGCGACGCCCCGCTGCCCGCCGCGATCAGCAGCATCCTCGCGGGCTTCGCCGAGACCACGCACGGGCGGGTGCGCACGGCGCGACGCCGGCTGAAGGAGGCCCACGCGTCGCTGGCGCCGTTCGGCATCGCGGGCGGCTGGCTGGCGGCGTGCCTCATGCAAATGCCGCAGGTGCTTGCGACGTGCGGGGAGCGGGAGGCGGCCCGGGAGGCGCTCGTCGCGCTGGAGGCGACGAAGCACCCCGGCCTGACGCTGCTCGCGCCGGCGATGCGTGTGTCGGAGGCGTGGGTGCTTGCCTGCGAGGGCGGGATGAGCGCTGCGATCGAGACGGCCCGCTGCGCCGCGGCGGAGGCCGCCTCGAGGGGCCAGTCGGCCGTCGAGGTGCTCGCGCTGCACACCGCGGTCTGCTTCGGCGACCGCACCGGCGCCGGCCGGCTCGCCGAGCTCGCGACGTTCGTCGACGGGCCGAGAGCACCCGCGGCGGCCGCGCATGCCGAGGCGCTCGCCACGTCCGACGCCACCGGGCTGCTGGCCGCGGCGGAACGGTTGGAGGCGATGGGCGCGTTGCTGTTGGCAGCTGATGCCGCCGCACAGGCGGCCGCCGTCTACGACCACAACGGGCAGCGCGGATCCGCGCTCGCCGCGGCAACCCGCGCGCACCGGCTCGCCGCGGAGTGCGAAGGCGCCGTGACCCCCGCGTTGCGGGCGCTCGACCAGCCGCTCCCCCTCACCGACCGGGAACGTGAGGTCGCCGCGCTCGCCGCGACCGGGCTACCCAACCGGGAGATCGCCGAGCGGCTCACCCTCTCCGTCCGCACAGTAGAAGGCCACCTCTACCGCGCCTGCCACAAGCTCGGGGTCACCGACCGCGGCGGCCTCGGCGAGCTCTTCCGATGAGCGGCCCCAGTCACCCGCAGCCACCGGGACCGGGCTGGTGGCAGGCTCGCGACGGCCGTTGGTACCCGCCCCGACCCCCGCAGCAGCAGTACCAACAACAGCAGTACCCGCCCCAGGCACCACCGCCCAAGCGCAGCAACCGGGGCTGCCTGATCGCGGTGCTCGTCGTCGTCGGGTTGGTGCTGGTCGGCGGCGGGGTTGCCACGTACCTCGTCGTGCAGGCCGCGCAGCGGATCAGCGCGACCGTCGGCGACGGCATCATCGGCTCGGCGCAGCAGAACTGCCCGCCGACCGCCGAGATCTCCGCGGCCGTGGGCTCGCCGTTGCGGGATCCGATCGGCGGCACCCTCGTCGGCAGCACCGGCTGCGCCTACCTCGCCGTCGACCAGTCGAACGGCATCGACGTCAACATCGTCACCTCCCCGGCGTTGATCGCCGACGAGCAGTTCAAGGACTTCTCCGACGAGGGCATGGCCGCCGGCGCCACCCCCGTCGACGTCGCGTTGGGCGATCGCGGGCAGGCCTGGGCCGCCGACCACAAGAGCGCCGCGATCGGGATGGCCGACGGCCGGGTGGTGCTGGTGGAGCTGATGGCGACCGGCGCCGGCTCGCTGGACGACCGGACGCAGACGGCGATCGACCTGGCCCGCAAGCAGCTCGGCTGACCCACGAACCGGTCAGCCACCCACCATCCCCCCACCGTTTTGCCAACCTGCACGCCTCCGCGGGTGTGCAAGTAGGCAAAACGGTGGGGAAGTTCGGGACGGGGTCAGCGCAGAAGGGTCAGCGCAGAAGGGTCAGCGCAGGGTGGCCGCGTACAGCTCGCCCATCGCCGCCCAGTGCCGCTCCTCGGCGTCGGCGTCGTGGGTGGGGTTGTCCCGCACCGCGAAGCCGTGCGCCGCGGGGTACGTCACGAGCGTGTAGTCGACGCCGGCGGCCTCGAGCGCCTTGTCGAGGCGCTCGTACTGGTCGGCGGGGAACGAGTCGTCGTTCTCGGCGGCCGCGATGTAGAGCTTCGCCTGGATCCGGTCGGCCAGCGCGGCGGGGGTCTCCGGGGCGTCGGCCGCGGCGAGCCCGCCACCGTGGAACGACGCGGCACCCCCGATCCGGTCGGGGTGCTTGGCGGCGGCGACGAGGGAGGCCCGCCCGCCCATGCAGTAACCCGTGATGCCGACCTTCTCGCCGGTCACCTCGTCGCGGGCGGCCAGGAAGTCGAGGAACGCGCCCGTGTCACGGTCGACCGCCTCGGGCGTGAACGTCTGCATGAGCGTGGTCAACCGTGCCCGCTCGTCCGGGTCGGTGAAAACGGTGGCGAGGTCGAACGGGGCCCACGCGCCCGCCCGGTAGTAGGGGTCCGGCACCAGCGCCACGTAACCCATGGCGGCCAGCCGGTCGCCCATCACGCTGAACGTCTCCCGAGGCCCGCCGGCGTCGGGGAACATGATCACGGCAGGCGCGGGGCCGCCGCTGTCGGGAACGTGCAGTGAGGCCGGGCATTCGCCGTCAGGGGTGGGGACGCGCACGTCGATTCGAGCCATGCTTCGTTTCTACTCCCCTCCGGGAGATCCATTACGGTGCACGTCGTGGAACTCAAGGACACGGTTGCGGTGGTCACCGGAGGCGGGACGGGCATCGGGCGGGCGGTGTGCGAGTCGCTCGCCCGGGCGGGCGCCGCGGCGGTGGTGGTCAACTACTCGCGCTCGGCCGACGAAGCGGAGGCGACCGCCGAGGCGGTCCGCGCGATGGGTGCGTCCGCCGAGGCGATCCGGGCGGACGTCTCGGACGAGGCCGCGGTGCGGGCGATGGTCGACCAGGTGCAAGGCAGCTACGGCCGCACCGACGTCCTGGTCAACAACGCCGGCGTCACCCGCTTCATCGAGTTCGCAGACATCGACGCGCTCACCGACGACGTCTGGCAGCACCTGCTGGGCGTCAACGTGCTGGGCGCCTTCCGCTGCGCGCGGGCGTTCGCGCCGTCGCTGCGCGAGGCGGAGGGCCACGTCGTCAACATCGCCTCCGTCGCGGGTCACTTCGCGGCCGGCTCGTCGCTGGCCTACTCGGTGAGCAAGGCCGCGATGCTGCACATGACCAAGGGCCTCGCCGTGGCGCTCGGCCCGCAGGTGCGCGTCAACTCCGTCTCCCCCGGGCTGGTCGAGACCCGCTGGCACACCGACCGCCTCGGCGCCGACGGCTACGAGCAGCTGGCGGCGGCGCAGCGCAAGCGCAGCCCGCTGCTGCGCACCGCCGAGCCCGCCGACGTCGCCCGCGCCGTCATGGCGTTCCTGACGACGGACCTGATCACGGGCGAGGACCTGATCGTCGACGGCGGGCAGCACGTGAAGCACTAGGAGGCACCGTCGACAACGACGTTCTGGCTGTTTGTGAGCGCTAACATTGACCAGAACGTCGTTGTCGACGTCAGTGCGTCCAGCCCAGCTCGGCTTCGATCTTGTTGGTTGAGTAGAACGAGCTTCGGGCCGTCGGGTCTGCGCGGAAGGGGACGTCCGGGTACCACCGCTTCGCGAGCTCGGCGGAGTCGACCTCGGCGCCCGTCTCCGGTGCCACGACGAAGTAGGCGGCGTGGCCGGCCCGGCCGCGCGTCAGCGCGAGGAGCACCGCCCGCGCGGCGCTCTCGAACGACGTCCACCCCCACAGGTCGCGGTGGCGCCCCTCCAGCTCGTCCTCGCCGAGCCGGCCACCCGCGGCGTCGCCGACCAGCAGGTGCAGCCGCAGCGAGACGAACGGCACGCCGGGCATCCGTCGCGCGAAGGCGGCGCACTGCTGCTCGCCCACCCATTTCGACAGGCTGTACGCGTCCTCGCAGTAGCTCGGGTGCTCCTCGTCGACGGGGAAGAAGTCGTAGCGGGCCCGCTCGCTGAACGCCCCGCCGATCGCGTTGATGCTCGACGCGAAGCAGAACGCCCGCACGCCGTGCTCCTGCGCCGCGACCAGCGTGTTGTAGGTGCCCTCCACGTTGGTGCGGTGCACCAGCGGCTCGGGGTGGCGCGGGTGCACGAGCGCCCCGAGGTGGGCGACGGCCTCGGCGTCCGCCAGCGCAGCGCGCATCGCGTCTAGGTCGACGAGGTCGGCGTGGCGCCACTCGACGCCCTGCTGGGCGGGACGCGACCGGCCCGCCTGGTCGACCGCGATGATCTCGTGCCCCTCGCGCAGCGCCGCGGCGACGACGGTCCTGCCGAGCCTGCCGGCCGCTCCGGTGACGGCGATCCGCACCTGGTCAGCTCCAGAGCCGGTCGTGGCTGCGCTCGGCGTCCCAGTGCGCCGATTCGGCGAAGAACACCGGGTCACGGGGGTCGAGCAGCCGTTGGAACAGCTCCTCGTTGATGTCGCCGAACCCGAGCCCCGGCACGTCGGGCACCGTGATGAAGCCGTCCTCGATGAGCGGCCGTGGCAGGTCGGTCACCAGCTCGCTCCAGAACGGCACGTCGACGGCGTGGTGCTCCAGCGCCAGGAAGTTCTCCGTCGCCGCGGCCAGGTGCACGCACGCCATCGTCGCGATCGGGGACGCCGCCAGGTGCAGCGCCATCGCGATCCCGCGGTCCTGCGCGTAGTCGCCGATCCGCTTCGTCTCGGCGATCCCGCCCGACGTCGCCGGGTCGGGGTGGATCACCCGCACCGCGCCCGCGTCCAGCAGCGGCTTGAACCCCTCCAGCAGGTAGATGTCCTCACCCGTGCAGGTCGGCACCGCCACCGACGACGTCAGCTCCCGCCACTGCTCGGTGTACTGCCACGGGATCAGGTCCTCGATCCAGGCCAGCGTGAACGGTTCCAGCGCCCGCCCGATCCGGATGCACGAGTCGAGCGCGATGTGCCCGAAGTGGTCCGCCGCGATCGCGATGTCGTTGCCGACGATCGAGCGCACGGTCGCGACGTACTCCGCGAGGTGCTCGACGCCCTTCGGGGTCACCTGGATGCCGGTGAACGGGTGCATGACGGCGGTCTCGTCGCGCGCGCCGGGCGGCGCGATCAGCGCGTCCGGCACGTCCCACAGGAGCGAGACGCCCACGTCCATCTTGAGCATCGTGAACCCGAGCTCGCGCCGGGCCAGCAGCCGCTTGCCCATCTCGTGCGGGTCCGTGGTCGAGGGCGTGTCCGCGTAGCACCGCACGGTGTCCCGGAACCGGCCCCCGACCAGCGCGTACGCCGGCACGCCGTACGCCTTGCCGGCGAGGTCCATCAGCGCCATCTCGACGCCGGAGACACCGCCACCCTGCCGTCCGTGGTGGCCGAATTGCTTGATCTTGCGGAAGATCTTGTCGACGTCGCATGGGTTCTCGCCGACGAGCCTGCTCTTGAGCATGAGCGCGTAGGTGGCGCTGGCCTGGTCGCGCACCTCGCCGTAGCCGACGAGCCCCTGGTTGGTCTCGATCCGGATGATCGACGAGCGGAACGGGACCCCGTCGAGGTTGGCGACGCGCAGGTCGGTGATCCGCAGCGCGCTCGGCCGCGACGCGGTGCTGACGTGCTCCTCGGTGATGCTCACCTGTTCTCCCGCCACTGCTGGAAGTCGGTCTCGATGTCGTCGGCCCAGGTCGGGACGTCGATGTCGGCGCTGGTGTAGCGGCGCTCGGCGATGCGCTGCTTGCCGAAGACATCCCGGACGCGGGTGTCCTCACTGGCCGCGGCCACCTGCGCGGCGAGGTGCGCGGGGATCACGCTCACGCCGGTCGGGGTGCCGAGCACGACGTCGCCCGGCAGCACGGTCACCCCGCCGACGCGGATCGGGATGTTGATCCCGGCGAGCGTGACGTCGCGGATCGGGGTGGGGTCGGCGGCGCGGTGGAAGAAGTTCACGCCGGGGCCGAGCTGCTGCAGGCCGTGCAGGTCGCGGACGCCGCCGTCGATCACCGCGCCGACGCCCGTCCTGGTCGCGACGGCGGTGCCGAGGTTGTCGCCGACGACCGTGCCCTCGACGACCTTCCCGAAGATGTCGACGACCATCACGTCGCCCTGCTCCAGGCCCTCGATGATCCAGGTGTTCTGCCGGTCGCCGGCGAGGTGCCCCTCCCGCGCACCGGCGGCGACGACCACCTCGTCGAGGTCGGGACGGTGCGGCAGGAACTGCGCCGTCACCGCCCTCCCGACGATCACCGTGCCGGGATGGGTCTCCCGCCAGCCGCCTTCGAACTGCCGGACGTACCCGGAGTGGAAGAGCGTGCTCCAGGCCTCCTCCGTGGTCGCGAGCCGGAGCACGTCGAGCACGTCGTCGGGCACCCGCGGGCGCCCCGACGGGAACCGCTCACCCTCCCACGCCGCCGTCAGTTCTTCGAGGTCGTCCTTGCCGGGCTGGATCCGCACCGCTGTCCCTCCACCGCCGTCGAACCACTCTTACGCACACATCAGATGGCTGTCCATCGTCCACATATGTGGACGGCGAATGTTCCTTAGCGCTCTCACGGATACCCCCGACTTCCCCACCGTTTTGGGTGGATGCGCGCCCCAGGAGCGCGCAAGTGCCCAAAACGGTGGGGAGATCCGGCTGGCACGATGCCCTGGTGCACCCATGGGACCGGGCAGTGGCGTACGTGCTGGAGCGCTCGGCGGGCGATCCGGTCGATCCGGCGCTGCGGGTGACGCTGCACTTCCACCCCGACCGTGCGATCGCCGGCAGGCCGATCCTCGAACGGATGCGCGCCGACGGGCGCTACCGCTCCCAGTTCGAGACGGGGACAAGCAATGGAGGCCTCACCGCACATGCGGGCGGGGACCGGTGGCGGTGGGAGAGCCGGATCTTCGGCGCGGTGTACGACGACGGCCCGGTCACGCACCGGCCGGCGTACGGCTCGCTGAACCACAGGTCACGCCCCGCGGGCGGCTCGCCGCGGTTCGGGTCGGCGCACTTCCGGCTGGCCGCGGAGGCGCTGGACCGGGCGACGTTCTGCTACCCCGACAGCTACCTCGAACCCGCCCACTTCGGCGTGGCCAGGCACTTGTCCGGGCTGATCGCGCTCGCCGACGCCGACGACCGCGCCGGCACCGTCGACCAGCTCGACGACTACATCGAGGCGCACGTGCACGGCCCGCTCCTGCTGGAGCGCGACGTCGAGGCGCTGGTGCTCGACCCGTGCTACCGCGGCACCGACGTCGAGGCGCTCGCCGCGGCGTTGCCCTGCGAGGTCGAGTGGCACCACGGGTTCCGGCTGGACGTCGCGACGCTGGCCGCGCACCCGGAGTACCGCGGGCCGGAGATCGTCGAGGCCGGGTGCGCGATCGCCGAGGACGGCATCCTGGACGCGCGGATCATCGGCGCGGCCGTCCGGCCGGGGAACGAGCAGACCCTCAAGCGGGTGTGGCACCACGTCGCGAGGTTCGGCCTCCGGTAGTCGCCACCCCGAGGGCTGGGACACGTGCGTTCCGCAAGCGTGGGCAGCGACGCGGCGGCCCCGCTACCGCGCGACCTGGTGGAGGTGGTGGACACCCGGGGCGAGGGTGGGGGCGAGCGCGGCGGCCCGGGCCGCGATCTCCGCTGTCGCGAGCGACTGCCCGCGCCCCGCGCGGGCGCGGGTCCGGCCGTCGTCCGCGACCGCGCACACGAGCCACGCGTCCGAACCGGGCAGGTGCGCGTCGCCGGGCAAGGAGCCCGCCCCGGGCAGCCGGCTCAGCAAGGTCAGCCCGGCCGTGGCGAACCTGGACGTGAGCCCGAACCAGGTGCGCACCGGCACCCCGAGGTCGCGGGTCAGGACGTGCTGGTCGGCGAAGTCGGCGCGCACCAGCCGCCGGCGGCCGGCTCCCGGCAGGTCGAACGGGTGGGCGCCGCTGAAGTTGAGGACGGGTTCGCCGGTCGCGGGATCGGCGAACCGCCGCCCCAGCAGCCCGAACGTCCACCCGGTCGCGGCGGCGCCGTGCGCGTCGCCGGTGCCGAGCAGCACGGCGACATCGATCCGGCGCGCCGGCCGCTCCCGGTGCAGCTGCGCGGCGAGCAGGTTGGTCAGCCCCGGCGCGAGCCCGACGCTCAGCAGCACCGGGCCCGTGGGAGCGAGCCGCTCAACCGCATGCACGTACGCGGTTGTGGCCGTGATGTCGACGAACGCGGCAGGCCCGGTCGCGGCGACGACGTCGATGCTCTCGACACCGGCGGCGTTGACGACGACGTCGATCCCGGCGAGCGCCTCCCGGTAGCTGCGCAGTCCCGGTTCGCGCAGGTCGACGGCCCGATCGGCACGGGCGGCGTCCCGCCCCGCCGTGGTCACGGAGTGCCCAGCCGCCCGCAACTCACCCACCACTGCGGCACCGACCGCGCCGTACCCGCCGAGCACGAGGAAGTTCATGAAGGGCGCAGGCCCGCCAACGCCGCCACCTCGGACACGATCGACGGCCACAGCTCACGCGGGAGGTTGTGCCCCATCCCCGGGTACGTGACGAGCCGCGCGCCGGGCACCGCGGCCGCGGTCGCGCGGCCGCCGGCCGGGCGGACCAGCGGATCGTCCTCGCCGTGCACGACGAGGGTCGGCACCGCAACCCGGCGCAGCCCCGACACCCGGCTCGGCGACGCGCTGATCGCCGCCAGCTGCCGGCGCCCGCCCGCCGGGTCGTGGCTGCGGTGGAACGCCTTGCGCGCGTACGTGCGCAGCCACTCCTCGTCGAGCGGGTAGCCGGGCGAGCCGATCACGCCGAACGTGCGCACTGCACGATCCGCGGCCTCCTCGGCGGTGCGCGCGGGCGGCGCGACGAGCGCCGACATCGCGCCGAGCTTCGCCCGCCCGATCCGCGGCGACGGGGTCGACATCACCGAGGTCAGCGTGCGGACCCGCGTCGGGTGCCCGATCGCGACCGTCTGCGCGATCATCCCGCCCATCGACGCGCCGAGCACGTGCGCCGACTCCCAGCCCAGCGCGTCGAGCACGGCGACGGCGTCGGCGGCCATGTCGGAGATCCGGTACGGCGCGACGACCTGCGGCATCAGCATCACCGCCGCCATCGACGGCACACCGCGGTCGGCCAGGTGCGTGGACTCCCCGACGTCCCGGTTGTCGAAGCGCGCCGGGCTGAACCCCGCCTCCACGAACCGGGCGACCAGCGCGTCGTTCCAGTACACCATCTGCATGCCGAGGCCCATGATCAGCAGCAACGGCTCGGCGCCGTCGCCGCCGAGCCGCTCGTAGGCCAGCTCGACGTCGCCGTTGCGCGCGGTTGCGGTCGTGCCGGTCATGCGGCGCGCCGCCCCTCGTCCAGCGCGGCGTCCAAGGCATCGGCCGTCGTGGCCATCGCCGTCTCCAGCACCCGCTCGCGGCGGCGCGGGTTCATGAGGTTGAAGCCCATCGCGTGCAGGTCGGCCGGGCCCGGCGTCAGCACGGTCACCCGCGTGCCGCGCGCGCGGACGGCGGCGACCTCGGCGTCGAGCCAGCGGGTCAGAACGTGCCGCACCCCGCGCTCGACCCCGGAGAGCGGGTCGACCGGCCGGTCGTAGGCGTGGCTGGCCAGCGGCGCCAGGACGTAGACCTCGTCGAGGTCCGGGGCGTCCGGCCCGGCCAGCAGCCCGAGCGAGGTCGACGACGCAACCCCGCCGTCGACGTACCTGCGCCCGCCGATCACCTGCGGGGTGAACCAGCCGGGGATCGAACAGGACGCGAGGACGGCCTCGCCGACCGTGGACGGCGGCCCGCCCGCACGGCCGAACACCGTCCGCGCGCCCGAGTCGTAGTCGACGGCAACCACCCACAGCGGCGCGCCGGGCACCCAGCCGTCGGTCGTGATCCCCAGCCGCGTCTGCAGCGCCGCAACCATCCTGATCAGCGAGCCCATCCGCCCGCGGCCCGCCGGGAGCAGCCCGGACGCCGCGACCACCGGATTCACCCGCCACGGGTGCGTGACGGCCGTGGCGACCAGCCGCGGCGAGCCCATCCACGGCAACGGGATCGGCGGCAGCCCGTCGCCCGACTCCCGCTCGATGGTGCGCATGTCCGGCAGATCGCCGGTGTCGAGGTCGGGCGCGATCTCCGCAGGCGGCACGCCGCGCTGGTGCAGCAGCAGCTCGTCGACGCTCATCCCGCAGCGCAGCGCGGCCCCGAAGACGCTGCCGGCGCTGGTGCCGAGGATCAGGTCGAGCTCGCCGAGCGGGCGGTCGAGCCGGTCGGCGAGCGCCGCGAGCCCCGCCGCCATCCACGCCCCGCCGAGGATGCCGCCGGCGCCGAGCACCAGCCCCGTCCGCGTCATACCGTCTCCCGGAGCTCGTCGAGCGACTCCCCGATCGCCGCCGCCAGCACGTCGACATCGCCCATCGTCGTGCGGTCGGCGTTGAGGCCGTAGAACACGCCGCCGTTGTAGGACGTGATGCCGATCGACACCGACTGGCCCTTCGCGAGCGGCACCACCGGGAACATGTCGCGCATCCGGCCGCCCACCGCGTAGAGCGGGAACTGCGGGCCGGGCACGTTGGTGACGACGACGTTGAACACGCGCGCCGAGAGCGAGCTCGACAGCCGCGCGCCGAGGCTGTGGAGCGTGGGCGGGGTGAGCCCGACCAGCCCGACGAGTGCGGTCGCCCCGATCGCCGAGCCGCTGCGCTTGTGCCCTTCCATCGCGGCGCTGATCGTCGTCAGCCGGTCGACCGCGTCCGGCACGCCGACCGGGAGGTCGACGAAGTACGCCGAGACGCGGTTGCCGAGGTTCTCCTCGCTGCCGGGAGCGCCCCCGGGCACCCGCACGCTCACCGGGACCATCGCGCGGACGGTCGTCCCGGCCAGCACCGGTTCGCCGCGGTGGATCAGCCAGCGCCGCAGCCCACCCGCGACGACCGCTAGCACGACGTCGTTGACGGTGCCGCCGTGCGCCTTGCGGATCGCCTTGTAGTCGTCGAGCTCACCCGACGACGTCCCGTACAGGCGTTGCTGGCTGATCGTCGCGTTCAGCGGGTTCGACGGGGCGGTCCCGGAGGCGTTGCGGGCGTACGCCACCAGCGCGCCCGCGGTCTGGGCGACGTTCATGGCGACCGTGCGCGCGTCGGTGACGGCCCGGCGCAGGTTGCCGATCGCCGACTGCGGCCGGCGCAGCTGCTCGGTGACCGCCGACGCGATCAGCTCCAGCGCCGACGGCTCCGGGCGCGGGCGCCAGTCGTCGGGCTCCGACTCGCGCGGCTGCGGCGTGACGTCGAGCAGGACGGCACCGATGTCGATCGACGAGAGCCCGTCCACCATCGCGTGGTGGGTCTTCGTGATCACCGCGAACCCGCCGTCGGCGAGGCCCTCCACCAGGTAGATCTCCCACAGCGGGCGGGAGCGGTCGAGCTGGCGGCCCTGCAGCCTGCCGACGAGGTCGCGCAGCTGCTCCGGGCCGCCCGGCGCGGGCAGCGCCGAGCGCCTGACGTGGAAGTGCAGGTCGAAATCGGGGTCGTCGACCCAGACCGGCAGCCCGAGGCGACCGGGCACCTCACGCACCTTCTGCCGGTAGCGCGGCACCGCCGCCAGCCGCTCGCCGATCAGCGTGATGAACGCCTCGGCGTCGAACCCGTCGGGCGGCGCCTCGAACGTCATCAGGCCGCCGACGTGCATGGCAGTGGTGAGCTCCTCCATGAAGAGGAACGAGGAGTCCAGTGGCGACAACCGTTCCGGCACGGTGACCTCCTCGCGAGCGGCACTTGGTTACTCGACAGTATGCCGATTCGCCGATGATCGGGAGCCGGCCGCAGCGACGAACCGCGCGACCGCGTCGGGACGCCCGGCGGGGTGGCTGTGCAGGAACGACGCATGTACGCCGTTCCGGACGAAACCCTCGGGTTCGGCCCCGCGCCACGCCCACGCGGGCGCGCTGCCCGCACGCGGCTCGACGGCGCAGTGGTGGAACTCGTGGCCCGCCACCCGCTCGCCGGCCTCGAACAGCGGCGAGGCCGTGAGCGCAACCGCGTCGCGGTAGCCGAGCGTGAGCCGGCCGGTCATCGCGGCGGCTGCGGGCAGCACCCCGCACATCGGAGCGCCGTCCAGCGCCTCGCAGAGGTAGAGCAGGCCACCGCACTCGGCGTGCAGCGGGGCGCCGGCGGCCGCGAGCGCGGCGACGTCGGAGCGCAGGGCCGCGTTCGCGCCCAGCGCGCCGACGTGTTCCTCCGGGAAACCCCCTGGCAGGACGAGTGCGGCGGTGCCTTCCGGGAGGGATTCGGCGTGCAAGGGGTCGAGCACCACGACCTCGGCGCCGGCGGCGGCGACCAGCTCGCCGTGCTCGGCGTAGCCGAAGGTGAACGCTGGCCCGCCGAAGATCACCACGCGCGGCCGGCCCGGTGCCGGTTCGGCGACCTCTGGCGACCACGCCGGGCCCGGCGGCAGCGGGGCGGCCGCGGTGAGCACGGCGTCGAGGTCGACGTGCGCGGCCACCAGCTCCGCCATCGCGTCGACCGCCGCCGTTGCCGCGACCCCGTGCTCGACGGCCGTGACCAGGCCGAGGTGGCGCGACGGCACCACGAGCGCGTCGTGGCGCGGCAGCGCACCGAACACCGGGAGGCCGACCTCGTCCGCCGCGGCGCGCAGGACCGTCTCGTGCCGTTCGCTGCCGACCCGGTTCAGCACCACACCCGCCACCCGCAAGGTCGGGTCGAAGGAGCGGAACCCGTGCAGCAGCGCGGCGAGGCTGCGCGACTGGCCCTTGCAGTCGACGACCAGCACGACCGGCGCCCCGAGCAGGCCCGCGACCTGCGCCGTCGAGCCCTCGCCGTCGGCGAGCCGGCCGTCGAAGAGCCCCATGACGCCCTCGACGACCGCGATCTGCGCGCCGGCCGCGCCGTGCCGGGCGAGCGGCGCCACCCGGTCGGCGCCGACGAGCACGGGATCGAGGTTGCGGCCGGGCCGTCCGGCGGCCAGCGTGTGGTAGCCGGGGTCGATGTAGTCGGGCCCCACCTTGAACGGCGCAACCGCCGTCCCCCGCCGGCGCAGCGCCGCCATCAACCCGGTGGCCACCGTCGTCTTCCCCGACCCCGAGGACGGCGCCGCAACCACAACCGCCCTCGCGGTCACCCGAATCTCCCCATCGTTTTGGGTGGATGCGCGCCATGGGAGCGCGCATCCACCCAGAACGGTGGGGAAGTTCGCACTAGTGGCCGGCCACGGCGTGCGGGACGTAGGGCTTCTCCAGCGCCGCGATCTCGTCGTCGGAGAGCTCGACGTCGACCGCGGCGACGGCGTCCTCGATGTGGCCCGACTTCGTCGCGCCGATGATCGGGGCCGTGATCGCGTCCTTGTGCAGCATCCAGGCCAGCGCGACCTGCGCCTGCGGCAGCCCGCGGGCCTCCGCGACCGCGCCGACGGCGTCGACGACCGCGAAGTCGGCCTCGGAGTAGAGCCGGTCGGCCATCTCGTCGCTCTGCGCGCGGGTGGTGCTCTTGCCCTCGCGGGTGCGGTTGCCGGCGAGCACGCCGCGGGCCAGCGGGCTCCACGGGATCACCCCGACGCCCTGGTCGACGCACAGCGGGTGCATCTCCCGCTCCTCCTCGCGGTAGAGGAGGTTGTAGTGGTCCTGCATCGCGACGAACCGCGTCCACCCGCCCAGGTCGGCGGTGTGCTGCGCCTTCGCGAACTGCCAGGCGTACATGCTGGACGCGCCGATGTAGCGGGCCTTGCCAGCGCGCACGACGTCGTGCAGCGCCTCCATCGTCTCCTCGATCGGCGTCTCGGGGTCCCACCGGTGGATCTGGTAGAGGTCGACGTGATCGGTGCCGAGCCGGCGCAGCGACGCGTCGATGCTGGCCATGATGTGCTTGCGGGACAGGCCCTTCTCGTTCGGCCCCTCCCCCATCTTCGAGAAGACCTTCGTGGCGAGCACGTAGTCGTCGCGCGAGCTGAACAGCTCCGCGAGCAGCGCGCCCGTCACCTCCTCGCTCACGCCGATCGAGTAGACGTCGGCGGTGTCGAAGAACGTGACCCCGGCGTCGACGGCGCCGCGCACCAGCGGGCGGGCGGCGTCGACGTCGAGCACCCAGTCGCGCCACAGCTTCGAGCCGTAGCTCATCATCCCGAGGCAGATCCGGGAGACGGCCAACCCGGTCGAGCCCAGTCGCGTGTACTCCACGATCTCGCACGCTACTCGTCGGAGGCACTCCAGCCAGCTCCACCTTCGATACACATGCTCGCGGGATGGGACCGGACCCGCGATCTCCCTAACGTCGCAGCCATGACCGAAAACCGCTGGCGGGCGCTCGTCGCGCGACGTCCGCTCATCACGTTCTTCGTGCTGGCCAACGCCGTCAGCTGGCTGGGCTGGGCGCCCTACATCCTGTCCGCCGACGGGTTGGGAGTGCTGCCCTACCGGCTCCCCGAGCTGCTCGGCGACACCCAGTTGCTGGGGCTCATGCCCGGCGCGTACCTCGGCCCGCTGACGGCGGCGTTCGTCGTCACCGCCGCCACCGAAGGGCGCGAGGGGCTGCGGCAGTGGCGCAGCCGGCTCGTCCGGTTCCGGGTCGGGTGGCGCTGGTACGCGTTCACCCTGCTGGTGTTCCCCGCGGTGCTGATCGCCGCGACCCTCGCGCTGCCCGGCGGGCTCGGCGCCTTCCAGCTGCCCGGCATCGAGTTCCTGCCCATGATCGTGGCGTACCTCGTCATGCAGTGCCTCACGAGCGGGCTCGCCGAGGAGCCCGGCTGGCGCGACTTCGCGCTGCACCGGATGCAGCAGCGCCTGCACCCGCTCGTCGCCACCGTCGTGCTCGGCGTGCTCTGGGCGATCTGGCACTTCCCGCTGTTCCTGACGGCGTGGGGCGGCGGGGCGCAGGCGAGCGTGCTCGTGCAGTTCACGCTGATCACGATCGGGCTCAGCATCGTGATCAGCTGGATCTACAACCGGGCGGGCAACAGCCTGCCGATGGTGATCCTGTTCCACGCAGCCTTCAACACCGTCGCCGGGCCGGGGCAGCGGGCCTTCTACCCGGCGCTCGACCACCAGTGGTCCTGGTCGCCGGTGATCGGGGTGTGGGCGCTCGCGGTCGTCCTACTGGTAGCGACCCGCGGCCGGCTCGGCTACGACGCCACCGCCGTCCCCCGCGCGACGGCCGTCCCGGCCCACGCGTGAAAGTTCCCCACCGTTTTGCCAACCTGCACGCCCTGCAGCCCGTGCAAGTTGGCAAAACGGTGGGGAAGTTCGCGGCGCTCACCACTCGATGCCCCGTTGCCCCTTCTGCCCGGCATCCATCGGGTGCTTGATCTTGGTGGTCTCCATGACGAGATCGGCGGCGTCGACCAGCTCGGGGGCGGCGTCGCGGCCCGTGATGATCACGTGCTGGCGGCCCTGGCGCGCCGCGAGCACCTCGACCACCTCGGCGACGTCGACCCACCCCCACTTCATCGGGTAGGTGAACTCGTCGAGCACGTAGACGTCGTGCGCCTCGCTCTCGATCCGGCGCCGGATCTCCGCCCAGCCCTCCGCCGCGGCAGCCGCGTGGTCCTCGTCGGAACCCTGCTTGCGGGTCCACGACCAGCCCTCGCCCATCTTGTGCCACTCGACGGGCCCGCCCTCGCCGGTCTGCTCGTGCAGCTTGCCGAGCGCGCGGAACGCGGCCTCCTCGCCGACCTTCCACTTCGCCGACTTCACGAACTGGAACACCCCGATCGACCAGCCCTGGCTCCAGCCGCGCAGCGCCAGCCCGAACGCCGCGGTCGACTTCCCCTTCATCGTGCCGGTGTGCACGACGACGAGCGGCCGGTTGCGCCGCTGGCGGGTGGTGAGCCCGTCGTCCGGAACGGTCGTGACCTGGCCCTGTGGCATCGCGTTCCCTCCCTTACGCAGCGCGCGCCGCGTGCACGACCCCGGCGACCCGGTCGGCCGACAGCTCACCCACCCCGACCAGCGCGCCACCCGCGGCGGCGGCGATCCGGCCGGCGAGCCCGAGCCGGACGTGCCCGCTCTCGCAATCGACGACCACCGTCGCGACGCCGTCGGCCGCGAGCAGGCCGGCAGCACGGCAGGCGTCGGCCACCGGGTCACCGCCCGGACGTGCGGCGACGGTCGCCCGCCCGTCGGTGAGCAGCACCAGCAGCGGCCTGCGGCGCGGGTCGCGCAGCCGCTCGACCCGCAGCACCGCACGCGCCCGCAGCAGCCCGTCGGCCAGCGGTGTGCGCCCGCCCGTCCGCATCCCGGCGAGCCTCGCCTGCGCCGCGGGGACGCTCGACGTCGGCGGCAGCACGAGCTCCGCGCCGCCGGCCCGGAAGGTCACGAGCCCCACCTTGTCGCGGCGCTGGTAGGCGTCGCGGAGCAGCGACATCACCGCGCCGGTGACGGCCGCCATCCGGGTCCGCGCCGCCATCGAGCCCGAGGCGTCGACGGCGAAGAGCACGAGGTTGCCTTCGCGGCCTTCCCTGACGGCGTGGCGCAGGTCGTCGTGGTGCAACACCAGTCCCGCCGAGCTGCGGCCGCGCGAGCGCTGGTGCGGCGACGCGGCCGTGATCGTCGCGGGCAGGTGCACGTCGGCGGCCCGCCGCGGGGTCGCCCCGGACGCGCGCACGACCCGGCCGGCGTCGGTACGCGCCCGCGACCGACGCCCCGGAGCACCCTCGCCGATCCCCGGTACCTGCAGCAGCCGCGCCCGGAACGTCGACGACGGCGGCGGGGCGGCCTGCGTGGGGCCGTCGCCGGCCGGGCGCGGCGCGGAGCTCTCACTGCGTTGATCGTCGGTGCCGGCCGCGGGCGGTTCCTCCGGGGCGCCGCCACCAGGCCCGCCGTCCGGTGGTTCGGGATCCTCGTTCTCGCCGGCCTCGCGCAGCGCGTCGTCGAGCGCGCCCTCGTCGATGCCGGGCTCGTCGAACGGGTCGCGCCGGCGCCGATGTGGCAGCGCGAGGCGGGCCGCGACCCGCACGTCCTCCTCCTCGACGACGGCCACACCGCGCCACGCGGCGTGCGCGACGGCGGCCCGGGCGATCACGAGGTCGGCCCGCATGCCGTCGACGTCGAACGCCGCGCAGACCGCCGCGATCCGCCGCAGCTCGGCGTCGGGCAGCACCACCGACCCGACCGTGGCCTGCGCCGCGGCGATCCGCGCCGCCGTCTCGGACTCCGCGGCGCTCCAGCGCGCCGCGAACCCCACGGGATCGGCCTCGAACGCCAGCCGCCGCCGCACGACCTCGACGCGCGTCTCCACGTCCCGCGCGGCCCGCACCTCGACGGCCAGCCCGAAGCGGTCGAGCAGCTGCGGGCGCAGCTCGCCCTCCTCCGGGTTCATCGTCCCGACCAGCAGGAACCGGGAGGCGTGCGAGACCGAGACGCCGTCGCGCTCGACGTGCGCCCGGCCCATCGCCGCGGCGTCGAGCAGCAGGTCGACGAGGTGGTCGTGCAGCAGGTTGACCTCGTCGACGTAGAGCACGCCGCGGTGCGCCTCGGCGAGCAGGCCGGGTTGGTAGGCCCGCACGCCCTCGGCGAGCGCACGTTCCAGGTCGAGCGAGCCGACGAGCCGGTCCTCCGTCGCGCCGACCGGCAGCTCGACGAGCCGCGCCGCGCGGGTCTCCGCGGGCCCGCTCGTGTGCGGGCCGTCGGGGCAGGCCGGGTCGGGATCGGCGGGGTCGCAGCCGAACCGGCAACCCGGCACCACCGCGAGCGCCGGCAGCAGGGCCGCGAGCGCGCGCACCGCCGTCGACTTCGCCGTGCCCTTCTCACCGCGCACGAGCACCCCGCCGACGCCCGGGTGCACGGCGTTGAGCAGGAGCGCGAGCCGCAGGTCGTCGTGCCCGACGACCGCGGTGAACGGGAACCCGGCGGTGCTGGTCGCGGTATTCATCACGGCGAGCCTGCCAGACTGGAGGCCACGATCGGCAGGTCCGACGGTGCACCGTGATTGATGACATGTTCAAGTGAGCGGGTGTCGAGGTGCGCCTCGACCAGATCGCCGAGCAGGTCGAGCTGCGCGGTCCGCACGTCGGCGAACGACGTGCCGGGCGCCACCTCGAAGCCGTCGCGGCCGGCCTGCGCAGCGACCCGGCGCAGGAGCGCGCGGCGGAACCCGTCGTTCTCCAGCAGTCCGTGCCAGTGCGTGCCGAGCACGACACCGCGGTCGGTGCCCTCGGCGCCGATCAGACCGGGGTCGCCGGAGCGGACGACCCGGCCGTGGTGGATCTCGTAGCCGGTCACCGGCTCGCCCCACGCCGTGCCGCTCGGGGTGGCGAGGTGCTTGGCGGGGTCGAACTCGATCTCCAGGTCGAGCAGCCCGAGCCCGTGGGCGCTGCCGCCCTCCACCCCGTGCGGGTCGGCGATCGAGCGCCCCAACATCTGGTAGCCACCGCAGATGCCCAGCACGGGACGTCCGGCGCGGGCGTGCGCGACGACGGCGTCGGCGAGCCCGGTGCGGCGCAACCAGGCCAGGTCGGCGACGGTCGACTTCGAACCCGGCAGCACCACGAGATCGGCGTCGAGCAAGCGGGACGGCTCCGTGACGTACCGGACGGCGACCCCGGGCTCGCAGGCGAGTGCCTCGGCGTCGGTGGCGTTGGAGATGCGCGGCAACCGGACGACCGCGACCCGCAGCCACTGCGACCCGTGCGGCGGCCCCGGCCGGCCGAGCACGGCATCACCGACCGCGGAGAGCGAGTCCTCGGCGTCGAGCCACAGACCCTCGGCCCACGGGACGACCCCGAGGGTGGGGCGGCCGGTGAGCGCGGCGAGCTGGTCGAGGCCGGGGGCGAGCAACGCCGGGTCGCCCCGGAACTTGTTGATCACGAAGCCGGCGATGCGGCGCTGGTCGGCGGGGTCGAGCACGGCCAGCGTGCCGAAGAGGTGGGCGAGCACGCCGCCGCGGTCGATGTCGCCGACCACGACGACCGGCAGGTCGGCAGCCTGCGCGAGACCCATGTTGGCGATGTCGGAGGCGCGCAGGTTGATCTCGGCGGGCGAGCCCGCGCCTTCGCAGACCACCACATCGAAGCGCGAGCGCAGGTCGGCGAGCGTGCCCGTCACGACCTCGAGCAGCGCGGCCTTCCGCTCGTAGTAGGACAGGGCGCTGACGACGCCCTGCGCCTGCCCCAGCACAACAACCTGCGAGCTTCGGTCGCTGCCCGGCTTGAGCAGCACCGGGTTGAACGCGACGCTCGGCGCGAGCCCGCACGCGTGCGCCTGCATGGCCTGCGCCCGGCCGATCTCGCCGCCGTCGGGGGTGACGACGGAGTTGTTCGACATGTTCTGCGCCTTGAACGGCGCCACTTTGACCCCACGACGCGCCAGCCAGCGGCAGATCCCGGCGACGAGCGCGCTCTTCCCCGCGTCCGACGTCGTCCCGGCCACCAGCAGCGCCCCGTGCACGGCACCATCCTCGCGCACACCACACCCTCCAGCGCGGCGCCCCGGACCGCCACCGCGCAGGACGTCCACCCACACGCGAGGGCAGGAAAGCCACTTTCCTGCCCTGTGAGGGCCGGAAAGTGGCTTTCCTGCCCTCCCCCAGGCCCCGGGCTGCCCTGCGCGCGCGGTGTGTTGCCGGGCGCGTTGCGCCGGTGGCCTAACGTGGACGCGTGCGGTTCCTGTTGCGTCCCGGGTGGATCGCGCTCGTTGCGGTGGTGGCGGGGTTCGTCGTCGCCTGCTACACGCTGCTCGCGCCGTGGCAGTTCGGTCGCGAGGCGGAGCGCGAGTCGCAGCAGCGGGCGATCAACGCCTCGTTCGCGACGCCGCCCGTCCCGCTCGTCGAGCTGTCCGCGCCCGGCGCGGGTGTCGCGCCGGACGTCGCGTGGCGGCAGGTCACGGTGTCGGGCGAGTACCTGCCCGACGCCGAGGCGCTCGTGCGGCTGCGCCACCTCGACAACGCGCCGGCGTACGAGGTCCTCACGCCGTTCCGGACGAGCGAGGGCCGGCTGCTCGTCGTCGACCGCGGGCTGGTCGCGGCCACCGGCGGCGCCGACGTTCCCGGCTTCGCGTCGGCGCCGGCGGGGCCGGTCACGCTCACGGCCCGGCTGCGCACCGACGAGACCGACCCCGACGGCCGGGCGGTCATCACCGCCGCGGGCCACCGCCAGCTCTACGCCGCCGACTCCCGCACGCTCGCAGCGGCGACGGGCCTCGCGCTGGAGCCCGGGTACCTGCAGCTCTCGGAGGGGCAGCCGGGTGTGCTCGCGCCGCTCGCCGTCGCGCCGAGCGCAAGCGGGGCACCGTTCACCAACCTCTCCTACGCCTTGCAGTGGCTCACCTTCGGGGCGATCGCCGTCTTCGCGCTGATCTACTTCGTGCGGCTGGAGCTGATGCAGCGCCGCGGCGAGGGACGAGCCGCGAAGAAGGCCGCCGTCCGCAGGGCGCTCGCGGGCGACGACGAGGGGTAGCACCGTGGCCGGCGACCTGATCTCCAACCCGGAACGGGTGTTCTTCGCCGAGCGCGGCGAGACGAAAGGAGATCTCGCCGAGCACTACCGCCGGGTCGCCGAGCCGCTGATGCGGGCGATGGGCGGGCGGCCCGTCCTGCTCCAGCGCTTCCCGGAAGGCGCCGAAGGCCCGTCGTTCTTCCAGAAGCGCGTGCCGAAGAACGCGCCGCGATGGCTGCGGACGACCACGGTCTCGACGCCGAACGGCACCACGTCGGAAGCGCTCGTCGTCGCCGACATCGACCACGTCCTGTGGGCGGTCAACCTCGGCTGCCTCGGCTTCCACGTCTGGCCCTACCTCGCCGACGACCCCGAGCACACCGACGAGCTGCGCATCGACCTCGACCCCACCCCCGGCGTCGACTTCACGCACATCCGGGCCGCGGCGCGGGAGCTGGAAGCGCTGCTGGCCGAGGTCGGGGTGGTCGGGCACCCGAAGACGACCGGCAACCGCGGCCTGCACGTCTACGTCCGCCTGCAGCCGCGGTGGGACTCCTACCAGGTGCGCAGCGCCGCTGTCGCGATCGCGCGGGAGCTGGAGCGCCGACGCCCCGACCTGATCACGGCGGCGTGGTGGAAGGAGGAGCGCGGCACGCGGGTGTTCGTCGACTACAACCAGAACGCGCCGCACAAGACGGTGTTCGGGGCGTGGTCGGTGCGGGCCCGGCCCGGTGCGCAGGTGTCGACGCCGATCAGCTGGGCCGAGCTGGACGACGTGCACCCGGACCAGTTCACGATCGCGTCGCTGCCCGAGCGGCTGGCGACCGTCGGCGATCCGTGGCGCGACATCGCCGCCGAGCCGCAGTCGCTCGACCCGCTGCTCGCGATGCACGCCCGCGACCGCGCCGCAGGCCTGATGGACGCGCCGTGGCCGCCGGTGTACCCGAAACAACCCGACGAGCCACCGCGGGTGGCCCCGAGCAGGGCGAGGCGGACCGAATGATCACCAAGAGGACGCTCGACGTCCCGACCCGGCTCGGCCGGCTGCGGGTCGACGTCGCGGGCTCCGGGCCGGCACTGCTGTTCTGGCCGAGCCTGATGATGGACCGCACGCTCTGGGACGCGCAGGTCGCCCACTTCGCCGACCGGTTCACCACGATCGCGGTCGACCCGCCCGGCCACGGCGGCAGCGAGGCCCTCACCAGGACGTTCACCCTGGACAGCTGCGCGGGGTGCGTCACGGACGTGCTCGACCTCCTCGACTTCGCAACCGCCGACGTCGTCGGCAACTCGTGGGGCGCGATGACGGGCGGCACGTTCGCGGCCCGCTACCCCGAGCGCGTCCGCCGATGCGTCCTGCTGAACGGCACGGCGTCGGCGGCCGGGTGGCGACAGAAGGTCGAGTACGAGCTGCTGCTGCAGGTCAGCACGCTGCTCGGCGGGGTCCGTCCGCCGCTCACGTCGTCGGTGGTGAAGGCGTTCCTCGGCCCGACCTCGCGCCGCCACCGGCCCGACGTCGTCCGGCGGGTCGTGCGGCTCGCCGCTGCCGCGGACGTCCGCTCGGTCCGGTGGGCCGTGCGCAGCATCGTGCCGCTGCGGCCCGACCAGCGAGCCCTGTTCGCCGGCATCACCGCGCCGGTGCTCGTCGTCGCGGGCCAGGAGGACTCCACCTTCCCCGTCGCGGAGGTGTCGGCGATGGCCTCGGCGATCCCGACCGCGGAGCTGGTGGTCATCGAGAACGCCGCCCACCTCGCGGCTCTGGAGGTGCCGCCGCAGGTCAACGGGCTGATCGACGAGTTCCTCTCGGGCTGAGCGCCGCGGCCGCAGCCAGCGCCGCAGCCGCCAGCCCGACCCGTCGGGAGAGCGCCGCGGCCCGGCGGAGGTCGGCGGGCGCGGGCGGCGGGCCGGCGCCGAGCCGCGGCCGCTCCTCGACACCGTGCGCGTAGACGGTGCGCCCGCCGAGCCCGACACCGAGCGCGCCCGCCGCGGCGGCCTCGACGGGGCCGGCGTTGGGGCTCGGGTGCGCCGACGCGTCGCGCCACCACGCCGCCAGCGCCGCGCGCGGCGACCCCGCAACCGTCGGGGCGAGCAGCGCGAACAGCAGCGCCGCCACCCGCGCCGGCACCAGGTTGGCGACGTCGTCGATGCGGGCCGCGGCCCAGCCGAAACGCAGATAGCGCGGCGAGCGGTGGCCGATCATCGCGTCGAGGGTGTTGACCGCGCGGTAGCCGAGCAAGCCCGGCACGCCCGCGACGGCGCCCCACAACAGCGGCGCGACCACGGCGTCGGAGGTGTTCTCGGCCATCGACTCGGTGCCGGCGCGGGCCATCCCCGCCGCGTCGAGCGACGCGGGGTCGCGCCCGCACAGGGCCGGGATCCGGGCCCGCGCGGCCGCAAGATCGCCGCCGTCGAGCTCGGCCGCCAGCGCGGCGCCGTGGCCGGCGAGCGACGAGCCGCCGAGCACGGCCCAGGTCGCCGCGGCCGTCACCGTCGCCTCGACGAGCGGGCGGCGCCTGCCGAGCACCTCGACCGCTGCGCCGAGCAGCACGGTCGCCCCCACCAGCGCGACGGTGTGCGCAGCGCCGGCCGCGCGCCGGTCGGCGTACGAGCGCCGCTCCAGCGCCGCCGCGACCGTCCCGAACCCGGCGACCGGGTGCCACCGCCGCGGATCACCGAACACGGCGTCGGCCGCGACCCCGACCAGCAGCCCTACGGCCCGTCCCAGCACCGGCCGACCCTACCCAGCCGGTGGGGTGGGCCCGGCCCACGGCGTGGTGCGCGGGGGAGGATTGCCGCGTGCGCATCCACATCGATCCCGACGAGCTCGGCGCCGGCCGGTTCTACCGCGTCCTCACCTCGGTCGTCGTGCCCCGCCCGATCGCGTGGGTGTCGACCGTCTCGGCCGACGGCGTGGCCAACCTCGCGCCGCACTCGTTCTTCACCGTCTCGTGCGTCGACCCGCCGATGGTGCAGTTCACGAGCCACGGCAAGAAGGACTCGTTGCGCAACGCCGTCGCGACCGGCGAGTTCGTCGTCAACCTCGCGCCCGAGCCGCTGTTCGAGCAGATCAACGCGACCGCGACGAACTTCCCACCCGACCTCGACGAGTTCGCGGAGGTGGGCGTCACCCCGGAGCCGAGCACGGTCGTCGCGCCACCGCGGGTCGCCGAGTCGCCCGTGGCGCTGGAATGCCGGCTGCACCAGGCCGTCGAGCTGGGCGACTCCACCATCGTGATCGGGAACGTCGTGCACGCGGCCATCGCCGAGCACGTCGTCGAGGGCGACATGCAGGAGGGCGCGCTGCCCACCATCGACAAGCTGCGCCCGCTCGCGCGGCTCGGGCGCAACCAGTGGTCCACGATCGGGGACGTGCTGGCGATCAACCGCATCGCCTACGACGACTGGACCGAGGGCAAGCGCTAGCGCTCTGTCCGGCACCGCGCGCTGGCGGTGGCGCGTCACTCCCCGCCGACGGACTGCCCGAGCCGCAGCTCGTAGAGCCGGCGGGCGTCGACGGCGATCTGGTGCAGGGAGCAGGGCCAGCGTTCGCCGGAGCCGCTGGAGTTGCGGCACGTCGTGCAGCGGCCCAGGCGATCGGCTACGTGCGCGGCGAGGAGGCGTCGCCACACCTCCGGCATCCCCGCCATCATCTCGGCCATGGGCAGGTTGTCGCCGCCCGCGTCGTGAGCGGCCACCGCCGGTCCTTGCGTCACACTCCGCCCAACATCCGCGGGCCCAAGAGATTCCGGTCTGTGACGGGCCCTGCTGTGAACGGCAGAAACGCCGCGGCCGACGTGTGAACGGATGACCGTCCAACCTGTACTTTTACCGATCGTCGGCCGAGGGTTACCGCTCAGCGCGCCTCTGACCTGCACTGATCACAGCACGTAGTGATCTGACGAGCGCGCAGCGTCACAACGTGTATTCCCCCTCGACCGCCGCCGCGGCGTCGGCATGGATCTCGCCCTCGCGCCCGCGGAGCTCGACCCGCCTGATCTTGCCCGAGATCGTCTTGGGCAACGGCGCGAACTCCAGCCGGCGCACCCGCTTGTACGGGGCGAGGTTGTCCCGCGCGAACTCGAGGATCGACCGCGCCGTCTCCTCCGTCGGCTCGTGCCCGGCGGCCAGCACCACGTACGCCTTCGGCACGGCGAGCCGCAACGGGTCGGGCGACGGCACGACGGCCGCCTCGGCCACGGCGGGGTGCTCGATCAGCACGCTCTCCAGCTCGAAGGGGCTGATCCGGTAGTCGCTCGCCTTGAACACGTCGTCGGACCGCCCGACGTAGGTGATGTAGCCGTCCGAGTCCCGGGACCCGACGTCCCCGGTGTGGTAGTAGCCGCCGGCCATCGCCTCGGCGTTGCGCTCGTCGTCGCCGTGGTAGCCGACCATCAGCCCGAGCGGGCGGCGGGCGAGGTCGATGCAGATCTCCCCCTCGTCGGCCTTCTCCCCGGTCGCGGGGTCGACCAGCTCGATCGGGTACCCGGGGATCGGACGGCCCATCGAGCCCGGCTTGACGCTCTGACCGGGCGGGTTGCCGATCTGCACGGTGCTCTCGGTCTGGCCGAAGCCGTCGCGGATCCGCACCCCCCACGCCTTCTCGACCTGCTCGATCACCTCGGGGTTGAGCGGCTCACCGGCGCCGACAACCTTCGACGGCGGGTTCGCGAGGCCGGAGAGGTCGGCCTGGATCAGCATCCGCCAGACCGTCGGCGGCGCGCAGAAGCTCGTGACGTTGCAGCGGTCGAGCACCCCCAGCACGCTCTCGGCGTCGAACCGGGCGTAGTTCATGACCAGCACGCACGACTCCGCGATCCACGGCGCGAAGACGTTGCTCCACGCGTGCTTCGCCCAGCCGGGCGAGGAGATGTTCAGATGGACGTCGCCGGGCGCGAGCCCGATCCAGTACATCGTCGAGAGGTGCCCGACCGGGTAGGACGCGTGGGTGTGCTCCACCAGCTTCGGCTTGGCGGTCGTCCCGGAGGTGAAGTAGAGCAGCAAGGTGTCGGAGCCGCGGGTCACGCCGTCGGGGGTGAACTCGCTCGACGCACCGTCCGCCGCCGCGTAGTCCAGCCAGCCCTCGGGCGCCTCGCGCACCGCGATCCGCGTGTAGTCGCCCTCCACGCCCTCGAACTTGCCAGCGTCGGCACCGCCGACGACAACGTGCTTCGCGCCGCCGCAGTCGAGCCGGTCACGCAGGTCCGACGCCGTGAGCAGGGTCGTCGCCGGGATCACCACCGCGCCCAGCTTCATCGCGGCGAGCAGCGTCTCCCACAGCTCCACCTGGTTGCCCAGCATCAGGATGATCCGGTCGCCGCGGGCGACGCCGTTTGCGCGCAGCCAGTTGGCGACCTTGTTGGAGCGCGCCGAGAGCTCCGCGAACGTCCAGTAGGCCTCGCTGCCGTCCTGCTCGACGATCCACAGCGCCCGCTGCGCGCCACGCACGCCGTCGACGGCGACCGCGTCGAAGTGGTCGAGCGCCCAGTTGAACTCGTCGATCTCCGGCCAGCGGAACTCCCGGTAGGCCGTGTCGTAGTCCTCCCGGTGCGCCACCAGGAACTCCCGCGCCGCGTAGAAGGCCTGTGCTGACGGGTTCATCCGTTCACCTCGCCGAAGTAGCCGCCCATACCGATCCGCCCGCACACTAAGCCGTAGGGACCCTTCCGGCTCACCTCCGATCGGAGAGCACCCTGACGTGCCGGAGGGGTTGCCGGGAGGCGACCGGCGGCGCTGCCTACGGTGGACCGGTGATCACATCCCGCCGCATCGCGGCCGCCGCCGTGGTGCTGGCGGCCGGCCTGCTGCTCACTAGCTGCGGGAACAGCGAGTCGCCCCGGTCGACGGCAGCGGGTGCGGCGCCGACCACCCGGGAAGAGGCGACACGGGATCCGGATCCGGCGCCCAGCAGCACGCACCCCCGCCCGACGCCCGGCGCGCTACCCCGCCTCCCGGACCAGGGCGACGTCAGCACCTCGCTGCCGTGGCCCGCAGCTGGCGCCGCGGAGGCAGCCGCACTGCAGGCCGAGGTTGACCGCGGGTCCCAGCCGTGGCTGCTCGACCCCACCGAGGTCGCGCTCTCCTACGTCTCGGCCGCTCATGAATGGACGACGGCCGAGGCCGCCGTCACCGGATCGGCAGGCGGTCGGACGACCGTCGAGGTGCGCGAAGGACCCCGCTTGTTGACGTTGACCCTTTCGCAGCCGTCGAAGTCCGGCGCGGGCGGCATCTGGGTGGTCACCGCCGAGCGTTCTGCCTGATCGGAGCCCTGGATCGGCATCCGAACGACGGCGGGTTACCGTACAGCCCCCGGATGGGTGATTACTCACTGATTCGGGTGAAGAAACGAAACAGGTGCAGCATTCCGGCCCGCTGCGGCGATCTAGCCCATGACACCGTCGCATCGGCGACGGACACCCGAAGCCCCAGGGGGCGATGAGCATGAGCACCGACTCGGTTCAGCAGGACATGTTCACCGTGCTGCACGGCCAGCCCGCGCCGGTCGTCACGCGCTGGATCTACCACGCCGACGACCCCTTCGCGATCACGTTGGCCGTCCGTACCAGGCAAGACAGGTGGGTGGAGTGGCTGGTCGGCCGCGAGCTCGTGGTCGAATCGCTCTCCCGCGCCGCCGGTGACGGCGACATCAGGATGAGCCCGCAGATCGTCGAGGGCTACGACATCGTCGAGATCGAGATCCGGTCCACCGACGGGCGCGCGGTGCTCGAGGTCGACCGCGACCTGCTCCGCCACTTCGTCGAGGCCACCACCGAGCTGGTCGCGCTGGGTGACGAGGAAGGGATGATGGACATCGACGGGGAAATCGCGAAGATCACGCAGAGCTGCGCGGAGTGACGGTGTCGGGCGGCCCGCCGTTCCGGTACCGCGCCGCGTACCGGAGCTCGGCTGCGGCCCGCTCGTCGGCGTTCGCCTCCGCGCGCACCGCCGTCGCAGTCCCGCGCGGGTACCCCGCCTTCACCGCGCGATGCTCGGTCGACTCGTCCTGGAACGCCGCACCGTAGATCATCCCGACGAAGACTCCCCCGGCCACGGCCATCAGCCTGACCCACGGCTCCCCCGGAACGACGAAGTACACCAGCACCGCGAACGGCAGGATCTGCACGAGCGAGCGCACGAAGGCGCGCACCCGCCACCATCTGGCGGTCACGTCGTGCAGCACCCACTCCCGGTGCCGCGACGGCAGCCCGCCGCCCATCGCGTACCACAGCCACCGCAGCGGGTTCGGACGCTTCACCTGGCCCATTCTCCCCGCTAACGGCCCATCTGTGGGCCGACATCGTCACGTCCCGACGCCGGCGCGGCGGCGCCGTCCGTCTCGGGCGAGCGGTCGATGTCCTCGGCGGTGTTCCCGCGCACGGTGTGCATGGCGGCTTCCTCGGCGCTGGCGGCACCGCCGTCGATGCCGACGTCCGCACCGGTGTCGCTCAGCCGTCCTGAGCGGTTCGGATCGGTCATTGCGTCCTCCTCCGGTTCCTCGCGGTGCAGCCGCTCCTCCGGGTTCTCGGTGCGCCCCATCGCGGCCGAGCTCACCCCGTCGTCGTCGAGCACGTAAGGCCGGTCCGGCGGCACGTACCCGGCGTCGAGGGGGTCGCCGGGCGGGTCGTCGAGCGTCTCGGCGTGTCCAGCTGCACCGCAGCGCCGAGTTCGGCGGACTGCGGCTGGTGCTCCTCGTCGCGTTGCGGCATGTGGAGGAGTTACCCGGTCGCGTGGGGGTCACACACAAACGCCCCGGGTGTGGTCTCATCCCCGCATGTCATCGGCGGGAACGGACGAACCGGTAAGGACGCGGGATTCCGCCGCGACCCGTCGCGCGTTGCTCACCGCTGCGCAGGAGCTGTTCGCGGCGGAGGGGTACGACCGGACGACGGTGCGCGCGGTCGCCGACCGGGCGGGGGTCAACCAGGCGCTGCTCTTCCGCTACTTCGGCAACAAGGAAGGGCTGTTCAGCGAGGCCGTCCGCGGTGAAATGATGGAGCTGCTGAACGCGGGGCCGCCCGAGGAGCTGCTCGAACGGACGATCGCGGCGATGTTCGAGCCGGTGAAGTCGGCCGAACCCTTCCTCGCCGTGCTGCGCGGAGCCGGCAGCTCCGGGGTCGGCGCCGACCTGCGTGCCGAGCTGGGAGCCGCCTACACCTCGGCGTTCGCCTCGCTCGTCGACACCGACGACCACGACGACGCCGTGGCTCGCGCCGAGCTGCTGCTGGCGTTCCTGCTCGGCATCACGGTGATGCGCTCGATCCCCGGAGTGGGCACGATGCTGACCGCCGAGGCCGCGTCCGGGCACCTCCGGCGGGCGTCGACGGCGTTGCTTGACAGCTCCTCCGGGCGCTCCTAGCTTCGGCCGTAAGCACTTGCTTACGGCATCGGGGGCTTGTTGTGGCGACGCGTAGCTATCCCTTCTCCGTCGCGCGGGCGATGGACCTCGACCCGACCTTCCGGACGCTGCTCGACGAGGAGCCGGTCTCGCGGGTGCAGCTCCCCTTCGGCGGCGAGGCGTGGCTCGCCGTGCGGTACGGCGACGTCCGCACAGTGCTGTCCGACCCGCGGTTCAGCAGGGCCGAGCTGTTCGGCAAGGACGTGCCGCGGGTCCGTCCCGAGATCGCCGAGCAGGTCCCGACGATCCTCGACATGGACCCGCCCGACCACACCCGCCTGCGCAAGCTCGTCGCGAAGGCGTTCACCGCGCGCAGGGTCGCCGAGCTGCGCCCGCGGGCGCGCCGGCTCACTGCGGAGATGCTGGCCGGCATGCGTGCCGAAGGGCCGGGCGCCGACCTGGTGGGGCACCTGTCGGTCCCGCTGCCCGTGACGATCATCTGCGAGCTGCTCGGCGTGCCCGTCGCCGACCGCCCGATCTTCCGGGCCGGCGCCGACGCGGCGCTGTCGATGACGTCCCAGACCCCCGAGCAGCGCGCGCAGTCGATGGGCGCGATGTACACCTACATGTCGGGGCTGGTGGCGCAACGCCGCGAGCAGCCGACCGACGACCTGCTCGGGGCGCTCGTCGTCGCGCGGGACGACGGCGACAAGCTCTCCGAGGCGGAGATGATCTCCTTGGCCTTCGTCATCCTCGTCGCCGGGCACGAGACGACGATGAACCAGATCGGCAACATGACCTTTCTCCTGCTCACCCGCCCCGACCGCGGCGCCGCGCTGCGGGGCGACGAGGCCGCCGTGGCGCAAGGGATCGAGGAGCTGCTGCGCTTCACCCCGCTCGGCGCCTCGGCCGGCTTCCCGCGGATCGCGACGGAGGACGTCGAACTCTCCGGGGTCACCATCCGGGCCGGCGACACCGTCTACGTCGCGACGCAGACCGCCAACCGCGACCCCGCCGCCTTCCCCGACCCGGAGCAACTCCAGCTCGACCGCACGATGCCCGTCCCGCACGTCGCGTTCGGCCACGGCGTGCACCACTGCCTGGGCGCCCAGCTGGCCAGGATGGAGCTGCAGGAGGCGATCGGCGGGCTGCTGCGCGAGTTCCCCGACCTGCGCCTGGCCGTCGAGCCCCAAGACGTCCAGTGGCGCACGGGCGGCCTGGTCAGGGGCCCCCAAGCCCTCCCCCTCACCTGGTGAGCCGCGCGTTCCAGAGCGGTGAGTCGCCACTTTCAGCACGGTGAGTCGCCACTTTCAGCACGGTGAGTCGCCACTTTCAGCACGGTGAGTCGCCACTTTCGGAGCGGTGAGTCGTCACTTCCCGCGCGGCGAGGCGTCCGTTTCGGCGAGGTCCTTGAGGGCCGCGAGGGTGATGGCGATCGACTCGCGGAACTCGTCCATCCGGCCGTCGACGATCTCCTCCTCCATCTCCGGCATCTCCTCGATGATGGGGGTGAACATCGACGGGCCGGTGCCCAGCCGCACGTGCTGGCGCAGCTCGGTGCCTCCATCGACGGAGGTCAGCTCGAACCGCCACACCGCCGACGGGCTGGCCGGGTCCTCGACGGCCCACGCGAGCACCCGCGGCGGGTCACACTCGACCACGGTCGAGGTCGTCGTCCACTCCCCGGCCTCCGGGTGGGAGTTGCGGCCGCGGAACCGGTGCCCGCACGCCGCCTCCTCGGCGCCGTCGAGCCAGCTGACCTCCTGGATCTCGCGGCTGATCGACGCGACGACGTGGATGTCGCTCACCACCGACCACACCCGCTCGGGCGCCGCCGCGACGTGCACGACCCCCTCGGCCGTCGGTCCATCGGCGATCTTCACGGAGCCCCGGCCCGCTCGACGTGCACCTGCACGGCGTGCCCGTCGTCCGACAGCCAACCCTTCGCCTCGGCATGGTCGACCATTGCCGCCCACCGCTGGTCCCAGTCGGGTTCCGTGGCCACCAACCGGGCCCTGGTGCGCAGGACGCCGAGGTCGAGCCAGGCGGTGTCGCCGTCGATCGCAGCACCGGTCGCGGTGATCTTCAGCGCCGTGTGCAGCCCGTGCTCGTCGAGGTCGGTCTCCAGGTGCAGCCGCCCGCAGTCGTCGGCGTCGAGGACGACGGCCCCGTCCTCATCGAGTCGCACGATCATCCACCGATACTGCACGTTCTGCCCCTCCGGTGCGAGATAGGCTCGGGTGGTGCCGGCCCCGCTGCCCGTCGACGGCCCTGCCGCTCCGCCCCGCTCCAACGGCGAGCTGGTCTTCGCCGAGCCGTGGGAGGGACGCGCGTTCGGGATGGCGGTCGCGCTGCACGACGCGGGCGCGTTCGCGTGGGAGACGTTCCAGTCGGCGCTGATCACGCACCTCCGCGCCGGGGAGCCCCAGGGCCGCGGCTACTACGAGTGCTGGCTCGCCGCGCTGGAGGACGTGCTCGCCGTCACGGGCCAGGTCCGCGGGCCCGAGGTCGAGGAGCGGGCGGCGGCGTTCGCCACCAGGCCCGCCGGCCACGACCACAACCACGGGCACGGGCACGGCCACGGCCACGGGCACGGCCACTGACCAGCTCAGTCGCGCATCACGTCGCGCGCGAGGCGGACCAGGTCGGGCACCGCGGGATGCGCGGGCGGCTCGAACCACGCGAGCATCACCGGGATGTCCGGCACATCGGTGATCGGGACGAACACGACGCCGGGGAACCGGTGCAGCTCCGCCGTCGCGGCCGCCGTCACGCCGACGGCCCGCCCGTCGGCGACGGCGACGAGCCAGTCGTCGGTACCCGTGACCTCGAGCGTCGCGGGCCGGATCTCGGGCGGCCACAGCTCGGGTGTCGTCGAGCCCGACTCGCGGTTGACCGCGACCGTGTGCCCGGCAAGGTCGGCGAGGCGCACCGCGGGCCGCCCGGCGAGCGGGCTACCGGCCGGGACGGCCGCCAGCCGGGGCTCCGTCGTGAGGAACTCGACGCGGGCTCCTGGCAGCACGATGTCGCCGCGCAGCACGGCGATGTCGGTGTCGCCGGTGAGCAGCCCGGCCGAGCGGTTGTCGAGGCGGATCAGCTCCAGCGGGACGTCGGGATGGGACATCCGCCAGCGGCGCAGCAGGTCGGGGGTGCGCCTGCCGAGCGCCGACCACGCGTGCCCGAGCCGCAGCGGCCACCTGCCGAGCCGGCCGGGGTCCAGCGCGGCATCGACGGCTGCCACGGCACCGGCCGCGCGGGCCCGGAACGCGACCCCGGCCGTCGTGAGCTCGAGGTGGTGCGTCGACCGCTCGACCAGCCGCAGTCCCAGGTGCTGTTCGAGCTGCCGCAGCGTGCGCGAGAGCGCCGGCTGCCCGATGTGCAGGCGGGCGGCGGCACGCGTGATGGAGCCCTCCTCCGCGATCGCGAGGAAGCACCGGAGATGGCGCAGCTCCATGGTCATGTCGGGCAAGCATAACCACAGGTACATCGGCATTTCCGAAGCCGATCCGCGGTAAATAGCGTCGGTGTCGTGGCCGCACTTCGTGTCTCCCCGGCTCCTGTTCCGACCACCCCCGACGGTCAGCTCGGACCGGTGGCGTTGGTGCTCGCCGGACACCTCGTCCTGCACGCCGGCGCCGCCGTCGCGACGTTCCTGCTCCCGCTCGTCGGCGGGCCCGCCGCGGTCATGCTGCGACTGGGCCTGTCCGCTGTCGTCCTGCTGGCGGTCTGCCGGCCCCGGCTGCGCGGACGCTCGCGCGCCGACTGGGCGGTTGTCGTCGGCTTCGGCGCGACCCTCGCCGGCATGAACATGCTCTTCTACGAGGCGATCGCACGGATGCCGCTCGGCGCGGCCGTCACCGTCGAGGTGCTCGGCCCGCTCGCGCTCTCCGTGCTCGCCGCCCGCGGCGCCGGCCGGTGGGTGTGGCCCGCCGTCGCGCTGGCCGGAGTGGCCCTCCTCGGCTGGGACGGCCTCGGCGGGCTCACGATCGTCGGCGGCGGTTTCGCGCTGGCCGCGGGCGCGCTCTGGGGCGCGTACATCCTGCTCGCGCAACGCACCGGCGGCCGCTTCGACCGGTTCGACGGGCTCGCGCTCGCCATGGGTGCCGCGACCGTCCTGAGCGCCCCTCTCGGGATCGCGACCGCCGGCACCGCACTGCTCTCCCCCGCGGTGCTCGGGCTCGGCGCCGCCGTCGCGCTGATGTCGTCGATGGTGCCCTACGGGTTCGAGCTCGTGGCGCTGCGCCGCCTGCGCGCGGCGACGTTCGCGATCCTCATGAGCCTGTCCCCCGCCCTGGCGGCCGTCGTCGGGTTCGTGCTGCTCGGCCAGCGCCTGAGCCTGCTCGAATGCCTCGCCATCGCGCTCGTCGTCGTCGCGAGCGCCGGCGCGGTCCGCGGTGCCCGCCGGCCGGCACCCGCGGTCCCCGCCGCAACGTAACCCCGAACTTCCCCACCGTTTTGCCAACCTGCATGCCCCGCAGGGTGTGCAAGTTGGCAAAACGGTGGGGAAGTTTCGCCTACATGCGTTGCGGCGCCTCGATCCCGATGAGCGCGAGGCCGAGCACCAGCACCTCCGCGGTCAGGTGGGCCAGCACCAGCCGCGAGCCGCGGACGTCGGGAGCGACGTGGTCCTTCAGGATCGGGCAGCTGCCGTGGAAGGCGGTGAACACCTTCGCCAGCTCGTAGAGGTACGTGCAGAGCTTGTGCGGCGCGTAGCCCTCGACGGCCGCGTCGACGGCGGCCGGCAACTGCAGCAGCTTCACCGCCAGCGCCCGCTCGGCCGGCTCGCCGAGCTGCACCACCGTGCCGGGAGGAGGCACCGCCCCGGCCGAGCGCAAGATCGACCGGATCCGGGCGACGGCGTACTGCAGGTACACCGACGTGTTGCCCTCCGTGGCGAGCATCCGGCTCCACGTGAACACGTAGTCGTGCTCCCGGTCGCTCGACAGGTCGGCGTACTTGAGCGCGCCGAGCCCGACCGCCCTCGCCACCTGCGCCTGCTCGGCCGGCTCCAGCTGGGAGCGTTCCGCCACGATCTCGGCCGCGTTGTCGACGGCCTCCGCGAGCAGGTCGGCGAGCTTCACGGAGCCGCCGGCTCGCGTCCGGATGGTCCGGCCGTCCTCGCCGAGCATGCTGCCGAACCCGATGTGGACGGCGCGGTGCGCGTCGGTGAGGTAGCCGGCCTCCCGCCCGGCCGCGAACACCATCCGGAAGTGCTGCGCCTGCGGCGCCCCGACCACGTAGAGCAGGTCGTCCACACCGCGCTCCGCCGTCCAGTACCGGAGCGTCGCCACGTCCGTCACGTGGTAGCCGTACCCGCCGTCGCGCTTGCGCAGGATCAGCGGCAGCGGCTCGCCCTCCCGGTTGGCGAAGCCCACGGGGAACAGGCAGACGGCGCCGTCGCTGACCCGCGTCAGGCCCTTTCCCTCCAGGTCGGCGACGGTGCCGGCGAGCATCGGGTCGTAGAAGCTCTCGCCGTAGATGTCGTCGTCGGTGAGGCCGACGTCGAGCAGCCGGTAGACCTCGTTGAAGTGCCGGGTCGACTCGTCGACGAGCGCGCGCCACAGCCGCAGCGTCCGTTGGTCACCACCCTGCAGCGCGACGACGCGGGCGCGCGACCGGTCGGCGAAGCCGGGCTCGCCGTCGAATTTCGCGCGGGCCTGCCGGTAGAAGCCGTCGAGGTCGTTGATGGTGTGGTCGCCGCCCGATTCCCAGCCGATGTCGACCAGGTGCTCGATCAGCATGCCGAACGGCGTGCCCCAGTCCCCGAGGTGGTTGTGCGGCAGCACCTCGTGCCCGGCGAACCTCAGCAGCCGCAGCAAGGCGTCGCCGATGATCGTCGGGCGCAGGTGGCCGACGTGCATCTCCTTGGCGACGTTGGGGCTGGAGTAGTCCAGCGCGATCCGCCGGGGCCGCTGCGTCGCCGCCACCCCGAGCCGGCCGTCGCCGAGCAGACCCGCCACCCGTGCGGCGAGCCAGTCGGTCCGCAGCGTGAAGTTGACGAACCCGGGCCCGCTGACCTGCGGCGGCTCGAACACGCTCGACGTGCCCAGCGCGCCGACGACCGCCTCGGCGACCTCGCGCGGAGGTCTGCGCAGCGTCCGGGCCAGCTTCATCGCGATGTCGCACTGGTAGTCCACACCGGCCTGCCCCGACGGGCGCACCATCGTGTCGGCGGGCTCCACGCGGACGTCGAACGCCTCGCGCAGCGCGGTGGCCACCCGGCCGCGGATCTCGCTCCCGATGTCACCTGCCGGCACGGTCGACCTCCTGCGGTTCGTTGATCGTCACGAGGAGTCTTCCAGCGGGCGCGACCCGTTTCCCCTTCAGCGATCTTCCCGGCGATACTGCGGAGCGTGATCGACGTCCGGTACGCGACCCACCCGTCCGAGCTGCCCACCCTGCCTCCCGACGAGCTGCGCGCGCGGTTCGTGCTGGAGGACCTGTTCCGGCCGGGTGAGGTGAGCTGGACCCTCACCCACCACGACCGCATCCTCATCGGCGGCGCGCTGCCCGAGGGCGGCGAGCTGGCGCTGGAGGCCCCGGCGGAGATCGCGGCCGAGCGGCTGTGCGACCGGCGCGAGATCGGGGTCGTCTGCATCGGCGGCAGCGGTGAGGTCGTCGCCGACGGCGAGCGGATCGCGGTCGAGGCGGAGGACATCGTCTACGTCGGCGCCGGGACGGCCGCGGTGACGCTGGCCGGCGACGCCGCGTTCTACATGGTGTCCGCGCCGTCGCACGCGCAGCACCCGACCCGGGTCGCGAAGCGGGCCGAGGTCGAGACGATCGCGCTCGGCGACCAGGGGCACGCGAACGTCCGGACCCTGCGCAAGTACATCCACCAGGGCGGGCTGGCGTCGAACGAGCTGGCGATGGGGATCACCACGATCGAGCCGGGCAGCGTCTGGAACACCATGCCGTGCCACACCCACGACCGGCGCACCGAGATCTACCTGTACTTCGACCTGCCGGAGCAGGACCGGATCGTGCACCTGTGCGGGCAACCCGACCGCACCCGGAGCCTGATCATGGCCGACCGGCAGGCCGTCATCAGCCCGTCGTGGTCGGTGCACACCGGCGCGGGCACCAGCTCGTACAAGTTCGTGTGGTGCACGGCCGGGGAGAACATCGCCTACAACGACATGGACCTCGTGGCCACCCCGGACCTGCGGTGACCGGTCTGGAGCGGATGTTCGGGCTCGACGGGCGCACCGCGCTCGTCACCGGCGCGCGCACCGGGCTCGGCAGGGCGATCGCGCTCGGGCTGGCCGACGCGGGCGCCGACCTCGTCCTCTGGGGCCGCACGCCCGACGGGCTCGCCGACGTCGCGCGCGAGGTCGAGCAGCGGGGTCGGACCGCCGACGTCGTCGTGACCGACCTCGCCGACCACGTGGCCGTCCGCGAGACGGCAGCGGGCATCGCCGCCGACCGCCAGGTGGACGTGCTGGTCAACAACGCCGGCACCATCCGCAGGGCCGACGCCGTCGATACCCCGTGGGACGACTGGCGTCACGTCCTCGACGTCAACCTCGACGCCGCGTTCGTGCTGTCGCAGGAGTTCGGCCGCGGGATGGTCGAGCGGGGCGACGGGCGGATCGTCAACATCGCGTCGCTCCTGTCGTTCCAGGGCGGCATCCGGGTGCCGGCCTACGCGGCGGCGAAGCACGCGCTGGCCGGGCTCACGCGAGCGCTCTCGAACGAGTGGGCGGGCCGCGGGGTGAACGTGAACGCCGTTGCGCCCGGCTACATCGCGACGGACAACACGACCGACCTGCGCGCCGACCCGGCGCGCGAACCGGCGATCCGCGCCCGCATCCCGGCCGGCCGGTGGGGCGAGGCGGCCGACGTCGTCGGCGCCGTGGTGTTCCTCTGCTCCCCGTCGGCCGCGTACGTGCACGGCCACGTCCTCGCCGTGGACGGCGGGTGGCTCGGCCGGTAGCCGGAGCGAGAAGCATGCGTTCCGCACGCGAGGGCAGCAAAGCCACTTTCCGGCCCTCACAGGGCAGGAAAGTGGCTTTCCTGCCCTCCCCGACCCCAGGGGCCTTGAGTCGCTGGAATCCGTCGAGAACGACGTTGTCGCTGCATTGCCTGCCCCAGGTCAGCGGCAACGTCGTTCTCGACGGGCGCAGGTCAGGTCTGCGACGAACCTGACTGTGGTCCGTGCACGATCGGGCGCTGGAGGTTGATGGTGCGCCGCGGCCGGCCGGGCGGGGGCCGCGTCGCCCGCCACCCAGGGAAGAGGTCGACCGCGGCGGCCTCGGCCACTTCGACGACCTTCTGCAAAGCGGGAAGCTTTTCGAAGAGACGCCGGACGTCGGCAGCCGCCATCTCGGCGGGGCCGTCGTCTGGAGTAGTGCCGTCGCGCATCGCCCGGGAAGTACCCGCGCCGTCCCGGGGCCCAAACATCTCCGGCATTCCTCGATCCGGCCGAGATCCGCTCGACGCGCTACCGTGCCCGACGTGACAGGTCAACCGACGCCGATGAGCATCTCCACCACCGCCGTACCCACGTCTTCGGCCGGCTCCGCCGTGGTGGTCGCAGTGCATGGTGAGCTCGACCTGCACACCGCGCCGGCGCTGATGGCGGCCGTCGACGACGCGCTGGGCAACGCCGCGCTCGACGCCGTCGTCATCGATCTGAGCGACGTCGAGTTCCTCGGCTCGTCGGGCCTCGGGGTGCTGGCCAACATCGCGACGAGAGCCTCGGCGCCCGCGCAGGGCGGCACCGGGACGGATGTGGCCGTGCGGGTCGTCGCGCCGGCCGACCACCGGCCCGTCACCCGGCCGTGGGAGGCGATGAACCTCCAGCAGATCATCCCGCTGTACCCGAGCGTGGACGATGCGTTGGCGGTTACCCTGCACGGGTGATCCTTCTGACGCGGCGCCGCTTCGTCGATCACTGCACGCAGCGTGGTGCGGCCTGTCGGGTGTGACTGAACACCGCCCGTCCCTGCCGTCTTGCCCTTCAGAAGGACATCCATGTCTGTCGACGCCGGTCCACGCACGCTCCTCTCCCCCGCGCCGACGTGCGCGGTCGCCCCACCACCCGATCCGGCCGCGCCGGTGCAATGGCGCGCGCTCGCGTCGTTCGCCGTCATCGGCGCCGCCCTGATCACCTACGTCGGCCTCCAGCACGGCGCGCGGCAGGCGGTGCTGCTCGCGCTGGGTGTCGGGCTCGGGGTGGCGCTCTTCCACTCGCGCTTCGGCTTCACCTCGGCGTGGCGCCAGCTCGTCGCCGTCGGCAACGGGACGGGGCTGCGCGCGCACGCGTTGCTGCTCGGGACCACCGCCACCCTGTTCGCGTTGATCATCGGCACCGGGACGGGGGTGTTCGGCAGCACTCCCGCGCCCTCCGCCGGCACGCTCGGCGTCGGGCTCGTGCTGGGCGCGTTCCTGTTCGGCATCGGCATGCAGCTGGGCGGCGCGTGCGCCTCCGGGACGCTGTTCGCCGTCGGCTCCGGGCAGGGCACGATCGTGCTGACGCTCTTCGGCTTCATCACCGGCTCGGTCCTGTTCACCTGGGGATATCCGCTGGTCGCAGATCTGCCGGCGCTGCCGGCCGTGGTGCTGGCCGATCACATCGGGTGGTTCGGGTCGTGGGCGGTGACGATCGTGGCGCTGCTCGCGGTCGTGCTGGTGAGCCGGGTCGTGCAGGCACGCCGCAACCCGCCGCCGACCGCACCGGCACCGGCCGCGAGCGGCGCGGCGCGGATCCTGCGCGGTTCGTGGCCGATGCTGGTCGGGGCGCTCGTGCTGGCCGCGCTCGGTGGTGCGGTGCTGCTCGTCTCCGGCGGCGCCTGGGGCATCACCAGCGCGTTCGCGCTCTGGGGCGCGAAGGTGCTGCAGGCCGTCGGGCTGCACCCGGAGACGTGGGCGTACTGGCAGCAGCCCGCGCAGGCGAAGTCGCTCGCCGGGCCCGTGCTGGCGGACAAGACGTCCCTCACCGACATCGGGATCGTGATCGGGGCCGCGCTGGCGGCAACGGCGGGCGGTGCCTGGATCGTGCGCAGCTCCCTGCCGTGGCGCACCGCGCTCGCCGCCGTGCTCGGCGGGATCATCATGGGCATCGGGGCGCGGCTGGCGAGCGGCTGCAACATCGGCGCCTACCTCGCCGGGATCGCGTCCGGGAGCCTGTCGGGCTGGGTGTGGGCGGTCGCTGCGCTCGGCGGCACGTGGGTCGGCCTGCGCGCCCGCGGCCTGTTCGGCCTGGCCAACCCGCGGCCGTCCGACTCCGTCTGCTGAGGGAACCCGAGCCCGGCCGCCGGCGACCTCTGCTGAGTGACCACAACGATCACCGTCGGCGGCATGACGTGCGCCGCGTGCGTCGGGCGGGTGGAGCGCAAGCTCGGCAAGCTGGCGGGCGTCACGGCCACGGTGAACCTCGCCACCGGACGGGCCAGCGTCGAGCACGGCCCGGACGTGCCCGTCGCGACGCTGCTGGCGACCGTCGAGAAGGCCGGCTACCGCGCCGGCCTGCCCACCGCCGAGCCGCCGGCCGCCGACCCCGTACGCGACCTGCGCAGGCGGTTCGCGGTCGCGCTGCTGCTCTTCATCCCGGTCGCCGACGTCTCGCTGGCGCTCTCGCTCGTGCCCGGGCTCCGGTTCCCCGGCTGGGAGGTGGTTGTCGCCGCGCTGGCGCTGCCGGTCGTCGGGTGGGCGGCGTGGCCGTTCCACCGCGCCGCGCTGGTCAACCTGCGCCACGGCACGACGACGATGGACACGCTGGTGTCGGTCGGGGTCGTCGCGGCGAGCGGGTGGTCGCTGGCGAACCTCGCGACGGGTGAGGTCGCCACCGCGACGGGATGGGCCGCCGTGCTGCACCCGAGCGGACCGCTATACCTGGAGGTGGCCGCGGGCGTCACGACGTTCGTGCTGGCCGGGCGCTACTTCGAGGCCCGGGCCCGGCGCGGCGCGGCCGGCGTCATGCGGTCGCTCGCGCTGCTGCGCAGCGACGAGGTCACCGTCCTCGACGAGGACGGCGGCGAGCGCACGCTGCCGACGGACCTCCTGCGGGCCGGCGACCTGTTCCTCGTCCGGCCCGGTGAGCGGGTCGCCACCGACGGCACGGTCGTCGACGGCGTGGCCGCGGTCGACACGAGCGCGATGACGGGCGAGCCGGTGCCGGCGGAGGTGGCGGCGGGCGACGAGGTCACCGGCGGCACCATCGCGACCGGTGGGCGGCTCGTCGTCCGTGCCGACACCGTCGGAGCCGACACGCGGCTGGCCAGGATGCTGCGTGCCGTCGAGCAGGCGCAGGTGCAGAAGTCTGCGGCGCAGCGGCTGGTCGACCGGGTCTCCGCGGTGTTCGTGCCGGTCGTTCTCGGGGTTGCCGCCGCGACGCTGGCCGGTTGGCTGCTCGCGGGCGCCACCACGCACGACGCCGTCGCCGCGGCGCTCTCGGTCGTCGTGATCGCGTGCCCGTGCGCATTGGGGCTCGCGACGCCCACCGCGCTGATGGTTGCTGCCGGCCGCGGCGCCGAGCTGGGGATATTCCTGAAGGGCCACCGCGCGCTGGAGGCCGTGCGCGCTGTGGACACCGTTGTGCTCGACAAGACCGGCACGCTGACCACCGGCCGGATGTCGGTCGTCGCGCTGGCCTGCGTGGACGGCGTCGCGGAGGCCGAGCTGCTGCGCCTCGCGGCGGCCGTGGAGCGTGCATCGGAGCACCCGATCGCCCGCGCGATCGTCCAGCGGGCGGGCGGGGAGCTGCCGTCGGTCCCGGACGTCGCGGACTTCGAGGCGATGCCGGGCCTCGGCGCGCGCGGGACGGTCGAGGGACGCGCCGTTGTGGTCGGCAGGGTCGACGAAGCGCTCCTCGATGACGACCTGCGGGCGGCGACGGGCGGGTGGGCCGCCGCGGGGCGCACGACCGTCGGCGTGACAGTCGACGGTCGGATCGCCGGCGCGATCGCACTGGCCGACCCGCTCGCGCCCAGCGCTGCGGGCGCCGTCGCCGCGCTGCGCGCGCGGGGCCTGCAGCCGGTGCTCGTGACTGGTGACGGGCCGGCGCCCGCGCACGCCGTCGCCGCTGCCGTCGGGATCACCGAGGTGATCGCGCGGGCGATGCCGGACGGCAAGGTCGCCGAGATCCGCAGGCTGCAGGCGCAGGGGCGGCGCGTGGCGATGGTCGGCGACGGCGTCAACGACGCGGCCGCGCTTGCCGCGGCCGACCTCGGCATCGCGGTCGGCGCGGGCGCGGATGTGGCGCTCGACGCCGCCGACGTCGTGCTCGTCCGCGACGACCTGCGGCTGCTGCCCGCCGCCGTCGACCTTGCACGAGCCACGCTCGGCACCATCCGCGGCAACCTCGCCTGGGCGTTCGGCTACAACCTCGCCGCCGTCCCGCTCGCCGCGGCCGGCCTGCTCAACCCGCTCGTCGCCGGCGCGGCGATGGCGCTCTCGTCGCTCCTCGTCGTCACCAACAGCCTCCGCCTGCGCCACGCGGCCGTCGACAACGACGTTCTTGCTGTTGTTAGCGCTCACAAACAGCCATGACGTCGTTGTCGACGGTTACGCGCGGGTGCGGGCCAGATCGGCGAGCATCGCGTTGTAGGCCGTCAGGTCGGCGTCGCCGTCGCGGTCGGCCTTGCGGTCGTGGCGTGCGGCGTCGCGCGCGTCCTCCCGCGACCACTGCACCAGCAGCACGATGACGACGACGAGCATCGGCAGCTCACCGGTCGCCCACGCGATCCCGCCGCCGATCCGCTGGTCGGTGAGCAGGTGCAGGCCGGGCAGCGCGATCGAGCGGTAGAAGTCGGAGCCGAGCACGGAGTCGGCGCTCATCAGCGCGACGCCGAAGAACGCGTGGAACGGCATGGACGCCAGCAGCACCGCGAGCCGGCCGATCGACGGCAGCCGCACCGGCGCCCTGTCGACCCCGATCAGCGGCCAGAAGAACACGTACCCGACGGCCAGGATGTGCACGAACATCAGCTGGTGCGCCCAGTGGTAGCGCAAGGTCGTGTCGAAGATCGGGGTGAAGTAGAGCACGTAGAACGACCCGACGAACACGATCATGGCCGGCACCGGGTGGGTCGCGAACCGCGCGAGCGGCGAGGCGAGCGCGGCGACGATCCACTCCCGCGGGCCGCTCCCCTGCCGGGACGGCGCCAGCGCGCGCAGCGCGAGCGTCACCGCGCCGCCGAGCGCGAGCAGCACGGGCGCGAGCATCCCGATCATCATGTGGCCGATCATGTGCACGCTGAACTGGGCGGACCCGTACCGCCCGAGCCCCGACGACGTGGCGAGCAGGACGATCAGCCAGCCCAGCACCCACACCGTGGTCCGCCCGACCGGCCAGGCGTCGCCGCGGCGCCGCAGCACCCGCACGCCGTGCAGGTACAGCCCGACGGCGATCCCGGCGATCGTGCAGAACACCAGGTTGGGCCGCCAGTCGAGCAGCAGCCGGGCCGCCGTGGCCGGGCCGGCGACGTCGAACCCGATGAGGGCCTGCCCGATGGTGTCGGGCGGCCCGTACATCCGCGGCGGCACGGCGTTCGCCTGCGCCGCCGAGAGCGCCGTGACCAGCAACGACCCGGCCAGCGCGAGCCGCGGCGACCGCCAGCACGCCGCGACGGCGCAGGCCACCACGAGCTGCGCGGCCAGCAGCAGCCCCCACGGCGTGTCCAGCGCGGGCGTGCCGCCGGTCTGCACGAACCAGAACACGACGGTGCCCGCGACCCACGCCGCACCGCACAGCGCCAGCAGCACTGCCCGCCGCCGCGGCGCGTAGGGCCGCAGCACGAGCGGGACGAGCAGCGTCCCGGTCCACACGACCGCGGCGACGGTCCGCACGACCGAGGCGTCGGTGCCCCAGTCGTGGTCGGCGCCCGCGATCGACCAGCTAGCCGCATTCGGCGCCGTCATCGCCAGCGCGGCCAGCACGGCGAGCGCGGCAACGGGGCGCCACCGCACCGTCGCGCAGCAGCCCGCCGCCACCACCAGCAGCGCAGCGGCGGTGACCAGCCACCCGACCGGCTCCTCCAGCGCCGCGTACTCCCCGATCAGCCCGGCCACGCCGAGCACGTCGGTGACGGCGCTGCCGGTCAGGTCGGCCGCGACGAGCACGGCCTGCCCGAGCGCTGCAACCGCGCCGACGGCGGCCGTCCACCGCGCCAACCGCACGGCGCGGTAGCCGTCGACGTCCAGCACGCCGGAGCGCTGGTGCGGCGCGAACACCACGGCGTAGAGCAGGACGCCCGCGGTCAGCGCCGCGCTGAGCTGCGCGACCGTCCGGTTCGCCGCGAGCAGCCCGCGCAGCGCCTCCGGCGCGACCGGGATGCCGACCCGCTCGTAGAGCCCGCTGTCCGGCACCGCCACCGCGGCCGCGACCAGCGCTGATGCGGAGAGCGCGGTGATCAGCCATGCACGATTCACACGGAGGTGGTCGTGATGCGCCCTCTCGTGGTTCCCTGAAGCCGACCTTGATCGACCAGACTGTCGACACACCGGACGAAAGGGACGTAAGTGAACGTCACCAGAGCCGTCGTCACCGGTGCGGCGGGCGGCATCGGCCGCGCGCTCGCCACCGCACTGCGGGCCGGTGGTGCCGACGTAGTGCTGGCCGACGTCGACGAGTCCGCGCTCGGCGCGGCTGCTGCCGAGCTGCAAGGCACGGCCGTCCGCACCGACGTTAGCGACCCCGCGGCGGTCGAGGCGCTCGGCGCCGCGGCCGGCGACGTGCAGCTGGTCTGCCTGAACGCCGGGATCGTCGGCGCGGACGTCGGGCTGCCGTGGGAGGTCGGCGCGGCCGACTGGGACCGCGTGTTCGCCGTGAACGTCGGCGGCGTGGTGAACGGCCTGCGCACGTTCGTCCCGCGCCTGCTCGCGAGCGGGCAGCCCGCCCACATCCTCATCACGGCGTCGCTCGCCGGGCTGGCGACGTTCCCGGTCGGTGGCGCGTACGCGGCGTCGAAGCACGCGGTGGTCGCCGTCGCGGAGCAGGCGGCGCTCGGGCTGGCCGACACACCCGTCGGGGTGACGATGCTCGCTCCCGCTCTCGTGCGCACCGGTATGTCGCAGGACGGCGAGGACCCGGCCGACATCGCCGCCGAGGCGCTCGCGGCGATCGACGCCGGCCGGTTCGGCGTGATCCCCGGCGAATGGCACCGCGAGATCGTCCGTCGCGGCGAGCGACTGGCGGCCGGAGAGCAGCCGCTGATGCCCTCTCCAGGCTGACCGCAAACATCCTTGACTGCGGAGATCGGGTGAATTCCCGGCCCTCGCGGCGCGAGCCGGACACAGAACGGTGGCCGGGTGCTGGATTGTCATCCCAGTTGGGCACGTCGGTACGGGGGCAGGGTGATCAGGCGAGGTCGGGGTTGGTTGCCCTGGGTGGTGGCGACGGTGCTGATCGGCACCGGCGCCGCGCTGGTCGTCGTCTCCGAGATGGACGCGCACAACGCCGCGTTCGTCCCGCCGCCGGTCGAGCTGCGGGTGGCCATCAGCCCCGCTGACGCGAGCACCGGGGTCGTCCCGGCCGAGCCCATCCGGGTCGACGTCATGGGCGGGACGCTCGCCGACGTCGCCGTCACGTCCGAGGACGGGAAGGTACTGCCCGGCGGCCTCTCCACCGACGGGCAGACCTGGCTCGCGACGCAGAAGCCCGCGTTCGGCACCACCTACCGCCTCACCGCCACCGGGATCGGCGAGACCGGCCCGCAGCCGATCTCCAGCACGTTCACGACGGTCGCCCCGAAACGCCTGGTCAAGGCCACGTCCAACATCGGCGACGGGGACGTCGTCGGTGTCGCGGCGCCCATCGAGATCCGGTTCGACCGGCGCATCCCGGAGGCGGACCGCGCCGCGGCCGAGAAGGCGCTGGCAGTGCAGACCTCGGTGCCCGTCACCGGCTCGTGGGGATGGCTGCCCGACAACGACTGGGAGACCGGCTCGCGGGTGCATTGGCGGCCTGCGACGTACTGGCCCGCCGGCACCACCGTGACCGTCATGGCCGACACCCGCGGGGTCGACCTCGGGGCGGCCGGCTTCGGCTCCAACGACCTCGGGACGACGTTCAGCATCGGGCGCTCGCAGATCGTGAAGGCCGATGTCACCTCGCACCGCATGGTCGTGGTGCGCGACGGCCAGGTGGTCAGCGACCTCCCCGCGAGCTACGGGCTGGAGGCGGACGCCCGGCGGGTCACCCGCAACGGCACCCACATCGTGATGAGCAAGTCCCCGTCGGTCCTGATGACCAACCCCACGTTCGACTACGAGAACGTGCTGATGCACTGGGCCGTGCGGATCTCCAACAACGGCGAGTTCATCCACGCCAACCCGGCGTCGGGTTGGGCGCAGGGCCGCAGCAACGTCACGCACGGGTGCGTCAACCTCTCGACCGCCAACGCACGGGCGTACTACGACACCGCGATCTACGGCGACCCGGTCGAGGTCACCGGCAGCACGGTGCCGATGACCCGCGCCGACGGCGACGTCTACGACTGGGCGATCCCGTGGGAGCAGTGGCAGACCATGTCGGCGCTCGACGACAAGTAAGGGGACCCGTGCCAGACCTGCGCACATTCGATCTGCGGATGGCGGCGGTGGGGCCGGTCAACCCGATGCCGCCGGTCGCGGGGATGCTCGACCCGCCGTACGCGCTCGACCTCACCGAGGCCTCGCCGGCGGTCCGCCGGGGAGCGGAGTACGGGCGCGTGCGCACGGTGCTGCCGTACCTGCTGCAGGACGGCTACGGTCGCGCGCCCGTCCCGACCGGCGTGCCGGCCGTCGAGCTGGCGAACGAGCGGCTGCGGGCGACGTTCCTGCCGACGCTCGGCGGCCGGCTGTGGTCGCTCGTCGACCTCGACGCCGGACGGGAGCTGCTGCACCGCCCGGACGTGCTCCAGCCGGCCAACCTCGGGCTGCGCGGCGCGTGGTTCGCCGGGGGTGTCGAGTGGAACATCGGGACCCGCGGCCACAGCCCGCTGACCTGCGACCCGCTGCACGCCGCTGCGCTCGAACGGCCGGACGGCACGCAGGTGCTGCGGATGTGGGAGTACGAGCGGATGCGCGGGGTCGTCTTCCACGTCGACGCGTGGCTCCCGGCCGGGTCGCCTGCGCTGTTCGTCGGGGTCGGGATCACCAACCCCAACCCGGCTGTCGTCCCGATGTACTGGTGGTCCAACACAGCGGTCCCGGAGACGTCGTCGCTGGTCGTGCGGGCGCCGGCCACCAGCGCGTACCGGACGTCGTACAGCGGGGCGCTGGAACGGGTGCCGGTAGGAGACATGATCCCGGCACAGGAGCCGGCCGCGGCCGACTACTTCTACGAGATCGCCGACGACGAGCCGCAGCCGTGGATCGAGGCGCGGGAGCCGGACGGATCGGGGCTGGTGCAGCGCTCGACCGCTTTGCTGCGCGGCCGCAAGCTCTTCTGCTGGGGAGCCACGACGGGCGGGCGGCGGTGGCAGGACTGGCTGGCCGGCGAGCCGTACTGCGAGATCCAGGCCGGGCTCGCGTGCACGCAGTACGAGCACGTGCCGATGCCCGCGGGGGCGACCTGGCGGTGGGTGGAGTCGTACGGACCGGCCACCACCGATGATCTCGACGACCAGCTCGCGGCGTTCACGGCGAGCGCGGATCTCCCGGTCGGTCCGTCCTTGTGCACCGGCAGCGGCTGGGGCGCGTTGGAGGAGCTGCGCAGGCGGCACGCCGGTGAGCCCTCGCTGGCCGATGCCGGGACGCCCTTCGCCGCCTCGACCCTCGGGGCGGACCAGGCCCCGTGGGAGGCGCTGATCACCGGCGGCGCGCTGCCACCCGACCCGCCGGTCTCCTACGTCACGGGCGAGGGCTGGCGCTCGCTGCTGGCGGCTGCGGCGCCGCGATCGTGGGCGACGAGCTACCACCTCGGGGTGATGGCGCACGCCGACGGCGACCTCGTGGCGGCGGGCCGGCACTACCGGAATTCGATCGCCGCGCAGGCCACGCCGTGGGCGCAGCGGGCGCTCGGAGTGCTCGACGGCGACCCCGACCTGGTTGTCGCCGCCCACACCGCGCTGCCCGACGTATGGCAGCTGGCCGTGGAGGCGATGGCCGCGCTGGTGGCCGCGGACCGTCCGGCCGAGGCGCTGCGGCTCGTCGACGCCCTACCCGTGGATGTGCGAGCCCGGGGCCGGATCCGGCTGGGCGAAGCGCTTGCCGCCGTCGCCGCGGGTGAGCGGGATCGCGCGGCGGCGCTGCTGCGCGACGGCATCGAGGTCGACGACCTGCGTGAAGGCGAGGTCAGCCTCGACCGGCTGTGGGAGGCCGCCTGCCCCGACGAACCGCTCCCCGCCCGCTACGACTTCCGCATGAAGCCCCAGGACGGCTGACCCGCCGCCCACGCGACTCGGGGCCACCCCGCGCGCGAGTCGGAGGTGGGCGGGCGGGTGAGTCGCGCGGTCCGGAGCGGCGAGTCGCCACCTCCGGCACGGTGAGTCGACACCTCCGGCACGGTGAGTCGACACCTCCGGCACGGCGAGTCGACACCTCCGGCACGGCGAGTCGACACCTCCGGCACGGCGAGTCGACACCTCCGGCACGGTGAGTCGACACCTCCGGCACGGCGAGTCCCACGTCTCGGCCGGCGAGTCCCACGTCTCGGCAGGCGAGTCCCACGTCTCGGCAGGCGAGTCCCACGTCTCGGTGGGCCCCACCACCTCCGAGAGTCGGGGCCACGCAATGCGCGAGTCGGGGAGCGGGTCAGCCGGCGGTGCGCTGGAGCCGGAGGAAGGCGGACGCGCCGAACATGCGCTCCTGGATCGACCACTGGAGCTTCGAGAAGTAGCGCTTCGCCTCGTCGGCGCCGATCAACTCCGGCCGGGTCACGAGGTGGTCGGCGCCCTTCCACCGCAGCGTGCACCCGCCGGCGGCGAGCACGTTGCGCGCCCAGTTCGTGCCCGGCCCGAACGGGAGCGTGATCACGAAGACGTCGTTCGTGGTCATCACCGCAACCGGTACCGACAGGTCCCGACCCGACTTGCGGCCGCGGTGGTGCACCACCGCCCAAAGCGGGACGAACGGCCGTCCCGCCAGCGCCAGCGCGATCGGGCTGGTCACCTTCGCCATCCACCACGAGCGGCTGCTCGGCGCGATCTGCGTTGTTGTCGTCATGCCGACCATGGTCGGCCGCGGGGAGGTGCCGCACATCCCCGGCCTCCGGTGCCTCGTATGACGGAATTCCGTCAGGCCAGGCCGCGGCGCAGCGCGTACGCGGCCGCGTCGGCCCGGCCGCGGGCGCCGATCTTGCGGTAGAGGTTGGTCGTGTGCCGCTCGACGGTGTGCACTGTGATGCCCAGCGTCCGCGCGATCTCCGTGTTGGAGTCGCCGGCGGCCAGCAGCCGCAGCACGTCCAGCTCACGGGGTGTCACGCGCTCGCCGGGCGGCGACGGCGCGGCCGCCGGGCGACTGATCTTCCCGGTGGTCACGTACCGCGCCAGCAGCCCGACGTCGGTGCGCGCCTCCCCCAACAGCAACGTCGGCGACGATCCGTCGAGCTCGACGAGCTGGCCGCGCGGTAGCGCGTCGGCCAGCCGCCGCGACACCTCGACGGGGATCTGCCGCTCGCCCTGCCGGTGGATCACCAGCGTGGGCGCCAGGACGTCCCGCAGCAGCGCGGTGACATCGATCTCCAGCGCCGCCTCCAGCCACGCTTTGGCGACGGCCGGTGCGACAGCCGTCCGGAACGACTCCGCCATCAACCGCCCCGACTCCCCCGCCGTCCAGCCCAGCCAGGCGTGCGCGGCGGTGTCGACGAACAGGTCCCAGTCCTGGTCGAGCAGCGAGAACAGCGCCTGGTTCTCCACCGCCGCGACCATGTCCCGCATCCGGGCAGCCGCTCCGAACAGCGCCAGCCGCTCCACGCGGTGCGGATGCTTCGCCGCGAACGCCATCGCGGTGGTCGACGAGTGGTAGTAGCCGAGCAGCGACGTCGCTTCGAGCCCGGCGGCGTCGACGACGGCCTCCAGGTCGCGCGTGTGGGCGTCGAGCCCGAGATCATGCAGGTCGACCCGGCGGTCGGAGCTGCCCATCCCGCGGGCGTCGTAGAGCACGAGCCGGACCGAACGGGCGAGCTCGAGGTAGGCCGTACGCAGCTCGGGGACCCGCCACTGGGCCATCATGTTGCCCAGCGACGGGAGCCAGACGAGCGCGGGCCCGCTGCCCAGCACCTGGTAGGCGATCGTCACACCGTCGCTGGTGCGGGTGTACTGCAGTTCCGGCCCGTCCTCCACGCCACCAGTCTCCCGTTGACAACGACGTTGTGGCTGCTCGGGGCACCCCGCAACAGCCACAACGTCGTTGTCGACGCTCAGGCGAGCGTGCGCACCGTCACGTCCCACAGCTGCGCGGCGGCGTCCTCGTCGAGCGCGTAGGCCGCAACACCCGTGCGCGTGCCCGGCTCGTTCGGCAGGGCCTCGTTGCAGTCGTCGAAGTAGCGCCCGCCGATCCCTTCGAGCAGCGGTGAGGTCGCCAGCAACACGGACGTCGCTGCGCCCTGCTCCGGTGTCTTCCAGACGATGTCGGAGCTTCCCATCCGGGCCCGCATCCGCTCGATCTCCTCCATGCTCACGTACCGCTGCAGGTTGGTGCGGATGCCTCCGGGCATGAGGGCGTTGGCGGTGATGCCGTCGTCGGCCCAGCGCTTGGTCGCCTCGACGGCGAACAGGATGTTGGCCGTCTTCGACTGCCCGTACGCCGACCACGGCTCGTACTCGCGCTCGGTGAAGTGGATGTCGGAGAAGACGATCGGCGACCGCAGGTGCCCGCTGGAGCTGACGGAGACGATCCGCGCGCCACCGGCCGCGGTGAGCGCCCTGTGCAGGCCGGTGGCCAGCTGGAAGTGCCCGAAGTGGTTGGTCGCGAACTGCAGCTCCCAGCCCTCCGGGGTGCGCGTCTCCGGCGCCGCCATCACCCCGGCGTTGTTGACGAGGATGTGCAGCGGGCCGTCCCAGGCGGCGACGAACCCGGCCACGGACGCCCGGTCGGTGAGGTCGAGCGACGCGACCTGGATCTTGCTGTTGCCCGTGGTGGCGACGATGTCGTCGGCCGTCGCCTTGCCGGCGTCGAGGTTGCGCACGGCGAGCGTCACTTCGGCGCCCGCAGCGGCCAGCGCACGCGCGGTCTCGATGCCGATGCCCGACGCGGCACCGGTCACGACCGCCCGCTTGCCGCCGAGATCGATGCCTGCGACGACCTCTGCCGCCGTGGAGCTCCGGTCGAACGGTGTGGTGATGCGAGTTGACGTGGTCATGGTGGTCCTGTCCCCGTACGATGAAGCGGAGGGTCCTCCGTTACGATTTCCAGTTAAGCGGAGTGCCCTCCGGATATCAAGCCGTACGCTCTCCTCGTCACATTCGAGGCGATCGGGGAACAGATGGGAGGACCGGTGACAAGCACGCGACCCCTGCGGGCCGACGCGAAGCGCAACCGCGAGCGACTGCTCGAGGCCGCCGTCAGCGCGTTCACCCAAGGCGACCCCGACGTCACGATGGAAGCCATCGCGAAGGAGGCCGGCGTCGGCATCGGCACGCTGTACCGCCACTTCCCGACCCGCGACGCGCTCGTCGAGGCAACCTACCGCAACCAGCTCAGCCGCCTGTGCGACGCCGCCGACGACCTCGCACGCACCGAGGAACCCGCCGCGGCGCTGCGCGCGTGGCTGGACCGCTTCGTCGACTACATGACCACCAAACGCGGCATGGCCGAGGCACTGCGCGCCCTCATCGCGTCGGGCGGCAACCCGTTCGCCGAGAGCCGCGCCCGGCTCGTCGGCGCGATCACCACGCTGCTCGACGCCGGAATCGCCGCGGGCGCCATCCGCTCCGACGTCGCTCCGGGCGACGTCCTCACCAGCCTCAGCGGGATCTCCCTCGCCGCCGGCGAGCCGGCGCAGCGCGAGCAGGCCGGCCGCCTCCTCGACCTGCTGATGGACGGCCTCCGGTACCGCGCGTAGCTCCGCTGGTGACCAACCCCGGCTCGTCGGGGTTGGTCCTGAGGAGGGCAGGAAAGCCACTCTCCTGCCCTGTGCGGGCCGGAAAGTGGCTTTCCTGCCCTCCCCTACGCCCTGCCTGGCTACAGCACTGTGGCCCCGTCGAACACCAGCGGACGCCAGCTGGCCGCCCCCTGGCTGCCGTGCACGGGGTCGACGCCGACCAGCGGGACACCGCCGACGTCGCACCACTGGTGCCGGGCCGCACGGTCGACCGTCAGCACGCCGGTGAACGCGGCCGGGAACCTGGCCGGATCCCACGGCGCGGCCTGGCTGTGCCCGTGCACCTGGGCGAACGGCGGCGCCGTTCCCTTCTCGGTCAGGCGCGCGAGCCACGACGCGTAGAGCTCCGGGCCGGCGGCCGCCCAGACCGGCCCGGACCACCGGTTGACCTGGCCGTCGAGCTTGACCCCGGGCGCCCAGAACCGCATGTCGCCGGAGGTCGCCAGCGCGGTGACGGCCGCCGCGGCCGCCGGCGCACCCTGCGGCCTGCGCAGCACGTCGCGCCAGAACTCCGCGGTCACGCCGCCGTGCACGACGAGCCACTCGCGCCCGCCGCCGTCGACGAACGCCGCCGCGGGTCGCATCCGCCCGCTCGCCCACCAGCGCCGCAGCAGCTCCGCGTCATCTGCGCCGATCGGCTCGGGCCAGCGGAACACCGGACGGTCGACGTAGAGCTGTTCGTGGTTGCCCACCAGCTGGATCCACTGCCGCGGTTGCTCGCGCAGCGCCCGGTCCACCAACCGCAATACACCCGGACTGTCCGGCCCTCGGTGGACGAGGTCGCCGACCTGGATCACCACGAGGTCGTCCGGGAGCGTCACCCCGTCGCCCTCGACGGTGGCCCCCAGCTCACGCAGCGCAGTGACCAGCAGGTTCAGGTGGCCACCGACGTCACCGATGACGGCGACGCGGCTCACGCCACACGTCCCAGCCGCGCACGCCACCAGTCGGCCCGTCGCGCGTCACGCTGCTCGAAGCGGTCGAGGAGATCGGGATCCGGCACCGGTGGCGTTCGCGGGACGGGCAGGTAGCCGTCAGCCGGACGCAGTGCCTCACCGGCGGGCACGACGTCGCCGTCGAGCAGCGAGAGCGTGCCGAGCCCGCACGCGAACTCCAGCGTGGGCAACGCGGCGGCGAGCGCGACCTGCGCCGCCAGCCCGACGCTCGTCTCCAGGGCCGACGACACCACACACGGCAGTCCGGCCGCCTCGGCCACCTGCAGGGAGCGGCGCACCCCGCCCAGCGGCGTGCACTTGATCACCGCGATGTCCGCGGCGCCGGCCACGGCCACCCGCAGCGGGTCGTCGGCGCGGCGGATGGACTCGTCGGCCGCGATCCGCACGTCGACCTTGCGCCGGACGGCCGCCAGCTCCTCGATCGTGCGGCACGGCTGCTCGACGTACTCCAGCCCGCCGGCGGCCACGTCGAGCCGCTTGATCCAGCTCACAGCCGAGTCGACGTCCCACACACCGTTGGCGTCGACCCGGACGGCGCCGGACGGGCCTAGCGCGTCCCGGACGGCCTCCAGGCGGGCGACGTCCTCCGCGAGCGAGTCCTGGTGGTCGGCGACCTTGACCTTCGCCGTGCCGCACCCGGACGCCGTCACGATCGCGTGCGCCCGCTCCGGCGCGACGACGGGCACGGTGCAGTTGACGGGGATGCGATCACGCACCGGCGCCGGCCAGCCGACGGTGCACTGCTCGACCGCGGTCGCCAGCCAGCCGGCCGCCTCGGCGTCGTCGTACTCGGGGAAGGGGCAGAACTCCCCCCAGCCGTTCGGCCCCTCGACCAGCATCCCCTCGCGCACCGTGATGCCACGGAACCGCGTGCTCATCGGGATGGCGTAGACCCGCGCCCCGTCGACGTCGATCGACCGACCTGTTCTTGACACGTCACCCATCGAACACCAGGGGCGGGGAGCGGCGCCGCGCCACTGAGATGCCCGCGTTAGGCACACGAGGGCAGGAAAGCCACTTTCCGGCCCTCACAGGGCAGGAAAGTGGCTTTCCTGCCCTCCCCGAACCCGGGTCGACGACCCGCACGCAGTCACCCCACCCCGCCGCGCACCCCCCGGAGGGCACGGCGTGTGCCAGGAAAGTGGCTTTCCTGGCACCACAGGACAGGAAAGTGGCCTTCCTGGCACCCCCCGGGGCCACCGGGGTAGCCGCGCCTCAGTTCGTCAAGCTCGCGAACATCCCCGGCTCGTAGGAGCCGGCCGGGTTGCGCACGATGACGTTCATGCGGTTCGCAGCGTTGATCAGCGCGACCAGCCCGACCAGCGCCGCGACCTGGTCGTCGTCGTAGTGCTTGCGGACCTGCGCCCAGGTCTCGTCGGAGACACCGTGGTGGTGGTCGGCGAGCCGGGTGCCTTCCTCGGCGAGCGCGAGGGCGGCTCGCTCGGCGTCGGTGAACACGGTCGCCTCACGCCACGCGGCGACCAGGTTGAGCCGCACCGACGACTCTCCGGCGGCCGCGGCGTCCTTGGTGTGCATGTCGACGCAGAAGCCGCAGCCGTTGATCTGGCTGGCCCGCAAGGAGACCAGTTCCTGGGTCGGCTTCGGCAGCGTCGACCCGTCGATCACCAAGCTGGCGGCCACGAACCGCTTCGCGAACTTCGCGGCGAGCTCGTTCCCGAACATGTTGAATCGCGCGTCCATGACGTCGTCCTCACGTTGCTGTGGTGTTGTGTGCTTGACGAACACGAGACGCCGACCGGGGTTCACCTCGTGACATCGCCGGCGCGTGACGTGTGCCATACGGATCGGGTGTCACAGGACGGCGGTGGCCGGCGTCTGGAGGGCGACCCGCGTCGCGAACGAGGAGGAGATCCATGGCTGGCACGGACCCCGCCACCGAGGCGTTCGTCGCCCACCGCAGCCTGCTGTTCACCGTCGCCTACGAGATGCTCGGCTCGGCGGCAGATGCCGAGGACGTGCTGCAGGAGACCTGGCTGCGCTGGGTCGGCGTCGATCTCGACACCGTCCAGTCGCCGCGCGCGTTCCTCGTCCGCATCACCACCCGGCTGGCGTTGACGCGGCTGCGCACGCTCGGCCGCCGCAAGGAGACCTACGTCGGGCCGTGGCTGCCGGAGCCGCTGCTCACGACGCCCGACGTGGCCGAGGACGTCGAGCTCGCCGAGAGCGTCTCCATGGCGATGATGCTGGTGCTGGAGACGCTCGCGCCGACGGAGCGGGCCGTCTTCGTGCTGCGGGAGGTGTTCGACGTGGAGTACGACGACATCGCGGACGCCGTCGACAAGACGCCCGCCGCCGTCCGGCAGATCGCCCACCGGGCGCGGGCGCACGTCGCGGCCCGCCGCCCGCGCGGCACTCCGTCGGCCGCCGAGGCACGTGGTGCGCTCGACGCCTTCCGGCAGGCCGTCGACACCGGCGACCTGCAAGGCCTGCTCGACATCCTCGCCCCCGACGTCGTCCTGCTGGGCGATGGCGGCGGCATCGTGCAGGCCGTGCGTGTACCCGTCGTTGGCGCCGACAAGGTGGCCGCCGTGCTGGCGATGGGACTGAGCCGGATGGCCGAGGCGTCGCTGCTGCCGGCGCAGGTGAACGGCTACCCGGCGCTCGTCCTCCAGTTCGACGGCGAGGTCGACACCGTGCTCGCGCTGCGCATCGACGACGGCCTGGTCACCGGCCTCTACGCCGTGCGCAACCCCGAGAAGCTGTCCCACATGCAGCAGGAGACCGCTCTGCGGCGCTGAACAAGAGCGCTGAACAAGAGCCCTGAACGAGAGCGCCGCACCCGGTCAGCGGTTCGGGAGCAGCGGTTCGACCGGCGTCTCGCCGGCCAGACCGACCATGCTGAGCGCGACCAGCATCGCGTTCTGCGGTCCGAGGTGCGCGTCGGTCGGGTCGAACCACTCCTTGTCGGTGGAGGAGTGCGTGTTGCCGGCTTTGCCACCGCCGCCCAGCATCACCGCCGGGATGCCCAGGTTCAGCGGCACGTTGGCGTCGGTGCTGGACGCCGGCTGCAGCGCCGGGTTCAAGCCCAGTGCGGCGGGCGCGGCGAACGCGGCCTGGACGATCGGTGAGTTGCGGTCCTGCGTGCCGGCCGGGCGGTCGCCGATCAGCGTGGTCTGCACGGTCACCCCGCCCTCGGCGGCCGCGTTCCACCTCGCGTTCTCCTCCTGTGCGCCGGCGGTGGCCATCGGAAGGAGTTGGGCCTCCAACTTCGTGAGCTCACCCGGGTCGTTGGACCGCATGTCCACCTGCATCTTGGCGGCGCCGGCGATCGAGTTCACCGAGGTGCCGCCCGCCACGGTGCCGACGGTGAAGGTGGTCCTCGGCGTGGCGGGCGGGCGGATCTCGGAGATCTTGGTGATCGCCCGTCCCATCGCGTGGATCGCGCTCGGCCGTCCGAAATCCCCGAAGCTGTGCCCGCCGGGGCCCGCGAAGGCGATCTCGTAGCGGCGGCTGCCGGTCCCCTCGTACGCCACGTGCTCCGGCTCGCCCGGCTCGATCGTGACGAACCCGTCGATGCCCGGGTTCTCCGCGAAGAACGCCTTGACCCCGCGCAGGTTGCCCAGCCCTTCCTCGCCGACCGTGGCGCCGAGGACGATGTCGCCCTTGGTCTGCACGCCGGCGTCCCGCAGCGCACGCGCGATGACCAGCACGGCGGTGAGGCCGCGTGCGTCGTCGGCGATCCCCGGCCCGTAGAGCTTCCCGTCCTGCTGCGTCACCGTGACGTCGGTGCCCTCCGGGAAGACGGTGTCCAGGTGCGCCGACACGAACATCGTCGGGCCGCCACCGGTTCCGCGGCGCACGCCGTAGACGTTGCCTTCCTTGTCGCGGTGCACGTCCTCCAGCCCGGTCTCGGTCAGGCGACGCAGGTAGTCGGCGCCGCGCTGGTCCTCCTTGAAGGGCGGCGCGGGGATCTGGTTGATCGCGATCTGGTCGGCGATGGCGCGCGGCTCGTCGTTCGCGATCGCGGCGAGCGCGGCTCGCACCGCGGGCGCCTCCTTGATCGCGTTCACCGCGGCCGAGACCGGCGCGGAGACCTCGTACGGGGCCGCCGGCGGGTCCGGCGGTGCCGCCGGTTGAGGTGGGGTGCCGCCGCACCCGGCCGCCAGCACGACCCCGATCGCTGCCATGACCACGAGTTCCCGACGCATGGTCAACGACCATCGCACGTGATCGACTCAACCCCCCGGTGCGGAGCCGGGCACTACCCGAACGTCGCAACGGACATTGGGGACAACCTCAGTACCGATTTCTGAGGACAGCGGCAATGTGCTGACGACGCCGGTCGCGTTCATTGAGATCCATGAGAAAACTCGTTCTGACCGGTGTCGCGGCCCTGCTCTGCGGCACCGCGTGCACCACGGCCGGCCCGCTGTCCGCGGCGCCCTCGCCGCTCTCGTTCGGGGCGTGTCCGGCCGATCTCGCCGAGCAGTTCCCGACGATGACGTGTGCGACGTTCGAGGCGCCACTGGACTACGCCCACCCGGACGGGCCGACGATCACGCTGCTCGCCTCCCGGATCGCCGCGGGTGATCCGGCGAAGCGGCGGGGCACGCTGTTCGTCAACCCCGGCGGGCCGGGGTCGAGCGCGGCGGCCCGCATCGGCACGATCACGGTGCCCGACCAGGACGGCGTGACCAGGCTCCCGCAGCAGGTGATCGACGCGTACGACCTGATCGGGCTCGACCCGCGCGGCGTCGGGCACAGCTCGCCGATCAGCTGCGTGGATCCCGAGTTCTGGAACGGGCCGCAGCCCGACCCGGACGATCCTGCCAACCTCGGCAGGCTCTGGGAGAAGTGGCGCACGTTCGCCGCCGGCTGCGCGAGCCGCTCCGGCGACGTGCTCGCCCACATCGGGACGATCGATGCCGCCAGGGACATGGACCTGCTCCGCTCGAAGCTGGGTGAGCGGACGATCTCCTTCTACGGCACGTCCTACGCCACCTACCTCGGCGCCGTCTACGGCGAGCTGTTCCCGCAGCGGGTCGACCGGATGCTGCTCGACGCCCCCGTCGACCCGGAGCCCGGCGCGATGTGGTTCGAAGCCGGGTTCGCCCAGGCCCCGGCGCTGGAGCAGCGGTTCGACGGGTGGCTGGCCTGGGCGGCCGCCCACGACGACCTGTTCCACCTCGGTGCCACCGTCGAGGCCGCGCGAGCGACCGTGGACGGTGTGCTCGCCGACCTCAGGGCGGCGCCGCGCGGGCCGGTCGGGGTGGGCGAGGTGCTCGGCACGATCTACAACGCCCTGTTCTCGGAGGTCGTCTGGAACGACCTCGCCACGGCCATGAGCGCGTACGCGGTCGGCCACGACGACAGCGCGCTCGTCGGGATGTCGACGCCGCACGTCACCCCTGAGCAGGAGCAGGCGGCGGCCGCGGCCACCGCTGTGTCCTGCGTCGATGCGCAATGGCCGAGCGACCACACCGCCTACGAGAGCCGGGCGGCCGAAGCGACGACGACGTCCCGGTTCGCCTGGTGGAACATGTGGCTCGGCGGCGCGGCTTGTGCGGACTGGCCCGTCCCGCACGGCGAACGCGTGCCGATCACCGGAGCCGGGCTGCCGCCGGTGCTGATGTTCTCGCCGGTCGGCGATCCGGGGGCGCCGCACGCGGGCGCGCTCGCGATGCACCGCGTGATGCCCAGCTCGGTGATGGTCACCGAGGCCGACTCCGGCAAGCACGGGGCGTTCGCCAACCAGCAGGCCGTGCTCAACCAGACCGCGCAGGACATCGGCGCGGCCTACCTCGTCCGGGGTGAGCTGCCCGCTCACGACATCACGATCCCGGGGCACGCCGTGCCGGCCGCTAGCCTGCAGGATCGATGACGCTGCTGAGGGAACCGTTCACCGCGCGATCGTGGGCGGAGTTCGGCTATGCGCTGGTCGGGTTGCCGCTCGGCCTGGCCGGGTTCCTCTTCAGCGTGCTCTCGGTGACCGCTGCCGGGGTGCTGGTCGCCACGCTCGTCGGGTTGCCGCTGCTGGCGCTCGCCGTGCGTGGGGCGCGTCAGCTCGGGGCGATCCACCGGGCGCTCTCCCGGGCGCTGCTGGGTGTAGCCGTCGACGGGCCGGCGCCGCCGGTCCCCGCCGGTCGCGGGTTCCTGCTGTGGATCGGCGCGGGCTTGCGCGACACCGGCGGCTGGCGCGCGCACGCCTACTTCCTGCTGCGGTTCCCCCTGGCTGTGGCGGCGTTCGTGGTGGCGGTCGGGACGCGGGTCGGCGGGGCGGTCCTCGTGCTCTCGCCGCTGCTGCGGGACCTCGGGCAGGCGCCGGCTCCGCCGACCGCCGGGTTCGTGCCGCACCCGTTCCTGATCCGGTACGGCGACATCGTCTTCGACACGTGGCCGGAGATGGCGCTGCTCGTGGCGCAGGGCGTCGTGATGATCCTCGTCGCGCCGTGGGTGCTCCGCCCGGTGCTGGCGCTCGACGCGGTGCTCACCTGCTGGCTGCTCGGACCGTCCGCGCTGGCCGAGCGGGTGCACGAGCTGGAGAACAGCCGGGCGGCCGTCGTCGACGGTGCCGAGGTCCGCCTGCGCGGCATCGAACGCGATCTGCACGACGGAGCGCAGGCCCAGCTCGTCGCGGTGGCCATGAAGCTCGGCCTGGCCAGCGAGAAGCTGGCGGCCGACACCGTCGACGTCGGGCGGGTCCGCACCCTCGTCGACACCGCGCTCGATACCGCCCGCTCGGCGATCACCGATCTGCGCGACCTCATCGCCGGCATCCACCCACCGATCCTCGATGCCGGCCTGCCGGCGGCGCTGGCCACGCTCGCCGCGCGCAGCCCCGTCCCGACGGACCTGTCGGTCGAGCTTCCGCAACGGCCCTCCCCCGCGATCGAGGCGATCGTCTACTTCTGCACTGCGGAGCTGCTGACGAACGTGGCGAAGCACAGCGGCGCGCAGCGGGCCTCGATCCGGCTCGCCGCCGACGGCCCCGGGCTGCGCCTGCACGTCCGCGACGACGGTTGCGGCGGGGCGGGCGTCCGGGTCGGCGCCGGCCTCGACGGCCTCCACGGGCGGGTGTCGGCGGTCGACGGCGCCATCGACGTGGACAGCCCCGGCGGTGGACCCACAACCATCACCGTCGTGCTGCCGACGGAGACCCCTGGCCCGAGGAACGCCTGATGCGGGTCGTGATCGCCGAGGACTCGTTCGTCGTGCGGGCCGGGCTCGTCGAGGTGGTCACCGACCGCGGCCACGAGGTCGCCGCAGCCGTGGGCGACGCGGAGACGCTGCTCGACGCCGTGGCCGAGCACCGCCCGGACGTCGCGATCGTCGACGTCCGCATGCCACCGACGCACACCGACGAGGGTCTCCGCGCCGCGATCCGGATCAAGGCGGAGCATCCCGCCACGGCGATCCTCGTGTTCTCGCAGTACGTCGAGGCGCGGTACGCGAGCGAGTTGCTCGGCTCGTCCGCGGGCGGGGTCGGCTACCTGCTCAAGGACAACGTCAGCGACGTCGCGGCGTTCAGCGACGCCCTCGACCGGGTCGGGGCCGGCGGCACGGCGCTCGACCCGGAGGTGGTGCGCCAGCTGCTCGGCGCGACCCGACAACGGGAACGGCTCACCACGCTCACCCCTCGCGAGCGCGACGTGATGGTCCTCGTAGCGCAGGGCCGCTCGAACCGGGCCATCAGCCAGGGCCTCTCGATCACCTACAGCGCGGTCGAGAAGCACATCGCCAGCATCTTCATGAAGCTCGGGCTGGGGACGTCGGACGACGACAACCGGCGCGTCCTCGCCGTCCTGTGGTTCCTCGGAGGGTGAGTCGGGACGGGCCCCGGGCTCGCGGCCGGCGTCGATACGACCTCCGGCAGAACTGACGCCAAATCTCGGGGTCAGGCGAGCCCGCCGGGCCCGGAGACCGGGAGTGTCCGCCCGCGAACCGCGAAGTCCGAGCTGTCGTCGCCACCCGCGTTGTCGCTCCAGCCGACGAACACGGCCTCGCCGCCGAAGCCGAAGGTCGACGCCGCACACGTCCCGGCCCGGTCGGCCGCTGTCGACGTGCTCACCTGGACCTCCGCGCCGACCGGCCCCGCGCTGTCGGAGAACGCCCTGGCCTTGACGACCGGAGTGGTGGCGAACGTCTCGGCGCTTCGTTGCATCCACGCGACGACGAAACGTCCCCCGGGCAGCGCCGCGATGGCCGGCGACGAGCAGTTGATGCCTTGCCCGGAGCTGGCCGCGAACGCGATCCCGGCCTCCGTCGCATCGGGGCGGAACACCGTGGCCTCCACGGTGCTCCGCTGGACCCCGATGTCGCTCATCGTCCCGTTCCTGATGTGGGCGAGGGCGAATCGCCCCGTGTCGAGCAGCGCCAAGGCCTTGCCGCCGCCGAACCCGAAGAGGTTCACCGGCCGCTCGGCCGACTGGGGTGTGCCCGCGAGGTCGAAGACGCGGAAGAGGAGCGCGCCGCCGCCGACCGCGGCCGGATCGCTGCGCCACGCGACCACGTAGTTCCCACCTTCCAGCGGCACACAGGTCGGGCCGGTGTGGAATCCGGCCGTGGTGGTGACGGTGAACTCCGCACCCGTCCTCACCCCGCTGCTGGTGAAGCGCTGCGCCCGGATCCGCTGGTCGGGGCGCGGGTCGACCCAGACGGCCAGGAAGCCGCCGTCGACGAGGTTCACCAGGGCGGGCCGGTGCTCCGGATCGACGTCGGCGGTGCTGACCTGGATCTCGGCGCCGATCGGCCGTCCATCCTGGTCGAACCTGCGCAGCTTCACGTGCGGGCGCGGACCGGGGTTGGTGAACGCACGCTCCACCCACGCGGCGACCAGCCCGAACCCGATGTTGCGCACGGTCGGCAGCCGGCGGTCGGTGTTGTTCGCGGCCGGGGCGCTGACCGTCAACTCGCCACCGCTGCGGACGCCGTCCGAGCGAACGATCTGCCCCTTGATCGTCGCGTCGCTGCCGTCCGCCCACACGACGAGGAAGTGGGTCCCGGCGAAGGACGCCACCGCTGGTTGGTGCTGCAGCCCTGCCGTCGTCGTGTTGACCAGCATCTCACTCATGATCAGCGCTCCAGTCCTCCTGGAGGTCCGAGTATCTGGTCGCGCCCGGCCCCGGTCCCGAGTAGTCGGGTACTCGATCCGGGTCCGACGGCTACGAGATGGACCGGAGCCGGCCGCCGCGCTCCCGGCCGAGCTGGGTCACCGCGTGCGCGGTTCGGTCGTCGGTGGGGTGGAAGACGACGAGCTGCTGGTCGTCGGCGGGGAGTTCGAGGGTCTCGCGGTGCAGGTGGAGCTCGGGCCCCGCCGGGTGCCGGAGCCGGAGAACGCCGCGCGGCGGCACGACGTGGCGCTTCAGACGCTGCGTGAAATCGGGGCCGGCGACGGGCGTGAGCTCGGCGGTGAGCCACTCGGAGTTCTCGATGGACGGGACGAGCCACAGGTCGAAGGCCTGTTCGTCGGCGACGTCGGCCCAGTCGATGAAGAACGTCCGCGCGCGCGGGTCGGTGAAGACGTAGCGGGTGAGGTTCGGGGGGTCGGCGTCGAGCAGCCCGGTCCCGCTGGTGATCGACGCGTAGCCGCTGGTGTGGGCGAGCACGTCACCCAGCCGGTTGGTCACGACCGCGATGCCCGGTTCGAGGAGGCGGAGCGTCTCCAGCACGGAGGATCGCACGGTCCGGCCCGGCGGCACGGGCTGGATGTGGGCGGAGCACTCCCCGCCGGTGATCTTCGCGAGGTAGCTCAGGTGGTTGCGTTCCGGTGCATCGAGGCCGAGCGCGTCGGCGAGCGCCTTCGTGACGGCCGGCGAGGGACGCCGGTCGCGGCCCTGCTCGATGCGGGTCAGGTATTCGACGCTGATGCCGGCCCGCTCGGCGACGTCCAGGCGGCGCACGCCGGGTGCCCTGCGGCGGCCGCGGTCGGGCAGGCCGATGGATCCCGGCTGGATGCTGTCGCGCTTGGCGCGGAGGAAGTCCCCCAACGGCGAACCCATCCTTCGAGCGTATGCCGGTTACCGCGGCTAAGGGTGTCCCGACGAGGGCCAGCCTGAGCTCGGCCTGGTTGATCGCCACCGGGTGCCTCGATCGTGGCGAGCATGGACACGCACGAGGTGGTGGGTAGGAGGTCACGCTCCGGTCGGGCGCTGCTGGTGTGGGGCCTGCTGGTGGTGGCTGCGAACCTGCGGGCGAGCCTGACGGGCGTCGGGCCGTTGCTGGATCAGGTGCAGGCCGATCTGGCGCTGGCGCCCGCGGCGGCCGGTCTGTTGAACACCGTGCCGTTGCTGGCTTTCGCGGCGATCTCACCGATGGTTCCGCGGCTGGCCGCGCGGTGGGGGCCGGAGCGGCTGCTCGGGGGTGCGCTCGTGGTGCTGGCGCTCGGGATCGCGGTCCGGTGGGTGCCGACGACGGCCGGCCTGTTCGGCGGAACGGTGCTGATCGGAGGCGGGATCGCGGTGGGCAACGTGATCCTGCCGAGCCTGATCAAGCGCGACTTCCCGACCAGGGTGGGGCTGCTGACCAGCGCGTACGCCACCGTGATGGGCGGGGTCGCCGCCGTGGCGTCCGGGGTGGCGGTGCCGGTCAGCCAGGTTGCCCCTGGTGGTTGGAGCACCGCGCTGGGCGGCTGGGTCGTGTTCGCGCTGGTGGCCGTCGTGCTGTGGCTGCCCCAGGTGCGGAATGCGCCGCGGCCGGCCACGGCCGCGGCGCACGGGCACAGGTTGCCGTGGGCGTCACCGCTGGCGTGGGCTGTCACGGCGTTCATGGGGCTGCAGTCGCTGGGCTTCTACGTCGTCGTCACGTGGTTGCCCCAGGTGCTCCAGGACAGCGGGGTGAGCGCGGCCGCGGCCGGTTGGCTGCTGTTCGTGTTCCAGGCGGTCGCGGTCGCAACCAGCCTCGCGGTGCCTGCGGTGCTGCGATGGGCGCGCGACCAGCGGCTGCTGGCCGCGGTGAGTTCGGCCATCCTGCTCGCCGGCTACCTCGGGCTGCTCGTGGCGCCGGGATGGGCACTGCTGTGGAGCGTCGTGCTCGGGCTGGGCGGTGGCGCGTGTCTGGTACTGGCACTGGCCTTCCTCAGCCTGCGCGCCCACGACGCTGCCACGGCCGGCGCGCTGTCGGCGATGGCGCAGTCGATCGGCTACCTGCTGGCCGCCGTCGGGCCGGTGGTGTTCGGGCTGCTGCACACCGTCAGCGCCGGCTGGCAGGCCCCGATCCTGCTGATGTGCGTCGCCGCCACCGGACAGGTGATCGTCGCGACGGTGGCAGGCCGGGGCGCGGTGCGGGCGGCGCGAAGCAGGTAGCGGCTACTCATGTGGTTCGGGGTGCCGATGCATAGCGTGCCGTTGGCAACGGTCCGCATCGGCGAAAGGTCGCCGGCCATGAACCGCCCTGACGATCACCGACCCTCGGTTGGCGGGTTCGCACCCCGGCGGCCGATGCCACCTCATCCAGGCCAGCCGCCCTACGGCCACCCGCCCTATCCGCCACAAGGATTCGCCCCTGGCTACGCGGCGCATCCCGGCCAGCCGCCCTATCCCGGCACGCCGTCGTATCCCCGCCAGCCGATCCGGACCACGAACTACGGTCGAGCACTACTGGCATCGCTCGTATAGGCCGTGGTGATCGGGGTCGTCCTGCTGGTGCTCTACATCAACACTCTGGCGGCCGGTGACCCCGAACCGATCAAGCCCGTCTCCGAAGAATTCGGACGGCTCTCGCTCCTCCTTGCGCGACGACCTTCCTGACCGCGTTGCCGATCTGGCTCATCGCCCGCAACGCGCCGAGACCCTGGCCGTTCATCGGCCTGACGGGTCTGGCGCTCCCGATCTTCGTTGTCGGCTGGCGATCGTCGTCGACCTCGCCGACATGCGCAGCTCGGCCGCCCCGGACGCAGTTCCAGGCCCAGACGACCTTCGGTCAGATCATCACCGGGCCGGACACGACAACGGCCGAGTTGGCCAAGCTCCTGCGAGCGATGCGGGCCGATATCGAAAAGCCGATCGGCGGGTAGGCACCTCCGGTCTATGCCCGCAGCCCGTCGAACACGATCGCGAGCATCCGGTCGCGGACGTTCGCGTCGAGCGCCGTGTACACCGCCGCCCGCGACACCCCGACCAGTAGCGCGTAGACCTCCGGCAGCTCCACGTCAGCTCGGACGGCACCGGCCTCGATCGCGCGCTCCAGGAGCTTTCCCACGGCAGCACGCAGCTCGCCGGACGCCCGCGTGGCCTCGGGCGCGGCCCCGCCGCCCGCTTCGCTCAACGCGGTGGCGATGGCGATCTTGCCGGCGGCGTCCTCGACGAGGGTGGCGAAGAAGTCGAAGAACGCGGAGCCCGGCTCGAGCCCGTCGACGAGCGCGGCCGCCTGATCGCGCAGCCGCTCCAGCCTCCCGACCAGCACGGCCTCCAGCAGCTGCGGCTTCGTCGGGAAGTGCCGGAACACCGTGGCGATCCCGACGCCGGCTCGGCTCGCGACCTCCTCGGTGGACGCGGCGTCGCCGCCCTCGGCGAACACGGCCTCGGCCGCGTCGAGGATCCGGGCCCTGTTGGTCCGGGCGTCCGCGCGCATGCTCGTCGTGCCTCCCTCTCTCGACAACCGGAGTGACGACTCCCTATATTCGGAGTCTCTACTCCGAATATATCGGGAGATCTCATGCCACTCTCACCGCGAGAAGTGTTCCTCAAGCTGGTCAACGGCGTCGCCGACCAGGACGTGGCCGCGCTTCCGCAGCTCTACGCCGAGCACACGGACGTCCGACACCCGATGGCGCCGCTGGGCATCCCACCGCTGACTACCCGCGCCGAGCTCCGCAAGCACTTCGAGCGGCCCGAGCTGGCGCAGGTGGCGCGGCTCCGGGTCCGGCCGGCCGACATCGTCGTCCACGAGACCGCCGACCCCGAGGTGATCGTCGCCGAGTTCTCCTACGCGGGGACGCACCCGGAGACGGGTGAGGCGTTCGCGGTGCCGTGCGTGTTCGTGATGCGGGTGCGCGACGGCGAGATCGTGGAGTCCCGCGACTATGTCGACCACCTGCGCTTCGCCCGCCTGCGCGGCCAGCTCGACGACCTCTGGGCGCGCCTGCACGCGCAGGCCCGCACGAAACCACCCGTCCTGGCACCGCAATGACCACTCGACGTGCGTCGGGAGCCGGGGGCGGGGGTGACCCCGGAAAGGGCAGCAAAGCCACTTTCCGGCCCTCACAGGGCAGGAAAGTGGCTTTCCTGCCCTCGCGTGCGGAACGCGCGCATCTGCTCGCACAGGTCGCGCAGCTCCGCCGCGAGCGCCTGCGGGCAGGTGAGCTGCGGAAGGTGTCCCCCTGACAGCTCGACGAGCGGCGCGCCCAGTCGATCCGCGAGCCAGCGCGACGCGTCGTGGAACCAGTGGAAGGGTGCGTCGGCAGCGCGGTGCTCGGCCCCTGCCGCGACAACACAACAGGTACGCACCGCGGCCAGCTCCTGCTGCGCGGGCAGGTACGCGGAGACTCCTCCGATCTCCATTCCGAACAGCACCTCGCCGTTGCCGAGCATCCGGGAGCGGGTGGCCGGATCGATCGCCTCGAAGGCCGCGTCCCCACCCACCCAGCGCAGGAACCGCTCGGTCGCGAGCGCAGGACCGCCCTCCGCCATCGCAGCGCCGACCAGCTGCTGCAGACCGCCGCGGATCTCATCGGCAGCTGGCAGGGCGCCTGCGTAGGGCGGCTCGTGGAACACCGCAGCGGAGAGCACCTCGGGGTGCCGCAGGACGAGCGCGGTCAGGACCATCGCACCCTGACTGCTGCCGTAGCCGATCGCAGGTGCGAGCCCGAGCGCTCGGAGCAGCGCCGCTGCGTCGTCGGCCTGCTCCCCGATCGGGGCGCTGCCCCAGGCCGGTGGACGTGGGCTGCGCGAGTTGCCGCGTCGGTCGTAGGTCAGCACCGTGTAGTCGTCGGACAGCAGGTCCGCGACGGCGTCCCACTGGCCGGCGTCACCGGTCGCCCCGGAGATGAACAGGATCGTCGGACCCGCCCCACGGACCTCGTGGTAGAGCTCGGCGCCGTTGGCGACGACGGTCCCGGCGCCGGTCATGGGACGTCGGGGGCCGTGGCGCGCTGAGCCGTCGCCAGCTCGGCGATCCGGTCGAGACTGGTGACCATGTTGGCGTGCAGGTCGGCCTGGAGGTCGCGGACGCCGAACAGCACTCGCAGCACGATGTGCAGGCCCAGCGGCACCGTCTGCAGCACCTCGTAGCTCAGCGCCACCCGGGTTCCGCCTGCCTCGGGAAGCAGGCGATAGGCCCACCGGATGCTGCCACCGCCCGGTTCGGTGCGGCAGATCGTGAACTCGCGGCCGGGATCGGCCACTTCCACGACCGGCCTGTTGGACCAGACGAACCAGCGGAGCTTGTTGCGCGCGACGAACCGCGCGCCGACGGCGGGGCCGGTGGCGCCGTCGAGCCACGAGCAGTCGATCACCTGCGGGCTCCATGTCGGCGTGCGGGTGACGTCCGAGACGAGCTCGTAGACCTGCAGCGGTTGAGCCACCACGTGGCGCTGCACCTCATCGCGTCCCAACCGCTGCATGACCCCTCCTCGAACTCCCCTATAGGTCATAGTTAAACAGATAGGGTATAGCGTCGTCTATGGTGTAGTGGTGACTGACGTCGTCGATCGGCCGCCCGGACCGCGCGAACGGCAGCGCAGGCGGACCCGCGAGGAGATCCTCGATGTCGCGCTGGCCGTCATCGGCGAGCTCGGCGCCGGTGCGCTGAACATGTCCGAGGTCGCCCGTCGGGTGGGGCTTCGCCAGCCGTCGCTCTACCAGTACTTCGACTCCCGCCTGGCCATATACGACGCGCTCTTCGAGCGAGGCATGAACCAGCACCTCGAACTCGTCCGTGCAGCGGTTGCGGCGAACGCCCCGGGGCTGCCGGCGCTCCGCGCGATCATCACCGCCTCGATCACGTTCACGGTCGAGGACCCCGCGCTCACCCAGCTGTTGTTCTTCCCCGCGGTGCCCGGCTTCGAGCCGTCCGAGCGCGCCTACCGTCCCAGCCTGGAGGTGCAGGAGGTGATCGCGAGCGCGGTCGCGGCAGCCATCGATCGCTGCGAACTGCACCCGGCAGCGGGTACCGAGCGCGGCACCAGCCTGCTCGTCGCCCTCAGCGCCGGCATCTCGTCGCTCCAGCTCGGCAACGACCAGCACGCCCGGCCGGGTGAGGCGCGCTTCGCCCCGCTCGCCGCGCCGGCGCTCGAGATGTTCGAGGCGTACTTCTCGCCGGAGAAGCCGGCCGGCTGGCGGCCGTGACGGTCAGCCGGTGGATTCGCTGTCGTAGCGCCACAGCTCGGGCACGGCCCACACCAGCAATGCGACGGCCAGAACTGTGAGCGCTCCCCCGACGCCGACCGCCCAGCGGGCGCCCATGGCGGCGCCCGCGAACCCGTGCACCACGTTGGCCAGCTGCGGACCACCCATCAGCACAATGGTGAGGATGCCCTGGATCCGGCCGCGGAGCGCGTCGTCGGTGTGGGCCTGCGAGATGGCGTTGCGGAACGTGCTGAGCACGAAGTTGACGGCGCCACCGGCGACCAGCGCCAAGACGGCGAGCGGCAACGCGGTCGCCAGGCCGAGCACCACGACGCAGCAGCCCCAGACGATCGCGGCGGACGCCATGAGCCGACCATGCCGCCGCGCTCGGCTGAACGTCCCCGAGAACAGTCCTGTGAGCAGCACACCGGTCGGGTAGGCGGCGAACAGGAGGCCGAGCTCGACGCCGCCGCCGGCCGGGCCGCCGTAGCTGCGCTCGGCCAGCTCCGGGAAGAGCGCGACGGGCATGGCGAGCACCATCGCGGCCAGGTCGACGGCGAGGATCGCGACCAGCACCCGTTGCCCGGCGAGGTAGCGAAAGCCGTGGCGGAGCGAGCGTTCTGCGCCGGTCCCGCGCGGCGGCATCGCCGGCAGCTTGGCCGTGGCCCAAAGCACGGCCCCCAGCGCGAGCGCGTCGAACAGGTAGAGCGAGCCGAGCCCGACGACGGGGATGAGCACGCCGGCGAGCAGCGGACCCACGACCGCGCCGGTGTAGCGGGTCAGGGCGCTGAGGCTGTTGGCGGCGACCAGCTGGTCGTTCGGCACCACGCGGGGAACCGCCGCGCCCGTCACGGTCATGGTCGCGCCGAAACCGACGCCCTGGAGCGCGACGAGCACGAGCAGCACCGGGAGCGTCGCGACCCCGAGCACGGAGCTGAGCCACAGCCCGAGGTAGGCCAGCGCCAGCCCGCCGTTGCCGGCCAGCAACAACCGTCTGCGGTCGATGGCGTCGGCCAACGCGCCGGACCAGAGCGCCGAGACGACGAGCGCGCACATCGACACCGTCGCCGAGACGCCCACGGCGGCCGAGGAGCCGGTGAGCGTGAAGACCTGCGTCGGCACGGCGATGAGGCTGAACGAACCGCCGACCGCGGACACCACCGACGCCGTCCACAGGCGGCGGAACGCCGGGATCCGCAGTGGCCGTCGGTCGATGACGTATGCGCTCAATCGCATGGTGACCTCCCCCGTCGGGCCGAGCGTGGACCTTCCCCAAGGGGGAAGGTCCAGCCCGCGTCCCCTCGACGGGCGATCGCCCTCCCCCGCTGCGGGGAGGGCGAGCACGGTCCCGGCCGCAACGCTGAGCGGCAGCCGAGACCGAGGAGCAGCCGATGACCGTCCTGACCACCCGGGTGCAAGCGCCGCCGCGATGGGCCGTCCGCGCGGCGCACGTCATCCCGTTGCTGACGCTGCCCACCGCGCTGTGGCGTCTGGCGTGGGTGTTCGCCATCCCCATCGGCTGGGACGCGACCCTCTACCAGCAGGCCACCGACGACCTGCACGAGAAGGCCTACCTGCTCGGGCTCGCGCTGCTCGCCGAAGGGCTGGCGCTGCTGGCCCTCGGCCTGGTTCAGCCGTGGGGCGAGGTGGTGCCGCGCCGGGTGCCGGGCCTCGGCGGCCGGCGGATCCCACCGATGGCGGCGGTCGTCCCCGCCACGTTCGGCGCGATCGCCCTCACCGTGATGTGGGGCGCCACGCCGCTGATGTTCTTCCTCCCGCCGCAGGCCGGCGCACCCGACGGCAACGGGTGGGAGGCGCTCATGGCGGTCTGCTACCTCCCACTGACGCTGTGGGGGCCCCTCCTCGGCGCCGTCACGTGGTCGTACTACCGGCGGCGCGTGAGGTGTGTGGCGTCCGGCTCCGCCGGGAGGGCAGGAAAGCCACTTTCCGGCCCTCACAGGGCCTGAAAGTGGCTTTGCTGCCCTCCCGGCGTCACGGCGCGCTCGACGTTCGTCAGGCGTGGGCGATGCCGGCTATTTGGGTGTTGAACGGGATGAACGGGGTGTGCAGGCGGTACAGCTCGATGTCGAGGCGGGCGAACCCGGCCGTGCGCAGCTGACCGGCCAGGTCCCGCTCGCACGAACACCCCTCGAAGGTCCAGGCCCACGGCCTGCGCAGCGCACGTTGGAGGAAGCGCGTCGGCGTTCCGGCCGGGGCGGCGACGTGTTCCACGAAGCGGAAGGTGCCACCGGGCCGCAGGATGCGACGGATCTCGGCGAGCACCGCGGCGGGGTCGGTCACCGAGCAGAGCACCAACGAGGAGATCACGCCGTCGACGCTCCGGTCGGGGAGTTCGGTGTGCTCGGCGACCCGGTCGCGCAGGTCGAGGTGCACGCCGCGCCGCTCTGCGGCAGCCCGCAACCGCGCGTGCATGTGGATGTTGGGTTCGATGGCGACGAGTGTCGATCCGCGGGGCAGGTGGCGGAGGTTGGCCCCGACGCCCGGGCCGACCTCGACGACCGTCTGAGGCAGCCCGGCGAACACACGTCGCTTGTGCCCGCGCAGGTTCCACTCGATGTACGGGCCCATCACGCTGAAGAACGCGGCGTTGAAGCGTCCGCGTGCCCCGTGCACCTCGAAGCCGGGCGCGGGAGGCATGGGGCTGTCGGTCACAGGAGTCCTCGCCTCGCTGGTCGGTGGGGGCGCATGCCGCCCATCTCACCGAATCGAGAGGTGTGGAACTACCCCAAGTCCGTGCGAGAACCCGACGGCCGCCGCATCGGCCGCACACCAGCCGCACCGACGCGGAGCACCAGAGCCACCGGACGAGGTCACTCGGTCGCCTTCGGGTGCGACGTGCACGCCGCAACGACCCAGACCACCCGCTTCTGGTCGTGCGGGCAGTACCAGATCCGCGCGCCCGCAGTGACCTCGTGCTGCCACTGCGGCAGGGTCCGCCCCCCGATCTGACGCTCGGCCAACTGACCACGCAGGCGGTGCTGCCGTGATGGATTCTTCGGGTGCATCGGCTGCTCGGTCAGCACAACCCACGCCTCCCAGGTGTTGGCCTGCGACGCTCCCACGGCAGGTCCGCACCGCTGCCAGAAAGTCCGCCATGACCTTCGGGCGCATGCGGTGCACCCACCCGTCGGGCCGGAAGTGAACCCCACCACGGACGTACCCCGAGTGCCGCACCCAGCACCGATTCTCATCCCTCGTGGCGACCCGGAGGGCCATGGCGGACTTTCCTGGCAACGTCTGCGTTGCGCACGCATCCAGCTCGCGGGGTAGACCGCGCCGTGCAGACGGGGACAGGCTCCGGGGTTGCGGACGGGCCGCTTTGCACACCGGGGGCGTGCTTTGCACATGGCCGACCATCTGCACGGTGCGTCGACGGTGTGCAACGTCGGACCGCGCCTGCGGCGATTCACCTGAAAGCCACTTTCCTGCACCCGCACGCCGGCGCAGTGGCACTCCCGCCCTTCGTCCGGTCCTCGTCGGCGCTCCTCCGGCGCCGACCAGCGGGCTCTCGCGCGTGAAACGGGAGCCGTGCGCCCGCGCGCCAGGATGTAAGCCGGATGTCAGCCAAGGCTGATGAAGTGCGCCGCATGAATCACACACCGGGCTTGCGCGTCAGGGTGAAGGTGCAGGCGGCACTCATCGCGGTCGCCATCCTGTCGGCGACCTGCGCCTTCACCGCCCCCGTCGCAGCAGCCGCAGGCTCCGCGGGAGCGGCCTCGGAGTTGTGCGATGGCAGCTCCTACCCGGCCGAGAAGAGCCGCAAGTACAAGAATGTCCGACTCCGGATGGTCACCTGCAAAGCGGCCCGACCTGGTGCCTGGACGTACACCGCGGAGCTCCTCGACGCCCCCAGGGAAGCCACGTCTACCTCTACTACTTCCCGTACGGAAAGGGGATGGTCCCGGGCGGCGCCGGTGGACCCGTCGACGGGACGGGCTATGCCAGCGTCCCAGGCTGGTGGTACGGCAACTACGGAGAGCTGCAGCCGTGCGCAACCATGGGCAACACCGGCGAGTTCTGGTGCGCGTGGGAGTGGGAAGGTCCGTTGGGACCGCACGCATGAGGGCGTCTCAGCCGGAGCTGCGCGGGCGTAGGCCGCCCGAGGCGACCACCGACAGCGACGGGGTCTCGGCCCCCAGAAAGAACGACGACGACCGACCAACGGCCAGCGCGACAGGCGCCGCCGAGGCGACCCCGACCCCGACCTCGACCTCGACCAGGCCCTCACCCTCGCGAGATCCGCTGGGATGTCACCGACCTCGACCGCCGCCGGGACCTTTATGAGATCGTCCTCGTCGAAGGCAGCCTCGATGACATCACGCGGCTGATCGACGGCCCTGGACTCGTCGAAGTCTGGGACCGCATGTACCTGCCGCACCGAGTTCGGTCCGCCTGGCGTCCGCTGATCGACGACTCGCGCGCGGCTGCCTGAACCGTGCCGCTCGATCCCTTGCAAGATCTGATCGTTCGCATCGCGTCCGCTCTGCCCGAAGCGCACACCATTGCCCTCGCCGGCGGCGGGGCGGTGATCGCCCATGGCTTCGCCGACTGAGCGACCCAGGACGTCGACCTGTTCACCGAGATCGACGACGCAGAAGCACGCCGCGTCACAGCCGCACTGCGTACGGCCTTGCGCGAGCGCGGCCTGGAATCTCGCGACGCCGACCGCCCTCCCGCCGACCACCGCTTCGTCGCCGTCGATCCCACCGACGGAAGCGAGTGCACGGTCGAGGTGTTCGCCGACGGCGGCCGTCTCCAGCCCCGCGTCATGCTTGATGTCGGACCGGTCTTGCACCCGGATGACCTGGCCGCGGACAAGGTGCTCGCGCTGTGGGGACGAGCCCGCCCACGCGACTTCTACGACGTCCACGCACTGATGCGCCACTACTCGCGTGACGCGCTGCTGCAGCTTGCCGCCGCCAAGGACGCCGGGTTCACGATCGAGATCTTCCTCGACGCCCTGAACGCCATCAAGCGGCTGACCAACGCCGATTGGGCCGAGGACGGGATCCGCGGCGACGCCGTCCTCCAATTGACGAGTCTCTTCGCCGAATGGCGCGCCGCCCTCGCCGCCGGCGGGTAGGACCTGGTCTCAAACTCGGCGTGTCGCTAGGTGGACCAACGGCCCGCCGCCAGCTCCGCAGCGCCCGCTTGTGGGCCGGCCCGACGGACCGCGAGGTCTGTCAGAGAGACTGGGGGCCAGTGCCCGCCCTCTCGACCTGGAGCCTTCGATGCCGCAGGGGACCGTCCGTTGGTTCGACGCCGACCGGGGTTTCGGCTTCCTCGCGCCCGAGGACGGCTCGCCGGACGTGTTCGTGCACGCCTCCGAGATCGTCGGGGACGGCGGCGGGAAAGTGCTCCGCGAGGGTCAGGCCGTCGTGTTCGAGGTCGGCGAGAACGACCGCGGGCCCCAGGCGCTGCGCGTTCGCGTCACCGCCGATGCGGCCACCGGCAGCGCCATGGGCCTGCTCGGCACCGTCAACTGGTACGAGCCGGGCAAGGGGTACGGCTTCGCGTCGCCGGACGGCGGCGGCGCCGACATCTTCGTGCACAGCTCCGCCATCGTGACCGGCGGCGTGGTCACCGAGGGGCAGCGGGTGGCCTTCCTGATCGTCGAAGGCGAGCGCGGCCCGCAGGCCGGGCACGTGATCCCGCTGGGAGCCGGGGCCGGCCTACCCGCTGCGGCCGGCACCGCGGACGGTGCCGACGGCACGGTGGCCTGGTACGACGAGGACAAGGGCTTCGGCTTCATCACCCCCGACTCCGGCGCCGGGGACGTCTTCGTTCACGCCCGGGCCCTGGCCGACGGGCTGACGTGGCTCGCGGAGGGCGACCGCGTCGCCTACGAGGTGGCTAGTGGAGACAAGGGCCCGCAGGCCCGCGACGTGCACCTGGTCCGGGGCGCCGAGCCTCAGACGGCGCCGCAGCGGTCGGCACCTGCCGCGGCCGCAGGGCCGGCGGCGCGGGACGTGCCCGCACGAGGCGGCGAGGGCGTCGTCGCGCGCTACGACGGCGACCGCGGCTTCGGCTTCATCACCCCGGACGCAGGCGGCGACGATCTCTTCGCCCACGTGTCCGTGATCATGGGGTCGGAGCCGCTGCAGAAGGGTGACCGGGTCCGGTACGCGGTGCGGCAGAGCGACCGGGGCCCGCAGGCCGACCGCGTCGAACGCCTCTGAAGAGGCGGCCCACCGATGGCTGATCAGTTCCCGACGTGAGTGCTCGTTCATCCCCGTCGATGGGTGCCGTCAGCAACGCCGCCGCCGATCCTGCTCACGCCTTAACTCGTCCCAGTACGAACTCACAGACCTCTTCGACCAACCGCAGCGCGTAGCCGACACCGCCGCACCGGTGGCCTCGCGCGCCGACTGGCGGCCGGATGACGCGACCTCAGCCCGCGTCGTGTAGAGCCCGAAGCCCCTCGCCCACCGCTGCACTCGACCCTCATCACAGCGTTCGCTCATCCGCGACCGAAGTCGGCCACCGTGTCCGCGATTTCGCACCACGAATGGCTCCACGCGGCGGATGCGCGCAGTCTTCCCCTCAGCACGCGCTATGGCGATCCGTACGCCCCCGGACCCACGAGCGTCGCCAGGCATCCTGAGCAGCGGCGTCACGGATCGCGACGAGGTCAACCTCACCCGGCGTCCATCCCAGGTCAGCGCCTGAGGACCGGCTTACCGGGTCTCACCAAGTGACCACTCGGCTCACGGACTTGCAGTCACCACTGATCGACAGCCCGCGTTTCCGCAGGTCACGTGGGCGCGGCAGGGTTCGAACCTGCGACCGCTCGAGTGTAAGAGGGGCGGGCAGCGCCACACGGAGCCTCTACCATCGACTTCGGCGCCGTGCTCCACATCATCTGACGCTGCAGGCTGGCCCTGATCGCCGCCATTTCGCACCACGAATGGCTCCACGCCGGCAGAGCGAGTTCGATCTTCTACTCGGTGACCTTGGGATGCGACGTGCTCGCCGCAACGACCCACACGATCCGCCTCGCCGCATCAGGGCAGTACCAGATCCGTCCGCCCGCGGTGACCTCGTACTGCCACTGCGGCAACGTCTGGCCTGCGATCTGACGCTCCGCGAGTTGGCCGCGGAGTCGGTGTTGCCGTGAACGGTACTCCGGCTGAGTGGGTCGCTCGGTCAGCACGACCCACGCCTCCCACGTGTTCGACTGCGCCACCCGGCACAGCTCTTCCCAACCTTTCGCCGCCTCCGAGGTGGCGAACCGGGCTTCCCACCCATCAGGGCGAGCCGGTGGCGCCACCCGATCACCACGCTTCGCAGGCATCGCTCAGGAACCCGTCGGCGCCGGCACCGGACCGAGATCATCATCGAGCGACCGGGACAACTCCGCGACGAGCGCAGGGTCGGCGTATACGGCCGCGGTCGCCTTCCACTCGACCAGGACCTGCGCCAACACCGTCCAGCGACCCAGCTCCGCCGACGCCCCCACCGCCCGCACGAAGTCGGACACGAACTGGAGCCGATCGGCCTCGGGAAGCAAGTCCGCCCACGGGAACTCCTCGACCAGGACCTCCGCCGCCGCCTCACCCGGCAGATGCGAGAGCGCGTTACGCAGCGTCCGCGCCGCGCCTACCGCGCCATCGGCCGCCGACGTGGCGGAGTCCTCACGAACCAGCAGCAGCGGCACACCATCCCGGCGCCGCACCCGCACGTCGCCCTGATCGGCAAGCGCAGCGACACCCTTCGGGTCACGCTGCAAGTCGCTCCACTGCACCTCGGTAGTCACATCACCCAGTCTGAACTTTTTCAGAAGTCCTGGCAAGGCGGTCGGCGTCGACTCAGGTTTACCACGATCACACCAGCCACTCCGGCTTGCCGCGAACGTGCCATTTGATCTTCGCGCGGTGCGAAACTCCGGCACGTCGAGTCAACCAGGGTGAACTTCCACAGGAACCGCTGGGACGTTTCCGCAGGTCAAGACGTGGGCGCGGCAGGGTTCGAACCTGCGACCGCTCGGGTGTAAGCCGAGTGCTCTCCCGCTGAGCTACGCGCCCGTGTGCACGGAGGCCGGAGGGCCTCCGTGCACAGACTCTCACAGCGCCGCTACTGCCTTCTTCCATCCGTCCTGGTCACGGGCCTCGCCGGGCGCGTTGACCTCGGCGAAGCGCACGACGCCCGCCTTGTCGACGAGGAAGGTGCCGCGGACGGCCATGCCGCGGTCGGCGTTGAAGACGCCGTAGTCCTGCGCGACCTTCCCGTGCGGCCAGAAGTCGGCGAGCAGCGGGAACTCGTAGCCCTGCGCCTCGGACCACGCCTTCAGGGTGAACGCGTGGTCCACCGAGATCGCGAGGACCTGCACGTCGTCGTTCTGGAACGACGCCAGGTCGTCGCGGATGCCGCACAGCTCGCCGGTGCAGATGCCCGAGAACGCGAACGGGTAGAAGACCACCAGTACGGCGCGCTCGCCGCGGAACGACGAGAGCGTGACCTCCTGGTTGTTCTGGTCCTTCAGGGTGAAGTCCGGTGCCGCGGTGCCGACCTCGGGCGCCATGTGCTGGTCTCCTCGACTCGATCGATCGCTGTCGAGGAGAGCCTAGGCGATGGCATACCGGCCGGTGCGAGACCGGCGGGATCAGCGTCTGGACTTCGCCGCCTTCGGTGCCACGAGCCGGGCCCCCGCCCAGTCGTCGCTGACGCTGACGTTCGACGTCTGCGAGAGGCCTGCCGTCGGTGCGGCTTCGGCGATCTCGCTCGGCTCGACGTGCCCACGCCGGCCGGTCTTCGGGCTGAGCACCCAGACCACACCGTTGTCGGCGAGCGGGCCGATCGCCCCGATCAGTGCGTCGACGAGATCGCCGTCGCCGTCGCGCCACCACATGACGACGACGTCGACCACCTCGTCGGCGTCCTCGTCGAGCAGCTCGTCCCCCGACCTCTCCTCGACGGCATCACGTACCGTCTCGTCGACATCGGAGTCCCAACCGAGTTCCTGGACGACCATGCCCGGCTCAACGCCGAGCTTGCCCGCGATGTCGGACCCACGTCCGGCATCATCCGCGGCGACCACGCGTGTACCCCTTTTCGTCGTTCTCCCCACTCGAGCGTTCAACGCACGAGCGTGCATCCGGATGCGGAATCCGAACACGTGACTCGTCGGTGCGCAACCACTCGTTACGAGATCGAGCGCCGAGGGGCACGATAGGGGAAGAACCGGAGATAGACCCAGCTCGAGCCCTGCAGGGAGATCCCTTGACCGGCCAGACCAGTCCCCACGACGCGGCGCCGCGGCGTGTCCACGTCATCCGCGACGGCCTCGCCGCGCACCTGCCGGACATCGATCCGGAGGAAACCGCAGAGTGGCTTGACTCCTTCGATGCCGTCGTCGACGCCGCCGGACAGCAGCGTGCGCGCTACTTGATGCTGCGGATGCTGCAGCGCGCCCGCGAGCGGCACGTCGGCGTACCGTCGCTGACCAGCACCGATTACGTGAACACGATCCCGACCGATCGGGAGCCGTGGTTCCCGGGCGACGAGGAGGCGGAGCGCGCCTACCGCCGTTGGATCCGTTGGAACGCGGCCATGACGGTGCACCGGGCGCAGCGGCCCGGCATCGGTGTCGGTGGCCACATCTCGTCCTACGCGTCGTCGGCGACGCTCTACGAGGTCGGTTTCAACCACTTCTTCCGTGGCAAGGACCACCCGGGTGGGGGTGATCAGATCTACATCCAGGGACACGCGTCTCCAGGTGTGTACGCCCGCGCGTATCTCGAGGGTCGCCTCACCGAGGACCGCCTCGACGGGTTCCGGCAGGAGCTCTCGCACGGCGGGCCCGGCAACGGGCTGCCGTCCTACCCGCACCCCCGGTTGATGTCGGACTTCTGGGAGTTCCCGACCGTCTCGATGGGCCTCGGCCCGATGAACGCGATCATGCAGGCGCGGTTCAACCGCTACCTGGGCGACCGCGGCTTCACCAACACCGACGAGCAGCACGTGTGGGCGTTCCTCGGCGACGGCGAGATGGACGAGCCGGAGTCCCGCGGCCTGATCCACATCGCCGCGACGGAGGGCCTCGACAACCTCACGTTCGTGGTCAACTGCAACCTGCAGCGCCTCGACGGGCCGGTCCGCGGCAACGGCAAGATCATCCAGGAGCTGGAGTCCTTCTTCCGCGGCGCCGGCTGGAACGTGATCAAGGTCATCTGGGGTCGCGAGTGGGACGCGCTGCTGCACGCCGACCGTGACGGCGCGCTGGTCAACCTCATGAACCAGACGCCCGACGGCGACTACCAGACCTACAAGGCGAACGACGGCGGTTACGTCCGCGACCACTTCTTCGGACGCGACCCGCGCACGAAGTCGCTGGTCGAGCCGATGTCCGACGCCGAGATCTGGAACCTCAAGCGCGGCGGCCACGACTACCGGAAGGTGTACGCGGCCTACGCGGCCGCGATGGAGCACAACGGTCAGCCGACCGTCATCCTGGCGAAGACGATCAAGGGCTACAGCCTCGGGACGCACTTCGCGGGCCGCAACGCGACCCACCAGATGAAGAAGCTCTCGCTCGAGGACCTCAAGCAGTTCCGCGACGAGCAGCGCATCCCGATCTCCGACGCCGCGCTGGAGGAGAACCCGTACCTCCCGCCGTACTACCACCCCGGCGAGGACGCCCCGGAGATCCAGTACATGGCCGAGCGGCGCCGCGCGCTGGGCGGGCCGCTGCCGTCGCGGCGGATCACGGCGAAGCCGCTGGTCCTGCCCGGCGACAAGGTCTACGACTTCGTCCGCAAGGGCTCGGGCAAGCAGGAGGTCGCCACGACGATGGCGTTCGTCCGGCTGCTGCGCGAGCTGGTGAAGGACAAGGAGATCGGCGGCCGGTTCGTGCCGATCATCCCGGACGAGGCGCGCACGTTCGGGATGGACTCGATGTTCCCGACGCAGAAGATCTACAACCCGAACGGGCAGCAGTACACGTCCGTCGACGCCTCGCTGATGCTCGCCTACCGCGAGTCGGAGCAGGGGCAGCTGCTGCACGAGGGCATCAACGAGGCCGGCTCCGTCGGCTCGTTCACCGCCGCCGGGACGTCCTACGCGACGCACGGCGAGCCGATGATCCCCGTGTACGTCTTCTACTCGATGTTCGGCTTCCAGCGCACGGGCGACTCGATCTGGGCGGCTGCCGACCAGATGGCGCGCGGGTTCCTGGTGGGCGCGACGGCCGGCCGCACCACGCTGACCGGTGAGGGCCTGCAGCACAACGACGGCCACTCGCTGCTGCTCGCGGCGACCAACCCGGCCGTCGTGGCGTACGACCCGGCGTTCTCGTTCGAGATCGCACACATCGTCAAGGACGGCCTGCGCCGGATGTACGGCGAGGGTGCGGGTGACGACGCCGAGCGCCTCGGCGGCGAGAACATCATCTACTACCTGACCGTCTACAACGAGCCGTACGTCCAGCCGGCAGAGCCGGAGGGTCTCGACCCCGAGGGCGTGCTGCGCGGTCTCTACCGGTTCGCCGCGAGCCCTCGTGACGAGGGCCCGCAGGTGCGCCTGCTGGCGTCGGGCGTCTCGGTGCCGTGGGCCCTGCAGGCGCGCGACATGCTCGCCGAGCAGTGGGGCGTCGGTGCCGAGGTGTGGTCGGTGACGTCGTGGGGCGAGCTGCGCCGCGACGGCGTCGAGACCGAGCAGCACAACCTGCTGCACCCGGAGTCGGAGAAGCGCGTTCCGTACGTCACGAGCGCGCTCGGCGAGGGGGCGCCCGTGATCGCGGTGTCGGACTGGATGCGGGCCATGCCCGACCTGATCCGCCAGTGGGTGCCGGCGCCGTTCACGTCGCTGGGCACCGACGGCTTCGGGCTCTCCGACACCCGCCCGGCCGTGCGCCGCCACTTCAACGTCGACGCGGAGTCGATCACGGTGGCAGCGCTGGCCAGCCTGGCGGAGCGCGGCGAGATGGAACGTGCCGTGGTGGTGGACGCAGCGGCGAAGTACAAGATCGACGACCCGCAGGCGGCCGGTCCGCAGACCAGCGACAGCGGCGTCGCGTAAGGGCTTCCCGGATACCGCACGAACGCCGCAGAGCCCCCAAGAGCCACGTTCCTGCCCGCAGCGGGCAGGAACGTGGCTTTTTGGCCCTCGGCAGAGAGCCCGGAACACGATACGCTCCGCGCGACGCCGACCTCGCGTGATCGCGAACGGGGTCCCGGCTGGGCGCTGATCGTAGTGGCCGGCCGGCGCGATGCCGGGGGCCAGCGCCCCGGCGACAGGTACGAGGAGAGCAAGAATGGCAGAGGGCACCGTCAAGTGGTTCAACAGCGAGAAGGGCTACGGCTTCCTCGCTCCTGACGGTGGTGGCGCGGACGTGTTCGTGCACTACTCGGCGATCCAGACCAACGGGTACAAGAGCCTCGACGAAGGCCAGCGCGTGGCGTTCGACATCGAGCAGGGACAGAAGGGGCCGCAGGCCACCAACGTCAGCCCGCTTGCCTGATCGCACTCATCGATCAGTAGCGCCGGGACCGCCGCCCGGCGCCAGTACCCCTCGCGGAAGTTCAGCTGAGGGTCGCGTGCATCTCCCAGACGAGCACTTCGGCGCCGTCTGAACCTGCGATTACCCGCTGCCCGTCACCGACGGTGATGCGGGCGGTATCGCCTGTGTCGAGCTTCCCTGCGCCTTCGAGCTCTACGGAGCCCCGCGCGAGGAACAAGTGCACCAGCGGCGCCTGTGGCAGGTTGATCGACGCTCCGGGCTGCAGCCGTGCCGCGAACAGGGCTGCGTGCTTCTGGTGGATCGAGATCGCACTGTCGGTGTTGTGCTTCGGCATTCCCGAAGCCACCACCACGAGCTCGCCCGAGTCTAGTTGAGGCCCGATGTCGAGCTGCGCGTACCCCGGTGTGATGCGTTCCGTGTCGGGCAGCACCCACATCTGCACGAAGTGGACGTCCTTGTCGTGCGGTCCGGCCGCGGGGTCGAGCCGCCACGAGTCGTTCTTCTCCGAGTGCAGGATGCCGCTTCCGGCGCTCATCCGCTGGGCCAGTCCCGGGTAGATGACGCCGGAGTGACCGGTGGAGTCCTGGTGCACGAGTGAGCCCTCGAGCACCCAGGTCACGATCTCCATGTCGCGATGGGGGTGCGTGTCGAAGCCGGTCCCCGCGCGCACGACGTCGTCGTTGCTCACGAGCAGCAGCCCGAAGTGCGTGTTCGACGGGTCGTAGTGCTGCCCGAACGAGAAGCTGTGCCGGGAGTCGAGCCAGTCGATCTCGGTATGGAAGCGCTCGCCTGCCCTCCGGACGTCCACCGAGGGCGTGAGGGTCGTGAGGGCGCTGCGTGTCATCGGATGCCTCCAGCCATTTTGTTGCATCTGCAACTACACGTTGGGAACGCCGGCACCAGCCGTCCTGTTCCCAGGTCCTTCGCGGCGCGCGTGCAATGCTGCCCGACATGACCCGGCGGGAGGCGATAGGACCAGCCACACAAGGGACGGCGGTCTCAGCCGCCACCCGGCGTCGGCTCGGGCTCGCGGCGGGCGAGCTGGCGTCCGCGTGCCTCGTCGCCATGGAGGAGCGCCAGCCGTGGTTCGCACGGCTGCCGGCCGACCAGCGCGCCGGTGTTGCGCTCGTGACGCAGACCGGCGTCGCCAACTTCGTGGCGTGGCTCGGTGAGCGCGGCGAGACGATCCGGCTCACCGCCGAGGCCTTCCGCATCGCACCGCACGACCTGGCCGAGCGACTCAGCCTGCGGCAGACCGTCGACCTGGTGCGGATCGCCACCGAGGTCTTCGAGCGCCACCTGCCCCCGCTCGCCGCCGACGAGGCCGAGCGACGCCTGCTGGTGGAGAGCATCCTGCGGTTCGGACGGGAGATCGCCTTCGCCGCCGCGACCGTCTATGCCGGCGCCGCCGAGACCCGCGGCGCCTGGGACGCCCGCCACGAAGCGCTCGTCGTCGACGCCGTCGTGCGCGGCGAGACCGACGATGCGCTCGTCTCGCGCGCCTCCGCGCTGGGCTGGGACCCCGACGCCGCGCTGCAGGTCGTCGTCGGCTCCCCCGCGGCCGACGCACCACGCGGGCCGACCGTCCTGCGCCGCGAGGCCGACAAGGCCGGCCGCTCCGTGCTCGCGGGGATCCAGGGCAGCCGGCTGGTCGTGCTCGTCGCGGAGCCGTCCGGCGAGGCGACCGAGGACGTCCTCGGTCAGCTCGTCGACGGCTTCGGACCGGGGCCGATCGTCGTCGGGCCGCTGGTCACAGGGCTCGCGGCCGCACACGGCAGTGCGCGGGAGGCGATCGCGGGCCTGCGCGCCGCTCCGGGCTGGCCCGCCGCGCCACGGCCGGTCGCGGCGAAGGACCTGCTGCCCGAGCGCGCGCTCTCCGGCGACGCCACGGCGCGGCGGCGGCTCGTCGAGTCCGTCGTCGAACCGCTCGAATCGGCAGGTGGCGAGCTGCTGCACACCCTCGCGGCGTACCTCGAGGGTGGCAGCGCGCTGGAGTCGTGCGCGCGTCAGCTGTTCGTCCACCCGAACACGGTGCGCTACCGACTGCGTCGCGTGAGTGAACTCACGGGCCGCACCCCGACCGATCCGCGCGACGCGCTGGTGCTGCGCACGGCGCTCGTCGTGGGCAGACTGGACGCCGACGAGGCGATCTGACCTGCGAGTTCCTACAACTTGTGCACCCTTCAAGTGAGGGTGACGTGGGACTCACCGGGCCGGCTTTGGAGGAAACCTCCAACTGGAAGCCTCCGAGTTCGTGCGTGCCGGTATCCCGCCGCGAGGGCCCGGGGGTGTTGTCTGTGCACCGTGATCGCACTGCTCGCACCCGGACAGGGATCCCAGAAGCCCGGCATGCTCAGCCCGTGGCTCGACGACACGCCGCACGGCACCGCCGCGCAGGAGTCGCTCGAGGCCTGGTCCAGCGCCAGCGGGCTCGACCTGCGCCGCCTGGGCACCACCGCCGACGAGAACGAGATCAAGGACACCGCGGTCACCCAGCCGCTCGTGGTCGCGACCTCGCTGATCGCTGCCGCCCGGCTCGCCGCGACGATCGACCTCCCGGCGGACGCGCCGACCGCGGGCCACTCGGTCGGTGAGCTCGCCGCCGCGGCCGTCGCGGGTGTGCTCACCCCCGATGCCGCCGTCGGGCTGGCCGCCGTGCGCGGCCGGGAGATGGCAGCCGCGTGCGCTGCCGAGCCGACCGGCATGAGCGCCGTCCTCGGCGGGAACCCCGACGATGTGCTGGCCACGCTCGACAAGCTCGGCCTCGATCCCGCGAACCTCAACGGCGCTGGTCAGATCGTCGCGGCCGGGCCCGTCAGCGCACTGGAGGCGCTCGCGGCCGAGCCGCCGGAGCGGGCGAGGGTGATCTCCCTGGCCGTCGCGGGCGCGTTCCACACCCGCTTCATGGCCCCCGCGGAGGACGCGCTGCGTGCCCACACCGCCGACCTCGCGACCGCCGACCCCGACCGGCCGCTGCTCTCCAACGCCGACGGCACCGTCGTCACGTCCGGCGCCGAGGTGCTGCGCAGGCTCGTCGCGCAGGTCACCCTCCCGGTCCGCTGGAACGCGTGCATGACGACCCTGCGCGAGGTCGGGGTCACGGCCGTGATCGAGCTGCCCCCTGCCGGTGCGCTGGTGGGCCTCGTGAAGCGCGAGCTCAAGGGCACGGCAACGCTGGCACTCAAGACCCCGGACGACCTCGACGCGGCCGCCGCGCTGGTCAGCGAGCACACAGGAGGAAACGCATGACCGGACGGTTCACGCTCGCACCCACTGCACCCGGCGCCCGGATCATCGGGCTCGGCAGCACCCAGCCGGAGAACGTCGTCACCAACGACGACCTCGCCGCACGCATGGACACCAACGACCAGTGGATCCGCGAGCGGGTCGGCATCCAGAGCAGGCGCATCGCCGAGCAGGGCACGTCCCTCGTCGACATGGCGTCCGAGGCGGGCGAGCTGGCCGTCAAGGACGCCGGGCTCAACCCCGCCGACGTCGACACCGTCATCCTCGCCACCTGCACGATGCCCAACCCCATCCCGAACGGCGCCGCGCAGACCGCGGAGCGCATCGGCATCCCCGCGCCCGGCGCGTTCGACCTGAACGCGGCCTGCGCCGGGTTCTGCTACGCGATGGGCAACGCCGCCGACCTGGTCAGGGCCGGTTCGGCGCGCAACGTGCTGGTGATCGGCGCCGAGAAGCTCTCCGACTGGGTCGACTGGACCGACCGCTCGACGGCGATCATCTTCGCCGACGGCGCGGGAGCGGCCGTCGTCGGCGCGGCACCGGACGCCGAGTCCGTCGGGATCGGCCCCCTCACCTGGGGCAGCGCGGGTGACATGGCGCAGGCGATCCACATCAAGTCGGACAACAACATGCTCCACCAGGAGGGCCAGGCGGTCTTCCGCTGGGCGACCACCAAGATCGCGCCTGTCGCGCTGCGCGCCATCGAGCTCGCCGGGCTCACCCCCGCCGACATCGACGTGTTCATCCCGCACCAGGCCAACCTGCGGATCGTCGAGGCGGTCGCGAAGCGGCTGCGCAAAGAAGGGGCGCGCGAGGACATGCGCGTCGCCGACGACATCGTGCACTCCGGCAACACGTCCTCCGCCTCGATCCCGCTCGCACTGGATCACATGCGACGTGACGGGCGGGTCCGTTCCGGCGAGACGGTGCTACTCGTAGGCTTCGGCGCGGGCTTGTCCTACGCCGGGCAGGTTGTCGTCTGTCCCTGAGCTGTTCCCGAAGTTTTCCCACTCGAAGGAGAAATGACCGTGGCTGACAACAAGGAGATCCTCGCCGGCCTCGCCGAGATCGTCGACGAGGTCGCCGGCATCGACGCCGCCGAGGTGAGCGCCGACAAGTCGTTCGTCGACGACCTCGACATCGACTCGCTCTCGATGGTCGAGATCGCCGTGCAGGCCGAGGACAAGTTCGGCGTGAAGATCCCGGACGACCAGCTGGCCGAGCTGAAGACGGTCGGCGACGCCGTGGACTACATCGCGAAGAACCAGTGAGGTCGGCCCCCCACCCGTTCCCCACCACGGAGGCGCCATGAGTACCGTCGACATCGTCGTCACCGGGCTCGGCGCGACCACCCCGCTCGGCGGGGACGTCGCGTCGACCTGGGAAGCGCTGCTCGCCGGCAGGTCGGGCGTCCGCCGGATCGACGACGACGAGCACGAGTGGGTCGACCGGCACGAGCTGCCCGTGAAGATCGCCGCGCCGCTCGCCGTCGCGCCGACCGACGTGCTGCCGCGCGTGCAGGCCCGCCGGCTCGACCGCTGCGAGCAGGTTGCGCTCGTCGCGGCGAAGGAGGCGTGGCACCACGCCGGGCTGGGCGACCCGAAGGAGAACCCCCAGGTCGACCCGCTGCGGCTGGCCGTGGTGATCGGCACCGGGATCGGGGGCGCCGTCACCCTGCTCTCGCAGGACGACCTGCTGGAGACCGGCGGGCTGCGCAAGGTCTCCCCGCTCACCGTCCCGATGCTGATGCCCAACGGCCCCGCCGCGTGGGTCGGCATCGAGTACGGCGCGCAGGCCGGCGTGCACGCGCCCGTCTCGGCGTGCGCGTCCGGCGCGGAAGCGCTCGCGTGGGCCGCGCGGCTGCTGCGGGCCGGCGAGGTCGACGTGGTGATCGCCGGTGGCGCGGAAGCGTGCATCACCGGAATCACCGTGGCCGGGTTCGTCCAGGCCAGGACGCTGTCGCAGCGGAACGACGAGCCGGAGCGGGCCTCGCGCCCCTTCGACGTCGACCGCGACGGATTCGTGCTCGGCGAAGGCGCGGGCGTGATGATCCTGGAGCGGGCCGAGCACGCCGCAGCCCGCGGAGCCACCGTGCACGGCAGGCTCGCCGGCGCCGGGCTCTCCGCCGACGCCTACCACATCACCGGCCCCGAACCGGAGGGCGTCGGTCAGTCCCGCGCCATCGCGGCGGCCGTGCGGAACGGCGGGCTGGAGCCGACCGACGTCGGGCACGTCAACTGCCACGCCACCTCCACGGTGGCCGGCGACGTCGGCGAGACCCGGGCCGTGCGCAAGGCGCTGGGCGACCACGTCGTGCTCACCGCGCCCAAGTCGGCGCTCGGGCACATGGTCGGCGCTGCCGGCGCCGTCGAGAGCATCATCACGCTGCTCTCGGTGAAGGAGGGGATCATCCCCGCCACCCTGAACCTCGAGAACCTCGACCCCGGCGTCGAGCTGGACGTCGTTGCGGGCGAGCCCCGCAAGGTCGACCTGCAGGCCGCGGTCTGCGACTCCTTCGGGTTCGGCGGCCACAACGCCGCAGTGGCCTTCACGAAGGTCTGAGCACGAACTTCCCCACCGTTTTGCCAACCTGCACACCCGCGAGGGCGTGCAAGTAGGCAAAACGGTGGGGAACTTTCGTGTCTGCGGGACCACCAAGCGCCAACTTCAGCAGGGGGCCTTGCGGGAGCTGCCGCCCTGCGTCACGCCGATGCGGGGTGGGGTCCCGTCCATGGGGAGCGTGTTGCGCCAGCAGATGCGGGTGGCCTGCACGTCGACAGGCGCGTTGGCCAGGTCCTGCGAGCTGATGAACCGCACCCGGACGAGCATCGCGCCGGTGGGCAGGTCGTCGATTCGTTCGATGTAGATCGAGCCGTCGCTGGTGCTGGCGTAGTCCTTCGCGAAGTCCCCTTCCGACAGCGCGGTCGCCCGTTCCGGCACGACCGTCGCCCGCCAGGCCGCGTAGTTGCGGCCGTTGATCGCGTCGAAGTGCTCCTGCAGCTGCCGCCGCACCTCGTCGGCACGCGGATGCTTCGCCGCGTAGAGGCTCATCGCGACCGTCGAGTCGCCGACGCCCTGCGCCGGCACCTGGATCGGCTTGCCGCGCAGCCGCGTCCCCGCGGTCGTCCACGCCACGACGAGCACCGCCACCAGCACGACGGCGAGCAGCGCGATGAGAACCCGCAGCCCCCTAGCCGTCATCGTCCACCCGCCACGGGCGCAGTGTGCCGCAACCAGGTTGCGGCCGGGTCACCCGACCTGGTGCAACCAGGTCACGGGCGCGCCGTCGCCCGCGAGGCGGAGCGGTTCGAGCGCCTCGTCCCACCGCGTTCCGAGCAGTTCGTTCATCTTGGCGGGCAGCTGCGCGACGGGCGTCTCCGCCATCAGGGTCCGCAGCTGGTCCTCACCGATCACGATGTCGCCGTTGGCGCTGGTCCGGCCGCGCCACAGGCCGAGCGCCGGCACGTGGCAGAACCGCTCGCCGTCGACGCCGGGCGTCGGCTCCTCGGTGACCTCGAAACGCAGCATCGGCCACGCCCGCAGCGCGCCGGCGATGGCGCCACCGCTGCCGACGGAACCCGACCACGTGCACTCGGTACGCAGCTGTCCCGAGACGGCCGCCTGCGGCGTCCAGTGCAAGGAGACCTTGGTTCCGAGCACGCCGGAGATCGCCCACTCGACGTGCGGACAAACCGCAGTCGGCGACGAGTGGACGAAGACCACGCCGCGTGCATTCACCGCAGACCTCCAACGTCGACGAGGATCGTCTTCCCCTACGTCCTCGTGGCGTCGTGCCTGCTCAGTTGTGGCGATCAGTTTGCCTGCAACTACTCGGGACGCCAAGTCGAACTGCAGCCCGGGCGTGTCGTGTCAGCGGCCTGGCAGTGGACCTCCGTCGGCGAACCGGTTGTCGGTGACGACCGTCTGCGGCGAGACCCGCAGCGGACCTTGTTCGGCGTCGCGGTTGAAGACGTTACCGGTGATCCGCACGTCGGTGCGGCCGCCCCCCGCCTGGTCCTGGTACAGCGTGTATCCGCCGCCACCCAGCGTGTTGCCCCTGATCACGTGCTGGGCATCGGCGCGGCCGGACGTGCCGGTCAGGCGCACGGCGCTGCCGCGTCCGGCGCCGATCTCGATGCGGTTGTCCTCGACGAGCGCACCTGACCCCTCGATCAGGATGCCGTCGCGCAGCGTTCCCGGCGCGGGCGCGAAGTCGTGGATCACGCTGTTGGTGAGCCGGGACCCTTCGCCGAGCCGGACGCCGTCGCGCGTCACGCCGGTGATCTCCAGGCGGGTGCCGGACCAGCGGTCGTCTCCGATGGCGGCCTCGGCGAAGTCGCCGGTCAACGTCGAGTCCTCGATGCGGACCGAGCCGGCAGGCGTGGTGTAGATGCCGTAGGGCGTGCTGCCGTCGCCGGTGATCCGGCTGCGCCGCACCACGACGTCGGCCGCGTCGATGATCACGCCGCCGCGCACGTCCCAGCCGTCGAGCACGGCGCCCGCCTGGCTCACCACCATCGTGCCGCTCGGGCAGAGCTGGGTGCCGGCCGGCACGCCGACGCTGCCCGGCTCCGGCGTGACGTAGGCACCCGTCGTGCTGCACGCCCGCACCGCCGCCGGCGTGAACGCGACGCTCGGCGCCTCGACGGTCGGGAACCGGACGCCCTCCGTGGCGACCACGACCCCGGCAACCGCAGCGGCGAAAGTGACGACGGCCAGGCCGATGCGGGCGACGAGTCCTCCGGCACCTACCCCCTGCATGGACGAGAGAGTACGGCCGGACGGCCCACGTGTCGTCAGTGGGTATCTACGAAGAGTGAATCGTTATCACGTTGTGTAGTGGGCGACACCGTCCTGCTCCGAACGGGTTGCGATGCGCCGCTCGACGAGAACGTCCAGGTGCGCGGCGGTCTCCAGCACGGCGAGCATCGCGTTGAACGGGTCCAGATCGGCAAGTGTTCGTTCCCTACGGGTCCACGGCAGAGCCGCCGCCACCTGCGCCGCCGTGGTGCGCCCTTCGTAGAGCGCGGCCAGCGTGGCGTCGAGCCGCTTGCCGTGGTGCGCGAGCAGCTCGTCCACCCGCTCGTGCACGCGCATGCCGACCGGCCCGTGTGCGGGCAGCAGCGCCGCGTCGGGCCGGGTGAGCAGCAGCTCGAGCGAGTTCAGGAAGTCCGCGAGCGGGCTCGGCGGCGGGACGGCCTCGAAGCCGATCGACGGCGTGATCCGCGGCAGCACGTGGTCGCCGGAGAACAGCAGCCCTGCGGTCTCGTCGGCGAAGACGACGTGCCCGCGGGTGTGCCCGGGGGTCGACACCGCTTCGAGCCCGCGCTCGCCCACCGTGAACACCGCACCGTCGTCGATCCATCGGTCGGGTGACTCCCATTCCGACGGGTCGGCCTGTTCCTTCGGTTGGCTGTCGAGCGCGCGCAGCAGCTCGTCGGCGCCCGCACGGACCAGCCGCGGGCGCTGCCCCATCGGCTTGCGGTCGGGGTCGGTGATCGCGCGCAGCGCGGGTTGCTCGCCGCGGCCCAGCGCCACCGGGGTGCCGAACTCCTTCCGCAGCGTCACGGCCTGTGTGTAGTGGTCGCGGTGCGCGTGCGTCACGAGGAACTGCCGGACGTCGCCGAACCCCGCGCCGAGCGCCGCCAGCGCCCGTCCGAGCAGGTCCCCCGACTGCTGGAGGGCCCACCCGGCATCGATCAGGGTGAAGCCGGTGCCGTCGGCCACCGCGTAGACGTTCACCGCGCGCAGCCCGTCGTTCGGCAGCGGCAGCGGGATCCGGTGCACGCCCGGCGCGCAGCGGTGCACGCCGGGTGCGGTCCAGTCCCCTTCGGGGTTGTCGTCCTGCAACTCCACCGTCGTCACGCGGTACCTCCTGGCGCGACTCGATGGGGCGCGGGTTCGCTCCGTCGCGCCGCGCCGTCACCCTACGCCGCGGTAGCGGGAGGCAACGGTGTGTGCGTCATGGGTCACGTGGGGCCGATGGTTCATCCGTCGGTGCCCGTCGATTACCCCGGAGGGTGACGGCAGCTCCACTAAGGTCCACCGAGACGCAAAGCAACCGCCCCATCGGGGCGACGGGAAGGACACGCACGATGGCTGCAGATATCCCGCGCGTCCCCGAGGTGATCGAGGCGCCCTTTCTGACGGTCGGCGAGGTCGCCGACCGGATGCGGGTATCCAAGATGACGGTGTACCGCCTCGTCCACAGCGGCGAGCTGCCCGCGGTCAGGTTCGGCCGCACCTTCCGCGTGCAACGCGGCGCGGTGGAGGAGCTGATCAGGGCCGCCAGGTACGAAGCCGGATAGCCTCCACGGGTGGGGACCATCGGGAACGAGGAACGCCGCGCGCGGGTCGCCACGGCGCGGATGCGGCTCGCGCACGCGGGCCCTGGCTGGACCCGCCCGCACGAGGGCGACTTCCCGCGTGTCACGGTGCCCCTGCTCGACTGCGACCTGGTACGCGACATCCTGGTGGCGGAAGGCGTTTCCCGGGTCGTCGAGATCGGGCTCGCCTATGGCAGCTCCGCGCTGGCGATCGGCGAAGCCCTCGTCACGGTCGGCGGCGAGTCGCCGACGCACCTGATCATCGATCCGTTCCAGGCCACCGAGTACGGCGGTGTCGGCTGGCGGCAGCTGCAGGACGCCGGTCTCGACACGATCGCGACGCTGGTCGAGCAGCCGTCGTCGGCCGCACTACCGGGGCTGGTCGCCGACGGGTTCACGACGGACGCCGCGTTCGTCGACGGCAGCCACCGGTTCCACGAGGTGTTCCTCGACCTCTACTACCTCCGCAAGATCGTCGTGCCTGGTGGGCTGGTGCTGCTCGACGACCACTGGTGGCCGTCGGTCAGGTCGGCCGCTCGCTACTACGTCACCAACATGGGCTGGGAGATCCTGCCCGACGCCTTCCTCGACGGCACGCTCGACGACGCCACCGGACGCCCCCGCGCCGTCGCTCTGCGGCTGCCCGATCCCGCCTTCGAGCCGAGGTTCGAGGACTTCCGCCCGTTCTGACGGGGCCGATGCGCCTGCCCCGGGCCGCAGACCAGGCGCGATCGCGACCGTCACGGCGATCGACGCGGCCGCCATCACCGCGATGCCCGTCGCCGGCGAGGTCAGCTGCGCCACCGAGCCCGCAACCGTTGCTCCGACGCCCTGCATGGCCAGCATGCCGGACGTGTGCAGGCCCAGCGCGTGGCCGGTGAGCTCGGTGGGCGTCAACGCCATCAGACGCTCCTGCAGGAGCAGGCTCGCGCCGTAGCCCACGCACGCCACGGCCGCCGCGACGGCGGCGACGCCGAGCTCCGGGCGGAACACGAAGATCAGGTGCGGGGCGGCGAGCAGCAGGAGCATCGGCACTGCCAGCCGGGCGCGCCACCGGGCGGGCAGGAACCGTCCGACGGCGGTGTCGCCGAGCAGCATCCCGAACGCCGCGCTCGCGAACAGCACCCCGGCGTGCTGCGGCGCGTACGAGACGTAGAGCGATTCGCAGCCGACGACCAGGCCGTTCGGCACCCACAACCCCAGGTAGACGAACCGGCGGGGCGGCGCCGACCAGAGCTGCGCGTTGCCGCGCCACGTCTGCGCGACCGACGGCCGGCCGCCGGCTCGGGGTGGGCGTCGGCTGAGCCCGAACACCGCGACGAGCGCGGCGACGCAGTGCAGCGCGGCGCCGGCGAGCAGCGCACCACCCGGCGAGACCAGCGCGAGCAGCAGCCCACCGAGCGCGTACCCGCTGATCTGCATGACACCGACGGACATGTTCAACATCGCCCGCCCGAGCAGGTAGCCCTGCGGCGGGAGGATCTCGTTGAGCAGCCCGTAGCGCACGCCGCCGCCCAGCGACGTGACCGTCCCGACGCCGAGCAGCACCGCGAACGTCGCCGCGACGGACAGGCCGGGCACCGCCTGCACCGCCGTCGAGATGCCCATCACCAGCGACAACCCCACCAGCGCGGCACGTGGCGGGAGCCGGTCGGCAGCCGAGAGCAGCGTGCTCGCCCCGAGCAGCTGCGCCAGCGACGGCCCGAACATTCCCAACGCGGCCAGCAGCGGCGAGCCCGTCTCGGTGAAGAGCAACGTGCCGAGCGCGAGGCCGCTCACGGTCTGCGCCGCGACGTGCGCGGCGGAGGCGGCGAAGAGCGGACCGAACTCGGGTATGCGGAAGAGCTCGCGGAAGGTGACCACGCCGGGAGTCTCGGACGGCGGTCGTGAGGGCAGTTACAGTTTCGCAGGGAGGCGAAACCATGGGCTGGTGGCGGATCAGCGCCGACACGCTGGCACAGGCCAGGTTCGTGCTCTCACCGCTGGCGGAGACGATCGCGAGCGTGCAGTCGCTGGTGCACACGACGGCCGCCCACCCCGGTGAGCAGGCGTGGCTCGACGCGCACCTGCCCGCCTACCGGCAACGCACGCGCGACGAGCCGATCGGGGCGTTGATCATGCAGGCCGGGCTGCGGCTCTCGTGGAACGCCGACTTCCTGACCCCCACCCCCACCGCGGACCGCGAGCACACCTTCGACGAGGAGGTGGCCGTCGTCCGGCGAACCCCGCCGGACGCCGCTCGTGCCGATCTCGAAGTCGCGTTGAACGGGCCGCTCCCGGCCGAGCTGCGGCGCTCCGACCTGCCCGAACACGCTGCCGAGCTGTACCGCTGGGTATGGGAGGAGACCGTGCTCCCCTACTGGCCGGCCCGCAGGCGCACTCTGGAGGCCGACGTCGTCGCGCGCACGTCGCAGCTCGCGACGAAGGGGTGGGCCGGCACCATCGTCGACCTCCGCCCGCAGGCGCGGTGGCTCGGCGAGGGCCGGCTGCAGATCAACGCCTACGAGTACCCGCCGCGCGACGTCGACGGGTCGACGCTGGTGTTCGTGCCGGTCACGCTGCGACGACGCTGGGTCACGTGGACCGGCACCGACCGCTACGCGATCATCTACCCCTGCTCGGGCGCGCTCGTCGAGCCCGGCAACGCGGCGGTGCCGGCCGCGCTCGGCGCGCTGCTCGGGCCGGCCCGGGCCGCCGTGCTCGTGCTGGTCGAGACGCCCAAGAGCACCACCCAGCTGGTCGCGCTGACCGGGCAGGCGCTCGGCTCCGTCGGGCGCCACCTCAAGATCCTCCTGGACGCCGGGTTGGTGCGACGCCGCAGGTCAGGACGCTCGGTGCTCTACTACCGGGCCGCGCCGGGCGACGCGGTCGTCGCCGCAGCGGCGTCCGGCGCGGGCGGCGCCTGGCCGATCTCCACCCCCGGCTCCACCCGCGGGAGGTCCCGCTCCACCCGGTCCCGTCCATAACGTCCTCCGCATGGAACACGTCATCGAGTTCATGCTCCTCCGCTACGCCATCATCGCTGCCGTCGTCGTCGCAGTGATCATCATCGGCGCCGCCGTGCTCATGTGGCTGCGTCGCGCCGGCCGCATCGACGACGCCCGCCGCATGGCCGGCCCGATCGCGCAGGGGCTCAGCAAGCGCGACGGGATGGCCGGCATGGTCGGCCGCGGCATGACGCACTACTTCGAGGAACCCGAAAGGCGGGAACACCGCTGACGGCGCTGCCCACCAGACTGCTGCCCACCAGACGGCGGCCCACCAGGCAGGATGGCTCCGTGACCACTGCACGGAACAGCGTCTGGCGACGCGTGTGGTCCGTCTTCAGCGCGGGCGACCCGGAGACGGGTTGGCTGGGCAGGCTGGTCGGCACCGGCGTCATCACCGGGTTGCTGATCACCACGCACGTGTCGCCGGGCGCCTGGTGGGTCTGGGTGTGCCTGGGCTGCGCGTTCGCGGGTTGGCTGTTCTACGTCATCGCCGACCCGCGGGTCCGGGTGCTGCCACTGGTCGGGCTCGCGGTGGCGGCGCTGGCCGGCGCCGTCACGCTGGCCGCCGACGGCGACACGACCGGCATCGTGATCTCCTACCTCTGCCTCACGATGTTCGCGACGCACCGGGCAGTGCGTCCGCTCGCCTCGACCGCCCTCGCGGTGGTCATCGCCGCCGCACTGATCGTGATCTGGCCGTGGACGGGGCGCAGCCTCGAAGCGTTGCTGCTGCTCATCGGGCTGCTCGCGTTCATCGTGCTCTCGTGCCTGTACCGCCGCCAGTACCACCAGCGGGCCGCCGAGACGGCCGAGCTGCTGCAGCAGACCCGCCTCGCGCAGGCCGAGCAGGCCCGCGCGGCCGCGCTGGACGAGCGCGCCCGGATCGCCCGGGAGCTGCACGACGTGCTCGCGCACTCGCTCGGCGCGCTCGGCGTCCAGCTGGAGGTGGCGGAGGCGATGCTGGAGGAGTCCGATCTCGACGGCGGGCTCGCGCGGGTCCGGCGGGCCCGCCGGCTCGCCGCCGAAGGGCTCGGTGAGGCCCGGTCCGCCGTGGCCGCGCTGCGCAGCGACCCGATGCCGCTCCCGGAAGCGCTCTCGACGCTCGCCACCGCGCACGGCCGCGACCACCACGCCGCTGTGCCCGACATCGAGGTGCGCGGCGCGAGCCGGCCGGTGCCGGCTGCGGTTGCGGTCTCGCTCGCCGGAGCAGCCCGCGAAGCGCTCACCAACGCCGCCCGGCACGCGCCCGGCGCCCCGGTGCGGATCGTGCTGGAGTACGAGCCGGAACGCGTCCGGCTCGCCGTCCGCAACGGCGCACCCGCGCGGGAGCCCGAGCCGCGCTCGGAGCCGTCCGGCAACGGGTTGACGGGCATGCGCGAACGGCTGGCGCTGGTCGGTGGTCAGCTCTCGGCCGGCGCCGATGGCGACGGCTGGCACGTCGTCGCGGAGGTGCCCGAATGACCGACCCCGTGCGCGTGCTCGTCGTCGACGACCAGCTGATCGTCCGGGAAGGGCTGGTCGCGCTGCTGAACCTGGCCGAGGGCATCGACGTCGTCGGCGACGCGGCCGACGGGCAGCAGGCGCTCGACCTGCTCGCCACCACCACGTGCGACGTCGTGCTGATGGACCTGCGGATGCCCGGCCTCGACGGCGTCGCCGCCACCGAGCGGATCACCCGCGACCATCCCGACATCGCGGTGCTGGTGCTCACCACCTACGCCGACGACACGTCCATCAGCTCCGCGCTGGCCGCGGGCGCCCGTGGCTACCTCACCAAGGACGCCGGGCGCGCCGAGATCGCCGCCGCGATCCGGTCGGCGGCCGCCGGGCAGTCCACGTTCGACGCCGCCGTCACGCAACGGCTGGTCGCCGCATTGGTCGACGCCCCGGCCGGGCGCGTCGCCGCCCCCGACCGCGACGGGCTGACCGCCCGCGAGCGCGAGGTGCTCGGGCTCATCGCCGACGGCCTCTCCAACGGCGAGATCGCCGAGCGCCTGTTCATCGGCCAGACGACGGTCAAGACCCACATCAACAACGCGTTCGCGAAGATCGGAGCGGCGAGCCGGGCCGACGCGGTGCGCTACGCGATCCACGCCGGCCTCCACGGCTGACACCCGACAACCGTCGACAACGACGTTCTGGCTGTTTTGAAACGTTCCAAACAGCCAAAACGTCGTTGTCGTCGCCCTCGGTCAGTAGCAGGAGCAGTCGGTGTGGATGATCTGGCACTCGCAGTTGCGGAACATGCGGATGTGTTTGAAGTCGCCGCGCAGGCAGATGACCTGCGAGCAGAAGAAGTCACCGCACTGCGCGCACCCCTCGGCCGCGGCCTCGGTGTTGGGCACCAGCACCGACAGCATCCGATCCGCGAGCCGTGACGCGATCCCGATCATGAGTTCCTCCCCCGTTGGATCCCTGGTGAATCGATACGGACGCTAACAACGCGGCCTGTCGTTGATCTCGACCTCCGCTTACAAGATCACTAGTCCAGCGTGGGCGCGCCGTCCGCGGCCCGGTAGGCGATCGGGCCCAGCGAGAGCTCCGCCAGCTGGGCATCGATCTGCGCCCGGTCGCCGACCACGATCACCTTCAACTCCTCGGGCCGCAGGTGCGCTTGCGCGACCGCCTGCACGTCCGCGATGGAGATGTCCGCGTACGCGGCCGGAACGCCTTCGTAGAAGTCCGGCGGCAGGTCGTACAGGTAGAGGTCGGCGATGGAGCTCGCACTGGAACCGACCGTGGCGAACCGCGTCGGCTCGGTGAGGCTCAGCGAGTCCTTGGCGTACTGCAGCTCGGCGGCGGTGATCGGCGCATCGCGGATCGCTCTCACCTCGGCCAACATCTCCTTGATCGACGGGCCGGTGGCCGCGGTCTGCACGCTGCTCGTCAGGGTGATCAGCCCGACCGAACGGCCGACCCCCACGCTCGACGAGGCACCGTAGGCGTAGCCGTTGCGTTCGCGCAGGTTCAGGTTCAACCGGCCGCTGAACCCGCCACCGAGCACGGCGTTCATGACCTGCAGCTTCGCCAGATCGGGATCGGCGTACGCCACGCCGGGCTGCGCGAGCACCACCGAGGACTGCGGCGATCCGGGCTTGTCCACCACGAACACCCGCTCCGGCGACGGGACGGGCGGGCCGATGTCGCGCGGCTCGGTGCCGTCGCCCTTCCAGCTGCCGTAGTGCTTCTCGGCGAGGGCGCGGGCCTGGTCCTCCGTCAGGTCACCGGACAGGATCAGCGCGCTGTTGCTCGGGGTGAACGCCGCCCGGTGGTGGCGCAGCAGGTCCTCCCTGCCGATGGTCGGCAAGGACCGCTTGACGTCGGCGATCGACCTGCCGAACGGGTGCTGCCCCCCGTAGAGCTCGCCGGCCGCAAGCCCGCTCGCCACGGTCGACGGATCGTCACCGGCCTGGTCGAGCGCGACGGCCGACCGTTCCTTGATCCGATCTAGCTCCGCCTGCGGGAACGTCGGCTCGCGGACGACGTCGGCCATGACGGCCATCGCCTCGTCCATCCGGGAGGTCAGCGCGGAGACCTGCACCGCGCTGCTCTCGGCACCCGCCGACGCCGAGAGCGCGGCCCCGATCGCCTCCGTCTCGCGGGCGATCGTGAAGGCGTCGCGGCTCGTGGTGCCCTCGTCCAGCATGTCGGTCGAGATCGACGCGAGGCCCGGCTTGTCGAGGGGATCCGTCGCGTAGCCCCACCGGGACACCAGCCTCGCGACGGTGAGCGGCAGGTGGTGGGCTTCCAGCAGGTAGACCGGCATGCCGTTGGCCAGTTCGAAGCGCTTTGCGCTGGGCAGTTCCAGCGGCGGGACCGGGCCGAGCTCGGGGACCGCGTTGCGCCACTCCTGCGCCGACGGCACCTTCGCGGCGGCGACGTCGGGGGTCGCCGGCGCCGGTGGGTCGGGCGGCAGCACCTTCTCGCCCGGCACGGTGTGCACGACCACACGCCTGTCGCGCGGCAGCTGCTCCACGACGAAGCGCTTGACGGCCTCGGGATCGACCTCGGCGTACCGCTGCAGGTCGCGACTGAGGTAGCCGGGATCGCCGGTGTGGTGGTTGTACCTGTTGAGCGTGTCGGCCACGGCGCCGGCGCTCTCCAACGCGAAGACCTCGCCGGCACGGAAGCCGGTCTCGATCGCATCCAGCTCCGCGGCAGTCGGCCCGTCCGTCGCGAGCGTGTCGAGCTCGCGCTGGATCGCCGCCTCGAGCTCCTCGACGGTGTGGCCGGGTGCGGGGATCGCCGAGATCGAGAACACCGACCCGTGGCTGAGCGACTGCTGGGAGGCCGAGACGCTCTGCGCGATGCGGGTGCGCCGCACAAGCAGCTCGTCGAGCCTGCTGCTCCGGCTCCCGGAGAGCACGCCCGCCGTCATGTCCGCCTCGGCGTCCCCGGCGGTGAAGACCGACGGTGTCACCCACGCCATCTGGAGGAGCGGCAGCTCGACGTCGTCGGTGATCGTCAGCCGCTGCTCCGAGGTGAGCCGCGGCGCGTCCACCTGCGGCTTCGGCACATCGGCCCCGCGGGGGATGCTGCCGAAGTACTTCTCGACCATCGCCTTGGTCGCTGCGACGTCGATCTCCCCGACGATGGCGAGGCTCGCGTTGTTGGGCACGTAGTACTGCTGGAAGAAGCTGCGGACGTCGTCGAGCCGAGCCGCCTGGATGTCCTCGTGCGAGCCGATGATGTTCGCGTGGTACGGGTGGCCGACGGGGAAGAGGGCCTGGTAGAGCGCCTCCCCCGACAGCCCGTACGGCACGGCCTCGGTGTTCTGCCTGCGCTCGTTGCGCACGACGCTCTGCTGGTTGGCCAGCTGCGCCTGGTCCAGGCTGTCGAGCAGGAACCCCATCCGGTCGCTCTCCAGCCAGAGCGCCCGTTCCAGCGCGTTCGACGGCACCGTCTCGTAGTAGTTCGTCCGGTCGAAACCGGTGGTTGCGTTGACGTCCGAAGCGCCGAGCGCCTCCAGCGTCGGGAAGTAGACGTCGTGCTCGGTGTGCCCGGAGCCCTGGAACATCATGTGCTCGAACAGGTGGGCGAAGCCGGTCCGCCCGGCGACCTCGTTGGCGGGCCCGACGTGGTACCACAGGTTGACCGCCGCAACCGGCACCCTGTCGTCCTTGCGGAGGATCACCTCGAGCCCGTTGCCCAGCGTGTACTTCTCGAAGCTCAGGTCGGTGCCCTGCCCCTGGGCCGGCATTCCGCCGTCCGGCGCCGCCGAGCAGGCGGCGACGGTCGCGACTGCGAGCGCCAGCAGCACACCGACCAGCGATCGGCCCTTCCGCCTGCGGGTGTCGCGCGTGATCCGATCGTCCAGCATGGCCGCCCCCTCGCCTGCGCACACCGGCCCAGGCCGGTGGCTCGCGCCCCGCACGAGGGGCGTCGCCAGACGATCCCTGCCGGTCAGCAGGCGCGGCTATGCCGTAACAGTCAGGTTCACCTTCCCTTTTCGCTCGACAAAGGTGTCGACGCTGCGGGACGGCTCAGCTGCCGTCGGCCCAGAACTGCTGGAGCCTGCTGATCGCCTCGTCCTTCGTCATCGCCGCCACCTGCGACTCGTCGAGGCCGACCCGCGAGATCAGCATGTGGACGAGCGCGGCCGGCATCGCTCCGTCCGGCACGCTCGGGATGCCGCGATCGGGCTTCACACCGTCGCGTGCGCAGGCCCAGAACTGCGTGTCGTCGACCTCGAGTTGATCGCGGAGGATGTGCTTCCACAGCGCGGGCCCGTAGTCGGTGCGGTCGACCGGGTGCGAGATGCGGGTGCGCAGGATCCTGCCGTCGACGAGGTCGAGCTCGTAGGTGACGTGGTGCGTGCCGCTCCGACCCCGGGCATCACGCACCAGGCTCCAGCTCTCGACATGGCAGAACACCTGGTGGTCCTTTCGCGTCGGCTGGGGCCGCTTCACCGCGGGGACCCGACCAGCCACTCGCGTAACCGGTTGTCGTCGCTGAGGCTGATCAGCTGGACCAGCCCCCAGTTCTCACGGTGGTTCGGGGCGTTCAGCAGCCGCTGCTGCCAGTCGTCCGCGTACTCCCGCAGCGCAACGACCATCTCGCCGATCGCCTCGTCGAATGATGCGCCGTCGGCGGCGACCGGCAGGCCAGGGATGAAGACCGACCAGCCCCCCGCCTCGGGGACGACCTGCGCGTTCGAGGGCACGATCGACGCCAGGAAGTGGCGCAACCGCTCGACCTCGACGACGGCGGTTGTCATCGAATCGCGCCGGACCGTCGCGACCCGCCCGCTCTCCGCGGCGTCGAGCAGGTCCTTCAGGTGGGCACGCGCTTCCGTGTAACTGTCGTAGTGAACAGCGGCCAATGCAGCCTCCAAAGTCGCTCACCACCAGCGTGACGACGAACGCCAGGTACGTCAAGTACGTGACGTACCTGGCCGCGAAACGCACGAGGGCGGTGCCACGGGTCGTGGCACCGCCCTCGGGAGCGTCGGCGTCAGCTGCAGCCGCTGGTCGACCCGCAACCCTCGCAGAGGTAGCAGGACCCGGCCGGACGCATCTTCGTGCCGCACGTCATGCAGAGCGGCGCGTCGGCGGCCTTGCCCATCCGCAGCTCCAGCAGCTCGGTGGAGCTGCCGACCTCGACCGGTGCCGGAGCGGTGCCCGACGGGGCAGCCGGGAGGGCCTCGACCCCACCGCGCAACCCCTCAACGTCGACCTCGCCGTAGCTCTCCGCGACCTGCACCGTCCGCTCGTCGGCCGAGAAGATGCCCAGCTGGGCGCGCTTCTCGTACGGGAGGTGGTCGAGCGCGAGTCGCCGGAACAGGTAGTCGAGCACGCTCGTGGCGATGCGGATGTCCGGGTCGTCGGTCATGCCGGCCGGCTCGAAGCGCAGGTTGGAGAACTTCGAGACGTAGAACTCCAGCGGGATCCCGTACTGCAGGCCCACGGAGATCGACATGGAGAACGCGTCCATCACGCCGGAGAGCGTCGAACCCTGCTTGCCGAGCTTGACGAAGATCTCGCCGAGCCCGTCGTCGGGGTACGACCCGGCCGTCAGGTAGCCCTCGGCGCCGCCGACGGTGAACGAGATCGTCTCGCTCGGGCGCTTCTTCGGCAGCCGCTTGCGCACCGGCCGGGCCTCGACCACGGTCGTCACCTGCTGCTGCTCACCGCCGCCCGACGCCTTCGCCGACTTGCCCGCCGAGAGCGGCTGCCCGACCTTGCAGTTGTCGCGGTAGATCGCCAGCGCCTTCAGGCCGAGCTTCCAGCCCTCGAGGTAGATCTTCTCGACCTCCTCGACGGTGGCGCTCTCCGGCATGTTGACCGTCTTCGAGATCGCGCCGGAGAGGAACGGCTGCACCGCGGCCATCATCCGCACGTGGCCCATGGGGGCGATCGACCGCTCCCCCATCGCGCAGTCGAACACCTCGTAGTGCTCCTGGCGCAGCCCCGGCGCGTCGACGACGTGCCCGTGCTCACCCACGTACTCGACGATCGCCTCGACCTGCTCCGGCTGGTAGCCGAGGCGGGCCAGCGCACGCGGCACCGTCTGGTTGACGATCTGCATCGAGCCGCCGCCGACCAGCTTCTTGAACTTCACCAGCGCCAGGTCGGGCTCGATGCCGGTGGTGTCGCAGTCCATCATCAGGCCGATGGTGTTGTGGCTGACGAAGCCACCCGCGACGTAGGTGACGTTCTCCGGCACCGAGAGGTCGTAGGTGGGCTGCACGCCGCCGTCGACGTTCTCGGCGACAGTCTCGAACAGGTAGCCCAGCGCGTTCCCGAGCCGCTCGTCGGGCTGCTCCGCGTAGATCGTCTGCGCGATCATGCGGGAGACGTTGCCGGACTTGCGCAGCGCGCCCATCACGGCCGACCGGCGAGGGTGGCCGACGGGGACCAGCTCGTTCCAGACCGAGCGCGGGAGGTGGATCCGGTCGCGGTTGCCGCTCTGGGTGGGCTCCAGCTCCGGCAGCAGGCGGTTCTTCCGATCGCCGATGAAGCCGACGATCTCGTCGTAGCGCATGGCGTGGTCGAGGTTGCGCAGCCGGACCTGGTGGACCGCCCCGCCCCAGCCGTTTACCGTCGCACGGGTCGTCGTCGCCATGCCGAGCGTCAGCAGGATCGTGCGGATCTCCTTGGCGAACGCCTCCGAGCCGGTCGACAGCGTCGGGACACCGTCCAGCACGGAGCCGTCGGCCTCGAAGAGACCGCGGACGAAGCCACCGTAGACCTCCGGGTCGTTCGACTCCAGCAGCGCGGAAGGCACGAGCGGTGACACGACACCGTTGTCGAGCGCGCGACGGGTGAAGCCGGCGGCCTGCCACCAGCGGGCCAGCCGGACCGAGGCGAAGACGACCTCGTGGTGCCCCGCACCGGCGGTGACCGCGGCCTCCAGCCCGAACAGCTCCTTGCCCAGGATCCGCAGCCGCTCGACGACGTCGAGATCGGCCTCGGCGACGCGGAAGCGCAGCCCACCGGCCTGCAGGCTGCCATCGCCCATGAAGTAGCCGACCAGCTCGGCGAGCTCGCCGTCGACGACGTCGGGCACGACGACCCGCCGGTCGTCGGTGTAGTAGGCCTCGTCGAGCACGGGCAGCGGCACCCGTCGCGGCTGGCCGACGAACGTGCCGAGCTGCATCGGGACGATGTCGCCCGCGGCCACGTCGGCCATGCGACGCCAGACCCACTCGCCGCTCGCGGTGTCGATCACCTTGATCCGGTGCGCCAGCGTGCCCTGGATCGTGTAGCCGCCGCTGGTGACGATCCGGCGGGTCGGCTCCTCACCGTTCACGAAGAACTTCGTCGCCGCGCGCGGACCCTCGTCGGTGGCGACCACCAGGTCGAGGTCCTGCCAGCGGTCGCCGTAGACGTCGCCGATCTCGCCGAGGCGGACGAGCCCGCGGTCGGTGGTGACCAGCGTGTCGGCCGTGAGGCAGCCGGTGGGTGCGAGCACGGACGCCTGCGCGTTGCGCCACCCGTTGCGGGCGCCGACCGCGAGGCAGTCCTTCCAGGCGATCGTCGCGAGCTTGTGGATGCTCGTGCTGGCCGGGAACGTGCGCACGTCGTCGTTCGCGGCGGCGTGCTTGCGCATCACGCGCTGGTGCGACTCGGCGTTGCGCGCGTAGCCCTCGTAAGGGCCGACGACACCCGCCAGCTCCGCAGAGCGCTTGTACGCGGCGCCGGTCATCAGCGACGTGAGCGCGGCGGCGAGCGACTGCCCGCCCTCCGAGTCGTACGCGTGACCGGTCGCCATCAGCAGCGCGCCCAGGTTGGCGTAGCCGATGCCGAGCTGGCGGAACTTGCGGGTGGTCTCACCGATCGGCTCGGTCGGGAAGTCTGCGAAGCAGATCGAGATGTCCATCGCGGTGATGACCAGCTCGACCGACTTCTGGAAACGCACGGCGTCGAACGTGCCGTCCTCACCCAGGAACGTGAGCAGGTTCAGCGAGGCGAGGTTGCAGCTGGAGTTGTCCAGGTGCATGTATTCGCTGCAGTTCGCCACCACGACGCCGCCGACGACGTAGGAGTGGTTCCGCGGCTCGGTGAGGTTGTAGGTCGTCTCGAACCCGCGGGACACCCGTGAGACGAGACGCGTGCTCTCCTCGACGGTGTAGAAGCTGCTCCTCGCCAGCACGTCCCGCAGCTTGTCCGCCTTCCGCGGGTGCTCGAACCCGACGCGGGCGGCGAAGCGCTCGATGTGCCGCCCGGTGATCCGCAGGTCGAAGAACGGACCATCGCTGCCGTACTCGGCGATGCTCCCGTCCTTGCGGGCGTAGGTGAAGGAGACCTCCTTGGTCCCCGTCCGGTAGATCACGGCCCGGATCCCCAGGCTCGCCAGCAGCTCCTGGACACCGATCAGGAGCTCCTCGGAGCGACTTCCCAGCCCGACGTACCGCGTGCCCTTCACCTGCTGGTCGACAACACACCCATCGGCGTCGAACAGCGAGCGGAGGAAGGCGACCAGCGACTCCTCGGGGGCTTCCAGGAGCGAACCGGGAACGACCTTCTCCGACGAACGCCCGTCCGACACCCCGAGCATCCGCAGGAAAGCGCCGAAACGGCCGCGCATGGTCCTCAGCTGCTGCGTGCCGTTCGCTTGGACGCTCGGCTTCCCACGCGTCCCCGTGATCCCGGCAACGAGAGCGGTGTGTGCGGGGAGCAGGACGCGCTGCTCCCACTCCCCTGCGTAGACGGTGACCGCGCCGTCCTGCGTCAGGCAACCGTCGCCGACCAGCCAGCCGAGGTAGCCGGCCAACTCGGGCGACCACTTCTCGGGAACCGTGGCGAGCGCTCGGCCACGTGCGGAGTGCCCGGCCTCCACCGCCCGTTCCGGAAGCGCAGCCGAAGCGTGCGGGCGGGGGGCGTATTCGAAGGAGCGGACGACCCGGTCGTCCTCGGTCAGCTCCTCCGCGCGCACCCACTGCCTGTTCGCCGTCCAGACGCGGTGCTTGGGCGTGCACCGCAGCCGCGACCCGTCCCGGAATCGCAGTTCGACGACCTCGTTCGTGCCGGTGACCATGTATTGGGTCGGCCGGGTCGCGTGCACCGCCGAACGGGGATCGGTCTCATTGGTGACGTCGTTGGTGTAGACGGCGAACTCCTCGCCGACCGCTGACCGACCGACGAGGTCGCCGATCGGGATGAGCCCGCTGTCGGTCAGGACCCGCTGGTCGGCCGGGAAGCACGGATTGGACGCGGAAATGCGTCCCGACTCGGGGCAGGTGTGCCAGTCGTTGATGATTCCGTCGTACTGGATACCGGGGTCGGCGCATTCCCACGCGGCCTGCGCAATGGTGCGGAAGAGCTTCTTCGCGCTGATCTTCTCGATGACCTCGCCGGTCATCCGGCCGCGCAGCCCGAACTCACCGTCGGCCTCGACGGCGCGCATGAACTCGTCGGTGACACGCACCGAGTTGTTCGCGTTCTGGTACTGCACGGACGTGATGTCGGAGCCGCCGAGGTCCATGTCGAAGCCCGCGTCGCGCAGGACGCGGATCTTCGCCTCCTCCTTGGCCTTGGTCTCGACGAACTCCTCGATGTCGGGGTGGTCGACGTCGAGCACGACCATCTTCGCCGCGCGGCGCGTCGCCCCGCCGGACTTGATCGTGCCGGCGCTCGCGTCGGCGCCGCGCATGAACGACACCGGGCCCGACGCCGTGCCGCCGGAGGAGAGCAGCTCCTTCGAGGAGCGGATTCGGGAGAGGTTGAGCCCGGCCCCCGAGCCGCCCTTGAAGATCAGCCCTTCCTCGCGATACCAATTAAGAATAGACTCCATCGTGTCGTCTACGGCAAGAATGAAACACGCCGAGACTTGCTGAGGGGAGTTCGTGCCGACGTTGAACCAAACCGGCGAATTGAAGCTGAACACCTGGTGCAGCAGCATCCAGGTGAGCTCGTGGGCGAAGACCTCGGCGTCCTCGTCGGTCGCGAAGTAGCCGTTCTCGACACCGGAGCGGTGGTACACGCCGACCACGCGGTCGATCAGCTGGCGCAGGCTCGACTCGCGCTTCGGGGAGCCCACAGCGCCGCGGAAGTACTTGCTGGTGACGATGTTGGTGGCGTTGAGCGACCAGAACTCGGGGAACTCGACCCCCCGCTGTTCGAAGTTGACGGTGCCGTCGCGCCAGTTCGTCATGACGACGTCGCGGCGCTCCCACGCGACCTCGTCGTAAGGGTGGACGCCGGGGGTGGTGTAGATCCGCCCGACGGTGAGGCCCGCCTGCTTGTTCTTGGCTGCGGGCTTCTTCCCTCGTCCCGACGTGGCTCCGACGGTCTCGGTCATGCTTTCCTCTCCTCCGGTGCAGACGGGCTGGGGTCGCCGACACCGTGGCTATGGCTGCGCTACTGGCTGCGTTGCGGGGGCGGACGGCCTGATCCGGGGCGTCAGACCGGTGAGGTGGGGCTCTTCAGGGGGAACCGGGCCCGGCGGAAGACCCGGGCTCCTGCGACTCGTCGACGCCGCGCAGGTCGGCGATCTCCTTCTCGAAGTCCTCGATGGAGGAGAAGGATCTGTAAACGCTCGCGAAGCGCAGGTACGCCACCTCGTCGAGCTCACGGAGGGGGCCGAGAATGGCGAGGCCGACCTCGTGACTGGGGATCTCCGCGGTGCCGCCCGCGCGCACGGTCTCCTCGACGCGGTGCGCGAGCTGTTGCAACGCGTCCTCGTCGACCGGGCGGCCTTGACAGGCCCTCCGGACGCCGCGAACGACCTTCTCGCGGCTGAACGGCTCGGTGACCCCGCTGCGCTTGAGCACCGCGAGCACGGCCTCCTCGACCGTGGTGAAGCGGCGGCCGCACGCGACGCAGGATCGTCTGCGGCGTGTGGCCTGGCCGTCGTCGACCTCGCGGGAGTCGATCACGCGGCAGTCGGAGTGGCGGCAGAAGGGACAGCGCATCGACCTCGCACTCCCTTCCCGCATAGCGACGGTTCCGCGCTCGGAACCCCACTCGTTGACGAACAACACCAGTGTAAACACAACATGTAGGGGCAGGGGAAGCAGGAGGCCCCCATCCGTGCCGGCGTGTCCTCCGAACGGGCCGACCGGACGCGCAGCGTCAGCCGCGGGGCAGCCGCAACACCTGGCCGGGCTGCAGCTGCACCGTGGTGAGGGAGTTCTCGGTGACGATCTGCTCGACGATCGCGCTCAGCTCCGCGCCGTCGGCGAGCGGGGCCGCGCCGGGCGCGACGTCCCACACGGTGGTCTCGCTCGTCACCGTGACCGACAGCTGCTCGCCCTCGCCCCTCCACTGCACGGCGGCATCCGCGACGAGCCCGAGCGCGACGACCACCGCGACGCTGGCGACGAACACCGCGATCCCGGCGAGCACGCGACGGACGCGCATACGAGCGGCCGTTGCGATCGGGCGGGGCGCGGACCTCCGCAGCGCGAGCCGCACCCCGGCCGGGCGCCGCCCCGGGACGGCAACCGCCCACAATGGAGCGCGCAGCGTGAACGGGCGACGCGCCGCCACTGGGCCGTTCGAGTGAAAATTGGCAGCGTCGCGCCTCGCGTCAGCTCGCTCGCGCGCCGGCTCGACGTCCGCCGCCGCCGGCCTGCTCGACTCCTCAAGAGGAGCCTCGCGCACGATGCTCAGCCGGACCGACTGGCACGACTGGCGCTCCAGCGGCGCACCACGCAAGGCGGCCGGCGCGATCTCCGGCCGCGCGGGCCACGGGCCGCGCTCGCGGCGGCGCGGCTGCGCCCGGCCGGGACGCACAGCGCCCCGACCAGCGGCGGGCCGACCGAGGCCGGCTCTGGTGACGGTCGAGTGCGCCTGCTCGGGCCCGGATTCCGAGCGCGCCTCGGCGGGCGTCGAACCCGCCGGAGCCACTCCCGGCCGCACTCCATCGAGCGCCTCGCGGGCCTCCATGTGCTTGTGCATCTCGCCGCCTCCGCTTCTGCCAACCCGTCCCTGCGACTCAAACAGACGTTCGAGCGAACGCATGGGGGATGTCTACCACTCGGCACCGACAGAATCGAGAAAAGTAGGGCGTGTCCTTCGAACATGTGTTTGGCGGATGCGCAAGATCGGGCTACCGTCTTCGCAACGGCGGTCCCCCGCACTCCACCTGATCGGGTGAGCAGCTCCGAAGGAATGCGGGGTCACCGCGCTCGAGCGGCATTTCCGAGGAGGAGCAACGACATGGCACGGGACGAGCCCGGCGGCCCACGGCGGAGCGCAGGTGCGACCGCGGAGGTCAGCACGTTTCCCGACCCGCCGGGCGTCACGGGTGCACTGACCCCGCGCCAGCGCAAGGTGCTCGAGGTGATCCGCGATTGGGTCGAGCGCTTCGGCTACCCGCCCAGCGTGCGGGAGATCGGCGACGCGGTCGGGCTCACGTCCACCTCGTCGGTGCACCACCAGCTGCGCACGCTGGAGCGCAAGGGCTACCTGCGTCGCGACCCCAACCGCACTCGCGCCGTCGACGTGCGCGGCCCGGACGAGCCCGGCGAGAACACCCGGGTCGTCGCGGCGGAGGACGCCGGCGACACCGGCGACCTGCACCCCACGCCGGCGTTCGTGCCGCTGCTCGGCAACATCGCGGCCGGTGGTCCGATCCTCGCCGAGCAGGCGGTGGAGAGCGTGTTCCCGCTGCCGCGCGAGATCGTCGGTGAGGGCGAGCTGTTCCTCCTGAACGTCCGAGGCGATTCGATGGTCGAGGCGGCCATCACCGACGGCGACTGGGTCGTCGTCCGCCAGCAGCCGGTCGCGGAGAACGGCGAGATCGTCGCCGCCATGATCGACGGCGAGGCCACCGTCAAGACGTTCAAGCGGCAGGGCAAGCACGTGTGGCTGATGCCGGCCAACCCCGCGTACGACCCGATCGACGGCGACGAGGCGACGGTCCTCGGCCGCGTCGTGGCGGTCCTTCGGCGCCTCTGAACGTCGGCCGCGGCTACCGGCGGCGGCCGCGCAGCGTCATCGCCAGCATGAGCACCACCAGCGCCAGGACCGCGACCCCGCCGCCGACGGCGGCGGGGAGCCAGGTCGGCGCCGGCTCCGGTTCGGGGGTCGGGGTGCCGCTGGCGGGGACGACGGACGCGCCGACCGGCACGAGCGCCGCCGCTCCTGGCACGACCCTGAGCTCCCCCGGCACGCCGCCGCGGGTCTCGGACCCCGAGATGAGGGTGCCGTCCTCGTCGAACGTGATCGCCTCGCCCTGGGGCTCCCCCGGTAGGGGCACCCGGATCGGCTCGCCGCGGAGCGCGGCGACGACGTCGCCGTCGACCACGGGGAAGAGCCAGGCGTCGGTGTAGGTCCGCAGGGCGACCAGGCGGCCGTCGGGGGTGGCGGCGGCGCCCGTCACCAGCCGCGAGCCGATACCGCCGAGCGGGCCGCCCTCCGTGTCGGACGCCGGCAGGCTCACCGTGCCGACCTTCGTCAGCGGGATCGGGCCGGCCCCCTCCGGCGCCGTGTCCGTCCGGTAGATCCCGGCCTGGTTCCCGATCTCCTTGGTGATCAGGAGGGGACGCTGCTCCGCGTCGACGAGCAGCGCCTCGGCGTCGTGCGGACCGTCGGGGTAGGTCAGCCGGTGCAGCACACCCTTGCCGCGTTTCGGCAGCACGACGACGGCGACCGAATCACGGGTCCGGTCGTTGTCGCCGGTGTCGGCGACCCACAACGCGCCGTCGCGCCCGCGGGCGAGGTCCTCGGCGTCGAACGGGTCGATGTCGGCACGGCGGGTCTCGGTCACCGCGCAGGTCGTGTGATCGAGGCGGTGCACTTCGACCCGCCGCCCGCCGTCCGTCATCGCCCACAGCCCGCTGCCGTCGGCGACGAGGCCGGACAGCTCGGCGAGCCGCGGATCGTCCACCGTGCACAGCGGCTGCGGCGCCGCAACGGTCACCGCGGGGACGGTCACCGCCACGGCAGCCAGTCCGGCGACGAACAGGCGGATCAGCGTGCCGCGCCGTTCACGCTCTTCGGCGCGGACAGGTCGGGCGCGGGTCGGGCAGGTGGCAGCGCCACCTGATACGGCAGGACGGCGGTGGCGAGCTCGCCGCCGACCCGCGCGTGCAGGCGCGTGCCCGACGGCGTGTGCTCCTCCTCGAGCACCTCACCCTCCGCGTGGACGCGCGCGACGAGCGAGCCCTCCGCGTAAGGCACGAGCAGCTCGATGTCGAGCTCCGGACGCGGCAGCAGCTCGGCGATCCGGCTGCGCAGCCGTTCGATGCCGTCGCCGCGGTGCGCCGAGACGAACACGGCCTCCGGCAGCAGGTGCCGAAGCCTCGCCAGCTGCAGGTCGCCCGCCGCGTCGGTCTTGTTGACGACCAGCAGCTCCTGCGGCATCTTCCCGTGGCGCTGCTCGCCGATCTCGACCAGCACCTGCCGGACCGCCTTTATCTGGTCCTCCGGCAGCGCGTCGGACGCGTCGACGACGTGCACGAGCAGGTCGGCCTCCGCGGTCTCCTCCAGCGTCGACCGGAACGCCTCGACGAGCTGGTGCGGCAGATGGCGGACGAACCCGACGGTGTCGGTGAGGGTGAAGGTGCGCCCGTCGGTGGTCGACGTGCGCCGCGTGGTGGGGTCGAGCGTCGCGAACAGCGCGTCCTCGACCAGCACGCCCGCGCCGGTGAGCTGGTTGAGCAGGCTGGACTTGCCCGCGTTGGTGTAGCCGACGATCGCGACGGACGGCACCTCGTTGCGGCGGCGCGCCCCGCGCTGGGTCTCGCGGACCTGGCGCATGCCGGAGAGCTCGCGGCGCAGCTTGGCCATGCGGTTGCGGATGCGACGGCGGTCGAGCTCGATCTTCGTCTCACCGGGACCGCGACCACCGATGCCGACGCCGCCCGCGGCGCGGCCACCGACCTGGCGCGACAGCGCCTCACCCCACCCGCGCAGGCGCGGGAGCAGGTACGACAGCTGGGCGAGCTCGACCTGCGCCTTGCCGTCCTTCGAGCGGGCGTGCTGGGCGAAGATGTCGAGGATCAGCGCGGTGCGGTCGATGACCTTCACCTTGAGCTTGGCCTCCAGCTGACGCAGCTGGCCGGGCGAGAGCTCGCCGTCGCAGATCACGGTGTCGGCCTCGGCCGCGACGACGGCGTCATACAGCTCGTCGACCTTGCCGGAGCCGATGTACGTGGCGGGGTCGGGGCGCGAGCGGCGCTGGATCAGCGCGTCGAGCACGGCGGAGCCCGCCGTCTCGGCGAGCCGCGCCAGCTCGGTCATCGACGCGCGCGCCTGCTCGGACGTGCCCTCGGTCCAGACCCCGACGAGCACGACGCGCTCGAGGCGCAGCTGCCGGTACTCGACCTCGGTGACGTCGGTGAGCTCGGTGGAAAGTCCCGTAACACGGCGGAGCGAGGTGCGTTCCTCGAGCTCGAGGTCGCCGGTGGACGGATTCGGAGTGGACAGGGCGGGTTCAGTCATCGTGTCAGTCATGCTCCCACGACAACGCCCGGTGTGTCGGCTTTGTTTCACGCACCGAAGTGGGACCCGATCCGGCGGATGGTCTCGTGCAGTGACGAGCCCTCCCCGATGACGTGATCCCCCTCGACCGCAAGCAGCGCGGTGAACTCGTCGCGCAGCGGTCGCGTGGCGTGGCGCACCGTCTCGGCGAAGGAGACGAGACCCGATGGCGTGCCCGCCGATTTTGTCGTGCCCCCACATCACGATCCGGCGGAAGTGTCCTGCTGCGCCAGCGCGCACGGCCGCCCGCGCTCGGCCCGGACGGCGCCGGCGACGGTCGACTTCCCCGAGCCGGAGTTCCAGCGGATGATGATCAGGTTGGTCGTCGGGCTCCCGGTCGGGACGAGATCGGACACTGTGCCGGCTGACCGCCGCAGGACGGCCTTACGCCTTCCCGATCTCCGACGTGACCTCGCCGTGGGCGACGAGCACGGCCGGGCCCTGGAGCGTCGAGGTGCCGTGGCCGATGGTCACGCGCACGGTGCCGCCCAGGATGTGCACGACGACCTCGCCGGTCTCGCGGCCCGCGTGCTGCAGCGCGGCGGCGGCCGCCGCGACCGTGCCGGTGCCGCAGGAACGGGTCTCGCCGACACCGCGCTCGTGCACCCGCATGCGGACCTCGCCGCCGGCGAGCGGCGAGACGAACTCGACGTTCACCCCTTCGGGGAACAGCTGGGAATCGTGCAGGGGCGCGCGGGTGAGGTCGAGCGCGGCGAGCGGGGCGTCGGTGACGCACGCGAGGTGCGGGTTGCCGACGTCGACGGCGACACCGCCGAACTCCTGGCCCGCGACGCTCGCCTTGCTGCTCTCCCCGAGCCGCGCAGGGCCCATGTCGACGGCCACGTCGCCGTGCTCGCGGTCGCCGCCCACGAACCGGACCGTGCGCACGCCGGCCCGGGTGCCGATGGGGAACTCCGTGCCGGGCTGCAGGCCGGTGGTGGCGAGGTACCGGGCGAAGACGCGCACGCCGTTGCCGCACATCTCGGCGATGCTGCCGTCGGCGTTGCGGTAGTCCATGAACCAGGTGACCGACGGATCCGGGGCCGGACCGTCGCCGAGCGCCACCCACCGCACCACCCGCAGCACGCCATCGCCGCCGATGCCGCGGCGGCGGTCGCACAGCTCCGCGACCAGCGCAGGCGTCAGGTCGAGCGCACCATCCGGGTCGGGCAGCAGCACGAAGTCGTTCTCGGTGCCGTGCCCCTTGCTGAACCGCACCTCACGAGCGTACGCGGAGCCGCTCCAGCGTCTGCTGCACCAGGTCGGGCGCGGCGCCGTCGAGCCAGTGCACCCGCTTGTCGCGGCGGAACCACGAGCGTTGCCGCCGCACGAACCGACGGGTCGCGACGACGGTCTCCTCGGCCGCGGTCATCATGTCGCCGCCGCCGTCCAGAGCGGCCGTGACCTGCTGATATCCCAACGCCCGAGCGGCCGTGAGGCCCTCCCGGAGCCCTTTGGTGAGCAGCTCACGGGTCTCGTCGACGAGCCCGGCCGCGAACATCAGCGCCACCCTGCGCGCGACGCGTGCGTCGAGCTCCGCGGTGTCGCGGTCGACACCGAGCAGCACGGCGTCGTAGCGCGGGTCGCGGCCGGCCGGCAGCTGGGCGGGGAACGGACGGCCGGTCAGCGCGATCACCTCCAGCGCCCGCACGATCCGCCGCCCGTTGCTGGGCAGCACGACCTCGGCGGCGGCCGGGTCGACGGCGGCGAGGCGCTCGTGCAGCGCGGCCGATCCGTTCGCCTCCAGCTCGGCCTCGAGACCTGCGCGCAGCTCGGGATCGGTGCCGGGGAACTCCAGCTCGTCCACGACCGCCTGCACGTACAGGCCGGAGCCGCCGACCAGCACCGGTGTCGTACCGCGGGCGCGCAGCTCCTCGATGACGCCGCGGGCGGCGCGCTGGTACGCCGCGACCGTCGCCGTGGCGCTCACGTCGAGCACGTCGAGGAGGTGGTGCGGCACACCCGCGCGCTCCGCGGCCGTGAGCTTGGCGGTGCCGACGTCGAGGCCGCGGTAGAGCTGCATGGCGTCGGCGTTGACGACCTCGCCACCCAGTTCGGCCGCCAGTGCGACGCCCAGGCCGGACTTCCCGGTGGCCGTCGGCCCGAGTACGACGACGAGCGGAGGGGTCCCGCTGCGTAGTTGGGCCACACCGAACCGTATCGGGTGATGCCTGCTCAGGTGGGGGGCGGCTCGGCGACCAGGAGCCACCGCTGGCGTTGGTGCTCCATCGTGGGCGTTCCGATCCGCAGGGGGAGCTGCTTGAATCGGGACACGGCCCCCACGGGGAAACCGGCTGATCAGCAGGATCGGCCGTGGCCGTAGTGCACGGCCCCGCCCTCGGGCGGGGCGCCCGCCGCGCGCGGTGGGCCGGGTCGTAAGGAGGACGACGGTGGCGGAGCAACAGGCGGAGGCCCAGCAGGCGCAGGCCCAGGGGACGGCGGGCGAAGAGGTGGCCGCTCCTGTCGAAGGGACGCAGGCCGCCGGCAAGGAGCGGGCGCCCAGCCCCGCCGACCTCGCCGGACGGGCCGCCACACCGCCCGACCCCGTCGAACACCGATCGGCTGAAGTGGACGAGGCGCCGGTGGACGTTCTAACAGTGGACGAGCCGGCCCTCGTCGAGCCGGCAGCCGTTGAGCAGTCAGCCGTTGAGCAGTCAGCCGACGTGGTCGAAACGCCGGCAACCGAGGCCGTCGAGGAGCCTGCGCCGGAGAGCGCCGAGGACTCGAACCCGGCGACCGTCGAGGACACTGCGCCAGAGGTCGTCGAGGACACAGCTCCAGAGGCCGTCGAGGCCCCCGCGCCGGAGGCCGTCGAGCAGCCGGCACCGAATGCCGTCGAGCAGCCGGCGCCCATTCCCTCGCCTGCGAGCATCGCGCCGGCCCGGCCGACACCGGCGCCGCCGCCCGGTCCCCGTCCCGTGCCTCGGCCCGGCCCACCGCCGGCAGCCCGGCCGGGCCCGCCCCCGGTGACACCCGCGGCTGTCGCTCCGGCGCCGGCACCCGTGCCGTCCGGTGTGGCGGCCGTGGCACACCCGTCCCCCGTCGCGCCGGCGAGCAACGAGCCGGGCCGTTGGGGCCGGGTCGACGCCGAGGGCACGATCTACGTCACGACGGCCGACGGCGAGCGGGTGGTCGGGTCGTGGCAGGCCGGTGAGCCGGCGGAAGGGCTCGCGCACTTCGCCCGCCGGTTCGACGACATCCTCACCGAGGTCGAGCTGCTCGCCACCCGCCTGCACGCCGGCGGTGGCGACCCGAAGCACACGCTGACCAGCGCGAAGACCATCATCGACGGTCTCGACGAAGCCACGGTCGTCGGCGACCTCGTCGGGCTGCGCGCACGGCTGGACGAGCTGGTCGCCGCCGCCGAGGAGGCAGTGGGCGCCGCGCGGGCGGCCCGGGACGCTCAGCGCGCGGAGAGTGTCGCGCGCAAGGAGGAGCTGGCCGCGGAGGCGGAGCAGCTCGCCGGCGAGGCGACCCAGTGGAAGCAGGCGGGCGACCGGTTCAAGTCGATCCTCGACGAGTGGCGCACCATCCGCGGCATCGACCGCAAGACCGACGAGCTGCTCTGGAAGCGCTTCTCGAAGGCCCGTGAGGCGTTCAACCGCAGGCGCGGCTCGCACTTCGCCGACCTCGACCGGCAGCGGGCCGGCGCGAAGGTCCGCAAGGAGGAGCTGGCCGTCGAGGCGGAGAAGCTCGCCGACTCCGACGACTGGGGCCCGACCGCGGCCCGCTTCCGCGACCTGATGGCCGAGTGGAAGGCGGCAGGGCGCGCGCACAAGGACGCCGACGACGCGCTCTGGCAGCGGTTCCGGACCGCGCAGGACGCGTTCTTCGCGCGCCGCAGCGGCACGTTCGCCGAACGCGACGCGGAGTTCGAGGCGAACGCCGAGGCGAAGAAGGCGCTGCTGGTCGAGGCGGAGCGGATCGACACGTCCGACGCCAACGGCGCCCGGGCCGCCCTACGCAGCATCCAGGAGCGCTGGGAGGCGATCGGCAAGGTCCCGCGCGACGACATCCGACCGCTCGAGGCGCGGCTGCGGGCCGTCGAGGAGAAGGTGCGGGAGTCGGCCGACCGGCAGTGGCGCCGCAGCGACCCCGAGGCCGAGGCGAGGGTGGCGCAGTTCCGCGAGCGGGTCGCCCAGTTCGAGGCGCAGGCCGCCAAGGCGCACGCCGCGGGCGACAAGCGCCGCGCCGAGCAGGCCGAGGCGCAGGCCACGCAGTGGCGCGAATGGCTGGAGACGGCGGAGCAGGCGGTCCAACACCGCTGAACCCTTCGCGGGCAGGCTGGGGTTCAGCCCGGTGATGGTGCCGGGGCGCGGTGCGTGCGTTGCGCACGCGAGGGCAGGAAAGCCACTTTCCGGCCCTGTGAGGGCAGGAAAGTGGCTTTCCTGCCCTCCCCCGCACCCTGGCCGGGAGGGGAGTCGGGTCAGTCGCGCCTGATCGCGATGCGGACCCAGCTCGCCGCCAGCACCACCATGGCCAGGACGGCGAGCACCATCCCGAACCCGGGCCCGGTGCCGCCTTCGAACACGGCGGTCTGGCGCGACCAGATCGCCCAGATCCCGTGCACGACGGAGAACCCGCACCCGACGGCGCAGACCCACGCGAGCGCGAACCGCTGTGCCGCCAGCGCGATGGCGGAGCCGACGAGGCCGAAGCCGAGCGACGTGAAGGTGAACAGCCGCGGCAGCACCCCGAAGGTCTCCTCGCCGGAGAGGATCTGCCAGCCGGCCGCGCCGCCCGTCCACGGCAGCACGAGCGAGACGATCAGCGCGACCATCCCGATCGAGACGGTCATCGCCGTCCGGCCGGGGTCGATGCGGCGTTCGATACGACGCTGCAGCTCCTTGTCGAGCGCTGCGAGCTCCTCTGGCACCTCGTCACCTTCCGTTGCCATCATGGGTCATCCAGGGACCGCGCACCCCGTCGCCGCCGGGGCGGGCGCGGGCGCGCCGAAGCCCGGGAGGCCGAGCCCGGTCGAGGCCGGGCGCGGCTTGCCGAACGCGTCGCCCGCCTTCGTCCGGCGGTGGCTCAGCACCGCGCCGTCGGATACGAGGTGGTGCGGCGCGCCATAGCCGATCTCGACCTCGACGACGTCGCCGGGCCGGATCTCCGCCTCGCCCGGCTGGAAGTGCACGAGCCGCCCGTCGCGCGCCCGCCCGGAGAGCCTGCGGGTGGCGCCGTCCTTGCGCCCCTCCCCCGCCGAGACGAGCACCTCGACAACCCTGCCCTCGATCGCCCGGTTCTGCGCCCAGGAAATCTCCTCCTGCAGCGCGACGAGCCGCTCGTAGCGCTCCTGCACGACGGCCTTGGGCAGCTGGTCGGGCAGCGTCGCCGCGGGGGTCCCGGGCCGGGGCGAGTACTGGAACGTGAACGCGCTGGCGAACCGGGCCTCGCGCACGACGTCGAGCGTCGCCTGGAAGTCGTCCTCGGTCTCGCCGGGGAACCCGACGATGATGTCGGTGCTGATCGCGGCATCGGGAATGGACGCGCGCACCTCGTCGAGGATCGAGAGGAACCGCGCCGAGCGGTACGAGCGGCGCATGCGGCGCAGCACGTCGTCGGAGCCGGACTGCAACGGCATGTGCAGCTGCGGGCAGACGTTGGGCGTCTCGGCCATCGCGGCGATGACGTCGGAGGTGAAGTCGCGGGGGTGCGGCGAGGTGAACCGGACGCGTTCGAGGCCGTCGACGTCGCCGCAGGCGCGCAGCAGCTTCGCGAACGCGCCGCGGTCGCCGAACTCCACGCCGTAGGAGTTGACGTTCTGACCGAGCAGGGTCACCTCCAGCACGCCGTCGGCAGCGAGGGCCTGCACCTCGGCGAGGACGTCGCCGGGGCGGCGGTCCTTCTCGGTGCCGCGCAGTGACGGGACGATGCAGAACGTGCACGTGTTGTTGCAGCCGACCGAGATCGACACCCAGCCGGCGTAGGCCGACTCGCGGCGGGCCGGCAGCGTCGAGGGGAACACCTCGAGCGACTCGGCGATCTCGACCTGCGCGGCCTCGTTGTGCCGCGCGCGTTCGAGCAGGACCGGGAGCGCGTGCACGTTGTGCGTGCCGAACACGACGTCGACCCACGGCGCCTTGCGCACGATGGTGTCGCGGTCCTTCTGCGCGAGGCAGCCGCCGACCGCGATCTGCATGCCGGGGTGGGCGTCCTTCACGGGGCGGAGGTGCCCGAGGTTGCCGTAGAGGCGGTTGTCGGCGTTCTCGCGCACGGCGCAGGTGTTGAACACGACGACGTCTGCGGTGTCGGAATCGGCTCTCGTGTAGCCGGCCGACTCCAGCAGGCCGGCCATCCGCTCGGAGTCGTGCACGTTCATCTGGCACCCGTAGGTGCGGATGGTGTAGCTGCGCGTCACGGTCCGAGGGTAGGCCTTCTGCCACGCCGTCGCGCCGGCTGGGTCGACCGGGACGGGCCGGCACGGCAGGATGCCGAGCATGACCGGGGGACGCGCAGCCGTCGACCGGCGCACGGTTCTGCGTGGGCTCGGTGCGCTCGGGGTGCTCGGCGCACTCCCGACGCTCTCCGCGTGCTCGGCACCGTTCCGCGACGTGCGGCTCACCCTCGCGACCGGCGGGACGCAGGGCGTCTACTTCGCGCTGGGCACGGCGCTCGCCGTGGAGTACCAGCAACGGCTCGACCTGCTCACCCCGCCGGTGGTGCGCTCGACGGCGGGGTCGGTCGAGAACCTGCAATTGCTGGCGACCGGCGCGGCCGACGTCGCCTTCTGCCAGGTCGACGCCGCGGCCGACCAGCTCCAGCGAATCGCGCCGGGCGACCCGCGCTCGCCGCGGGCCCTCTGCCGGGTCTACGACGAGTTCGTGCAGGTCGTGGTGCCCGCCGAGTCGCCGATCAGGACCCTGCGCGACCTGCGCGGGCGGAAGGTCTCGATCGGGGCGCGCGACTCGGGCGTCGAGTTCGTGGCGCGGCGGCTGCTGCAGGTGGCCGGCATCTCCCCGGAGACCGATCTGCAGACCGAGTACCTCAGCATCAACGAATCGGTGAACGCGTTGCGCGAGGGCTCCGTCGACGCGTTCTTCTGGACGGGCGGGCTGCCGACCAGCGGGGTCACCGAGCTGGCGATGGAGAAACCCATCCGGCTCCTCGACCTGGAACCGGACGACCTGCTGAAGGACGTCCGCAACGCCTTCCCCGTCTACGCGCCGGGCACGGTCCCGGCGGCGATGTACGGGCTGACCACGCCGATCAAGACCGTGCTGGTTCGCAACTTCCTGCTCGTGCCGGCCGACATGTCGGCCGACCTCGCCTACGCGCTCGTCGAGACGGTGTTCGCGGCGCAGGAACGGCTCGCCCGCGCGAGCCCGGCGGCGCTGACGATCGACCTGCGGGCCGCGATCGGCACCCAACCCGTCGCCCTGCACGCGGGCGCCGAACGCTACTTCCGCGAGGCCAAGAGCAACTGAATCTCCCCATCGTTTTGGGTGGATGCGCGCTCTGCGGGCGCGCATCCACCCAAAACGGTGGGGAAGTTCGTCAGCCTGTCAGCGGCTTCGGTGTCGGCTTGAGCGAGTCGATCATCTCCGACATGCGGTGCATCGATGCCGTGAAGAACTCCGCGCCGACCTGGGTGAACGGCTGCAGGTGCCCGATCAGCTCCAGCATGACCAGCCCGTGCATCAGCCCGCGCATCTCGATGAAGAGCGCCAACGCGCCCGGTGACAGCGGCATCGGCACCTCGGGGATGGCGACGTCGCCCAGGTTCGTGCCGCCGGGCGGCAACGGCATGTCGGCGATCTCCGCTGCTGTCCAGCCGGAGAACACCGCCTCGGCGAACGGGACGGCGAGCCGGACCGCTGCCTGCGACGGCACCTCGTGCACCTCCGGGTCGAACCCGGGCACCGGCGTGCCGTAGATCAGGAGGAACGCCGAGCGGTTGGCGATCGCCCACTCGCGGAACGCGCCCGTAGTGGCGAGCCTGCGCGCCAGCGGGGTCTCCCCCGCGGTCGCGTCGGCTGCGGCGCGGACGGCGTCGGCGAGCTGGTTGTGCGCGTCGACGAGCAGCGCGGCGAGCAGGGCGTCGCGGCTGTCGAAGTAGTGGTACAGCGATTGCACGGTCATCCCGATGGCCCGCGCGACGGCCCGCAGCGAGAGCGATGCTGCGCCCGTCTCGTCCAGCTGGGTGAGCGCGGCGTCCTTGATCTCGCGGATCGTCTCCGCCCGCCTGCGGTCCCGCACCGATCCTTCGACTGACACCGATCGCCTTCCTTGACACTGTTAGTCTACTGCCCTGATACTGACGCCGTTCGCATAGGCTAACACTGTCAGACAGGGGGACGGCGATGCAGACCGTGATCGCGGATGCTCGGCGAGGACATCCGGGGCTGTTCTGGCTCGCGGTGGGCAGCGCGGCGCTGGCCGTCGTGCTGGTGGGGCTGGCCGCGGTCGACCACCGCACGCTGCTCGGCGCGCCGCTGTGGTTCAAGCCGTTGAAGTTCGCGCTCTCCTTCGTGCTCTACGGCGCCGCGCTGGCCTGGATGCTCGGCCAGCTGCGCGTGCCGGCCATGCGCCGGGTGGGCTGGGTGGCCGTCGTTGCGTCGGTCGTCGAGCTGGTGATCATCGTCTTCCAGGCGGCCCGCGGCGTGCGCAGCCACTTCAACGACGACGACGTGCTCGGCGTCTCCCTCTACGCACTCATGGGTGTGACCGTCGCGATCCTCTGGCTGGCCACGCTGGCGATCGCGCTGCGGTTCTTCCGCGAACCGGCGCGCGACCGCGCCGCGACGGTCGCGATCCGGCTCGGGATCATCGTTTCGCTCGCCGGGATGACCGTCGGCGTCCTGATGTCGTTCGGCGACGCCCACGCCGTCGGCCTACCGGACGGCGGTCCCGGCCTGCCGCTGCTCGGCTGGAGCACCACCGGCGGCGACCTGCGGGTCGCGCACTTCATCGGGATGCACGCCTTGCAGCTGCTCCCGCTGCTCGCAGCCGGGCTGGCCGCGGCAGGGACGCGCCTGACCGAGGACGCGCGGGTGCGCGTCGTCCGGGTCGTGGCCGCCGGCTACCTCGGCCTCACAGCACTGCTCACCTGGCAGGCGCTGCGCGCCGAACCGCTGTTCGCCCCCTCGGCCACGACACTGGCCGTCGCCGCCGCGCTGGCCGTCGCGGTTGCGGTTGGGCTGTCGGTGGCCCTGCGGCCCAACCCGTCCCGCATCACGTCCTGAACGGAGAGAACCCCTGTGAACCCCGACGTCCTCTTCACGATCGCGTTCCCACTGGCGGCACCGTTCTGGCTGCTCATGATCGTCGCGCCGACGTGGTCGGTGACGCGGCGCATCATCGGCTCGCCGTTCATCGTCGTCCCGCCGCTGCTCGTGTACGCGCTCGCCGTCATCCCGCAGTTCGGCGAGGTGCTCGCGGCGGTGGCGCAACCGACGCCCGCAGGCGTCGCCGCGCTGCTGGCGACCCCGGTCGGCGCCGCGGCCGGCTGGGCGCACTTCATCGGCTTCGACCTGTTCGTCGGCAGGTGGATGTACCTGGAGGCCCGCGAACGCGGCATCCACCCGCTGGTGATGGCGCCCGTTCTGGTGCTGACGATCATGCTCGCACCACTGGGCCTGCTCGCCTACCTGATCATCCGCACGGTGACCCGCACCCGCACCGTCCACAACGACGCTATGGCTGCTTAGCGGCCCGGAACTCAGCCACAACGTCGTTGTCGACGGCGACGTGGAGCAGGCGCGCCGTCACCTGGAGCCCGCCACCCGGCGGTGAGTCGAGCGCCAGCTCGCCGCCGGCCAGCTCGACGGTGCGCGCCGCGATGGCCAGCCCCAGCCCCGAGCCCTCGACGTTGATCTGGGCGGGGCTGCGCCAGAAGCGGTCGGTCGCGCGGTCCAGCTCGTCGGCGGGGATCCCCGGCCCGGTGTCCCGGACGGCGATCTCCACGAACCGGCCGGCCACCGATGTCCGGACGGTGATCGCGCCGCCGTCGGGGGAGAACTTCACCGCGTTGTCGAGCACGGCGTCGAGCACGGTATCGATCGCGCCCGCTGTCGCCGAGACCGTCAGACCCGTCTCCCCTTCCCGCACCAGCTGCAGCCCCGTGTGCTCCGCGAGCGGTCGCCAGGCGTCGATGCGGTCTTCCACGCCGGCGTCGACGTCGACCGCGACCAGCGGCGATGTGCGCTCGGCGCGAGCGAGCGCAAGCAGCCCGTCGAGCAGCGTGGAGAGCCGGTCGGCCTCCTCCAGCGCCGCGATGTGGTCCTCCGAGCCGGCCTCGTCGATGTGCTCTTCGAGGTTGGACAGCCGCAGCCGCAGCGCCGTCAGCGGATTGCGCAGCTGGTGGCTCGCGTCGGCGACGAACGCGCGTTGGGCCGTGTACGCCTGCGCCACCGTCTCGGCCATGCGGTCGAACGACAGCGTGAGACGGCGCAGCTCGGGCGGGCCGGAGCCGTCGGAGACCCGGTCCGGCTCGGCGCCCGCGAGCACGGCCGCCGCGACCCGACCAGTGCCCTCGTCGAGCCGTCGCACGGGCCGCAGGATCCAGCGCACGATCGGCAGCGCGACGAGCACCGCCAGCCCGAGCGCCAGCGCCCCTGCCGCCGCGATGAGCAGCCAAACCCCGACCTCGTCGCGGTGCAGGTCGTCCGTCGGCGAGACGGTCACCGCAACCCCGCGCACGGTCGTGTCGTCGAGCACGACCTGCGCCAGCACCATCGGCCGGGTGTCCCACGGCATGAGCAGCGGGTACGACGGCGACGGGCGTGCGGCCATCGCGACCTGCACCCGGCGGAGCCCGTCCTCGTCCAGCACGGGTGCGGGGTTGCGGGAAGCGGCGAAGAGCTGTCCGCGCGAGTCGAGGATCATCACGGAGATGCCGTAGGTCATGTCGTAGCGCGCCAGCTCCTCCTCCAAGCCCGTCGGCTTCGCCTCCGTCAGCGGCCGCTCCGCGATCGACGCGAAGAAGATGGTGTCGGAGAGCCGGTCGGTGTACAGCTCCAGTTGGGCGTTCTGGGCGCTCTGCCACGCGAGCGGCACGCCGAGCCCGGCGGCCAGCATGCCGACCAGGAACAGCACGATCACGAGCAGCCTGGCGCGCACGACCTACTCCCCGTCGGGGCCGGGCCCGGGATCAGGCCCAGGATCAGGCGCGACCGGGGTCTCCGGGAGGCCGAGGCGGTAGCCGACACCCCGCACCGTCTGCACGAGATCGGCCCTGCCCAGCTTGGTGCGCAGGGTGGCGACGTGCACGTCGAGCGTCCGGTTCGCGCCCGCCCAGGTGCGGCCCCACACCTCGGCGACGATCCGGTTGCGGGTGCACACCGCGCCGCCGGAGCTGGCCAGGAGCGCGAGCACCTGGAACTCCTTGCGCGTGAGCGTCACGGGCCGGTCCCCGACGGTGACGATGTGGCGGTGCAGGTCGATCGTCACCTCGTCGAGGACGACGACGTCACCCGGCCCGGTGCCGGCGGCCTGCGTCCCGATCCGCCGGCGCCGGTACACCGCGTGCACCCTGGCGACCAGCTCGCCGATGTCGTAGGGCTTCACGAGGTAGTCGTCGGCGCCGGAGTGCAGCCCGAGGATGCGGTCGTCGACCTCGCCGCGCGCCGAGACGACGATGACGGGCACCTCGCTGGTCTCGCGGATGGCGCGGCAGACGTCGACACCGTCGATGTCGGGCAGCCCGAGGTCGAGCAGCACCACGTCGACGTCCGTCAGGTGGTCGACGACGCCCTTGCCACGGGCGAGCCGGGTCGTCGTCATCCCGTGGCGGTGCAGTGCTGGTCGCAGCGCTGCGGCGATACGATCGTCGTCCTCGACCAGCAGGATGTGCACGTCCCCCACCTTCCGTGTTCGGCGGCCGTTATAGGAGCGCAACCCTATGGGTTGCTCAAGGTGCTGGACTGAGGCACGAGATCAGCCCTAGCGTCCCGCCATGCCCGGAGGCCCGCGATGACCCGTTCTAGCACGCCCATGATCCGAATGGCTGCGGTCGACAAGCACTTCGGCGATCTGCACGTCCTTCGCGACATCAACCTGGAAGTCGACGCAGGCCAGGTCGTGGTGGTTCTCGGCCCCTCGGGGTCGGGGAAGTCCACGCTCTGCCGGACGATCAACCGGCTGGAGCCGATCGACACCGGCGTGATCGAGGTCGACGGCAAGGAGCTGCCGGAGGAGGGCAAGGCGCTCGCCGGCCTGCGTGCCGACGTCGGGATGGTGTTCCAGAGCTTCAACCTGTTCGCGCACAAGACGATCCTCGAGAACGTCACGCTCGCGCCCATCAAGGTGCGGCGGATGCCGAAGGGCGAGGCGCAGACCCACGGCCTCGCCCTGCTCGAACGCGTCGGGATCGCCAACCAGAAGGACAAGTACCCCGCCCAGCTCTCGGGCGGGCAGCAGCAGCGCGCGGCGATCGCCCGCGCGCTCGCGATGAAGCCGAAGGTGATGCTCTTCGACGAGCCCACCTCGGCACTCGACCCCGAAATGGTCCAAGAGGTCCTCGACGTGATGACCACCCTGGCCAAGGAGGGCATGACCATGCTCGTGGTGACCCACGAGATGGGCTTCGCCCGACGCGCCGCGAACCGCGTGGTGTTCATGGCCGACGGCGAGATCGTCGAGGATGCCAGCCCCGACACGTTCTTCTCGAACCCGACATCCGACCGCGCCAAGGACTTCCTCGGCAAGATCCTCACCCACTAGCGATATCCGCTCTGTCGGAAGGACCCGCACCATCATGCGTCTCTCCCATTTCGCCAAGGTTGCCGCGGTCGCGGCTGCCGCGGTGCTCACCGCGACCGCGTGTGGCGGCCAGTCGCCGTCGCTCGGCTCGTCGGGTGCCGCTCCATCGGTCGCGCAGGGCGCCAGCTTCGAGGCCGGCACCACCATGGAGAAGCTGAACAAGGCGCAGGCCCTGCGTCTGGGCACCAAGTTCGACCAGCCGCTCTTCGGCCTCAAGGGGCTCGACGGGAAGCCCGCCGGCTTCGACGTCGAGATCGCCAAGATCATCGCGGCCAAGCTCGGCATCCCGGCCGACAAGATCTCCTACACCGAGGCACCCTCCGCCGTGCGCGAGGAGGTGATCGAGCAGGACCGCGTCGACATGGTCGTCGCCACCTACACGATCAACGACAAGCGCAAGGAGCGCATCACCTTCGCCGGCCCGTACTACGTCGCCGGTCAGGACCTGATGGTCAAGAGCGACAACACGACCATCACCGGCCCCGAGTCGCTCAAGGCCGCCAACGCCAAGGTCTGCTCGGTCTCGGGCTCGACGCCGTCGGAGAAGATCAAGCAGTACATCGACCCGGCGAACCTGACGCTGTTCGACGTGTACTCCAAGTGCGCCGACGCGCTGCGCACCGGCCAGGTCGACGTCGTCACCACCGACAACGTCATCCTCACCGGCCTGATCGAGAACTCCAGCGGCGCCTTCAAGCTGGTGAACAAGAAGTTCACCGAGGAGCCGTACGGCATCGGCGTCAAGAAGGGCGACGTCAAGTTCTGCGAGTTCGTCAACAAGACCCTGAAGGAGGCGGAGGCCGACGGCAGCTACAAGGCCGCTTGGGACTCCACCCTCGCCAAGGTCTCGCCGGACGTTCCGCCGCTGCCCGCAGCCGGCACCTGCAGCTGATCTCGAACCCGATGGGGTGCCGGTCCGCACGGATCGGCACCCCATCGGTCTCCGCTCCCCCGAAAGAGGTGTCGTGGGCGTCATCATCGAGCAGTTCCCGCTCTACGTGTCAGGGTTCCTGACCACGCTGAGGCTCGTGCTCATCGCCGGGGTCTTGTCGATCATCCTCGGAACGATCATCGCGGCCTTCCGGGTGTCGCCGGTCCCGCCGTTGCGCCTCGTCGGCACCGGCTGGGTGACGGTCTTCCGCAACACCCCACTGGCCGTCGTCCTGTTCGCCACCGCGTTCGGGCTCCCCGAGATCGGCGTCAACAGCTCCTACTTCGTGTTCGGCGTGCTCGGGCTGGTGCTCTACACCTCCGCGTTCGTCTGCGAGGCCATCCGCAGTGGCATCAACTCGGTGTCGGCCGGGCAGGCCGAGGCAGCTCGCGCCGTCGGGCTGACGTTCGGCCAGTCGCTGTCGCTCATCGTGCTGCCGCAGGCCTTCCGCACGGTCATCCCGCCGCTGGGCAGCGTGCTGATCGCCATGATCAAGAACTCCGCGATCGCGGGCGCGTTCGGCATCGGCGGCGACCTGTTCGCCAACGGCGTCCAGCTCACCTCGGCGCAGGGCTACTCGGCCGCCGGGGTGCTCTTCGGCGTCATGCTCGGATATCTCGTACTGACCATTCCCGGCGGCATCCTGCTGGGTGTTCTCGAGCGGAAGCTGGCGGTGGCCCGATGACCGCATCTGTTCTTTACGACGCTCCAGGCCCGGCGGCCCGCCGGCGGACGATGATCTCGAGCATCGTCGCGGGAGTGATCATCCTCGCGGTCGTCGTGGTCGTCGCGCTCCGGCTCGCCGCGCAGGGGCAGTTCACGGCCGACCGGTGGGGACCGCTCTTCAACCCGTTCCACCAGTACTTCGCAGCCATCTGGACCCTGCTGGGGAACGCGCTGGTCGCCACGCTGCTCGCAGCGGCCGTGACGCTGGTGCTCTCGCTGGTCATCGGTACCGCGTTCACGGTCACCCGGGTCACGGCGAACAAGTACTACCGCTGGCTCGTCGTCGGGGTGATCGAGTTCCTGCGGGGCGTCCCGGTCGTCATCGCGATCTTCTTCGCCTCCCGCGTGCTGCCCGAGTTCGGCGTCTCCCTGCCGATCTTCTGGTACCTGGTGATCGGCCTCACGGCCTACAACTCCGTGATCATCGCGGAGATCATCAGGGCGGGTATCGCCTCGCTCCCGCGCGGCCAGGCGGAAGCGGGTTACTCCGTCGGGCTCACCCGCTGGCAGGTGCTCTCGTCGATCCTGCTGCCGCAGGCGTTCCGCGTGATGCTGCCGGCGCTGATCAGCCAGCTCGTCGTCATCGTGAAGGACACGTCGCTGGGCTTCATCATCAGCTACGAGGAGTTCGTCCGGACGGCGAACATCATCATCCAGACGACCCGGAACCCGATCCAGACCTACCTGGTCGTCGCGCTGATCTTCATCGTCGTCAACTTCGCGCTGGGCAAGCTGGCGGAGTACGTCGAGCGGCGGTCGTCGCGTGCCCGCAAGACGGCCGCGGCGCCGGCCGACCCGACGCTCGTCGACACGGGCGCAGCCGGCGGCGGCTGACCGCACCGGTCCGTCCGAACGGCGCTCACGGCCAGTGGTCGGGGGCGCCGTTCGTGCATATGCCCTGATCGGCGGGTTGGCAGCACTCCCCGGTCGGCGCAGACTCGAACGCATGTTCGACACCATCGAGGCTGCCGTCCAGGCACACCGGAACGCGGCGGCCGCGCACCACCACTCACGCGCGGAGCACGACAACCCCGGCATGGACGCCGCCATCGCCCGCATCCGCACCGTCGAGGAGTTCCTGCGCTCCCGCGGCCGGCACGACCTGATCCAGCCGCTGACGATGGAGTGGGTCACCGAGGGCGGCAACGCCGCCGAGCACCTGCACTACCAGCGGCTCGTCAACCATCTGCTGGGCAGGTGATGCTCTCAGCGGTCGCTGGAAGGGTCAGGAAAGCCACATTCATGCAACGTGGTTGCATGAAAGTGGCTTTCCTGACGTCCCGACTCGACCTGCCCTGATCAGAGGTTCTCCACCACCACCGGCTCGATGCCCTCCCCCGCCGGCAGGTCGAACCCGAACACCTGCGCGTAGAAGCTCAGCTCCGCGTCGAGCGCCGCGCGGATGTTCTCGGCGCGCCGGAAGCCGTGCTGCTCGCCCTCGAAGAGCAGGTACGCGACGGGCATGCCGCGGGCGCGCAGCGCGTCGACGATCATCTCGCTCTGGTTGGGCGGCACGACCTTGTCCTCGCTGCCCTGCAGCACGATGAGGGGGCGGGTGAAGCGGTCGACGTGGTGGATCGGCGAGCGCTCGACGTACAGGTCGCGCGCCTCCGGGTAGGGGCCGACGAGCTGGTCGGTGTAGCGGCTCTCGAACTTGTGCGACTCCGCGGCGATCGCCTCCAGGTCGGCGATGCCGTAGTGGCTGCCGCCCGTGGCGAACGGGGTGTCGACGCTGGCCAGGGCCGCGAGCGCGGTGTAGCCGCCGGCCGAGCCGCCCGTGATCGCCATGCGGGTGGCGTCGACCCGCCCGCGGCGGGCCAGCCAGCTCGCCGCCGCCATGCAGTCGGCGACGTCGACCACTCCCCAGTTCCCGCGCAGCTGCTCGCGGTAGGCACGGCCGTACCCGGTGGAGCCGCCGTAGTTCACGTCGGCGACGGCGAAGCCGCGGCTCGTCCAGTACTGCACTGCGACGCTGAACGCGGATGACGCCGCTGCCGTCGGCCCGCCGTGGATCATCACGATGAGCGGGGGCAGCTCGCCCTCCGGTCCGGTGCGGTCGGGGTTGGCCGGGGCGTAGACGAGCGCGTGTGCCGTGCGCTGGGCGCCCTGCCCGTCGACCGACGGGAACGAGACGTGTTCCGGCACCGAGACGTAGCCGGGGTCGACACGCAGGTCACGCGGCGGGCGCAGCGTCGTCACCGCGAGCGTCTCCGGGTCGACGAGGTGCACACCCGCCTCCGCGGTCGGGCTGCCGGCGACGACGAGCACGGCACCGGACGCGTCGGTGCGCACTGCGCTGATCGCGGAGAACGGCAGGTCGAGATCGCTCACCGTGCCGTCGCCCCGGCGCATCCCGAGGCCGCCGTAGCCGTCGCGTTGCCGTGCGAACACGACGCTGCCGTCGGGCCGCACCGCGTACCGCGCAGTGCCGAACTGCCAGGGCGGCACACCGATCTCCGCGTCGATCCGCACCATGGCGGCGATGTCCGAGCCGGACGCCCAGCGGTACAAGTTCCACCAGTCGGTGCGGTCGCTGATGAACCACAGCGAGCCATCGGGCTGCCACCGCGGCTCGGAGACGGACTCGTCGCGCCCGCCCGCTACGACGGTCCGCTCGCCGGTCTCGAGGTCCTGCACGACGAGCTCGGTCGCGTCCCACGGCATCGACGGGTGGTCCCACTGGATCCACGCCAGCTTCGTACCGTCGGGGCTCAACCGCGGCGCCGCGACGAAGTCGGGGCCGCTGACGAGCACCTCCGGCGTCGATTCCGCGTGGGCGGCGATCCGCACGATCTCGTTGCGCACCTCCCGCGCGGTCGGCCCGTCGTGGTGCTCGCGGACGCAGACGATCGTGGCACCGTCGGGCGAGACGTCCCCGTCGGCGTAGCGGTCGGCCCGCGGCTCCGCCGACTCAGGGGTGATCGCGGCCGGCGCGCCGTCGGGGCCGATCCGGTAGAGCCGCTGGTCGGCCCACTCGGCGAACCACGTAATGCCGTCGCGCACCCACCAGCCCGCTCCGCCGTACTCATGCACGGCGCTGCGCGCGTTCATCCCCTCGGGCAGCAGCTCGGTCAGGGTGCCGTCGGGTGCGCGGCGCACGAGCTGGGTGCGGCCGCCCTCGTCCGGACGGCCCTCCGACCAGACGACGTCGGCTCCGTCGACCCGCAGCTCCGAGAGCCGGACGGCGGATGCGACAACGAGCTCCGAGGTGATCGGCGTCGGCCACGAACCGAAAGGGGCGCTAGTCACATGTGGTCACGCTACTGGTGCATGCGCGCGGTCCGGAACGCCGCCCAGACCAGACCGACCGCTTCCTTCAGCGCCCGCGGGCGCACGACCGGCAGCACCCCGACCGCGCCGCTGAGCCCGAGCCACCAGCGGACCGTTCCTCGTGCACGCACCATTCCCAGCGCGGGCGTCGTGCAGGCCCGCACCGCGGCGCTCAGCCCCGGGTATGCGGCCAGCTGCGGATCGCGGCACGACCGGACGGTCACCGGCACCTTCACCAGCTCGGGCAGCTCGCGCGCGATCCGCGAGCACGACGGGCACCCGACGTCGTAGATCACGATCACCTCGGTCCACCTCATGCGGGCAGCATGCCAAGCCCGAACGCGGCCACCGCGACCAGTGCGAGCAACGGGCGCGCCACCGCGTCCCACCGCGCCCAGAGCTCGGTCCACGAGCCGTCGTCGCTCCACGCGTTCGACATCAGCGGCATCACCAGCCGGCCCACCGCGAACCCGGCGCCCAGCGCGAACGCCGCGGGGAACGGCACGACCAGCAGGACCGCCAGCAGGGCGAGGTGCGGCAGCGCCGACGGCGAGTACGTGCGCATGCCGGTGCCCATCTCGAACCCGAACTGCAGCGCACCCCATTCGCGCAGGTGCTGCACGTCCTCGGTGACGAGCCGGGCGTTCTCCGGCACGGGGAACCGCGCCACCCCCGTCTCCCGCAGCAGCACGGCCAGCGCAGCCGCCCCGAACACCGCCCAGCGCACGGGTGCGGGGACGAGCAGCTGCGGCAACGCACCCAACGCCGCCGCGGCGAACACAACCAGCTCCGCCCCCAGCAGCAGTCCTGCGCCGAAGAAGCGGAGTACGGGACGTGCGCGCCAGACCGACGCGCTCAGCAGGAACGCCGAGTTGTGGCTTCAAGTGCTGCCGGAGTTGGCGTACCCGGCGGCCGCGCCCGCGACGGCAGCGAGCAGCGCCGTGGACGTCCAGGCCGGCAGCAGCGCCAGCGCGAGCACGGCAACGGGGACGAGCGGGTGCAGCGTCGCGCGCCCGAGCTGCCGCATCCCTCGATCTACTCCGCGCCGCTCGGCAACGAGCAGATCGCGATCGTCACTCCGTGGTACTCCAGCCCGTCGGTGAACGCGGCGTTGGTGACGGCGTCGGAGCAGCGGTAGCCCTTCCAGCGCCACGCGTTGCGGCCGTGGCAGTCGGTGGTCACCCGCATCGACTCGTAGCCGGCGCCTTCCTCGTAGTGGCTGCCCTCGATGTGGTAGCCGCCCGAGCAGGGGAAGGTGCCGCGCCGCCAGCCGCCCGCGCACACGGCCGGGCCGCCGCGCGGCCAGTTGGTCGCTTCCTCGTCATAGTCCTTGGGGCAGGTCAGGTACTCGTCGCTGGGACCGGGCGCCGCGGCGGCAGCCCTTCGGGTGAGGTACCAGTCGATCGGCACGAGCGCGGCGGCCGCCGCACCGACGACCAGCCCGCGCAGCACCGCCCGACGGCTCGGCCGGATCGAACGGATCATGGCTACGACCCCGCTCGGACGCGCGTCGGCGGGCGGCTCGAACGCGGTCGGGATGTCGTCGAGGCTGATCATGTGGTCACCTCTGCTCCGGTCAGGCGGGAGATCGTGGCGGCGAGGTCGGTGTCGGCGTAGACGAACACCCGCTGGGTGACGACGCCCGCGGCGTCGAGCCCGAGCAGGGTGGGCGCGTAGCCCTCGAAGAGCGCGATGCGGGTGTCGAGGTCGACGAGCAGCTCCGCGGGCCCGTCCCCCAGCGCGGCCGGCCGGTCCAGCACCGCGACGGCCCGCACGTCCGGTGCGGTCGCGAGCGCCGCCCAGACGGCGTGGCAGAGCGCGCAGTCGGCGTCGAGCACCGCGACGACGCCGGCGCGCTGGCCGGTACCGGGCCGCACCGACAGCGGCGCGAGACGGCCCACCAGTGACGCGTACCCGGAGAGGTCAGCGGCCCGTCCGGCTTCGAGCGCCTTCACCCGTGCGTAGACGGCGACCAGCGCCACCAGCGCGAACAGCGCCACCAGCAGTGCGAGCAGTGCAACGGCGAGCGCGAGCGACACCGCTCAGACCACCCAGCGGCCGACGAGGCCGGAGAGCGCCTCGACGACCTGCGAGTCGGCCAGCGCGGAGCGCGGGCGCCCCGACTCGGGGCCGAGCAGCACGACGTCCATCACGGTCGAGGCGTTCGCGATGAGGTAGCGCCACTCGTGCGGCGTGCCCTTCACGGCTGCCGCAGCGGCCGCGCCCAGCACGCGGGTGGCGCGCCACAGCTCACCGTCGGGCAGGACGAGACCGGCCCAGTCCGGCAGCACACCGAAGACGTCCGTCGCCTTCTTGACGACGAGCATCGAGACGGCGCTCTTGCCGATCAGCGACACGTCGGTCTGCTTGACCAGCAGGTTCGACACCGGCGCGAGCGTTGCACCCTTCAGCGAGTCGGTGAAGCGGAACGTCGCGAGCAGCGCGTCGAGGCCGGCCGGATCGGGCGCGGGCCCCGCGAACCACGTCGTCGCTTCGTGGTGCGGACCGGCGAGCACGAGCGCCGAGTCGGACCGGTCGACGGCCTCGAAGACGATCGCGTCGTAGCCGCGCATCTGCTGGCGGTACTCGCGGGCGCCGGGCAGCAGGTGCTTCGGGATGGCCTGGTGCTCGCCGAGCGGCGCGAAGAAGAACTGGCGCGACAGCCGCGGCCCGCTGAACCGGGTGTTCGCGTACCACGAATGGGTGCCGAGCTCCGACGGAACAGCCAGCCGCACTTTCGCCCCCGATGGGGCGACCCGCTCGACGTCGGCCTGTTGCGCCGGTCGCGCCGACGGAACAGCTGAGACCATCGTCATCCCCCCGGGTGAAGGCACGCTCTGGTCGGATCAACGAGACGGGTGAGCGGTGGTCACGCCTGGTTGTCAAATCGGGATGGGCCGAACGGGTGGCGCGTACCGTGGCGCACATGCCTGACCCGAACGAGCCGATCGACGCGGAGATCGTCCCGGACCCCGTCGCGCCGCCGCCCCCGGCCGTGCCCGACCCGGACTACGACGATCACGGCGTCCCGAGCTTCGACTTCGTCCGCGACAAGATCGAGGGCCGGTACGCGACGAGCATCGGCACGCAGGAGCTCGCCGACGAGACGACCCAGGGCCGCACGGTCGCCGAGCAGGAGGCCGAGCGGGAGCGGGCGGCGAAGGCGAAGCTGGACGAGATCCGCCGCTCGCTCGGCTGACGGGCCAGCCGGCCGAACGAACGTGTGCGTGCGTTCCGCACGCTAGGGCAGCAAAGCCACTTTCCGGCCCTCACAGGGCAGGAAAGTGGCTTTCCTGCCCTCCCCTACGCCCCGGCGCGCTTGAAGATCTTGCTGCCGAGCCATACGAGCGGGTCGTACTTGCGGTCGACGACACGCTCCTTCAGCGGGATGAGGGCGTTGTCGGTGATCTTGATGTGCTCGGGGCAGACCTCGGTGCAGCACTTCGTGATGTTGCAGAAGCCCAACCCGTGCTCCTCCTGCGCCTCCTTCTGCCGGTCGGCGACGTCGAGGGGGTGCATGTCGAGCTCCGCGATCCGCATCAGGTAGCGCGGGCCGGAGAAGCTCTCCTTGTTCTCCTCGTGGTCACGCACGACGTGGCAGGTGTTCTGGCAGAGGTAGCACTCGATGCACTTGCGGAACTCCTGGCTCCGCTCCACGTCGACCTGCTGCATCCGGTACTCGCCGGGGCCGAGGTCCGCGGGCGGCGCGAAGCTCGGCACCTCACGGGCCTTCTCGTAGTTGAACGAGACGTCCGTGACGAGGTCGCGGACCAGCGGGAACGTCCGCAGCGGGGTGATCGTGATGGTCTCGGTCTCGTCGAACGTGCTCATCCGGGTCATGCACGCGAGACGCGGCCGCCCGTTGATCTCCATGCTGCAGGAGCCGCACTTGCCGGCCTTGCAGTTCCAGCGGACCGCGAGGTCGGGCTCGGTCTGCTGGAGCCGGTGGATGATGTCGAGGACGACCTCGCCCTCGTTCACCGCGACCGGGTAGTCGATCAGTTCCCCGTCCACGGAGTCGCCCCGCCACACGCGGAACACCTGGTCGTGCGTCATGCCTTCGCTCCCTGGTCCGCGCGGTGCCCGCCCAGCTCATCACCTGTGTAGTACTTCTTCAGCTCGTCCATCTCGAACAGGTCGAGCAGCTCCGGCCGCATCGGCACCTGCTCCTGCCGGACGAGGTTCACGTCGTCCTCGCCGAGCGCGGAGAGCACCAGCAGGACGTGCCGCCAGTCCGAGTCCATCACCGGGAAGTCGTCGCGGGTGTGCCCGCCACGGCTCTCCTGCCGCTCCAGCGCCGCCTTCGCGACGCACAGCGAGACCAGCAGCATGTTGCGCAGGTCGAGCGCGAGGTGCCAGCCGGGGTTGAACGCACGCCCACCGGTGACGCCGACGGTGCGCGCCTTCGTCGCGATGTCCTGCAGGGCCTTGAGCGCGGCCTCCATCTCCTCGGCCTTGCGGATGATGCCGACCAGCTCGTTCATCGTCTTCTGCAGCTCGAGCTGCACGACGAACGGGTTCTCGCCACCCTTCTCCGCGCTCGCGAACGGCAGCAGCGCGCGCTCCTGCGCCACCGCGACGTCCGCCTCCTTCACGGCAGGCCGGGCAGCGAGGCCGTCGATGTACTCGGCAGCGCCCAGGCCGGCACGGCGGCCGAACACGATCAGGTCGGACAGCGAGTTGCCGCCGAGCCGGTTGGAGCCGTGCATCCCGCCGGAGCACTCGCCCGCGGCGAACAGGCCGGGCACCTTCGACATGCCGGTGTCGGGCTCGACCTCGACGCCACCCATGACGTAGTGGCAGGTCGGGCCGACCTCCATCGGCTCCTTCGTGATGTCGACGTCGGCCAGCTCCTTGAACTGGTGGTACATCGACGGGAGGCGCTTCTGGATCTCCTCGGGCTTGAGCCGCGATGCGATGTCGAGGAACACGCCGCCGTGCGGCGAGCCGCGTCCGGCCTTGACCTCGGAGTTGATCGCACGGGCGACCTCGTCACGCGGCAGCAGCTCGGGTGGGCGCCGGTTGTTGTCGGCGTCGGTGTACCAGCGGTCGCCCTCTTCCTCCGTGGTGGCGTACTGCTCCTTGAACACGTCCGGGATGTACTCGAACATGAACCGCTTGCCTTCGGAGTTGCGCAGCACGCCGCCGTCGCCGCGGACCGACTCCGTGACCAGGATCCCCTTCACCGAGGGCGGCCAGACCATGCCCGTCGGGTGGAACTGCAGGAACTCCATGTTGATCAACGTGGCACCGGCGCGCAGCGCGAGCGCGTGGCCGTCGCCCGTGTACTCCCACGAGTTCGACGTCACCTGGTAGCTCTTGCCGATGCCGCCGGTGGCGAGCACGACCGCGGGGGCGTCGAACCGGACGAAAGCGCCGGTGGCGCGGTAGTAGCCGAACGCGCCGGCGATGCGTCCGTCCGACGTGAACAGGTCGGTGATCGTGGTCTCGTGGAAGACCCTGATCCGGTCCTCGTAGTCGCCGGTCGCGGCGAAGTCCTCCTGCTGCAGCGAGACGATCTTCTGCTGGAGCGTGCGGATCATCTCCAGGCCCGTGCGGTCGCCGACGTGCGCGAGGCGCGGATAGGAGTGGCCGCCGAAGTTGCGCTGGCTGATCTTGCCGTCCTTGGTGCGGTCGAACAGCGCACCGTAGGTCTCCAGCTCCCAGACGCGGTCGGGCGCCTCCTTGGCGTGCAGCTCCGCCATCCGCCAGTTGTTGAGGAACTTCCCGCCGCGCATGGTGTCGCGGTAGTGGACCTGCCAGTTGTCGTTCGGGTTGACGTTGCCCATCGCGGCCGCGCAGCCGCCCTCGGCCATCACGGTGTGCGCCTTGCCGAACAGCGACTTCGAGATGATCGCGGTGCGCTTGCCCTGCGCCCGCGCCTCGATCGCGGCGCGCAACCCGGCGCCACCGGCCCCGATCACGACGACGTCGTACTCGTGAGTCTCGATCGTTTCCGTCATTGGATTCACCCCACGATCCGCAGGTCGGAGAACCATCCGGCCGAGACGGCCATGATGTAGAAGTCGGTGATCGCCAGTGAGGCGAGCGTGGTCCACGCGAGCTGCATGTGCTTCGTGTTGAGCCGCGAGACGTAGCCCCAGAGCGCGAAGCGGACGGGGTGCTTCGAGAAGTGGTTCAGCCGGCCGCCGATGATGCTGCGGCACGAGTGGCAGGAGAGCGTGTACGCCCAGAGCAGCACCACGTTGGCCACCAGGATCAGGTTGCCCAGGCCGAGCCCGAAGCTGCCGTCGTGCTTGACGAACGAGATGACGGCGTCGTACGTGTTGATCACCGAGATGATCACGGCGGCGTAGAAGAAGTAGCGGTGCAGGTTCTGCCCGAGCAGCGGGAAGCGCGTCTCACCGGTGTACTTGCGGTGCGGCTCCGCGACGGCGCACGCGGGCGGCGACAGCCAGAACGCCCGGTAGTAGGCCTTCCGGTAGTAGTAGCAGGTGAGCCGGAAGAACAGCAGGAACGGCAGCGTCAGCGCCGCGTAGGGCAGGAACCACACGTCGGGGAGGAACCGGCCGAAGTGCGCGGCCTCCTCGATGCAACCGTTGGAGAAGCACGGCGAGTAGAACGGCGTGAGGTAGTTGTACTCCGCGACGAAGTAATCCCTCTGCAGGAACGCCCGCACGGTCGCGTAGGCGACCCACGCGACGAGCCCGGCGAAGTTCAGCAGCGGTGGCAGCCACCACCGGTCCGTCCGTAGCGTCCGCGCCGTGATCTGCGCCCGGCCGGCGGACGCGTCTGTGGTGGATGACACGTCAGGGGTTCCTCAATCTTCTGCGGTGCCGCCGCCGCGGAACTGCCTTCCCGCAGAAGCCGCGGCACCGGGACATCTGGATTTGCGGAGCCTACGACGGATCCGTGACGCCCTGCCGCGCGGGCTGTCACAGACGGTTCCGAATGGTGACGCGATTCACGCAGGTGGCGGGGATGGGGCGCCGACGAGCCAGATCGGTGCGAAGCGCACACGTTGCCGGGAAAGCCACCTTCCCGGCCCCACGCGCCGGGAAAGCCACTTTCCCGGCACCCGTCGCGGCGGCCCGGATTGGCGCTGCGTTCACCCCTTGGCCGCCGCGCGGGCCACCAACCCGTCCAAGATGACCCCCAGGCCGAGCTCGAAGAGCTCCCCACCGGTCTGCCGCACGAGCGCCGGGCCCACGCGGCGCAGGTTCGGGTAGGTGGCCATCGCCTCCCGCATGGCGGCGCGGCGGTCCTCGTCCGGTTCCGGGGCAGGTCGCGTGTCGACGGAGTTCAGGACGTGCGCGGTGAGCAGGCGGACGATCCCGGCAGCCTCGTCGTCGGTGAAGCCCGCGTCGAACAGGATCCGCAGCGTCGTCTCGATGTGCCGCAGCCGGTGCGGGCCCGTCGGCGGACGCTGCCGCAGCAGCTCCGCCGCGTCGCGGTGCGCCAGCAGCATCGTGCGGAACTGGCGCAGCCCCTCGGCCAGCTGGTCGCGCCAACCGAGCCCCGGGTCGACGGTGAAGGCGTCGGCGCAGATGGCCTCGGCGACGAGGTCGAGCAGCGCCGCCTTGTCGCGCACGTGCCAGTACAGGCTCGGCGACGAGATGCCGAGCTTCGTCGCGAGCTTGCGGGTGCTGACCGCGGGCAGGCCGCCCTCGTCCAACAGCTCCACCGCGGCTGTGGTGATGCTCGCGAGGTCGACGGGACCGGGCACGCCTGCACCCTATCGCCGATAGATCTCCTGCTGTGTCACCGCCGGGTCGTCGTCGCGTGCAGGTAGTCCCGGTTCAGCTGGCTGATCACGTCGAGCGGGATCTCCTTCGGGCACGCGACCGCGCACTCGCCGGTGTTGGTGCACCCGCCGAAGCCCTCGTCGTCGTGCGCCTGGACCATCCGCACCACCCGGCTGTCGCGCTCGGGCTGACCCTGCGGCAGCTCACCGAGGTGGGTGATCTTGGCGCCGAGGAACAGCGACGCCGAGCCGTTCGGACACGCTGCGACGCACGCCCCGCAGCCGATGCAGGCAGCCGCCGTGAACGCCCGATCGGCCTGCGGCTTCGGCACCGGCACGGCGTGCGCGTCGGGCGCGGCTCCCGTCGGCGCGGAGATGTACCCGCCCGACGCGATGATCCGGTCGAACGCGCCGCGATCCACGACCAGGTCCCTGACCACGGGGAACGCCCCGGCGCGGAACGGCTCGATGGTGATCGTCTCGCCGTCGTGGAAGTGCCGCAGGTGCAGCTGGCAGGTTGTGGTGGCCTTCTGCGGGCCGTGCGGCTGGCCGTTGATCACCATGCTGCACGCACCGCAGATGCCCTCGCGGCAGTCGTGGTCGAACGCGACCGGCTCGTCGCCGTCGAGGATGAGCTTCTCGTTGAGCACGTCGAGCAGCTCGAGGAACGACATGTCCTCGTCGGCGTCGTCGACCCGGTAGCCGATCAGCTTGCCCTTGTCGTTCGGCCCGTCCTGGCGCCAGATCCGCAGGTTCAGTCTCACTTGTAGCTCCGCTGGCTCGGGTGGACGTAGGTGAACTGGAGGTCTTCCTTGTGCAGGACGGGCGCGTTGCCCTCGCCCGCGTAGCCCCACGCCGCGACGTAGGAGAAGTGGTCGTCGTCGCGGGCGGCCTCGCCGTCGTCGGTCTGGCTCTCCGCCCGGAAGTGCCCGCCGCACGACTCGGTGCGGTGCAGCGCGTCGAGGCACATCAGCTCGGCGAGCTCGAGGAAGTCGGCGACCCGTCCGGCCTTCTCCAACGACTGGTTCAGCGTTGCGGCGGAGCCGGGCACCTTGACGCTGCTCCAGAACTCGTGGCGCAGCTCGGGGATCCGGTCGAGCGCCTTGCGCAGCCCGGCGTCGGTGCGCTCCATGCCGCAGTGGTCCCACATGAGGTGACCCAGCTCGCGGTGGAACGAGTCGACCGTGCGATTGCCGTCGATCGAGAGCAGCGTCTCGACCCGCTGAGCCACGTCGGCCTCGGCCGCGACGACCGCGGGCGCGTCGTGCGCGACCGGGGTGAGCCTGCTCCCGGCGAGGTAGTCGCCGATCGTGTTCGGCAGCACGAAGTACCCGTCGGCGAGGCCTTGCATCAGGGCCGAGGCGCCCAGCCGGTTGGCGCCGTGGTCGGAGAAGTTCGCCTCACCCACCACGAACAGGCCCGGGATCGTGCTCTGCAGGTCGTAGTCGACCCACAGCCCGCCCATCGTGTAATGCACGGCCGGGAAGATCCGCATCGGCACCGAGTACGGGTCCTCACCGGTGATGCGCTGGTACATCTGGAACAGGTTCCCGTACTTCGCCGCGACGGCCGGGCGGCCCAGCCGCGCGATCGCGTCGGCGAAGTCGAGGTAGACGCCCAGTCCCGTCGGGCCGACACCGCGCCCGGCGTCGCAGACGTTCTTCGCGGCGCGGGACGCGATGTCCCGCGGCACGAGGTTGCCGAACGCCGGGTACTGGCGCTCCAGGAAGTAGTCGCGCTCGGCCTCGGGGATGTCGCCGGGCGCCCGGGTGTCGCCGCCCTTCTGCGGCACCCACACGCGGCCGTCGTTGCGCAGCGACTCGCTCATCAGCGTGAGCTTCGACTGGTGGTCGCCGCTCACCGGGATGCACGTCGGGTGGATCTGCGTGTAGCAGGGGTTGGCGAACAGCGCGCCCTTGCGGTGCGCCCGCCAGCCCGCCGTGACGTTGCAGCCCTTGGCGTTGGTGGAGAGGTAGAAGACGTTGCCGTAGCCGCCGGACGCCAGCACGACGGCGTCCGCGAGGTGGCTCGTGGTCTCCCCGGTGACGAGGTCGCGCGCGACGATCCCGCGCGCCCGGCCGTCGACGATGATCAGTTCGAGCATCTCGTGACGCGAGTACATCGTCACGCCGCCGGCGTCGATCTGCCGTTCGAGCGCCTGGTAGGCGCCCAGCAGCAGCTGCTGACCCGTCTGACCCTTCGCGTAGAACGTCCGGGAGACCTGCGCGCCGCCGAACGAGCGGTTGTCGAGCAGTCCGCCGTACTCGCGGGCGAACGGCACCCCCTGCGCCACACACTGGTCGATGATCTGCAGGCTGATCTCGGCGAGCCGGTGGACGTTCGACTCGCGCGAGCGGAAGTCGCCGCCCTTGACGGTGTCGTAGAACAGGCGGTGGACGCTGTCGCCGTCGTTGCGGTAGTTCTTCGCGGCGTTGATCCCGCCCTGCGCCGCGATCGAGTGCGCGCGCCGCGGGCTGTCCTGGTAGCAGAACGAGCTGACCTGGTAGCCCAGCTCGGCGAGGCTCGCCGCCGCGCTGCCGCCGGCGAGGCCGGTGCCGACGACGATGATCTTCATCTTGCGCTTGTTGGCCGGGTTGACGAGCTTCACGCCGAACCGGCGCCGCTCCCAGCGGGTCTCGATCGGGCCCTCGGGCGCGGCGGTGTCGGCGATCGGCGCACCGATCGTGAAGTCGGTGTAGGTCATGGCTCAGGCCACCAATCCGGTCAGGACGGCGAAGGGAACGGAGAGGAAGCCGACGACCAGCACGACCGCGACGACGAGCGCAACCGCCTGCAGCGTGTGCTGGGTCGCGGCGCTGGAGCGGCCGAAGGTCTGCAGCCCGCTCCACAGCCCGTGCCGGACGTGGAAGCCGACCGCGATGACGGCGAGCGCGTAGAAGAGGGTGACGTACCAGCGCCCGGGCGCGAAGTCGGCGACGACGTTCGCGTGCACCTCGCCCTGCACCCCGTGCGGGTTGAGCGTTCCCGTCGTCAGGTCGAGAAGGTGGTAGACCACGAACAGGAAGACGATCACCCCGCCCCAGCGCATGGTGCGGGCGGCGTAGCTGCCCTTCACCGGCGGCCGGTAGGCGTACTTGACCGGACGTGCCTTGTGGGCACGGCGGGTCAGGATCACGGCGGAGGCGATGTGCGCGACCAGCGCGAGCGCCAGCACCACGCGAATGATCCAGAGGAGCGTCTCCTCCGGCAACGCGGGCTCGCCGATCGTCCGGAGCCAGTGCGCGTACTTGTCGATCGACTCGGCGCCGAAGAAGATCTTCAGGTTGCCGATCATGTGGGCGATCAGGTACAGCAGCATGATGGCGCCGCTGACCGCCATCACGTACTTCAGCAGCACCGACGGCGTGCGCTTGGCACCCGCCGGTCCGGCACGCCGGCCCGCGCGCTCCCCGAGTGTCACCATGTGGGAGAGGTTCCTACCGCAAGGCGCTGCCGTCCAATGCATCGGTTCGACCGGATCGATGCACGTAAGCTATTCGAGTGACTCTTCAGCAGCTCGCGTACTTCGTCGCGGTGGCCGACGTGCACAGCTTCACGCGTGCCGCCGAGGCCGTTGGAGTGGCGCAGCCCACGTTGTCGCGGCAGCTCAGGGCCTTGGAGAGCGATCTTGGTGCGGCGCTGGTGGATCGCGGCGGCCGGGAGGGACCGGTGCTCACCCCGGCGGGCGAGGCCGTGCTCCCGCTCGCCAGAAGAATGCTCGCCGACATGGACAGCGCGCGCAGCGCCGTCGCGGAGATCATCGGTCTGCGCAGCGGGCGGGTGCGGGTCGGCGCGACCCCGTCGCTCTGCATCGGGGTGCTCGCCGATGTGCTGCGGGTGTTCCACGAGCAGTACCCGGACGTGCGACTGGAGCTCGTCGAGAGCGGCTCGCAACCCCTCGTGCGCTCGGTCGTGCGCGGCGAGATCGACGTCGCGATGGTGATCGTCCCGCCGAGCGGGGTCGATCCGGCGCTGCACACCACTCCCCTGCTGCGCGAGCGGCTCTCGGTGGCGTCACCGGCCGCGGGCCGGCCGCCGGCCGCGCGGGGCTCGATGGGCATCCGGGAGCTGGCCAGGCGTCCGCTCGTGGTGCCGCGGCAGGGCTACGACGTGCGGGAGGCCACGCTGCTCGCGTTCGCCGCCGCCGGGGAGACCCCGACCTTCGCGGTCGAAGGTGGCGAGATGGACGCCGTGCTGCGGCTCGTCGAATCGGGCACCGGGGTCGCGGTCGTCCCCGACCTGGTGTTCGCGGGCCGGCCGCGGCTGCGCCGCACGGTGCTGACCCCGCCGATCTACCGGACGGTCGCGCTCGCGCGGCGGGCCGACCTCACCCCGACCCACGCCGTGCAGATGTTCCGCACGACCTTGCTCTCGTTCCTCGCCGAGCTGTCCGCCGCCGGAGGGTTCCCCGGCGACGTGCAGGTGCTGCACCGGCCCGACACCGCGGGTTAACGTGGCGTGGTGGCCGACATCCACTTCTACTTCGACCCGGTCTGCCCCTTCGCCTGGATGACGAGCAAGTGGGTGCGGCAGGTGCAGGCACAACGCGACTACGACGTCGAGTGGCGGTTCATCTCGTTGCGGCTGCTCAACTCGCACCTCGACTACGACACACATTTCCCTCCCGAGTACGACGCGAGCCACACCGGCGGGTTGCGCCTGCTGCGGCTGGCGTCGCGGGTGCGGGAGGAGCACGGGCGGGCGGCCGTCGGCGCCCTCTACGAGACGCTGGGCAGGCAGATCTTCGACAGCGCCGACAGCGCCATCACGACCGACGACCCCGCCGTGCGTGGCACCGCCGCCTTCGTCGAGCCGGTGCTCGATCAGCTCGGCCTGGACAGGCGGCTCGCCGAGGCACTGGACGACACCGCCCGCGACGCCGAGATCCAGGCCGAGACCGACGAGGCGCTGAGCCTGACAGGCAAGGATGTCGGCACGCCGATCCTGCACTTCGAGCCGCCTGCGGGAGTGGCGTTCTTCGGTCCGGTGATCAGCCGGCTCCCGTCGGACGACGAGGCCGCCGAACTGTGGGACCACGTGATCGCGCTGGCCCGCTTCCCCGGCTTCTCCGAGCTGAAGCGCAGCATGCGCGAGCAACCCCAACTGCGCTCCTTCGGCGTGGCCGACGGCGAGGTGGGCAAGCAGGAGGACTGGCACGGCGGGAGCCGACGACTCAAGAAGTAGGCGATCGCCTCACTCCTCGGCAGGTTCCTCACCCGCGAGTTCCTCGGACTCGGCGCCATGCGCGGCCAACACCTCGCGCACCACGCGGTACGCGATCCCGCCGCCGTAGCCCTTGCGGGCGAGCATTCCGACGAGCCGGCGCGCTGTGCGGGTGCGCTCCTCCGCCGTCGCCACCGGGAGCGACCGCACCTTTCGCTCGACGAGCTCGCGGGCCCGCTGCTCCTCCGACTCGGAGTCGACCCCGGCGAGCGCCTCACCGGCGATGTCGTCGGCGACACCTTTGCGGCGCAGCTCCTGCGCGATCGCACGGCGGGCTAGGCCGCGGTAGTTGTGCCGCGACCGGACCCACTGCTCGGCGAAGGAGGCATCGTCGATCAGCCCGACCTCGTCGAACCGCTCCAGCACGGTGGTCGCCGCCTCGTCGGGCACACCCTTGCGGCGCAGCGCCTGCTCCAGCTCGAGCCGGGTGCGTGCCCGGTCGGTGAGCAGGCGCAGGCAGATCTCCTTGGCCACCGCGATCGGATCTGCCCCGGGGTCGAGCTCCGGTGGTCCGTGCCGCCTGCGCTCGCGCGGCCGTCGTCCCCTTTCCTCCGGATCCGCGGTCGCAGGCGCCTCCGGAGCGGCGACGTCGGACGCCGGCCTCGCCACGGGTCGGCGTTCCCTGCGCGGACGCCTGGCCTCCGGTTCGTCGGTTCGCACCCGCCCAGCGCCGGGCCGGCCGCGCCAGCCGGTGAGGCTGGCGACGCGCATGTCGGGGGCGGGCGCATCGACGCCCGCATCGACGTCCGCAACCCGAGCAGGCTCGCCGCGCTGCTGGACCCTCAGCTCGGCAACCGGCGCCGGCGCGTCGGGCTCGACGATGCCGTCGAACCCGCCGAACAGCACGATCCTTTCCGCTTCCGGCTGTGGCTCGTCGGCTCCGTCCAGGCCCGCGACCGGTGCCGCCTCATCCGCCGGCTCGAGCTCGTCGAACCGGGCGAGCCGGCTGCCGCCCGGCTCCTGCGTCATGCTCAGAAGTCGACCGGCGCGGGCAGCGGCTCGGCGGCGGCGTCGAGCACGGCGCCGATCCCGAGCTTCTCCTTGATCCGCTTCTCGATCTCGGCCGCGACGTCGGGGTTCTCGCGCAGGAACTTACGGGCGTTCTCCTTGCCCTGGCCCATCTGGTCGCCCTCGTAGGTGTACCAAGCACCGGACTTGCGGACGATGCCCTGCTCGACACCCACGTCGACCAGCGAGCCCTCGCGGCTGATCCCGACGCCGTAGAGGATGTCGAACTCGGCCTGCTTGAACGGCGGGGCCACCTTGTTCTTGACCACCTTGACGCGGGTGCGGTTGCCGACCATGTCGGAGCCGTCCTTGAGCGTCTCGATGCGCCGGATGTCGAGCCGGACGGAGGCGTAGAACTTCAGGGCCTTGCCACCCGTCGTGGTCTCCGGCGACCCGAACATGACCCCGATCTTCTCGCGGAGCTGGTTGATGAAGATCATCGTGGTGCCGGAGTTGCTCAGCGCACCCGTGATCTTGCGCAGCGCCTGGCTCATGAGCCGGGCCTGCAGACCCACGTGGCTGTCGCCCATCTCGCCCTCGATCTCCGCGCGCGGCACGAGCGCCGCCACGGAGTCGACGACGATGATGTCGAGCGCGCCGGAGCGGATCAGCATGTCGGCGATCTCCAACGCCTGCTCACCCGTATCGGGCTGGGACACGAGCAGGTTGTCGGTGTCGACACCGAGCGCCTTGGCGTACTCGGGGTCGAGCGCGTGCTCGGCGTCGATGAACGCGGCGATGCCACCCGCGGCCTGCGCATTGGCGACGCAGTGCAGCGCGACGGTCGTCTTACCGCTCGACTCGGGGCCGTACACCTCGACGACGCGGCCGCGCGGCAGGCCGCCGACGCCCAGCGCGACGTCGAGCGCGATGGAGCCGGTGGGGATCACCCCGATGGGCGGCCGGGTGTCCTCGCCGAGGCGCATCACCGACCCCTTGCCGTGGTTCTTCTCGATCTGGGCGAGTGCGAGTTGAAGCGCCTTCTCGCGGTCGGGTGCGGTCATCGCCGGGTCTCCACCTCGTGCTCGGGACGTGTTGTTCGATCTGCTGTCGACGGTAGGGGCCACCACCGACAATCCGCGGACCGACTCCGGAACTGTGGACAGCCGGCACGCGATGTGGACAACAGACTAGCGAACACGTGTTCGATCGTGGAACGGACACGCCCGCCGCGTAAGATGCGTCGCCCGGCGGTGGGAACCGGCGGGTCAGCGGCGCGCGGCCGGCACGTCGTAGACCTCGCAGACGGCACGCCAGACGTCGCGCGGGTCGATCCCCGCCTCCAGCGCCTGCTCGACGGTCCGCCCGCCGAGCTGGGCGAACACGTGGTCGTGGGAGACGGAGGCGGCCCGCGCAGCGCCGAACTCACCCTCCATCAGCTCGCGGAAGTAGGTCAGTCGCACACGCACAACGCTACTGCCGCCCGCCCCGACGGCCTCCCCCGATGGCATGCTCGGCGCATGCCGACCGCACTGCTCCTCCTCGCCCAGACCGGGTTCGGCAGCCCCGTGGGCAAGGTCATCGTGCTCTTCGGCCTGCTGGCGTCGCTGGTCCTCATCGCGCGCTGGTGGTGGCAGAACCGCGGGCGCTGAGGCGGGCGGGCCGTGGTGGTCCGGGGGGTGCGTTGCGCGCGCGAGGCAGGAAAGCCACTTTCCGGCCCTCACAGGGCAGGAAAGTGGCTTTCCTGCCCTTCCCAACCCCTGGGAGAGCTACGCGTCCGGCGAAATCCGCGGCGAGCGCCCCGGCCGGCGCCCTAATCTCCGGGACATGCATCTCGCGCAGGTCAACATCGCACTCCCGGTCGCCCCGCTCACCGAGCCGGAGCTGGCCGGGTTCGTCGAGGCGCTGGACCCCGTCAACGCCGAGGCCGACGCCGCCGATGGCTTCGTGTGGCGCATGCAGACCGAGGACGGCGACGCCACCGCCGTCCGCGGCTTCGGCGACGACCGGCTGATCGTGAACATGAGCGTCTGGACGTCGGTCGAGGCGCTCGCCGCCTACGCCTACGGCGGTGCGCACCGCTCGATCATGGCGCGGCGCCGGGAGTGGTTCGTGCGCATGCGCGAGGCGTTCCAGGTGCTGTGGTGGGTGCCGGAGGGCACGGTCCCGACCGTGGCCGACGCCGAGGAGCGGCTCGCCCACCTGCGCGAACACGGCCCGACGCCCTACGCGTTCACGTTCCGGCAGAGTTTCCCCGCCCCCGACGCCGCACCCGAGCCCACAACGGCGGGCGACGACTGGCTCTGCCCGGCCTAGCCGGGCACATCCGCCGACGCAGGCTTGCGCACGGCGAGCACCCCGGCCGCGACGAGGTACGGCACGACGACCACCGCCGCGACGATCCCGAGCACCGCGAACGACGCACCGGCGACGACGATGCCCGCGGCGATGCCGCCGACGGCGCCGCCGACGTTCATGGTGACGTCGGACAGCCCCTGCGCGCCGGCCCGCACCCGCAGCGGCACCGACTCCGTGAGCAGGGCGGACCCGGCGACGATCCCCGCCGACCAGCCCAGCCCCAGCAGGAAGAGCCCGACGCTCAACAACGCCGTGTCCCGCGGCCCGGCCATCGCGCACAGGACGCCGGAGGTGAGCAGCAGGGCCGTGCCGAAGGCGAGCACGGTCGCGCGGCCCACCCGGTCGGCCAGCCAGCCGATCAGCGGGCTGAGCGCGTACATGCCGGCGACGTGCAGGCTGATGACGAGCCCGACCACCGCGATCGTCGCGCCGCCGTGGTCCATGTGCACGGGCGTCATCGACATCAGGGCGATCATGATCACGTGGCTGAGCGCCACCCCGGCGACGCCGAGCAGCGCGGGCGGCGAGGCGAACAGCGCGGCGCGCACCTCGGCGCCCCGCACCGGTGTGGCGTCGGCCTCGACGTCCGCGGCGCGGGCCAGCACCAGCGGGTCCGGTCGCAACCCCGCCCATGCGATCACCACCGACAGGAGGAACGCGGCGGCACCGAGCAGGAACGGTCCGGTCGCCGGTTCGAGCCCGACGCGGCCGGCGAGGTCCTGGACGGGGCTCGCCAGGTTGGGCCCCGCGACCGCGCCGACCGTGCTCGCCCACATGATCAGCGCGAGCGAGCGGGCCCGGCGGGCGGGCGCCGCGAGGTCGGTGGCCGCGTAGCGGCCGGCGAGCCCCGCTGCCGAACCCGCCCCGACCAGTACGAGCGCGACCAGTAACGCAGGAGCACTGCCCGCGGCCACCGCCGCGACACAGCCGAGCCCACCGATCGCCCCGATGCCGTAGCCCAGCATCAGCGCAGGTCGACGGCCCGACCGCGTGGCCACCTTGGCGACGAGCAGCGCGGCGGCCGCCGCCCCGATCACCACGCACGTCTGTGCGACCCCGCCGATCGCCTCCGAACCGGACAGCCGCGTGGCCACCAACGCGCTGACCACGATCGCCACGGACATGCCGATCCCGCCGAGCACCTGCCCGGCGCTCAGCACCACCAGTACACGCCGCTGCACCGCAGGGTCCACCGAGCCGTTCACCCGATCGATACTGCAGGGCGGACGGGCGCACGACAACGCCGGCCGTCCCACGCATCCGGCCGGGCCGGTGGCCGGTGGATCGTGGTGCTGGCCGATTTGCGGGTGCTGATGGCTCTCGCGACAGCCACCACCTCCCGCTAGCGCCTCGCGCGTCGGGTGTGCCTGGAAAGCCACTTTCCCGGCCTGTGGCGCTGGGAAAGTGGCTTTCCAGGCAACCCGTGCGGATCGCACGCATCCTCCTTGGGTGGCGTCGCGGTGTGCGCGGTCCGGAAACTGTCGGTGGTCGGGCGCAGAATGGGTCGCGACGCCGTCCGAGCAGCTGGAGGAGGTGGCGATGACCGCGTTGGAGGGCTTCTCCCCCGCCACCCGCGCCTGGTTCACGGGTGCGTTCGTCGCGCCGACGGCCGCGCAGGAGGGTGCGTGGCGGGCGGCGCAGGCGGGGCGCCATGCGCTGGTCGTGGCGCCCACCGGCTCCGGCAAGACGCTCGCGGCGTTCCTGTGGGCGCTCGACCGGCTGTCCACCGAGCCGTTCCCCGAGGAGCCGGCGCACCGCTGCCGGGTGCTGTACGTCTCGCCCCTCAAGGCGCTCGCGGTCGACGTGCAGCGCAACCTGCGTTCGCCGCTGGCCGGCATCCGCCAGTCGGCCCAGCGGCTCGGGCTGCCCGTCCCCGAGATCACCGTGGGCATGCGCACCGGCGACACCCCGGCCGAGGAACGCCGGCTGTTCGCCCGCACCCCGCCGGATGTGCTGGTCACGACACCGGAGTCGCTGTTCCTCCTGCTCACCTCCGCGGCTCGGGAGTCGCTGCGCGGGGTGCAGACGGTGATCGTCGACGAGGTGCACGCCGTCGCCGGCACGAAGCGCGGCGCCCACCTCGCGCTGTCGCTGGAGCGGCTCGACGAGCTGCTGCCGAAGCCGGCGCAGCGGATCGGGCTCTCCGCGACGGTCCGGCCGGTCGACGAGGTATCGACCTTCCTGGCGGGGTCGCGGCCGGTCGACGTAGTGCAGCCGCCGATCCCGAAGACGATCGAGGTGTCGGTCGAGGTCCCGGTGCCGGATCTCGCCGCGCTCGACGAGCAGCCCGCCGTCGGGAGCTCCGACGAGGAGGTGATCGGCTCGGTCGCGGGCACGGCCACCCGGCCGTCGATCTGGCCCGCAGTGGAGCGCAGGTTGCTCGAGCTGGTCCGGCAGCACCGCTCGACGATCGTGTTCTCCAACTCGCGACGGCTCACCGAGCGGCTCACCGCGCGCCTCAACGAGCTGGCCGCGGAGGATGCCGAGGAGGCCGTCGACCTCGACACGTTCCCGGCCGAGGCGATCGGGCAGTCCGGCATCGGGGGCGGGGCGCCGCCCACGGTGGCGAAGGCGCACCACGGCTCGATGTCGCGCGAGCAGCGCACCCTCGTCGAGGAGGAGCTGAAGGCCGGCCTGCTGCCGTGCGTCGTGGCGACGTCCAGCCTGGAGCTGGGCATCGACATGGGCGCGGTCGACCTCGTCGTCCAGGTGGAGGCGCCGCCGAGCGTCGCGTCGGGGCTGCAGCGCGTGGGCCGCGCCGGCCACCAGGTCGGCGCGATCTCACGCGGCGTGGTGTTCCCGAAGTACCGGGGTGATCTCGTCTCGTGCGCCGTCGTCGCGGAGCGCATGACGTCGGGCGCGATCGAGTCGATGCGCTACCCCCGCAACCCGCTCGACGTGCTCGCGCAGCACATCGTGGCGATGGTCGCGCTCGAACCGTGGACGCTCACCGAGCTGGCCGCCGTCGTGCGCAGGGCGGCGCCGTTCGCCGCGCTCCCGGAGTCGGCGTTGCAGTCCGTGCTCGACATGCTCTCCGGGCGCTACCCGTCGGAGGAGTTCGGCGAGCTGCGGGCACGGATCACGTGGGACCGCGTCACCGACATCGTGCAGGGCCGGCCCGGGGCGCAGCGGCTCGCGGTCACCTCCGGCGGCACGATCCCCGACCGCGGCCTGTTCATGGTCATGACACCGGGCGGCGCCGAGGGCTCCGGCTCCCGGGTCGGCGAGCTCGACGAGGAGATGGTCTACGAGTCGCGGGTGGGCGACACGTTCCTGCTGGGCACCTCCAGCTGGCGGATCGAGGACATCACGCACGACCGCGTGATCGTCACCCCGGCGCCGGGCCAGCCGGCGCGGATGCCGTTCTGGAAGGGCGAGTCGATCGGGCGGCCGCTGGAGCTGGGGCGCGCCGTCGGAGCGTTCGTCAGAGAGATGTCGGCGCTGGCCGACGACGCCGCGCGCGAGCGCGCCACGCTCGCCGGACTCGACGGGTGGGCCGTCGACAACCTGCTGGCCTACCTGCACGAGCAGCGCGAGAGCACCCGCCACGTGCCGAGCGACCGGCTGCTGCTCGTCGAGCGGTTCCGCGACGAGCTCGGCGACTGGCGACTGGTCGTGCATTCGCCGTTCGGGGCGAAGGTCAACGGTCCGTGGGGGCTGGCGATCGCGGCGCGGATGCGCGAGCGGCGCGGGGTGGAGGTGCAGGCATCCGCCGCCGACGACGGCATCGTGCTGCGCCTGCCGGATGCCGTCGACGAGAACGGCACCGAGGTCGTGCCGAGCGCGGAGGACATCCTGCTCGACCCCGCCGAGGTCGAGCAGATCGTGGTGAACGAGCTGGGCGGCTCATCGGTCTACGCCGCGCGGTTCCGCGAGTGCGCGGCACGCGCGCTGCTCCTGCCCCGCCGCGACCCGCGCCGTCGCACCCCGCTGTGGCAGCAACGCCAGCGTGCCTCGCAGCTGCTGGCCGTCGCCGGGCGCTACGAGCAGTTCCCCATCACGCTCGAGGCGATGCGCGAATGCGTGCAGGACGTCTACGACCTGCCGGGCCTTCGCGAGCTGATGTCCGACGTCCGGTCCCGGAAGGTGCGGGTCGTCGAGGTGAGCACGCCTGCGCCGTCGCCGTTCGCGCGCAGCCTGCTCTTCGGCTACGTCGGGATGTTCCTGTACGAGTCCGACGCCCCGCTGGCCGAGCGCAGGGCGGCCGCGCTGTCGCTCGACTCCACCCTGCTCGCCGAGCTGCTCGGCTCCGACGCGATCAGGGAGCTGCTCGACCCCGAGGTGCTGGCCGAGGTCGAGGCCTCGCTGCAGCGCCTGAGCGTCGAGCGGCACCCCCGCGACCTCGAAGGCGCCGCCGACCTGCTGCGGTTCCTCGGCGACCTCACGACCGAGGAGGCCGCGGCTCGCGGCATCCGCGCGGAGTGGCTCACCGAACTGGAGAGCGCGCGGCGCGCGATCAGGGTGCGGATCGCGGGCGAGGAGCGCTGGCTCGCGATCGAGGACGCCGGCCGCGCCCGCGACGCCCTGGGCGCCGCCCTGCCGGTCGGTGTGCCGGAGACCTTCACCGAGCCGGTGGCCGACCCGCTGGGCGACCTCGTGCTGCGTTACGCGCGCAGCCACGGCCCGTTCGCGGCCGCGAGCTGCGCAGCCAGGTTCGGGCTCGGTGTTGCGGTGGTCGGCGGGGTGCTGGAGCGGCTGGTCGGCACCGGCCGGCTGGTGCGCGGCGAGCTGCGTCCCGGCTCGGAAGGTGTCGAGTACTGCGACGCCGAGGTGCTGCGCAGGCTGCGCCGGGCGTCGCTCGCGCGGCTGCGGGCCGAGGTCGAGCCCGTCGAGCAGCGCGCGCTGGGCCGGTTCCTGCCCGATTGGCAGGGCGTGCGCACCGGTGCCGACGACGGCAGGCGCGGCCGGATGCGGCGCGCACCCGGCGCCGAGGACGTGCTGGGTGTGGTCGAGCAGCTGGCCGGCGCGCCGCTGCCGGCGAGCGCGCTCGAGTCGCTGATCCTGCCCGCGCGGCTGCCCGGCTACTCGCCTGCGCTGCTCGACGAGCTGACCGCCGCGGGTGAGGTCACCTGGACCGGGTGCGGGCCGCTCGCAGGCAGCGACGGATGGCTCGCCGTCGCCCCGGCCGACGTCGCCGACCTGCTGCTTCCCGAGCCCGACCCGGAGATGGCCGCCTCCCCGCTGCACCGCGCGGTGCTGGAGGCGTTGGGGCTGCCGGATCTCGACGCGCCACCGGTCGGCGGCGGCGCGCTGTTCTTCCGCCAGCTCGCCGAACGCAGCGGGCAGATCCTCGCAGCATCGGGCGGGACGACCCCGCTCACCGCGCCCACCGACACGGACGTCGTCACGGCGATCTGGGACCTCGTCTGGGCCGGTCTGCTGACCAACGACACGCTCGGCCCGTTGCGGGCGCGCCTAGGCGGCGGTGGTGGCCGGGGCGGGCCGGCTCATCGCGCCCGGCGAGCGGCGCCGCGCGGCCGCTATGCGCAGCTGCGGGCCGCCCGGCCGGCGATGCCGACCAGGTCGGGGCCGCCGTCGGCCGGTGGCCGGTGGGCGCTGGCCGTCGCACGCGAGGCCGATCCCACCCGCCGCGCCCATGCCAGGGCGGAGGCGTTCCTCGAACGCCATGGTGTGCTGACCCGCGGAGCGCTCGGCACCGAGCGTGTGACCGGCGGCTTCGCCGCGGTCTACCGCGTGCTGCGGGCGATGGAGGATTCCGGCCGCGTGCGCCGCGGCTACGTCGTGGAGGGGCTCGGCGCGGCGCAGTTCGCGGTGCCGGGCGCGATCGACCGGTTGCGGGCGCTCTCGCGCCCGGAGGGGCCGGCCGCGGGCGGGCTCACCGGCGTCGTCCTGGCCGCCGCCGATCCCGCCCAGCCCTACGGTGCCGCCCTGCCGTGGCCCGCGACGGTCGGCGAGAGCAAGCACCGGCCGGGACGCAAGGCAGGTGCGCTGGTGGTGCTCGTCGAGGGCGCGCCGGTGCTCTACGTCGAACGCGGCGGGCGTTCGCTGCTGTCGTTCACGCCCGAACGCGCCGAGCTGGGCGCCGCCGCGGAGGCGCTTGCCGGCGCCGTCCACGAGGGGTGGCTCGGCACCCTCGCGGTCGAGCGGGCCGACGGCGTGGGCTCGCTCGGCTCCGAGCTGGCCGAGGTGCTGACCGGCGCCGGGTTCCGGGTCACCCCGAAAGGCCTTCGCCTACGCGCCTGACCAGCATGATCTGTCTTTGAAACGGTTCTGACACGCCTCCATCGGACGCTCTCCCCCGTCAGCAGTTCGACATCAGGGGGATGACATGGATGCACGGATCGAAGTTGCGGTGACGGTTCTCGGGATCGCCAAGGGTGGCGTGATCGGCTCGAGCTTCACCCACCGCATCGCCTGATCAGCAGTTAGCCTCGGCGTCATGAGGGGTGGCGCCGAGGCATTCTTGACCGAACCCGTTCCCGGCGCCCCGATCGACCGCAACGCGCTCGACGAGGCACTGCGCCACGCGAACTTCCCGTCGCTCGTCCCGGTGCTGTACCAGCTCACCGGCGACCGACGCTGGCTGGAGGAGCCGTTCCGGCCCTCCCGCAGCCGTGGCATGGAGAACAACGACAACGGCGGATTCTCGGAGGAGGTCCGCCACGAGCTCCGCACGGCGACCCTCCACGCCGTGCTCGCGTGGTCAGCGGGTCGCCCGCCGGCGGTCCCGGCCCCGGTCGGCGACCCGCTGACCGTTCTCATGACGCTCGCCACGGGCGAGCCCGTGCCCGCCGAGTACGCCGAGATGGCCGCGAAGGACATGGCTTTCGCTCCGGCGCAGCCCGTCCGGCGGGTCGACGGCGGGAACTTCCACGTGGTGATAATCGGCGCCGGCGTCTCCGGGATCCTGGCGGCGATCCGGCTCGGGGAAGCCGGCATCAGCCACGTCGTGCTGGAGAAGAACGCCGAGGTCGGCGGCACCTGGCTGGAGAACGGCTACCCGGGCGCCGGCGTCGACACGCCCAGCCACCTCTACTCGTACTCCTTCGCGCCACGGCAGTGGTCGACGCACTTCGGCAAGCGCGACGAGGTGCTCGGCTACCTGCGCGACGTCGCCGACTCCCACGACCTGCGCAGCCGGATCCGGTTCGGCACCGAGGTCGCCCGGGCCGATTACGACGCCGACCGGCAGCGCTGGACCGTGACGACGACCACCGGCGAGCGGATCGAGGCGCACGCCGTCATCTCCGCCGTCGGGCAGCTGAACCGGCCGAAGATTCCCAACCTGCCGGGCATCAACACGTTCCAGGGCTCGCTCTTCCACTCCGCGCACTGGCCCGCCGAACTCGACGTCACCGGTAAAAGGGTCGCGATCATCGGCACGGGCGCGAGCGCGATGCAGATCGTGCCCGCGATCGCGGGCCGGGCCGCGCGCACGACGATCTTCCAGCGCTCGCCGCAGTGGGTGGCCCCGAACGACGTGTACTTCTCCTCGATCGTCGAGGCGCAGCAGCTGCTGCTCGAACAGGTGCCGTTCTACCGCCGCTGGTACCGCACCCGGTTGGCGTGGGTCATGAACGACCGCGTGCACCCGGCGCTGCAGATCGACCCGGAGTGGGAGCACCCCGAGCGGTCGGTCTGCGCGCAGAACGACGGGCAGCGCCGCGTCTTCACACGCTACTTCGAGGCCGAGCTCGCCGGCCGCGACGACTTGCTAGCCAAGGCGCTGCCCGACTACCCGCCGTTCGGGAAGCGGATGCTGCTGGACAACGGGTGGTTCGGCGCCCTGAGGCGCAACGACGTCGAGCTCGTCACGGAAGCGGTCGCCGAGATCACGCCGACGGGTGTTCGCGGCGCCGACGGGACCGAAGTCGACGCGGACGTCGTCGTGCTCTGCACCGGCTTCGAGGCGAGCAAGCTGCTGCACCCGATGGACGTCCGCGGTCGCAGCGGGCGGTCGCTGCGCGAGACGTGGGGCGAGGACGACGCCGACGCGCACCTCGGCATCACCGTCACGGACTTCCCGAACCTGTTCCTCACGCTGGGTCCGGGCACCGTGCTCGGCCACGGCGGCAGCTTCATCACCATCGCCGAGTGCCAGGTGGGCTACATCGTCGACGCGCTCACCACGATGGTCGAGCGCGGCATCGGCGCCGTCGAGTGCCGCCCCGAGGTGTACGAGGAGTACGCCAGGCGCCTCGACGCCGCGCACGCGCGGATGATCTGGTCGCACCCCGGCATGCGCAACTGGTACCGCAACACCGCTGGTCGGGTGGTGTGCGCGCTGCCGTGGCGGATCGTCGACTACTGGGCCATGACCCGGGCGGTCGACTGGTCGCAGTTCCTGCTGGAGCCCGACTACTCCGGGACCACCGCAACCGCGTCGACCTCGACGAGCTGACCCGCGTAGCCGAGCACCGTGACACCCAGCAGCGTGCTCGGGGCGTCGTGGTCGCCGAACCGCGCGCGGACGACGTCCCAAGCCTTCACCAGGTCGGCCTGCTCGGTGCTCGCGACATAGACGGTGGTCCGCATGACGTCGGTGAGCCCGGCGCCGGCCGCGTGCAGCGCCACTTCGAGGTTGTCCATGACCTGCGCGGCCTGCCCGGCGATGTCGCCGAGCGCGACCACCTCGTCGTTCACGTCGATCGGGCAGGCGCCCGCGGTCTGGATCAACCGCGACCCCGGCGGGACCACGGCGGCGTAGGCGTACGGGACGGCGCCGGTGAGGGCGGGGGCACGGACGAGCTCGACGGGCATGGGCCGATCCTGCCGCACCTCGTGACGCGGGTCAGATCATTTCAGCGCCAGGGTCCTTCAGCGGCGTTTCTTGCTCGGTCGATGCCCCGACGCGTGCCGCCGCGGCTTGGTCGCGGTCGCCACCCCGGCTCCGGGCTCGCGCTTCGGCAGCGGCTTCGCGCCGGGTTTGGGCGCAGCCCGTGCGGCCGCTCCGGGCGCGGTCGCCGCAGGTACGACGACGGGCGGCGGCGGGTTTGCCGCCGCCTGGCGTTCGAGCCTGCGGTGGAACAGCGGCTGCTGCACGAGCGTCCACACGTTGTTCGTCAGCCAGTACACGAGCACGGCGACCGGGAGCCCGAAGAACAACCCGCCGCCGAGCACACCGAGCGGGAAGATCCACGGCATCAGCTTCATCATCGAGGCTGCCGGGCCGTCCATCGGCGAGATGGTCAGCGAGTGCCGCGCCGAGAAGTGCGTCGCCACCGCGGCGATCAGGGTCAGCGGTACGACGACCGCAATGACCTGCCACCGGTCGACGTGCGCACCGAAGGAGTCGAGCAGCTCCTGCGGCATCGTGAGGAACGACGAGAGCGGCGCGCCGAACAGCCGTGCCTCCAGGAAGGACCGCACGTCGTCGGCGGGGAAGGCGTAGTTCGCGATGGCGGCGTTCTGCTCGAACGACAGCCCCGGCCGGTTGAACATCCGCAGCACGTGCAACAGGCCGAGGAACACCGGGATCTGCACCAACGCGGTGATCAGCGTCCCGGCCGTCTTCACACCGTTTGCCTCGCGGAGTTTCTTGTTCTCGCTCAGCATCTTGGCGGGATCGTCGGCGTGCCGCTTGCGGATCTCTTCCATGTGCGGAGAGAGGGCGCGCATGGCACGCCCGGATCGCATCTGCGCGAGCATCGGCTTGATCATCAGCGCGCGCAGTGTGAGGACGAGGAACACCACGGACAACGCCCACGCGATGCCGTTGGTGGGGCCGAGCAGGAATCCGAGCACCTCGTGCCAGAACCACATGACGGCCGAGATCGCGTAGTAGATCGGGTCTAGCACGGCGCGACCTCCGCGCCGGGATCGGACAGGACGAAGCAGGGCATGACAGCGCTCCAGAGCAGCAGCCGGGACAGGGACCGGGACCCGGCGGCGAGCGCGCAGCTACACCGCCGGAACTGCTCCGGACGGGGCTCGGGAACGGATGTGACCCGCGGCGTCGGGATCACGCTGGCGGGGCACGGCACGTCGGGCCAGCGCGCGGTGGTGCTCGCGGGCGGTGATCGCGGGAGTGGACCCCGCGGTGGCCAGCACACCCATCTCGGCGCGCCTGACCAGCCCACATGCGACGAGCACTGCGCCCATCACGCCGACGATCAGGGCGTGCTCGCCGGTGGCACCGGCCAGCACGGAGCCCAGCAGCAGCAATGCCGCCGCCTGGACCCACGCCCCTCGCATGGCGCCAGGGTACCTGGAAGTGGGTAGCGCGGCCGCCGACGGCCGGGCAAGGTGCCGGGGTGCACACCGTCGCCCGCGAGCAGATCCCCGACCTGCGCCCGTGGTTCCTCCCGGAACGACCGGGGCCGATGATGTTCGAGCACGCCGTCCGCAGCGGTGTCGGCCGGTGCCTCGTCGACCGCCCGGACGACCCGCGGTCCGTCGTCGTCGCGCTGCCGGGCGGCAACTACCAGCTCCGCGGCGCCCCGACGCAGCTGACCGGCCCGGACGGGCTGGACAGCCCGATGGCCGGGTTCGTCGAGGCGCCCCCACAGTGGCTGCCCGCCCTGCAGGAGGTCCATCCGAACGCCAAGGGGTGGGGGCGGATCATCTACGTCCTCCCCGACGACGTCGACCTGCCGGCGCCCCGGCCCGAAGTGCGGCGCCTCGTCGCGTCCGACGCGGCCGGGCTGGCCGCGCTCGACGAGGACATCAGCTGGATCCACGAGACCTGGGACGGCGCCGAAGGGCTCGCGAAGTCGGAGCTGGGCTGGGCGGCGTTCGTCGACGACCGGCCGGTGTCGATCGCGGTGCCGTTCTACGTCGGTGCGGGCTTCGAGGACATCGGTGTGGTCACCGACGCCGGCCATCGGGGCACCGGGCTCTCGACCGCGTGCACCGCCGCCGCGGCCGCCGACATCCGCAGCCGCGGCAAGCAGCCGTGCTGGAGCACCTCGTACACCAACCTCGCCAGCCAGGCGGTCGCGACGAAGGTCGGGTTCGTCAAGGAGCGGGAGGACGTGCTCTACGCCGTCGGGATCCCGATCCCCGGCTGACCCTCGTCACCCGTCGGGGACGAGCAACCCGCGCTGGTACCCGGCGGCGACGGCCGACGCACGGTCACGCACCTGCAGCTTCGCGTAGATGTGCAGCAGGTGCGTCTTGACCGTCGCCTCGCTGATGAAGAGCTTCTGCGCCGTCTCGCGGTTCGTCGAGCCGGCCGCGACGAACCGCAGCACCTCGAGCTCGCGAGCGCTGAGCGCGTCCTCACCTGGTTCCCGCATCTGCCCCATCAACCGGCCCGCGACGGCCGGCGAGAGCACCGCCTCACCCCGGTGCGCCGAGCGGACCGCCCGCAGGAGGTCCTCCCGCGGGGTGTCCTTGAGCAGGTAGCCGGTGGCGCCGGCCTCGATCGCGGGCAGGACGTCGCGGTCGGTGTCGAACGTCGTGAGCACCAGCACCCGCACGGACGGCGCCGTGCGCCGCAGCTCCCGGATCGCCTCGACCCCGCCCATCGTGGGCATGCGCAGGTCCATGAGCACGACGTCGACGCCGTTCTCCGCGGCCGCGACCCTGGCCAGCGCCTCGGCGCCGTGCCCGGCCTCCCCGACGACGTCCATGTCGGGCGCCCCGTCGAGCACGCCGCGCAGCCCGTCCCGGACGACCGGGTGGTCGTCCACGATCAGTACCTTGATCACCCTCGCTCCTCACGCGTGTCGGCGACCGCGAGGATCGCGGGCACGCCGGCGCTGATCGCGGTGCCCTCCCCCGGTGCGCTCTCGACCGTCAACGTGCCCGACACCCGGCGGACCCGCTGCTCCATCGCCGCCAGTCCGAACCCGGACCCGCTGGCAGGCCCCGCCAGCTCGGCCCGGTTGAACCCGCAGCCGTCGTCCCGCACGTCGAGCACGACGAGATCGCCCATGTAGGACAGCGTCAGCCCAACCCGGCCGGCCGCGGCGTGCTTCCCCACGTTCGCCAGCGCCTCCTGCGCCACCCTGAACAGCGCCACCTCGATCTCCGGCACCATGGGTCGTGGATCGCCCGTGGTGTCGACGGACACCCGCACGCCGGTGGTCGCCGCCCACCGCGTCGCCATGTCGCAGATCGCGTCCGGCAGCTGGGCGTCGACGAGATCCGCGGGGGCGAGCGCCGCGACGGATCGACGGGCCTCGGTCAGGCTCTCCCGGGCGAGCGCGCGAGCGGTGTCGACGTACCGGTCGGCCGTCGCCGGGTCCGCGGTCGACCGGGCCGCCTCCAGCTGGGTGACGATGCCGGTGAGGCCCTGCGCGATCGTGTCGTGGATCTCGCGGGCCATCCTGGCCCGCTCGTCGTGGACGCCGGCGGTCCGCGCCTGGCTGACCAGCAGCGCGTGCAGGTCGGCGTTCTCCCGCAGCGCCTCGGAGAGCTGCGCGTTCGCCGCGTTCAGCTCGTCGATCATCGTGCCGCGCCGGGCGCTCTGCGCGGAGAGGTAGACCCCGTAGTAGGTGAACGTGCCCGTGAGCAGGGCGTTCAGCACCGCCAGCACCGCGATGCCGAGCACCACCAACGGGGTCAGCGCGACGAACCGGCCGCCGACCTGCGCGAAGGCGACCATCACGGCGGCAACCCCGACCGCTGCGAAGCGCCAGCGCCCCTTCAGGAAGAGGAACGCGTGTGTGAACACCGCGATCCCGAGGAACGCGAACAGCGGCGACGCGTAGGTGAGCACGGCCATCAGCACAAGGAGGCCGCCGATGTAGATCGCCCCGTGCGGCGCCCGCTCCGCCCGCGCGGGCCGCCCACCGGAGTACACGACACACCACCCGACGGTCAGGAGGGAGAGCACCCCGACCAGCAGCCAGAACGGCGGCGAGCCGTCCTTGATGACCACCGGTGTCAGCGCGACCCCGACACCGAGCCCGAGGTAGGGCGTGTACCGGCTGATGACGACGTCGAGCCGCCGCTCGACCGTCGCGAGCCGCTCGTCGTCCCCCTCGTGACCCTGCTCGTGACCGGGCACGCCGCTCCGTCCCACCTGGCGACGGTATCCGTCCCGCCGCACCACCTGACCAGCATCGATCATCCACTGGGCCGGGAGGGCCCCGAATCGGCCGTCGCGGCAGCACGATCGACCGATCGGTGGATGTACGGTCGATCGGTGCCAGAGGGCGACACCGTGTACCTCTCGGCGAAGCGGCTGCGCGCCGCGCTCGCCGGTCACGAGCTCACCAAGGGTGAGCTGCGCCACCCGCGGCTGGTCGGGGCCGACCTCGCGGGGCGCACCGTGCTGGACGTGGCGTCGGTCGGCAAGCACCTGCTCACGCGCTTCGACGACGGCACGACGTTGCACAGCCACCTGCGGCTGGACGGATCGTGGCACCTCTACCGGCCCGGGATGGCGTGGCAGCGGCCCGCGCACCAGGCCCGCGCCGTGCTCGAAACCGCAGACCGGGTGGCCGTCGGTTTCGCGCTGCACGACATGGAGCTGCTGCCGACGACGGCCGAGCACACGCTCGTCGGACACCTCGGTCCCGACCTGCTCGACCCGGCGTGGGGTGCGGAGCATGCGGCCGAGGCGTTGCGCCGGTTCACCGCGCGCGGGGCGTCCGAGGTGGGGCTGGTGCTGCTGGAGCAGCGGGTGATGGCCGGGGTCGGGAACCTCTACAAGACCGAGGTCTGCTTCCTGCTCGGCATCTCGCCGTGGACGCTCACCGCGGACGTGCCCGATCCCGCGGCCGCGATCGAGCTGGCCCGGACGCTCCTGCTGCGCAACGCGGACCGTCCGCAGCAGTCGACGACCGGTGAGCTCGGCCGCGGGCGGCAGCAGTGGGTGTTCGAACGCGGCGGGCAGCGCTGCCGGCGCTGCGGCACCCGCATCCGGACGGCCGAGCAGGGCGACGGGATCTACGCGCGGATCGCGTACTGGTGCCCGAAGTGCCAGCCCGGCCCGCAACCGCCCGGCCGCTGACCCATTCGGGCGGAGACGCGGACGGCCCGCTCGTCCAGCGGGTGGACGGGCGGGCCGTTCGGGACAGCGGTTTGCTGGCGGGCCGCTCAGGCCGTGCCGGGCTGCTGCTGCTTGCCCAGCTGCGGCGGCGCGGGCGCGGCCGCCTTGTCGCCGGCCGTGACCTCACCCGCGACGGGTGTGCCGTGCAGCGACGCCCTGATCTGCTCCAGGCGGCTCGCACCGGCCATGTCGACCGCGGAGGCCTGCACCTCCATCATCCGGCCCTGGACGGAGTTCTGCGCGAGCTCGGCGGAGCCGATCGCGTTGGCGTACCGACGCTCGATCTTGTCGCGGACCTCCTCCAGCGACGGAGTGTTGCCCGGCGCGGCGAGCTCGCTCATCTGCCGCAGCGACGCGGCGGCCTGCTCCTGCATCTTCGCCTGCTCCAGCTGGCTGAGCAGCTTGGTGCGCTCGGCGATCTTCTGCTGGAGCATCATCGAGTTGCGCTCCACGGCCGTCTTGGCCTGGCCGGCGGCCTGGATGGCCTGGTCGTGGAGGGTCTTCATGTCCTCGACCGACTGCTCGGCCGTGACGAGCTGCGTGGCGAACGCCTGCGCCGACTGCTCGTACTGCCCGGCCTTCACCTCATCGCCGGCCGCGCGCGCCTGGTCGGCGAGCACGAGCGCCTGCCTGGCCGAGGCCTGCAGCTTCTCGATCTCGCCGAGCTGGCGGTTGAGCTTCATCTCCAGCTGGCGCTGGTTGCCGATCACGGCAGCAGCCTGCTGGGACAGCGCCTGGTGCTGCCGCTGGGCTTCCTCGATGGCCTGCTGGATCTGCACCTTCGGGTCGGCGTACTCGTCCACCTTCGACGAGAACAGCGCCATCAGGTACTTCCAGGCCTTCACGAACGGACTGGCCATCTTTCCGCCTACCTCCGGGTGCCGTCTGTCACCGCCGTCTACAACCGCCAACTCAACCGGCCGCCGGTGCTCCTCGCCCCATCGTGGCACCGGAATGGCGCGGCTTCCACCACGCGGCGACGATATCGGGGATCTTCCGGAGGCCTACGTCGGGGCGACCCGGAGGCCAGGCTACCGGTCGTCACGGTTGCGCGACGACAAAGAACGCGGAAATACCACGATGCCCGCGACCGGAATGGTCGCGGGCATCGTCGTGAAATCGAGTGGTCAGCCTCAGGCGGCGGCGCGCACCGCCCCGACGGGCCTGGGCAGGGCCGGAGAAACCGGTGCGATCGGGACGGTGCCGGGCATCGGAACGCCCATCGGCGCGCCGGTGGGCTGGCCGACCGGGCGGGCGTCGGCGATGCGCAGGTCCATGTGGCGCAGGCCGATCGGGGCGCGCTGGCGCTCCGCGGCAGCCGCGGCCGACTCCGCGATCGTCTCGGCGGCCTCGCTGAGCAGCTCGTGCAGCGCCATGTCGAGCGCGTCGCAGATGGCCGCGAGCAGCTCGCTCGACGGTTCCTTGCGCCCTCGTTCCACCTCGGACAGGTATCCGAGGCTCACCCTGGCGCGACGCGACACATCGCGGAGGGTCCGCCTGCGCGCGGTGCGCGCACGCCGCAGGGTGTCGCCGATCGCTTCTCGCATCAGCACAGCCATGCGAAACCTCCTTCTCGTGCCGGTGAGATCACCGTACCGACATCTGGGCCGTCACGTCGCCGCCCGCACGGGGCGGCGGCGTCCGCCCACGGCGAACACGGACACCGATCGAGGGGTTGCTGGCGCGGTGGCCACGGACGTTGCCGGGTTGATCGCGTGATCCAGGCGGCGCCTCGCAAGGCGCCGCCCGCAGCTCAGACCGGGCGTCTTTGCAAGGGCGGCAACGCCGCGAGGCGTCGTCTGGGCGCGCGAGCGACCCGGATGACGTTCGTGGCCGCCGCGCTAGGGCCGATCCGGGAGTGCTGGGGCGGACGCGCGCAGGCGGATCGCACGCAGCACGTAGTCGATCCCGGTGACGACGGTGAGCGCGATCGCGAGTGCCAGCGCCGTCCACCGGACCCAGAAGACGACCGCGCCGAGCGGTTCGAGCGGCAGCAGGTAGAGGCCGATGGCGAGCGTCTGCACGAACGTCTTCGCCTTGCCGCCGCGGCTGGCGGGGATGATCCCGTGCCGCAGCACGGAGAACCGCAGCACGGTGATGCCCACCTCGCGGGCCATGATCACGATCGTGGCCCACCACGGCACCTGACCGAGCACGGAGAGGCCGATCAGCGCCGCGCCGGTCAGCGCCTTGTCCGCGATCGGGTCGGCGATCGTGCCGAACGCCGTGACGAGACCGCGGCGGCGGGCCAGCTCACCGTCGAAGTGGTCGGTGATGGACGCCACGGCGAACACCCCGAACGCGATGAGCCGCCAGCTCGTGCTCTGGCCCTGCTCTGCGAGCAGCGCCACCATGAACACCGGGACGAGGACGAGCCGCATGCCGGTGAGCACGTTCGCGATGTTCAGCAGCGGCGGCGCTCCGCCCGCCGGCGCCGAGGTCATCCCGAGCCCCTGGACGCACCCACCAGCTCGCTGCGCGCGACCAGCTCGCGCGGCGAGACGACGAGATCGGCTCCCTCGGTGCCGACGACGACCGCCCGCACCATGTCGCCGACCTCCAGCCCGGAGCCCCGCTCGACGACGCACTCGCCGTCGACCTCGGGCGCCTGGTGGTCGGCACGCCCGGTGCACTCGAAGTCCTCGTCCTCCGCGGTCTCGACGAGGACCGTGACCTCGGTGCCGACGCGGTCCTCCGCGCGCTGCGTCATCAGCTCCTCCACCAGCGACGTGATGCGTTCCACGCGCGCGGCGATCTCGTCGGCGTCGATCTTGCCGTCGTATCCGGCGGCCTCCGTGCCGTCCTCGTCGGAGTAGCCGAAGACGCCGACGGCGTCGAGCCGCGCGCCGGTGAGGAACGCCTCGAGCTCGGCGACGTCCTCCTCCGTCTCGCCGGGGAAGCCGACGATCACGTTGCTGCGGATGCCGGCCTCCGGGGCGCGCTCGCGGATGCGGGCGCACAGGTCCAGGAAGTCCTTGCGCGAGCCGAAGCGGCGCATCCGGCGCAGCACCGCGGGGCTCGCGTGCTGGAACGACAGGTCGAAGTAGGGCGCGATGCCGGGCGTCGAGGCGATCACGTCGACGAGATCGGGGCGCATCTCGGCCGGCTGGAGGTACGAGACGCGGATGCGGTCGATGCCGGGCACGTGCGTGAGCCGCGGCAGCAGCCTGACCAGCGCCTGCGTCCCGCCCGGCAGGTCCTTGCCGTACGACGTGGAGTTCTCGCTGACCAGCACGAGCTCGCGCACGCCCTGCATGCCCAGCCAGGCCGCCTCGGCCACGACGTCGTCCGGCGGGCGGGAGACGAACGAGCCGCGGAACGACGGGATCGCGCAGAACGCGCACCGGCGGTCGCAGCCCGACGCGAGCTTGAGGTTGGCGACCGGGCCGTCGGAGAGGCGGCGGCGGGCGAGGTTCGGCACCCAGGCGTGGCCGGGGATCTCGACGTCGACGGCCGCGGACGGCCGCGCGACCGGCGAGATCGGCAGCAGTGTGCGCCGGTCGACCGGCACGTGCGGCGCAGGCGCGTGCCCGCCGATCACGTCGGAGAGCCGCTCGGCGAGGTCGGGGTAGGCGTCGAAGCCGAGCACGGCGTCGGCCTCGGGGAGGTTCGCGGCGAGCTCGGCGCCGTACCGCTCGGCGAGGCAGCCGACCGCCACGACCTTGGCCCCGCCGTTCTTCGCGACGTCCGACGCCGCGAGCAGCGTGTCGATCGAGTCCTTCTTCGCCTGCTCGACGAAACCGCAGGTGTTGACGACGATCACGTCGGCCTTGTCATCGGCGTCGACCAGCTCCCACCCCGACCCTTCGAGGCGGCCGGCGAGCTCCTCCGAGTCGACCTCGTTGCGGGCGCAGCCCAACGTCAGCAGGGCGGCACGCCGCGGAGCAGCAGCGGAACGGGGTTCTGGCACGGGCACCAGGGTATCCGGCGCGGCGTCGCCGCCCGACCGAGCACGGGTTGCCTGCCCGATCGGCCCAGGCTCGCTCAGCCGTGTGCGAGGGTCGCGAAGAACTGCCGGACGTCTTCCACCACCAGGTCGGGTGCGTCCTGAGCGGCGTAATGGCCGCCCCGGTCGTGCTCGGTCCACGACCTGACGTCGCGGTGGTGCTCGGAGAACGTCCGGATCGAGGGCAGGTCGCCGGGGAACTGGGCCACCCCGAACGGGACGTCCGCCGGGATGGGCAACGGCTCCTCCCGCTCGGCGTCGGCGTAGATCCGGATCGCGGAACCGCCGGTGTTGGTGAGCCAGTGGATCGTCACGTGGGTGAGGATCTGCTCGGTGTCGAGCCCGTGCTGGTGCATGGCCTGCGCGTTCCAGCCGAGCAGCCCGACCGGCGAGTCGGCGAGCGCGTGCGCGATCGTCTGCGGCTGCTGGCCGTGCACGACGCCGTACGCGGCCTCGTACGCGACGTAGTGGTGGAACGCGTCCCACGCCGCGCGGTCCTTCGGCGAGAGCCGCTTCACCCAGCCGGGATCGTCGTCTGGCGGCGGGTCCCACGTCTGGGTGACGTGCGCGCCGATCAGCCGCTCGGGCACGACGTTGCCCAGCGCCGACGCGACACCGCCGCCCCAGTCGTTCCCGACCGCGCCGAAGCGCTCGTAGCCGAGCCGGCCCATCAGCTCCGCCCACGCGCCGGCGATCCGCCGCAGGCCCCACCCGGCGTCCGGGGTCGGGCCGGAGAAGCCGGAGCCGGGCAGGGACGGCACGACGAGGTCGAACGCGACCGCCGGGTCGAGGCCGTGCGCACGCGGGTCGCTCAACGGCCCCAGCACCTCGAGGTACTCCGCGACGGACCCGGGCCAGCCGTGCGTGAGCACCAGCGGCAGCGCGTCCGGCTCCGGTGACCGGACGTGCAGGAAATGCACGTTCGCGCCGTCGAGGGTGGTGGTGAACTGCGGATGCGCGTTGAAGCGCGCCTCCCACCGGCGCCAGTCGTAGCGGTCGTGCCAGTGCTCGGCCAGCTCCCGCACACGGGCGGTCGGGACGCCGTAGCCGGTGCCGCCGGCGGGCTCCGGCGCCCAGCGGGCGCGCTCGATGCGTTGCCGCAGGTCGGCGAGGTCCTCTTCGGGGACGGCGAGGCGGTGCGGTCGGATCGTCGCGTCCACGCCGTTCACCCTTCCTCCCCCAGCAGCGCCCGCACCTCGAAGCCCAACTCCGGGATCGGGCCTGGGCACTCGAACAGGCGCGCGGCGATGTCGGTCGCGCGGTCGATGTCGGCGCAGTCGACGAGCCAGTAGCCGGCGAGCACCTCCTTCGTCTCCGCGTACGGGCCGTCGGTGACCACCCGCTTCCCGTCACGCATGTGGACGAGCCGCGCTTCCTTCGGCTGCGCGAGGCCCTGGGTGTCGATCAGTTCACCCGATGCGGTGAGGTCGGCGGTGAACGCCGCGAGGAAGGCGTCGATCGACTCCAGCTCCGAGCCGGACACCAGCTCGTCGAAGTCGCGCTGCGACCCGTAGGCGAGGATCAGGTACTTCATGTCGGACTCCCGTCGACGGCGCCGGGTGCGCCGCTCGATGGGACCTCGGAGCGGCACGCGCGTTCCCGACACTTTTGCAAGGGCGTGACCACGGTCACATGCGAGCCGGATCTAGGCTCGCATGTCGTGGGAACGCTGGTGCGGCGGGCACGGACCGCCGACGTGAAGACGATCAAGCAGCTGGTCGACGCCTACGCGGGCCGGGTGCTGCTCGCGAAGGAGATCGTCACCCTCTACGAATCGGTGCCGGAGTTCCTGGTGGCCGAGCTCGACGGTGAGGTCGTCGGCTGCGGCGCGCTGCACGTCCTGTGGGAGGACCTCGGTGAGGTCCGCACGGTGGCCGTCGACCCGCGGGTGGTCGGCCGCGGGGTCGGGCACGCGCTGGTGGGCGCGCTGATCGACGGCGCGCGCGAGCTCGGGCTGCGCCGGCTGTTCGTCCTGACCTTCGAGAAGCACTTCTTCGCCCGCCACGGCTTCGCCGAGATCGACGGCACCCCCGTCGAACCGGACGTGTTCGCCGCGATGCTGCGCTCGTACGACGCCGGTGTTGCCGAGTTCCTCGACCTGGCGCACGTCAAGCCGAACACGTTGGGCAACGTGCGGATGCTCCTGCAGCTGTAACCTGCGGGAATGGACGCCCCCACCGTCCCGAAGCTGAGCTGGCGCCGGCCGGCGCCGCCGCTGCGGCAGTGGGTGAGCCTCTACGCGGGGTACCGGATGGAGGCCACACCGCCCGGCGTCCACCACGGGGTGGCGTCGGGGCACCTGACGTTCCTGCTCTGCCTAGACGGCGCCGTCGAGGTCCTGTCGAACGCCGATCCGGCGAAGCCGCCCGGCCGGTTCACCGCGAGCGTCAGCGGGCTGCACGCCGCGCCCGCGGAGATCGCGCAGGGCGAGGCGCAGACCGGGCTGCAGCTGCGGCTGACGTGGCGGGGCACCCGCGCGCTGCTCGGGCTGCCGGCGGCGGAGCTGGCCGGCGACACAGTCGACCTCGCCGCGATCATCGGCCGGCGCACCGGCTCGATGCTCGACCGGCTCGCGGCGGCGGGCGACTGGCGGGAGCGCTTCGCGCTGCTCGACGCGGAGCTCGGCAGGCTCGCCGTCGATGGGCCGGGCGAGCGGGGTGTGCTGCCCGAGGTCGGGTATGCGTGGGACCGCATCGCCGAGAGCGGCGGCACGATCCGCATCGAGGAGCTGGCCCGCGAGGTCGGCTGGAGCCGACGCCACCTCGCCGAGCGGTTCCGCGACGAGATCGGCCTCGCCCCCAAGGCCGCCGCCAAGGTCATCCGCTTCGAGCGGGCGTGCGACCTGCTCAGGGACCCGAGCCGGCCAGCGCTCGCGCAGGTCGCGGCCGACACCGGCTACGTCGACCAGCCCCACCTGGCCCGCGACTTCCGCGACCTCGCCGGCGTCACCGCCACCGAGTGGCTGGCCGAGCGCCCCGAAGCCTGACCCGCGAGGTGAGTCGCCACATCCAGCACGGTGAGTTGTCACTTCCAGCACGGCGAGTCGCCACATCCAGCACGGTGAGTTGTCACTTCCAGCACGGTGAGTCGCCACTCCCAGCAGCGCCAGCCGCGCTCGAAGTGTCGACTCACCGTGCCGAAGGTGTCGACTCACCGTGCCGAAGGTGTCGACTCACCGTGCCAAAGGTGTCGACTCACCCGTCGAAACGTGGGACTCGCCGACCGAGACTCGGGACTCTCGCCGCACGGCCCGCGAGTCCTGCGTTTCTGCGGGCGTGTCGCGCATTTCGGCTACTCGTCCTCGTCGTCGACGGGGCCGCCGCCGCGCATGAGCCAGATGACGCCGTCGAGCTCGTCGGGTTTGACGAGCACGTCGCGGGCCTTCGAGCCCTCGGAGGGGCCGACGACGCCGCGCGACTCGAGCAGGTCCATCAGCCGCCCGGCCTTCGCGAACCCGACGCGCAGCTTGCGCTGCAGCATCGACGTCGAGCCGAACTGCGAGGTCACGACCAGCTCGGCGGCTTGCACGAGCACCTCGAGGTCGTCGCCGATGTCCGGGTCGATCTCCTTGGCCTCGCCGGCCTTCTGCGCCGTCACACCGTCGGTGTAGACCGGCTCGGCCTGGTCCTTGGTGAACTTGACGACCTCGGAGATCTCGTCGTCGTCGACGAACGCGCCCTGCATGCGCACCGGCTTCCCGGCGCCCATCGGCAGGTAGAGCCCGTCGCCCATGCCGATGAGCTTCTCGGCGCCTGGCTGGTCGAGGATCACCCGCGAGTCGATCAGCGACGACGTCGCGAACGCCAGCCGCGACGGCACGTTCGTCTTGATCAGCCCGGTCACGACGTCGACCGACGGCCGCTGCGTCGCCAGCACCAGGTGGATCCCGGCCGCGCGGGCCTTCTGCGTGATCCGGACGACGGCGTCCTCGACGTCACGCGGCGCCGTCATCATGAGGTCGGCCAGCTCGTCGACGATGCACAGGATGTACGGGTAGGGCCGGTACTCCCGCTCACTGCCCAGCGGCGCGGTGATCTCGCCGGAGCGGACCTTCCGGTTGAAGTCGTCGATGTGGCGGACCTTGTTGGCCTGCATGTCCTGGTAGCGCTGCTCCATCTCCTCGACGAGCCACGCGAGTGCCGACGCCGCCTTCTTCGGCTGGGTGATGATCGGCGTGATGAGGTGCGGGATGCCCTCGTACGGGGTCAGCTCGACCATCTTCGGGTCGATGAGGATCATCCGGACCTCGTCGGGCGTCGCGCGCGACAGCAGCGAGACGAGCATCGAGTTCACGAAGCTCGACTTGCCGGAGCCGGTCGAGCCTGCGACGAGCAGGTGCGGCATCTTCGCGAGGTTCGCGGTGAGGAAGTGCCCCTCGATGTCCTTGCCGAGCCCGATCACCATCGGGTGCTGCTCGGCGCGCGCGTTGCCGCTGCGCAGGACGTCGCCGAGGCGAACCATCTCGCGGTCGGTGTTGGGCACCTCGATGCCGACGGCCGACTTGCCCGGGATCGGCGCGAGGATCCGCACGTTGTCGGTCGCCACCGCGTAGGAGATGTTCTTGGTCAGCTGGGTGATCTTCTCGACCTTGACGGCCTTGCCCAGCTCGATCTCGTAGCGGGTGACGGTCGGGCCGCGGGTGAAGCCCGTGACCTGCGCGTCGATGTCGAACTGCTCCAGCACACCGGCGATCGACTCGATCATGGCGTCGTTGGCCCGGCTGCGGGTCTTCGGGACGGGTCCCGTGGGCAGCAGGTCGCTCGGCGGCAGCTTGTACGGGACGCCGTCGCCGACCGCGACGGTGAGCCGCAGCTGCTCGCCGACGGCGCCCTGCGGCTCCGGTTCGGCCGGCGGGGTGGCCGGGACGGCACCCGGCTTCTTCTTGCGCGCCGTCTGGGTCTCGGGCGCCTCGGCCGCCTCCGACTCGGGATCGCCGCCCTCGTCCTTGTAGACGTCGGCGACGCGCGAGGCCTGCCGGCGCCGCGACGGGCGGCGCAGCGCCACGGCCGCGACGTCGCCCTCGATCGCGTCGGGCTGCTCGGCCGGCTCCTCCTCGGGCACCTCCTTGCCGAGCAGCCGCCGGATCCGGTTCGGCACCGCACGCACCGGCGTGGCCGTCAGCACCAGGAACGCGTAGCCGGAGAGCAGCATCAGCACGGGAACGGCGACCCAGCTGGTCAGGCCGGTTGCGAGCGGGGTGGCGGCGACGTATCCGACCGCGCCGCCGCCCTCGACCCACCGCGACGGCTCGTCCGGCCGCCGCGCAATGAGGTGCACGAGCCCGAGCGAACCGAGTGCGAGCAGGAGCGTGCCGACGGCGATCCGCGGCCGCGACTCCGGCCTCGGCGGCGTGGCCATCAGCAGCGCACCCGCCCCGGCCAGCACCACCGGCAGCACGACCGCACCCAGCCCGACCACGTACTTGATGGCCATCGAGATCCACTGGCCGATCGGCCCACCGGCCCCGAACCAGATGCCTGCAGCGCTGACGACCGCCAGCACGAGCAGCAGCACACCGAGCCCGTCGCGGCGGTGGGCGGGGTCGAGCTCGCGGGTGCGCCCGACGGCCTTGCCCATCGAGCGGCCGAACCGGAGCATGCCGCGGCCCGTGCCGTCGATCGCGCGGTCGAGCAGATCGGGGTTCTTCTTGGACGGGCGGCGCGCCGGGGTGCGCCGGGACGACGCCGAGGTGGCCTTGCGGGTGGTGTTGCGGGTGGTGTTCCGCGTGCGCGCAGAGCCACCCGAGGTGCCCTTGCCCGCGGCAGCCCGGCTCGTCGTCGCACGTCCAGCCATGCCCACACGGTATCCGGGAGCACCACCCCAACCGGGTTACGACGCACCCCTGCGCGCCCGCCGGGGCCTGCGGTGCTGTAACGCGGAACACACGAGGCCCGAGTTCGGCTGTCGGACGCGGCAGCTGAGCGAGGGGGAACGGCATGCCGGATCGGTACTTCGTCGTGAAGGACACTGCCCACGGGAAGTTCTTGGTGGCGGGCAACGAGTTCGAGATGCGCCGCGGGTCCGGCGTGATCGCCACCGGCACGCCCTACGTCTGGCACGGCGACGCCGTCCCGGAAGGGCAGCCGGGCGCCGCCGGATCGGCGGGGGCCCGCGAACCGGCCGGCGAGCGCTCGACCACGCCCGTGGACAAGGCCGCGGAGCCCTCGTGGCGCGACACCGCCCAATGGCGGTTCGTCCCCGTCCCCGACGCCGCCGGGCACTACTACCTGATCGACCGCCGGCACCGGGCCGCGCCAGGAGGGTTCTGAACGACTGGGGCCGTAGCGAGCGGCGTTCAGGTGGTGTCCTCGCAAGGCGCGCGGATGCGGCGATACCGCTGTTGTATCGACGTATTCGCGCAACGCCGCGAGGGCGCCGCCTGGGCGTCGCGCAGTAGGTCCCAGTCGTTCAGGGCGCTCCTGGGCGGCGGGGACGACTGGGACGGGCGGATCTACCACTACCGCAACTACGAGGGCCGCCGGAACGCCCAGTGGAAGCTGGAGCCGCCGACCACCGTGGCGTCCCCACCAGGCGTGGTGCACTTCGTCGACCGCAAGCACGGCCGAGCGCTCGTCGCGGGCGACCAGGCCGACGGCAACCTCTACCACCAGCCGCCCGGCGACCGGCGCAACGCCCTCTGGTCGCTCGAGCTGGCGTCCGAGGGCACCGGCGGGCCTGCGATGTACATCACGAAGCAGGAGCTGGTCGACATCTCGTACGCCTTCGACCAGGCAACGAGGTTGGAGACCCCGCCGCAGCTGGTGATCTCCCGCACGACCGTGGGTTCCGACGTCGGACCGCAGAGCTTCGTGCTCACCCCCCGGTACAGCGAGAAGGTGACCGAGACCGTCACGTTCCAGCACTCCGCCACCTTGGGGCTGACCCTGTCGCTCAGCCTGATGGCCGGGGCGAGCCAGCTCATCAGCAAGACCGAGACGAAGTTCGAGGCGAAGGCCGAGTTCGGTTTCAGCAGGACCTCCGGCGCCACGACGGAACGCACCGTCAGCTTCGCGTGGGTGGTGCCGATCCGATCGTCGGGGAAGCCGGTGCAGGTGGAAGGAGAGATGCGCCGCGCCCGCACGGACGTTCCCTTCGAGTCGACACTGCGGACCACCTACGCCGACGGCAGCACGCACGACCACGTCGAACCGGGCACGTGGAGCAACGTCGCATACACGACCGGCGAGATCACCTACTCCCACCCGGTGACCGGATCATGACCGACCGGTACTTCCACATCGTCGACAAGGCTCACGGCAGGTGCGTTGTGGCAGGCGAGGTGTTCACCACGCGCAGGGGGTACTCGGGCCCCGATCCTTCGGTCCCCGTCGACGAGATGCCTCCCGTGTACCACCAGCCCCACGAGAACCGGGACCCGGCGCAATGGAGGTTCGTCGACGCCGGGGACGGCCACTACTATGTCCTCGACCGCCGGCACGGGTGCGCGCTCGGCGCCGGCGAGCGGTACGACGAGCGGATCTACCACTACCGGGACTACGAGGGCCGGCCCCACTGCCGGTGGAAGGCCGCCACCACCGCTCCAGGGATGTTCCACCTCGTCGACGCCAAGCACGGCAAGGCGCTCGCCGCCGGTGACACCGCCGACGGCCGGCTCTACCACCAGGAGCCGGGCGAGCGGCGCAACGCGCTGTGGAGCATCGAGCTGGCGAACGACGGCACCGCGGGACCCACGTTCTACGTCGTCGACCAGCAGCTGGTCAGCGGCCCCACATACGACCGGCTGCGCTCGCAGCGCCACGACATGCCGCCGCTGTTCGTCCTCGACGTGACGGTGCGCAACGATTCCGACACCGACCAGGACCTGACGCTGCAGCAGTCGATCGCCGACCGCTCGGCCGAGACCGTCACCACGCAGGTCTCGGCATCGCTGCAGCTGCTGTACTCCAGCGAGGTCGAGCTCGGCATGTTCGCGGCGGCGGCGAAGGCGAAGATCGAGGTGTCGGCGAAGTACGCGTTCACGTACTCCAACGCGGTGATGCGCGAGGTCGTCACGACGCTCGAGCTGGGCGTGCCGGTGAAGGTCCCGGCCGGGGCAGCCGTGCGGGTGCGGGGCGAGATCAGCCGGTGCGCGGCGAAGGTGCCGTTCACGTTCACCGTCCGGCGCACGCTCGGCGACGGTTCGACCGTCGACGAGCAGGAGAACGGCACGTGGCAGGGCGTCGAGTACCTCACCGGCGGGTTCTCGTTCACCGATCCCGACGCGGTTCAGCCGTAGCGGCGCAGCACCACCCACGTCGTGGTGCGGATCGTCTCGCGCCACCCCGAGATCGTGTCGAGCACGACGTCCAGCTCGCCGGAGCTGGGCGCCGTGACCATCAGGAGCAGGTCGTACTCGCCGGTGACGGTCTCGACCTCGCTGATCCCCGGCAGCGTCGCGAGCCTGCGGACGTACCCGGCGACGTCCGGTGTGCGGATGACCAGCCCGACGCGTGCGCGGTGCGCCGCGGCGAGGCCCGGCAGCTCGACGTCGGCGCGGTAGCCGCGGATCACACCGTCGCGTTCGAGGCGCTGCACCCTGGCCAGCACGGCCGTCCGCGAGAGGCCGACGACGCGCCCGAGATCGGCCATGGTGGCCCGCCCGTCGGTGGCCAGCAAGGTCAGCAAGGTGCGGTCCAACTCGTCGATCTGACGATTCGTCGACGTCACGGGCGACATGGTGGCACTTCGCACGCCAACACCGACGCTCGGCATCGTGCGCCGTCAGGATTCCGTCAAGACACTTGATTCATGGCCGCCACCGCTCGGATCACCGCAGAGAACGTCCACGGGAGCCTGCGCAAGCACCTCCTCGTCGACGGCTTCGACCTCGTGCTCGACACCCGTGCGAGCAAGGGCTCGTGGATCGTCGACGCGCGCACCGGCGAGCGGTACCTCGACCTGTTCAGCTTCTTCGCCTCGGCGCCGCTCGGCATGAACCACCCGGCGCTCGTCGACGACGCCGAGTTCATGGCCGAGCTGGGTGCGGTCGCGGTCAACAAGCCGTCCAACTCCGACGTCTACACGACGCACATGGCCGAGTTCGTCGCAACGTTCGAGCGGGTGCTCGGCGACCCGGCGCTGCCCCACCTGTTCTTCGTCGAGGGCGGCGCGCTCGCCGTCGAGAACGCCCTCAAGACCGCGTTCGACTGGAAGCAGCAGCACAACGCCCTGCACGGCCGCCCGGAGCACCTCGGGACGAAGGTCCTGCACCTGCGCAGGGCGTTCCACGGGCGCAGCGGCTACACGATGTCGCTCACCAACACCGACCCCACGAAGACCGCGCGCTTCCCGACGTTCGACTGGCCGCGCATCGACGTCCCGGCGATCCGCTTCCCGATGGACGTGGCCGCGGTCGAAGCCGCCGAGGCGGCGGCGCTGGAGCAGGCCCGCGCCGCGTTCGCCGCGCACCCGCACGACATCGTGTGCTTCATCGCCGAGCCGATCCAGGGCGAGGGCGGCGACAACCACATGCGCCCGGAGTTCCTGCTCGCGATGCAGGAGCTCGCGCACGAGAACGATGCCCTGTTCGTCCTGGACGAGGTGCAGACCGGCGGCGGCATGACCGGCACGCCGTGGGCCTACCAGCAGCTCGGTGTGCAGCCCGACATCGTCGCGTTCGGGAAGAAGTTGCAGGTCTGCGGCATCATGGCCGGCGGGCGGCTGGACGAGGTGCCCACCAACGTCTTCCAGGTGTCCTCGCGCATCAACTCGACGTGGGGCGGCAACCTGACCGACATGGTCCGCTCACGCCGCTACCTCGAGGTGATGGAGTCCGACGGGCTCATCGAGCGCGCCGGGCAGCTCGGCAAGCGGGTGCTCGACGACCTGCGTGCGGTGCGCGGCATCTCGAACGTCCGCGGGCGCGGCCTGTTCATCGCCTTCGACCTGCCGACGGCCGAGGCCCGCGACGCCGCCGTACGCGCGCTGCTCGCCGACAAGGTGCTGATGCTGCCCTGCGGCGAGCGCTCGCTGCGGCTGCGCCCGGCGCTGACGATCAACGAGGACGAGCTCGACGCGGCCTTCGCCGCGATCGCCCGCGCCGTCGCGTAGGGGCGCCGAGACCCCGCCGTCGGCCGGTCCCGGAGGTTCAGGAAAGCCACTTTCATGCAATGACGTTGCATGAAAGTGGCTTTCCTGACCTCAGCGCGTGTCCCAGTTGTACTGCTCCTTGCGGATCTTCATGTACACGAACGTCTCCGTGCTGCGCACCCCCGGCACGGCGCGGATGCGGTTGGTGACCAGGTCGAGCAGGTGCTCGTCGTCCGCGCAGACGGCTTCGACGAGCACGTCGAAGCTGCCTGCGGTGATGACGACGTAGTCGACCTCGGTCATCGCAGAGAGGGCGTCGGCGACCGCGACGATGTCGCCGTCGACCCGCACCCCGACCATCGCCTGGCGCCGGAACCCGAGCTGCTGCGGGTCGGTGATGGCGACGATGTGGATGATCCCCGCCTCCTGCAGGCGGGCGACGCGCGCCCGCACGGCGGCCTCGGAGAGCCCGACGTCGCGCGCGATGCTGGCGAAGGGTCGCCGCCCGTCGACCTGCAGCATCTCGACGATCGCCTTCCCGACGTCATCGAGCGGCGCGGCCGTGGTCACAGAGGCATGCTAGTAGGGATTTCGTTGTCAAGCCCGGTTTGAACCACTGATCCTGGCGAAAATTGCCCGAGCAGGCCTCGAAATACTTCGTCGATGCCTCTACAGTCCCCGCAAGCACCGAGGGCCCAGGAGGCAGGATGAGCACAGAGACGTCCCATGTCGGACCGGGAGGTTCGGCGCCGGGCGCAAAAGGGCTGAAGGGCGGGGCGCTCGGGCTGCTGTCCGGCATCGTGATCGGGCTCGCCTCGACGGCCCCCGCTTACAGCCTCGCGGCCAGCCTCGGGCTCATCGTCATGATCGCGGGTGAGAAGGCACCGTCGATCCTGCTGCTCGCGTTCATCCCGATGTACCTCATCGCGGTCGCCTACCGCGAGCTCAACAAGGCGGAGCCGGACTGCGGCACCACCTTCACCTGGGCCGCGCGGGCGTTCGGACCCTGGGTGGGCTGGCTGGGCGGCTGGGGCATCATCGCCGCCGACATCATCGTGATGGCCAACCTCGCCCAGATCGCGGGCCAATACTCGTTCCTGCTGGTCGGCGCCGACGACCTGGCGCAGAGCACGCTCTGGACGACGGTCGCGGGCGTCATCTGGATCGTCCTGATGACCTACATCTGCTACCGCGGCATCGAGGTGTCCGCACGGCTGCAGTACGCGCTGCTGGGCATCGAGCTCGTGCTGCTCGCCGCGTTCGCGGTGATCGCGCTGGTCAAGGTCGCCATCGGGGACGCGCCGGAGGGCTCGCTGACCCCCGACCTCTCCTGGCTGTGGCCGGGCGGGATCGGCGTCTCGGAGCTGGTCGCGGCGGTCCTGATCGCCGTGTTCCTCTACTGGGGCTGGGACACCGCGGTCGTCGTCAACGAGGAGAGCGACGATCCGAGCAGCACCCCCGGCCGCGCCGCGGTGCTCTCGACGATCCTGCTGGTCGTCACGTACGTGCTGGTGACGGTCGCGACGGTGGCCTTCGCCGGCACCGGGACGGAGGGCATCGGCCTCGGCAACGAGGAGAACGCCTCCGACGTGTTCGCCGCGATCGGCCCGGCCGTCTTCGGCGACAGCCCGCTCGGCTCGTTCTTCGTGGTGCTGCTGGTGATCTCGGTGCTGACGTCGTCGGCGGCGTCCACGCAGACCACCATCCTGCCGACGGCGCGCGCCGCACTCGCGATGGCGGCCTACCGCGCGATCCCGCGCCGGTTCGCCGCTATCCACCCGCGCTTCCAGACCCCGAGCGTCGCGACGTGGGCGATGGGCATCGCGTCGGTGGTGTTCTACGCGGGGCTCACGCTGGTGAGCGAGAACGTGCTCGCCGACTCGATCGCCGCCGTCGGCCTGCTGATCGCGTTCTACTACGGGCTGACCGGGTTCGCGTGCGTCTGGTACTACCGCCGCCAGCTGCGCGGGCGCGACCTGTGGGTCAAGGGTGTGCTGCCGGGCCTCGGCGCGGTGATGCTGCTCGCCGCGTTCGTGCTCGCGAGCATCGACTACGCGGCGACCGACAGCGGCACGACCGTCGTCTTCGGCATCGGCGGCGTCTTCGTGATCGGCATCGGCTCGCTGATGCTCGGGGCGATCCTGATGATCGTCTACAGCCGGATGGCACCGGCCTACTTCCGCGGCGAGACGCTGCGCAAGGCCCCCTGACGGGGATCGCCGGGCGCGCCGAGGGGGGTGCGCCCGGCGACGGGGTCAGACCGCGATGACCGTGGGGACGATCATGGGGCGGCGGCGGTAGGTCTCCCCCACCCACTTGCCGACGACCCGCCGCACCGACTGCGCGATCCGGTGGGTGTCGGTGATGTTCTCCGCCTCCGTGCGGCTCAGCTCGTCCTCGACGAGCGGCAGCACGACGTCCAGCGCCTTGGGGTCGTCGGAGAACCCGCGCCCTGAGATCGTCGGGCGGGTCACGGCGCGTCCCGTGGTGGCGTCGACCGCGACCGTGATCGAGATGAACCCGCCCTCGCCGAGGACGAGCCGGTCGCCCAGGGTGCTCTCGCCGATGTCGCCGACCGCGAGCCCGTCGACGTACACGCGCCCGACCTCGACACGTCCGGTGATCGCGGCCTTGCCGTCGACGAGGTCGACGACCACGCCGTCCTCGGCCAGCACGACGGAGTCCTCCGGCACGCCGGTCCGCACCGCGATCGCGGCGTTGGAACGCAGGTGGCGCCACTCGCCGTGCACCGGCATGACGTTGCTCGGGCGCACCGCGTTGTAGAGGTAGAGCAGCTCGCCGGCGGTGGCGTGGCCCGAGACGTGCACCTTCGCCGTGCCCTGGTGCACGACGGTCGCGCCGAGCCGGGTCAGCCCGTTGATCACGGCGAAGACGGCCGTCTCGTTGCCGGGAATGAGCGAGCTGGCGAGCACGACGGTGTCGTCGGGCTGGATCCGCACGGAGCGGTGGTCGCCGCGGGCCATCCGCGCGAGCGCGGAGAGCGGTTCGCCCTGCGAACCCGTCGAGATGATGACGATCTCGTCGTCGGGGAGGTCCATCGCCTCCTCGATCTCGACGAGCAGCCCCTCCGGCACGTTGAGGAAGCCCAGCTCCTGCGCGAGTCCCATGTTGCGCACCATCGAGCGGCCGACGAGGCACACCTTGCGCCCGTGCACGACCGCGGCGTCGAGCACCTGCTGCACGCGGTGCACGTGGCTCGCGAAGCACGCCAGGATGATCCGATTGGGCGCGCGGTGGAACACCCCGTCGAGCACCGGGCCGATCTCCCGCTCGGCGATCGTGAAGCCGGGGACGTCGGCGTTGGTCGAGTCGACGAGGAACAGGTCGACGCCCTCGTCACCGAGGCGGGAGAAGCCGCCGAGGTCGGTGAGGCGCCCGTCGAGCGGCACCTGGTCGAGCTTGATGTCGCCGGTGTGCAGCACAACACCGGCGGGGGTGCGGATCGCGACGGCGAGCGCGTCGGGGATCGAGTGGTTGACCGCGAAGTACTCGCAGTCCCACGGCCCGTGGTTGAGCCGCGCGCCCTCGGCCACCTCGAGCAGGTGCGGGGTGAGCCGGTGCTCCTTGCACTTGGCCGCGACCAGCGCGAGCGTGAACCGCGAGCCGACGATCGTCAGGTCGGGGCGCTGGCGGAGCAGGAACGGCACGGCACCGATGTGGTCCTCGTGGCCGTGGGTGAGGACGAGTGCATCGATGTCGTCGAGCCTGTCCTCGATGGCGCGGAAGTCCGGGAGGATCAGGTCGACACCCGGGGAGTCCTCGGCGGGGAACAGCACCCCGCAGTCGACGACGAGCAGCCGCCCGTCGTACTCGAAGACCGTCATGTTGCGGCCGATCTCGCCGATGCCGCCGAGCGCGACCACCCGCAACGCCCCTTCGGGCAGCGGGGGCGGCGGCCCTGCGGGCAGCTCGGCCGAGTTGACCTCGTCGGGGGCGGGACGCGCCGGCTCCCGGCGCGACCGGGACCGGCGGTCGTTCCGCGACCGGTCGGACCGGCCGGGCGGGCGGCTCATCGGCCACCGCGCACGGTCGGGAAAGAGCACAACTGCACGTTGGTTCCTTACTGTGTTCGTGACGTCATTGCGACGCCGTGGTGGGGCGGGTCACCGGTAGGCGACCTCAGCCCCGAGGTCTACGGACGCCCGCGCGCCGAGCGCGCCGTGGCCGCGCTCAGCGCGCTGACCGGCGTCGGGGTCGAGCGCCACACCAGCGGCGACGAGGTCGGCCGCGATGGCCTTGACCTGCTCCGCGGTGGCGGGCGGGAGGGGCAACCTGGTGTCGCCGACGTCGAGGCCGCGCAGCCGCAGAGCCGTCTTGGCGAACACCGCGCCGCCGACCCGGCCCATCGCGCGGATCACCGGGATCATGGTGGCGTTGATGGTGCGGGCGCGCTCCACCTCGCCGGCCTCGTAGGCGTCGATCAACGCGCGCAGCCGGTCGGCCACGACGTGCCCGATCACGCTGACGAACCCGACGGCCCCCACGGAGAGCCACGGCAGGTTCACCGGGTCGTCGCCCGAGTAGTAGGCGAGCGTCGTGGTGGCCAGCACCTCGGTGCCGACCCGCAGGTCGTTGCGGGCGTCCTTAACCGCGAGGATCCGCGGGTGCTCGGCGAGGCGCTGCAGCGTCTCCAGGTCGATCGGGATCACGCTGCGCGGCGGGATGTCGTACAGCATCACGGGCAGCTCGGTCGCGTCGGCGATGGCGGTGAAGTGCAGGAGCAGGCCGGACTGCGGCGGGCGCGAGTAGTAGGGCGTGACCAGCAGCAGCCCGTGCGCGCCCGCCTTCTCCGCGGCCCGCGCGAGGTGCACGCTGTGCGAGGTGTCGTAGGTGCCGGCGCCGGCGACGACGGTGGCGCGGTCACCGACCGCGCCGACGACCGCACGGACCAGCGCCGCCTTCTCCTCGTCGCTGGTGGTCGGCCCCTCCCCCGTGGTGCCGTTGATCACCAGCCCGTCGTTGCCGAGATCCACGAGGTGGGCGGCCAGCTCCTCGGCGCGGCCGAGGTCGAGCTTGCCCTCCGCGTCGAACGGGGTGACCATCGCGGTCAGCACCCGACCGAACGGGCGACCAGGGCGCGTTTCAGCTGGGGCGGGGCTCATGCCGTGACGGTACCGCCCCGGGACTCCCGGTAAACCGTTGCGCCGCGCACTACCGAGTTGTCCAGCTCAGATCCCGCGCGAGGTCTTGGCCAGGGCGTCCTTGTCGGACTCGGCGCCCATGACGTCGATCCGCACCTCGTCGCGGCCGTAGGCGTGCAGGAGCAGCTCACCCGGCTCGCCCGTGAGGGTCACCACACCCTTGCCGGTGTGCACGACGTGTTCTTCCCCACCGGGGCGGCGCAGGACGATCCCGACCGGGCTGTTGCGGTACATCATCCGCGCCGAGCGCAGCACCAACGACCAGAGCTCCTCGTCGCGCGCGGCGTCGGGCTCACGCGGCTCCCACCCCGGAACACCTCGCCGGACGTCCTCGTGGTGCACGTAGAACTCCGCCGTGTTCGCCAGCACATCGACCTTGCCGATCGCGAACGGCGACCAAACCGGCGCGCCGGCCCGCAGCTTCCCGATCATCTCCGCCCACGGCGTGGTGGCGTAGCCGCGCATCGCGTGGTCGGTGAGGAACGCGAGGAACGGCACCATGATCCCGCCCGACGCCCAAGGCTGGCGCTCGCGCACGAGCAGGTGCGCCAGCAGGTCGTGGGTGTTCCACTCGCCGCACAGCGTCGGCTGCTCCGGCCCGACCTTCTCGAAGGTGTCGCAGATGGCCGCCCGTTCCGCGCCGGCGAGGTTCATGCCATCGACCCTACTCGCCAGTACGGGATGCGGCCGCCGGTTCAGCCCTCGGTGACGAACGGGCTGGACGCGATCTCCGTGCCGTCGTCGAGCGCGGCGATGTCGAAGTCGCTGAAGACGTTCGGGACCTCGTGCTGCAGCTGCCGCAGGCACTCGACGGCGAGCGCCCTGATCTCGACGTCGGCGTGCTCGGTGGCGCGCATCCCGATGAAGTGCCGCCACGCCCGGTAGTTGCCGGTGACGACGATGCGGGTCTCGGTCGCGTTGGGCAGGATCGAGCGGGCCGCCTGCCTGGCCTGCTTGCGGCGCAGAGTGGCGTTGGGGACGTCGGCGAAGCGCTTCTCCAGCCCCGCGAGCAGCTCCTCGTAGGCCTTGACGGCGGTGGCGGCCGCCTCGTCGAACAGCGTGTGCAGCTCGGGGTCGGCGGCGATGACGTCGGGCTCGACCATCGCGGCGTCGCGCTCGGGCACGTACCGCTGCGAGAGCTGGCTGTAGGAGAAGTGCCGGTGGCGGATCAGCTCGTGGGTGAGCGACCGCGAGATGCCGGTGAGGTAGAAGCTCACCGTGCCGTGCTCCAGCACGGAGAGGTGGCCGACCTCGAGGATGTGGCGCAGGTAGCCGGCGTTGGTGGCCGTCGCCGGGTTCGACTTCTTCCACGACTGGTAGCAGGCGCGGCCCGCGAACTCCGCAAGCGCCTGACCACCCTCGGCGTCGGTGCTCCACGGCACGTCGGCGGGCTGGACGAACTCGGTCTTGGCGACGAGCTGGACACGCATCGGCACGCTCACGGGCATGCGGGCCAGGGTAACCAGCCACCCGCCGATCCTGAGTGACGCCACAGGTTCCTTGACTGATGTCATTCGTGACGTCACAGTGGTGTCATGGACCTCAGCCAGTACGTCAACCAGCTGCGGGAGGACCTCGCGTCCGCCGCGGCTGCTGGCGACGAGCAGACCCGGCGCACGGCAGGGCTGCTCGGCGCCGCGATCGAGCCGGCCGCGCGGCTGGCCATCATGACCGCCCTCTCCGACCTTGCCGCAGAAGTCACCTCCGCGCTGCCCGATCACGTGGTCGAGGTCCGGCTCGACGGGCGCGACGTGCGCGTCTCCGTCACCGCCGACGCCGACGTCGAGGCAGCCCGCCGGGCCGACGAGGAGCCCGAAGGGCCGCCCTTCCGCGGCTTCGGCGGCGATGCGGGCGACATCTCGCGGATCACGCTGCGGCTCGTCGAGCAGATCAAGAACCAGGCCGAGCAGGCCGCGGCGGCGCAGGGGCAGTCGCTGAACTCGTGGGTCGCGCAGGCCGTGCAGGGCGCGCTCGCCGGCCGCGGGATCGAGTACACCGGCAAGTTCCACCAGCAGCAGGGCAACCGGGGCAAGCGCAAGGGCGACGGCGACGGCCGCCGGATCAAGGGGTGGGTGCAGGGATGAGCGAGGAACCGATCGACTTCACGAAGGAGCCGGGCGAGGGCGCACCGGCGCCGGTCCGGCAGCAGAGCTGGCCCGTCGACGGCACGGCCGAGCTGGAGGTCGTCGTCGACGTGGGCCGCATCCGCATCCACCTCGAGGACGAGAGCGCGTCGGAGGTGCGGGTCGAGGTGCGGCACGACCCGACGGCCGGCGGGACGTGGGCGCAGGGCATCAGCGGCGTCATCAACTGGCTGGGCAACCTCGGCGGGCCCGGCGGGGGCGGCCCGGTCGATCCCGAGGCGCTCGCCGCCGAGGCCGTGCGCGCGGCGGAGATCACGTGGAACGAGTCGGGCCGCCGGCTCGTCGTGCGCTCGTCGTCGGAGCTGCCGCTGCGGGTCGTCCCGCTCTCGGTCACCATCCACGCGCCCAGCAAGTCGCGCCTGTCGGCCCGCACCGGCGCCGGCGACGTCACCGTGACGGGTGTGGCCGGCTGGTCCGCGGTGCGCACGGGTTCCGGTTCGGTCAACGTCGCCGGTGTCGACGGCGACGCCGATGTCACCACCGGCTCGGGCGAGGTCGAGCTCGGTGCCGTCACCGGTCGCGGCCGGGTCCGCACCGGATCGGGCAACATCCGCTTGAGCAGCGTCGAAGGCGCCTCCGACGTGAAGGCGGGCTCGGGCGATGTGGTGATCGGCGCGGTGCTCGCCGACCTCGGCGTCCGCACCGGCTCCGGCGACCTGCGGATCGACGACGCCACGGCCGGCCAGCTCGAGCTCTCGACCGGGTCGGGTGAGCTGCGCATCGGCATCCACCCGGGGGTGGCGGCCGAGCTCGACCTCTCCTCCGGCTCGGGGCGCGCCCGCAGCGACCTCGACGTCGGTGGCGTCGCGCCGGAGCACCTGCCCCCGCTGCGCGTGCGTGGCCGCACGGGCAGCGGCGACGTGCTCGTCACGCGCGCCGCGGTATCCGTCTGACCGATCGCGGGGAGGACAGCGCCGCCGCTGTGCAGATCACCGGCGGCGGCGCACCTCGGCCAGCACCAGCCCCAACTACCCGCTACCGGCTCGTTGCGACGGCCAGCGGCCCGGCGAGCGCGCCGCGCTCGCCCACGACAACCCCGTCGAGCCCGAGCCACTCGGCCATCACCCGCAGCTCCGCCGCCAGCTCGGCGACCACACGGGGGACGTCCGCGCCGGGCTCCGCGAAGGCGCCGGGCACCCTGAGCACGCCGGCGGCACGATCGGCCTTCAGGTCGACGCGGGCGACTAGCTCGCCGTCGAGCAGGAACGGGTAGACGTAGTAGCCGAACTCCCGCTGCGGCTCGGGCACGTAGATCTCGATTCGGTAGCGGAACCCGAACATCCGCTCGGTGCGCTCGCGCTCCCAGATCAGCGGGTCGAACGGGCACAGCAACGCGCGGCCGGTGACCTTTCGCGGCACCCTGGCGCCGGGCAGCCGGTAGGCGGGGTGGCGCCAGCCGCGGACCTCGACCGGCTCCAGCCGCCCCTCCTCGACCAGCTCGGCGACGGCCTGACGGCTCTGCGCCGGCCCGAGGCGGTAGTAGTCGCGCAGGTCGGGCTCGGTCGCGACGCCCAGCGCGGCGGCGGAACGCAGCAGCAGCTCGCGCGCGGAGTGCGCGGGATCGGCAGGGTGCAAGGCGAACACCTCGGGCGGGAGCACCCGCTCGGTGAGGTCGTAGAGGCGCTGGAAATGGACGCGGCTGCCGGTGGTGAGGTCGCCGCGCCCGAAGAGGTACTCGCAGACCCGCTTGACGTCGGACCGCTCCCACCACGTCGCACCCGGCGGCCGCGCCCTCGTCGCGCCGCCCAGCGCCTTCTCCAGCGCACCGGCGCCGACCGGGCCGAGCTCCTTCACCGCGGCCAGCACGTCGTCGACGAGCGCGGGATCGGCGAGCGACTCGTAGTGGCGCCACCAGCCCTGCCGCTTCGCCCCGGAAAGCAGCAACGGCCAGTCCTCCACCGGCAGCAGGCTCGCCTCGTGCGCCCAGTACTCGACGAGCAGCCTGGGCCGGCGCGATGTGTGCGCCCACGCGGCGTCGTCGACCAGCGCCGGCTCGTACGGGCCCAGCCGCGCGAACAGCGGCATGTAGTGGGCCCGCACGGCGACGTTCACCGAATCGAGCTGCAGCAGCTGCACCCTGCCGAGGGTCTTGACGAGGTGCCGCCGCGTGACGGGGCCCACGGGGCGCGGATCGGCGAATCCTTGGGCCGCCAGCGCGGCCCGGCGCGCCGCGGGCGCCCCGATGCTCTCGACGGGGGTGGTGGTCGGGCTGCTCACGTCCCGGATGCTGCCATGGGGCACCGACGATTCCGGTGCCCGCCCGCCCCGTCCGCCCGGCCCTGCCCGCCGGGCCCGCTGCGGCACCGGGTATCCATGGTCCATGGCCATCGCCGCGGTCCGGGCCGCAGCCGCACCCGACGTCCCCGAGATCGTCCGCATCCAGGCGGACACCTGGGCCACCGCCTACGCCGAGCTGGTGCCGGCAGCGGCGATCGAGCAGCTGCGCAGCAGCGCGGCCCAGGATGCGTGGCTGGCGGCGGTGACCAGCGGCGCCGGACACCTGATCGTCGCGACCGAAGGCGAGTGGACGGTCGGGTTCTGCGCCGCCGCACCGGCCGCGGCACCCGAGGGCGCCACCGCGCCGGCCGACCCCACGCTGGGCGCGGAGGCCTGGGGCGAGATCGGGGTGCTGCTCGTCGAGCCCCGCTGGGGCCGGCGCGGCCACGGCGGCCGCCTGCTCGCGGCGGCGGCGGAGGCCCTGCGCGCGTCCGGGGCGCTGTACGGGCTCGCCTGGGTGCCCGAGGCCGACCAGGCCTCCCGCAAGTTCTACGCCCGGGCCGGCTGGGAGCCCGACGGAACCGTCCGGGCGTTCGACACCGGCGCCGGCACGCTCCGCGAGGTCCGCATCACCGGCAGCCTCGACCTGAAGCTCGACCAGCCGTAGAAGGTCCCCACCGTTTTGCCAACCTGCATGGCCTCCAGGGCGTGCAGGTTGGCAAAACGGTGGGCAAGTTTGCGCTGGTCACTCCAGGCCGAGCAGCGGTTCCAGCCCGATCGTCAGGCCTGGGCGCTCGCCCACGGCACGCACGGCCATCAGCACTCCCGGCATGAACGACGCGCGGTCGAACGAGTCGTGCCGGATCGTCAGCGTCTCCCCCGCCGTGCCGAGCAGCACCTCCTGGTGCGCGACGAGCCCCGGCAGCCGCACGGAGTGCACGCGGATGCCGTCGACGCTCGCGCCGCGGGCGCCGGCCAGCTCGCTGGTCGTGGCGTCGGGCAGCGGCCCGGCGCCCGCCTCCGCCCGCGCCTGCGCGATCAGTTCGGCGGTGCGGGTGGCGGTGCCGGAGGGCGCGTCGACCTTCCCCGCGTGGTGCAGCTCGATGACCTCGACCGAGTCGAAGAACCGCGCCGCCTGCCTGGCGAACTGCATCATCAGCACCGCGCCGACGCCGAAGTTCGGCGCGACGAGCACGTGCCCGGGCGTCTCGGCCAGCCACGCGCGCAGGGTCGCGAACTTCGTGTCGTCGAAACCGCTGGTGCCGACGACCGCGGCGATGCCGTGGTCGAGCGCGTAGCGGATGTTGCCGAGCACCGCGCCGGGATGGGTGAAGTCGACGACGACCTGCGCCCCGGCGAGCCCGTCGGGCGCGTCGCCCTCGTCGAGCTGCGCGACCAGCTCCATGTCGTCGGCGCCCCCGACGGCGCGGCACACCTCGCTGCCCATGCGCCCGCGAGCGCCGAGCACGCCTACCCGGATCCGATCACCGTTCACGACCGGCCACCCTACGGGTCAGCCGCCGAGGACGAGCGCCCCGATCCACACGCCGGTGGCGAGCAGGCCGGTGGCCAGCTCGATCAGGATGCTCCAGCCGACGGCGGCCAGCGCGCCGCGGGTGGACGGCCACGCCAGCGAGCTCTCCTTCAGCCGTGCCAGCTCCGCGAGGTACACGCCCAGCACGAACCCGAGGAACAGCCCGACCACCGGGATCACGAAGAACCCGACGACGCCGAGCACTCCCCCGGCGGCGATCGTCCACCCCGGCACCCCGCTGTCGCGCAGCTTGCGCCCCGGCAGCAGGTACTTCGCGATGCTGCCGACAACGACGATCGCGACGGCGACCCCGAGCACGGTCCACGCGAGCGCGTCGCCGCGGGGCACCGCCCAGACGGCGATCCCGGCCAGGACCAGGATGAGTCCCGGCAGCACGGGCACCACGATGCCGATGATCCCCACAAGGACGAGCAGCGCGGCGATCAGGGTTGCGGCGGTCATGAACGCAGTATCTCGGGCGCGGGTGTCACCTCGCGGCGGGGATGGTCTCCGGGTTGCCCGCCACCGCCTTCTCCAGCAGCGGCACGAGCCGGTCCAGCACGTACGGCAGGCTCAGCGGGGTGGTGAAGTAGATCGCGCCGGCCAGCTCCCCGTCGGTGAAGACGAGGTTGCCCTGCTTGACCGGGGTCAGCTCGCGGTAGATCGGCTGCGCCTCCAGCTCCGTGCGGACCTGGTCGTTCTCGGTGGCCCACACCAGCACCTTGCCGACGTTCAGGGTGCCGAGCTGTTCCAGCGGGATGTAGGCCTGCGTCGCGGCGTCCGGCGGGGCGAACGCGGCGAGCTCCTGCGGGACGGTGAACCCCAGGTCGGTCAGGAACGCCGTGCTCAGGCCGTTCTGGTAGGCGATCGCCTTGCCCTCGTAGTACGGGGCCTGCAGGAAGATCGCCGGCTGCCCGGCGAACTGCGGGTGGGCCTTTGAGGCCTCCGCGAAGCGCTCCTTGATGCCGGTGACGAGCGCGGTGGCTTCACGCTCCTTGCCCAGCGCCTTGCCGATCTGCAGCGTCTGCGTGTCCCACGGCGAGAACCAGTCGACCGCGCCCTTCGGCTGGGCGATCGTCGGCGCGATGGCCGTGAGCCGGTCGTACCGGCCCTGGTCGGTGCCCGCGTTGACCGCGATGATCAGGTCGGGGTCGAGCTTGGCGATCTTCTCGTACTCCAGCTCGTCGGCGTTGCGCAGCACCTCCGGCTTGGCGTCGCCGAGCTCGTCCTGCGCCCACGGCCACGTCGCGTAGGGGTGCTCGCCGTACCACTCGGTGACGCCGACGGGCTTGATGCCGAGGGCGAGCACGACGTCCTGCTCGGTGTAGCCGGCCGTGACGACCCGCAGCGGCGGCGCGGGGACGGTCGTCGTGCCGAACTCGTGCTCGACGGTGATGGGGAACCCCGGCGCGCTGGGCGCGGCGGCCTGTTCCTGGCCGGCCGGTGAGCCGCAGGCGGCGATCACCGCGCAGGCCAGCACGAGTGACAGGACAAGACGACGCACGGGGAGCTCCTCGACAGACACGGACAGCGGCGGCTGAGGATAGCCTTACCGCACCTGCTCAGGCCAGCGAGCGCAGTGAGTCCGGCAGCTCGTCCGCGGTGTCGTACGGTCCGACGACCGCGGCGGTGAGCGGCGCGGCCAGTAGTTCCCGAGCCAGCTCCGCGACCTGCTCCACCGTGACGGCGGAGATGCGGTCGAGGCTCTCGGCGATGCTGCGCTGCCGCCCGTGGTCCAGCTCGGACCGGCCGAGCCGGTTCATCCGCGACGGGGTGTCCTCCAGCCCGAGCACGAGCCCGCCTCGCAGGTTGCCCTGCGCGCGTGTCACCTCGGCTGGAGTGAGCCCGTCGGCGGCGACCTCGGCCAGCACGGCCCGCACGACCGCGGCGGTCTCGTCGAGCCGCTCCGGCGCGCATCCCGCGTAGACGGCGACGCTGCCGGCGTCGGCGTAGCTCGCCACGGTCGAGTAGACCGAGTACGCGAGCCCACGCTGCTCCCTGACCTGCTGGAACAGCCGCGAGCTCGGTCCACCGCCGAGCGCGGTGTTGAGCACGGAGAGCACCGATCGGCGCGGGTCGTGCCGCGAGATGCCTTGCGCGCCGATCAGCAGGTGCGCCTGCTCGGTGTCCTCGCCGCGCAGCACCAGCCGCGGCCCGACCTCGAGCGTGGCGGGAGCGGGCCGGCGCGGGCCGACGGGTGCGGCGCCGGCACCGGCCCGCACCGCGGCGTCGTGCAGCGCGAGCCCGACCAGCTCGACGACCTGGTGGTGCGTCACGTTGCCGGCGACGGCCACAACCATGCGCGGCGTGGTGTAGAGACCTCGCCAGAAGTCGTGGAGGGTGGTGCGGCTGATGCCCCTGACCGACTCCTCGGAGCCCAGCACCGGCCGCCCCAACGGGTGCGCGCCGAAGAGCGCCTCGTCGAACAGCTCACCCAGGAGGTCCTCGGGGTCGTCATCGCGCATCGCGATCTCCTCGAGCACCACCCCGCGCTCGACCTCGACGTCGGTCGGGGCGAGCACGGCATCGGTCACGACGTCGGCCAGCACGTCGATCGCGAGCGGGAGATCGGTGTCGAGCACGTGCGCGTAGTAGCAGGTGTGCTCCTTGGCCGTGAACGCGTTGAGCTCGCCGCCGACGGCGTCGAACTCCTCGGCGATCGCGACCGCGGTGCGCCGGCGCGTGCCCTTGAACAGCAGGTGCTCGAGGTAGTGCGCCGCACCGGCCTGCGCGGGCGCCTCGTCGCGGGAGCCGACGCCGATCCAGATCCCGATGGACACCGAGCGCACGCCGGGGACCGTCTCGGTGAGCACACGCAGCCCACCGGGAAGATCAGTGCGTGAGACGCCACCGGGGGCGAGAACATCTGCTCCCACCCCCGGTGTGACGAGATCGGTCAATTCGCGGTGACCTCGGCCGACTCGTTCGTCGCCTCTGCCGGGGCGTCGGCGGCGGGTGCCGCGGCGGCCTCGGCCTCCTCGACGACCGGCAGCAGGCTGATCTTGCCGCGGTTGTCGATGTCGGAGACCTCGACGCGGATCTTGTCGCCTACCTTGACGACGTCCTCGACCTTGCCGATGCGCTTGCCGTTGCCCAGCTTCGAGATGTGGACGAGACCGTCCTTGCCGGGGACCAGCGAGACGAACGCGCCGAACGCCGCGGTCTTGACGACCGTGCCGAGGAAGCGCTCGCCGATCTTCGGCAGCTGCGGGTTGGCGATCGCGTTGATCATGCCGATCGCAGCCTCGGCGGAATCGCCGTCGGACGCGCCGACGTAGATCGTGCCGTCGTCCTCGATCGAGATGTCGGCACCGGTCTGCTCGGTGATCGAGTTGATCATCTTGCCCTTCGGGCCGATCACCTCACCGATCTTGTCTACCGGGACCTTGATCGCGACGACGCGCGGCGCGTAGCGGCTCATCTCGTCGGGGCGGTCGATCGCCTCGCCGATCACCTCGAGGATCGTGAGCCGGGCGTCCTTCGCCTGGTTCAGCGCACCGGCGAGGACCGCCGACGGGATGCCGTCGAGCTTCGTGTCGAGCTGCAGCGCCGTGACGAACTCCGACGTGCCGGCGACCTTGAAGTCCATGTCGCCGAACGCGTCCTCGGCACCGAGGATGTCGGTGAGCGCCACGTAGGTGGTCTGCCCGTCGACCTCGTCGGAGACCAGACCCATCGCGATGCCCGCGACCGGCGCCTTGAGCGGGACACCGGCGTTGAGCAGCGACATCGTCGATGCGCAGACCGAACCCATCGACGTCGAGCCGTTGGAGCTGAGTGCCTCGGACACCTGGCGGATCGTGTAGGGGAACTCCTCGCGCGTCGGCAGCACGGGCAGCAGCGCCCGCTCGGCCAGCGCGCCGTGTCCGATCTCGCGGCGCTTCGGCGAGCCCACCCGGCCGGTCTCACCGGTCGAGTACGGCGGGAAGTTGTAGTGGTGCAGGTAGCGCTTGTGCGTCTCCGGACCGAGCGAATCGATCTGCTGCTCCATGCGGAGCATGTTCAACGTGGTGACACCCATGATCTGGGTCTCGCCGCGCTCGAACAGCGCGGAGCCGTGGGCGCGCGGGACGACCTCGACCTCGGCCGAGAGCGGCCGGATGTCGGTGATGCCGCGGCCGTCGATGCGGACCTGGTCGCGCAGGATCCGCTGGCGCACGAGCTTCTTGTTGAGCGAGCGGAACGCCGCGCCGATCTCCTTCTCGCGGCCCTCGAACTGCGGCCCGAGCTTCTCGAGCACCCCGACCTTGACCTCGTCGAGGCGCGACTCGCGCTCGGACTTGCCGGCGATCGTCAGCGCCTGCGCGAGGTCGTCGCTCGCGTGGCCGGTCACGGCGTCGAGGACGTCGGACTGGTAGGCCGGGTAGGTCGGGAAGTTGCCGGTCGGCTTGGCTGCGACGTCGGCGAGCTTCTGCTGCGCGACGCACAGGCTTCGGATGAACGGCTTCGCCGCCTCGAGGCCCGCGGCGACGATCTCCTCGGTGGGCGCCTGTGCGCCGCCCGCGACGAGGTTGATCGTCTCGGTGGTCGCCTCGGCCTCCACCATCATGATCGCGACGTCGGCGTTCTCGCCCTCACCGACGACGCGGCCGGCGACGACCATGTCGAACACTGCCCGCTGCAGGTCCTCGTACTGCGGGAACGCGACCCACTGGCCGTCGATCAGCGCGACGCGGACGCCGCCGATCGGGCCGGAGAACGGCAGGCCCGCGAGCTGCGTCGACGCGGAGGCCGCGTTGATCGCAAGGGCGTCGTAGGGGTCGCGCGGGTCGAGCGAGAGGACCGTGACGACGATCTGGATCTCGTTGCGGAGCCCGTCGACGAACGAGGGGCGCAGCGGCCGGTCGATGAGCCGGCAGGTCAGGATCGCGTCGGTGCCGGGGCGACCCTCGCGGCGGAAGAACGAGCCGGGGATCTTGCCGATCGCGTACATGCGCTCCTCGACGTCCACCGTGAGGGGGAAGAAGTCGAAGTGCTCCTTGGGCTGCTTCGACGCCGTGGTGGCGGAGAGCAGCATCGTCTCGTCGTCGAGGTAGGCGACGACGGACCCGGCGGCCTGGCGCGCGAGGCGCCCGGTCTCGAACCGGATCGTGCGGGTGCCGAAGCTCCCGTTGTCGATGACGGCACTGGTTTCGTGCACGTTCTCGAGTTGATCTGTCATGTAGTGGACATCTCCTCTTTCAGGGAGACCCCACGCCACAGCGGTGATCCTCGGCCTGGGCCGGTCTTCGATCGAAGCCCTCTGGCCGCTCGGCCAGGGGGCCACTACCGAGGACCGGCGGATCGTCTGCCGGTGGCGTGGCGTCGTGCAGTTGTGGTGTGCCTGCCGGGGACCGCCACACGACGGACCCCGGCAGGCGAGGGTCAGCGGCGCAGGCCCAGTCGTTCGATCAACGACCGGTAACGCGCGACGTCGACCTGGGCCAGGTACTTGAGCAACCGGCGGCGACGACCGACCAGCAGCAGGAGGCCGCGGCGGGAGTGGTGGTCGTGCTTGTGCTGCTTGAGGTGCTCGGTGAGGTCGCTGATGCGCTTCGTGAGCAGTGCGACCTGGGCCTCGGGGGATCCGGTGTCGCCCTCGTGGACCCCGTAGGTCTCCAGGATCGTCTTCTTCTGTGCGGCGTCGAGAGCCACGTCGTCCTCTTTCGTTCGCTGTACCGTGGGGCCGGCGCTCCACCGAACGGGAGACCGGGAGACGGTCGCGGCCGCCACGGACTGCAGCCGGACCCGGTACACCACGTTACCAGGGACGATGCCGTCGCCGGCGGCGGGTGCTACGCCGGGGCGGTCACCAGGGGAACCCGGTGCACCACGCGGTAGCCGGCCGGTTCGCTCGCCACGAGCGTGACCTCCGGCGGGGTCCACCACGGTCCGACGTGGTCCTGCCACGGTGGCGCCAGGTCGAGCCGGGCCGTCGGTGAGCGCCGGATCAGCAGCGTCAGGTGCGCGACGATCCTTTCGTTGTCGCCGCCCGCCGCGGCCACGAGCTCCACGAACGCCGCGGTCGGGTCGGCCTCGACGGCGGCCCAGCGGTGCCGCGGGAACGCGCCCGCGCCGGCCAGTCGCAGCCGCGGCGCGGGCAGGCCGGCCGCGCGGGAGTCGAGCGCGGCGGCGTGCTCTGCGGCATCGGCCTCGCCGTGGAAGGCGAGGGTGATGTGCCATCCGGCGGGGTCGGTCGCCCGCCAGCCGTCCGGCGCGGGGCCGACGACCTCGGCGAGCGCGGCCGCTGCTTCGTCGGACGGCCAGAGTGCGGTGAACAGGCGCATTCCGCTACCGGCGGCCGTGCGCCGCTTGCCGCAGGACGGCGGCGAGCTCGGGGAACCCCGGCCCGAGCATGGCGGCGGCCGCGGCCAGCCGGGCCGGCTCGGCGACACCGCGCATCGCGTCGGCTGCAACAGCCTGGACCCTGCGCTGCGCGGAGACGTGGGCGCCCGACCAGTTCCAGCGCGCGCCCGACACGTCGGCCAGCATCTTCTCGACGACCTTCGGCTCGGGCGGGATCCGGATGTCGGCCGTGCGGCGGTCCAGAGCGTGCAGCCGGGCCAGCACGGCCGGGTCACCGATCTTCACGCGGCGGGCGCTGACGAGCTGGCTGAGCATGGCCGGGCTGAGGCCGATCGCCCTGGCCAGCCGGGCCTGGGAGATCCCGAGCCCGGTCGTGATCCTGCGCACCCGCTCGCCAAGCGGCGCGCCGTACAGCTCGCGCTGACGTTCCCGGTTGGCGGTGAAGTCCGCCGCGTCGGCCATGGGAAGGATGCTCGCAGGCGCGGCGGCGCGGCGTGGGCGAATGGAAGAACTCGTGGTGCAGGCGCCGAGATGAGCCTCAGCGCTGTCCGAACAGCACTGCGGCTCATCTCGACGAACATCGGCGGTCTAGGACAGGAGCTCGCGGGTCCGTTCGACGTCGCGGTTCATCTGCTCGATGAGCGCATCGACCTCGCTGAACCGCTCCTGGCCGCGGAGGCGGTGCTCGAAGTCGACGGCGACGTCGAAGCCGTAGAAGTCCTCGTCGACGTCGAGCACGTACGCCTCGACGGTGCGCTCGCGGCCCGAGAACGTGGGGTTGGTACCGACGGAGATCGCGGCGGGCAGCAGCCGGCCCGGGGAGCGGCCGATCGCGAAGCGGCCGGCGTAGATCCCGTCGGCCGGAAGCGCCGTGAACGGGCCGGTCGCGATGTTGGCCGTCGGGAAGCCGAGCTCCCGCCCGCGCCGCTCGCCGTGCACCACGACGCCCTCGACGCGGTGCGGCCGGCCGAGCGCCGCCGCGGCGGCGTCGACGTCGCCCGCGTCGATGCACGACCGGATGTAGGTGGAGGAGAACGTCACGCCGTCGTCGCTGATCAGGTCGAGGCCCTCGACGCCGAACCCGAAGCGCTGCCCGAGTTGGGTGAGCATCGTGACGTCGCCGGCCGCCTTGTGGCCGAACGTGAAGTTGCGCCCGACCACGACGTCGGCGGCGTGCAGCCGCTCGACCAGCACCTGGTGGGCGAACTCCGCGGGCTGCATGCGGGACAGGTCGACGGTGAACGGGAGCACGCAGAACGCCTCGACGCCCAGCTCCTCCACCAGGTCGGCGCGGCGGCGCAGGGTGGTCAGCCGGGCCGGGTGGCTGCCGGGGCGGATCACCTCGGCGGGGTGCGGGTCGAACGTGATCAGCACGCAGGGCACGCCGCGCTCGCGGCTGCGCTCGACCGCGCGGCTGATCAGTTGCTGGTGGCCGCGGTGCACCCCGTCGAACACGCCGATGGTCACGACGCTGCGACCCCAGCCGGTCGGCACGGCATCCAGTCCACGCCAGCGTTGCACGATCAGCAGCCTACGGAACGCTCGATCGTGGCCTGAATCCAGCGGGCGATCCGACAGGACCGTGGGTGGCGCTCCGTCGGGTTCGTGTCGATTTCTCTCCTCGAACGTCACGCACCCCGGGTTTGGTTCCCGCACATGTGCGTGGGCGTCAGGACCCGGCGGGGGCGAGCACGACGACCGGTCGAGCCAGCTCGCCCCGCTCACTGACCAGCGCCAACGCGCGGCCGTCCGGCGCGAACACCCCGTACACGCCGGCCTGCCCGACCGCGGGCAGCGGCCGCCCGTGCGACATGTCGGTCGCGAGCGTCGCGTCGAGGTCGCGGCGGGGGAAGGCGACCGCGACGGCGTCGTCGAGCGGCATCGCCAGCACGGGGTGGGCCTCGAGCTCGTCGAGGGTGCGGACGCGGTCGAGGCCGAAGGGGCCGACCCTGGTCCGGCGCAGTGCCGTGAGGTGCCCGCCTACGCCGAGCCCGGCGCCGAGGTCGCGGGCGAGCGCACGCACGTAGGTCCCCGAGGAGCACGCGACGTGCACGTCGAGGTCCACCCCGCGGCGAACCGACAGGGTGAACTCCGAGACCGTCACCGGGCGGGCCGGCAGCACGACCTCCTCCCCCGCCCTGACCATCGCGTACGCCCGCTTGCCGTCGACCTTGATCGCGCTGACCGAACTGGGCACCTGCTGGATCGCGCCGGTCAGCGCGGCCATGCCGGCGGCGATCGCATCATCGGTGACGCCGAACGCATCCGCGGTCGAGACGGTCTCGCCCTCGGCGTCGTCGGTGGTCGTCGCGGCGCCGAGCCGGATCGTCGCGTCGTAGGCCTTCGTGTCGAGCGCGAGGTGGCCGAGCAGCTTCGTGCCCCGCCCGACCCCGCACACCAGCACGCCGGTGGCCATGGGGTCGAGCGTGCCGGCGTGCCCGATCTTGCGCGTGCGCAGTATCCGGCGCAGCCTGGCGACGACGTCGTGGGACGTCATGCCGGCCGGCTTGTCGACGATCACGAGCCCGGACGGGGGAACGGCGGCTGTCACGCGGCGCGATTCTCCCGGTTGCCCGCAATCGGCTCGACGCGCACCCCGGGAACCGCGACCATGCCGTCCTGTGGGTCACATCGAGGCGATGGGTGTCGGGCACGTCCTGCCGGACGGTCGCGAGCTGTTCACCGACGTCTCCTTCCGGGTCGGCGACGGCGCGAAGGTTGCGCTCGTCGGCCCGAACGGCGCCGGGAAGACGACGTTGCTGCGCATGGTCGCCGGGGAGATCCAGCCCGTCCGCGGCTCGTTCGTCCGCAGCGGCGGGCTCGGTGTGATGAGCCAGTTCATCGGTTCGATCGCCGACGGGACGACGCTCGCCGACCTCGCGCTCTCCCTCGCCGCACCGGCCGTCCGCGGCGCCGGTGAGCGGCTGCGCGCGGCCGAGCGGGCGCTCGACGCGACCGAGCGCACCCAGCTGCGTTACGCCGACGCGCTCGCCGCCTGGGGTGAGGCCGGCGGCTACGCGGCCGAGGTCGAGTTCGACACCGCGGCCGTCGCGACGCTCGGGTTGCCCTGGGAGAAGGTGCGCGACCGGCCTGCCTCGACGCTCTCCGGTGGGGAGCAGAAGCGGTTCGCGCTCGAGCTGCTGCTGCGCGGCCCCGACGAGGTGCTGCTCCTGGACGAGCCGGACAACTTCCTGGACGTTCCGGGCAAACGCTGGTTGGAGGGCCGGATCCGGGAGTCGGTCAAGAGCATCTTGTACGTCAGCCACGACCGGGAGCTGCTCGCGAACACCGCGAAGCGGGTGATCACGGTCGAGGCCGGCACGGCGTGGACGCACCCGGGTGGTTTCGCGTCGTGGCACGAGGCACGGGTGGCCCGCCACGACCGGCTCGACGAGCAGCGCCGCAGGTGGGACGAGGAGAAGGCGAAGCTCGAACGGCTGGTCACCTACTACAAGGTGAAGGCGGCGCACAACGACGGCATGGCGTCGCGGCTGCAGGCGGCGCGCACCCGGCTGGCGAAGTTCGTCGAGGCCGGGCCGCCGCAGGAGAAGGCGCGCGAGCAGTCGATCCGGATGCGGCTCGGCGGCGGGCGCACCGGCAAGCGGGCGGTGGTGTGCTCCGGTTTGGAGCTCGACGGGTTGACCTACCCGTTCGACCTGGAGGTGTGGTTCGGCGACCGGGTGGCCGTGCTCGGCGCGAACGGCACGGGCAAGTCGCACTTCCTGCGGCTGCTCGCCCGCGGCGGCACCGACCCCGAGCCGGACACCGTGCCGGCGAGCGGTGAGGCGCTGAGCGAGGTGCGGCACGACGGGACGGCACGGCTGGGCGCGCGGGTGCGTCCGGGGCATTTCTCCCAGACCCACGACCGCCCCGACCTCGCCGGGCGCACCATCCTCGACGTCCTCGTCGGCGGCGACGTCGACCGCGCCGGTATGACCCGCGGCGACGCGATGAAGTCGCTCTCGCGCTACGAGCTCGCCGAACAGGCCGACCAGCGGTTCGAGACGCTCTCCGGCGGGCAGCAGGCGCGGGTGCTCATCCTGCTGCTGGAGCTGTCGGGCGCGACGCTCCTGCTGCTCGACGAGCCGACCGACAACCTCGACCTCGCCTCCGCGGAGGCGTTGGAGCAGGCGATCGCGGCATTCGCCGGGACGGTGCTCGCGGTGACCCACGACCGGTGGTTCACCCGCGGCTTCGACCGCTTCGTCCTCTTCAGCGGCGACGGCGAGGTCATCGAGACCCCCGAACCCGACTGGGACGTCCGCTGACCCAAGGTCCCACCCACCGAAACGCAGAACTCACCCGCCCAAACGTGGGACTCGCCCGCGGAGACGTGGGACTCGCCCGCCGAAACGTGGGACTCGCGTGCGCGGGGCGAGTCCCCCGTTTCCGTCGGCGAGTCCCCCGTTTCGGTCGGCGAGTCCCACGTTTCAGGCGGCGGGGGCGCCCGTGACGGCCCAGTGGCCGCTGCGGGCGCGCAGGCCGACGGCGATGAGGCGGATCAGCATGAACGCGACGAGGCCCGACCAGATCCCGGCGAGCCCCCAGCCGAAGGCCAGCGACGCCCAGATGGGCGGGAGGAAGCCGAGGAGGGCGGCGGCCAGGGTCGAGTTGCGCATGAAGACGGCGTCGCCCGCGCCGAGCAGCACCCCGTCGATCGCGAAGACGACCCCCGCGATGGGTTGGATGGCCACGAAGAACCACCATGCGACGGGCACGACGGCGAGCACGGCTGCGTCGGGCGTGAACACCGGCGGCAGCACGCCCGACAGCGCGGCGAACAGCAGCCCGAACGCGATGCCGAGGTAGAGCCCGTACCGGGTGACCTGCCCGGCGAGCGACCGCGCCCGGGCGACGGCCCCGCTGCCCAGCGCTGCCCCGACCAGCGACTGCGCCGCGATGGCGATCGAGTCGAGCACGAGCGTCATGAAGCCCCACAGCTGCAGGACGATCTGGTGGGCTGCCGCCGACGCCGCCCCGAACCGGGTCGCGACGGCCGCCGCCGACAGGAAGCACGCCTGGAACGCGAGGCTGCGGGCCAGCAGGTCCCGGCCGAGCGCCAGCTGCGAGCGCAGCACCGCCGGCCGCGGCCGGAGCGCCACCTGGTGCCGCGAGCGTTCCTGCACGAGCGCCCACAGGAAGAGCCCCGCGCCGACGGCCTGCCCGCACACGTTCGCCACCGCGGAGCCGACGAGGCCCAAACCCGCCCAGTCGCCGACGCCGTGCACCAGGAACAGGCAGAGGACCGCCGAGACCCCGTTTCCGGCCAGCACGAACCGCAGCGGCCGCGCGGTGTCCTGCACCCCGCGCATCCACCCGTTCCCGGCAAGCGTGACGAGCACCAGCGGCGCGCCGAAGAACGCGACCCGCAGCCACGAGACGGCGCCTTCGGCGATCTGGCCGCCGTCGCCGAGCGCCCACGCGACGGGTTCGGCGATCAGCTGCCCGACCCCGAGCACGACCATCCCGACGGCCAGCGCCAGCCAGGTGGCCTGCACGCCCTCGCCGACGGCGTCGCCGCGCCGGCCTGCCCCGTGCAGCCGCGACGCCCGCGCGGTCGTGCCGTAAGACAGGAACGTCATCTGCCCGGTGATCTGCGCGAACACGACGCCGGCCACGGCGAGCCCGGCCAGCGCGACTGCGCCGAGCCGGCCGACCACGGCGGTGTCGACGAGCAGGTACAGCGGTTCCGCGGCGAGCACGGGGAGCGCGGGCGCGGCCAGCCGCAGCACGTCCCGCGCGGGAACCTTGTCGGTCACGCCTCCATGCCGCCTCCGAGCGGCCTGCGGCACACGTAGACGAACGCCGGCGGGAGGTTGCGCCACACGGTGGCGCTGACGAGCACCTCGTCGAACGTGGAACGCAGTGTCCTGCGGAAGCGGCGGGCGGCGCCGAGCGTCATCCCGTGCAGGTACGCGAAAGTGGTGAACGCGCCGGTGGTGCCGATCGCCCTGCTGACCTCGCCGAGCACGGCAGTCTGGGTGGCCTCGTCGAACAGCGCCCAGGGCAGGCCGCAGATGATCGCGTCGACGTGGTCGACGCCGCGGTCGGCCAGCAGCTTGCCCAGGTCGCGCGCGTCGCCGTGCACGACCTCCAGCGCGGGTCGGGTGTGTTCGAGGTAGGCGACCATCGTCGCGTCGAGCTCGACGGCGAGGTGTCGTCCACCGGCGGGGAGCCGTTCCTCGACGGCCACGCTGACGGCGCCGGTGCCGGGGCCGAGCTCGACCACAACCGGTTCGCCGTCGCGCGGCACGACCGACGCGAGCACGCGGGCCAGGCGCGGCGAGCTCGGGGCGACCGCGCCCATGGTCGCCGGCCGGCGAAGGGCTGCAGCGAGGAACGCCTTGCGGGCGGACCGCACCTCGGGGTCAGAGGTCACGCCGATTCCTTTGTCATCGGACAACGGTATCCCGGCGTTCGTCACCCGATCGCGTCCAGGTCACACCGCGTTCTTCGCCAGCTCGGCACGGATCGCAGCCAGCAGGTCGTCCGAGGTACCCGTCCAGGTGAACCCCGCCGCGGCGCGGTGGCCGCCACCGCCGAGCGCGCCGGCCACCGCCGCGACGTCGACGGCGTTCTTCGACCTCAACGACACCGACCAGCGCCGCTCCCCGATCTCCTTCAGCACCGCGGCGACCTCCGCCTCGGTCGCACCTCGGATCACGTCGATGACGCTGTCGACCTCTTCGATGCGGAACCGGGTGACGTCGGCGAGCGGGACGGTCGTGTGGACGAACCCGAGCTCCGGTTCCAGCGTGCAGCGTTGCAATGCGCCTGCGAGCGCCGCGAACCACGCGTGCGGGTGCTCGTCCATGATCGGCCGGACGAGCGCCTCGGTGTCCATGCCGGTCTCGACGAGCTCGGCGGCCAGCCGGTGCGACGCGGGCCCGGCGAACCGGAACGAGCGGGTGTCGGTGACCAGCCCCGCGTACAGGCATCGCGCGATGTCGGTGTCGATCTCGACGCCCATTGCCACCAGCACCTCGTGCACGAGCACGACGGTGGCGTCGGCGGTCGGGTCGAGCACCTGGACGTCGCCGAAGCCGGGGTTGGACCGGTGGTGGTCGATCATCACCGACCGCGAGGCGCCGCCCAACCGGTCGGCGAGCACCCCGAGCCGCGCCGGCTCGGCGGCGTCGCACGCGACGAGCAGCTCCGGCGCCATCGGCACCTCGCCGGCGGGTACGACGAGCCCGAGCACGTCGAGCGGCCGCAGCGACTCCGGCATGTGGTCGGGCGCGCCGAACGAGACCCGGACGGTGGCGCCGCGGCGGCGCAGCGCGATGCCGAGCGCGAGCGTGCTGCCGAGGGCGTCGGCGTCGGGTTGGACGTGGGCGAGCAGCGTGACGTCACGGGCCTCACTGAGCAGGACTGCTGCCTTCTCGACCCCCGCTGCCTCGACCCCCGCAGCGGCGCTCACTCGTCGTCGGCCCGCTCGTCGGCCTCGGCGTCGCGGGGTGCCCGGTACGGGTCGGGGTCGCCGGCCGGGACGGCGCCGGCGGCGAGCCGGGCCACCTCGGCGTCGGACTCGCGGGTCTTCGCGAGCAGCTCCTCCATGCGGCGGGCCTCGTCGGGCACGACGTCGGGCACGAACGCCAGCGACGGGGTGTGCCGGATGCCGGTGCCTGCGCCGACGAGGGTGCGCAGGACGCCGGTGGCGCTGGCCAGCGCGGCGGCGGCACCGGCGGCGTCGGGCTGCGAGTCGACCGTCTCGCCGAGCACGGTGTAGTAGACGGTCGCTTCGCGCAGGTCGCCGGTGACCCGCGTGTCGGTGATCGTCACCATGGCCAAGCGGGGGTCCTTGACCTCGTGTTCCAACGCGCCGGCCACGATCTGCGAGATCCGCTTCGCGAGCCGACGGGCGCGGGCCTGGTCCACCATGACGTGCTCCTCGTGTCGTGCCGGCGGCCACTGGCCCGCCCTTGGCGGGCCGCGGCGGCCACCGGGTCAGTCGTCGTCCGGGCCCAGCATCCGGTGCCGGGCCGAGAGCAGCTCGAGCTCGGGGCGGGCGGCGACGTGCCGCTCGCACCGTTCGAGCACAGCGGTGACGTGCCCGGCGTCGGCAGCGACGCAGGACACTCCGATCAACGCCCTCCGGTGCAGGTCGAGGTGCCCGGCTTCGGCTGCGGCCACCTCGAAGCGGCGGCGCAGCTCGGCGACGACCGGCCGCACCGCCGATCTCTTTTCTTTGAGTGAGTGGACGTCCCCGAGGAGGATGTCCAGCTCCAATGATCCGACGAACATCGTCACATCCTCATGCGTGGCAAGCCGGGACGCACCCGACTTGCCACGCAAGGAGTCGACTATGCGCGGGGCTTCTCACGCAGCTCGTAGGTCTCCACGACATCGCCGTCCTTGATGTCGTTGTAGTTCCCGAGCGTGAGACCGCACTCGAAGCCCTCGCGGACCTCGACCACGTCGTCCTTGACCCGTCGCAGCGAGTTGACCGTGAGGTTCTCGGCCACGACGACGCTGTCGCGCAGCAGTCGTGCCTTCGCGTTGCGGCGGATCACGCCGTCCATCACCAGGCAACCGGCGATCGACCCGAAGCGCGAGGAGCGGAAAACCTGGCGGACCTCCGCGTGGCCGAGTGTGGCCTCCTCGAACTCCGGCTTGAGCATGCCCTTGAGCGCGGCCTCGATCTCCTCGATGGCCTGGTAGATCACGGAGTAGTACCGGATCTCCACGCCCTCGCGGTTGGCGAGCTCGGTGGCCTTGCCCTCGGCGCGGACGTTGAAGCCGAGCACGACGGCGTCGGACGCCGTTGCGAGGTTCACGTCGCCTTCGGTGATGCCACCGACACCGCGCAGGATCACCCTGAGCTCGACCTCGTCGCCCACCTCGATCTTCATGAGCGCGTCCTCGAGTGCCTCGACGGTACCCGAGTTGTCGCCCTTGATGATCAGGTTGAGCTGGTTGGTCTCCTTCAGCGCTGCATCGAGGTCCTCGAGGCTGACGCGCTTGCGACGGGCCGCCAGCTCGGCGTTGCGCTCGCGGGCGCGACGCCGGTCGGCGATCTGGCGGGCCACCCGGTCCTCGTCCACGACGAGGAACGTGTCGCCGGCGCCGGGCACCGACGTGAAGCCGATGACCTGCACCGGGCGCGACGGGAACGCCTCGGTGACGTCGACGCCGTGCTCGTCGAGCATCCGCCGGACTCGCCCGGAGGCGTCGCCGGCGACGATCGAATCGCCCACGTGCAGCGTGCCGCGCTGGACCAGCACGGTGGCGACGGGACCGCGGCCGCGGTCGAGGTGTGCCTCGATCGCGACGCCCTGCGCCTCCATGTTGGGGTTGGCGCGCAGGTCGAGCGACGCGTCGGCCGTCAGCAGGATCGCCTCGAGCAGCTGGTCGATGTTCGTCCCCTGCTTCGCGGAGATGTCGACGAACATCGTGTCGCCGCCGTACTCCTCGGCGACCAGGTTGTACTCGGTGAGCTGCTGGCGGATCTTCGAGGGGTTGGCGCCCTCCACGTCGATCTTGTTGACCGCCACCACGATCGGCACGTCGGCCGCCTGTGCGTGGTTGATCGCCTCTGTCGTCTGCGGCATCACACCGTCGTCGGCCGCGACCACGATCACGGCGATGTCGGTGGACTTCGCACCACGGGCACGCATGGCGGTGAACGCCTCGTGACCAGGGGTGTCGATGAAGGTGATCGGGCGTTCGATGCCCTCGAGCTCGGTGATGACCTGGTAGGCGCCGATGTGCTGGGTGATGCCGCCGGCCTCGCCCTCGCGGACGTTGGCCTTGCGGATCGTGTCGAGCAGGCGCGTCTTGCCGTGGTCGACGTGACCCATGATCGTGACGACCGGGGGCCGGAACTCGAGGTCGTCGTCGTCGCCCGCGTTCTCGCCGTAGGAGATCGAGAAGCTGTCGAGCAGCTCGCGGTCCTCCTCCTCGGGGCTGACGACCTGCACCACGTAGTTCATCTCGGTGCCGAGCAGCTCGAGGATGTCGTCGGAGACCGACTGCGTGGACGTCACCATCTCACCGAGGTGGAACAGCACCTGCACCAGCGAAGCCGGGTTGGCGTTGATCTTGTCGGCGAAGTCGGTGAGCGACGCACCGCGCGGGAGCTTGATCGTCTCGCCGCGGCCCTTCGGCAGGCGGACGCCGCCGACCGAGGGAGCCTGCATCGAGTCGAACTCCTGGCGCTTCTGCCGCTTCGACTTGCGACCCTTGCGGGCCGGTCCGCCGGGACGACCGAACGCGCCCGCGGCACCGCCGCGACCACGACCGCCGCCACCACCGGGACGGCCACCGCCACCGGGGCCACCGCGGAAGCCACCGCCACCTGCGGGGGCGCCGCCGCCACCGGGGGCACCGCCACCGGGACGGAAACCGCCGCCACCGGGACGACCGCCACCCGGACCACCGGGACGACCGCCACCGGGACCGCCGGGACGACCGGGACCGCCGGAGCGTCCACCGGGGCCGCCAGGTCCACCGGGACCACCACGACCGCCTGCGGGCCGCGGCGGCATCATGCCGGGGTTGGGCCTGGGCGGCATGTTGCCGGGCGACGGCGGGCGGGGACCGCCCTGACCGGGACCGCCGGGCCGCGGACCGCCCTGGCGCGGGGCACCGGGACGTGGACCACCCTGCGAGGGGGCACCCTGTCCGCCCTGCTGCTGCCCACCCTGCGCGGGTGCGTTGGACGGCGGCGGGCCAGGACGCGGTGCCGCCGGCCGCGGCGGGGCGCCGGAGCCGACGCCGAACGGGTTGTTGCCGACCCGCGGGGCCCGCGGGCCGGGACGCGGCGCCGCCGGGCGGGGCGGGATGGTGCCCGCTCCTGCGTCGGCAGCCGCGGGCTGCTGGGACGGCTGCTGCGGGCGACCCTGCGGGCGCTGCTGAGCCGGACCGGGACGCGTCGGCGCACCGGAGCGCTGGGCCCCGTCGCGCTGGACGTTCTCCCGCTGCGGGGTGGCCGGTGCTGCCGCTGCCGGTGCCTCCGGCGCGCTGGCCGCGGCGGCTGCCGGCTGCTGGCGCGGGCCGGGGCGGGGCCCCGGACGCGGGCCGCTACCGGGACCGCCGGTCCCGCTCGGACGCGCGGTCTCGACGCGGTCGCCTGCCGGCGGTGCGGCCGGAGCGGCCGGGCCGGCCGCGGCCGGGCGTGCGACATCGGCCGGGCCGGGCCGCGGACCGGGCCGCGGACCGGGGACGGCCGACGGGCCGCCCGGACGCGGACGGCCGCCACCGCCGGGACGACGCCGGGCGCCGTCACCGTCGCCGCCGCTGCTCTTCTCGACGGACTCCCGCAGCTTGCGGGCGACCGGGGCCTCAACCGTGGAGGACGGGGACTTCACGTACTCCCCAAGGTCCTGCAACTTGCTCAGGACCTGCTTGCTGCTGATACCGAGCTCTTTCGCAAGCTCGTGTACGCGGGCCTTGCCTGCCACTGCACTCCCTGTTTCTCGGAGGCCGGCGGCTTGTCCCGCTCGACCTCGAACCTAGTGTCGAAGCACGTTCATGGTGCGATCTTCACGACTGGCTCATGACGGGTCGACCTTGCTTTCGGCTATGTCGGACGCGGGTGTCTCCCGCGCCCCGATCGCGACGTTCAGCTGCTCCCTGACCGCAGTGGTGTCCAGCGGCCCCGTGACGCGAAGCGCCCGCGGGATCGCCGAGCGCCGCTCGGCACGGTCGAGGCACTCCAGCGCGGGGTGCAACCAAGCACCTCGCCCGGGGAGTCGTCGGCGTGGGTCAGGGGTCAGGACCCCGTCCACCACGACAACACGCAGGAGACCGCCGGCCAGCGCCCTGGTGCGGCAACCCACACACGTCCGAACGGGTTCCGTGGTGGATCGAAGATCCGGAACCGGGATACGACGAGTGGGTGTCTTCCCCAGGCCGAGGGCCGAACTGGAGTGTAGCGCAGCATCCCGGTCGGCTCCGCCCTCGCTCCCACGGGATGCGTTCAGCCGACCGACTCCGACTCGATGTGATCACGGGTGCCGCGGGGGTCGGCATCACTGCGGATGTCGATGCGCCAACCCGTCAGCCGGGCCGCCAACCGGGCGTTCTGGCCTTCCTTGCCGATCGCGAGCGACAGCTGGAAGTCCGGTACGACGACCCGCGCGGTGCGGGTCTTGGCGTCCAGGACCGTGACCGATACCACTTTCGAAGGGGAGAGGGCGTTGCCGACGAACGTCGCCGGATCCTCGGACCAGTCGATGATGTCGATCTTCTCGCCGGCCAGCTCGCTCATCACGTTGCGCACGCGGGCCCCGACCGGTCCGATGCAGGCGCCCTTGGGGTTGACCCCGGGCACGGTCGACCGGACCGCGATCTTGGATCGGTGCCCGGCCTCGCGGGCGACGGCGACGATCTCCACCGAGCCGTCGACGATCTCCGGCACCTCGAGCGCGAACAGCTTCCGCACGAGGTTCGGGTGCGTGCGGCTCAACGTGATCTGGGTCCCACGCATTCCCCGCGTCACACCGACGACGTAGCAGCGGATGCGCTCGCCGTGCTGGTAGCGCTCACCGGGCACCTGCTCGGCCTGCGGCAGCACGCCCTCGGTCTGACCGGAGAGCTGAACGATCACCACGCCGCGGGCGTTGGCGCGGGCGTCGCGCTGCACGACCCCGGCGACGATCTCGCCCTCCTTCGCGGCGAACTCGCCGTAGGTGCGCTCGTGCTCGGCGTCGCGCAGCCGCTGCACGATGACCTGCCGGGCGGTGGTCGCCGCGATCCGGCCGAAGCCCTCCGGGGTGTCGTCCCACTCGTTCTCGACGCTGCCGTCGGCGGCGTGCTCCTGCGCCATCACGCGCACGACGCCGGTCTTGCGGTCGATGTCGATGCGCGCGTGCGCCTCGTGCCCCTCGGTGTGCCGGTAGGCGGTGAGCAGCGCGGTCTCGATGGCCTCGATGACCGTCTCGAACGGGATGTCCTTGTCGCGCTCGATGGCGCGCAGCGCGGCGATGTCGACGTTCATGACGTCCCCTCCGGGGTCTGGTCGGAACTGCCCCGGAGCTTGCGCACCTCGGCTTCGGGCGGCGGTCGGAACTCGACCTCCACCGCGGCCTTCTCGACGTCGGCGTAAGCGAGCTCCCTGAGCGCACCGTCGACCAGCAGGGTGACGGCGGACTCGCCGGCGGCGCCGACCCTGGCGGTGAAGGACTTGCCGTCCTTCGTGCGGACGGCGACCTTGCGCAGGTTGGCGCGCCGCCAGTGGCGCTGGCCGGTGAGCGGCCGCTCCGCGCCCGGCGAGGTGACCTCCAGCGTGTAGGAGCCGGCGATCAGGTGCTCGTGCTTGTCGAGAGCCTCCGATGCGGCGCGCGAGACGCGCGCGATGTCGTCCAGCCCGACCCCGTTGTCGGAGTCCACCACGACCTTGACGGTGTGGCGTCGCCCGGCGACGCGGACGTCGAGCTCGTCGAGCTCGAAGCCGACGCCGGCGACGATGGGTTCCAGCACGCCGCGCAGCTGCCCGGGCAGCGGCCCGGGAGAGTGCTGCACAGGGCGGGGGGAGGGCATCTGAGGCTCCTGCTCGTTCGATGGTGCGCCCGGCGGGAACGGAACTCCGCCGGGTGAGGGACGGTCCGCAAGGGTATCGCGCCGCTGCGGGTGCCCGGTCGCCGCGCGCGTCGAAGGGCCGTGCGGGGCGCCTGGCAGGATGGGCGCCCGGCAAACGCACCTGAACGCACTCGAACGGACCTGGACGCGGAGAGGAGAGCCTGGTGATCAGCAGTCGACCACGGGCGATCCCGCGCCGTAGCGTGCTCGTCGGGTTGCTCGGGGTGCCACTGCTCGCGGGGTGCTCGATCGGCTCGTCGTCGAAGCCGAAGCCGCCCGACCCGTTGATCCCGCTCGCCGCCGCCGCCCGGGCCGACGCCGCACTCGCGGCCGCGGCCGTCGCCGCCGATCCCGACCTCGCCGCGAAGGTGGAGCCGCTGCGTGCCGCGCGCGCCGAGCACGCCACCGCGCTGGAGGCCGAGATCATCAGGATCGCGCCGTCGACGTCGGCGGCTCCCCCGCCCGCGGCGCCGACGCCCGGGCCCCGGGACGCCACCCTGGAGAAGCTGCGGGCCGCCGTCGCCGCCTCCGCGAAGGCGGCGTCGGACGTAGCGCTCGACGTCCCGCCGGAGCGGGTGGGCGTCGTCGCGTCGGTGGCGGCCTGCTGCGCCGCCTACGACAAGGTCCTCGCATGAGCAAGCCGCCCCCGCCGGAGCAGTCGTCGATCGACGAGGAGGCGGCCGAAGCGCTGCAGGGTGCGCTGGCCGCCGAGCACGCGGCGATCTGGTGCTACGGCCTCGCGATCGCGTTCCTGGGCGCGGACATGCGCGGCCAGGCGCGCACCGACCTCGACGAGCACCGGGAGCTGCGCAAGCTCATCGAGCTGACGCTCACCCAGATCGGCGCGCGCCCGGTCTCTGCGCAGCCCGCGTACGCGACCCCGCAGCCGGTGGTCAACGCCGAGACCGCGGCCGCGCTCGCCGTCGTCGCGGAGACCGACGCGCTCGGCGCGTGGCGGTCGGTCATGGAGCACACGCGCGACCGCGGGCTGCGCAAGGCGGCGCTCGACGCGCTCACCAAGGGCACCGGCCGCTGTGCCGCGTGGCGTGCCGCGGTGGGGACCACCCCGGCCGTCCCCCCGTTCCCCGGCCGCCCGGCCTGACCCCCAACTTCCCCACCGTTTTGCCAACTTGCACGCCCGCAAGGGTGTGCAGATTGGCAAAACGGTGGGGAAGTTCGGTCAGGTGAGGGCGTCGAGGGCGCGGTCGACGTCGCTCTGGGTGTTGTAGATGTGGAACGACATGCGGGTGGCGCCCGCCCGCATGCTCGTGACCAGGCCGGCGGCGGCGAGCCGCTCGGCCGCGTCGGGGCGGGTGAGCGAGACGATCGCGGAGCCGCGGGGTTCCGCACCGAGACCGGTGAGCAGGGCGTCGCCGAGCCCGACGCAGTGCGCGTGCACCGCAGCCCGGTCGAGGTTCGCGAGCAGCGGCAGCGCGACTGCCGCCCCGACGTGGCAGTACCAGGCCGGTGACGTGTCGAGCGCCCGCGCGTCGGCCGCGAGGCGCAGCGGGAGGTCGTAGACGGACTTCCACACCTCGTCGCCCGCGTACCAGTTCGCGTGGTGCGGCGTGAGTTCCAGTTCTGGTCGGACTGCCATCCAGGCCGCGCCACGCGGCGAGAAGAGCCACTTGTAGGCGCCGCCCACGACGACGTCGGCCCAGCCGAGGTCGGCGTCGAGCCAGCCGGTCGCCTGCGTCGCGTCGAGCACGACCAGCGTGCCGGCGGACTGCGCGGCGCGCAGGGCGGCCAGGTCGACGACCCGCCCGTCGGCCGACTGGACGACGCTCACCGCGACCACGTCGGCCTCACCCGCCCGGTGCGGCAGCTCGTCGAGCCCCACCTCGGTGATCGTCACCCCACGACCGGTCTGCGCGGCGAAGGGCCAAGTGGTGCTGGTGAAGTCGCCGCGGGCGACGAGCACGTCGGAGCCGTCGGGGATGCTCGCGGCGACGAGCCCGATCAGCGCGGACACGCTGGCGCCGATCGCGACCCGCTCGGTCGGCACCCCGACGAGCTGCGCGTACGCGGCGCGGGCGACGGCGACCGGCTCGTCGAACTCGGGTGGGCGGCCCGCTCCCGTCCGCCAGCGCGCGACGGCGTGCTCGACGGCTTCGGCGACCGGCGCGGCGGGGATCCCGATGCTCGCGGTGTTCAGGTATCCGTCGGGGACGTCGAACTCGGTTCCGAAGGCTGTGCGCACCTTTGCGACCCTATGTCGTATGCACAGCGAGCTGATCGAGATCCGCACCGGCGGCCGCGAGGCCGTCGTCGACCTCGGCGCCGAGATCTCGGCGTTCCTCCGCGCGAAGGGCGCGCGCGACGGCCTGCTCAACGTCTGGGTGCCGCACGCGACGGCCGGCCTCGCCGTCATCGAGACGGGTGCGGGGAGCGACACGGACCTCCTCGCCGCGCTGCGCGACCTGCTGCCCGCCGACGACCGCTGGGAGCACCGGCACGGGAGCCCGGGGCACGGGCGCGACCACGTGCTGCCCGCCTTCGTCGCGCCGTCGGTGACGGTGCCGGTCGTCGACGGATCGATGGCGCTGGGGACCTGGCAGTCGGTGTGCCTCGTCGACACGAACGGCGACAACCCCGTCCGCTCCGTCCGCATCTCCCTGATCCCGGGGTGACCGTCGACAACGACGTTCTGGCTGTTTGTTAGCGCTCACAACAGCCAAAACGTCGTTGTCGACGTGAGACCCCTAGATGCTGTTGTTCAGCTGCGCCAGCCGGTCGGCCACCTGCGCGGCGGAGGTGATGCGGGCCTCGCCCTCGGCCAGGCAGTCCTGGACGAGCGCCGCCTCGCCCTGCGCGAGCCCGGGGTGCACCTGGGGTCGTGCGGAGAGCACCTTGCGGATCGCGAGCAGCGGCTGGTTGTCGGGGAGGTCGCCGAACAGGCCGGTGCCGGCGAGCGCCTTGTGGATCGTCGCGCCGAGCGAGAAGACCTCGGTGCGGCGCGACGGGCGGGCGCCGGCCAGCAGGTCGGGGTCGGTGAACTCGACGGAGCTGGCCCGGCCCATGCCGGTCAAGGTCGTGCCGGGGGTCAGGAAGCGCGCGAGGCCCAGGTCGGAGAGGCGACCCCCGATGCCGCCGGACGTCTCGGCGAGCAGGATGTTGGCCGGCTTGATGTCGCCGTGCGCCATCCCGGCCTCGTGCAGCGCGTGCGCGGCCCGCGCGGCGTGTTCGAGGGCCGTCAGCACCGACGAGCGCGGGAGCTGCCGGCCGGGTGTCGCGAGCGAGCCGAGCGGGAAGTACTCCATCGCGTAGACGAAGCTGTCCTCCAGCACGGCGTCGAAGACGCGCACGAGGTACTCCGAGCGGACGGCCGCGAACGCCCGCAGCTCCCGCACACCACGCTCGTAGGCCTGCTCGCCGACGCGGTCGCCGAACACCTTCAGCGCCACGTACTCCTCGTTGAGGCCCAACCGCGCGGGCGGCCGGGCCAGGAAGTAGCGGCCGTGGTTGCCCTCGCCCAGCATCCTGACGAGCTCGTAGTCCGCCACCGACCCCGGTGTCGGGGTCGCGTTGCGGGTGGTCGGCGGGATCGTCGCTGGGCTGTCCACGCCCACCTCCTGCTCGGATCGACTTGCCTTCGCGGAACACGCGGAGGCGACCGCCCCCGCCGCCAAACATACGCCCGCAGCCTCTCGGGCCCAGCCGTGATGTCCAGGCAGGCACGTCATCACCGTCGTGCTAGAGCGAAGGCCTCGGGGTTACGAACACCGCCGTTGAGGACGGCGTCGTAGATCTCGACGCTGGCGACGTCACCGGGGTACCGCCCCTCCGCCATCAGCGTCTCCTTGATCCACAGGATCGCGGTGCGGGTCTCCGCGGTGAGGCGGGCGCGGACGCCGGGGATGTCGTGCCACTCGCCGTCGGGTCCGGCGGCCGTCCAGAGCGAGAGGTCGATCTTCCACGGCGCACCGGTCGGGCCTTGGTATCGCACGACCGCGTAGTGGCGCTGGTCGCGCTCGCGGCCCGACGGGCTGCGCGACCCGGTCTCGTCGCGGTAGTCGACCGAGAGCACGGCCGCTCGGCGACGAGCCCGCCGAGCACGGTCCCGATCGCCTGCTGACGCGCGGCGGGCACACGCACCGAGACGTCGATGTCGCGCCACACCATCAACCCGGTGGCGGCGCTGCCGATCAGCTCCACCGGGCCGAGCTCACCGAGCCGCGGAAGCAACCGCAGCTCGTCCAGCACCCCCCCGGCCGCCGTTTGGAGCGCGAGCTGTCGCCGCCCGAGCGCCGCGGGGTCAGCCGGTGCGGGACCGCTCAACGCACCCCGGACGGTGACTCGAAGACGAACGTCCGCCCGCCCATCCGGACGCGGGTGCCCGGCACCATGCGCCGGGGCCGGCCGGGCGGCAGCGGGGTCCAGCCGGGCTCGGACGGCCCGGCGATGAACGTGCCGTTGCGCGAACCGGAGTCGGTGATCAGCACGTCCCACCCGTTGATGCGGATCTCGGCGTGCACCCGGGAGACGGCCCCCGAGCGGTCCTCGACGACGATCGAGCGCAACGCTCCCGAGCGGACCCTGGTGTCGGCCTCCGGCATCCGGCCGACGAGGTACTCGGCGTCGACGGTGTAGGTGGCGCCGTCGTCGAACACGAGCAGACCCAGCGGCGGACGCTGGCCGACGACGAGCACGCCGGTGCGCTCGTTCATGCGGATCCCGCAGAGCACGCAGAAGTGCGAGCGGGGGTCGTTGAGGTGGCCGCGTGCGCAGAGGTGCCCACGGGCCTGCTGGTCGTCGCGGACGGCACCGCTGTCGAGGCCGTTGGGATCGAGGCCGTTGGGGCTCTCGGGTGCGGCAACGGCGCCGCGGGCGCCGACCGGGTTGCCGTCCTCCAGCGGAGCGCGCACTGGCTCTGCCGGCGCGACACCGAGGATCGCCTCGGCCCGCCGGGGCGCGCGCGGCGGGCTGGCCACCGACGAGGCCTCGGGGATCTCGGCGAGCTCGGTCTCGGCGTCCAGCCCCGGCGCCCCGACCGGCTCCGGGATCTGCTCCGGGATCTGCTCCGCGGGCGCCCACTCCGGCGGGGTCTGCTCGACCGGTTCCGCGGACTGCTGCTCGGGCACCGCGCTGCCGTTGATCTTAGGGAGGGACTCGGCGAGCACGGCGTGGCGCCCGGAGTTCGCGAGCGGCGGTGCCTCGGCGCCCAGCGTGTGCCCGACGCCGTTGCTCGCGTTGCTGGCACCGCTGCCGTTGCTGCCGCCGTGCGTGCCGTTGACCCCGTTGAGGCCGTGCACACCGTTGAGGCCGTTCACCCCGTTGCCGTGGCCGTGGCCGGGATCGGTGAGCGGGTCGATCCGCGGCAGTGCCTCCGGCGGGGTCCGGGTGTCGCTGCCGTCGGGCGCCGAGGGTCCGCCGGATTCCTTGGAGAACCACTCGTCGGCCGAGAATCCCTCGGGTACGGACGGCTCCAGCGGCTCGTTCTGCCACGACTCGACCGGCGGGGCGGGAGCCACCATCTCCGGCCTGCGCCGCGGCGCCTCCACCCGCTGCTCGCCGGTCTTGCGCTTCTCGGGCGGTGGCCGCTTCACGACCGTCCGCGAGCCGCGCTCGGCGAGCGGGTGGGCCTGCTCGCCGCCGGCCGGGCCGTTCAGCAGGACGACGCCGGCGCCGGGCACCGCGCCCCCGCGCAGGTCGAGCACGTCGATCGCGACCTCGGGCCGCGGCGCGACACCGGCGAGCGCGAGCACGACGGGCGAATCGGGGAGGGGCAGCAGCCGGTCGGTCCACGATGCGGCGTCGGTGCCGGAGAGCGCGAGCCCACTGCCGGCGACCTCGACCGAGACGGGGCCGGCGAGGAACACGGCCAGCTGCTCACCGGCGGCCGCGACCGTGCCGAAGACGAGCTCCTCGTCGGGGGCGTCCGGGCCGGCGAGCCACGACGCCAGCCGCTTGGCGAGGGTGCGGCCCGGGCTGTCGCCCGAGGTCTCCTCGCACAGCTCCAGGAGGTGCCGCAGCGGTCCCGGATCGGGACATCTCGCAACGCAGAGCACCCCAGGGAACCGCGCGACGACGCCGTCACCGGCGACGACCACAGCACGCTGCACGTCGAACCCCACCTAGATCAGCCTCCCCCCGCGGAACCTCCAGTGTATGAACGGCACCCTCATTGGTCCGTTCGCCACCAGCCACACGACTATCCACGTCGTCAGGAACTGCAACAAGTACGCGCCCAGCGGGACCGGGCTGCTGATCCCCGGCACCACGCCGAGCTCCAGCAGCACCCACACCAGCGCGCCCTCGTTGACGGCCGTGACCAGCCCGAAAAGCGTCGGCCAGTCCTTCTCCCACCGGAACTGCTGGATGAAATGGTAGATGAACTCCCAGACGATGCCGAACACGAGGACCGTGAGCAGCACGATGAACGTGACGCGGTAGCGGTCTGCCAGCGGCAGGTCGACCGGGAGCACCGGGGTGATGAGCAGCGTCCAGATCCCGCCGACGACCACCAGCAGGAAGATGCGGGTCTGGATCCGCCCGTTGAGCGTGGGGAGCACGGTCAGATCCTCTTACCCCGCGCCCACTTCCACCACTGCGAGGTGGAGCGGAGCGGACCCAGTGGGGCGCAGAAGCCCAGCTTGGTGAGGTCGTCGGCGATCTCCTGCGCCGCGATCTGCAGGCCGAGGAAGGTGTCGACACCGGGGAAGTAGCCGCCGTTGGTGGCGCTGCCGGAGGCGTACATCCGGCCTGGTTCGCTGCGGGTGCCGCGCATCTCGAAGCTGCGCTCGACGTCGAGGCGGCCGAGCACGTTGCGGCCGGCGCCGCCGTGGTCGAGCAGGTCGGCGAAGACGCGGTGCTCGCGGATGTCGGCCTCGAGACCGGTGCAGTCGATGACGGCGATCACCTGGAACTGCCGCGGGCCCTGCGGGGTGGTCAGCGTGACGTTGACCATGCCCTTCGGGCCGGGCGCCAGTGAGCTGATCTCACCCTGGAACGGGTGGTACCACTGCTCGCGGCGACCCCGGCGCATTTGCCGCTGCCAGTTGCGCCGCCACGGGGTGTTGGTGCCGCCGAACTGCCCGTACAGATCAGCCCTCGCCTGGCCCTCCAGCTTGCGCACCCGGGCCTTGAGCTGGCCGCCCCACACCGACTTCGGGTAGTTGAAGCCCTGGTACGCCCAACCGTCACCGCCGCGGCGCCGCATCCAGATGTTCGGGCCGTGCGAACCGGTGACGAACGTGCGGAACGAGTGCAGGATCTGGGTCTGCAACCCGCGGGCGTCGCGGTCGTCGATCAACCGCTGCAGCACCCGCGATGCCACGATCCCGCCGCCGCGCACCAGCACCGTGCCCGGCGCCGCGTGCAGCCGCTGGTAGATCTGCTCGTGCGGCTCGTAGGCGTTGACCACGCTGCCGTAGTCGCGGTGCGTCTCGCGGTACTCCTGCAGGTCGGGCAGGAACTTCAGCCCGGGGTACCCGACGGCGAGGTGCACGTAGCGGCTGCGGTAGGCGATCCGGCGCGTCGGCGCAGCACCCTCCGGCGGGGTCAGGATCGTGAAGTAGCCGCCGCCGATGCGCCTGCGCACCATCCGGACCTGTCCCTTGACGACCGTCTCCGGGTAGGCGATGCGGTGGTACTCCTTCTCCATCGACTCGAACGCCTGCCCTGCCTTCGGCGTCCAGTAGTCGGTGAAGATGGGTTCCATCAGCACGTGCCACAACGGCTTGATCGACTTCGTGGCCATCGCCTCGCGGACGGCATAGCTGGGGAAGCCCCAGATGTTGTCCGGGCACGACGCCGAATCGGAACGCAGCCGCTCCTTGCGCGGGATCTGCGAGACGCGCGTCAGGTACTCGTAGCTCTCCCACGGGTGTTCCAGCTGGGTCAGCACCTTGATCGCCGACGTCGGCACCCCGCAGATCCGCAGGTAGTCGACCGTGACGAACGACCCGATCCCCCCACCGACCGAGACGAACGGCACGTCGACGACCGGGATGCCGGCACGCGCGACGGCGTCGTCGCTCCACCAGTCGGTCTCCAGCAGCTCCTGCGTCAGGTCGCCGCGTTGCGGCGCCTGGTTCCGCGGCGGATCGGGGGCAACAGCCGCCCCCGGCAGCTGGATCGTGTCCTCACGCATTCCTCGTGCTCCCCCCGCGGCCGACCCTCTGTCGGCCCGCTGTCATGGCGGACGACAGTCGATCACGCCCTCGTCCGGTTACCCTTCGCCCTGCTATCCCCTGCCGCTGAGCTGCGCGACGGCGTCGGCCAGCGGTACCTCCGTACGTTCGCCGCTGCGCCGGTCCTTGACCTCGATCGTGCCGCTCGCGAGCCCGCGCCCGGCCACCACGATCGTGGGAACCCCGATCAGCTCGGCATCGGCGAACTTGACCCCCGGCGACGCTTTGCGGTCGTCGAGGAGAACTTGCAGGCCCGCGGCGTCGAGCTCGGCGGCCAGTTGCTCGGCGCCGGCGACGATCTCCTCGCTCTTGCCGGCGATCACGAGGTGCACGTCGAACGGCGTGACCTCCTTCGGCCACACCAGGCCGTGCTCGTCGTGGCTCTGCTCGGCGATGACGGCGACGAGCCGCGAGACCCCGACGCCGTACGAGCCCATGGTGATCCGGATCGGCTTGCTGTCGGGACCGAGCGCGTCGAGCTGCATCGCGTCGGCGTACTTGCGGCCGAGCTGGAACACGTGGCCGATCTCGATGCCGCGCGCGGCCGAGAGCGGGCCGCTGCCGTCGGGGGCCGGGTCGCCCTCCCTGACCTCGGCGGCCTCGATCGTGGCGTCGGGTGTGAAGTCGCGCCCGCACACGAGGTCGACGACGTGGTGGTCGGCCTTGTCGGCGCCGGTGACCCACGCCGTGCCCGGCACGATCCGCGGGTCGACGACGTAACGCACGCCGTTGGCGGCGAGCGCGCCCGGGCCGATGTAGCCCTTCACCAGGAACGGGTGGCGGGCGAAATCGGCCTCGTCGAGCAGCGCGACCTCGGCGGGGCTCAGCGCCGCCTCCAACCGCTTCATGTCGACCTCGCGGTCGCCGGGGACGCCGACGCCGAGCAACGTCCACTCCGTCGCGCCGGGCGTCTTCGTCTTGACCAGCACGTTCTTGAGCGTCTCGGCCGCGGTGAAGGTGCGGCCGAGGCCGGCGCCGTTCAGGAAATCGACCAGCGTCTCGATCGTGGGGGTGTTCGGGGTGTGGTGCGCCTGCGCGGCCGGGAGGCCATCGACGTCGCGCGCCGGCGGGGCCGTGGTGGTGACGGCCTCGACGTTCGCCGCGTAGCCGCCGGGGCTCTGCACGAAGGTGTCCTCGCCGGTGGGGGCGATGGCGAGGAACTCCTCGGAGGCGGAGCCGCCCATCGCGCCCGACGTCGCAGAGACGATCACGTACTCGAGACCGAGCCGGTCGAAGATCCTCTGGTAGGCCGCGCGGTGCTTGGCGTAGGACTCCGACAGCCCCTCGTCGGTGAGGTCGAACGAGTACGAGTCCTTCATGACGAACTCGCGGCCGCGCAGGATCCCGGCGCGGGGTCGCGCTTCGTCGCGGTACTTCGTCTGGATCTGGTACAGCGTGACCGGGTAGTCCTTGTAGGAGCTGTACTCGCCCTTCACGGTGAGCGCGAAGAGCTCCTCGTGGGTCGGCCCCAGCAGGTAGTCGGCGTTCTTGCGGTCCTTGAGCCGGAAGATGTTGGGGCCGTACTCGGTCCAGCGGCCCGTCGCCTCGTACGGTTCGCGCGGCAACAGTGCCGGGAAGTGGATCTCCTGGGCGCCGATGGCGTCCATCTCCTCGCGCACGACCTGCTCGACCGCGCGCAGCACCCGCAGGCCCAGCGGCAGCCACGAATAGATGCCCGGGGCGACACGGCGGACGTAGCCGGCGCGGGCGAGCAGCTTGTGGCTCGGTACCTCCGCGTCGGCCGGGTCCTCACGAAGGGTCCGCAGGAACAGCGACGACATCCGGGTCAACACGCCAAGAGGGTATCGGCGCCCTCCGACACCGGTTGCTCCCGGTTACCGGTCGAGCAAATGCCGGTTCGGTTTCCGTGCCGCGTCGGCGAAGGCCGGCAGCTCGACGACCTCCACCCCGGCGGCGTGCAGCAGCTCCGCACCGGCGCCTTCCACGAACGTCGGCGGCTCGCGCCACGCGAAGACGACCCTGGTGACGCCGGCGGCGAGGATCAGCTGCGTGCAGGTCAGCGGGCGGGAGGCGCGGCGGCTGCACGGTTCGAGCGAGCTGTAGACCGTCGTGCCCGCAGGCGCCTGCCAGCCGTCGCCGAGATCGGCGAGCGCCGACTCCTCCGCGTGCTCGCTGCCGCCGCGGCGGCGCGACCAGCCGTCGGCGAGCACCGCGCCGTCCGGACCCACGACGAGCGCCCCGACCGAGAAGGCCGTCTCCGAGGGCGGGCAGCGCTCGGCGAGCGCGACGGCCCGGGCGAGCAGGGCCTCGTCGGTCGTCATGCCGAGCCGTCCAGGGTGTAGCGCAGCAGCACGTGGTCGCCCATCGGCCGGGCCTCGGCGAGCGTGAGGCCGTGGCGGGGCAGGTCACCCGGCCCGACGAACCGGGGCGCCTCGGCGTCGCCGACGAAGAACGGTGCGACGACGAGCTGGATCTCGTCGACCGCGCGGGCGGCGAGGAACAGCGTGTGCATGCTCGTGCCGCCCTCGACCATGACCCGCCCGATCCCGCGGCGGTGCAGGTCGGCGAGCACCTCGCGGACGTCCAGCGGATCACCGGCGGCGACGACGGTCGCGGCGGGGCCGAGGCGCTCCGCCGTCGTGTCCCGCACGCCCTCGGCGACGTAGACGATCTTCTCGGCGGTGCCGGTGGTGAAGAACTGGGCCTCGGGATCGAGGTCGCCGCTGCCGCTCAGCACCACCTTGACCAGATCGACCGGCCGACCCTGGGCGACCCGCGCGGCGCGGCGCTCCTCGGACCGGACCAGCAGCCGCGGGTTGTCGCGACGCAACGTCGTCGCACCGACGAGGATCGCGTCGACCCCGGCCCTGACCTCGTCGACCCGGTCCAGATCGGCGGCATCGGAGAGGACGAGCCGGTCGGGCGAGGTGTCGTCGATGCAGCCGTCGATCGACATCGCGACCGAGAGCAGCACGAACGGGCGCGCTGTCACGCGCCCGATACTCCCCCAGCGCGGGGGCGGGCGATCATCGGGGCTGGGTTGCGTGCGTTCCGCACGCGTTGCCTGGAAAGCCACTTTCCCGGCGCCACAGGCCGGTAAAGTGGCTTTCCCGGCACCCCGCCACCCGGCCGGCCGGCCGGGGTCGGGGGTGAGCGGTCACCCGAAGTCGAGCGCCTCCACGACCGAGGCCGACTGCTGGTGCGTCGGGCGTTGGGCGCCGTTGACGGCCAGGACGGAGTTGCCGACCGTCGCGACGGCCATGCCGTGCCGGGCGACCTTGAGCGGCGCGAGGGTGCGCCACGCGCCGGTGTCGAGGTCGAAGGACTCGACGGTGTCGAGCACGCGGGTGGGTTCCTCGCCGCCGGCGACGATGATCCGCCCGTCGAAGAAGGCCGCGCCGGCGCCGCCGCGGGCCATCGGCATGGCGGGCAGCTTCTCCCAGGCCCCCGTCGTGGGGTCGAACCGCTCGAACGCGCCCGTGTTCTTGCTCGACGAGAGGTCGCGGCCGCCGACGGCGTAGACGTACTTGTCGTCCGTGGCCGCGGCGAGGTGCTCGCGCGGGGTCGGGACCGGGGCGGCATCGACCCAGGTCTTGCCGTCGAACACCTCGGTGACGGGGATGAGCCCCTGGTTGCCGTCCTGCCCGCCGACCACGACGATCTTGTCGCCGACCACGGCCGCCGCACCGGCCACGCGCGGCCGGAGCAGCGGGGGCTGCTCCACCCATTTCCCGTCGCGCAGCGCGAAGACCTTCGGGGTGACCTCGCCGGAGGAGTTGCCGTTCTTCGGCGTCCACCCGCCGAGCACCCACAGCTCGCCCTTGTAGTTGACGGCGGCCGTGTGGTGCAGCGGGATCGGCAGGTCGGGGCCCTGCTGCCAGTTGCCGATGCCCGGGACGTACGCGTAGACCTCCGCGGTCGCGTCGCCGGCCTTGAGCCCGCCGACCACCCACATCGTGCCGTCGACCACCGCGGAGCCGGTGAACTGGCGCGCCACCGGGGCGTCCTTCACCGCACGCCACGCGGGCGCGGGCTGCAGCCGCCGCGGCGGGACGTCGAACGCCTCCACGGTCGGCACCGACGCCTTGTGGCTCGGCTTCACGGCACCGTCGAGCGCGTAGATCGTCTTGCCGACCGCGCCCACCGCGGCGCCGTGCCGCGGGGTGGGCAGCTTCGGCATCGGCGACCACGTGCCCGACGCGATGTCGAACGCGTCGACGTCGTTCATCACGGTGGTGGGCGTCTCGCCCCCGACGACGACGATCCGCCCGTCGGCGACGGCCGCGCCGATCCCGCCGCGCGGGGTCGGGAGCGACGCGAGCTTCTCCCACTTGTTCGCCACCGGGTCGTAGCGCTCGACGGCGTCGCTGTTGCTGTTGGCGTTGAGGTTGCGCCCGCCGATGGCGTACGCGTAGGTGCCGTCGGTGACCAGCGCGAGGTGCTCGCGCGGGGTCGGGATGTCCGGGCCCCTCGTCCACTTCTCGCCGTCGTAGATCTCGGTGGTCGGCACGAGCTGCCCGTTGGCCTGCCCACCGGTGACGATGATCCGGTCGCCGATCACGACGGCGCCGCCGGCGACCCGCGGGCTGAGCATCGCGGGACGTTCGAGCCAGCTGCCGCCGGTCTGCGAGTACACCTTGTTCGAGCTGATCCCGATGAGGTCGGCGCCGACGGGCTGCCAGCCGCCGAGCACGAGGATCTCGCCGCGGTAGGTCGCCGCCATGGCGTGGTGCAGGGCGACCGGCAGCGGGATGGGGCTCGTCTTCCAGGTGTTGATCGCCGGGTCGAAGCCCTCGACGACGGTGCTCGCGCCGTCGTCGGTGAGCCCGCCGAGCACCCACAAGGTGCCGTCGGCGACGGTGGTCGCAACCTGTTGGCGCGGGGTCGGTGAATCGCGCAGCGGCCGCCACGCGCTGGGCGGCACCATCTCGGTGACCGCGGGCGGACCGGGGTCCACGAGCGGCGGCGTGTCCACCGTCGAGCGGCCCCGCAGCACGAACACGCCGGCGACGGTCAGCGAGGCCAGCAGCGCGACGGCGGTGATGATCGCGGCCATCACCGGGAGCCTGCGGCGCCGGTCGGGCGACGGCTGCGGAGCCGACCCGTTGCCGGTCGTCGGCGGTGGCGCAACCGGTGGCAGCGCCTCCGTCGGGGCCTGGGTCGGGGCCTGGGTCGTCGGAGCTGCCGGGCGCGGGCTCGGGCTCGGTTGGCGCGGCAACGCGGTGGTGGCGACTTCCGCACCGGATCCCCCGGTATTGCCGGTGTTGCCGGAACCGCCCGTGTTGCCGGGGCGCCCGAAGTTGCCGGTCTCGACCGACGGGTTCGAGGTGGACGACCGGTCCGGCCGCGGCAACGGCGCCACCGGTGTCCACGGCCGGTCGACCAGCGGGAGCGGCCCGGAGACGCGGCGCGGCGAGCGATCGTCGGGCCCGGCGGCCTCCGTCAGGTCGTCGTCGGTGGTGGTGGGGCGGGCCTTCACCGGCAGCGCCATCTCGGCGACCGGGAGGCCGGCCGCACGCTGGACCTCCTGCAGCTCGTGCCCGAGCGCCTCGGCGGACGCCGGTCGCTCGGCCGGGTTCTTCGCCATGGCCTGTTCGAGCACGGCGCACAGCTCGTCGGGCACGCCGTGGCCGCGCAGGTCGGGGATGGGCTGCCCGGTGATGCGCAGGAACTGGGCGATGATCTCCTCGCCCTCGCGGCGCTCGAAGGCCGCTCGCCCCGCGATGATCGAGAACAGCGCGGCGCCGAGGCCGTAGATGTCCGAGGCGGGCGTCGGCGGGTGCCCGTTGAGCACCTCGGGGGCCGTGTAGGAGAGCGAGCCGGTGAAGGCGCCGGTCGCGGTCTCGAAGCCGCCCTCGATGCGAGCGATGCCGAAGTCGGTGAGCTGCGCCTCGCCGTAGTCGGAGAGCAGGATGTTGGCCGGCTTCACGTCGCGGTGCAGGGTGCCGACCCGGTGGGCGCTCTCCAGCGCCCCGGCGAGCCGCACCCCGAGGCGGACGGCCTCCGTCCACCCGATCGGGCCGTCGCGGCGCACCCGCGCCGCCAGCGAGTCGAGCGACTGGAACGGCATCACGATGTAGGGCCGGCCGCTGTCGGTGACCCCGACCTGCAGGACGTCGACGACGTTGGGGTGGCCGGAGAGCCCACCCATCGCCCTGCCCTCGCGGAAGAAGCGTTCCCGGCTCACCGTGTCGAGGTCGGTGTGCAGCAGCTTCACCGCAACCGTCCGGTTGAGCGCCTCCTGGTGGCACCGGAAGACGACGCCGAACCCGCCCCTGCCGACCTCGACCGCGTCGACGAACCCGGCCCTGGCCAGGTCGACCACAACCGCCGGACGCCCGCCCGCCGTGGGAGCGGGGCCCTGCTCGGTGTTCACGCCGCGCTCCCGCGCACTGCGCGATCACGGTGGCCGAGCTGCGCGGTGGTGCCTCGCCGGGGGCGCACGGCGGTCAGCCCTTCTGCTCTGCGGCGCGGACCTCGGCCAGCGTGATCGCGCCGCGACGCAGCGCCTCGTTCGCGAGGCGGGTGCGCCTGCGCTCGCCCTCCCCGCCGACCCCGAACTTGTCGTAGAGCCGCAAGAGGTGCTGCTTGACCGCAGCCTCGGAGACCCACAGCGCCTGGGCGATCTGACGTGTCGAGGCCGGTTCGGTGAACATCTCTGCACCCGTCATCGGTTTGAACAGCGCGATCAGGACGTCCCTCTCGCGCGGGGTGAGCTGCGGGGGTGGCGACTGCGCCTCCGTCATGCCGGGGTCGTCGGCGACCCGCTCCGCGCGCAGGACGATGCGGGTGCGCCCGATCCGCAGCTCGTCGCCCGCGCCGAGGCGGGCCTCACCCGACACCCGGGTGCCGTTCACGAAGGTCCCGTTGCGGGAGCTGACGTCGCGCACGCTCCAGGTGCCGGCGAGCTTCTCCAGCACGGCGTGCACCCTGGAGACCTGCCCGTCGTCGGCCAGCACGATGTCGTTGCCGGCCGCTCGGCCCACGGTGATGCGCTCCGAGTCGAGTTGGAACAGATCCGCCCCGGCTGGTCGCCACACCTCGAGGAACGCGTTCATCACACCACCTTCTCGGGTGGACGCGCTGCTGCGTCCCACCCACAGTTCAATCGCACCAGATGGAGAGCGGGTTACCTCCCGACCGGATACATCGCTCCCCGTACCGGATGGGTCACGATCCCAGGCTCGCACACGGTCGGGCCAGATAGTTGACCCGATCAGCGGCGAGCACTGCCCGAACACATTCCCATCATTTTGCGTAGTTGCACGCTCCACAACCGTGCAAGTACGCAGAACCTCGGGACGTTTTGCGCACCTCAGCGGTGTAGGAGCGCCCCCAGCAGCCCACCGACGGTCGGGGCCTCGATGAGGAACCCGTCGTGCCCGTACGGGGAATCGATCACCCGCAGCTCACCCGCGAGCGGGATGTGCGCGGCCAGCTCGGCCTGCTGCTCGAGCGGGTAGAGGCGGTCGGAGCTGATCCCCGCGACCATCGTCTCGGCCTGTACCAGCGCCAACCCTGCTGCGACGCCACCGCGGCCGCGACCGACGTCGTGCGCGTTCATCATCTCGGTGAGCCGGACGTAGGAGCCGGCGTCGAAGCGGCGGACGAGTTTCGCGGCGTGGTGGTCGAGGTAGGACTCGACCGCGTAGCGGCCGCCGGTCCAGGGGTCCTCGCCGGTCTGCGGCTGCCGGCCGAACCGCTCGGCCAGCTCGAAGGCGCTGCGGTAGCTGAGGTGCGCCATGCGCCGGGCGATGCCCAGGCCGGCGTGCGGCCCCTGCCCGGGCGGGGCGTCGTGGTAGTCGCCGCCGCGCCAGCCGGGGTCGCTGCGGATCGCGGCGATCTGCGGGGCGGCCCAGCCGATCTGGTCGGCCGAGGTCGCCGCGGGGGACGCGAGCAGAAACAGCCTGCGCACGCGCTCCGGCTGCGTCGCCGCCCACTCCAGCGCGCGCATCCCGCCCATCGAGCCGCCGACGACGCACGCCCAGCTCGCCACGCCGAGCTCGTCGGCGAGCACGACCTCCGCCGAAACCGTGTCGCGGGCCGTGACCAGCGGGAACCGGCTCCCCCACGGCCGCCCGTCCGGCGCGGCCGACGACGGTCCGGTGCTGCCCTGGCAGCCCCCGACGACGTTCGGGGCGACGATGAACCAGTCGCGGGGGTCGAGCGCCCGGCCGGGCCCGATCAGCGCGTCCCACCACCCCGCGGTCGGGTGGCCCGGTTCGGCGGCGCCGGTGACGTGGCTGTCGCCGGTGAGCGCGTGCAGCACGAGCACCGCGTTGGATGCGTCGGCGTTCAGTTCGCCCCACGTCTCGTACGCGATGCGGACGCCGGGCAGCTCCCCGCCGGCTTCGAGCGGGAGGGGGCCGGGCAGCGCCACCCATCGCCTGCGGCCCGGCGGATCCCCCTCCCGCCAGGCACCGCTGGCGGGAGGGAGGGGTGCGTGGAGCGTGGTCACGCGCCCTTGGCAGCCCGGAAGCCGGCGTCGAGGTCGGCCTTGATGTCCTCGATGCCTTCCAGGCCGACCGACAGCCGCACCAGCCCCGGCGTGACGCCCGTCGCCAGCTGCTCCTCGCCGGAGAGCTGGCTGTGGGTGGTGCTCGCCGGGTGGATCACGAGGCTGCGCACGTCGCCGATGTTGGCGAGGTGGCTGTGCAGCTCCAGCGCGTCGACGAACCGCTTGCCGGCCTCGACGCCGCCGGTGATCTCGAACGCCACGACGGCGCCGGCGCCGCGCGGCAGGTACTTCTGCCCCGCCTCGTACCACCGGCTCGACGGGAGGCCCGCGTAGTGCACCTGCTCCACCTCGTCGCGCGCCTCCAACCACTCGGCCAGCGCCTGCGCGTTCTGCACGTGCCGCTCGATCCGCAGCGACAGCGTCTCGATGCCCTGGATCAGCAAGAAGCTGTTCTGTGGTGAGATCGCCGGGCCGATGTCCCGCAGCAGCTGCACGCGCAGCTTGATCAGGTAGGACAGCGGGCCGAGCGCGTCCCAGTAGTTGAGGCCGTGGTAGCTGGGGTCCGGCGTGGTCAGGCCGGGGAAGCGCTCGGCGTGGTCGCCCCACGCGAAGTTGCCGGAGTCGACCACGACGCCGCCGATCGCGGTGCCGTGGCCGCCGAGGAACTTCGTCGCCGAGTGCACCACGACGTCGGCGCCGTGCTCGATCGGGCGCAGCAGGTACGGCGTCGGGATCGTGTTGTCCACGACGAGCGGCACCCCGACCTCGTGCGCGATGTCGGCGACCGCCCGCACGTCGAGGACGTTGGCGCGCGGGTTGCCCAGCGTCTCGGCGTAGAACAGCTTCGTGTTGGGCCGGACCGCGGCGCGCCAGTCGTCGAGGTTGTCGGGGTCGTCGACGAACGTCACCTCGATGCCCAGCTTGGGCAGCGTGTAGTGGAAGAGGTTGTACGTGCCGCCGTACAGCGAGGCGCTGGAGACGAAGTGGTCGCCGGCCTCGGCGATGTTGAGGATCGCGAGCGTCTGCGCGGCCTGCCCCGACGCGAACGCCACCGCGCCGATGCCGCCTTCGAGCGCCGCGACGCGCTGCTCCAGCACGTCCTGGGTGGGGTTCATGATCCGCGTGTAGATGTTGCCCAGCTCGGCCAGCCCGAACAGCGCCGCCGCGTGGTCGGTGTCGCGGAACGTGTACGAGGTGGTCTGGTAGATCGGCGTCGCGCGGGCGCCCGTGGTCGGGTCGGAGGTCGCGCCGGCGTGCACCTGCTTGGTCTCGAACGACCAGCCGGCCGTGGGGTCTGGGGTGTCGGACACAGTCGTCTCCCTGAGAAGGATGAAACGGGATGAGCGGGTCGGCCTAGCGACCGGGACGACAGGTCGCGCTCGTCACCCGCATGAAGTCGACATGCCGGCGTGCCACGAGGCGGATCACGCGAGTGAACGTAATCGGCCGGTCGCAGCTGCACAACCGCCCGATGGATACCCTCGGACCGTGCTCGTACTGCTCCCCCCGTCGGAGACCAAGGTGGACGGCGGCGAAGGGCCTCCGTTGCAGCTCGGATCGCTTTCGCATCCCGAGCTCGGTGCCGTCCGCAAGGAGTTGGTGGCCGACCTGGTCGAACTGTCGGGTGACGTCGAGGCGAGCCGGGCGGCGCTGGACATCTCGGAGAAGCAGCACGGCGAGATCGCGCGCAACGCGGCGCTGCTGACCGCCCCGACGATGCCGGCGCTGCTGCGCTACACGGGTGTGCTCTACGACGCGCTCGACGTCCGGTCGCTGCGCGGCGCGGCCGCCGAACGGGCGTGGTCGCGGCTCGCCGTCGGGTCGGCGCTGTTCGGGCTGCTGCGGGCGGGCGACGATGTGCCCGCCTACCGCCTCTCCGCCGGCTCCGCGCTGCCCGGACGCGGCACGCTCGCCGCAGCGTGGAAGCCGGTGCTGGAGCCCGTGCTGGCCGGGATCGCCGCCGACGAGCTGGTCGTCGACCTGCGCTCCGGCTCCTACGCGGCGCTGGCGCGCGTGCCGGGCGCGGTGCGGGTCAACGTGCTCGCCGAGCGGCCCGACGGGCAGCGCTCGGTGGTGAGCCACTTCAACAAGGCGCACAAGGGTCGGCTGGCGCGGCTGCTCGCCGGCACGCGCGCCGAACCCGCCGACGCCGGGGCGGTGGCGACGCTCGCCCGCAGAGCGGGAATGCGGGTGGAACGCCCGAACCCCACATCACTGGAGATCATCATCCCGGCATGACGCCAGCCGGACCGTCGACAACGACGAAATGGCTGTTGTGAGCGCTCACAAACAGCCATAACGTCGTTGTCGACGCTTAGCCCAGATCGAGCAGACGAGTCGCGGCAACGCCGTGCGCGAGTCGGGGCCAGGCCGTGAGCGAGTCGAGGCGGGCGAGTGAGTCGCGCGTTCCGGAGCAGTGAGTCGACACTTTCAGCACGGTGAGTCGGCACCTCCGGCACGGCGAATCCCACGTCCCAGCGGGTGAGTCGCGCATTTCGGCGGGCGAGTCGCGCGTCTGGGAGCGGTGAGTCGCGCAATTCGGAGCGGTGAGTCGCGCGTTTGGCGGGTGGGTCGCGTGTCTGCGGGTTGGTTCGTTGGGTGGATTCGCGGCGGGTGGGCCCCTGTGGGTGGCGGGCACGCCGACGCGCCCCCGACCGCGCAGACCTCGTCGTGTTCTCGCAGAGGTTGCCTTAGGCGTCGGCAACGACGTTTTGGCTGTTGTTAGCGCTCACAAACAGCCAGAACGTCGTTGTCGACGGTCCGCTCAGGCGTGATGCGCGTGGCTCTCCGGCTCCGGCGCCGCGTCGGAGAACGCTGTCGGCGGCACCACGAATAGCACCGCTCCCGCGACGAGGGCGCTCGCTCCACAGATCGTCCAGACGATCATGTAGCCGGACAGGCTGGCGGCCGTACCGGCCGCGGACGCCAGCCCGGTCAGCAGCACCACGCCGAAGACGGCCGAGGCGAACGAGCCGCCGACGGTCTTGGTGGTGTTGGTGAGGCCCGCCGCCATGCCGGTCCGGCCGCGGGGCGCGGCCGCCGCCGCGGCCGCCGGGAGCGCCGCCACCAGCGCTCCCGTGCCCACCGCGGCAACACCCATGTTGAGGAACACCTGCCACGTCTCCAGGTGGAACGGCAGGAACAGGCTGTACCCGATGCCGACGAGGAACGTCGCGCCGATCAGCGCCACCCGCGGCGTCAGCAAGCGCGAGAACACCGGGAACAGCAGCGCTCCGGGGACCATGAGCACGACGTAGAGCCCGATCAGGACCGACCGCTCCTGGACGCCGAGGCCGAGCCCGTACCCGAGCGCGGGATCGGTGCCGGCGTAGGTCGAGAGCGGCGCCTGCGCGCCGAGGATGCTGATCCCGACCAGGCCCGCCGTCAGCTGCACCGGCCACATCGCGGGGCTGCGCAGCACCCGCAGATCGATCGCGGGGTCGGGGTGGCGCAGCTCGTGGCGCCCGAACGGGACGAACACCGCGATCCCGATAAGCACGGTCGCCCACACCCACCACGTGGCCGGCCCGTTGATGCGCAGGAACGTCAGCCCCGACGTGATCAGCAGCAGCGCGAGGGTGAGCAGCACGAACCCGCGAGCGTCGAGCGTCCGGCCGGGCAAGGGCTCCGACTCCGGCACGCCGAAGAGGATCACGAAGAACACCAGCGTCACGGCGATGGCCGGCAATGCGAGCGTGACGGCGACGTCGCCGCCCAGCGCGGTGAACGCCTGCGCGCCGCCCAACGCGCCGATGATCGCGCCCAGCTCCAGCGCCAGGACCAGGAACGCGGCCGCCCGGCGGGTCTGGCTGGCCGCGCGGTCGGTCCGCCTCCCCCGGTCGAAGATCAGCGCGACCTCCAGCGGGAGCCACACCACGTAGAACCCCTGCAACGCGAAGGCCAGCAGGAACGTCCAGAAGCTGCCGGCGAACGCCATCCACCAGCTCGCGGCGGCCGTCACGGCCGTGGACACCAGCAGGATCCGCTTGTGGCCGTACATGTCGCCGAGCTTGGCCAGCACGGGCACGACCAGCGCCGAGACCAGCAACTGCGCCGCCTCGAACCAGTTGAAGTCGGCGTCGTGGATCCCGAGGTGCACGACCAGATCGCTGATCAACGGCACGTAGTAGCCCTGCAGGATGCCGCTGACGATCTCGACGACGAACAGGAAGCCCACGAGCCCGAACGTGACCGCGCCCGTCGACGGACGCCCCTCCGCTGGCACGGACGAAACCTAGCGCCCGCGACATCGCCGCGGGAGCCCGCGAGTCGGGCCCACCCCGTGCGCGAGTCGGACCCAGCCGGGCGCGCGGCGACCCCGACTCGCACACGCTCGCGCCCCGACTCGCGCGCGTGTGCGCCCCGACTCGCGTAATTGGGTTGCGACCCGCAGGAGCGGTCCGGCACGGTGTACCGCGACGCAACACGGAGCCGCGCAGCGGCGGAAGCGAGGAGGTGCCACGTGTACGCGCCTGTCACGGACGTGTCCCGCACCCGTCCTCTTCCCGCCCCGCGCTGAGATCCTCCCGCGGGGCCCACTCCCAGGAGACCCTGCGTTGCACGAGTACGACTCGTACCCAGAACCACCCCGCAAGCGGCGCAAAGGCCGCTTCGACGACGAAGAAGCACCTCGCCGCGGCCGCCAGGCACCCGCCGGTGGCGACCTCAGCGCGCTCGACGAGCGTGATGGCGTCGAGCCGGACGGTCCGCCGGAAGGCGACCGCTGGTCGACGTGGGACGGCGCCCAACACGGCCCGGAACCACGGCCCGGCTGGGTGATCACCGAACACGCCGCTGTCGACACCGAGCTCGGCGTGGTCAAGACCGGCAAGGAGGCCGACGTCCACCTGCTCGAACGTGCCGTTCCCGGCACCGGTCGCCGCACGCTCATGGCGGCGAAGCGCTACCGGACGGCGGAGCACCGCATGTTCCACCGCGATGCCGGCTACCTGGAGGGTCGCCGCGTGCGCCGCTCCCGCGAGATGCGGGCGATGGCGAACCGCACGGCGTTCGGTCGCGACATCCTCGCCGGCCAGTGGGCGGGCGCCGAGTTCGCGGCGCTTTCCCGCCTGTGGGTCGACGGGATCGCCGTGCCGTACCCCGTCCAGGTGCACGGCACGGAGCTGCTGCTGGAGTTCCTCGGCAGCCTCGACGGCACTGCGGCGCCGCGGCTCGCGCAGCTGCGCCCCGAGGAGGACGAGCTGTGTGATCTCTGGCACCAGTTGACCGAGGCGTTGCTCGGGCTGGCCCGCCACGGGCTCACCCACGGCGACCTCTCCGCGTACAACCTGCTCGTCCACGACGGGAGGCTCGTCCTGATCGACCTTCCGCAGGTCGTGGACGTGATCGGCAACCCGCAGGGACCGGAGTTCCTGGCCCGGGACGTCCGCCGGATCGGCGAGTGGTTCCTCGCGAAGGGCCTGCCCGCGGCGGCCGGTGATCCGGAGAGCCTCCTCGAAGATCTTCGTGTGGAGGTGGGAATGCCACAGGCGATACCGATGTCACAGCAATAGCCGCACCGAAGGGGCGGTGGTCGGCGAGCACTGGGCTAGAATCGATCAAGCGCTCGCCGGCCACCGTCCCGCGGCGCTCCCGCAGTTCTCATTTCAGGGCGCGACGACCGCGCCCGGGCTCGTCCCGTCGAGATCCCAGCCGCCGTCATCTCGGCGCTGTTTCTCCGTGTGACGTGCCACGTCACGGAGGTTCGCTTGTCATCCCCGACTTCTCGCCGTGCTGCGCCGACATCCGGCTCGGCATTCCCGGCGAACTCGCGCCCGCGCCGCACCGGCCGCGGACGCCCCAGCTCGACCCGGAGCCGCGGCCGCGGCGCCGGCGCTCCCGTGCTCGCCACCGCGACCACGATGCCGCCGGAGGAGACCTGGACGGTGCCGGCCACCGGCATGCCGTCGTTCGAGCAGCTGGGGCTGCCCGCCCCGGTGCTCCGCGCGCTCGAGGCCGGCGGCTTCACCGAGCCGTTCCCGATCCAGGCGGCCACCCTGCCCGTCACGCTCGAAGGGCGTGACCTGCTCGGCCGTGGCCAGACCGGCTCCGGCAAGACGCTCGCCTTCGGGCTGGCCCTGCTCTCGCGGCTGGCCGGCGGGCGCGCCCGCGCACGCCAGCCGCGTGGGCTCGTGCTCGTCCCGACCCGCGAGCTCGCGCAGCAGGTCGTCGACGCGCTCGTGCCGTACGCGAAGGCGCTCGGGCTGACCACCGCCGCGGTCGTCGGAGGGATGTCGTTCAACCGGCAGGCCGCCGACCTGCAGCGTGGGGTCGACCTGCTGGTCGCCACTCCGGGCCGGCTGACCGACCACACCAACCAGCGCACCGCCGACCTCTCGGCGGTGACGGTCACCGCGATCGACGAGGCCGACCGGATGGCCGACATGGGGTTCCTGCCCCAGGTCAGGGCCATCCTCGACCTCACCCCGCGCGACGGGCAGCGGCTGCTGTTCTCCGCAACGCTCGACGGCGACGTCGGCACGCTGGTCCGCCAGTACCTGACCGACCCGGTGACCCGCTCGGTCGCGCCCCCGACCGGTTCGGTCTCGACGATGGACCACCACGTGCTGCACGTCGACACCGCCGCGAAGCCGCGGATCGTCGCCGAGATCGCCGCCCGCGAGGGGCGCACGATCCTGTTCGTGCGCACCAAGCACGGCGTCGACCGGCTGGTGAAGACCCTCCGCAGGGAAGGTGTGGCCGCGGGCGCGCTGCACGGTGGCAAGGCGCAGAACGCACGCAACCGGGCGATCGCCGAGTTCAAGGAGGGGCGCACGCCCGTGCTCGTCGCGACGGACGTCGCCGCACGCGGCATCCACATCGACGACGTCAGCCTCGTCGTGCACGTCGACCCGCCGGCCGACCCGAAGGACTACCTGCACCGCGCGGGCCGCACCGCGCGGGCCGGCGACTCCGGCACGGTCGTCACGATGGTCACCGCGCCGGAGCGGCGCGACGTGGAGCGGCTCACCCGGCTCGCCGGGGTCCGCGCCACGCACACCGACGTCGCACCGGGCACCGCCGCGCTGACCGCGATCACCGGCGCCCGGCCCCCGTCGGGGGTGCCGATCGTCGAGGCGCCCAAGCCGGCGCAGGCACCGCGGGGCAACGGCGGGCGCCGCCGGCGCGGCGGTGGCAATGGTGGCAGCGGCAACGGCGGCGGCTACGGCGGCAACGGCAACCGCAGCGGCCGGCCGAACGGCCGCCGCGCCGCCTGACAGACCCTAGGCGAGCGCGAGTCCCAACATCGAGAGCACGAGGCGGGCGGCATCGCCGCCCGCCTCCTCGGCGACGTCCAGTGCCCTCGGCACGTCGAGGTCGGCCAGCAGCGCAGCCGTGACGGTCTCCGCCGCGCTCCCGGTCTCCCCCAACCCGCGTGCGGCCACCGCGTAGAGCCGCTCCAGCCGCGCCGCGGCGGCGTCGAGACCGGCCGGCTCGTAGTCCCATTCACGAGCCCACTGCCGGTCGACCAGCAGCAAACGCAGCGCGGCCGCCGGGTGGTCCGCCAGCACGTCGGAGACGAGCACGAGGTTGCCGGTCGACTTGGCCATCTTCGCGCCCTCGTACCGCACGGTCCCCACATGCATCCACGCGCGGGCGAACGGCCGCACCCCCGTGACGGCCTCCGCCATCGCCGACTCGTATGCGTGGTGCGGGAACCGCAGGTCGGCGCCGCCCGCGTGCAGGTCGAGCGAGGGCCCGAACGTCGTCAGCGCCATCGCGGCGCACTCGGCGTGCCATCCCGGCCGGCCCTCGCCCCACGGGCTCGGCCACGCGGCCTCACCGGGCCGCGCGGCGCGCCAGAGCGGCACGTCGGCCGGCCCCTCGGCGTCGGCGTCGAACCGGTGCCCGAACTCCGCGGCAAGCTCGGCCGCCGCGGCCGTGTCCAGCCCGGCGCGCGCCGGGACGTCGTCGCCGCGGAACCAGATCGTCCCGCCCCGCAGGTAGGCCGCGCCGCTCTCCAGCAGCGCGGCGGCCAGCGTCACCACCTGCCCGACGTGGTTGTGCGCCCGCGGCTCGTGCACGGGCCGCCGGACGCCGAGCGCCGCCATGTCGCGGTCGAAGCGGAACTGCTGCACGGCGGCGAAGCTGTCGGGCCGCGCGCCGCTGCTGGCCGCCGCCGCGTCGAGGACGTCGTCGACATCGGTGACGTTGCGGCAGACCTCGACGTCGACGCCGAGGTGCCGCAGCACACGCGCGGCCACGTCGGCCCACACGAACGTCGCGGCGTGGCCGAGGTGGGTCGTGTCGTACGGCGTGATGCCGCAGACGTACATGCGTGCCCTGCCCACCACCGGGAGCGGGCGGCCACCGATCGTCAGCATCGGCGCCATCAATGCCTGGAGCCGCGGCGGGCGGCGCGGCGCAGCTGCATCATCCGCAGGCCACCGGGGATCGCGACGAGCAGCAGCCCGGCGATCGCCGCGAAGAGCAGCGCGACCCCCGTCGGCAGCGAGCCGGTGAACGCCAGGAACGTGATCTGCATCGGTGCGCTGTTCTGCAGGATGAAGATCAGCAGGAGCAGCAGCACCAGCGCCGAGAGGATGAGCCCTGTCCACAGGCCGCCGGTGCGCGACCTCGTGACAGCCGGCGGCTCCTTCGGCTGCTCCCGTTCCAGCTCCTGCGTGGTGTCGTTCTCGACGACCGGCCGGTCGTCGTCCTCATGATCCGGTGCGGCCCGTTCACGCTTGTGCCGGTCGGCCTTGGTCGGCACCGTCGGCCCCTCGGCGTCGTCGAACCGGACCGGTCGCATGTTCGGGTCGGTTGCCGGGTCGGCATGCGGATCGGCCGGGCCGACCCGGCCGTGCGTCGGCAGGTCGGACGGGATCGCCGTCGCCCGCGTCGGGTCCTCGCTCATCGCCCACTCATCGATTCGGCTCCTTGCTGCGCTCGCGTCGGCGCGAAGTATCCCGCACGTTGGCCTGCAGGAAAGCAGGACTCGGCCGATGTCCACCATCCTGCGGAGCGCGTGGACTCGCTAGGGCGCTCCCAGGACCGATCAGCGCCCCTCACGGCGCATCGGAACGCGCGAAACACCTTCCCAAACGTACGAATCGCCGCTGATCACGAAGCCGAAGGCCTGGTAGAAACCGGCGAGGTGCTCCTGGACGTGCAGCAGGCAGGTGGCGTCGCCGACCTCGGCGAGCGCGGCCTCCATCAGCTGACGGCCGAGTCCGTGCCCACGTGCCGTCCGGGCCGTGCAGAGCCGCCCGATGAGGAACTCGTCCTCGGCCTCCCGCAGCAGCCGCACGTACCCGAGGACCGGCGCCGGGTTGCCGTGGTGGCCCACCAGCCAGTAGTGCCGCGCGGCGTCCTCGAGGTCGCGCCCGTCCAGCTCGCCGTACGGGCAGGCTTGCTCGACGACGAACACCTCGACCCGCAGCCGGAGCAGCTCGTAGAGGGTGGCGGGGTCGAGATCGGCCGCCCAGGCGCGGTGGACGGTGGCCGTCGTCGACTCGGTCATCAGAGACATCTACCAGATCCCTTACGTCTCGGCCGGGTCGCGCGGCGCCCACGTAGCCTCGTCATGTGTCCCACCACCACGATCTCGTCGTCATCGGTACCGGCTCCGGGAACTCGATCGTCGACGGCAGGTTCGACCACCTCGACGTCGCGCTCGTCGAGCACGGCGTGTTCGGCGGCACGTGCCTGAACGTGGGCTGCATCCCGACGAAGATGTACGTCTACCCGGCCGACCTCGCGCAGCTGGTGCGGATCTCCGCCCGCTACGGCGTCGACGCGAGCATCGACAAGGTGCGCTGGCGCGACATCCGCGACCGGGTCTTCGGCCGCATCGACCCCATCTCGGCCGGCGGGCGGGAGTACCGCGTCGACCGCTCCCCCAACGTGACCGTGTACGAGGGGCACGCCCGCTTCACCGGGCAGAAGCGGCTGCGCATCGACGGCGGCCCCGAGTTCACCGCCGACCGGATCGTCATCGCGGCGGGGAGCCGGCCCAGCATCCCCGAGCCGGTGGAGCGCTCCGGCGTGCCGTTCCACACGTCGGACACGATCATGCGCATCCCCGACCTCCCCGAGCGCCTGGTGATCGTCGGCGGCGGGTACATCGCCGCGGAGTTCGCGCACGTGTTCTCCGCGCTGGGCACCCGGGTCTCGATGGTGCTGCGGGGCGACCGGATGCTGCGCGGCCAGGACGAGACCGTGTCCGAGCGGTTCACCGCGATCGCCGCCGACCGCTGGGACCTGCACCGCGGCCGCCAGATCCTGCGGGTCACCGGCGACGCCACGGAGGTCGCCGTCGAGCTGACCGACGGCTCGGTGGTGCGCGGCGACATGCTGCTCGTCGCCACCGGGCGGGTGCCCAACGCCGACCACCTCGACGTGGCCCGCACCGGCGTCATGCAGCACCCCGACGGCCGGGTCGTCGTCGACGACCAGCAGCGCACCACCGTCGACGGGATCTTCGCCCTCGGTGACGTCAGCTCGCCGTTCCAGCTCAAGCACGTGGCGAACCACGAGGCCAAGGTGGTCGCGCACAACCTCCTGCACCCCGACGCGCCGCGGCGCACGGACCACCGCTTCGTCCCATCGGCGGTGTTCACGTACCCGCAGATCGCGAGCGTGGGCATGACGGAGGCGGAGGTCCGCGCGGCCGGCCACGACTGCACGATCAAGATCCAGACGTACGGCGACGTCGCCTACGGGTGGGCGATGGAGGACACCATCGGCTTCTGCAAGATCATCGCCGAGCGCGGCACGGGGCGACTGCTCGGCGCGCACGTGATGGGCGCGCAGGCCTCGACCGTCATCCAACCCCTCATCCAGGCCATGTCGTTCGGCCTCGGCGCGCGGGAGATGGCAACCGGGCAGTACTGGATCCACCCGGGGCTGCCCGAGGTCGTGGAGAACGCACTCCTGGGCCTGGACCTGTAACCCCGCGCCGCCCGGGCCCCCCGGCGCTGCCCTCCGGCCTCCGGCCGGAGGGCAGGAAAGCCACTTTCAGGCCCTGTGGGGGCAGGAAAGTGGCTTTCCTGCCCTCGCCTTGCCCCGTGGCCGGTGGCCCCTACGCCGACCGCTGCCCCGCGGGATCGAACGCCTCCGCCGGTGGCTGCTCGTCCCTGATCCCCGCCAGCAGCGCCGTGACGTCGTTCATGATCGCGGCGGTGGCGCCGTCGAGCGCCGTGCGGGTGCGGGGGCCGCCCATCCACTGCGAGAGGTCGACGGGCGGGCCGGCGACCACGGTGACGCGCCTGCGCGGGAAGAGCTTGACCTTGCCCGTGCCGGGCGCGAGGACGTCCTGGCTGCCCCAGTTCGCGACCGGGATGACGGGGGCGCCGGTGACGAGCGCGATGCGCCCGATGCCGTTCTTCGACTTCATCGGCCAGCCGTCGGGATCGGCGGTGTAGGTGCCCTCCGGGTAGAACGCGACGATCTCGCCGCGCTGCACGGCCTCGATCGCACCGCGGAACGCATCCGCCGCGCGCGTCGACTCGCGGTACACCGGGATGTGCTTCCCACCTGCGAGGACGTACTTCACGACCGGCATGCTCCACAGCTCGGACTTCGCGAGGAACCGCGGCATCCGGCCGTGGCTGATGCCGAACGCCACGTTGAAGATCGGGTCGGAGAACGAGACGTGGTTGATCGCCAGCAGCGCACCACCGGTGCGCGGGATGTGCTCGCCGCCGCGCCAGCCGATCCGGGTGCCGAACATGGCGAACGGCCAGATCACCGCGATCGCCAGCCCGTACCAGAACCCGGAATCGGTCCACCGGCGCGAGAAGCTCAGCCGGAGCTTCTCCCAACCGGTCAGCTGTCGAGCTCCCGTCATGCATCCTCCTCGGCGTCAGCGGGGATCATCCCCCGTCACCCGACGGAGTCGCACCTGGCCCGGCGGTGATCCTGGTCCTAGGCGCTCCTTAGGCCCGAGTGGGCACCGGAAGGCCCGGGAGTCCGTCGAGGCTGCTCGCGTTGCGGGTGGCATGGTAGGTCGCGAGCCGCTCCGGCCCGCGGGTCTGCGACCACGCGTCGAGGATGTCGCGTTCCTCCACGAGCTGCATCCGTGGAACCGCGTAGCCGCAGGCGTCGGAGATCCTGGCGACGTCGACGGTGATCACGCCGCGGGTCTGCGGGCGCCGGTCCTGGCCGGCCGCGCCGAACGGCTCGAACTCGGCCGCGAACCCGGGGTCGTCGGCGAACGTGATCCGCCCGGTGCCGTGCAGCCGCACGATCTTGGGCGCGCCGTCGAACGCGCAGAACATCACGCAGATCCGCCCGTTCTCCTGCAGGTGCGCGATCGTCTCGACGCCGCTGCCGGTGAGGTCGAGGTAGGCGAACGTGCGCTCGTCGACGACGCGGAACGTGCCGACGGTGCCCTTCGGCGAGAGGTTGACCATGCCGTCGCCCGCGAGCGGCGCAGTGGCCACGAAGAAGACCGGTTGGGACTCGATGAACGCGCGGAGCTTGCCGTCGATCGCCTCGTAGACCTTGGCCATGCCTTCAAGCTACGTGCGGGTTCCGGCCGGCTGAAGGCGAATCTCAAGCTACGGGAGCGTGAGGATCTCCGAGCCGTCGGCCGTCACGACGATCGTGTGCTCGAACTGCGCGGTGCGGGAGCGGTCCTTCGTGACGACGGTCCAGTCGTCGTCCCAGATGTCGTAGTCGATCGAGCCGAGCGTGATCATGGGCTCGATCGTGAAGGTCATGCCCTCTTCGAGGACCGTGTGCACGTTCGGCTCGTCGTAGTGCAGCACCACCAGCCCGCTGTGGAAGCTGCGTCCGATGCCGTGGCCGGTGAAGTCGCGCACCACGCCGTAGCCGAAGCGCTTGGCGTAGGACTCGATCACCCGGCCGACGACGTTGAGCTCGCGGCCCGGTCGCACTGCCTTGATCGCACGCAGGGTGGCCTCGCGGGTGCGCTCGACCAGCAGCCGGTCCTCCTCGGCCACCTCGCCGGCGAGGAAGGTCGCGTTGGTGTCGCCGTGGACGCCGCCGATGAAGGCGGTGACGTCGATGTTGACGATGTCGCCCTCCTCGATCACGGTCGAGTCGGGGATGCCGTGGCAGATGACCTCGTTGAGGCTGGTGCAGCAGGACTTCGGGAAGTCCTTGTAGCCGAGCGTCGACGGGTAGGCGTCGTGGTCGACGAGGAACTCGTGCACCACGCGGTCGATCTCGTCGGTGGTCACGCCCGGTACGACGGCCGCGCCGCCGGCCTGCAGCGCCTGCGCGGCGATGCGGCTGGCCACGCGCATCGCCTCGATGATCTCCGGCGTCTGCACCCACGGGTCGTTGCTGCGCGACGGCCGCTTCTTGCCGACGTACTCCGGGCGCGGGATGTGCGCGGGGACGGGACGGATGGGTCCGACCACGCCGGGGGTCAGCAACGTGCGGGCAGGCATGAAGCTCAGTGTAGGTCCCCGCGGGATCGCGCTCCGCGGACCGGACCCCTCGTGCGCAGCGCCACGAGCGCCGACAGCGCCCGCCACCCCAGCATCAGCACCGCCAGCGAGATCACCGTGACCACGGCGAAGGTGAACGGCAGGGTGCCGGTGAACGCGAACCGCAGCAGCAGCCCGATGCCCGCCGTGCCCGCCAGCACGACGGCGCCGGCCACGAACCCGGCGGGCAGCGTCCGCACCGCGGACGTCGCCCACGCAGCGCCGAGGCCGACCGCGAAGGGGGCGATCGTGGCGACCAGCCCGAGCAGGTCGTCGGCCTCCGCCGAGTGCGTGATCCTGCCGACCGCGGCGAACACGATGACCGCGACGACGTCGGCGGCCAGCGCGAGTCGTGTCACGCGCCTGTCAGGCATGACGACCAGGTTACGGGCCCTCGGCGCCGTTGCTCCAGCATCACCCGGTTGCGCTGAGAAAACGCTGGGCAGTGGCGACGGCGGGCTCCGACGATCCGGCGTCGACGACCAGCACGGCGAAGGCCACGTCGCCGCGGTAGCCGACGAACCACCCGTGCGCGCGGCCGTTGTCGGTGAACTCGGCCGTCCCGGTCTTGCCGTAGACCTCGCCGAGGCCGGCCAGCCGGGTCGCAGTGCCCTCGGTGACGACGGCCCGCATCATCTGCCGCACCTGGTCGAGCACGGCCCGGTCGGGTGTGGTCGCCGCCTTCGTGACCTGCGTCGGGCGCCCGTGGATCAGCTCGGGAACGACCGGCGCGCCGCGCGCCACCGTCGCCGTCGCGAGCGCCATCCCGAGCGGGCTGGCCAGCACATCGCCCTGCCCGAAGCCGTTCTCCGCGCGTTGCACGGGGTCGGTGGCCGTCGGGACCGAGCCGGTGATCGTGGTCAGCCCCGGCACGGTGAAGTCGGCGCCGATGCCGAGGGTGAGTGCGGCCTGCGGCAGCGCGTCGGGCCCGAGCTGGGAGCCGAGCTGCGCGAACGTGGTGTTGCACGAGCGGGCGAACGCCGTGCGGAGCGGCACCGTGCCCAGCTCGAACTCGTCGGCGTTGGGCACCAGCCGCCCGCCGATCGTCGTCGTGCCGGGGCAGGCGACCGGCGAGTCCGGGTTCAGCCCGGCCTGCGAGATCGCCGCCTCGGCCGTCGCGATCTTGAACGTCGAGCCGGGCGGGTAGCGGCCGGTCAGCGCCAGCGCGCCGGCGACGTCCGCCGGGCCGTTCTGCGCGACGGCCAGGACATCGCCGGTCGAGGGCGCGATCGCCACGATCATGGCCTGCTGCGCCAGCGGCTCGACCGCGGCCTCCGCGGCGGCCTGCAGCGCTTGGTCCAGCCCGATCGTGACGGTCGTCCCCGGCTTCGGCGGTTGCTCGTTCAGCACCCGAACAGCCACGCCGCTCTGGTCGACGACCTGCACCGACCAGCCCGGAACGCCTTCGAGCTGAGCGCCCATCTCGGTCCGCACGGCAGGGAGCACCTGGCTGGCGAAGCCCGCCGAGGGCGGCAGCAGCCGCTGCGAGCCGACGAACCGGACGCCCGGCAGGTCGTAGATCGCGGCCTTGACCTTGAGGTAGTCGGGCTCGCGCAGCACGGCCACGGTGTAGGCCTGCCCGTCGGGTGTCCGGGCGGCGCCGTCGGTGATCGACTGCTGGGTGATCTCGTCGTCGAGCGGCCCGAGCGCCTTGGCCAGCGCGGACGTCACGCCTGGGAGGTCGCCGCCGGTCGCGAGCCGATCGAGGTTCACGGTGACCACGGGGGTCGCGGAGAGCAGCGGCACCCCCGCCCTGTCGACAACGGGCGCGGGCTCCGGAACATCCGTGGCAAGGGCGAGCCGCTGGCCGCTGCTCAGCTGCGGGTGCACGACGGCCGGCGTCCAGCGGACCGCCCAGCCGGTCTCGGTGTCGGGCGCCTGCACCAGCTCGAGCTCGCCCGGGTAGCTCCAGGTGCGGCCCTTGCCGAGGTCCCACGAGAGCTCGATCGCCGCGGCCGAGCGGTCGGTCGCGGTGCGGACCTGGCCCAGCGTCGCGGTGAACCGCTCCGGCGCGAGCGTGTTCCGGGCCGCCGTGAGCAGCTCGCCCGCGGACTTCGGGTCGTCCGTCAGCGCCGCCGCGCCGGCGATGTCGCCGGCGGACCACGCCGTCACGAACGCCGTGGCGGTCCGCTCCTCGCCGCTCGGGCCGAAGAGACCACAGCCGGCGGTGGACGCAGCGAGGATCGTGGCGCCGAGCGCGGCGACCAGGCCGCGTCGAGCGCGACCTCGGGTGTTGGCTTGGCGCACCCGCCCGAGTATGGCCGAGGTCACCCGGGCGTCAGCACGCGCGTCGAGAACGGCGTTATAGCTGTTCCGCGGCCCGCGAGCCAGTCGCAGCGTCGTTGTCGACGGACCGTCTGGAGATCAGGACGGCGAGCCCGTCGAGCACGCAGGCCAACCCGAACGACAGCTCGTCGAAGTCCGACGCGAACGCGCCCGCCTCACCGACCTCGTTCACCAGCGGCAGCTTGCCGGCCGCGACGACCGGTCCGACGAACTCGTTCTGCACCGACCACCACTCCTCGTCCGTGACGCCCGTGCGCTCGGCGGCCTGCTTCGCGTCGATCGTGGTGCGGGCCAGCCCGGCGACGAACGAGCTGACCAGCACGATCACCCCGAGCATCTCGTCGGCGTCGAGGCCCAGCCCGTGCACGGCACGCAGCGCGATGTCCGTGCTGCGCATCGGGCTCGGCGCCAGCAGCGGACGGCCCTGCGCGATCTGGAGCATCCACGGGTGGCGCATGTACATCGCCCACTCCCGCCGCGCGAACGCGTCGAGCCGGGTGCGCCAGTCGCCCGTCTGCGTGTCGGCCTCGGCGAGCACCTCGGCGTAGGCGGCGTCCATCATCAGGTCGACCAGCTCGGCCTTGCCGGGGACGTAGCGGTACAGCGACATCGCCCCGGCGCCCAGCTCGGTGGCGATGCGGCGCATCGACAGCGCCCCGAGGCCTTCGGTGTCGGCGACGGTCGTGGCCGCGCGCACGATCTGCTCCACCCCGAGGCCGGGTTTGGGTCCTCGGGTCGGTTCGTCCTGGATGCCCCACAGCAGTCCAAGACTGCGCCGGACGTTCTCCACGCCACTTGATTCGGTGTTCATTTGCCTCGGATCCTAAAACTGGGTACATTGTACGTGTCTGACGTACAGTGTACCCAGTTTGAAGGCGGAGAGCATGACACCACCGACCAGCACGGCGGCGATCGCCACCGAAGGGCTCGGCAAGCGCTTCGGCGAGAAGGCCGCCCTCGACGGGCTCGACCTCTCCGTCGCGACGGGCAGCGTCTGCGGCCTGCTCGGCCCCAACGGCGCCGGCAAGACGACCGCGGTACGGGTGCTGACCACGTTGCTGCGGCCCGACTCCGGCCGCGCGTGGGTCGCCGGGATCGACGTTGCACGCGACCCGGCCGGCGTGCGCTCGCAGATCGGCCTGACCGGGCAGGCCGCCACCGTCGACAACGTCCTGACCGGCCGCGAGAACCTGATCTTCTGGGCGCGACTGTTCCACCTCTCGCCGCGCGCGGCCGCGATGCGGGCCGACGAGCTGCTGGAGCAGTTCGGGCTGACGGAGGCGGCGGATCGGCGCGCGAAGTTCTACTCCGGCGGGATGCGTCGCCGGCTCGACATCGCGAGCAGCCTGATCCTCGCACCGCGGGTCTTCTTCCTCGACGAGCCGACCACCGGGCTCGACCCGCGCAACCGCGGCGAGGTGTGGGCCGCGCTGCGCCAGCTCGTGGCGGGCGGCACGACCGTGCTCATGACCACCCAGTACCTCGACGAGGCCGACCAGCTCGCCGACACGATCGTCGTCGTCAACGGCGGCCGGAAGATCGCAGAAGGCACGCCGTCAGAGCTGAAGTCGACCATCGGCGGCGACCGGATCGACGTCCACGTGCGCGACACGTCCGACCTCCCGGCCGCCGCTGCGGTGATCGCCAGGGTGACCGGCAGCGAACCGGAGGTCGACGCGGAGCTGCGCCGCCTCGGCGCGCCCGTCAGCAACCGGGTGAGCGCACTGACCGGCGTGGTCGGCGCGCTCGCCGACGCCGGCGTCGCCGTCGAGGACATCGGGGTGCGGCGCCCCACGCTCGACGAGGTGTTCCTGCACCTCACCGATACCGGGAACCCCAACACCAACGTGAAGGAAGAGGTGGCGGCATGAGCACTGCACTCGCGATCGGCCCGATGCCGACGAGCGGGTTCGCGACCCTGCTGGCGGACTCGTGGACGGTGGCCAAGCGCGACCTCGTCCACCTGCGCCGCAACCCGACGGCGATCATCTCCAGCATCGCGCTGCCGGTGATGTTCGTGATGCTCTTCGGGCTGGTATTCGGCAGCGCCATGTCGGTGCCGGGCGGCCTGGACTACCGCGAGTTCCTCATGCCGGGCATGTTCGCCCAGTCGATGATGAACGGGGCCGCCGTCACGATCGCGGCGGTTTCGGCGCAGCGGGCGCTCGGCACGCTCGACCGGTTCCGCTCGATGCCGATGGCGCAGGGTGCGGTCGTGATCGGGCGCAGCATCGCCGACATCCTGACCTCGTGCGTCGACCTCCTCGTGCTGATCCTCTGCGGCCTCGCCGTCGGATGGGTCACCCGGTCCGGCGTGCTGCCGACGCTCAGTGCGCTCGGGCTGCTGCTCCTGCTGCGGTTCGCGATGATCTGGATCGGGATCTACCTCGGCACGGTCGTCAGCCAGGAGGCCGCGGCCGGCACATGGATGTTGCTGTTCCCGCTCACGATGGTCGCGAACACGTTCGTCACGCCTTCGCAGATGCCGGTGTGGCTGGGCACGATCGCCGACTGGAACCCGCTCTCGGCGACCGTCGCGGCCACCCGTGAGCTCTTCGGCAACGCCGGCCCAGCCCTCAGCAGCGGATCATGGCCTGCCGAGAACGCGATGCTGCTCGCCGTCGCGTGGCCGCTGCTGCTCGTCGCGATCTTCATGCCGCTCGCGATCCGCCGCTACCGCAAGGGCTGACGAACTTCCCCACCGTTTTGCCAACTTGCACGGCCGAAATGGTGTGCAGGTTGGCAAAACGGTGGGGAAGTTTGTGTTGGTCAGGCCTTGCTGGCGACGCCGCCGTACTCCTCGACCGAGACGATCGACCCGATGTCGGACGAATCGGGACGCCAGAGCGGGCAGCTGACGACGCCCGGCTCCAGCAGCTCGAGCCCGTCGAAGTACCGGCTGATCTGCTCGGGCGAGCGCAGGTGGTAGGACAGCGACCCCGCGGCGTTCCACAGGTTGATCGCGGCCTCGAACGGGCCGGAGTCGTCGGTGCCGTCGGCGACCACGAGGTAGCTGCCCGACGGCAGCGCCTCGATCAGCTCGCGGACGATCCCGCGCGCCTGGTCGTAGTCGGGGACGTGGCCGAGGATGTTCATCAGCATCAGCGCGATGGGCTGGCTGAAGTCGAGGCTCTTGCGGGCCTGGTCGAGCACGGCGGCGGTCTGGTGCAGGTCGGCGTCGATGTAGGTGGTGAAGCCCTCCGGCGTGCCGCGCAGCAGCGCGCGGGCGTGCGCCAGCACCACCGGGTCGTTGTCGACGTAGACGATCCGCGCGTCCGGCGCGACCCGCTGCGCCACCTCATGTGTGTTGTCCACGGTCGGGAGGCCGGTGCCGATGTCGAGGAACTGCCGCACGCCCGCCGGCCCCGCGAGGTGCCGCACCGCGCGGGAGAGGAACCCGCGCGAGCCGCGTGCGATGTCGACGATCGGTGGGTAGATCTCGCGGAACTGGTCGCCGATGTGCCGGTCGACGTCGTAGTTGTCCTTGCCGCCGAGCCAGTAGTTCCAGATCCGGGGCGAGTGGGCGACCGTCGTGTCGATCGCGGAATCCGGCTCGCTCATGAAGACGCTCTCCTGTCGCTGCGTTGCGGGGCGCCGTCACAGTAGTGGGTAGGCGTCTCCCTTTAGCGGCTTCTTCAGAAGAGGATCGTGGCGAAGCTGCCGACCTGCGTGAACCCGATGCGGGCGTAGGACGCGCGTGCGACGTGGTTGAACGCGTTGACGTAGAGACTCGACACCCTGCCCATGGCGTGCAGCCGTTCGGCGACGGCGGCGGTGCCTGCGGTGCCGAGGCCGTGGCCGCGGCGTTCGGGGTGCACCCACACCCCTTGGATCTGGCCGACCTGCGAGGAGAGCGCTCCGATCTCGGCCTTGAAGACGACCTGCCCGTTCTCGAACCGTGCGAACGCGCGACCGGCCGAGACCAGCTCGGCCACCCGCGAGCGGTAGCCGGCGCCGCCGTCACCGGCGCGGGGGTCGACCCCGACCTCCTCGGTGAACATCGCGACAGCGGCCGGGAGGTAGGCGTCGAGCTCGGCCGGGCGGACGGGCCGCACGAACGGGTCGGGGGTGACGGCGGGCGATCCGGCGAGCACCATCAGCGGCTGGTCGCCCCGCACCTCGCGGGCGGGCGTCCAGTACTCCGCGAGGTCGTCCCACAGCGGCAGCACCAGCTCGGCGCGCCCGACGACGGACGAGCAGCCCCGGCCGTGGCGACGGGCTCGGTCGGCGAAGGCACGCAACGCGGACCGGTCGCCGCGCAGCGGGACGAGGTTCGCGCCGGAGAAGCACAGGCCGTCGAAACGCGACCCGGTCGCCCACAGCTCGCCGCCCAGACGCCAGGGGTCGAGACCGGCGATCTCGACCCGTGCGGCGACCATGCATGCGGCCACCGGATCGCTGTCCAGGGCAGCGCGAACCCCTGCGCGGTCCCGGTCGTCGAGGAGCCGCGCTCCGGCGACACGAAGCACCGTCCTACGGTGCCATATCCGGGCCCCCATCCGGAACAGGACCGCCCCTACGGTGGGCGGTGTCGATCACAAAACGTTGCCCACATCACATCTGACATCGGATCTATGACTGGACAACGTCGTCTCACGAACTAGCGTGTTCGCGGATGAAGCCCGAACCTGACGTGAGCGTGACCACCACGCCGAAGGCGCCACCCGGCGCGAGCCGGATTCGCTACCGGATCCTCGCGCTCGCCTTCGTCGGGCTGTCGCTGAACTACCTCGACCGCGCCAACCTCAGCGTCGCGCTGCCGTTCATCACCCACGACCTGAACCTCCAGCTGAGCAACACGGAGAAGGGGCTGATCCTCGGCGCGTTCTTCTGGGCGTACGACGGCGCGATGCTCGCCGCCGGCTGGTTCAGCGACAAGGTGGGTGCGCGCAAGGCGTTCACGTTCGCCGCGATCTGGTGGTCGATCGTCACCGCGCTCACCCCGCTCGCCCGCGGGTTCTGGTCGCTGTTCGCCTTCCGGTTCGCGCTCGGCGCGGGCGAGGCACCCGCCTACCCCGCAGCCACGAAGGCGGCGTCGCGCTGGTTCCCCCGCCACGAGCGCGCGTTCTCCACGGCCGTGATCGACTCGGGCTCGCGGGTCGGGACGGTGCTCGCCCTGCCGGTCGTGACGTCCCTGATCGCTGCCGTGAGCTGGCACTTCTCGTTCCTCGTGCTCGGCGTCGTCGGGCTCGTCTGGGCCGGCGCCTGGTACTGGTACTACCGCGACCCGCTGCAGCACCGCCACGCGAACGCCGAGGAGCGCGAGTACATCGCCGCGCACGGCGCCCGCCTGGAGGAGAACGACGACGCCGACGCGACGGCAGTGCGCTGGCGCGACCTGTTCCGCTACCGCACGGTCCTCGGCATGATGCTCGGGTTCTTCTGCCTGAACTTCGTCATCTACTTCTTCCTGACGTGGTTCCCGACCTACCTCAAGGAAGCGCGCGGGCTCGACCTCGCCCAGCTGGGCACGCTCGGCACGCTGCCGGGCATCACGGCGATCGTCGCGGCGTGGGCCGCGGGCCTCTACGCCGACCGGCTCATCCGCCGCGGCGCCGACGTCACCCGCGTGCGCAAGACCGTCATGGTCGGCGGCCTGCTCGGCGGTGCGGCCATCGTGTTCGCCGCGCCCGCAACGTCGGTCTACGTCGCGCTGGGGTTCCTCGCGATCTCCTACGCGAGCCTCGCCGTCGCCGCCACCGGCATCTGGTCGCTGCCCGGCGACGTCGCCCCGAGCTCGAAGCACGTGGCATCCATCGGAGGAATCCAGAACTTCGCCTCGAACATCGCCGGGATCATCAGCCCGGGTGTCATGGGCCTTCTGCTGGATCTCTACAGCGGCGACTACCTGCCGTCGTTCCTGCTCGCCGCGATCGTCTCGGTGATCGGCGCGCTCACGTACGCGTTCGTCGTCGGGCGAGCGGAGCCGCTGCCCCCGCTCCCCCGCCGCTGACCCGGGGTGTCGGTGGTCAGCCGACGGTCACCTGGGGCTCGCCCTCGGCCTCCATCGTCTCGGCGATCTTCATCGCCTCCTCGATCAGGGTCTCGACGATCGCGTGCTCAGGGACGGTCTTGATGACCTCGCCCTTGACGAAGATCTGGCCCTTGCCGTTGCCCGACGCCACGCCGAGGTCGGCCTCGCGCGCCTCGCCGGGACCGTTGACGACGCAGCCCATGACGGCGACGCGCAGCGGCACCTCCATGCCGGTGAGCCCGGCCGTGACCTCGTCGGCGAGCTTGTAGACGTCCACCTGCGCACGCCCGCACGACGGGCAGGAGACGATCTCCAGCTTGCGCGGGCGCAGGTTGAACGACTGCAGGATCTGGGTGCCGACCTTGATCTCCTCGACCGGCGGCGCCGAGAGCGACACCCTGATCGTGTCGCCGATGCCGCGCGAGAGCAGCGCCCCGAACGCGACGGCCGACTTGATCGTGCCCTGGAACGCCGGCCCGGCCTCGGTGACGCCGAGGTGCAGCGGGTAGTCGCAGGCCTCGGCCAGCAGCTCGTAGGCCCGCACCATGACGACGGGGTCGTTGTGCTTCACCGAGATCTTGATGTCGTGGAAGTCGTGCTCGGCGAACAGGCTCGCCTCCCACAGCGCCGACTCGACCAGCGCCTCCGGCGTGGCCTTGCCGTACTTCTCGAGCAGCCGCTTGTCCAGCGAGCCGGCGTTGACGCCGATGCGGATCGGGGTGCCGTGGTCCTTGGCGGCGGCCGCGATCTCCTTCACCTGGTCGTCGAACTTGCGGATGTTGCCGGGGTTGACGCGCACCGCGGCGCAGCCCGCCTCGATCGCGGCGAAGACGTACTTCGGCTGGAAGTGGATGTCGGCGATCACCGGGATCTGCGACTTCTTCGCGATCGCGGGCAACGCGTCCGCGTCGTCCTGGCTCGGGCAGGCGACGCGCACGATGTCGCAGCCCGACGCGGTGAGCTCGGCGATCTGCTGCAGCGTGGCGTTGACGTCGGAGGTGAGGGTGGTGGTCATCGACTGGACGGAGATCGGATGGTCCGAACCGACCCCGACGGCACCGACCTGGAGCTGCCGGGTCTTCCGGCGGGGCGCCAAGGTCGGAGCGGGAGGGACGGGCATGCCCAAGGAGACGCTCACGACCTCCAGTATCCCCGCCGCGCCTACGCAGCGCTGCTGGCGGTGGCGCGAAGCACCCTATGGGGCCGCAGCGGCACCACCGGTGGGTGACGCGAACACCGTCCGACCCGACCCCGGCACAGGTCGTGCGCGGCGCAGCACCTCGCACGGAAGGGCAGCCGCGCACGCGAGGGCAGCAAAGCCACTTTCCGGCCCTCACAGGGCAGGAAAGTGGCTTTCCTGCCCTCCCCCAACCCTCGGGTGGGCTGCACGCTCGCCTGGCGTGTGTGCCCGTGGAACCAGCGTCGAGCTACGTGCGCCCGCGGCGCTCCTGGGCCTGACGCAGCGTGGACGAGTGCGGGAGCCAGGTGGCGAGCTCGACCGGCCACCCGTCCTCTTCGAGCACGCGCACCACAGCGGGGTCGTCGTCCAGCACCGAGGCGACGGTGCGGGTGGCCGCGATGTGCCGCAGCACCTCCCGCTTGAGCCAGCGCGCGGGCCGGAAGTCGTCGTCCGGGCGCATGATCAGCGGTCCGGTCGGCAGCCCGTGGCGGGCCAGCCACCGCTCGGTCAGGCGCCGGTTGCGTTCCGGCCGCCCGGTCAGGTAGATCACGTCGTGGTCCTCGAGCGTCGCGCGCAGCCGCTCGACGCCCTCCGGGAGCGTGGGGTCGCGGTCGGCCGTCTGGAAGAACCGCTCCCAGCGCTGCGGGCGCGCCTCCAGGTGGTGCAGGCGGTGCCGGACGTCGGCCAGCACACCGTCGATGTCGAAGACCGCGACCGGACGGTCGAGCGGGAGCGTGGGGCAGGGTGGCTCGGCGAGGCTCTCCGTCACCTCGGCGCGCCTGTGCGGTCGACAGTCATGGTTTCCATTTTAGGCCGCGAACGGCACGCGATTTACTGCAGCGTGACGGGGTTGACGATGTCGGCGATGAACAGCAGCCCGCTCCACGCGACGAAGACCAGCGCCACCACGTACGCCACCGGCATCAGCCTCGCGACGTCGACCGGGCCGGGATCGGGCCGCCCGCGCACCTTGGCGAACCGGCGCCGGATCGACTCCCAGATCGCGGGGAAGATCTGGCCGCCGTCCAGCGGCGGGATCGGGAGCAGGTTGAACAGGAACAGCGAGATGTTCACCAGCGCCAGCAACTGCAGGAAGAACGCGATCTCCTGGCCGACCGGGGCGTCGAGGGCGAGGATCTCGCCGCCGATGCGCGAGGCGCCGACGATGCCGACCGGCGAGTCCTGCTGGCGCTCCTGCCCGAGGAAGACCGAGCCGAACACCTCCGGCACCCGTTGCGGCAGGTTGATCACGGCCTGCCAGGTGCGGCCGATCACGTCGCCGATCTCGCCGGCCACGGCCGGCAGATCCTGGCGCGTCACGACCGACAGCGGGGCGAGCCCGAGGAAGCTGCCCGTCACGATCTTCTTCGGGTCGTCGAGGTCGTTCAGCTCGGTCGTGATCAGCGTCGGGCGCAGCTCCAGCTGCTGACCGCCGCGGTCGACGGTGACCGTGACCGTGCCGCTGGCGGCGCGGATTGCCATCCGCAGCTCGTCCCAGTCGTCGAACGGCTGCCCGTTGAACGCGACGATCCGGTCGCCCGGCCGGAAGTCGGCCGCCGCAGCCGGCGTGGGCGGCGCGCCGGGCGGGCAGTCCTGGGTCGGCGCCGCGGCCGACACCACGCACGCGCTCACGCTGCTGACCGTCGTGGTGAGCGTCGGCACGCCGAAGCCCATCAGCACGATCGCGAACAGCACCACCGCGAGGATCAGGTTCATCAGCGGGCCCGCGATCATCACGATCACGCGCTTCCACGGCGCCCGCATCCAGAACTGCCGGTCGACGTCCTCCGGCAGCACGTCGAGCGCCGACTGCTTGCGCACGTCGTCGATCAGTCCCTGGAACGGGCCGGTGCGCCGGCTGCGGCCGAGCGTCCCGCCCTTCTCCGGCGGGATCATCCCGATCATGCGTACGTAGCCGCCGAGCGGGATGGCCTTGAGCCCGAACTCGGTGTCGCCGACCTTGCGCGACCAGACGGTCTTGCCGAAGCCGACGAAGAACTCCGGCACCTTGATCCCGAACCAGCGCGCGGTCGTGAAGTGCCCGAGCTCGTGCCAGGCGACCGAGGCGAGGATGCCCAGGAAGAAGAGCACGATCCCGATCACGGTCATCATGAGGAAACTCCTGCTTGTCCGGCGAGCTCGCGAGCGTGGGCCCTGGCCCACTCCTCGGCAGCGAGCACGTCGGCAACGGTAACCGGGTCGCGACGCCAGCCGTCGGCGGCATCGAGGACCTCGTCGAGCACGTCGGTGATCCCGGTGAAGCCGAGCGAGCCGTCGACGAACGCCGCGACGGCCTCCTCGTTCGCCGCGTTGAGCACGGCGGGCAGGCACCCGCCCGCCGTCCCGGCCGCGCGGGCCAGCCGGACACCGGCGAACGCGGTCTCGTCGAGCGGCTCGAACGTCCAGCTCTGCGCCGCGTCCCAGCGGCACGGGCGGGCGGCTCCCGGCAGGCGCTGCGGCCAGCCCAGCGCCAGCGCGATCGGCAGCACCATGTCGGGCGGGCTGGCCTGCGCGATCGTCGAGCCGTCGACGAACGTCACCATCGAGTGGATGATCGACTGCGGGTGCACGACGACGTCGATGCGCTCGTACGGGATGCCGAACAGCAGGTGGGCCTCGATCACCTCGAGGCCCTTGTTGATCAGTGTGGCCGAGTTGATGGTGATCACCGGGCCCATGTCCCAGGTCGGGTGCGCGAGCGCCTCCTTGAGCGTCACGTCGGCGAGCCCGGCCCGCGACCGGCCGCGGAACGGCCCACCCGACGCCGTGACGACGAGCCGCTCCACCTCCTCGGCCCGGCCCGCCCGCAGGCACTGGGCCAGCGCGGAGTGCTCCGAGTCGACCGGCACGATCTGCCCGGGCGCGGCGGCGCCCAGTACCAGCGGGCCGCCCGCCACCAGCGATTCCTTGTTGGCCAGCGCCAGCACCGCGCCCGTGCCGAGCGCGGCGAGCGTCGGCCCGAGCCCCACCGAGCCGGTGATCCCGTTCAACACGATGTCGGCGCCGGAGCCGCCGGCCAGCTCGGTGGCAGCGTCCGGGCCGCTGAGCACGTCGAGGCCGGGCACCAGCTCGCGCAGCCGGGCGGCGGCACCGTGATCGGCGACGGCGACCGTGCGCACGCCGTGCTCGCGCGCCTGCTCGGCGAGCAACAGCAGGTCGGAGCCGCCGGCGGCCAGGCCGGCGACGGTGAACCGGTCGCGGTGGGCCGCGAGCAACGTGAGCGCCTGCGTGCCGATGGACCCCGTGGAGCCCAGCACGAGAACGGATCGGGTGCCAGTCATCGGGCTCCATCATCCTCGCCCGCGCGTTGTGCGACGATGAGGTTCTTGTTTCACAATCCAGGAGGACGGCGTGGCGAGGAACTCCCGTGAGCTGGCGAAGCGGCCTACGGTCGATCCGCACGACGAGCCGTCGGCCGAGTGGGGCTGGCACGGCGGGTTCCCCCGCGGGATGATGATCGCCGGCTGGATCAGCGTGATCGCGCTGCTGTTCATGCAGATCGGCAACCACCAGGGCCGCACGGAGAACCTGTGGCTGGTCGGCATCGCCGTCATCATGGCGATCGGTCTGATCAACGTGTCGCTGCGCAAGCGCAACGCCTGGCGGCGCTGACCCGCGCCGATGGCCGGTTCCGCTGTCGAGCTGGAGGTCGGTGACCGCAAGGTCCGGCTGAGCAGCCCCGACCGGGTCTACTTCCCGGCGCGCGGGGAGACGAAGCTCGACCTCGCGCGGTACTACATGGCAGTCTCCGACGGGATCGTGCGCGCGCTGCGCGACCGCCCGTGCATGCTGCACCGTTTCCCGACCGGGGTGAGCGGCGAGAAGGTCCACCAGAAGCGCCTCCCGAAGGGCGCGCCCGAGTGGGTGCAGACCGTCCGCGTGCACTTCCCCCGCTGGAACCGCACGGCCGACGAGCTGTGCGTTCAGCACCCGGCCGACGTCGTGTGGGCCGTCCAGATGTCGACCGTCGAGTTCCACCCGTGGAACTCCCGGCAGGCCGACGTCGAGAAGCCCGACGAGTGGCGGATCGACTTGGATCCCGGCCCGAAGGCGACCTACGCCGACGTCCGCAGGGTCGCGCACATCTCGCACGAGGTGCTCGACGAGCTGGGCGCGACCGGCTGGCCGAAGACGTCCGGCGGCAAGGGCATGCACATCTACGTGCGGATCGAGCCGCGCTGGGGCTTCCAGGACGTGCGACGGGCCGCGCACGCGTTCGCCCGCGAGGTCGGGCGGCGCTCCGATGGGCTCGTCGACCTCACGTGGTGGCGCAAGGACCGCGACCCGGCGACGATCTTCGTCGACTACAACCAGAACGCCCGCGACCACACGATCGCCGCCGCCTACTCCGTGCGCGGGGTGCCGGAGGCCGTCGTCTCCACGCCGATCCGCTGGGACGAGATCGACGACGCGGAGCCGGGCGACTTCACCATCGCGACCGTCCCCGCCCGCTTCGCGGAGCTGGGCGACCTGCACGCCGGCATCGACGACTCCGTCTACCTGCTCGACGAGCTGCTCGAATGGGCCGACCGGGACGCCCGCGAGGGCGCCGAGGAACCGCCGGACGCCGACACCCAGGACCTCGACTGAAAACTTCCCCACCGTTTTGCCAACCTGCATACCTCCGAGGGCCTGCAAATAGGCAAAACGGTGGGGAACTTCAGGGGGCCGCGGCGCGGAGGAGCGCGAACTGCGCGGTGAGCGCCGACAGCTGGTAGTGGGCGTTGAGGCCGCTGGGGTTGGGCAGCACCCAGATCCGCGTCGGGCCGAGCGTGCGCTCCTGCCGGCCGATCGCGGCGGTCTTGTCGGCGAACGCGACCCGGTAGGCCGTCACACCCAGCACCGCGAGCCACGCCGGGCGGTGCTCCGCGACGGTCGCGCGCAGCAGCTCTCCGCCCGCGACCAGCTCGGCGGACCCCAGCTCGTCGGCCCGGGCCGTGGCCCGTGGCGCGACGTTGGTGACGCCCAGGCCGAGGTGGGCGAGCTCCCACTGCTCGGCGGGGTCGAGCAGGCGCGGCGTGAACCCGGAGTCGTGCAGTGCCGGCCAGAACCGGTTTCCGGGGCGCGCGAAGTGGTGGCCGGTGGCCGCGGAGAGCAGCCCGGGGTTGATGCCGCAGAACAGCACCCGCAGCGGCGGGTCGGCCGGGCCCGGCAGGACGTCCGGCAGTGTGCGCGACCGCGCCGCTTCGAGCTCGTCGGGACTGAACCGCGCCACCGCACCGACGCTACGGCGCCGGAAGATCCACCCGTCACGGGGGCTCGACCTGCGCCGACACCCTGGCACACTGGCGCTGTGGACCTGCCCGTGATGCCGCCCGTGAAGCCGATGCTGGCCAAGCCCGCACCGGACATCCCGGCCGGTCAGATGTACGAACCGAAGTGGGACGGCTTCCGGTCGATCATCTTCCGCGACGGCGACGAGGTGGAGATCGGCAGCCGCAACGAACGGCCGATGACCCGCTACTTCCCCGAGGTCGTCGAGGCCGTGCTCGCCAACTTCCCACCCCGAGCCGTCATCGACGGTGAGATCGTCGTCGCCGACACCGAGCGCAACACCCTCGACTTCGAGGTGCTGCAGCAGCGCATCCACCCGGCGGCGAGCCGCGTGAAGCTGCTCTCGGAGACGACACCGGCGAGCTTCATCGCGTTCGACCTCCTCGCGCTCGGCGACGACGACCTGACCGAGCGCCCGCTCTCCGAGCGCAGGGCGCTGCTGGAGGAGGCACTGGCGAAGGCCGCTCCCCCGGTGCACGTCACGCCCGTCACGCACGACCTCGACGTCGCCCGCCGCTGGTTCCAGCAGTTCGAAGGCGCCGGCCTCGACGGGCTGATCGCGAAGAAGCTCGACATCACCTACCAGCCCGACAAGCGGGTGATGACGAAGGTCAAGCACGAGCGCACGGCCGATTGCGTGGTCGCCGGCTACCGCGTCCACAAGTCGGGCCCCGACGCGATCGGCTCACTGCTGCTCGGCCTGTTCGACGAGCGCGGTGTGCTCGCCTCGGTCGGAGTGGTCGGCGCGTTCCCCATGGAGCGCCGCCGCGAGCTGATGGTCGAGATGCAGCCGCTGGTCACGACGTTCGACGAGCACCCGTGGGCGTGGGCGAAGCAGGAGGAGGGCGAGCGGACCCCACGCAAGTCCGAGGCCAGCCGCTGGAACGCCGGGAAGGACCTCTCGTTCGTCCCTCTGCGCCCCGAGCGGGTCGTCGAGGTGCGGTACGACTACATGGAGGGCGTCCGGTTCCGGCACACGACGCAGTTCGTGCGCTGGCGCGACGACCGCGAGCCGAGCTCGTGCACGTACGAGCAGCTGGAGCGGCCGGTCAGCTTCGACCTGGGCGACGTCCTGATGGGCCGCTGAACGGTACCGATCACTTCCGTTTCGGTACGGTGGCGGCATGCCGACCCACGCCAAGGAGCGCCTCATCGACGCGGCGCAGCAGCTCTTCTACGCCGAGGGCATCCGCGCGGTCGGCGTCGACCGGCTCCTGACCGTCTCCGAGATCGGCAGGGCGTCGTTCTACCGGCATTTCGCCAGCAAGGACGACCTCGTCGTGGCCGTGCTGACCGGCCAGGCCGAGGAGTACCACCGCTGGATCCGCGGGGTCGTCGAGGACGCGGGTGGCGACCCGCTCGCCGTGTTCGACGGCCTGGCCGAACGCTTCGCCGATGACGACTTCCGCGGCTGCGCCTCGATCAACGCCATGGTCGAGATCGTCGACCCCGCAGCGGCCGGGCACGTCGTCGCTGCGCGGTACAAGCGCACCCTCGTCGACTACCTCGACGAGGTGCTCGCCGCAGCCGGGTACGCCGACCACGCGGAGCTGGCGGAGGAGTTCATCCTGCTCGTCGACGGCGCGAACGTCACGGCGCTTCGCGAGCGGACCCCCGCGGCCGCCCACCGCGCGAAGAAGATCGCTGCCGGACTACTCGGACGCGATCGAGCCGCATGAGGTGAGCCGCTGCGCGGTAGAACGCGCTGCGGTCAGCTCCACCTCAGGCCTGCGAGGCGGCGAGCTGGCCGCACGCCGCGGCGATCTCACGGCCGCGTGTGTCGCGCACGGTGCACGCCACGCCTGCGGCCTGCACCCGGCGCACGAACTCGTCCTGCACCGGCCGCGGCGAGGCGTCCCACTTGCTGCCCGGTGTCGGGTTGAGCGGGATCAGGTTGACGTGCACTCGCTTGGCGCCGATCTGCTGGCGCAGGAGCGAACCGAGCAGGTCGGCCCGCCATGCATGGTCGTTCACGTCGCGGATCAGCGCGTACTCGATCGACACGCGCCGGCCGGTGGCCTGCGCGTAGCGCCGCGCGGCCGCGAGCACCTCGGCGACCTTCCACCGGTTGTTCACCGGCACCAACGTGTCGCGCAGCTCGTCGTCGGGCGTGTGCAGCGACACCGCGAGCGTCACCGGGAGACCTTCGGCCGTGAGCCTGTCGATGGCCGGCACCAGCCCGACCGTCGAGACCGTGACCCCGCGCGCGGAGATGCCGAGCCCGTCGGGCGCGGGCTCAGTGATCCGGCGGACGGCAGCGACCACCCGCTTGTAGTTGGCGAGCGGCTCCCCCATGCCCATGAACACGACGTTGGACAACCGGGTCGGAGCCCCCAGCGCGCCGTCCCGTGCCGCCGCGGCGGCCATCCGGACCTGCTCGACGATCTCGGCCGTGGAGAGGTTGCGCTCCAGACCGCCCTGCCCGGTCGCGCAGAACGGACAGGCCATGCCGCAACCCGCCTGGCTCGACACGCAGACGGTTGCGCGGTCGGGGTAGCCCATCAGCACCGACTCGGCCCTGGTGCCGTCGTGGCCCTTCCAGAGCGTCTTGCGGGTGGTCCCGTCGTCGCACGACTGCTCCAGCACCGGCACGACGAGCGGCGGCAACAACGTCCGCACCGCCTCCCGAGCGGCCGCGGGGAGGTCGGACATCGTGTCGACGTCGGCCGTGAGCCGGCCGAAGTAGTGCCGCGAGAGCTGGTCGGCGCGGAACCCGGGAAGGCCGAGCTCGCCGACCGCGGCCCTGCGCTCGGCAGGGTCGAGGTCGGCGAGGTGGCGCGGCGGGAGGGCGCGCTTGGGCGCCTCGAAAACGAGGGGGAGGGAAGTCATGACCTCCCCATTCTGCCAGCTGTTACGCGTACTGCTTCATGACGTCGCCCCAACCTGCCTGGATCATGCTCGCGAACCGCCACCGGCCGCCCGACTTGACCATGACGTCGGCGTAGCGCATGTGCTGGACCTGCTCCCCCGCCGTGACCTTCGAGTTGGTCACGACAACGGCGACGTCGGCGTTGAGGAAGACCGGCGTGCGGTCGTTCTCCATCCTGACCTCCCCGACGGACTCCATCGACGCGCCGAACGAAGCGACGAGCGCGTCGCGGTCCCACTGCTGGACCACGCCGTCGCCCGCCGAGTCGTTGCTGATCACCGTCACCGGGAGGAGCGCGGTGTCGGCCATGGCCTCGACGTCATGACGGGCGGCGAGGGCGTCGTACTCCGCGAACCAGGCCATGAGCCCGTCGACGTCCGCCTGTGATGCGACGAACCCGGTGGCCGTGAGCGGGGACTGCGCGGTGTCCTGCACAGGATCTCCTGTCATTCAAAGTTGAGTACATTCAACTTTGAATGTTAACAGGCTTCGCCGAGCCGCGTCGCCGGAGCGCGTAGCCGAGCACCGCGATGGCCAGCGCCGGCCCCCAGATCGGGAACGGGAAGACCAGCACGCCCCAGAACCCACCGTCGGTGAACATCTGGGCCGTGAGCGGGATCGCGGCCACCGTGAACAGGGCCGCGACCAGCCCACCGGGCACCACGGCCGCCGCCGGCGGCACCGGCCGGCCCCGCACCCCCGGCACCCACCTCGGCCAGACCTCACCCCAGCGGGAGACCAGCCCCATCGTCAGCAACGCACCGGCCAGCGCGGAGAGCCCGAGCAGGAGACCGTGCAGCCGCATCTCCGGGTTCGCCGCGAGGTCGGCCGGGTCCATCCCGATCGGCCACGGCGTCAGCCACGTGATCCGGTGCACGCCGTACGGCAGCGCGCACACCGCGGCGACCACCGCGGCGACCTTGCCCCAGCGAGCCGCCGACTCCGGCCGGGTCCATGCCGGCGCGGCCCGTCCCGGACGCCCCGCAAGAATCGCCTTCGCGCCGAGCACGCCCCACAGCAATCCCCCGAGCAGGAAGAACGTGAGCACCGCCGGCGAGACGAACTTCTGCAACGACCCGGTGATGACGCCGGCATACCTCGCGAGGACCGTCGCGTCGGCGAGCCCCGTCACCCACGCCACCACTCCGACCAGCACGAACGCACCCACGAGCGCAGGACCGCCGCGCCAGCGCCACGCACCGGCGAGCACGACGGCGAAGAGCACGACGGGGCCGAACATCGCCATCATGTAGCCGACCATCGTCAGCGGGGCGACCCCCGGAACGACCAGCCCGAACCAGATCGCGAAGACCGCCGCAACACCCACGGTCAGCACCCTGAGCGGGACGAGCACCAGCGTCGCCAGCCCGAGCAGCCCCGCGCCGACGCAGATCAGACCGGCCGTTGCCGGCTCCAGGACGTCGAGCACCGCCCCGAACTGCCCGGGGACGTACTCGAAGGGATACGCGGAGGGTTGCACCAGCCACCACAACCCCAGCGCGACCGTCAGCAGGGACCACAGCCCTGCGAGCGCCGGCACGACCGGCGTCTTCCGTTCCGTCGAGATGACCATGGGTGAACCATCCGCTGGTCAGACGGCCGAAACCTCCCGGTAGGGAGCTAACCCGGCTCCCCCGGCAGGGGGAGGGACACCGGTCGTCGGGTGCATAGCGTCCTGGACCATGAGAGCGATTCGCGCCGAGTGGGCCCACCCCGGGCCCACGGTGTGGGCGGCCGCCTACACCGCGGTCCACGCCTGGTGGGCCGTGGCCGGCACGCCGGCGTTCGGGGCGAGCGGGGTGCCGTTCCTCCCCGACGGTTGGGCGCCGGCGATCGCGGGCGCCGCGGCGACGGCGGCATGCGTGCTGACTGGTCCGCGATCCGGCCACAACCGAACGGTGCCGGCCCGATGGGCGGTGGTCGCCGTCGGCTGGACGGCCGGCGCGGCGCTGATCGTCCACAGCCTGCTCTTCTGGATCGGCATCACGATGGTGCTGATGACCCCGTTCGGGCTGCCGATGACCAGCGACGATGTGGCAGCGGTCGGGATGCGGGCGGCAGGTTCGGGCGCCGGCGCGTTGACCCTGTGGGCGATGCGTGCCGAGTTCCGGCGAGCCCGCTCGGCCTGCGACCGGTGCGGCCGGGTGCACGGCCGCTCGCCGGACCGACGATCCGAGCCTGCGCCGTGGTGGGCGTACCTGGCGGGATATCTCGCCGTCGCCGGTCTCGTGACGCGCCTGACCCCGGCGTTCCTCCTCGACGGTGGGATCACCCAGGGACCGGGTGGCGCGGGATTCACGCTCTTCGTCTGCCTGCTGATCACCGCGGGGACGGTGCTGCCGCTGGCGCTGGTGCACCGCTGGGGCCGGATCTGGCCGAGCTGGGTGGTACCGCTCGCCGGCCGAGACGTACCGCGCTGGCTGGTACTCGGGCCTGGGGTGTTCATGGGCGCCGGGTTGTGCGCGTACTTCGGGGGCGGCGGGGTGATCGCGATGCTCACCGGAGCGACCTCGACCGGCGCGGTGATCGCCGTCGAGATCGGGGGCTACGTCGCATGGGGGGTCGCCCTGCTGGTCGCCTCGCTCTCCTACCACCGCGCGACGAAACCACCGTGCGCTAGCCCCGAACGCGTCCTTGCGCCTCGGTGATGAGCCCGCCGCGGAACGCCGCCACCAGCCACAGCACCCCGCCGGCGACGAGGCCGACAACACCCTGCGGGTAGAAGTTGCCCGCGGAGTCCAGCGCCAGCAGCACGCCGGCGGCCCCGAGCACGAGCAAGACCCCGCCTGCGGCCATCACCGACCGCTCGTCCAGCAGCGACGACACCGGGAACAGCGCCAGCCCGACCAGCCCGCAGGCCACCGGGACCGCCAGCTCGCCCTGCTGGAGGTAGCCGAGCCCGATACCCACGGCGATGATCAGCGCGACCGTCACCACGACGATCTGGGTCATCCGGCGCTTGCCGCCGCGCGGGAGCGGCGAGCCGGCGCCGTGGCGCTTGCGCAACGCGAGGATCAGTCCGACCGTGACACCGAGCCCGGCGGCCAGCACGACGGTGCCGACACCGCCGTCGAGCGCCGCGGCACCGAGCATCCACCACACTCCACCGAGGAGTGGCTCCAGGTACGGCACAGCAGGGTGACGCATGGGACCACGGTAGCCACGCCGGCCACAGCACGCTCGTCCGCCTCACCTGTTAGGACGACGGCGCTGGTCACGATCGTGTGACGGGGTTCTTCCGCCGGACGTGCAGCCGGTAGCCGACCTGAAGCACGGTCGCTCCGGCGGTCGCGACGACAGCGCGCTCCGCGACGGCGCGGGAGAACTCGATCCGCAGCACGGCCGCACACGTGGCGCGGTCGGGGAAGCGCCAATCGACGAGCAGCCGGCGCATCGAGAAGCCCTGCTGGTCGAAGAAGCGCTCGACGGCTGCCGGGTCGTACCGCGGGATGTCGGCGCGCATCCACTCGCCGTACGGGGCGACCGTCGCATCCAGGTCGATGATCGCGATCGCGCCGCCGGGGCGCAGTACCCGCTGGGCCTCCGCGAGGCCCGGCTCGCAGCCGGGGCCGAAGAAGTAGGCCGTGCGGGCGTGCACGAGGTCGACGCTCGCGTCGGGCAGCGGGAGGTCGGCCGCGCCGGCCTGCAGCACTCGCGCTGCGCCGGCCATCCGTCGGCGGGCGCGCTCGACCAGCGGCGGGTGCGGCTCCACACCGACGACGGACGCCGCCTCCGCGGCGAAGACGGGCAGGTGGAAGCCGTCGCCGCAGCCGACGTCGAGCACGTCGAGGCCCTCGAACGGAGCCGACTCACGCAGCGCGGCCCACAGGATGCCATCCGGGTCCTGTGCGGTGTTCTCCCGCTCGTAGACCTCCGGCCAGTTCCAGATGTTGGGGCTGGGGATCGGGGGCGCCGGCTGCACGGCAGCGCGGCGGAACGCGCCTCTCACGGCACGACGATGCTCAGCGCCGCCCAAGCCACCACCGCGGTGGGCAGCAGCGAGTCGATCCGGTCCAGCAGCCCGCCGTGGCCGGGCAGCAACGTGCCCATGTCCTTGATCCCGATGTCGCGCTTGACCATCGACTCGACCAGATCGCCCAGCGTCGCGGAGACCACCAGCAACGCGCCGGTGAGCAGGCCCGCCCACCACTGCCCGCCCAGCAGGAACACCACGCTGAGCGCCCCGGCGGCCATGCCCGCGATCTGCGATCCGGCGAAGCCTTCCCACGACTTCTTCGGGCTGATCGTCGGCGCCATCGGGTGCCGGCCGGCCAGCACACCGGCGGCGTAACCGCCGATGTCGGAGGCGACCACGCAGCCCAGGAAGGTCAGCACGCGCCCGATTCCATCGTCGGCGACGGTGAGCAGGGTGGCGAAAGAACAGAAGAGCGGCACGTAGGCGGCGATGAACATCCCCGCCGTGACGTCGCGGACGTAGTTCTCCGAGCCGCTCCGCATCCGCCAGAGCAGCACCGCCACGGCAGTGGCCGCAAACGCAGCGGCCGGGCCGGTCAATCCGAACGGCCAGGCCAGCCACACCATCGCCTGGCCACCGATCAACAGCACCGGCAGCGGCACCGTGATCCCCGCGCCGCGCCGCAACGCCCCGGCGAGCTCCCAGGTGCCGACGGCGGTCGTCGCGGCCAGCACGGCGACGAACGCGAACCGGTAGAAGAGCAGCGAGACGAGAATGATGACGCCGAGCGCAACACCGACGGAGATCGCGGCAGCGAGATCGCGGCCGGCTCGAGAAGGTCGCGCTGATGGTTCGACGACGGCTGCGGCAGGCTTCTCGGCAACAGGTTTCCCATTGCCGGAACTGCCGGAATTGCCTGAACTGCCCGGAACGACCTTCTCGCCGTTGCGCAGCTCCGCTTTGGAAATGTCGGCCTTGGGAATGCCGGCCTTGGACGCCCCGGACCCGGACACCCCGGCGGCGGGTATCCCGGCATTCGGGAGGTCGGAAGGGGAAGCGGTCATCTGGCTCACACTTCGAGCAGTTCGGCTTCCTTGTGCTTCACCAAATCGTCGACCTGGTGGACGTACTTGTCGGTGGTGGCCTGCAGCTCCTTCTCGGCGCGCCCGACCTCGTCCTCACCGGCCTCGCCGTCCTTGACGATGCGGTGCAGCTCCTCCATCGCCTTGCGGCGGACGTTGCGGATCGTCACCCGCGCGTCCTCACCCTTGCCCCGCGCCACCTTGACCATCTCGCGGCGCCGCTCCTCGGACAGCTGGGGGATCACGCAGCGGATGATCTGGCCGTCGTTGCTCGGGTTGAGCCCGAGGTCCGACTCGCGGATCGCCTTCTCCAGCGAGCGGAGCGAACCGGCGTCGTAAGGCTTGATGACGACCAGTCGCGCTTCCGGGATGTTGACCGAGGCGAGCTGGTTGATCGGGGTCATCGACCCGTAGTACTCGACGAGCACGCGGGCGAACATGTTGGGCGTCGCCCGTCCCGTCCGCACGCCGGCGAGGTCGTCCTTGGCCACCGAGACGGCCTTCTCCATCTTCTCCTCAGCGTCGAAGAGCGTCTCGTCGATCACGGCTACTCCCTGCCAACTCGTCGATCTAGTCGGGCGTACTGACCAGAGTGCCGATCCTCTCACCCCGGACCGCGCGGGCGATGTTGCCCTCGATCAAGAGGTTGAACACGATGATCGGCATCTTGTTGTCCATGCAGAGGCTGAATGCGGTCGCGTCGGCGACGGCAAGACCTTGTTCCAGCACTTCGCGATGGGTGATCTCGTCGAAGAGCTTGGCGTCGGGGTCGAGTTTCGGATCGGCGGTGAACACGCCGTCGACACCCTTCGCGAGCAGCAGCACCTCGGCACCGATTTCCAGCGCGCGCTGAGCGCCGGCGGTGTCGGTGGAGAAGTACGGCATCCCCACCCCGGCGCCGAAGATCACGACCCGGCCCTTTTCGAGGTGTCGGATCGCGCGCCGCGGGATGTAGGCCTCCGCGACCTGGCCCATCGTGATGGCCGTCTGCACGCGTGTGTCGATGTGGTGCTCGCGCTCCAGGAAGTCCTGCAGCGCGAGGCAGTTCATGACGGTGCCGAGCATGCCGATGTAATCGGCGCGCGAGCGGTCCATGCCCCGGTCGGACAGCTCGGAACCGCGGAAGAAGTTGCCGCCGCCGATGACGACGGCAACCTGCGCTCCGGTGGCGACGACCTCGGAGATCTGCCTGGCGACGGTCTCGACCACCCCGGGGTCGACCCCGACGGCCCCGCCGCCGAACATCTCGCCGCCGAGCTTGAGGAGCACGCGGCGGAATCCGGTACGGCGGCCGTCGAGGTCGATCATGGAGTGCGTCATCACGTCCCGTTGGTCGTTGGTGCCGGCCTGTCGTTCAGGGCCGCTCAGGCGTGCCCGACCTCGAAGCGGGCGAACTCCTTGACGGTGACGCCGGCGTCGTCGAGCAGCTGCTTCACCGTGCGCTTGGAGTCGTCCAGCACCGAGACCTGCTCGAGCAGGACCGAGTCGGAGTAGAACTTGTTGACCTTGCCCTCGACGATGCGCGGGACGATCGCCTCCGGCTTGCCCTCCTCCTTGGCGGCGACCTCGGCCTCGCGGCGGGTCACCTCCAGCACCTCGGCCGGCACCTGGTCGCGGCTGGTGAACCGCGGCCCGGCAGCGGCGATGTGCATCGCGATGCTGCGGGCGGTGTCGGAGTCGGCACCCTCGTACGCGACCAGCGCGCCGATGGCCGGGGGCAGGTCGCTGTCGCGGCGGTGCAGGTAGAGCGCCACCGGACCGGTGATGTGCACGTACTGCTTGAGCTGCAGCTTCTCGCCAATGCGGCCGGAGAGCGCCAGCACCGCGTCGTTCACGGTGGCACCGTCGAGCGGGGCCGCCTTGAGCGCCTCGAGGTCGGCGGGCTGCTGGTCGACGGCCACCTGCAGGATGGAGTCGGCAAGCTTCAGGAAGTCGGGGTTCTTCGCAACGAAGTCCGTCTCGCTGTTCAGCTCGATCATGGTGCCGCCCGAGGCTGCAACCAGACCGTTGGCCGTGGTGCGCTCGGTCCGCTTGTCGACCGACTTGGCGCTCTTCTCGCGCAGCGCCTCGACGGCCGCCTCGATGTCGCCGTCGGACGCGTCGAGCGCCTTCTTGCAGTCCATCATTCCGGCACCGGTGAGATCACGGAGCTTCTTGACGTCGGCGGCGGTGAAGTTCGCCATGGTCTGTTCGTCCTTCTCGCGTACTGGCTGGCCAGGTGTGGTCGTGCTGCGGGCGAGCGCCGTCCGGGGTCGGTTCCCGACCCCGGACGGCAGCGGATCAGCCTGCGTTCTGTGCGGTGCCGTTGCTCGTGCTGGACGGAGCAGCGGTGGCGGCCGCGTTGGGGGCCTCCGCGGTGGCCCCGGCGTCGGACAGGCTCGCGCCGTCCGAACCGGCACCGACCGGGAGCAGGTCGCGCTCCCACTCGGCCAGCGGCTCGTCGGAGGCCACGCCGGCCTCCGGCTTCTCGTCGCCATCGCCACCGCGGCTGCGGGCCGAACGGGCCATCAGGCCGTCGGCGGCCGCACGCGCGATCACCTTGGTGAGCAGCGCCGCCGACCGGATCGCGTCGTCGTTGCCGGGGATCGGGAAGTCGACCTCGTCGGGGTCGCAGTTCGTGTCGAGGATGGAGACGACCGGGATGCCCAGCTTGCGGGCCTCGCCGACGGCGATGTGCTCCTTCTTCGTGTCGACGATCCAGACCGCACTGGGGACCTTCGACATGTCGCGGATGCCGCCGAGGGTCTTCTCCAGCTTGTCCTTCTCGCGGGTGAGCATGAGGATCTCCTTCTTGGTGCGACCCTCGAAGCCCCCCGTCTGCTCCATCGACTCGAGCTCCTTGAGGCGCTGGAGCCTCTTGTGCACGGTCTGGAAGTTGGTGAGCATGCCGCCCAGCCAGCGCTGGTTGACGTACGGCATGTTGACCCGGCCCGCCTCGTCGGCGATGGCCTCCTGCGCCTGCTTCTTGGTGCCGACGAACATGATCGTGCCGCCGTGCGCGACGGTCTCGCGGACGAACTCGTAGGCGCGGTCGATGTACGACAGCGTCTGCTGCAGGTCGATGATGTAGATGCCGTTGCGCTCAGTCAGGATGTAGCGCTTCATCTTCGGGTTCCAGCGGCGGGTCTGGTGCCCGAAGTGCACACCAGAGTCCAGCAGCTGCTTCATGGTGACGACGGCCACGGCCGATGCTCACCTCTCGTCCTGGCGTGGTCGGCTGGCGACCACACATGCGGTTGACGCGGTGCACCGGTTGGTGGCACCACCCTGGCGTCGCATCGGCTTCCGGAACCCGCACGCGTTCAGCGGGACCGCCCGGTCGCCGTCCCCTGGATCGACCTGCCGGTCGAGCCGCTGGGGTACGCGAGCGCGCGAAGTCACCCCGGAGTCGGGGTGCAGGACGAGTGTACGCCGCGTCGGAGGTCCGCCCGCACCGGCGTCCCCGGGTTGCCCACATCGCCTGCCGGCCGTCCACAGTTCGCCGATCGACCCGCCGGACGACCCGGCCAGCCGCAGGCTTGAGGCATGCCGCTCACCCGCATTCTCCTGGTTGCTCTGCTCGCCGGCACGCTCGGCCTCACCGGTGGCGACCTGCCCGCGGCGGGTGGGCAACCGCCAGGAGATCCGCCGCCCGACGGGCCACCACCTGCAGCCGGGACCCCGGCGGTGGGGGCCCCGGCCCCGGGTGCCCGCTACGCGTGGCCGCTGGCCGGCCCGGCGGCAGTCCGCACACCGTTCCGCGCGCCGGCGCACCCGTACGGGCCGGGCCACCGCGGGGTCGACCTCGCCGGCACGCCCGGCCAGGTCGTCCACGCGGCCCGGGGCGGCACCGTCGTGTTCGCCGGCCCGATCGCGGGCCGGACGGTCGTCTCCGTTCAGCACGACGACGGGCTGCGCACCACCTACGAGCCGCTCGAGCCGCTCGTCGTCGCCGGCGCGCTCGTGTCGGCGGGCGACCCGCTCGGCACGCTCGGACCGGGCCATCCCGGCTGCCCCGACGCCGCCTGCCTGCACTGGGGTGTGCGGCGCGACCACGTCGAGTACCTCGACCCGCTGGTGCTGCTGCGGCCCGCCAGGATCCGCCTGCTCCCCGTTCCCGACCCCTTGCCGGCGTGAGGCCGGTGGCGGTCAGCCGGCGGCCTGCTCCTCCAGCCGGCCGCGCAGCCGCCCGACCAGGCGGGTGTGCAGCTGGCAGACGCGCGACTCGGTGACGCCGAGCAGCCTTCCGATCTCGGCGAGCGTGCGGTTCTCCAGGTAGTAGAGGCGGATGACGGTGCGGTCGCGCTCGCCCAGCTGACCGACCGCCACGGTCAGCTGGCGCAACGTCTCCCGCGACTGGACCACCGCCATCGGGTCGGGTGCGGTGTCGTCGGTGAACAACTCCGAGACCCCGCCGCTGTTCTCCTCCAACGCCTCGACGCTGATCAGCTGGACCTGGTGGGAGATGCCGCGCAGGTCGCGGACCGCCACCCCGAGCTCCTCGGCGAGCTCGCGGTCGGTCGCGGCGCGCCGCAACCGGGCTTCGAGCCGCTCCTGCGCGCGCTCGAGCTCCCGGACCCGCCCCCGCACGGTCCGCGGCACCCAGTCCTGGGCGCGCAGCTCGTCGAGGATCGCTCCCCTGATCCGCTGCGCGGCGTAGCTCTCGAACCGGGGACAGCGCTCCGGGTCGAACCGCTCCACCGCGTCGATCAGCCCGAACACGCCGGACTGCGCGAGATCGGCGTGCTCGACGTACGAGGGCAAGGTTGTGGCGAGCCGGTGCGCAACGGCGCGCACGAGCGGGGTGTAGTGCACCACCAGCTGATCCCGCAGGGCGCGGGTGCGTTCGGACAGGAACGCCTCCCACACCACGTCGACGGGGTCACGCTGGTCGAGCGGCGACGGATCAGTGCGCCCGACGGGGGCTGGCACCCCGCCTGGTAGCGCCCTGAGCTGCGCCGCATCGACCAGGACGGGGTCACGCCCTGGGATGCGCCTGCTCATGAACCACCTTCAGCCGCTCGACCGTCACGTGTGTGTAGAGCTGAGTGGTTGCTAGCTTAGCGTGACCGAGCAACTCCTGTACGTAACGGAGGTCCGCGCCGCCCTCGAGCATGTGTGTCGCCGCGGCGTGTCGCAGCCCGTGGGGCCCGACGTCCGGCACCCCGGGCACCGCCGTCACAGCGCCGTGCACCACCTGCCGGGCGATCCGCGGATCGAGCCGCCCGCCACGCGCGCCGAGCAGGAGCGCTGCCGGTGAACCGGCCCTGACCAGCGCAGGACGGCCCGACTCGAGCCATCCGCGCAACGCCAGCGAGGCAGGCACTCCGTAAACGACGGTGCGCTCATGATCGCCCTTGCCGAGCACCCGGACGGACCTCCGCTCGGCGTCGATGTCGTCGAGATCGACGCCACACAGCTCCGACACGCGCATGCCCGTGGCGTAGAGCATTTCCACGACGAGGAGGTCACGCAGCGCGACCGGATCGCCCTCCGCGGCCCCGGACCCGGCCGCGGCGAGGACGCTCCCCACCTGCTCGGCGTCGAGCACCGCGGGCAAGGCGGGCCGCGGCCGGGGCGACTCCAGCCGGGCCCCGGGATCGCTGCCGAGCAGCCCGCTGCGATGTGCCCACGCGGTGAACGTGCGGGCAGCGGCGGCCCGGCGCGCGAGCGTGGCGCGTTGCACCCCTGCGGCATGCCCCGCCGCCAGCCACCGGCGCAGCCCTGCCAGGTCGAGCGCACCCAGCCCCGGAAGGCCGTCCAGCAGGCCCACCAGATCGCTGCGATAGGCCCTGACGGTGTGCCGCGACCGGCCCCGCTCCAGCTCCAGATGGCGGACGAAGCCGGCGAGTGCCGCCTCGACGTCGGGCGTGAGCTGCGGAGACGGGGCCACGCACCGACGGTGCGCGGCACGTGCTGCCTGGTCAAGCATCGTCTCGGCGCGGCGCTCATCAGCTCGCCTCCAAGCGTCGGCGCCACCGGCCGGCCTCGTGTTCGACCAGCCCGCGCCGTTCGAGCTCGACGAGCGCCGCCCGGGCGGTGTTGATCGGGATGCCGGCCTCCATCGCGAGCCAGGCGGCGTCGCGGGCCTGCCGGGCCGGCAGCGCGTCGTGCACCAGCACCCCGATCTCGCCGAGACCGTCGGTGGGCCGATCGGCGCCCGAGCGGGGCTCCTCCGGCAGGTGCGTGCCCATTCGCCCGCAGACCTCCAGCACATCGTCGGTGCTGGTCACCAGCAACGCGCCATCCCGGATCAGCCGGTGGCAACCCGCGGACGTCCCGGAGGTGATCGGCCCCGGCACCGCCATCAGGATGCGGCCGAGCGCCTCGGCGTCGGCCGCCGTGCGTTGCGCTCCGCTGCGCACACCGGCCTCGACCACAACCGTGCCGCCGGCGAGCCCGGCGATGAGCCTGTTGCGCACGAGGAACCGGTGGCGGCCCGGGACGCAGCCGGGCGGGTACTCGCTGACGACGAGCCCGTGGGTGGCGATGCGCCCGAGCAGGACGTCGTGGGTGGCCGGGTAGCTGCGGTCGACCCCGCAGGCCAGCACCGCCACCGTGGGGCCCGCTGCTGCGAGCGCGCCGCGGTGTGCGGCACCGTCGACCCCGATCGCCGCGCCCGACACGACCGTGAAGCCGCGCTCGCCGAGCCCGCCACCGAGATCCCCGGCGACGTGCTGCCCGTAGCCGGTGGCGGCGCGGGCGCCGACGATCGCGACCGCCTGGTCGCACATCCGCGCCAGCACCCCCGGGCCCCGCACCCACAGCGCGAGCGGCGGCGCGAGACCTGGCAACTCGCTCGCAGAGAAGGCCTCGAACGCCGCGAGTGGCCACTCATCGTGCTCGGGGACCAGCAGCCGCCCGCCGACGGCCTCGACCGCGGCGAGGTCGGCCGCCGGCCGGTGCACGGTGCGGCGGGCCGACGTCTCCGCCGCCACCCGCTCGGACACCGCGCCGCTGCGCACCCTGTCGGCCGCCTCGACCGGACCGACCTCTTCGACGAACCGCGCCAGCGCCGGGGCCGGCGGCTCCGCGACCCGCGAGAGGTAGGCCCGGGCGTGCACGACCTCGTCGGAGACCTCGCCGTACAGCACGAGGCTCGCCGTCGCGCTCATCATGCCGCCCTCCGATCGCGGTAGAAGAGCGCCGTCTCGACCAGCTCCCGATCGGGGAGGTCGCGGCCCGCGAGATCGGCGAGGGTCCACGCGACCCGCAGCGCGCGGTCGGCACCTCGGGCGGTCAGCTCGCCGGCCCGCAACCCGGCGTCGAGCGGGCGCAACGTCGCTCCGGGCAGCGCGAACCGGGAGCGCAGGGCAGGCCCCGGGACCTCCGCGTTGGTGCGCCACCCCTCCCCCGCCCACCGCTCCTGCGCCGCAGCCCGCGCAGCGAGCACCCGCGTCCTGACGACCTCCGTGCTCTCGCTCTCGCCGGTGGCCGCGAGCGCGGTGACGGGGAACATCCGCGCTCGCAGGTCGACCCGGTCGAGCAGCGGCCCCGACAACCTGCCGAGGTAGCGCCGCCGCACCAGCGACGAGCACACGCAGTCGCGATCGTGGGCCGGCGCGCACGGGCACGGGTTCGCCGCGAGCACCAGCTGGAACCGGGCGGGGTAGTGGACGGTGCCCTCTGTGCGCGCGATGCGGACCTCGCCCTCCTCGAGCGGGGTGCGCAACGAGTCGAGCAGCCGGGCACCCATCTCCGGCGCCTCGTCGATGAACAGCACCCCGCCGTGCGCCAGTGACACGGCGCCCGGCTTCGCGATCCCGCTACCACCACCGATCAGCGCCGCCATCGACGTCGAATGGTGGGGCGCCACGAGCGGTGGATACGTCGACAGCGCCTCACCGGCGGGGAGCCGGCCCGCGACGGACCGCACAACGGCGAGCGTGAGCGCCTGCTCGGGATCGAGCCTCGGCAACAGCCCGACGAAGCGCTTTGCGAGCATCGTCTTGCCCGTGCCCGGCGGGCCGACGAGCAGCAGGTGGTGCCCACCCGCCGCAGCGATCTCGCAGGCGTGGCGGGCGTCGTCCTGCCCGATGACGTCGGCCATGTCGGGCGGATCCGAGACAGACGCCTCCGCGGCGGGCTGCGGAACGCTCAACGAGCAGGCCTGCCGCAGCCACCCGAGCACCTCCGAGAGGCTGGCCGCGCCGTACACCTCGATGCCGGGGACGAGCGCAGCCTCGTCGAGCACCGAGAGCGGAACGACCACGCGGCTCATCCCTGCAGCCCGGGCTGCCAGCAGCCGCGGCAGCATCCCGCGGATGGGCCGCAGCCGCCCATCGAGGGCGAGCTCGCCCATCAGCACCGTGCCGTCGAGCGCGCCCTGCTCGACGACCTCGCTGGTCGCGAGGATCGCGCAGGCCAGGGCGAGGTCGAACGCGCTGCCGGTCTTGCGGAGCGTCGCCGGCGATAGCGCGAGCACGATGCGCTCGTTCGGCCAGGTGCAGCCCGAGTTGACGACCGCGGCCCGGACCCTGTCCTTCGACTCGTTCACCGCGGCATCGGGAAGGCCCACCATGTGCACTCCGGGTAAACCGCCACCGACGTCGGCCTCGATCTCGACGACGTGACCGTCGATGCCGTGCAGCGCCACCGCCCACGACCGTGCGAGCCCCATCTCAGAACACCCCTTCGAGGTGCTGGAGGGCGACGGGGCGGCCGCGCTCGGCCACGATCGACACGACGTCGAACCGGATGTCGCACCACCGGACGCGGTGAGTGCGGAGCCACGCGTTCAGCACCCGCCTGATCCGCATCGACTTGCGTGAATCGACCGCCTCCGACGGCATCCCCAAGCGGGTGCCCGACCTGGTCTTCACCTCGCACGCGACCAGGAGGGATGCGCGGGTCGCGATGACGTCGATCTCCCCGAGACGACATCGCCAGTTGCGGGACAGGACCGTGAAGCCCTGCCGTTCGAGATAGCGGACGGCGAGATCCTCGCCCTGCTTGCCGAGCACGTCCTTTGCTGCCATGACATCAACGATGCGGGCGGGACGGCCGTCCGGAGGGGAGATCTGAAATCTGTGGATGGTTGGGGGGCGATGTGAACAACTTCCGCCCCTGCACAACCGAAATGTCGGTGGACGGTGTTACACGCCTCCGGCCCGAACGGGCACCGGCCCGTGACGGGTCACGGGCCGGTGCGCGCTCAGCTTCCGAACTGGTTGCCCTCCGGCAGCCGCAGGTCGGGCTTGTCGAGCTCCTCGACGTTGACGTCCTTGAACGTCAGCACCCGCACGTTCTTGACGAACCGTGCCGGGCGGTACATGTCCCACACCCACGCGTCGGACATGCGCACCTCGAAGTAGATCTCCCCATCGGCGTTGCGCGCGGCGACGTCGACGGAATTGGCGAGGTAGAAGCGGCGCTCGGTCTCCACGACGTAGGAGAACTGGGACACGATGTCCCGGTACTCCTTGTAGAGCGTGAGCTCCATCTCGGTCTCGTACTTCTCGAGATCCTCGGCGCTCACTGCTGCAGTCCTCCTCCGGCTCCCCCATCGGACGACCCGACGGGCAGCAACCCATTGTGGACCAGGCCGGTCGAGAGCTCGACAGCGGACCGCAGCGCGGCACGGACGTTCACGAACGAGTAGCGGTGCACGGGCGTCGGACCGTGCTCGGTGAGCGCGGCGTCGTGGACCGGCGTGCAGTAGCCCTTGTGATCGGCGAACCCGTACTGCGGGAACTCCTTGTCGAGCTCGACCATGATCCGGTCCCTGGTGACCTTGGCCAGCACGGACGCCGCCGCGACGCACGCCGCGGCCTGGTCGCCCTTCGGCACGGCCAGCGTGGGTATGCCGAACCCGCGGATCGGGAACCCGTCGGTCAGCACGTAACCCGGCGGCGAGGCGAGCTGCGCGACAGCGCGGCGCATACCCTCGATGTTGGCGATGTGGACGCCGCGCCGGTCGACCTCGTGCGGCGGGATCACGATGACCGCATGGTCGACGGCACGCTTGCGCACGACCGCGAAGAACTCCTCGCGCATCGCGGCGCTGAGCAGCTTGGAGTCGGTGAGGCCTTCGAGCCGCTTCGCGTCGCCCGGCCGCAGCACGCACGCGGCGACGACGAGCGGTCCCGCGCAGGCACCCCTACCGGCCTCGTCGACGCCGGCGACCGGGCCGAGCCCGAAGCGCACCAAGGTGCTCTGCAAGGTCCAGTTGCCACCCGATCGGCGGACGATCGCGCGCTCGGGTCGCCATTGCGGGGGCAGTGTCGTACGCAGGGGTCGGCTACGTGCTGGCATCGTTCGTGCTGGTCAGCGATATCCGGGCAGGAAATCGTCGCGGTCGGCCCGCGCTCGTCTCCTGCGCATCGCGAGCAGTGGCAGCAGCCCGGCGGCGCCCAGCGCGGCAGGCAGCTCAGCATCGGAGCCGGCCATCCCGACGGGGTTCGAATGCGGGTCGAACGCGGGGATCCAGCCGAACCGGGGGAACGGGAGCACGATCAGCCTCGCCTTCCCGATGACGTTCTCGACAGGGACTGCGCCGTGGCCCGGCATCCGTGAATCGGCCGAGTTGTTGCGACTGTCGCCCATCATCCACAGGTGCCCGGCGGGCACGACAACGGGGCCGAACGGCTGCTGCCGCGGCGGGCCCTGGCTCGGGGCGTAGTAGATGTACGGCTCGTTGAGCGGCTGGTTGTCGACGAGGACGCGTTGGCGGCTGTCGCAGCACTGCACGGTCTGCCCGCCGACGGCGATGATCCGCTTGACGAAGTCCTTCTCGTCGGGCGGCGCGAGCCCGATCAGCGAGCCGAGCTGCTGCAGCCCGCGGACGACCGGGTTGCTCGGCTCGTCGACGGTGAACTCGCTGTTCCAGCTGTCGGGCCCGCGGAAGACGACCACATCGCCGGGGGCCGGGTCGGTGAACCGGTAGGAGAGCTTGTCGACGAGCACGCGGTCGTTGTTGCAGCCCGTGCACCCGTGCAGGGTGGTCTCCATCGAGCCCGACGGGATCACGTAGACCTTCGCGAGGAAGGTCTGGATGAGGAACGTCAGCAGCAGCGCCACCACGATGAGCAGCGGCAGCTCTTTCCAGAACGCCGGGCGGCGCCTGCGGCCGGTGCGCGGCTTGCGCTTGCCGTCGTCGGCCTCGGACTGGTACTCGGATGCCGGACGACCTTCAGGGGACTCGCCCGCACGTCGGCGATGCCGACCCGGCACCTCCGACACCGCTGCCGCCACGGCCGGGACGGCGGTCGTCGGCGGCTCCGGGTCGATCTCCGGCTCGATCGGCCGCCGGCGCGGAGCGTCGCTCGGCGACCTGCCACGTCCCCGGCGGACCTCGCCACCGGTCCGCTCAGGCCCGGGCTCGCCGCGGCGTTGCGGCGGCACGGGTGGGGCACCCTCGGCCGGACGGCCGTTCACGGGTGGGCGGTTGACCCGGCGCACGACCGGTGTCGCGCCGGTGTCGCCCGCGGGCCGACCTTCTCGATTGCGGGGACCGCCGTTGCGACCTGGCCTTTCGGCCGGCGCACGCTCGCCCTGACGGCGCTCACCCTCGCGGCGTTGGGCGCCGTTGCGCTCCCCTGCACGTCCATCGGCAGGCCAGGGCTCGCCGGGCAGCTGGCCGCCACCCCGAGGTGGGACGGGCCGCCTGCCGTTCGGCTGCGCAGATCCGCCAGCCGTGCTCCCAGCCGGCCGGGCCGGCGGCTGCTCAGCCGAACCAGGCCGTCGGGGCTGGGCCCGCCGGTCGTCGGGGAGCTCGGGTAGGGCCACGCCCACGAGGCTACGGGAACTCTGGGCCGTTGGTCAGGACGCGGGAGTGGTCTCGCGCTTCTCCTTGATCTTTGCGGCCTTGCCGCGCAGGTCACGGAGGTAGTACAGCTTCGCCCGGCGGACGTCGCCGCGGGTGAAGACCTCGATCTTGTCGATGTTCGGCGAGTGCACGGGGAACGTGCGCTCCACGCCGACGCCGAACGACACCTTGCGGACCGTGAAGGTCTCGCGGGCGCCCGAGCCGTGGCGGCGGATGACGACGCCCTGGAAGACCTGGACGCGGGAGCGGGTGCCCTCGATGACCTTCACGTGCACCTTGAGCGTGTCGCCCGGCCGGAAGGCGGGGATGTCGGAGCGCAGCAGCTCTGCGTCCAGTGCGTCCAGGGTGTTCATCGCGAAGATCCGTCCTCGGTCCGTGAGTGCAATCGTGCGTGGGCGCCGGTTCGTGACGAACGTGGGCGCCGGGGCAGCCCGACGCATGTCCGTCGGGCGCGAACTCCTCTCCATAGTGCCAGACGCGTTCCGGCAACATGAAATCACCCGTCCGGAAGGCTCCCGAGGAAGTCCCTGTCGGCAGCGTCGAGGGCATCCGCCGGCAACGCGGCGATCAGGTCGGGTCGGCGCTGTGCGGTCCGTTCGAGCGCGCGGTCGCGCCGCCACCTGGCGATGGCGGCGTGGTTGCCGCCGCGCAGCACCTCCGGCACGGCGTGCCCCCGCCAGTTCTCCGGCCGGGTGTAGGCGGGGCCTTCCAGCAGCCCGTCGGAGAACGAGTCCTGCTGCGCCGACTCCGGGTTGCCCAGCACGCCCGGCAGCAGCCGCACGACGGCCTCGACCATCACCAGCACCGCGACCTCGCCGCCGACCAGCACGTAGTCGCCGATGCTGACCTCGTCGACCGGCCCGTACTCGTCGACGACACGCTGGTCGATGCCCTCGTAGCGGCCGCAGGCGAACACGAGCCGCTCGTCCTTCGCCCACTCCTGCGCCATGGCCTGCGTGAACGGGCGGCCGGCCGGGGTCGGGACGACCAGCCGCGCCGGCCCACCCATCGGCAGCACCGCGTCGAGCGCCTCGCCCCACACCTGCGGGCGCATCACCATTCCTGGCCCGCCGCCGTAGGGGGCGCTGTCGACGGCCTGGTGGACGTCGTGGGTCCAGGTGCGCAGGTCGTGCACGGCGAGATCGACGAGCCCCGCCTCGATCGCGCGGCCGAGCAGCGCCTCCCGCAGGGGGGCCAGGTAGCCGGGGAAGATGGTCACGACGTCGATCCGCACCGGACGGATCCTCGCAGACGCGGGGTCCGGCGCCGTGGTGCACCGCATGCCGCTGTGTGCGGGGAGGGGTCGGGAAGTCCGCCATTGCCCTCCGGGCCGTCACGAGGGATGTGTATCCGTGCCAGGACGCGCTCGGGTCCGCGGTCCGCGGGTAGGCGTTGCGCACGCAAGGGCAGGAAAGCCACTTTCAGGCCCTGTGGGGGCAGGAAAGTGGCTTTCCTGCCCTCCACCCGCACCCGGGGACAGATGGCCGACCGTGCTCTGTGCGCCTCATGGAACCGTGTGGTCGTCACGCAGCCCTGTGGATCAACCGCAAGGTTCCATGAGGCGACCCGACCAGTCCGGGCGGGCGGTTCGGTCGACGCCGCGCCGCCGGGATGAGTGCGGGGACGCACACGTTGCGAGGAAAGCCACGTTCCCGGCATCCCTCGCCCAGCCCGGGGCCGCGCCAGGCACGGATCCTCATTCCCTCGTGGCGGCCCGGAGGGCCATGGCTGGCTTTCCTGACGTCTGCGGGTGGCCGGCCCGCGCGTTCGCTATCCCGCGCGGCGGTCCCGCGCCAACGCGGCGACGGTGACCCTGGCCGCGTCGAGCAGCAGGCGCCGGCCGACGAGGATCTCCTGCGCGGCGCCGCCGGCGTGCAGCAGCCCCAGCAGGATGTGCTCCGCGCCGATTTGGCCGTGCTTGAGCCGGATCGCCTCGCGCAACGAGAGTTCGAGCGCCTTCTTGGCCGAGCTGTCGATGCGCAGGTGGCCGAAGGCCTTGCGGCCCTTCCGGTCGCGGGTGGCTCTCGTGCGGTCGAGCGCACCCTCGCCGAAGCTGTTGTCGACCTGCCGCCGCACCTCGTCGAGGTCGATGCCCAGCGTGGCGAGCGCTTCCGCGTCGGACGGGCCGGCCGTCGCCGCGTCGATGTCGGCGAGCAGGTCGACCCGCTGGATCGAGTGCGCCGTCAGCACCGACAGCACGAGCGAGTCGTTCTGGTCGAGCACCCCGGCGAGCAGGTGCTCGGTGCGGATCGCGTCGGCGCCGCGGGTGCGGGCCTGCTCCTGCGCCGCCACGACGGCGAGGCGGGCGTTGGTGGTGAACCTCTCGAACATCGCAGAACCCCCTCAGAACCCGAACCGGCGGTACTTCTTGTGAACGGCCTGCCTGCTCACCTTGAGCGCGGCCGCGATCTGCTGCCACGACCACCCCTGGTCGCGCGCGTTGCCTACCTGCAGTTCCTCGAGCGACTCCAGCAGCCCCCGCAGGGACGCCACAGCCGCTAGTCCGATGGCGGGGTCCCTGCTGGACGCTGCCGCCGCTACCTGCGTCGCATCTGCCATGCCGTCAACCTACGTTGACACATCCAGGCTGTCAACCAAAGTTGACGCGCCCGTTGTCGAGAAACGCCGACGGCCCCGCTGACACGGAGTCAACGGGGCCGTCGGCGTACATTTCATTCGGTGTCGAGCAGGCCCTCCGGCGGCGTGAGCACGACCTTGCCCGCCGCCATGTCGACGGTCGGGACGATCTCGCGGACGAACGGGACCAGCGCGTCGGGCGCGCCTTCGCGGGCGAGCACGAGCAGCTCGCCGCCCGGCCCGTGGATCACATCGCGGACGGTGCCGACGAGCTCGCCGTCGGCCAGCTCGGCACGCAGGCCTTCGAGCTGGTGGACGTGGAACTCGTCGGGGTCGTCCGGGAGCGCCAGCGACGCGGTGTCGACCAGCAGCCGGGTGCCGCGCAGCGCCTCCGCGCCCGTCCGGTCGGGTGCCTCGACGAACCGCACGAGCAGCCTGCCCGAGTGCGGGCGGACCGACTCCACGGTCAACGTGCCATCGGGGCCGGGCGGGCGGCGCGCCACGAGGACCCGCCCCGCGGCGAACCGCTCCTCGGGCGAGTCGGTGTGCACGTCGACGACGACCTCGCCGCGCAACCCGTGCGCGCGCAGGGCGACGCCGACGAGCACTTCGCCCGTGCGGCTACCGGTCGGTGTCGACGACATCCACACGCACGCCCCTACCACCGATCCCGCCGACGACGGTGCGCAGCGCGGTGGCCGTGCGGCCACCACGCCCGATCACCTTGCCGAGGTCCTCGGGGTGCACACGCACCTCGAGGGTTCGGCCGCGACGAGTGGTGACCAGGTCGACCCGCACCTCGTCGGGGTGGTCGACGATCCCACGGACGAGGTGCTCCAGCGCGTCGGCAAGCACCGGCGTCATGACGCCTCCTCAATGAAGCTCGTCGTGGGTCCGGTCACTTCTCGGTGGCCTCGGCCGCCTCAGCCTCAGGTGCGGCGTCCTCGGCCTTCTCGCGCCGGGCGCCCTTCTTCTTCGGGGTGGTGGCCTCGGTGGTCGGCTCCTCGCCGGCAGCGGCGAGCGCTGCCTGGAAGCGGGCCAGCTTGTCCACCTTCTCCGGCTGCGGCTTGAGGGTGCCCTCGGCGCCGGGGAGGCCCTTGAACTTCTGCCAGTCGCCGGTGATCTTGAGGAGGTGCTCGACGGGCTCGGTCGGCTGCGCGCCGACACCCAGCCAGTACTGCGCACGCTCCGAGTCGATCTCGATCAGGCTCGGCTCGTTCTTGGGGTGGTACTTGCCGATGGTCTCGATGGCCCGACCGCTGCGGCGGCTGCGGGCGTCGGCGACGACGACGCGGTAGTACGGCTGACGGATCTTGCCCAGCCTCATCAGCTTGATCTTGACGGCCACGCTGCTTGCTGCTCCTTGAATCGGTACTTCGGCGGTGAGGCCGCACCGCTCGCGTGGGGTTACGGGCTGCGCGTCACTCGACGTGTGGGTGGCTGCGGCACGGTAGAGGGCCATCCGCAGGGCCGATCGGCCATTCTGCCAGACGGGCGGCGCGGACGGGCTCTCAGGCCACTGGTAGCGCGCCCAAGACACCCAGAACGAGCACCAGCGCCGGCAACAGGTTGTTCACCTGGTGCGCCACGATGCTGGCCAGCAGCCGCCCCGTGTACACCCTGGCCAGCGCGATCGGGATCGCGACGATCAGCAGCAGCGGGGTGCGGGTGAACTCGAAATGGGCGAGCGCGAACAGCAGCGTCGTGACCCCGAACGCCACCCACGGGCCGACGCCCAGCCGTTCGATGCTGCCCCACAGCAGCCCCCGGTACACGATCTCCTCGCACAGGGGCGCGAGGAGCGCGACCGTGGCGAAGATCGCGACGGCGGTCACGGGATTGGCTCTGACCTCGGCGAACGCGCTGCCGACCGCCGATGACGCCTCCTCGCCGACGATCATCGAGTAGACGATCGACGCGGGGATCGTCACGAAGAGCCCGCCGAGCCCGAACGCGAGCCCGATGCCGATGTCGCGCCACGACCACGAGAGCCGCAGGTCGACGAACGGGCCGTTGCCGCGCACCAACGTGATCACCACGGCGAGCGAGGCGGCGACCATCGTCGGCACGGCCAGCGACAGCGCGAGCTGCCCCGCCGACGACGCCTCGCCTTCGCCCTCGCCGCGCATGAACAGCAACGCCAACAGCAGCGATGTGCCGAGGAACACGATCTCGACGAGCACGTAGGCGCCGATCCCCCACCGATGGGTGCGCCGCGGCGGCTGCGCCGGCCTGGAGAAGGAGAACTCGGGCGACACCGCAGGCGGGGTCGGCGGGACGGGCGTCCATTCGGGAGCGGTCCACGGCGGGTCCGCCACGGCGGAGAGCGCCGGCGCTGTGCCGACGTCGCCGACGGGCTCCGACGCCGCGCTTCCTGCCTCGACGCCCCCTACCTCGACGCCGTCAGCCGGCCGCTCGTCGTCGCTGTCTCCCGCACTCACGCCCCGACGCTACCGGCCGGTCGCGTGCACCGGCACGCCGCGAAGCATGACGAGCGCCGGTTCGCGCAGTTCCGTGAGGTCCTTGCGCGGATCGGAGCGGTAGACGACGAGGTCGGCCGGGCGGCCGAACTGCCAGTTGGGGCGGCCCAGCCAGGTCCGCGCGCCCCAGCTGCCCGCCGCGAGCGCGGCCGTTGCGTCCATGCCGGCCTCGTGCAGCGCGATGATCTCGTCGGCGATCCGGCCGTGCGCGATGCCGCCGCCGGCGTCGGTGCCCGCGTAGACCGGGACACCCGCCTCGACCGCTCTGCGGACCGTGTCGCCCGCCCCGGCGTGCAGCCGCCGCATGTGCTCGGCGTAGGTCGGGTACTTCGTGGCGCTGTCGGCGATCGAGGGGAACGTCTCGACGTTGATCAGCGTGGGCACCAGCGCGGTGCCGCGCTCGGCCATCTCGGCGATCAGGTCGTCGGTGAGGCCGGTGCCGTGCTCGATGCAGTCGATGCCCGCACCGATGAGCCCGTGCATCGCCTCGGCGCCGAACACGTGCGCCGTCACCCGTGCGCCGAGGGCATGGGCCGCGTCGATCGCGGCCCTCAGCACGTCGTCGGGCCACAGTGGGCCGAGGTCGCCCTTGCCGCGGTCGATCCAGTCGCCGACCAGCTTGACCCAGCCGTCGCCGAGCACGGCCTGGTCGGCGACGGCGTCGGGCAGCGCGGCCGGGTCCTCCAGGTCGATGGCGAGGCCGGAGATGTAGCGCTTGGGACGTGCGATGTGCCGGCCGGCCCTGATGATCTCCGGGAGGTCGGTGCGGGCCTGCAGCGGACTGGTGTCCATCGGGGAGCCGCAGTCGCGCAGCAGCAACGCGCCCGCATCGCGGTCGGTGCGGGCCTGCTCGTCGGCCTCCTCCAGGTCGGCGACCGCCAGCCCGACGTGGCAGTGCGCGTCGACGAGGCCGGGCACGATCCACCCGCCGTCGACGAGCGTCTCTGCCCCGGCGATCGGCTCCTCGACCAGCCGGCCGGCGGCGTCGACGTACAGGTCGACCGTGCTCTCGTCCGGCAGCGCCACGCCGCGCAGCCGATACACGGAGCTACTTGCCCTTCGGGAACTTGAGCTTGCTCGGGTCGAAGCCCGGCGGGAGCTGGTCGAGCCCCGGCGGCAGCTGCTGCAGCGACGGCGGCATGCCCGAGAGGTCCGGCATGCCCATGCCGCCCGGCAGACCGCGCGACGGGGTGGGGCCACGCCCCTTGCCCTTCTTGCCCTTGCGGCTCTTCGCCAGCTTCTTCGTGGCGCTGCGGCCGCCGCCGAAACCGAACTGGCCGGCCATCTGCTTCATCATCTTGCGGGCTTCGAAGAAGCGGTTGACCAGCTCGTTGACGTCGCTGACCTGCACGCCGGAGCCGTTGGCGATGCGCAGCCGCCGCGAGCCGTTGATGATCTTCGGGTCGGAACGCTCCGCGGGCGTCATGCCGCGGATGATCGCCTGCAGCTTGTCGAGCTGCTTGTCGTCGACCTGGGCGAGCGCGTCCTTCATCTGGCCGGCGTTGGCGCCCGGCAGCATGTTGAGGATGTTGCCGATCGGGCCCATCTTGCGGATGGCGAGCATCTGCTCGAGGAAGTCCTCGAGGGTCAGCTCGCCCGAGCTGATCTTCGCGGCGGCCTTCGCCGTCTGCTCCTGGTCGAACGCGCTCTCGGCCTGCTCGATCAGCGTGAGCAGGTCGCCCATCCCGAGGATGCGGCTGGCCATCCGGTCGGGGTGGAAGACGTCGAAGTCGGCGAGCTTCTCGCCGCTCGACGCGAAGAGGATCGGCTGGCCGGTGACCTCGCGGACCGACAGCGCGGCACCACCGCGGGCGTCGCCGTCGAGCTTCGTGAGCACAACACCGGTGAACCCGACGCCGTCGCGGAACGCCTCCGCGGTGGCCACGGCGTCCTGACCGATCATGGCGTCGACGACGAACAAGGTCTCGTCGGGCGCGACGGCGTCGCGGATGTCCGCGGCCTGGCGCATCAGCTCCTCGTCGACACCGAGGCGGCCCGCGGTGTCGACGATGACGATGTCGAACATCTTCTCGCGGGCGTGCGCGACACCGCGACGCGCGACGTCGACCGGGTCGCCGACACCGTTGCCCGGCTCCGGCGCGAAGGTCGTGACGCCCGCGCGCTCACCGACGATCTGCAGCTGGTTGACCGCGTTGGGCCGCTGCAGGTCGCAGGCGACGAGCAGCGGTGTGTGGCCCTGCCCCTTGAGCCAATTGGCGAGCTTCCCGGCGAGTGTGGTCTTACCGGAACCCTGCAGACCCGCCAGCATGATCACGCTGGGCGGTTCCTTGGCCAGCGCGATCCGTCTGGTCTCGCCGCCGAGGATCGCGACGAGCTCCTCGTTGACGATCTTGACGACCTGCTGCGCGGGGTTCAGCGCGCCGGAGACCTCCGCGCCTTTCGCCCTCTCCTTGATCCGCGTGATGAAGCCGCGCACCACCGGGAGCGCGACGTCGGCCTCCAGCAGCGCGATGCGGATCTCCCGCGCGGTGGTGTCGATGTCGGCCTCGGAGAGCCGACCCTTGCCACGGAGGTTGGCGAGCGCGCCGCTGAGGCGCTCGGAGAGGGTGTCGAACACCCGGCCAAGCCTACTGGGGCTCGGCCGGACCTGTCGGGCGGCAGACTGGGTACGTGAAGGTTCTGATCACCGGGATGTCCGGAACGGGCAAGTCGACGGTCCTCGAAGAGCTCGCCCGCCGCGGCCACCGGGTGGTCGACACGGATTCCGACACGTGGTGCGAATGGGTCACCGACGACGACGGCGAGCCCGACTGGGTGTGGCGCACCGAGGCCATGGCGGAGCTGCTCGCGACCGACGGAGGGGTGTTCGTCGCGGGCTGCAAGACCAACCAGGTCGACTTCTACCCGCGGTTCGACCACATCGTGCTGCTGAGCGCGCCCGCGGACGTCCTGTTCGACCGGATCGAGGCACGCACCACGAACCAGTACGGCAAGAGCGCCGAGGAACGGGAGCTGGTGCTGAAGCACATCGCCGAGGTGCAGCCCCTCCTGCGCGAGGGCGCCACCCTCGAGATCGACGCGACGGCGCCCGTCGCCGCGGTGGCCGACCAGCTGGAACGGCTGCGCTGACGCAGGGGCCTACGAAGCCTTGCGGGCGTACTCCGGCCGGATCACCGGCTCGCCGTCGTCGACGAGCATGCCGGCGCGCGCCGTCGAGCGGTCGAGCACGGTGACGCTCTCCCACTCCGTCGGCGGGTTGGCCCGCAGCTCGGCCGTGGTGGCGACGGCGCGCTCGGCGTGGCCCGCCATCGACGACTCCGGCACCACCCGGCCGCGCTCCAGCTGACCCGTGCGCGCCTCCGCCGGGTCGACGTGCAACCACAGCAGGTGGGCGGAGCGACCCGTCATCGCAGCCAGCCGAGCGACCGCCGCGCGCATGCGCGGATCGGTCGCGGGCAGGTGGACGATGACCGTCGGGATGGCCGATCCGGCGTTGCGCACTACGGCGACGCGGTGCCACAAATGGACGAGCGGGCGGTACCAGCCGTACGGCAACGGGTGCAGCGCCTTGTGCAGCGCTTCCCGGTAGCTGTCGGAATCGAGCACGACCTGCCCCTCGCGCTCGGGCAGTCCGGCGAGCAGCGTCGACTTCCCGGCGCCCGGCATTCCTGCGACTAGCAGCAACGACCGGCCGGGCAGGACGAAACGTACAGCGGGCCTCGTGGAGGTCACGCAGTGTCAACGCCTCGTTCGCACAGTTCGTTCCGATCCGGCGGCCCGAAACGGACATCTCACCCGGTGTGCCTACAAGGCGTCGGAGCCCCGTTCGCCCGTACGGACGCGCACGACCGTCCCGACGGGAGTGGTCCACACCTTCCCGTCGCCGATCTTGCCGGTGCGGGCGGCCTGCACGACGGCATCGATCACCTTGTCGGCCAGCTCGTCGTCGACGACGACCTCGATCTTGACCTTGGGCACGAAGTCGACCGTGTACTCGGCACCGCGGTAGACCTCGGTGTGCCCTTTCTGGCGGCCGTAGCCCTGCACCTCGCTCACGGTCAGGCCGAGCACGCCGAGCCGCTCGAGCGCGGCTTTGACGTCGCCGAGCGCGAACGGCTTGACGACGGCGGTGACCATGATCATGAGGCGTTCCCCTCCTGTGCGCTGCGCACGATGGGCGCGGGGATGGTGGCCCGTGCGCCCGTCGACAGCGGCGAGTACTCGTACGCGGTCTCGGCGTGCTCGGCCTCGTCGATGCCGCCTGCCTCGACCTCCGGGTCGACCCGGAACCCGACGGTCACGCGGACCAGCCACGCGAGCGCGTAGCTCACCGCGAAGGCGAACGCCGCGGTCGCGAGCACGGCGACGGCCTGCTTGCCGAGCTGGCCGAGGCCACCACCGTAGAGCAGCCCGTCCGCGCCGGCCTCGTTCACCGCGGTCGTGCCGAACAGCCCGATCAGGAGCATGCCGACGAGCCCGCCGACACCGTGGATCGCCACGACGTCGAGCGAGTCGTCGTAGCCGAGGCGGTACTTGAGCCGGATCGCCAGCTGGCAGGCGACACCGGCGACGAGCCCGATGACCAGCGCGCCGAACGTGTCGACGAACCCGCACGCGGGTGTGATCCCGACCAGCCCGGCGACGGCGGCCGACGCGGCACCGAGGCTGGTGGGACGACCGTCGAGGCGGTGTTCGAGCGCCAGCCACGCGATGACGGCCGCCGCCGACGCCGTCATCGTCGTGACGAAGGCGTTGCCCGCGACGGCGCCGGCGGCGAGCGCCGAGCCCGCGTTGAACCCGAACCAGCCGAACCACAGCAGGCCCGCGCCGAGCAGGACGGCAGGCAGGTTGTGCGGGCGCATCGGCTCGCGCGGCCAGCCCCTCCGCTTGCCGAGGACGAGCGCCAGCGCCAGCGCCGACGCGCCGGAGTTGATCTCGACGGCGGTGCCGCCCGCGAAGTCGAGCGCGCCGAGCACGTTGGCCATCCAGCCGCCGTTCGCGGAGACGTACCCGTCGAACGCGAAGATCCAGTGCGCGAGCGGGACGTAGACGAACAGCGTCCAGAGGCCCACGAAGATCGTCCACGGCCAGAACCGCGCGCGGTCGGCGATGGCGCCGGAGAGCAGCGCGCCGGTGATCACCGCGAACATCAGCTGGAACATCGCGAAGACCTGCAGCGGAATGCCCGTCCCACCACCACCGACGACGGCAGCCGAGTCGCGCAGCCCCGCGTGCTCGAACCCGCCGATCAGCCCGGCGTTCGAGTCGCCGAACGCGAGCGAGAAGCCGATCAGCACCCAGACCAGCCCGATCACGCCGAGGCTGACGAAGCTCATCATCATCATGTTGAGGACGCTCTTCGCGCGGACCATGCCGCCGTAGAAGAACGCCAGCCCTGGTGTCATGAGCATCACCAGAGCGGCACATCCCAGCACGTACGCCGTGTTCCCCGAGTCCACCCGCACTCCTCCGCTTGTCGGCTGCGGAGATGGTCAAAGCCGGGTGTTACAGGCCCGCGACCACGTGTTTCGGCAACGTGAACTGACCCGTAGGCAGTGTTACGTCTGCGTGACGTGAGGGTTGCGCACGGTCGAGCAGTCGCGAACTTCCCCACCGTTTTGCCAACCTGCACACCCGAAACGGCGTGCAGGTTGGCAAAACGGTGGGGACATCGGGGTTGTGACGACTGACCGTTAGCTATGCTATCGACCGTTGCCGTCTTGGAGGAGCTCCCGCATGACCACCGTCCGGCCCGCCAGCCCGTTCCGGCAGCCCAAGGCCGTCTGGGCCGTCGCGTTCGCGTGCGTCATCTCGTTCATGGGCATCGGGCTCGTCGATCCGATCCTCCCGGCGCTCGCCGACCAGCTGCACGCATCGCCGAGCCAGGTGACGCTGCTGTTCACCAGCTACCTCGTGGTCACCGCAGTGGCGATGCTCGTGACGGGGTGGGTGTCGAGCCGGATCGGCGCGAAGAACACCCTCATCGCCGGCCTCGTGATCATCGTCGTGTTCGCGGCGCTGGCCGGGGCGTCGGGGAGCATCGGCGGGATCGTCGGGTTCCGGGCCGGGTGGGGCCTGGGCAACGCGCTGTTCATCGCGACCTCGCTCGCCGTGATCGTCGGCTCGGCCAGCGGCGGGTTCGCCGGCGCGATCGTCCTGTACGAAACGGCGCTGGGCGTCGGCATCGCGTGTGGCCCGTTGCTGGGTGGGTTGCTCGGCAACGTCAGCTGGCGCGGCCCGTTCTTCGGCGTCTCGGTGCTGATGGCGATCGCGCTGGTCGCGACCGTGCTGTTCGTCCCGAGCACGCCTCGGCCGGTCCACCGCGCGTCGCTCGCGGAGCCGCTCGCCGCCCTGCGCCACCGCGGCCTGCTGACGATGGGTGTGACGGCGCTGCTCTACAACTGGGGCTTCTTCACGATGCTCGGCTACGTCCCGTTCCCGATGGGGCTCTCGATCTACCAGCTTGGCGCGGTGTTCTTCGGGTGGGGCGTGCTCGTGGCGATCTTCTCGGTGTTCGTCGCACCGCGGCTGCAGCGCCGGTTCGGCACGGCGCCCACGCTGTACGTCAACCTGGCGCTCTTCGCGGCCCTCCTCGCGATCATCGCCGCGCGGATCGACTCGCCGCCGACGCTGGTCGTCGTGGTGATCGCGGCCGGCGCGCTGATCGGCATCAACAACACGCTCACCACGCAGGCGGTGATGCTGGTGGCGCCGGTCGAGCGGCCGGTGGCGTCGGCGGCGTACGGGTTCATCCGGTTCATCGGCGGCGGGCTGGCTCCCTTCGCCGCTGGTTTGCTCGCCGAGGCGTACGGGGTGGCGGTCCCGTTCGCACTCGGCGCGGTCGCCGTCGTGCTGGCGATCGGGGTGCTCGCGAGCGGCCACCGGCTGCTCGCCGGAGCCGACGAGATGCTGGCGACCGGCCACGCCGCACACGCCGGCGAACCCGACCTCGACGCCGAGGAGCTCGAAGAGATCAGCGAGGACGGCACCGGCGAGCCGGGGGTGGTCGAGCGCGCCGAGGCGGCCGGGTAGCCGGGCTCGACCGGCGGCGAGAAGACCGCTAGCCGGCTGCGGCGAGCACGGCCTTCTCGATGCGCAGCCGGTCGGCGGCGGCGAGCGTGGCCGCGCCCGAACCGGAGTCGAGGCAGAACGCGTCGACGACCGACGCGCCGAGCGTCGCGACCCGGGCCCACCGCAGGTCGGCGCCGCAGCCCTCCAGCGCGACGGCGATGCGGTGCAGGAGCCCGATCCGGTCGGTGCCGCGCAGCTCCAGCACAACAGCGCCGGTGGCCTCGTCGTCGAACCACTTGACCCGCGGCGGTGCCGGCGCCTCGCCGCTGGGTTGCATCGGCGCGTAGTCGCGCTCCTTGCGGGCCAGCGCCTCGGCCAGCACGAGCCGCCCGTCCAGCGCCCTGACCAGGTCGGACCGCAGCAGAGCAGGGTCGGGCAGCCCGCCGAACTTCGGCGAGACGGTGAACGTGAACACCGCGACCGCGCCCGTGGTGTGCAGCTCGGCCGCGTGCACCTCCAGGGAATGCAGCGCCAGCACGCCGGCGGCCGCGGCGAGCGCGCCGGGCTGGTCGGGGATCGCGACGACGACGGACGCCGGGGCGCTCGTGTCGTCCACCCGCAGCTGTGGGCGCCCGTCGGCCGTCACGGCGGCCGCGGCCGCCAGCTCGGCCTCGGTGGGTGCGCCGAACGCCGGCAGCGTCTCCCCTGCCATCAACGCGCGGCAACGGCCGGCGAGATCCCTGATCAGGGTCTGCTTCCACGGGCTCCACACCCCCGGGCCCGTCGCGAGCGAATCGGCCTCGGCGAGCTGCTCCAGCAGGTCGAGCAGCAGGCCGTTGTGGTCGAGCGTCTCGACCACCCGCGTGATCGTCGTGGGGTCCTCGAGGTCGCGCCGTGTGGCCGTGTGCGGCAGCAGCAGGTGGTGGCGCACCATCGCGCCGAGCAGCGCGACGTCGGGCTCGCCGAAGCCCAACCTGCGGCCCACCTGGATCGCGAGCGACTCGCCGATCGTCGAGTGGTCGCCGCCGCGCCCCTTGCCGATGTCGTGCAGGAGCGTGCCGATGAGCAGCAGGTCGGGCCGGTGGACCCGGGTGGTGAGGCGGGCGGCCTGCGCGCAGGCCTCGACGAGGTGGCGGTCGACGGTCCAGACGTGCGCGCGGTCGCGCGGGGGCAGGTCGCGCACCGCGCCCCACTCGGGGAACAGCCGCCCCCACAGGCCGGTGCGGTCGAGCGACTCCACGACGTCGACGAGCGGACGCCCGGTGCCGAGCAGCGACAGCAACTCCCCCAGCGCCGAGCGCGGCCACGGTTCGCGCAGCTCAGGGGCGGTGTCGGCGAGGCGGTGCAGGGTCCCGGCGGCCACCGGGAGGCCGGTGCGCGCGGCGGTAGCGGCCACCCGCAGCACGAGCGCGGGGTCGCGCGCCGCCGACGCGTCGCGGGCGAGCGTCACCTCACCCGCGTGCTCGACGACCCCGGTGTCGAGGGGGCTTCGGACCGGTGCCCTGCGCAGCGCGGCGAGCCCGCGCCGAGGCAGCGCACCCCGGGCCGATCGCAGGCCGACCTCCGCGGCGAACGCCACCGAGCGGGCGGCCCCGGACAGCGCTCTGGCCAGCTCGAACCGGTCGGCGATCTCAAGCGCGGCGGCGACCTCGTCGGCGTCCTGCGCGCGCAGGACGTCCCGCGCCCGGCCGGCGAGCCGGTGCAGCTCGGTGCGGACGTCGAGCAGCAGGCCACGCGCCGCGATCACGTCGGCGGCGGGCCGGTCGACGAGCTGGGCCGCGGCCAGCGCGTCGACGAGCTGGACGTCGCGCAGCCCGCCGTGCCCGTTCTTCAGGTCGGGCTCGACGCGGTGCGCGACATCGCCGACCTTGCGCCAGCGCTCCTGCGCCGAATCGGCGATCTCGTCGAACCGGCTGCGGATGCCCGCGCGCCACGCCTGCCGGACCGCCACCTTGACCTTGTCGGAGAGCGCGGGGTCACCCGCGATGTGCCGGGCTTCGAGCAGGCCGAACGCCGCGCGCAGGTCGGTCGCGGCCACCTGCACGGCCTGGCCGGGGGTCCGGACCGAGTGGTCGAGCCCGATGCCGGCGTCCCACAGCGGGTACCACAGCTGCTCGGCCAGCCGCTCGACGTCCTTGCGGCCGTCGTGCAGCAGCACGAGGTCGAGATCGGAGTGCGGGGCCAGCTCGCGCCGCCCGAGCGCGCCGACCGCGACCAGCGCCGCGCGGTCGGTGAGGCCGATCGCGGCGGCCCGCGACGAGAGCCAGAAATCGTGCAGGTCCACCAGCGCCGTGCGCAGCGCCTCGGCGCCGAGCCGGCGCTTGCCGGCGCCGGGGTCGAGCAGGACGCCGCGGGCCTTGGCCAGGTCGCCCGCATCGCCCGAACCGTTCAGGACCTCCACGGAGCAGCTCCCCCAAAGTGCGCCGATCCGGACATCAGGAAAGCCACTTCCGGTCCGGGAAGTGGCTCTCCTGATGCATCCGGGCTTCCTCAGATCGCGTCGTTGCCGCGCTCGCCGGTGCGAACCCTGACCACCGTCTCGACGGGGGTGACCCACACCTTCCCGTCGCCGATCTTGCCGGTCCGGGCCGCCTCGACGACGGCGTCGACGACCTTGTCGGCGAGCGTGTCGTCGGCGACGACCTCCACCCGCACCTTCGGCACGAAGTCGACGGAGTACTCGGCACCCCGGTAGACCTCCGTGTGCCCCTTCTGCCTTCCGTAACCCTGCACCTCGCTGACCGTCATGCCCAGCACGCCGATCTGCTCCAGCGCACCCTTGACGTCCTCGAGGACGAACGGCTTGACGATCGCCGTCACCAGCTTCATGCGTCAGCTCTCCTTGCCTGCTGTTGCCGGGACCTGCTGCTCCACACGCGCTGCCGGCGGGCGAGGCGAGCTCGTGCCCAGGCCGCCACCGCCGCGGAGGCTGGAGAAGTCGTAGCCCGACTCCGCGTGCTCCACCTCGTCGATGCCGGTGGCCTCCTGCTCGTCGGTCACCCGCACCCCGACGACGGCCTTGACGATGAACGCCAGCACGAGGCTCACGACGAAGGAGAACAGCAGCACCGCACCCGCCCCGACGGCCTGGCGCCACAGCTGGTCGAACCCGCCGCCGTAGAGGAGCCCGTCGACCGCGGCCGGCGCGCTGGAGGTGGCGAAGAAGCCGATCAGCAGCGTGCCGACGAGACCGCCGACGAGGTGCACCCCGACGACGTCGAGCGAGTCGTCGTAGCCGAAGCGGAACTTGAGGCCGACCGCGAGCGCGCACAGCACACCGGCGATGGCACCGACCGCGATCGCGCCGAGCGGGGACACCGCGGAACACGCCGGGGTGATCGCGACGAGGCCGGCCACGACACCGGACGCCGCGCCGAGGCTGGTCGGCTTGCCGTCGCGGACCCGCTCGACGAGCAGCCACGCGAGCATGCCGGCCGAGGTCGCGACGAGGGTGTTGACGAACGTGATGCCGGCGACCCCGTTGGACGCCACGGCCGAGCCGGCGTTGAACCCGAACCAGCCGAACCAGAGCAGGCCGGCGCCGAGCATCACGAGGGTGAGGTTGTGCGGGCGCATCGGCTCACGCGGCCAACCGCGCCTCTTGCCGAGCACCAGCGCGAGCGCGAGCGCCGCCGCACCGGCGTTGATGTGGACGGCCGTGCCGCCCGCGAAGTCGATCGCCTTGAGCTGGTTGGCGATCCAGCCGCCCGTCTCGGCGGTGACGCCGTCGAACGAGAACACCCAGTGCGCCACCGGGAAGTACACGACGGTCGCCCAGAGCCCGGCGAACAGCAGCCACGGGCCGAAGCGCATGCGGTCGGCGACCGCACCGGAGATCAGCGCGACCGTGATGATCGCGAACATGGCCTGGAAGGCCGCGAACACGGTGGCCGGGATCGTCCCGACCAGCGGGATGTCGACGGGCGGGCCGCCGTCGGTCGCGAGGTACGTGCCGCCGAAGAGCCCCTCCAGCCCGGCGAACTCACCGGGGTTGCCGAGCAGGCCGCCGCCGACGTCGTTGCCGAACGCCACCGAGTAGCCGTACAGCACCCACAGCACGCCTACCAGGCCGAGCGCGGAGATGCTCATCATCATCATGTTGAGCACGCTCTTGCTCCGGACCATGCCGCCGTAGAACAGCGCCAATCCCGGTGTCATCAGCAGCACCAGCGCTGAGCTGGCGAGCATCCATGCAGTATCGCCGGTGTCGAGCACGGAACTCCCTCCCGTCGTCTCGCCGCTGGCCTCTTCTGGACACGTTGGAGCGGCAGGTGCGGGAACTATCTGGCGGGCGTGTTTCCGTCGCCGTCCTCGGCTGTTTCCACACCGTGAACGAGACCCGCCGGGGAGTTACATCCGGATTACGCGGCGTGGAGGGGCTGGGTGTGCCCGTGACGTGCGCCGGTGGTCCGGTGGGCCGGAGGCCCGCCCGGTTGAGATCGTGCGCGTCAGTTCAGCAGCGCGTCGACGAACGCGGCCGGTTCGAAGGGCGCCAGGTCGTCGGGGCCCTCGCCGAGCCCGACGAGCTTCACCGGGACGCCGAGCTCGCGCTGGACGCGGAAGACGATGCCGCCCTTCGCCGTGCCGTCGAGCTTGGTGAGCACGATGCCGGTGACCTTCACGACGTCGCCGAACACGCGGGCCTGGGTGAGCCCGTTCTGGCCGGTCGTGGCATCCAGCACGAGCAGGACCTCGTCGACGACGGACTGCCGCTCGACGACCCGCTTGACCTTGTCCAGCTCGTCCATCAGGCCGGTCTTGGTGTGCAGCCGGCCCGCGGTGTCGAGCAGCACGACGTCGGCGCCCTCCTCGGAGCCGCGCTTGACCGCGTCGAACGCGACGCTGGCAGGGTCGGCGCCCTCAGCGCCGCGGACAACTGTGGCGCCCGCCCGTTCGCCCCACGTGGCGAGCTGCTCGGCAGCGGCTGCGCGGAACGTGTCGGCTGCACCCAGCACGACGTGGTGCCCACCGCCGACGAGGACCCGGGCGAGCTTGCCGGTGGTCGTCGTCTTGCCGGTGCCGTTGACGCCGACCACCAGCAGCACCCCCGGGCGCCCGTCGTGCGGCAGCGCGCGCACCGAACGGTCGAGGTCGGTGCGCAGCGCATCGGTGAGGACGTCGCGCAGCAGCTGGCGCGCCTGCTCCGACGTGCGGACGCCGCGGCTGGCGATCTCCGTGCGCAGCCGGTCGACCAGCTCCTGGGTCATGTCCGGGCCGAGGTCGGCCTGCAGGAGCGTCGCCTCGACGTCCTCCCACGACTCCTCGTCGAGCTCACCGGCGCCGAGCAGGCCGAGCAGGCCCTGGCCGAATCCGGAGCGCGAGCGGGCGAGCCGGCCACGCAGACGCTCAAGCCGGCCCTCGGCCGACGGGATCTCCTCCGTCGGGGCGGTCGGGCGCGCAGGCTCGGCTTCCGGCTCCGGCTCGAGCTCGGGCTGCGGCTCCGCGGGGGGCTCTTCGGCCTTCTCCGGTGCCTTCTCTTCCGTTTCAGCGCCGGAGGTGAAGCTGAAGTCGCGATCGGCCTGGTAGGTGCCGCCGCGCTTGGGCGGGGCCGTATCCGGCTGGGCGCTGCGGTCGAGCTGCTCGGGCTCGCGGAGACTGATCCGCCTGCGCCGCTGGAGCAGCAGCCCCAACGCGAGCGCGATGAGCAGAACCGCAGCAGCGACCGCGATGACGATCCAGAGTGTCTGCGTGGTCACGGCGCAAGACTGTCATGGTCGGGCGTGGGACGCGTGGGGCGGGGATGTACCCACCCTCCCCACACCCTTGGCGCGGTCACGGCGGCGGTGCCAGGAAAGTGGCTTTCCTGGCGCCACAGGACAGGAAAGCCACTTTCCTGGCACCTCGTCTTGCCCCGGCCGTCGGGACTCAGCGCTGCGCCTGCGCGAGTTCGGGTACTGCGCGCCGTAGCGATCAGCTGGCGGGGCGCAGTCGCTGGCTGATCACCGTCGTGATGCCGTCGCCGCGCATGGACACGCCGTACAGCGCGTCGGCGACCTCCATCGTCGGCTTCTGGTGCGTGATGACGATCAGCTGGCTGGTCTCGCGGAGCTCCTCCATCAGCGAGATCAGCCGGCGCAGGTTGACGTCGTCGAGCGCGGCCTCGATCTCGTCGAGGATGTAGAACGGCGAGGGGCGGGCCCGGAAGATCGCGACCAGCAGCGCCATCGCCGTCAGGGAGCGCTCGCCGCCGGAGAGCAGCGAGAGGCGCTTGACCTTCTTGCCCGGCGGGCGGGCCTCCACCTCGACGCCGGTGGTGAGCATGTCGTCGGGGTCGGTGAGCACGAGCCGGCCCTCGCCGCCGGGGAAGAGCGTCTGGAAGACGATCGCGAACTCGCGCGCGACGTCGGCATAGGCCGTCGCGAACACCTCGAGGATCTTGTCGTCGACCTCGCGGACGACGGTGAGCAGGTCGCGCCGGGTGTTCTTGAGGTCCTCCAGCTGCGTGGAGAGGAAGCGGTAGCGCTCTTCGAGCGCCGCGAACTCCTCCAGCGCGAGCGGGTTGACCTTCCCGAGCAGCGAGAGGTCCTTCTCCGCCCGCTGCGCCCTGCGCTCCTGCGTCGGCCGGTCGAACGGCATGGGTGGGGGCGCGGTGACGTCCTCGCCGCGTTCCTTGGCCGCCTCGTACTCGGCCATCTCCGACGCCGAGGCCGGCACCGGGACGTCGGGCCCGTACTCGGCGACGAGGTCCTCGACCCCGAGGCCGTGGTCGGCGAGCACCTTCTCGCTGAGCTGTTCGAGCCGCAGTCGGTTCTGCGCGCGCACGACCTCGTCGCGGTGGACGGCGTCGGTGAGCTTCTCCATCAGCGCGGTGAGCCGGCCGCTGGTGAGCCGGGCCTCGCCGAGCGCGCGCTCCCGCGCGTCGCGGGCGGCCGCTGCGGCGTCGCGCTCGACGACTGCGGCGGCGAGCGACTCCGCGATCCGCGCCGACGCATCCCGACCGGCCTCGACGACCAGGTCTGCGATCGTCAACGCCCGCTCGCGCGACTCCTGCGCCGCGGCGGCGCGCTGGCGGGCCTGCCGCTCGGAGAGCGCTTGGCGGCGCAGCGACTCGGCGCGCCCAGCGATGGCGCGGGCCCGCTCCTCGGCGGTCCGCAACGCGAGCCGGGCGTCGACCTCGGCAGCGCGGGCGGTGTTGAGCGCGTCGGCGGCGGTGTCGCGGATCTCGGTGTCGGGCTCGTCGGCGATCGGCTCGTCCTCGGCGACGGCGAGCTGCTGCTCGGCGGCCTCCAGCGCGAGCAGCGCGTCGGCGCGGCGACCCTCGACCTCGTCGCGGCGGGCCCGCAGGCGCTCCGCCTCCGCCGTGGCGGAGCGCACGGCCTGCTCGTAGCGGCCCAGCTGCGCCGATGCCGCCGTCTTGCGATGCTCGGCGGCGCCCTGCGCGTCCTGCGCCGACTCGACGTCGGACAGCCGCGCGGCCTCCTCGGCCCGCGCGCCCTCCAGCGTCGGGCGCAGCCGCGCGAGCTCCTGCTCGACGGCCTCCCGCTTCTCCCGGGCCTCGTCGACGGCGGCCTGGACGTCGAGCGCGCTGGACGCCGAGCCGGAACCGCCCTCGGCCCGTCCCGCGCCGAGCACGTCGCCCTCGACGGTGACGGCGGTGAGCTCCGGCCGAGCGGTGACGACGGTGCGAGCGGCGTCGAGGTCGTCGACGACAACGACGTCCCGCAGCAGCCAGCGAACGGTGCCGGCCAATGCACCGGAGACGGAAACGAGCGAGGCGGCCGGCTTGCCGGGGAGGGCAGGAAAGCCACTTTCCGGCCCTGTGGGGGCAGGAAAGTGGCTTTCCTGCCCTTCCCCGACCACGAGCGCGGCCCGCCCGGCATCCTGGGTGCGCAACGTGCGGATGGCGGCCACCGCGTCCTCCGGCGACTCGACGGCCACGGCGTCGGCCAACCCGCCGAGCGCCGCCGCGATCGCGACCCGCGCCCACGGCTCGACCGTGATCAGCCCGGGGACGGTGCCCAGCACGCCCGGCTGGTCGCCGCCGAGCAGCGCCGCCGACCCGTCCTTGCGGGCCAGCCCAACCGAGAGCGCGTCGACGCGGGCCCGCCAGTGCGCGCGCTGCTGCTCGACCTCACGCTCGCGGGCGACCAGCTCGGCCACCCGCTTGCGAGTGCTCTCGTGCGCCTCGGCGGCCTCGGCGCAGCGCCGTTCCAGCTCGGGGAGCGATCCGCCGGTGTCGGTCTCGGCGAGCACACCCAGCTCGTCCTGCGCCGCCTCCAGCTCGGCCTCGGCGGCCGCGGTGCGCTCGTGCGCCTCCGCCAGCGCCTCGGAGAGCCGCTCGATCTCCTCCGCGGTGGCCGTTGCGCCGGAGCGCAGCGCTTCGGCGCGGCCGGCCAGCGTCGCGAGCCCGGCCTTGCGGTCGGCGAGAGCGCGGACGGCCGCGATGTGCGCGCGCTCGGCCGCGGCGAGCACCCGCTCGTGCTCGGTGCGCTCGTCCATGACCTCCGAGAGCGCCCTGCGCGCCTCGACAACGGCCGCGACCAGCTCATCCTCCTGCTCGGCGACGGCTTCCGCCTCGGCGTCGAGCTCGTCGGGATCGCGGCCGGGCGTGCGCGCCTCGGCGGCGTCGCCGAGGTGGCGGCGGCGCTCCTCGGCGAGCCGGACGGTGCCGGCGAGCCGTTCGGCCAGCGCGGAGAGCCGGTACCAGGTGTCCTGTGCAGCGGCGAGCCGCGGCGCATCGGCGGCGAGCGCGGTCTCCAGATGCTCCTGCTCCACGCGCGCGACGGAGAGCTGCTCCTCGACCTCGGCGCGCCGGGCGCGGGCGGCGGACTCGTCGGCCTCCTCGCGGGCGAGCTGATCGCGCAAGGTGACGAGGTCGTCGGCGGCGAGCCGCAGCCTGGAGTCGCGCAGCTCCGACTGGACGGCCTGGGCTCGCCTGGCGATCTCCGCCTGGCGGCCGAGCGGCTTGAGCTGGCGGCGCAGCTCGGCGGTGAGGTCGGTCAGGCGCGTGAGGTTGGCCTGCATCGCGTCGAGCTTGCGGAGCGCCTTCTCCTTGCGCTTGCGGTGCTTGAGGACGCCGGCCGCCTCCTCGATGTAGGCGCGGCGGTCCTCCGGCTTGCTCTGCAGCACGGAGTCGAGCTGACCCTGCCCGACGATCACGTGCATCTCGCGGCCGATGCCGGAGTCGGAGAGCAGCTCCTGGATGTCGAGCAGCCGGCAGTGCGAGCCGTTGATCTCGTACTCGCCCGCGCCGTCGCGGAACATCCGACGGGTGATCGACACCTCGCCGTACTCGATCGGCAGTGCGCCGTCGGTGTTGTCGATCGTCAGCGTCACCTCGGCGCGGCCGAGCGGCGCGCGGCCGGACGTGCCGGCGAAGATGACGTCCTCCATCTTGCCGCCGCGCAGCGCCTTGGCGCCCTGCTCGCCGAGCACCCAGCTGATGGCGTCGACGACATTCGACTTGCCGGACCCGTTCGGCCCGACGACACAGGTGATCCCCGGCTCGAGTCGGAGCGTCGTGGCCGATGCGAAGGACTTGAATCCCTTCAGCGTCAGGCTCTTGAGGTGCACATTTCTCCCAGCGACAGTTGACCGTGAAGGCTACCGTCACTGTTCGACGAAGCCGGCCAGGCCACCCTTCGCCGGACCCCACTGGTCAACGACATGATCTACGTAACCCGGAGTGCCTTCACCCGTTAGGAAGCGTAGAAGCTCCCTGCACCTGTTTTCGTCACCCTCCGCGACGACGAGCACTCGTCCGTCCGGGAGGTTCCGCGCAAACCCCACGACCCCCAGCTCCAACGCCCTGGATCGCGTCCACCAGCGAAAACCGACGCCTTGGACCCGGCCGACGACCCACGCGGTCAGCCGAACGGAGGAACTACAGTTGGTGCGCACAGTGCCGCGACGTTATCGCGTCGGGCGCCGTGGCAGAGTCCTGCTCACGATCCTCGCCACCTGTGTGGCGCTCATCGGTTCGGTGACCGTCGCCTCCGCAGCGGACTTCCTCCCCGACGACTGGTCCAATCTCGCGTCCGACCAGACCGAGACCACCAAGCCGTGGCGCCCGACCCAGCCGCGCAATCCCGCCGTCGGGTCGACGCCGGCACCGCTGCCACCTCCGCCGTCGCTCCCGCCGCCGGACGCCGCACCGCCGCAGCCCGAGGCGCCCCCGGAGCCGAAGCCCGAGGAGAAGGCCCCCGAGGAGAAGGCCCCGGAGAAGAAGCCCGAGGCCGAGAAGAAGCCGGAGAAGAAGCCCGAGGAGAAGTCGGGCGGGCCCGCAGCGAGCCTGAGCGGCCCCGAGTCCTCCGTCGTCGCTCTGACCAACCAGCGGCGCGCCGACGCCGGATGCGGGCAGCTCTCCACCGACCAGCGGCTCGCCAACGCGGCGCAGGGCCACGTCGACGACATGGCGGCGAACGGCTACTTCGCCCACAACAGCCAGGACGGCCGCACGTTCGACCAGCGCATCCGCGCCGCCGGCTACCCGTCGCCGGGTGGGGAGAACATCGCGCAGGGGCAGCAGTCGGCCGAGGAGGTCGTGCAGGCGTGGATGGACTCGCCGGGGCACCGGCGCAACATCCTCGACTGCTCCTACAAGCGCATCGGCACGGCGCTGAACACGAACGGCATGTACTGGGCGCAGGAGTTCGGCCGCTGACGCTCGCCCCCTCCAGCGCTGGGGGATGCCGGGAAAGTGGCTTTCCCGGCGTCACGTGCCGGGAAAGTGGCTTTCCAGGCACCCCCGACGGGGATTGATCGGGCGACGATCTTGATCGCGCTACAGCTCGAACCGGTAGCCCATCCCCGCCTCCGTGATGAGGTGCTTGGGGCGGGCGGGCTCCGGTTCCAGCTTGCGGCGCAGCTGCGCCATGTACACCCGCAGGTAGTTGGTCTCGGTGCTGTAGTTCGGCCCCCAGACCGCCCGCAGCACCTCGCGCTGGCCGACCAGCTTGCCGCGGTGGCGGACGAGCAGCTCCAGCACGCCCCACTCGGTGGGGGTCAGGTGCACCTCGGTGCCGTCGGCGAGCAGCACCTTCTTCGCCGAGAGGTCGACGCGGAAGTCGCCGGCGTCGACGACCGGTTCGCCGTCGACGGTCGACACCGCCGCCCTGCGCACGGCCGCGCGCAGCCGAGCGAGCAGCTCGGCCATCCCGAACGGCTTGGTGACGTAGTCGTCAGCGCCGGCGTCGAGCGCGGAGACGGTGTCGGCCGCCCCGGTGCGCGCCGATAGCACGATGATCGGGACGGTGGTCCAGCCGCGCAGGCCCGCGATGACGTCGGTGCCGTCCATGTCGGGCAGGCCGAGGTCGAGCACGACGACGTCGGGGTGGCCGTCGGCGGCCGCGCGCAGCGCCGCAGCGCCGTCCTGCGCGAGCAGCACCTGGTAGCCGTGCGCGGTGAGGTTGATCCGCAGCGCGCGCAGGATCTGGGGGTCGTCGTCCACGACGAGCACGCGGTGCTGGCTCACGGGTGCGCCTCCGGCAGCGAGACGACCACCGTGAGGCCGCCGCCAGGGGTGTCCTCCGCGGTCAGCGTGCCGCCCATGGCCTCGGTGAACCCGCGCGCCACCGAGAGGCCGAGCCCGACGCCGCTGGCGCCGTCTCGGTCGCTCGGCCGGGCCCCACCCAGCCGCTGGAACGGTGCGAAGAGCGCCTCGCGGGTGTGCCGGGGCACGCCGGGCCCGGCGTCGACCACCCGGAGCTCGACGCGGTCGGCGTACGCGCTCGCGCGCAGCACGACCGGCGAGCCGCGCCCGTAGCGCAGCGCGTTGTCGACGACGTTCGCGACGACCCGTTCGAGCAGCCCGGCGTCGGCGACGACGTCCGGGAGGGACTCGTCGATGTCGAGCTCGACGCGTTCGGCGTCCACGAGCCCGTCGAGCGCACGCACCGCGACCTCGTCGTAGCCGATGGGTGCGAGCAGCGGGACGACCGCGCCCGCCGCGAGCCGTGACGAGTCGAGCAGGTTGTCGACCAGCCCGGTGAGCCGGTCGGCCGACTCCTCGATGGTCGCGGTCAGCTCCAGCCGGTCGGCCGCCGGGATGCGCAGGGTCGGGTCGCGCAGGCTGCCGGCCGCCGCCTTGATCGACGTCAGCGGGCTGCGCAGGTCGTGCCCGACGGCCGAGAGCAGGGCGCTGCGGGTCTCGGTCGCCTCTGCGCGGCGGCGCGACTCGTCCGCCTCGGCGGCCGCGCGCTGGCTGCGCAGCGCGAGCAGCGCCTGCCCGCCGACCACCTCCAGCAGCCTGCGGTCGGCCGCCGGCAGCGAGCGGCCGGTGCCGATCAGGTGCAGGTCGTCCTCCACCTCCACGTCGACGTCCGCCTCCTCGGGGGTCGCGCAACCCAGCGGCCCCGACGACGAGACGCACTCCCAGCCGTCGGGCTGCCCGATGCGCTCCAGCAGCGCCACCGATCGCAGCCCGAACGCCTCGCGCACCTTCTCCAGCAGCCGCGGCAACGGATCGGTCCTGGTCAGGACCGTGCGCGCGAACGAAGCCAGCAATGCGCCCTCGGCGCTGGCGCGGGCGGCCTGCTGCGCGCGCCGGGCCGCGCGGTCGACGACGAGCGCGACCAGCACCCCGACCACCACCAGCGCGCAGACGGTCACCAGGTTCTCGGTCTCGTTGATCGTGAACGAGTACAGCGGCGGGGTGAGGAAGAAGTTCAGCAGCAGCCCGCCGACGAGCGCGGCCAGCAGCGCGGGCCCGAGCCCACCCACCAGCGCGGTGCCGACCGTGGCCAGGAAGAACAGGACGACGTCGGTCGAGAGCCCGATCACGTCGCGCATCAGCACTCCGAGCAGTGTGGCGACGCCGGGCAGGACGAGCCCCAGCCCCCAGCCCAGCACCCGCCTGACCACCGGCAACGCGCTGCGCAGCGCGGGCAGCCGGATCCCGCGCCCGGCCGCGCTGTGGGTCACCATGTGCACGTCGATCGCACCGGACTCCTGCACCACCCGGGCGGCGATGCCCTCGTCGAACACCCTCGCCACCCGGGAGCGCCGGGACGTGCCCAGCACCAGCTGGGTCGCGTTGGCGCCGCGGGCGAAGTCGAGCAATGCGGCAGGCACGTCGTGGATGTCCGAGCCGCCGACGACGGTGTGGAAGCTCGCGCCGACGTCCTCGGCCAGCGCACGCAGCCGCGGGATCGCGCCGGCGGGCGCGCCGGCCAGCCCGTCACCGCGCAGGACGTGCACGGCGAGCAGGTCGGCGGCGCCGGAGCGTTTGGCGATGCGGGCCGCCCTGCGCAGGACGGTCTCGCTCTCCTTGTCGCCGGTCAGCGCGACGACCACCCGTTCCCTGGTCTCCCAGACGTCGGTGATCTGCCTGTCGGTGCGGTAGCGCTGCAGCGCGACGTCCACCTCGTCGGCGACCCACAGCAGCGCCAGCTCGCGCAGCGCGGTGAGGTTGCCGGGCTGGAAGTAGTTCGCCAGCGCGGCGTCCACCTTCTCGGCCGCGTAGATGTTGCCGTGCGCCATCCGGCGGCGCAGCGCCTCCGGCGTGATGTCCACCAGCTCGACCTGCTCGGCCCGGCGCACGACCTCGTCGGGCACGGTCTCCCGCTGGCGGACGCCGGTGATCCGCTCGACGACGTCGTTGAGCGATTCGAGGTGCTGCACGTTCACCGTGGTCAGCACGTCGATACCGGCGTCGAGCAGCTCTTCGACGTCCTGCCAGCGCTTCGCGTTGCGCGATCCGGGCGCGTTGGTGTGCGCCAGCTCGTCGACGAGCACGACCTCGGGACGGCGGGCCAGCACCGCGTCGAGGTCCATCTCCTCGAGCGGGCCGGAGTCCGTGCGGCGCGGGACGAGCTCGATGCCTTCCAACAGCTCCGCGGTCTTGGCCCGGCCGTGCGTCTCGACGAGCCCGATGACGACGTCGGTGCCCCGTTCCAGCCTGCGGCGGGCCTCGCCGAGCATCGCGAACGTCTTCCCGACGCCGGGCGCGGCACCGAGATGGATGCGCAACTCGCCGCGCCTCGTCACGGCCTCATCATGCCGCGCGTGGAACGGCTCATCGTTGCGCCGCCGCGGCCACGGCCAGGTTGAGTTCCGTGACGTTGACGGTCGGCTCGCCGAGGAAGCCGAGCACTCTCCGGTCGGTGACGCCCGCAACCAGGCTCTGCACCTCGGCGACCGGCAGCCCCGTCACCCGTGCCACCCGCGCGACCTGGATCTGCGCGTACTCCGGGCTGATGTGCGGATCGAGTCCGGACGCCGAAGCCGTGACGGCGTCCGGCGGCACGAGCGCCGGGTCGACGTCCTCACGGGCAGCGATCAGCGCGCGCCGCTGGTTCACCGCGTCGAGCAGGTCGGTGTTGAAGCCGCTCTTGTTGGAGCCGCCCGAGGTGGAGGTGTCGCCGGGGCCGAGCACGTCCTCGGCGCTCGCGGAGGGCCGGGTGTGGAAGAAGGGGTCGGCGGCGGAGTCGGCGGCGACCGGGTCGACCCCGATCAGCGACGACCCGACCCCCGACCCGATCGACGTCCCGTCGGCCGAGGTGATGATCGACCCCTCGGCCGGTCCGGCCAGCCCGGGGATCCGCGAGATCCCCCAGACCGCCAGCGGGTAGACGATCCCGAGCAGGATCGTGAAGACGACCAGCAACCGCACCGCGGCCGCGGTCTGACGGGTGAGCAGCGAGAACATTGTCAGATCCCAATCCCCGGGATTAGGCGGACGAGCAGGTCGATGAGGAAGATCCCGACGAACGGGGTGACCACACCGCCGAGCCCGTAGATCAGCAGGTTGCGCTTGAGCAGGCTCGACGCCGACGTCGGCCGGTAACGCACGCCGCGCAGCGCGAGCGGGATGAGCGCCACGATGATCAGCGCGTTGAAGATCACCGCCGAGAGGATCGCCGACTGCGGGGTGGCCAGCCGCATGATGTTGAGCGCGCCGAGCGACGGGTAGATCGCCAGGAACATCGCCGGCAGGATCGCGAAGTACTTCGCCAGGTCGTTGGCGATGCTGAAGGTGGTCAGCGCGCCGCGCGTGATCAGCAGCTGCTTGCCGATCTCGACGATCTCGATCAGCTTGGTCGGGTCGGAGTCGAGGTCGACCATGTTGCCGGCCTCCTTGGCCGCGGCCGTGCCCGTGTTCATCGCGACACCGACGTCGGCCTGCGCGAGCGCGGGCGCGTCGTTCGTGCCGTCGCCGGTCATGGCGACCAGCCGCCCGCCCTCCTGCTCCTTCTTGATCAGCTCCATCTTGTCTTCCGGTGTCGCCTCGGCGAGGTGGTCGTCCACCCCGGCCTCGGCGGCGATGGCCTGCGCCGTGCGCGGGTTGTCACCGGTGATCATGACCGTCCGGATGCCCATCGAGCGCAGCTCGGCGAACCGCTCGCGCATGCCGGGCTTGACCACGTCCGAGAGGCGGATCACGCCGAGCACGCGGGTGCCTTCGGCGACGACCAGCGGCGTGCCGCCGCCGTCGGAGATCCCGTCGACGATCGGATCGACCTCAGGCGATTGTGTCCCGACCCAGGCCGCAACCGCCGCGGCGGCGCCCTTGCGGACCTGCCGGCCGTCGATGTCGACGCCGGACATCCGCGTCTGCGCGGTGAACGGGACGAACTCGGCAACGGCCTCCGCGGCGGTCGCGTCCTCGGGCAGCCCGTGCTCGCGCGCGCAGAGCGCGACGATGCTGCGGCCCTCCGGGGTCAGGTCGGCGAGGCTGGAGAGCCGCGCCGCCTCGGCCAGCTCGCGCACCGACACCCCGTCGACGGGGATCAGCTCGGTCGCCTGCCGGTTGCCGAAGGTGATCGTGCCGGTCTTGTCGAGCAGCAGGGTGTCGATGTCGCCCGCCGCCTCGACGGCCCGGCCGGACGTGGCGAGCACGTTGCGCTGCACGAGCCGGTCCATGCCGGCGATGCCGATCGCGGAGAGCAGCGCGCCGATCGTCGTCGGGATGAGGCAGACCAGCAGCGCCGTCAGCACGATCAGCGACTGCTGCTGGCCGGCGTATGCACTCATCGGTGCGACCGCGACGACCGCGAGCAGGAAGATGATCGTCAGCGCGGCCAGCAGGATCGTCAGCGCGATCTCGTTGGGCGTCTTCTGCCGTGAGGCGCCTTCGACCAGCGCGATCATCCGGTCGACGAACGACTCGCCGGGCTTCGTCATGATCTTCACGACGATCCGGTCGGAGAGCACGGTCGTGCCGCCGGTGACCGAGCTGCGGTCGCCGCCGGCCTCGCGGATCACGGGCGCCGACTCGCCGGTGATGGCCGACTCGTCGACTGTCGCGATGCCCTCGACGACGTCCCCGTCCCCCGGGATCGTCTCGCCGGCCTCGACGACAACAAGATCGCCGATGAGCAGCTCCGTCCCCGGCACCTGCTCCTCAGAGCCGTCGGTATGCACGCGCCGCGCCATCGTGTCCTTCTTGGTGCGCCGCAGCGACTCGGCCTGCGCCTTGCCGCGGCCCTCCGCGACGGCCTCCGCGAGGTTCGCGAACAGCACCGTGAACCACAGCCAGACCGCGATGAGGACGGAGAACACCGTCAGGGTGACGATCGCGAGCACCGTGACCAGCACGGACCCGATCCACACCACGAACATGACGGGGTTGCGCAGCTGCGCGCGCGGGTCGAGCTTGCGCAGCGCCTCCGGCAGTGAGCTCCACAGCTGGCGCGGGGAGAACGCGCCGGCGGAGACGGCCGGGCCGGTGCGCTGGGCGTGGATCTCCTGGCGCTCGGGTATCGAGCGATCGAGAGTCGGTGTGGAACTCATGCCAGAACCAGTCACGACAATGCCTCTGCGATCGGACCCAGCGCGAGCGCGGGGAAGAAGGTGAGTGCGGCGACGAGGATGATCGTTCCGCCGACCAGCACGCCGAACTGGGCGCCGTCGGTGGGCAGCGTTCCCGCGCCCGCCTCGACCTTGCGTTGCTGGGCGAGCGAGCCGGCCAGCGCCAGCACGGCGAGGATCGGGACGAACCGCCCGAACAACATCGCGATCCCCAGGGTGGTCTGGAAGAAGTCGCTGGTCACGGTGAGCCCGCCGAACGCGCTGCCGTTGTTGTTCGCGGCCGACGCGTAGGCGTAGAGCACCTCGGAGAACCCGTGGAAGCCGTCGTTGCCCAGCGCCCCGAGCGTGTCGGGCAGCGCGATCGCCAGCCCGGCGCCGATCAGCACGAGCGTCGGCATCACGAGTATCGAGATCGCCGCAGCGGTGACCTGCACCCTGCCGAGCTTCTTGCCGAGGTACTCCGGGGTGCGCCCGACCATCAGGCCCGCGAGGAACACCGCGATGATCGCGAGCACCAGGATCCCGTACAGACCTGCGCCGACGCCCCCGGGAGCGACCTCGCCGAGCAGCATGTTCAGCAGCGTGATGCCGCCGGCGCCGCCGGTGTAGCTGTCGTGCCACGAGTTGACCGCGCCGGTGGACGTCCCGGTCGTCGAGACCCCGAACAGGATCGAACCGGGGATCCCGAACCGGACCTCCTTGCCCTCCATCGCGGCACCGGCGGCCTGCGCGGCCGGGCCGTTCGGGTTGGCCTCCGAGATCCAGGCGATGGCCAGGAACGCTGCCCAGATCACGCCCATCACCGCGACGAGCACGGCCCCCTGACGGGTGTTGCGGATCATGGTGCCGAAGGTGCGGGTCAAGCAGACCGGGATGACCAGCAGCAGGAAGATCTCGAACAGGTTCGAGAGGGCGCTGGGGTTCTCGAAGGGGTGCGCGGAGTTGGCGTTGAGGACGCCACCGCCGTTCGTCCCGAGCTCCTTGACTGCCTCCTGCGATGCCGTCGGGGAGAGCGCGAGCGTGTGCTGGCTCCCGTCGACCGCGATGATGTCGACGCCCGAGCGCAGCGACTGCGTAACGCCCATCGCGATGAGCAGGATCGCTGCGATGAACGCGAACGGCAGCAGCACGCGCACGACACCGCGGGTCAGGTCGACCCAGAAGTTGCCGAGGCGGTCGGTCGCCGAGCGGGCGAAGCCGCGGACCAGCGCGATCGCGACGGCAATGCCGACGGCGGCCGAGACGATGTTCTGGACGGTCAGCCCCGCCATCTGCACGGTGTGGCCGAGCACGGTCTCCGGGACGGAGGACTGCCAGTTCGTGTTGGTCACGAACGAGACGGCCGTGTTGAACGCCATCGCGGGCGGGACCGTGTCGCCGTCGACTCCGCGACCGAAGCCGAGCGGGAGGAACGGCTGGAGCCGTTGCAGCAGGTAGAGCAGCACGATCGAGACGAAGGAGAAGCCGAGCACGCCCGCGGCGTACGTGGTCCAGCGCTGCTCCGCGGCGGGGTCGACCCGGACGATGCGGTAGAGCACCTTCTCCACGCGCCAGTGCTTCTCGCTGCTGTAGACGCGCGCCATGTAGTCGCCGAGCGGGCGATAGCAGAGTGCGAGGAGCAGCACGAGTGAGCCGGCCTGCAGGAGGCCGGCGAGAGTCGAAGGCATCAGAAGCGCTCCGGCCGGAGCAGGGCGATCACGAGGTAGACCAGCAGGCCCAGCGCGACGAGCCCACCGATGACGTTCGTGGCGACGGTTGCGGCGCTCACAGCGAGTCGAGCCCCCGCAACGCGAGCACGAGAAGCGCGAAGCCGCCGATCAGCAGCAGCGCGTAGGCCAGGTCGGCCATCGGACACCCTCCACACGAGAACTCGGCCCGCCGGATGCGGCGGGCCGAATCGAGAGCATCGTCCGATCCCTGCGTGGGCGGCAGGGGCGCAAACGTGGCGTTGACGCGGTTGACCTGCTGTGTTGACGCCATCTTGACGGCGTCGTGGCGGCGCTCACGCGGCCGTGCTCCCCCGTCGGGTGGGCCGAGCTCGGCCACACCCGCGGCCGGCCGCGATAGGCGATCACAACGGCCCGGCGTCACCCGGCAGGCGAACTCCGGCCGACGTCACCCTGGCCGGTGAACCCGGTCCGTGCCGGCGGCCCCTTCCCGCCGGCACGGACCGCAGCGGACCTGCCCCGCGCACCGTGACGCCCCCACGTCACGGTGCGGGGGACAGGCCAGGTCTCAGCCCGTCGTCGGGGGCGGCTTCACGGTGGTCACCGGGGGCCCCGACGCCGGGGGCGCCGTCGTCGGCTGCGGAGCGACCGACATGGACGGGGGTGCCGTCATCGGGGTCGCCGTCGGCTGCGCAGTCGGTTGCGGGACCGCGACGACCAGCGGCGCAGGTGGGACGTGCCGGCACTCGCCGGTGGTGGGATCGAACTGCGACGTGCCCCGTGGGTAGGGGCGGGGCGCCACCGACGGCGCGTACGAGGAGCGGCCGTCCTCGTAGCACCGCTGAGAGGAGACGTCGATCGCCTGCCCGTTCTGGTCGAAGAGGTAGATGTCGCTCAGCGGCTGGCCCTGCGCGTCGACAGGGCGGATGTCCTCGATCTCCCGGGCTCCGTCGAGCCACAGGCCGGGCTGCGAGTACGACGCCGGCGAGGAGTACTCCTGCACCGGGGAAGCCAGCCCGCTGCCGGCGACCAGCAGCATCGCGGCCGCCGCCACCCCGTTCAACGGCACGACGGCCCACAGCCAGCGCCGGTCGCGGCGGCTGGCGAAGCCCAGCAGCACCGAGACCGGCGCCACGACGAGGAAGAGCAGCAGCACCGCGGTCAGCCCGGTGCTGGTCCCGAACACCGCGAACACGAGCCCGGCGGCGACGAACGCCCTGAGCAGCCACCACGCCGGCTGCAGGCTGGCGACGAAGTCGGTGGAGCTGCGCCAGGTGCTACCCACCTTCGGGCGGGCGTTCAGGAAGTTCTGCACCGCGGGCAGCGCCGCGACGGAGGGCACCCGCGGCCCGTCCCGCGTGAGCAGCGGGACCGCGAGCAGCACCGCCAGCGCGCAGAGCAGCACGAACGCGGGCTCGAACGCCAGCGTGCCGAGGGTCATCCCGACCGTCGAGACAAGCAGCCCGATGAGCGCGAGCCGCGCAGGGGTGCTGGACGCCGGCGCGGCCTGCGCCGCCGGCTTCGGCGGGTAGCCCGCCGCGGCACGCAACTCCGCCGCGTACGCCGACGGCGAGCCGAGTCGGGCGGTCAGCGCCGCGGTGTCAGCCCCCTCGCCCAGCTCGGCGGCCAGCTCGGAGAGGTGCGCCCCGACGTCGTCGAGGATCTCCGAGACCTCGGTCGCCGGCAGGTCCGCCAGCTCGCCGCGGATCCCGGCGAGGTAATCCTCGACGGCGGGACGCGCGACCTTGACGGTGGGGGCCTCGGTGATGGGCATGGTGGTGGGCACAGCTTCCTCGCCCTTCGCAGCTGTCGGACCGGCGCTCTCTTGCTTCTTCTCCTGGTCGCTCATGCCACTTTCACCAGGCTCTCCATCGTCTTCGCGAACGCCAGCCACTGCTCGGACGTCTCGCGCAGCCGGGCCTTGCCCGGGGCGTTCATGCTGTAGTACTTGCGGTGCGGGCCCTCGTCGCTCGGCACGACGTACGAGGTGAGCAACCCGGCGTTGTAGAGCCTGCGCAGCGTCCCGTAGACCGACGCGTCGCCGACCTCGTTGAGCCCGGCCGCGCGCAGCCCCCTGACTACCTCGTACCCGTAGCCGTCGCCGCGGTCGAGCACCGCGAGCACGGCGAGGTCGAGCACCCCCTTGAGCAGCTGGCTCGTATCCAACCCGGACTCCTCTCCCTGTGCGGCGCACAGTACTACGCATTGCGCGGTACTACAAAAACCGTTGCACGGTTCGGAGTACCGGCGCTGGTCACCCGTCCGGGTCAGCGCCGCCGGGCCTGGCGGATACGCTCCTGACCGTCGGGTGGTACGTCTCGCGAGGAGCGCCGAATGCCGGTTGTCGACAACGCCATCTACACCAATGGGCGGCGGGTCGTCGTACCGGATTCGTTGGATCAGACCTTCGAAGAGCTGCGCAAATGTTCCGACCAGGGCCCGAGCTTCTGCTGGATCGGGCTGCTGCGCCCGTCGAAGGCGGAGATCCAGGCGGTCGCGGAGGAGTTCGGGCTGCACAACCTCGCCGTCGAGGACACGGTCACCGCCCACCAGCGCCCGAAGATCGAACGCTACGGCGACCTGCTGTTCGTCGTGCTGCGCCCGGCCCGCTACGTCGACCCGGTCGAGGTCGTCGAGATCGGTGAGATCCACCTGTTCATCGGGCCCGACTTCGTCATCACGGTCCGGCACGCCGAGGAACCCGACCTCGGCGCGGTGCGCCACCGGCTGGAGGACGACCCGGCCCTGCTCGACAACGGCCCGTACGCCGTCCTCTACGCCGTCATGGACAAGGTCGTCGACGACTACGGACCGGTGCTCGACGGCCTGCAGGACGACATCGACGAGATCGAGGTGCAGGTCTTCGGCGGCGACCCGGGCGTCTCGAAGCGCATCTACACCCTCAGCCGCGAGGTGATCGAGTTCCAGCGCGCCGTCGAGCCGCTGGAGCAGGTCTTCGGCGACCTGCGCGAACGGCTCAAGGAACGGGCCAGCGAGGGCGACCTCGAGCTGCGCAGGGCGCTGCGGGACGTCGCCGACCACTCGACCCGCGTGCTGGAGCGCACCGAGGGCTTCCGCCAGCTGCTCGCGAACATCCTCACGGTGAACGCGGCGCTCGTCGCGCAGCGCCAGAACGAGGAGATAACGCGCCTGTCCGAGGCCAGCTACGACCAGAACGAGCAGGTCAAGCGCATCTCATCGTGGGCGGCGATCCTGTTCGCCCCGACCCTCATCGCCGGGATCTACGGCATGAACTTCAACTTCATGCCCGAGCTCGCGTGGCCGCTCGGCTACCCCATGGCCGTGTCGCTCATGGTGATCGGCAGCCTCGTGCTCTACACGATCTTCAAGAAGAAGGGGTGGCTGTAGGCGCAGCGCGGCGCTGCCCGCTCCGCAGGCGGTGGTGGCCGAGGCCGGGGCACGCGAGGGCAGGAAAGCCACTTTCCTGCCCCGTGAGGGCCGGAAAGTGGCTTTCCTGCCCTCCCCCGGAAGCCGTCGGGAGCGCTAGGGAGTTACCTGGATGGACTGGAGGATCGCGTCTCGCTGGTCCGGCGGCACGAGCGGCGGCGCGCCCTTGACCTGGACGTCGTCGTACACCGTGTAGATCATCGTCATCACGGGCGTGCCGGTCGGGCCGGTGGCCGGGAAGGCCATGACCGTGAGCGTCGACGGGATCGGCTCCGGCCCGCACACGCCGAAGATCCCGCCGTACCGCACGTCGATCCGAGCCCCTCGCACCCCGCTGTCCAGCTGCATCGGCTGCACCGGACCCGGCTGGACGTCGGCGAGGCTGTCCCCCATGGCCGTCACGAGGGTCGGGTGGATCGCTTCGATCGCCGCCTCGGGCGTCCCGAACTCGCCGCTGCGCGGGTAGGCCGTGCTCGCGATCGTCCCGGAGACGAGGTTCGGCGGGCCGCTGCCCGTGCACGAGTAGAACCCGTACTGGGCGATGCCGGTCCACGTCGCGTCCAGGAGGTCGAGCGGTTCCTCATCGAGCTTCCAGCTCGAATAGGGCACCTGGTAGGACGTGGCCGCGACCACGTTGTTGACCGTCCGCCGGTCGGTGATCACCTCCCAGTTGACCACCACGACCGTCGCCACCACGCCCAGCACGAGCACCAAGGGCAGCGCGATCCAGAGCGCGAGCTTGCCGCGCCTTCTGGGCGGCGGCACCGGCGCCGGCGCGCCCCACTGCGACTGCGGCATCCCGAATCCGCCCGAGCCGAACTGCTGCTGCGGGTACGGCTGGGGCGGGTACTGCTGCTGGGGCGGGTACTGCTGCTGGGGCGGGTACTGCTGGGGCGGGTACTGGGGCTGCGGGTATTGCTGTTGGGGGAACTGCAGCTGCTGCGGGTAGGGCGGCGGGAACTGTCCCGGGGTGGACATCGAGGACACCTCTCGCATCTGAAAAGAGTGCTTTCCCGCGAAATCTAGCAGCGCGGCCCGACCGCCCCCGCAACGCACGCGTTGCCAGGAAAGTCAGCCACGGCGCTCCGGACCGCCACGCGGAAAGTGAATCCGTGCCCGGCACGGCTCGAATGTGCGGGCGGCAGGCCCGGACCCCGACGGCGTCGGGCGGCCACCGGTCGACGGGCGGGTCGAGAGTGTCTGGAAAGCCACTTTCCCGCCGTGTGGGGCCGGGAACGTGGCTTTCCCGGCAACGTGTGCGTCCCGCACCCATCTCCGGACGGAGGCCCCCGCGGCCCGGCCCGGGCCGCGGTGAGCGGGATGTGTGCGTTCCGGCCCTCCCCACCCGGTGTGAGCTGCGTGAACGGCACTTTCGAACGATAGGTTGGCCCGAAAGTGCCGTTCGCGCGGGGAAGGTAAGTGGCCCGCAGTCACTGCGGAGCCGCCGTCACCACCGCGAGCGCGAACGGCACCGGCCCCAGCGCCGCGACGAGCGGCCGCACCATCATCACGAACGACTCCGGCCACCACGCCGTCGCGACGCCGCCGAGGTCGATCACCTGCCGCGGGCTCCACCCGAGGTCGGCGAGCCACGTGGTCACCTCGGCCTTGGCGCTGCCGTCGTCGCCGCAGAGGAAGGTCGACGCGGCGGCCGGCGGGTCCACCATCATCGACGGCGGGCCGAGCGTGTTCAGCGCCTTCACGACCCGCGTGGCCGGCAGCGCCTCCTGCAGCCGGGCCGCGAGGCTCCCGCCCGGGTAGCGCAGCTCGCTCGCGAACCCGTCGGGGCCGGTCCGCACGGCGTTGCCGACGTCGACGAGCGTCCGCCCGGCAAGCTCCTCGCGCAGCGGAGCCAGCACGTCGACGGCAACCGCTCCCGGGAGCGCGCTCACGACGATCGGGGCCGCCGCGGCCGCCGTCGCGATGTCGGTGACCTCGGCCGGCAGGTCGTGGGCCCGTTCCAGCGACCGGGTGCCGACGACAACCCGATGTCCGGTGGCGGCGAGCCGGCCGGCCAGCGCCGCGGCCACAGCGCCCGAACCGATGATCGACGTGGTGTGCATGGCGCGGACGTTAGGGTCGGTGGCGTCGACGCAGAAGTACGCACTTCGAGGTGCCTACCGTGCCCATCTCCGACGCGGAACGTTCCGCGCACGCAGCGGCGGTTGCCGCCTGCCCCACCAACCAGGTGCTCGCCCGGCTCGGCAGCCGCTGGGTCGGAGTCGTGCTGAAGGAGCTGGCCGCGGGTCCGCGGCGCTCCGGTGAGCTAGCCCGCGCGTTGCCGGGAGCCCGCCGCAAGGTGCTCACCGAGACCCTTCGCCACCTCGAGGACGACGGCGTGGTCGCACGCACCGTCACGCCGACGGTGCCACCCGCCGTGGAGTACCGCCTCACCGAACGCGGCCGCGAGCTGGTGGGTGTGCTCGCCACCATCACGGACTGGGCGCACCGGTAGCGCTACCGCTACCACCGGGTTCAGCGCTGGCGGGCTGCTGCCGCGGCCCGCCTGCTTCGATCATGAAGCGATGACCACACGCACCGGCGCCGCCGTCTGGATCATCGGGGCCGCGCAGTTCTTCCTGCTCCACGTGATCGTCGAGCGGGCCTGGGCCCGCCCGTACAGCTGGCTGCACAACAACATCAGCGACCTCGGCCAGGTCACCTGCGCCACCCCGCCGGACGGCCGATACATCTGTTCCCCGCTGCACGATCTGATGAACGCGTCGTTCATCGTCGGCGGCATCTGCATCATCGCCGGTGCGGCGCTGACCGCCGAAGCCGTCGCCGTCGGGAAGCGCGGGCACGTCGGCGCAGTGCTGCTCGCGATCACCGGTGCCGCGTGGGTGCTCGTCGGCCTCTTCCCCGCCGACGTCGACGAGAACCTGCACGTGCTCGGCGCAGTGATCATCTTCGCTTGCGGGAACGCGGGGTTGGTCCTGCTCGGGCTCGCCCGGTCCGCGCTCGGCGTCGCCCGGCCCATCGCGGTCGCGCTGGGGATCGCCGGCTTCCTGGCGATGTTGCTGCACTTCGGGGGCGTCTACCTGGGACTGGGGATGGGCGGGATGGAGAGGGTCACAGCCTTCGCCCTCCCGCTGTGGATCCTGCTCGCCGGTGGTGTGCTGCTGGCCCGACGCGCTCGGGTCGCACCATAGGATCGGCTGATGGTTCTGCAGACGGGGCTGCGGATCCCGCTCTCGGCGCGGCCGTGGCGGTCGGCGGCCTACATCGCCGCCTGCATGCCGCTGCCTGGCGTCGCCGCGCTCGGTGTGATCGCGACGACCCGCAACCCCGCCGTCGGCGTGGCCATGCTCGCCGGCTGCGTCGTCGCGGCCGTCGCGACGAGCGCGGTGCGCCGCAAGCTCGTCGTCCTGCTGGGCCGGCCGCCGGTGGCCGACCCGCACCCGCCCGGCGGCCGGTTCGGGGAACGGCTGCGCGAACGGCCGACGTGGCTGGAGGTCGCGCACTTGCTGGCGGGCACGGTGTTGCTGCCGCTCGACGCCGTTGTGCTCGGCGGGTGGCTCGTGTCGGTCGTGCTCGTCTGCGCGCCGCTGCTGATCGGGACGGAGCCGGCCGTCGTGGGGCCGGTGACGATCACGACGATGCCCGAGGCGTGGCTCGCGACGCTCGCCGGGCTCGTGCTGCTGGTGATCGGGTGCTACGCCGCCGTCCTGCTCGCCGAGCTGCACGCGCTGGTCGACCGGCTGCTGCTCGGACCGCACGGCAACGCGCTGCGGAGCCAGGTGACCGACCTCGCGCGCTCGCGCCTGCGCCTGGTCAACGCCTTCGACGTGGAGCGCCGCCGCATCGAGCGCGACCTGCACGACGGCGCGCAGCAGCAGCTCGTCACGCTCGCGATGACACTCGACATGGCCCGCATCGAGCTGGAGGACACGCCGCACCGCGGCGCCGCCGAGCTCGTCGACCAAGCACACACGCTGGCCACCCGGACGATCACCGAGCTGCACGGGCTGATCAACGCGATCCATCCGCCCGCGCTCGCCGACGGCGGGCTGCCGGCCGCCGTCGGACTGATCGCCGAACGCTGCGCGCTCCCCCTCACCACCGCGGTCGACCTGCCCGAACGGCTCTCGGCCGAGATCGAGTCGGCGGCCTACTTCGTGATCAACGAAGCCGTGGTCAACGCCGTCAAGCACAGCGGCGCCGCGTCCGTCGACATCCACGCGGCCGTCGAGGGCGGCACGCTCGTCGTGACGGTCCGCGACGCCGGGACGGGCGGTGCGTCCCCCGACCACGGCACCGGGCTGACCGGCCTCGGCGACCGCGTCGCCGCGCTCGGCGGGCGCCTGACCCTCTCCAGCCCGCCGGGCGGTCCGACCGTCGTGCGCGCCGAATTGCCTGTGCGATGACCGGGACGGTCGTGATCGGCGAGGACAACGCGCTGCTGCGCGAGGGGCTCGTCGGGATGCTGGAACGTTTCGGCTTCCGGGTGCCGGCCACGGCAGGCGACGCCCGCGAGCTGCTCGCCGCCGTGGCCGATCACAGGCCCGACGCCGTGCTCACCGACGTCCGGATGCCGCCGTCGTTCCAGCACGAGGGCCTGCGCGCGGCGATCGAGCTGCGTGCGCAGCGACCGGGACTCCCGGTGCTGGTGCTCAGCCAGTACGTCGAGCACACCTACGCCGCCGAGCTGCTCGCCGACGGTCGCGGCGGGGTCGGCTACTTGCTGAAGGACCGGGTCGCCGACGTGCGGGCGCTCGTCGGGGCGCTGCGCGACGTGATGGCGGGTGGCACGGTCATCGACCCCGAGGTGGTGCAGCGGCTCCTCGCCGCGCGCCGCGACCCGCTCTCGCGGCTCAGCAGCCGGGAGCTGGAGACGCTCGGGCTGATGGCGCAGGGCCGGTCCAACGTCGCGATCGCGGAGCAGCTCGTCGTCACCGAGGCGACGGTCGCGAAGCACATCCGCAGCCTCTTCGACAAGCTCGACCTGCCGCCCGCCCCGACCGACCACCGCAGGGTGCTCGCGGTGCTGGCGTACCTGCGTGGCTCCCCCACCTGACCAACAACTTCCCCACCGTTTTGGGCACATGCGCGCGAATTTGGCGCGCATCCACCCAAAACGGTGGGGAAGTTGGGGTTACGGGTGCGGGTTGCGCGGCCGCGGTTGGCAGCGGGGGCAGCTGTAGGAGCTGCGGTTCATGAAGGGGTCGCGGCGGATCGGGGTGCCGCAGCGCCGGCAGGGTCGCTCGGCCTGCCCGTAGGCGTCGAGCGAGCGGTCGAAGTACCCCGACGCCCCGTTGACGTCGACGTACAGCGTGTCGAACGACGTGCCGCCCGCGGCGAGCGCGGCGTTCATCACGTCGGTGGCCGCGGTGAGCACCTCGCGGCCCTGCTTGCGGGTCAGCGCCTCGGTCGGCCGGGCCCAGTGCAGCTTCGCCCGCCACAGGGCCTCGTCGGCGTAGATGTTGCCGATGCCGGAGACGACGGTCTGGTCGAGCAGCGCGCGCTTGAGGCCGGTGCGGCGGCGCCGGATCGCCGCGACGGCGGCGTCGAGGTCGAACGCCGGGTCCATCGGGTCGCGGGCGATGTGCGCCACCGGTTCGGGCAGCAGCCCGCCGCCGACGGCCGGCACCAGCGGGTGCACTGACAGACCACCGAACGTGCGCTGGTCGACGAACCTCAGCTCGGGCCCGTCGTCGGCAAAACGGAACCGGATCCGCAGGTGCTTCTCGACGGGCCGGTCGGCGGTGGCGATGAGCATCTGCCCGCTCATGCCGAGGTGTGCGAGCACGGAGTCGTCGCCCGGCTCACCGCCGTCGAGCTCCAGCCACAGGTACTTGCCGCGCCGACGGGCCGCCGTGATCGTGCGACCGTCGAGCCGCGCGGCGAAGTCGGCGCCGCCCTCGACGTGCCTGCGCACGGCCCGCGGATGCTCGACGGCGACGTGGGTGATCTTGCGGTCGACCACGTGCCCGGCGAGCCCTCGCCGGACGACCTCGACCTCGGGAAGCTCCGGCACTACAGCTCCACTATGAAGAAGTGGGCTCGTCGGTACTGCCCGACGCCGCCTCCGCCGTGAGCGCGCGCCACGCGAGCTCGGCGGCCTTCTGCTCAGCTTCCTTCTTGGTGCGACCCTCGCCGGAGCCGAGCTCACGGCCGCTGACGACGGCGGTGGCCGTGAAGATCTTGAGGTGGTCCGGACCGTCCTCGGTGATCTTGTACTCGGGGACGCCGAGGTCGCCGGAGGCGGTCAGCTCCTGAAGGCTCGTCTTCCAGTCGAGGCCGGCGCCCAGCAGCGGCGCGCCCACCAGCAGGTCGTCGAACCAGCGGTGCACCAGCCCGCGCGCGATCTCCAGGCCGTGCTGCAGATAGACCGCGCCGATCAACGCTTCGGTGGCGTCGGCCAGGATGCTCGCCTTGGTCCGGCCGCCGGTCATCTCCTCGCCGCGGCCGAGGTACAGGAACGCGCCCAGCCCGTCGACGCCCAGCGTGCTGGCCACACCGGCCAGCGCGTGCATGTTGACGACGCTCGCGCGCAGCTTCGCGAGCTGCCCCTCCGGAAGGTCGGGATGCTCGCGGTAGAGCCGTTCGGTGACGACGATGCTGAGCACCGAATCGCCGAGGAACTCCAACCGCTCGTTCGTCGGCAGCCCACCGTTCTCGTAGGCGTACGACCGGTGGGTCAGCGCAAGCGTCAGCAACTCTTCGTCGACGTCGACGCCCAGTGACTTCAGAAGGGGCCCGCGATCATCCACGGGCCCCGACGCTCCTCGCTCCGCCATCCTCGAGCCGGTTCACTCCGCAGATATCAGGCGGGGGAAACGACCTGGCGGCCGTCGTACGTGCCGCAGGTGGGGCAGGCGACGTGCGGCGGCTTGGTGGCCCGGCAAGCACGGTTCGAGCAGGCGACGAGCGTGGGAGCAGTGGCCTTCCACTGCGACCGACGTGAGCGCGTGTTCGACCGCGACATCCGGCGCTTCGGGACAGCCACGGTTGATCTCCTAGCAGATATCGGTGACCGGGACGGTCACACAGCACAGTTTCTTACAGGGGTCGTTCAGGGTGTCTCATTCGCGGACGGGCCGGTCGATGCTGCACGTTCGCGCAGAGCGGCCCATCGAGGATCCAGTGTCTCATGCCCGTGGTCCGGCGCGAGAACAGCCCACTTCTCACCGCATTCGGGGCACAGCCCGCGGCAGTCGGGACCGCACAAAGGGGCGAGCGGGAGCGCCAGCACGATTGCGTCGCGCACGGTCTGCTCCACGTCGACCAGGTCGTCGACGACCCTGGGCAGCTCGTCCTCGTCGGTGGTCTCGTCGGTGACGCTGTCGGGGTAGGCGAACAGTTCCTGGATGTCGACGTTCACTTCGTCGGACAGCGGGTCGAGGCAGCGCGCGCACTCGCCCTCGACGGCGGCGTGCGCCGTGCCGGAGACGTAGACGCCCTCGGTGACCGACTCCAGCCGGACCTCCAGCTCGACCGGCGAGCCGGCCACCACACCGATCGTCTCCAGCCCGAGGCCGTCCGCCGGTGCGGGGACGCTGCGCTGGTAGCTGCGCATGGTGCCGGGACGCCTGCCGAGCTCACGGGTGTTGAACACCCACGGGCTGGCGGGATCCGGCGATGCGTTCTTCGTGCTCACGACATCCAGGGTAGGCGCTCTCGGAAATCGTCAGCCGAGGCTCGGCACGGGGCCGGGCCGAAGTGGTGGGCGCATCGGTGCCGCGAACGCGTCAGCGAGGTGGGCGGCCAGCTCCAGCAGCGAATCGTGCGTCGGCTGCTTGAGCTGCGCGAGGTCGATCCGGCCGCCCGCGGCGAGGTGCGGATCGAACGGCAGCTCGACGACCGCGCGGCAGCGCGCCTCGAAGTGGCTGCGCACGAGCGCCCTGTCGACCGAGCGGCTGGTGCGGTCGCAGCTCAGCACCACGACGGCGTCGGCGACACCGTCGGCGTGGCCGTGCGCGATCAGCCAGTCGAGCGTCTTGCTCGCGCGGCTCGCACCGTCGACGGTCGGGGTGCCGACGATCACGAGGCTGTCGGCGAGCGCGAGCGTGCCCTCCATCGCCGAATGCACCAGGCCGGTGCCCGAATCCGTGATCACGATGTTGTAGAAGCGGGTCAGCACCTCGCAGACCCGCTCGTACTCCTCGCGGTTGAAGGCCTCGCTCATCGCCGGGTCCTGCTCCGAGGCCAGCACCTGCAGCCGGCCCGCGAGGCTCGTGTACCGGGCGACGTCGGTCAGCGAGCGGGTGTTCTCCAGGTTCTCGATGAGGTTGCGGACCGTCAGCGAGGTCTCCGCCGTCAACCGGTCGGCCAGCGTCCCGGCGTTCGGGTTGGCGTCGAGCGCGATCACGCGGTCGCCACGGTTCTCCGCGAGGACGAGCCCGAGGCACGCCGAGACCGTCGTCTTGCCGACCCCGCCCTTGATCGAGCTCACCGCGATCTGGTGCGAGCCGGGCAGCTGGCGGCGCATGCGCCGCAGCTGGTCCTGGCGGGCCGACTCGGCGGCCCCGATGCCGGGGTTCACCAGCCCGCCGGTCGCCATGTAGAGCGCGCGGCGCCAGCCGGAACGCGGGCGGTCGCTGCGGAAGCGGATGATCGCGTCCTCGGTGAGCTCCGCCGCCGTCGACGAGTCGGGCGCGGGCCAGCGGCCAGAACCGGCCGACTGATCGGGATGCACGGGCATGGCCACCTCCCCGGAAAACCCAGCCTGAGCAGGGTATGCCGGATACGACGGCTGCATCGACTCCTGAATCGACTCCTGGGGGTCCGATTCGGGCTGGGCCGGCTCCGGCGGGGTCCCCGCCTCGGCCTGCGCAGCCCGGCGCGCGGCCAGCTCGGCCGCGCGGGCCCGGCGGGACGCCCGGTTCGGCACGCCACGCGGGTCGGTGTTGTCCTCGCCGCTCACGGCACCTCTCTCCTTGGTCACGGGCCGCGACCAGCCGCCCGGTGGTGCGGCTCAGGTCGCGACGGTGAGCTTCGCGACGCCGTTCTCGATGCTCTGCAGGCTGACGTCGTACGGGCCGACGGTCGCCGACGAGCCGACCGCGATCGGGACGGGTGTCGAGTCGACCGTGAGCGTCACCCCGTTCGCGTCGATCGGCCCCACCGCGATGAGCGGGCCGTTCCCGCACGAGAAGGACGACTGGCCGTTCTTGGTGGACGCCCGCCCCCCGTTGCCCGACATGCTGATGACCCCGCTACCAACGGACACCGTGCACTTCTTGCCCGGGGCCGCGTTCGACGTCGTGCGTTGGGCCGAGGTCGCAGGCGCGCCGCCGGTCGTCTCGGGGGTGCCGGAGACGCTCGACGTGCACCCCGCAACGAGCAGCGCCGCGGCTGCAAGGACGGCAGTGACGACGGCAGGGAGGACGGCGGGGCGTCCGGCCATGGTGGAAGCCTTCACACGAGCCTCGCCGGGGGCTCCGAGCCGAACTCGTCGGCGACGAGCGCGACCAGCTCGAGGAACGCGTCGGTGGTCGGCGTGCGCAGCGACGAGAGCGCGATCCGACCGCCGGTGGCGAGGTGCTCGTCGGGCGGGATCTCCACGACGGCCCGGCAGCGCTCGGCGAAGTGCGCCTTCAGCCGGTTCGCGTCGATCTCCTTGCTGGTGCGGTCGCGGGAGAGCACCACGACGGCGCGCGCGACGGCCTCGCGGAACCCGTGTGCGACCAGCCAGTCGAGCGTCTTGCTCGCGCGGCTCGCGCCGTCGACGGTGAGCGAGCCGACCACGACGATGCTGTGCGCGAGCGCCAGCGTGCCGTCCATCGCCGAGTGCACGAGCCCGGTGCCCGAGTCGGTGATCACGATGTTGTAGAAGCGCCGCAGCACGGTGCACACCTGCTCGTACTCGGCGCGGGTGAACGCCTCGCTCATGGCGGGGTCCTGCTCCGACGCCACGACCTGGAGCCGGCCGGCGAGGCTCGTGTAGCGGGCGACGTCGGGCAGTGCGCCGATCCCACCGATGTTCTCGATCAGGTTGCGGACCGTCACCTCCGACTCGCCGGTGAGGCGGTCGGCGAGCGTCCCGGCATCGGGGTTGGCGTCGAGCGCCACCACGCGGTCGCCGCGGTACTCGGCGAGCAGCAGCCCCATCACGGCCGAGACCGTCGTCTTGCCGACCCCGCCCTTCAGGGAAAGCACGGCGACGTGGTGCGGGCTCGGCAACGGCCGCCGCGCGCGCTGCACCTGGTCCTTGCGGCGCTTCTCGGCCGGGCTGAGCCCGGGGTTGATCGTGCCGCCGCTGAGCTTGTAGACCACCCGCCGCCAGCCCTCGCCGGGTACGTCGGGGCGCCTGCGCACGATCGTGTAGTCGGTGAGCTCCGAGGACGGGCCCGTCGACTCGTACTGCTCCGGTGGCGCAAGCGTGGGCAGCCGCGGCTCAGGTCGGGGCGCAGGCGGCAGCAGCGACGGCAGCGACGGCTCGGACGGCGGCGCCGGCTGGGCCTTCGTCAGCGGCACCGCGGCGGCTTCGGGGACCGGTGCCGCAACCGGCTCGGCAGTGGCCTCTTCAACGACACTGGCCTCTTCAACGACAGGGGCCTCGGCAGGAGCTTCGGCACCGGCCGCACCGGTGCCGTCGGGCGTCGACGCCTCCGACGCGGCTTCCTCGACCTCGGGTGAGGTCTCGGGCACAGCTTCGGGCGCTTCGGGCACCTCTGCTTCCGGCGGTGTCCCGGTCTCCGATGACACGAAGGCTCGCTTCGGCATGTCTCCCCACCCACACAGCCGCGGCGGCCACCCCCAAGGTTTCGGCCGGCCGCGATCCGGAACGATTGCGCAACCGCGCTGATCTCGCGCTGATCATCGCTGCGGGTCAGATCCTACGCACGCCGGGGCCGGCGGGGCACGTCACAGGGGCTCGCGGTCCACAACGCGGGCCGTCGGGCTGCGTCGCCGTCGCTCCGACCAGAGTTCTGACCAGTGCGTTTCAACAGATTGCTGCTGCACATATCTCGCCTGGTCAGGCGGGAGTCCGGGGGCGCGGCGACACTGCGCATTCAGTTGGGTCACCGTCCGTTCACCAAGTGGTGACGAAGACACCCAAACCGCTTTCTCCCGATACGCCCGATCGGGAATGGTGCGCTACATTGTGCAACGTCGAGCGAGCGGCGGAGCGAGCGTGCCGACCACTCGACGGACGCGTCCTGACCAGGCGTGTTCGGCACGCAACAGAAAGCCATGAGACAGACCACCGACCGGGGGGCCGACCTCAGGACCGGACCGGTGGCCTGCCCAAGGGGGGAACATGACCGACGAGGTGGAGCGCTGCGCCCTACCGGGTTGCGACGCGATCATCGAGCAGCCGGAGGCCGGTGGGCCGAAGCGACTGTACTGCACTGCGGCTCACCGCGCCGCAGCACGCAAGCAACGGTCCGTGGCACGGGTCGAGCCCACGGCGCCCACCGTCGAGGTGAAGGCGCCGGCTGAACCGGCTGTGCCTGCCGAACCGACTGTGGCCGCTTCGCAGAGCGAGCCCGAGCTCGATACCCCGACGATCAGGCTCAAGCCCGCTGCCGCGAGCAGCGACGGCGAGACGGTCCGGCTCTCGAAGCCCGTCGACGACGGCAACAAGACGTCGAAGAAGGCTGCCGCGAAGGCGGTGCCCGCCGAGGACGGCGCGACCACGCCGATCCGCCGGCAGCCCGCTCCTGCAGCGCCGGCGCCGGCGAGGCGCGCGCCGCGGCTGCTCGAGAAGCGGACGCCGGTGCCGGTCGCTGCCGGGTCCGGGGCAACACCGTCCGGGGCAACATCGTCCGAGGCGACACCGTCCGGCGAGACCGCGAGCTGGGCATCGCAGCCGACGGTCAGCCTGTCGAAGTCCACGGGCGGCGATGGCACCGACGGCGCCGACAGCGTTGCGCCGCTGCGGCCGAGCCAGCGCAGGCGGCTCGGCGCGCTGCGCCGCCGCCGTGCGGTCGCGAGCCTCGCCATCGCGAGCCTCGTCGCCGGCGGCTCGGGGGTCGTCCTGACGAACGTCCCGGTGCAGCAGACCACCGCGCCGGCCCAGCCCAACAACGGCGACCTCGCCGTCGACACCGACCAGTGGGCGACCCGCGCCGACGTCGTGCTGGCGGCGATCAACAAGAAGCTCGACGTCGTCGCGCAGACCGAGGCGGGCTGGCTGCAGCTGCCGGAGGACCAGCGCGTCGGAGAGCCGCCCGCCGCGGTCAAGGCGCTGCTCGACCAGAAGGCGATGCTGGAGCAGCAGCGCGCTGCGCTCCAGGGCCAGCTGGCCGCGCTGCGGTCGCTCCCGGAGGCCACCAAGCAGCTCGCGACCGCGCAGGCGCATCTCGACGCCGTCGAGCGGGCACTGCGCGCGGCACCGAGCACCGGCGTGCAGACCGACGCTTCGCAGAGCCTCGCGCAGCAGCGCGAGATCCGGCTGCAGCAGCGCGACAACAACGTCCGCGAGCTGACGAACCTCCGCGACGGTGTCCAGCAGGCGATCGCCACACCGCTGCCGCAGGTGACGGCCGACAACGACCCCGTCGTCGAGCAGGTGCAGGCCCTGATCGGCCACAAGCCCGGCTCGGAAGGCGGCAGCACCGACGGCAGCGGCGGCGGTGAGAACGGCGGCGGCACCGGCGGCGGCACCAATGGCGGCGGCAGCGAGCAGCCGCTCGCGCAGGGCGGCGGCGAGGCTCCCGCGGCGGCGCCGCAGAGCAATGGTGGCAACGCCGGGCCGAGCGAAGAGAAGAAGCCCTCGGCGATCGCGGCCGGCGGGTTCGGCGACCGTGCCGACAACGGCGGCGGCGACAACGGGTCGAACGGCGGCGGCGGTGTCATCGGCGGCACTGTCGACGCGATCGGCGACGCGGTCGGCGGCGGCAACAAGGGCGGCGGCGACAAGGGCGGCAACGACGGCGGCGGCAAGGGCGACAACGGGGGCGACAACAAGGGCGGCAACCCCGTCAGCGACGTCGTCAGCGGTGTCGGCGGTGCGCTGCTCGGCGGTGGCGGCGACAACGACGGCGGGTCGAGCCCCAAGAACAAGTCGCAGCAGAAGGGCTCCGACGACTCGGGAGACAACGGCTCGTGGGGCGGCGGCGACAACGGCGGCGGGAACGACAACGACGGCGGCGACCGCTGGGGCGGGGGCGACGATGACTCCGACAAGCCCAGCGGCAAGGGCCAGCGGATAAAGGACAAGGTCAAGGACGTCGGCGACTGGCTCGGCGGCGGGGACAACGACCACGGCGACAACAACCGCGGCGACAACGACGACCACGGCGACAACGATCGCTGGGGCGGCGGCGACAACGACAACGACGACCGCGGCAACGACCACGACCGTTGGGGCGGCGGCGACAACGACGACCGCGGCAACAACGACGACGGCGACCGCTGGGGCGGCGGCAACGACGACCACGGCAACGACGACGGTGATCGTTGGGGCGGCGACCACGACAACGGTGGCGACGACGACAACGACGGCGGCGACCGTTGGGGTGGCGGCCACGACGGCGACGACGACAACGGCGGCGACCACGACGGCGGCTGGAACGACGACAACGACGGAGGCGACTCCGACAACGGAGGCGACCACGGCGGGGACGACGACGGCGGCTGGGGTGGCGACAACGGCGGCGGCAACGACGACGATGGCGGCGACCGTGGCGGCGACGACGACGGCGGTGACCGTGGCGGCGACAACGGCGGCGGTGGCGACCGTGGCGGCGACGGCGGTGGCGACAACGGCGGCGGCGACAACGGTGGTGGTGGCGACAACGGCGGCGGTGGCGGCGACGACTGAGCCGCTCCACGTTTGACCCGCTGATGCCGGGCCGGAGGCGTTCTGAACGCCTCGGGCCCGGCATCTGCCGTTTGCGGGCCACGCACCTCCGGGGTGGTCACGGGGGTCTGCGCTCCCACTCCGGCCTTGGCCGCGGTCCTCGGGGCCGGGAGACGCGCGTCCCGCGCGCGAGGGCAGGAAAGCCACTTTCCTGCCCCCACAGGGCCGGAAAGTGGCTTTCCTGCCCTCCCCAGCCCCATGGGGGCCGGGCGGGCGTCAGGCCGGGCGGCTCGTGGCCGTGTCGGTGGCCGGCGCGCGGGTCGGCCCGCCGCTGTCGAAGCCGTCGGCGAGCAGCGCGCCCAGCTCGAGGAACGCGTCGTGGGTCGCCGGCCGCAGCCGGGGCACCTCGATCAGCCCGCCGGTGGAGAGGTGCGGGTCGTGCGGGATCTCGACGACCGCGCGGCACCGTTCGGTGAAGTGCGCGTGCACGCGTTCGCGGTCGATGTCCTTGCTCATCCGGTCGCAGCTCAGCACGACGACGGCGTTGGCGACGTGGTGGCCGTGGCCGTGCGCGACCATCCAGTCGAGGGTCTTGCTGGCCCGGCTCGCGCCGTCGACCGTGGGCGCGCCGACGACGACGAGGCTGTCGGCGAGCGCGAGCGTGCCCTCCATCGCCGAATGCACCAAACCTGTGCCCGAATCGGTGATCACGATGTTGTAGAAGCGGGTCAGCACCTCGCAAACCCGCTCGTACTCGGCCCGGTTGAACGCCTCGCTCATCGCCGGGTCCTGCTCCGATGCCAGCACCTGCAACCGGCCCGCGAGGCTCGTGTACCGGGCGACGTCGGTCAGCGAGTGCGTGGTGTCGAGGTTGTCGAGGAGGTTGCGGACCGTGATCGACGACTCGCCGGTGAGGCGGTCGGCGAGCGTCCCGGCGTCGGGGTTCGCGTCGAGCGCGATCACCCGGTCGCCACGGCTCTCCGCCAGGACGAGCCCGAGGCATGCCGAGACCGTCGTCTTGCCGACCCCGCCCTTGATCGAGCTCACCGCGATCTGGTGCGAACCGGGCAGCGGCCGCCGCATCCGGCGCAGCTGCGCCTGCCGGGCCTGCTCGACCGCTCCGAGCCCGGGGTTGATCGCGCCGCCCGTCATCCGGTACAGCGCACCGCGCCAGCCGGAGGTGGGCTTGTCGCCGCGTGCGCGGACGATCGTCTCCTCGGTCAGCTCCGCCGCGGTGCGCGGCTCGGGATGCGGCTGGTTCACGCTCGACCGCCCGGCTGCCGAATCGTCCTTCTCCGCAGGTCGCGCATCAGCCACCATCCCCCTCGCACTGGGCCGCGAGGGCCCGCCATCACCGTGCAGAACACTACCTGGACGGCGCTTGCCTCACGTCGTGAAACGGTCGGCCATCACCGCTGCGAGCCGGTACGCCGCCTCGCGGGTCTCGGGCCGGAGCCTGGCCAGCTCGACCCGACCGCCCGTGGCGAGGTGTGGATCGTGCGGGATCTGCACGACGGCCCTGCAGCGCGCCGCGAAGTGCGCCTGGATGAGGCCGAGGTCGACCTCGTCGCTGGTGCGGTCGCACGAGAGCACCGCCACCGCATCGGAGGCGAGCGAGCCGTGCCCGTGGGCGAACAGCCAGTCGAGCGTCTTGCTCGCGCGCCCGGCACCGTCGACCGTCGGTGCCCCGACGATGATCACGCTGTCGGCGAGCTTGAGCGTGCCCTCCATCGCGGAGTGCACCAGCCCGGTGCCGGAGTCGGTGATGATCACGTTGAAGAAGCGGTCGAGCAACCCGCAGATGTGCTCGTACTCCTCGCGGCTGAAGGCGTCGCCCGCCGCCGGGTCCTGCTCGGACGCCAGCACCTGGAGGCGCCCCGCGAGGCTCGTGTAGCGCGACACCTCGGTCCAGGAGTTGATCCGGTCGAGATCGCGCAGCAGCTCACGGACCGTGATCGACGACTCGCCGGTGAGGCGGTCGGCGAGCGTGCCGGCGTCGGGGTTGGCGTCGAGGACGATCACGCGGTCGCCGCGGTTCTCCGCCATCACGAGCCCGAGCAGCGTCGAGACGGTGGTCTTGCCGACCCCGCCCTTGATCGACGTGACGGCGATCCGGTGCGACTGCAGCAGCGGCCGCCGGATGCGGTGCAGGATCTCCCGGTGCGCCAGCTCGTCGGCGCTCGGCCCGGGGTTGATCAGACCGCCGGAGAGCTTCAGCACCGCACGCCGCCACCCGCCGGCCGGCTCGTCCCGCTGGGCCCGCATGATCGTCTCGCTGTTCAGCTGCGAGTAGACCTGCGTCTCCGCCATCTGCTGCTCGTACACCTGCTCGTGCATCAGCGGCTCGTGCATGGGCGGCTCGTGCATCTGGGCGCCGAACTGCGGGTTCACCGGCATCGGCCCGGGCACCTGCGCCGGCATGGGCACGGACGCCGGCATCGGCGGGACGCTCATCGGTGGTGGTGGCGGCGGAACGACCTCGATGGGCCCGGTGTCCGGACCCTGGTGGAGTGTGCCCGACGCGCCGTTGAGCTGCGCGTCGCCCGGTTGGGGCGGCTCGCTCGGATGCGTCGGGGTCACTACGCTCCCCGGAGCTGCTGATGCAGGACCTGTTCCCCCGAGACGCGGTGCGAGCCGGTGTCCGTACCGGTCCCACCACGCAGCAGGGTCAGGCTCGACCTCACGCCGTACCACCATCGGAGGGTACCTCGACCGGGGCAGTGCACCGGACCACTCCGTGATCAGGCGGTGATCACGATTCGGTTCGAGGAGCGTTCAGTCGATCAAATCCATCCCGGTGCCGCTGCGTCCGTTCATCTGCGCGCCCGCCGGCGTGCCTTCTTGGCCCTGCCAGAACTGGCTGCGCCCTCTGCTGACGGTGCGCAGTGCCTTCGAGAGCGTGTCCTCGAACTCGGCGAGCTTCGCGTCGACGTACCCGTCGCACTCGTTGCGCAGCCGGCCGGCCTCGCCCTCGGCGGCGTCGACGATGCGGGCGGCCTCGGCGTGCGCGGCGCGTACGACCTCGGTCTGCGACACCAGCCGGGCCTGCTCCGCCTGCCCGTCCATCACGTACCGGTCGTGGGTGGCGCGGCCGGCCTGCACCATGCGCTCGGCCTCGGCCCGCGCGCGGTCGGTGAGTTCGGTGAACTGGCGACGACCCTCCCCCACGGCCCGTTCGGCCTCGTGCCGGGCCTGCGCGAGGGTCTGCTCGGCCTCCGCACGCGCCTCGGCGACGAGCCGCTCGGCCTCCGCGGCGGCCTGCGACCGCATCTGCTCGGCGTCGGCCTGGGCGCTCGACCGGGTCTGCTCCGCCTCCTGCGCGGCGTCGTCGACGAGCTCGTCGCGGCGGTCGAGCACATCCTGCGCGTCGTCGAGCTCGCCGGGAAGCGCCTCGCGGACGTCGTCGAGCAGGTCGAGCACGTCACCGCGGGGTACCACGCAGTTGGAGGTCATCGGGACGCCACGAGCCTCCTCGACGACGGTCACCAACGCGTCGAGTGATTCGAAGACCCGGTACACGCAGCCGATCCTCTCACCGCGCAGGCACGCGGCCCCGGATTGCGAGCGGCACCCGCGTGTCAAGTCCCGACCGGGTGACGAGCGGTGGTGCCTCAGGCACGTTCCGCGATGCGGTCGAGCAGCCTGCGGTGCACGGAGCTCGGCAGGAGGTGCGCGACGTCGCCGCCGTAGGTGGCGACCTCCTTGACCAGCGAGCTGGCCACGAAGCTGTACTCGGGGCTCGTCGACATGAAGAGCGTGTCGACGCCGGAGAGCTGCTGGTTCATCTGCGCCATCTGCAGCTCGTAGTCGAAGTCCGTGACGGCACGCAGGCCCTTGACGATCGCCTTGATGTCGTGGGTGCGGCAGTAGTCGACGAGCAGCCCGTGGAACGAGTCGACCCGCACGTTCGGGTACGGCGCGACGATCTCGGCCAGCATCTCGATGCGTTCCTCGACGTTGAACAGGCTCTTCTTCGTCTTGTTGACCAGCACCGCGACCACAACCTCGTCGAAGAGGCCGGCCGCCCGCCCGACGATGTCGAGATGGCCGTTGGTCGGCGGGTCGAACGAACCCGGGCAAACCGCGCGTCTCATCGCGTGAGCCTCACAGATCGGGACCGTAACCCACGTGCAGCACCGTGTCGCCGTAACGGCGCTCACGCGACGCCCGCAGCGGCGACGGCCACTCGAACGGACCGCTGCGCAGGCCGCGCTCGACGACCACCGTCGCACCGCTCGCCAGCCAGCCTCCGGCAGCCGCGGTGGCCAGCCAGCCGGCGATCTCGGTGTCGGGCATGTCGTACGGAGGGTCGACGAGCACGATGTCGTACGGCCTTTCCGGCGCTCCGGAGAGCACGGACGCCACGGGGGCCGCGCTCACCACGGCGCCGGGCAGGCGCAGCTCGGCGACATTGCGGCGCAGCACCTCGGCGGCGCGCCGGTCGGACTCGACGAACAGCGCGTGCTCCGCCCCGCGCGAGAGCGCCTCCAGGCCGAGCGCACCTGACCCTGCGCAGAGGTCCAGCACCGCGGCGCCGTCGAGGCCGGGGTCGTGCTCCAACGCGGAGAAGAGCGCCTCGCGGACCCGGTCCGACGTGGGCCGGGTGCCGCGCGGCGGCACGGCGAGCCGCCGCCCGCCGGCCGCCCCGGCCACGATCCGTGTCACCGCCGGTCAGCCCAGCTCGACCAGCAGGTCGCCGCCTTCCACCTGCTGCACCTTGCCGATGGCGAGCCGCGCGACCGTCCCGTTCTGCTGCGCGGTGATCGACGCCTCCATCTTCATGGCCTCGATCGTCGCGACGGTCTGGCCGGCTTCGACCGTGTCGCCCTCGCCGACCTGCAGCGTCACCACTCCGGCGAACGGCGCTGCGACGTGCTTCGGGTTGCCCCGCTCCGCCTTCTCCGCGGCCTTGACGTCGGTCGCGACCGAGAGGTCGCGCACCGACACCGGCCGCAGCTGGCCGTTGAGCGAGGCGAGCACGTTGCGGAAGCCGCGCTCGTCGGCCTCCGAGATCGCCTCCAGCTCGATCAGCAGGGTCACCCCCTGCTCCAGCCGGACGGTGTGCTCCAGCTCCGGCTCGAGCCCGTAGAGGAAGTCCTTCGTCGAGAGCACCGACGTGTTGCCGTACGACTCGATGTGGCTCGCGAACTCCTTGGCCGGCCCGGGGAAGAGCAGCCGGTTCAGCGTCGCCCGGCGGTCCTCGCGCAGGCCCCGCCGGTCCTCGATGGTCAGGTCGGCCGACTCCTTCGCGGGCGGCCGGCCCTCCAGCGCGCGGGTGCGGAACGGCTCCGGCCAGCCGCCGGGCGGGTCGCCCAGCTCGCCGCGGAGGAAACCGACGACGGAGTCGGGCACGTCGAACTTGCCCGGGTCGGCCTCGAAGTCGGAGGCATCGACGCCGGCGCCGACGAGGTGCAGCGCGAGGTCGCCGACGACCTTGGACGACGGCGTGACCTTCACGAGCCGGCCCAGCATGCGGTCGGCGGCCGCGTACAGGTCCTCGATCAGCTCGAACCGGTCGGCGAGGCCCAGCGCGATCGCCTGCTGGCGCAGGTTCGACAGCTGCCCGCCGGGGATCTCGTGGTGGTAGACGCGCCCCGTCGGGGACGCCAGCGCCGCCTCGAACGGCGCGTAGACCTTGCGCACGGCCTCCCAGTACGGCTCGAGGTCGCCGACGGCGGTCAGCGAGAGCCCGGTCTCGCGCTCGGTGTGCTCGGTCGCCGCGACGAGCGCGGAGAGCGACGGCTGGCTGGTGGTGCCCGACATGCTCGCGACCGCGGCGTCGACGGCGTCGACACCGGCCTCGATCGCCGCGGTCAGCGTGGCCAGCTGGCCACCCGCGGTGTCGTGGGTGTGCAGGTGGACGGGCAGGTCGAAGCGCTCGCGCAGGGCCGTGACCAGCTTGCGGGCCGCCAGCGGCCGCAGCAGTCCGGCCATGTCCTTGATCGCCAGCACGTGCGCGCCCGCCTCGACGATCTCCTCGGCGAGGCGCAGGTAGTAGTCCAGCGTGTAGAGCTTCTCCGCGGGGTCGGACAGGTCCGCGGTGTAGCAGAGCGCCACCTCGGCGACGGCCGTCCCGGTCGCCCGCACCGCGTCGATGGCGGGACGCATCTGCTCGACGTCGTTGAGCGCGTCGAAGATGCGGAAGATGTCCATGCCGGTGCGCGCCGCCTCGTCGACGAACGCGTCGGTGACGGCCGTCGGGTAGGGCGTGTACCCGACCGTGTTGCGCCCGCGCAGCAGCATCTGCGTGCAGATGTTGGGCACCACGTCGCGGATCGCGGCGAGCCGGTCCCACGGGTCCTCCGCGAGGAACCGCAGCGCGACGTCGTAGGTGGCGCCGCCCCAGCACTCGATGCTGAGCAGCTCGGGAACGGTCCGCGCGACGTACGGCGCGACGGCGAGTAGGTCGCGGGTGCGCACCCTGGTCGCGAGCAGCGACTGGTGCGCGTCGCGGAACGTCGTGTCGGTGACCGCGACCGTCTCCTGCGCGCGCAGCCGCGCGGCGAACCCCTCAGGGCCCAGCTCGCGCAGCAGCTGGCGGGAGCCGTCCCGCGCGGGCTTCGAGAGGTCGCAGAGCGGCAGCTTGTCGACCGGCTCGACGACCTGCGGGCGCGGCCCGTTCGGCTTGTTGACGGTGGTCTCGGCCAGGAACTGCAGGATCCGGGTGCCGCGGTCGGCGGGCTGGCGGGCGTGCAGCAGTTCGGGTCGCTGGTCGATGAACGACGTGGTGACCCGGCCCTCTTGGAAGTCGGGGTCGGAGAGCACGGCGGCGAGGAACGGCAGGTTCGTCGAGACGCCCCGGATGCGGAACTCCGCGATCGCCCGGCGCGCGCGGCGCACGGCGTTGGGGAAGTCGTGGCCGTAGCAGGTGAGCTTGACCAGCATCGAGTCGAAGTGCGCGCTGACCTCGGCGCCGGTGTGCGTCGTCCCGCCGTCCAGGCGGACGCCCGGACCGCCCGGAGAGCGGTACGTGCTGATCACGCCGGTGTCGGGGCGGAACCCGTTGGACGGGTCCTCCGTGGTCACGCGGCACTGCAGCGCCGCCCCGTTCAGCGTGATCTGGTCCTGCGTGAGGCGCAGGTCCGAGAGCGTCTTGCCGGAGGCGATGCGCAGCTGGGCGATCACGAGGTCGCGGTCGGTGACCTGCTCGGTGACCGTGTGCTCGACCTGGATGCGCGGGTTCATCTCGATGAAGACGTGGTTGCCGCGCTCGTCGAGGAGGAACTCGACGGTGCCGGCGTTCACGTAGCCGATGTGCTCGGCGAACGCGACGGCGTCGGCGCAGATCCGGTCGCGCAGCTCGGGGTCGAGGTTGGGCGCGGGCGCGATCTCGATGACCTTCTGGTGGCGCCGCTGCACGGAGCAGTCGCGCTCGTAGAGGTGCGCGACGTTGCCGTCGGCGTCGGCGAGGATCTGCACCTCGATGTGGCGCGGGTTCACCACGGCCTGCTCGAGGAACACCGTGGCGTCGCCGAAGGCCGATTCGGCCTCGCGCATCGCGGCCTCGATGGCCTCGCGCAGCTCGGGCGCCGCCTGCACCCGGCGCATGCCGCGCCCGCCGCCGCCGGCGACGGCCTTGACGAAGACGGGGAAGCCGATGTCGTCGGCCGCCGCGACCAGCGCGTCGAGGTCGGTCGACGGCTCGGAGGAGCGAAGGACGCTCACGCCGGCCTCGCGGGCGGCCGCGATCGCGCGGGCCTTGTTGCCCGTCAGGTGCAGCACGCTCGCGGGCGGCCCGACGAACGTGATGCCGGCCTCCTCGCACGCCTGCGCGAGGTCGGGGTTCTCCGACATGAACCCGTAGCCGGGGTAGATCGCGTCGGCGCCCGCCTTGCGCGCCGCCTTGATCACCTCGTCGACGGAGAGGTACGCGCGCACCGGGTGGCCGGGCTCGCCGATCTGGTACGACTCGTCGGCCTTCGCCCTGTGCAGCGAGTTGCGGTCTTCGTAGGGGAAGACCGCGACCGTCGAGACCCCCAGCTCGTAGGCGGCGCGGAAGGCCCTGATGGCGATCTCACCGCGGTTCGCGACGAGCAGCTTGCGGAACACGACGTCCCCTTCCCTGGATCTGCGTCCCGACGCGGCACTGCGATCGGCCGGAAAGCGAACCGTACAGGCGGGTGCCCGGCGTTGCGGAAAAGGCAACAAACTGAGAGCGGTCGCAGCTCCGCACTCGTTCGGCCCCGTGCGCGCGACCACCGGTTCCGGTACCAAGGAGATGTGCGACACCATCCCGGTCACGCTGCAGCCTTTGCCGAGGGACGCCGTTTGCGCGAGACCAGCAGACGGCACACCGGGATGTACCGGGGGCGTCCTCCCCATTGGGGTCGGCCGCCGCACTGGCACGCCGGCAATTGGGGCCACCACCCGCGACGCCGGGGGCCGAACCCGGCGCTCCTGCTGGTGCTCGTGTTTCTGATCCCGCCTGCGGTCGTCGCGGCCCTGACCGTCACCATGCTGGGGATCGCGGCCGTGATCTTCACCGGGGCGGCGCCGTTCCTGATCGCCGGCGGCATCGCCCTCGCGGTCAATCGGTCCAACCGGCGCCGGGCCGCGCTGCGTCGTGGCGGCGCGCCGGGCACCGCGCCGATCCCGGCCCGGCCGGCCGCCCCTCCGCGCCCCGACCTGGTCTGGGCGCACGCCCGGCAGCGGTTCTTCACGCTCCGCGGCGAGTACGCCGCCTACGAGTGCGACACGATGGAGGTGCTGCGCCTGCCCGCGCTCGCCGACGTCTCGGTGCCGAGCACCGCGCGGTTCGTCGACGCCTTCGCGGAGGCGCAGGCGCTGGAGACCGACGCGTTCCCGCCGGGCCAGCACGCCGCGCAGTTCGTCGCGGCCGTCGACAAGGCCGAGCGGGCATGGCGGGCGGCGCGCGACGCGGCCGACCGCATCCGCCTCTCCAACCTCTCCCCCGCCGAGCGCGCCACCGTCGAGCGGGTGATCAAGCTGCTCACCACGGCCCGCGACTCCGACAACGACCCCGAGCGGCTCGCCGCGTACGCCCGTGCCCGCTCCGAGCTCGCGAAGCTCGACCAGGCCGGCGTGATCCCGATCCCGCGCCCGGCGAAGGCTGCGCTCGACGCGGCCGCCCAGACCGCCCTGCCGGCCTGACCTTTACGTTCGGGACGCAATAACTCCCAGGTCAGTCGGTCATTCCGGCCGATTTTGCTCCACTATGGTCTCACCGCGTGAGAGCGCGATGACCGATCACCGTTGGCACGATATCGACCTGATGACCGACCGGGCGCACAGCGCCCGGATCTACGACTACCTGCTCGGCGGCAAGACGAACTACGCCGCCGACCGGGAGGCCGCCGAGGCGCTGCTCGCGCTCACGCCGACGATCCGCGCGACAGCACAGGCCAACCGTGCCTTCATGCGACGCGCAACGCATCACCTGGCTCACGACCACGGCATCAGACAGTTCCTCGACGTCGGCGCAGGCATCCCGACGGCGCCGAACCTCCACCAGGTCGCCCAGGCGGTGCTCCCGGAGTCGCGAGTCGTCTACATCGACAACGACCCCATCGTCATGGCCCACGCGCGTGCATTGATGATCGGCGACCGACGTGGCCGCACTGCTTACATCGAGGCAGACGTCCGCGACCCCGGCGCCATCATCGAAGCCCCGGAGCTGGCAGAGACCCTCGACGTCTCCGAACCGATTGCTCTCAGCCTGTTCGCGCTCCTTCACTTCCTCGAAGACGACGACGCCTACAATGCCGTGCGGGAACTCGTCGATTTCCTCCCGAGCGGGAGCTTCCTCTCCCTGACCGCCGCGTCGGACGAGTTCAACACCGAGATCGCTCATCGGAGCGCCACCGCCGTCCGCGACCACGGGATCAACGTCCGACTGCGCAGCATGGCCGAGATCGAACGGTTCTTCGCCGGCCTCGACCTGCTCGAGCCCGGCCTGGTGCAGGTGCACAGGTGGCGACCTGACGGTGACCTCCCGTCGGCAGCGAGCCTGGATGCGGGCATCGATATCTACGGCGGCGTCGCGCGCAAGTGGTGAGGCGTATAGCGATAAAGCCCAGGTCAGGCGGTCATTCGCACGAATTCGGCTCCACTATGGTCGCCCACGTGAGAGCGCGATGACCGAGCCCCCGCCGCCCGAGATCGACCTGATGACGGACCGGCCGCACAGCGCCCGGATCTACGACTACTACCTCGGCGGCAAGACCAACTACGCCGTCGACCGCGAAGTGGGCGACATCGCGATCGCGTCGTTCCCGCCCATCCGCACCTCGGCCAGGGCGAACCGGGCGTTCATGCGCCGCGCGGTGCGCCACCTCGCCGAGGAGCACGGCATCCGCCAGTTCCTCGACCTCGGCACCGGCATCCCGACCTCACCCAACCTGCACGAAGTCGCTCAGGCCGTGCACCCGGATGCCCGCGTCGTCTACGTCGACAACGACCCCATCGTCCTCGCCCACGCCCGCGCGTTGCTCTACGGCACGCGGGTGGGTCGCACCGCCTACCTCGACGCCGACATCCGCGTCCCCGGTGCCGTGGCCGAGGCGCCCGAGCTGCGCGAGACCCTCGACCTCACCCAGCCGGTGGCGCTCACCGCGTTCGCGATCGTCCACTTCATCGAGGACGACGACATCGCCTACCCGCTGATCTCGCAGCTCATGGACCTCCTGCCGAGCGGCAGCTTCCTCGCGCTGACCTCGGGGACCGACGAGTTCGCCACCACCACGAACACCACGGGCTCGGACGCGTACCGGAAGAAGGGCATCCCGATCACCACGCGCCGCACGCCGGCCGTCGAGCGGTTCTTCACCGGCCTGGAGCTGCTCGACCCCGGCGTGACCCGCGTCCACCGGTGGCAACCGGAGCACGAGCTGGGCACGGAGTCCGGCGCCGCGCTCGACGAGCTCGTCCACCTCATCGGCGGGGTCGGCCGCAAGCCGTAGGGCGCCTTGGGTGGACGGGTGCAGGGCGCGTTGCGCGCGCGAGGGCAGCAAAGCCACTTTCCGGCCCTCACAGGGCAGGAAAGTGGCTTTCCTGCCCTCCCCGCGGCCACCGCATGCGACGCGTGCGTTGCGCATGCATCGCGCCAGGTGCGGCGCCCTCAGACCTTGTCGAGGTAGGCGGCGCGTTCCTCGTCGCCCACCACCTCGCCGACCAGCGCGGCGAGCCCGGGGTGGCCGCGCAGCTCGGGGTCGTGGGCGACGATGTCGGCCGAGTAGACCTGTGCCTTCGCGATGATCTCCTCGTGGCGCAGGAGCGAGAGCAGCTTCAGCCCGGAACGCCGGCCCGACTGCATCGCGCCCAGCACGTCGCCTTCGCGCCGCAGCTCCAGGTCGAGCCGGGCCAGCTCGAACCCGTCGGTGGTGCCGGCGACGGCGTCGAGCCGCTCCCGGGCGGTCGTTGCTGCGGGCATGTCGGTGACCAGCAGGCAGACCCCCGGCGCCGACCCGCGCCCGACGCGCCCGCGCAGCTGGTGGAGCTGGGACAGGCCGAACCGGTCGGCGTCGAGGATGACCATGCCGGTGGAGTTGGGCACGTCCACCCCGACCTCGATCACGGTGGTGGCCACGAGCACGTCGAGCTCGCCGCGTTCGAAGGCCCGCATCACGGTGTCCTTCTCGTCGGGCGGGAGCTTGCCGTGCAGCACCCCGAGCCGGAGCCCCTCCAGCGCGCCCTCCGCGAGCTTCGGGGCGACCTCCAGCACCGCGAGCGGCGGCCGGCGGGCCGTGCCCTCGTCGGAATCGGCGCCGATGTCGGGGTCGTCGGTGTCGACGAGGTCGGCGTCGGGGTCGGCCTTCCCGGTGTCGCCGCCGACCCGCGGGCACACCACGTACGCCTGGTGGCCCTGCGCCACCTCCTCGCGCACCCGCCGCCACACGCGCTCGAACCAGCTGGGCTTCTCCGCCAGCGGCACGACGGTGGTCGCGATCGGCGAGCGGCCGCCAGGCAGCTCACGCAGCGCGGAGATCTCCAGATCGCCGTAGACGGTCATGGCGACGGTCCGCGGGATCGGGGTGGCGGTCATGACCAGCATGTGCGGCGCCAGCTCCCCGCGCCCGCGCAACGCGTCGCGCTGCTCGACACCGAAGCGGTGCTGCTCGTCGACGACGACCATGCCGAGGTCGGCGAACCCGACGTGGTCCTGGATGAGCGCGTGGGTGCCGACAACGATCCCGGCCTCGCCGGACTGCGCGTCGAGCAGCGCCTTGCGCTTGGCCTTGGTGCCCATCGAGCCGGTGAGCAGCGTGACGCTCGTGGCGCGCTCGGCCGCGCCGAGCTCGCCGGCCTGCCCCAGCGGCCCGAGGAGATTTCGTAGCGAGCGGGCGTGCTGCGCAGCGAGCACCTCGGTCGGCGCCAGCAGCGCGGCCTGCCGGCCGGCGTCGACGACCTGCAGCATCGCCCGCAGCGCGATGACGGTCTTGCCTGCGCCGACATCGCCTTGGACGAGCCGGTTCATCGGGTGGGTGCGCTCGAGGTCGGCGGCGATCTCGGTGCCGACGGCCCGCTGCCCCTCGGTGAGCGTGAACGGCAGCCGCTCGTCGAACTCCGCCACCAGCCCGCCGGGGCGCAGCGGGCACGGCGCTGCCGGCCGGGACGACGTCGCGTGGCGGCGCAGCGCCAGGGCGAGCTGGACGCCGATCGCCTCGTCCCAGACGAGCCGGTTGCGCGCCGCGTGGAAATCGGCCTCGCTCTCCGGCACGTGGATCCGCCGCAACGCCCTGCCCAGCTCGGCGAGCCCCTCCGCGCGGCGCAGCTCGGCCGGCAACGGGTCGCTCGGGTCGTCGAGCATGTCCAGCACCTGCCGCACGCAGCGTGCGATCTCCTGGGAGGTGATCTTGGCCGTCGCCGGGTAGACCGAGATGAACGGGCGGATCTCGTCGGTCTCGTCGAGCGGCTCGAACTGCGGGTGGGTGAGCTGCAGCTTCCGGTTGAACACCCCGACCTTGCCGGAGAACACCGCCCGGACGCCCGGGTGGATGAGGTGCTGCACCTTGTGCCCGTTGAAGAACGTGCAGTCGAGCTGCGCGCCCTTCTCGTCGCGGATGACGACGGCAAGCAGCTTGCCGCGTCGCGCGCGCATGTCGCGCAGCACCGCCTTCTCCACCTGCGCGACGAGCGTGGCGTGCTCGCCGATCTCCAGGCCCGCGATGTCGGTGAGCTTGCCCCGGTCGACGTACTTGCGCGGGTAGTGGCGCACGAGCTCGCCGACCGTGTTGATCTCGAGCTGCGCGGAGAGCGCATCGGCCGCGCGCTTGCCGATGATCGGTTGCAGCGGCGAGAGCAGATCGATGTCCGGCTCGGCGCTCATTCCACCCCCAACACGAGCGGGAAGTCGCGCTGCCCGCCACGATGCACCACGACGTCGACCTCGGGGTGGGTGCGGCGCAGCTCGGCCGCCAGCCCCTCGCCGAGCGCCTCGTCCACTTCCTCGCCGAGCAACGCGGTGACCAGCTCACCACCTGCCAGCAACATACGGTGAGCCAACCACAACGCACCGACAGGAAGATCAGGGGCGATCAGCACGACCTCGCCGTCGAACAGTCCGAGCACGTCACCGGGTTCGCAGCGGCCCACCCACGTCAGCGCCTCCGACTCGGCGACCAGCAGCGCGGCCGTCCGGGTGCCGGCCGCCGCCTCCGCCATCGCGACGACGTCGTCGGCAGGACGTCGCTGCGGGTCGTGCACCGCCAGCGCGGAGAGGCCCTGCAGCACCGACGCGGTCGGCAGCACCAGCACCTCCTGACCGTCGCGGCGCGCGACCGCGGCGGCCCGCTCCGCGGTCGCGGTCAGCTCGGTGTGGCCGGGCATCAGCACGACGTGGCGGGCGCGGGTCCCGGCGAGCGCTGCGGCCAGTTCGGCGTCGCCGATGGGCAAGTCCGCCTCGCGTTCCAGCACGTCGGCGCCCGCCTCGCGGGCGAGCTCGGCCACCTCACCACCGGTCACGACCATGAGCACGGCCCGTGGCCGGGAGAAGCGATCGCCAGTAGCCCCTTCCGCGATCTGGTCGGTGAACCGGATCACGGTGATGCGGTGCGGCCGGCCTGCAGCCATGCCGGCCTCGATCGCCGCACCGACGTCGAGGCAGTGCACGTGGACGTTCCACAGCCCGCTCCCGTCGCCGACGACGGCAACGCAGTCGCCCAGCGCCTCCAGCTCACCGCGCAGCACCTCGACGGCCGCCTCGTCGGCGTCGAGCAGGTACATGACCTCGTAGTCGAATTGCAGCGAGCCGCCCTCGCGCTCGGCGGTCAGCGCGTCACGGCCGCGGGCGAGCGGGCGGGCGCTGCCGCCGATCGGGAGCGCCTCGACGCCCGGCCGCCCGCTCAGCAGGCAGGCGAGCGCGTCGAGCACGAGGTAGAGGCCGAGCCCGCCCGCGTCGACGACACCCGCCCGCGCCAGCTCCGGCAGCTGGGCCGTGGTCGCGCGCACCGCGACCGCCGCTGCATCGGCGGCCGCGACGGCGGCGTCGACGAGGTCGCCGGAACGCCGGGCCGACGCCACTTCGGCGGCCGCCGCCAGCACCGTGAGCACCGTCCCGTGACGGGGCCGGGAGATCGCGGCGCTCGCGAGCGTCGACGCCCGCGCGAGCGCGTCGGCGAACACGGCGGCGCCCGACCCGGCCTCGGCATGGGCGGTCACCGATTCAGCGATCCCGCGCAGGACCTGCGAGAGGATCACCCCAGAGTTGCCGCGCGCACCCGTCAGCGCTCCGCGGGCGAGCGTGACCGCCACCTCGGCCGTCCCGGCGTCCGCTGTGCCGTCCTCGCGCATGCCACGGCGCACGGCGTCCACCGCCGCGCGCATCGTGAGCAGCAGGTTCGTCCCGGTGTCGCCGTCGGGCACCGGGAAGACGTTGATCCGGTCGACCTCGCCGGAGTGCCGCGCGAGCGCCTCCGCCGCGGCGTTGGCCCATGCGGTGAGCAGCGCTGCGTCCAACGTCGAAGGCACAGCGGGAGGGTAGCGACCGGGTGGTGTGCGGCCCGCCGGACGCCGCAGGTATCCTTGACTCTCGCGCCCGGGGACAACCCCGGCTACCGCTTGTTCGTCTACCCGAGGAGTGTCCGACGTGGCTGCCGTCTGCGACGTCTGCGGCAAGGGTCCGGGCTTCGGCATGTCCGTCTCGCACTCGCACCGCCGTACCCACCGCCGCTGGAACCCGAACATCCAGACCGTTCGGGCCCGCATCGGCGGTGGCAACCGCCAGCGCCTCAACGTGTGCACCTCCTGCCTGAAGGCAGGCAAGGTCGCCCGCGCCTGAGCGCACCCACCTGACGGCGTCCCGCTCGAGCGGGGCGCCGTTTTGTGTTTCCACGTCGCGGACGAGGGATGAGAATCCGTGGTGGGGCTGGGACGTGTGCGTTCCGCGCGCAAGGGCAGGAAAGCCACTTTCAGACCCTGTGGGGGCAGGAAAGTGGCTTTCCTGCCCTCCACACGCACGCGGAGCAGGTGGCCGCCCCTCGCAGCGGCCCACACACCGGGCCGGAAGTGAACGAACGGCACTTTCGTCCATCCCTAGTGGACGAAAGTGCCGTTCGTTCACCGACCCGGTGCCCTAGTTTGGCCGGCGTGAGTGTTCGGGGGCGGAGCTACTGATACGTCGGGCCGACGGAGCTGATGAACACCGCGGTCCACCGAGGCGCCGGATCCCGGATCAGCTCCGCGGCCGAGTTCGGCAGCTGGGCCGCTGAGCGATCGGCGGCGGAGCTGGCCGAGCCGTTCACCTTCGTGATCGACACGGGTGGAGTTCTCCGGCTCGCACCTCGGCGTAGCGAGCACGTCGCTTGTGCGGGCGGCGAGCCGGTGCTGAGTGCCGGCGAGATGCGTTTCGAGCGCGACGCAGGCCGGTGGGCGGTGAGCGAGGTCAGCAACCAGTCCACGGGGTACTGCCCTGACCTCATCACCTGGCCGGACGTCGCGCGCGCTTTGGATGGCGTGGAGCTCGGGCGGCCGTCCGGCTTCACCCACGAGGTGGTGTTCCGGTGGTGCCCTGGTTGTCAGGAGCACACCCGAGGTGTGGAACGTCGACGAGGCTTACTAGGGCAGCTTCCAGTCAACAGGCTCGCCACCCAGCTCCTCGAGCAGCGCGTTGGCTCGACTGAAGGGCTTGGAGCCGAAGAACCCGCGGTCGGCCGACATGGGGCTGGGGTGGGCCGACTCGATGCACGGCACGTCGACGAGCAGCGGCACGAGGTTGCGGGCATCACGGCCCCACAGGATCGCGACGAGCGGCTCGCTGTCGCGGGCCACCAACGCCTTGATCGCCTGCTCGGTGACGGCCTCCCAGCCCTTGTCGCGGTGCGACGCGGGGGCGCCGGGCGCGACCGTCAGCACCCTGTTGAGCAGCAGCACACCCTGCTCGGCCCACGGCGTCAGGTCACCCGTCGACGGTGCGGGGTGGCCGAGGTCGGCCGTGTACTCCTTGAAGATGTTCGCGAGCGACCGCGGGACCGGGCGGGTCTCCGGCGACACCGAGAACGAGAGCCCGATCGCGTGCCCCGGCGTCGGGTACGGGTCCTGCCCCACGATCAGCACGCGCACGCCGTCGAACGGCTGGGTGAAGGCGCGCAGGACGTTCGCACCCGCGGGGAGGTAGCGACGCCCGGCCGCCATTTCGGTGCGGAGGAACTCCCCCATTTCGGCGATCCGCGGTGCGACCGGCGCAAGCGCCCGCGCCCACCCCGCCTCGACGACCTCTTCCAACGGGCGCGCCATCAGGACAACCTCCGGAGTTCGGCGCGGAACCGCTTCCCGCGCTGGATGTAGCTCTGCACCGCGTAGTCGAAGGCGCCCTCCGGCACCTCGTGGTCCTCACGGACCCGGGCCGGCACGCCGAGCGCCATGCGCCGGGCCGGGATCTTCGTGTTCGGGGAGACGACGGCGCCCGCGGCGACCACCGCGCCCTCCCCGACCTCGGAGCCGTTCAGCACCACCGAGCCGGACGAGATCAGCGCGCGGTCGCCGACCGTCGCGCCCTCGATGTGGACGTTGTGCCCGACCGTCACCTCCGCCCCGATGATCGTCGGCTGGTTCTCGGTGCAGTGGATGACCGTGCCGTCCTGCACGCTCGAGCGGGGCCCGATCTCGATCCGCCCGTTGTCCCCACGCAGCACCGCGCACGGCCACACCGTGCTCTCCGCGCCGACCGTGACGTTGCCGATCACCACGGCATCCGGGTGGACGTAGGCGTCGGGATGGATGTCGGGCTCGACATCACCCAGCGCGTAGAGAGGCACCGCGGCAGCATAGAGGTGACCCGCCCCACCACCCGGCCGACGGTCCACCCCGAAAGTTCCCCACCGTTTTGCCTACTTGCAGACCCCTGGGGGTCTGCAGGTTGGCAAAACGGTGGGGAAGTTGGTCAGTCGTCCGGCATCTTCTCGGCCAGCTCGTCGACGACGAGCAGGTCCTGGCGCACGGCGCCGCTGCGGTAGGCCGAGCGCCCGACGAGCTGCGCGATCACCGGCGCCGTGATCACCTGGAAGAGCCCGACGAGCACGAGCGTCACGGCGCTCTCCAGCTCCAGGCGCACCGCCGCGCCGGCCAGCACGAGCAGCAGCCCCAACGTCTGCGGCTTCGTCGCGGCCTGCAACCGCGAGGGCAGGTCAGGGAGACGAACCAGCCCAACCGCGCCCAGCAGGCACGACAGCGCCCCGACCAGCAGGAACACCGACGAGATGACGTCGCGGATCATCGGTGCCTCCGCCTGCGCTCGGCCAGGCGCGCCGCGGTCGCCGAGCCGACGAACCCGACCAGCGCAACGGCCGCGAGCAGCGGGATGTTCGAGCCGTCCTGGAAGATCGCGATGTAGACGGCCGCGGCCGCGACGACGAGCACGACCAGCACGTCGAGCGCGGCGATGCGGTCGAGGGTGTCGGGCCCGCGCAGCAGCCGCACGATCGTGAGCGCACCGGCGGCGGTGAGCATCACGAGGACGATCGTGAAGACGACGGTCATCGGGCCTCCCCCGCCGCGATCAGCCGGTCGGCCTCCGCGCGTTCGTCGGCGGAGCCCAGCGCGGCGAGCACCTTGCGCTGCATCTTCAGCGTCCGCATCCGGGCCCGCTCGACACCGGCGCGGTCGCGCGGCCCGAGCGCGTAGACGTACCAGACGCCGTGGTCGTGGTCGATCTGCAGCGCCATCGTCCCCGGGGAGAGCGAGAGCGCATTCGCCATCACCGTGACCACCCGGTCCGACGTCGAGAGCAGCGGCACCTCGACGATCGCTCCCCGCGCAGCCGGGCCGCGGCGCAGCGTCTCCCAGCTCACCTCGGCGGCCGAGACGACGAGGTCGTAGATCAGGTACGCGAAGAGCGCCAGCAGGTGCAGCGGCCTGATATGCAGCCTTTCCGGCACGAGCGGCTGGCGGAAGACCACCATGACGAGCACCGCGACGACCACGCCGCCGACGATCGTGAGCGGCGTGAACGTGCCCCACAGCAACACCCAGACGATCGTCAGCCAGAGGACGCCGGCCAGCCTGCGGATCATCGCTCCCCCTCGGCGCCGAGCACCGCCGACCGGTACGGGCCGCCGTCCAGCAGATCGGTGCCCGCGCGGCCGGTGACCTCGCTGAGCGGCCCCGCGAAGACGGCGATCGCGAGGCTCACGGCCACCAGCCCGGCCGTTGCGGTGTACATCGGGACGGACGTCCGCGCGGTCCCGACGATCACCTCGTCGTCCGGGTCGTCGTCGGGGATGGGCGGCTTCGGCTCGCCCCAGAACACCCGCACCCACACCCTGACCAGCGCGTAGAGGGTGAGCAGGCTGGCCACGACGACAACGCCCGCCACCACCGTCGGCCACGGCCCTGCCGCAACACCGGCCTGCAGGAGCGCCAGCTTGGCGACGAATCCCGCGGTCGGCGGCAGCCCGGCGAGCGTCATCGCCGGGATCGCGAAGAGCGCGGCGAGGGCGGGTGAGACCTTGGCCAGCCCGCCCATCTGGTCGAGCGCCACCGTTCCCGTCCGCCTGGTGATCAGACCGCTGACGAGGAACAGCGTCGCCAGCACCGTGATGTGGTGCGCCGCGTACAGGGCCGCGCCGGAGACGCTGGCGGCGTCGAAGACCGCCAGCCCGAAGAGCATGAACCCGATGTGGCTGACCAGCAGGAACGACAGCAGCCGGTTGATGTCGTTCTGGGCGAGCGCACCGAGCGCGCCGACGAGCATCGTCGCGACGGCCAGCACGAGCATGAGCGTCCACGGCTCCTCGCGGCTGAACAGGAGCGTCTGGGTGCGCAGCAGCGCGTAGAAGCTGACCTTGGTCAGGAGGCCGGCGAAGAGCGCGGCCACGGGACCCGGCGCGTTGGGGTAGCTGTCGGGCAGCCAGAAGTGCAGCGGCACGATCGCCGCCTTGATCCCGAACACCACGAGCAGCATCAGCCCGAGCACGGTCCGCAGCCCGGGCGGCACCGTGTCGATCCGGCCGGCGATGTCGGCGAGGTTCACCGTGCCCGTCGCCGCGTAGACCATCGCGATCGCGGTCAGGAACAGCAGCGACGACATGAGGCTGACCGTCACGTACGTCATGCTCGCCCTGATCCGGATCGCGCTGGTGCGGCGCGTGATCAGCACGTAGGACGCCGTCAGCATCAGCTCGAACGCGACGAACAGCGTGAACAGGTCGCCGGTGAGGTACGCGAGCGACACCCCGGCGCACAGCATCAGGTACATCGGGTGGAACGTCGTGCTCGCGGCGCCGCGGCCGTAGTCGACGATCCGCTGGTCGATCGCGTAGACCAGCACCGCGAGCGTCACGAGCGTCGAGACCAGCAGCAGCAACGCGGAGAGCCGGTCGGCGACGAGCGCGATCCCGACCGGCGGCGCCCAACCGCCCAGCTCCGCGACGATCGGACCGCCCGCGTCGGCGTTGACGAGCAGCACGGCGGCGATCACCGCGACGGCCGTCAGCGTGACGATGCCGATCGCGCGCTGCAACGCCGCCGACCGCCCGGCGAGCACGGTCAACGCGGCGCCCAGCATGGGCAGCAGGACGGGAAGCGCCAGTAGCGCGCTCATCGCACTCACGACGTCCCCCGGCTCCGCCGGTGTGCCAGGAAAGCCACTTTCCTGTCCGCAGGCGCCAGGAAAGTGGCTTTCCTGGCAACCCCTGGGGTGGGTGTCGAGGGGGTCATTTGTCGCTCCCCTCGCTTGTGGGGGCCAAGTCGTCGGCCGGGTCGTCCAGGCCGCCGGCGGGGACCTCCTGGCTGGCGATGCGGCGGTCCTCGACGTCGTCCTGCACCTCGTCGTGCCCGACCAGCACGAACGAGCGGTAGCCCAGCGCGAGCAGGAACGTCGTCAGCGCGAAGGTGATCACGACGGCGGTCAGCGCCAGCGCCTGCGGCAGCGGGTCGGCGACGAGCGCACCCGCCGGCACCTCCCCGACGATCGGCGCCCGGCCGGGCGGCCCGCCGACGAGCTGCAGCAGCAGGTTCGTGCCGTGTCCGAGCACGACCACCCCGATCAGCACACGCATGAGCGACCGCTGCAGCAGCAGGTAGAAGCCGACGGAGTAGAGCACGGCGACGACGAGCGCCATCGCCAGGTTGATGGTGATCACGCCTGCTCGCCCTCCTCGCGCATGTCGCGTTCGATGCCCGAGCCGAGCGAGCGGAGCAGGTCGATCACCACCCCGATGATCAGCAGGTAGACCCCGACGTCGAGGAACAGGCTGGTCTGCACGGCGATCGTGCCGAGCAGCGGCACGTCGAGCGCCCACTTCGCGCTGGAGAGCACGGGCAGGCCGAACGCGAGCGGCACCACCGCGACCAGCAGCGCCACCGCGAGCCCGGTCCCGACCAGCACCGGCGGCCGGATCCGCACCACCGCGCCCAGGTCCTCGCTGCCACCGGCGATGTAGCGCAGCACGAACGCGAGCCCGGCCACCAGCCCCGCCGCGAACCCGCCGCCCGGCCCGTAGTGCCCGACGAGCAGCAGGTAGAGCGAGAACACCAGCACGGTCGGGAAGAGCGCCCGCGTCGTCATCTCCAGCAGCAGCGTCCGCTGCCGGACGCCGCGGCAGTCGCCCGAGAGCAGCCAGGCCTGCCGGGGCCGGTCCCACGACTCGAAGGGCGTCGGATCCTCCTGCTGCGTCATCCGCGCACCTCCTCCTCGTGCTCGGGGGTCCCCTGCCCGGTCTTCGAGCGGCGGTCGTGCCGCGTGGCCAGCACGAGGCTCGCGACGCCCGCGGCCGCGATGAACAGCACGCCGATCTCGCCGACGGTGTCGAGGGCGCGGAAGTCGACGATGATCGCGCTGATGACGTTGTCGGCACCCGCGCCGGAGGGCGCCAGCTCGAAGAACTGGGCGCTGGCCGCGGCCGGTCCGCTGCGCGCGGCGGAGAGCAGCACGCCGATGCCCGCCACGGTGATCCCCCCGAGCGCCGCGACGACCGCCTTCGGCACGATCACGCGCCGCCGCGGCGACTCCTCGGTGAAGTTCGCCGGCAGCCTGCGCAGCACGAACACGAACACGACCAGCGAGAGCGTCTCGACGAGGAACTGCGCGAGCGCGAGGTCAGGGGCGCCGTCGACGATGAACAGCCCGCCGACGCCGTACCCGATCACGCCGACGAGCAGCACAGCGGTGAACCGCCGCCGCGCCTTCACGACGGCCAGCGCCGCGACGATCACGGCCAGGCCGAGCGGCACCTGCATGATCACGTGGAAGAGCGGCTGGTCCGTGGGCCACCCGCCGGCCAGCAACGCGGCCGTCCCCGGCAGCACGATGACGGTCACGAGGATCGCGCCGAGGTAGAACGGCAGCGAGCCCAGCTGCAGCCGACCGGTGACGACCACTGCCGCCCGCCCGATCCCGGCGATCACCCCTTCGTAGCCGCGCTGGGCGTCGAACGGGCCTGCGCCGAGCGGCCGCAGCACTGCCCGGAAGCGGTGCAGGAGCAGGCCGCCGGCCAGTGCGACCGCCGAGAACAGCAGCGGCAGCCCGAGCCCGTGCCACAGCGCGAGGTGGTAGCCGCCGGGCCCGACGTACCCCTCGCCGATCGCCTCGACCAGCGGGTACCCGATCCCCAGCGCGAGACCGGCCAGCGCGCACACCCACGACGGGACGGTCAGCAGCAAACCGGGCGCGCGCACCGTCGACGGCTCCACGCCCGGCTTGCTCGCGAACGCGCCCCACAGGAACCGCGCGGTGTAGGCGACGGTGAGCACCGAGCCGGCCAGCAGCGCGAGGGCTACCGGCCACCGGCCGTCGTCGAGGAACGCCGCGAACGCCGCTTCCTTGCCGACGAAGCCCAGCAGCGGTGGGATCCCCGCCATCGACGCCGCGGCGAGCGCCGCCGTGATCGCGGTGCCGGGCAGTACCTTGCGCAACCCGGACAGCTTGCGGACGTCACGCGTCCCGGCCGACCGGTCGACGGTGCCGACCACGAGGAAGAGCGGCGCCTTGAACAGGCCGTGCGCAAGCAGCATCGTCACACCGGCCAGCGCCGCGGTGCGCCCGCCCGCGCCCATCAGCGCCATGAGGAACCCGAGCTGGCTGACCGTGCCGAAGGCGAGCAGCCGTTTGAGGTCGGTCTCGTGCAGCGCGCGCCACCCGCCGAGCAGCATCGTCGCCGCGCCGAACACGACACACGGCACCCACCAGACCGCGAGGTCCGCGAATCCCGGCGACAGCCGCGCGACGAGGTACACGCCCGCCTTCACCATCGAGGCCGCGTGCAGGTAGGCGCTGACAGGCGTCGGCGCCACCATGGCGGCCGGCAGCCACGGGTGGAACGGCAGCTGCGCCGACTTGGTGAAGGCTCCCAGCAGGATCAGCACCAGCGCGAGCGGCACGAGCCCGCCGGCGGGCGGGTCGGCGAGGATCTCCGAGATCCGGTACGTCCCGGCGGCCTCGCCGAGCAGCACGAACCCGAGCAGCATGGCCAGCCCGCCGAAGACGGTCACGAGCAACGCCTGCACGGCGGCCCGCCGGCTCGCGCGACCCTCGCCGCTCTGTCCGACGAGCAGGAACGACGTGACGGACGTGAGCTCCCAGAACACGTACAGCGTGAACAGGTCGTCGGCGAGGACCAGCCCGAGCATCGCGCCCGCGAAGGCGAGCAGCAGGGCCGCCGACCGCGGTGCCTCCTCCGCACGTCGCTCGAAGTAGCCCGCGCAGTAGACGATGATCACGGCACCGACACCGGAGACGAGCACGATCATCGCGAGCGCCAGCGCGTCGAGCCGGAAGCTCAGCTCCAGGCCCAGCGCCGGGGCCCACGCCGTCGTGCTGGCGACGCCGCCGTCCAGCGCATGACCGATCTGCGTGAGCGCCCACCCGAACGCCGCCGCCGGGGGCAGCGCCGCGACCAGGAACGCGGCACGCGTCGAGCGTGCTGACACGAGCGGGAGCAGCACAGCGATCGCGAGGTGGGCGACGACGAGTGCCAGCACGCATCTCCCGTTTCGTCGGCTGGAGCGAGATCAGGACAAACCCGACCCTATCGATTTCCGCAGGTGAGCAGGCTCACGCCACGTTCCTGGAACGATCCAGATGATCCTTTCGCTATACCTTGCGTGACCCGAGAGAACAGGAGGCCAGCCATGGCAGCCCGCATCCGCCGCGCACTCCGTCGTATCGACGACTGGACGCTGACGGCCTTCAACCCGCGCTTCCCGACCCCGTCGCGCGAGCGCTGACCCTCAGCTCGTCGCCGGTGGCCGCAGGCGGACCCACGCCAGGAAGACCACCGCGATGACGAGCATCCCGATCCCCGTCCAAAGGTTCATGTCGATCCCCGCCGACTTCTCCAGTTGGCGGGGATCGTTGTCGAACAGCCCCAGCAACGTCAGCACGATGCCGTAGACGCCGAACAGCAAGGCGATCACGGTGCGCAGGTCGAACAGCGCGGCGGCGGAGCTCGACACCTCTTCCGGTTGCTCGGACATCCGTTCTCCTTCCGCGCTCACGGGACGACCAGGTAGAGGCCGACGGTCAACAGCAGCACCAGCCCGCCGAGCAGCGCGGGCGAGCGGTACCAACCGGCATCCTCACCGGTGGTCGAGTGGCTGCGGTCCTCCTTCGAGGTCAGCGCCCACACCAGCCCGACCAGCTCGGCGTCGGGCTTGGGTGCGGTGACCATCGAGACGATCACCGCAACGACGATGCCGACGACGAACGCGGCGCTCGCGCCGACGAAGCTGCCTGCCTGACTGGATAGCGCGAGCACCCCCGAGCGCACCAGCACGTCGACGGTGACGGCCGCGATCGTGCCGGAGATCAGGCCCGTCCAGCCGGCGTGGCCGGTCATCCGCTTCCAGAACAGGCCCAGGATGAAGATCGCGAAGAGCGGGGCGTTGAAGAAGCTGAACAGCGCCTGGATGTAGTCCATCAGGTTTTGGTAGCTGCCGGCGAGGAACGCCGTGCCGATCGCGAGCAGGCAGCCGATCACCGTGACCGCCCGGCCGACCTGCAGGTAGTAGCGGTCGTCCCTACCGGGCCGGATCCAGTCCTGCCAGATGTCGTAGGTGAAGACGGTGTTGAGCGAGCTGACGTTGGCCGCCATGCCAGCCATGAACGCGGCGAGCAGGCCGGCGAGCGCGACTCCCAGCACGCCGTTCGGCAGCACCTCGCCCATCAGCAGCGACAGCGCGTTGTTGTAGGTGACGTCGGACTGGCCGCCGGTCTTGAGCGTGGTCAGCTGCGGCACCAGCACGCCGGCGACCATGCCGGGGATCACGATGACGATCGGGATGAGCGCCTTCGGGAAGGCACCGATGATCGGCGTGCGCCGGGCGGCCGACATGCTCTTCGCCGAGAGCGCGCGCTGCACCTCGGCGAAGTTCGTCGTCCAGTAGCCGAACGAGAGCACGAAGCCGAGCCCGAACACGATGCCGAGCACGGAGAGGAACGGGTTCGCGATCTCCGTCAGCGACGTGCCCGGCCACGACGACAGCTGCTCGGCCCCGCCCACCGCGGTGATCTTCTCCTGGAGCCCCGCCCAGCCGCCGACCCGCGCGAGCCCCGCGACGGTGAGCGGGATGAGCAGCGCGAGGATCACGAAGAACTGCAGCACCTCGTTGTAGATCGCGGCGGACAGGCCGCCGAGGAACGTGTAGCTGAGCACCACCAGCGCCGCGATCGGGATCGCGACCTGCAGCGACCAGCCGAGCAGCGCCTCCATGACCAGCCCGAGCGCGAACAGGTTGACCCCTGCGATCAGCACCGACGCCAGCGCGAACGTCAGCGCGTTGACCCGCTGGGTGGTGGTGTTGAAGCGCTTGCGGAGGAACTCCGGGACGCTGCGGGCCTTGCTGCCGTAGTAGAAGGGCATCATCACGATGCCGAGGAACACCATCGCCGGGATGGCGCCGATCCAGTAGTAGTGCACGGTCGGCACGCCGTACTGGGCGCCGTTCGCGGTCATGCCGATCAGCTCGATCGCGCCCAGGTTCGCCGAGATGAACGCGATCCCGGTGACCCACGCGGGCAGCGCGCGACCGGAGAGCAGGAAGTCCAGGCTGGACGAGATGGACCGGCGAGCCATGACGCCGATGCCCAGCACCAGCAGGAAGTAGAACGCGACGAACACGTAGTCCACGAAGGTCGTGTCCAGCCGCAGATCGGTTTGCGCAAGCAGCGTCATCGAGGCCCCTCCACCCATCCGCACCGGCCTGCGAATCATTCGCCAGTCGCGCGGACCGCGCCACAGCTGGCGGCGACACGTTCGGCTGGCGCTGGGCGGGATACGTGCGATCCGCACGCAAGGGCAGGAAAGCCACTTTCCGGCCCTCACAGGGCAGGAAAGTGGCTTTCCTGCCCTCCCAACGCGCCCACCTCCCCCGCGTAGCCCAGGGCGGGTCGGGGGTGCCGGGAACGTCGGCCGCCCCCTTGCCCGTGGACCTGCGACGTGCCATCGTCGCGGGGCCCTTCCCGGCCGGCGGATGGGCCATCCGACGGCGGGGGGTCGCGAGTGGGCTGCTCGGTGGCACCGTGACCAGCTCGGTCGAGACGATCACCGGCGGCCGCCCGGACGCACCGCCACCAGCACGCAGGCCGCGCCGACGCGGCGATCGGGACGCGTGGCCGCTGCTCCTGCCCGCCCTGCTGCCCGTCGCGCTCTTCAGCGTCTACCCCCTGCTGCAGGGCCTCTACCTGGGCTTCACCGACAGCCGCGCCGGACGCAACGTCGTCACCAGCTTCACCGGACTGGACAACTACGCGGCGCTGCTCGGCAACGAGCTGTTCTGGTCGTCGTTCCGGATCGGGCTGATCTGGGCGTTCTCGGTGACCGTCCTGCAGTTCGTCGCCGGGCTGGGGCTGGCCATGCTGCTGGACCTCGACCTGCGGCTGCGCTGGCTCGCGCGGACCCTCGCGCTGATCCCGTGGGCCATGCCGCCGGTGGTCATCGCGATCATGTGGAAGCTGCTGCTCAACCCCAACTACGGCATGGCGGGCAACGTCAACTGGCTCGGCGAGTTCAGCACGGCGCTGCCCGCGGTGATCGTCGTCGGGGTGTGGGCCGGCATGCCGCAGACGACGATCACCCTGCTGGCCGGGCTGCAGTCGATCGACGCCTCGCTGCACGAGGCTGCCGCCGTCGACGGCGCGGGGACGTGGCGCCGGTTCTGGCACGTCACCCTGCCTGGGCTGCGGCCGGTCGCGGTGGCCGTCACGACGCTCGACTTCATCTGGGCGTTCAACTCGTTCGGGCTGGTCTACGTGCTCACCGCGGGCGGGCCGGGCGGGCAGACGATGCTGCCGATGCTCTTCGCCTACAACGAGGCGTTCCGCTACGGCAACTTCGGCTACGCCGCCGCGATGGGCAACGTGATGGTGGTGCTGATCGTCGGATTCTTGCTGTTCTACCTGCGCTCGCAGCTGCGGAGGCAGGCATGACCGCGCGCCGGGCGGGGCAGTACGTCGCGCTGCTCGCCTATCTCGTGTTCCTCGCGTTCCCGCTGCTGTGGCTGCTCTCCACCGCGTTCACGACGCCGGCGGAGCTGGCCAGGGCCGGGTCCGGGCTGCTGCCGGGGGCGCCGACCCTGGATAACTTCGTCGACGTGCTCCAGCGCCGGAACCTCGCCGGCGCGGCGTGGAACAGCGCGCGGGTGGCGCTCGGCGCGACCGTGCTGGTGCTGGTCATGGCGCTGCCCGCGGCGTACGGGCTGGCCTGCTTCCGCACGCGCCTGAAGGTCGTCGCGAACGGGTGGGTGCTGGTCAGCCAGGTGTTCCCGGTGATCCTCGTGGTGATCCCGCTGTTCCTGATCCTGCGGCAGGTGCGGCTCAACGACAGCCTCGTCGGGCTCACCGTCGTGCACGCCGTCTACGCGCTGCCGTTCGCGCTGTGGATGCTGCAGGGCTACATCGCCGCGATCCCGCGCGACGTCGAAGAGGCCGGCGTGATGGACGGCGCCGGCCGGTGGCGGGTGCTGTGGAGCATCATGGCGCCGCTGCTCGCGCCGGGGCTCGTCGCGACGGCGATGTTCACGCTCATCTCGTCGTGGAACGAGTTCTTCTTCGCGCTCGTGCTGATCCAGAGCGACACCAAGGAGACGCTGCCGCTCATGCTCGCGCGGTTCGTCGGCGCGGAGGGGCAGGTGCAGCTCGGCGCGCTCGCCGCAGGCGCCCTGCTCGCGATCGTGCCGAGCCTGTTGTTCTTCGCCGCTGTGCAGCGCCGGCTGACGTCGGGGCTGCTCAGCGGGGCGGTCAAGGGATAGGAGACGACCATGCAAGGACGCCGGCTCGCTGTGGCGATGCAGGGGGTGGCCGTGCTGGGTGCGGCCGCGCTGCTCGGGGCGTGCGCCACCACCCCGATCGACGACGAGCAGGGGCCCGCAACCGGGCCCGTCACGCTGACGTTCCAGAGCCTCGCGTTCCAGGAACCGAGCGTCGCGGCGACCAAGAAGATCGTCGACGACTGGAACGCCGCACACCCCGACATCACGGTGAACCTCTCGCAGGGCAGCTGGGACGCAGTGCACGACCAGCTGGTGACGCAGTTCCAGGGCGGCACGGCACCGGACGTCATCCACGACGAGTCGGCCGACATCGCCGGCTTCGCGCGGCAGGGCTACCTCGCCGATCTCGCCCCGCACATCCCGGCGGCCACCCGCGCCGCGGTGCCGCAGGGCGTCTGGGACGCCGTGACTGTCGACGGCAAGACGGTCGCGGCGCCGACACTCCTGCAGACCTACGTCGTGTTCGCGAACACCGCCTTGCTGCAGCAGGCCGGGGTGGCGCTGCCGACCGGCCCGACGTTGACGTGGGACGCGCTCGCCGCCGCGGCCAAGCAGGCCACGACCCCGTCCGCGAAGGGGCTGGGCTGGGGGCTGCGCCAGCCGACGGCGACGGTCGTCGGGCTCGGGCCGAACTTCGACGCGAAGTTCTTCACCGGCAGCGGCGACACCGCCGACGTCGTGATCGGCGACGCCGAGCTCGAGGTGCCGCGCCGGATCCACCAGATGGCGTTCACCGACGGCTCGCTCGACCCGACCTCGCTCACGCAGAGCGGCACAGACGTGGTGAAGGCGTTCCTCGGCGGCCGCTACGCGATGATCGTCGCGGGCAGCTTCATCGCGCAGCAGATCAAGGAAGGTGCGCCGCCCGGGTTCTCGTGGACGGTGCTCCCGCCGCTCGCCGGGACGTCGGCGAACCAGGCCGCGAACCCGCAGACGCTGTCGGTCCCCGCGGACAGCCCGAACGTCGCGCAGGCCGCGGCGTTCATCGACCATTACATGCAGGCGCAGAACCTCGCCGCCGTCGCGCAGGGCGAGTGGCTCATCCCGACCTCGGCCGCGGCGCGCGACGCCGTCACCACCGCGACCGGCGGCAAGGACGGCTGGGGCGCCACGCTCGCCGGGGCTGACAACCTGGTGACTGCGCCGTTCCAGACGGTCACCAAGTACCCGCAGTGGAAGGACCAGATCGCCACGCCCGCCCTGCAGCGCTACCTGGCGAACCAGATCGACCTCCCCACCCTCCGCACCCAGCTCGCGGACGGCTGGAAGCAGGTCGCCGGCTGACGACTTCCCCACCGTTTTGGGTGGATGCGCGCCCGCGGAGCGCGCAAGTGCCCAAAACGATGGGAACTTGCCCACCGTTTTGCCAACTTGCAGACCCCCGAGGGTGTGCAGGTTGGCAAAACGGTGGGGAAGTTCGGCCGGCGGTCGGGTCAGGCGGTGGACTTCGCCTTGCGCCGCCACTGCGTCAGGGCGCGTTCGGTGTAGCCGTTGGGTTCCGTGCGGCCCGTGAACACCAGGTCGAGCGCGGCCTGGAACGACTCACTCGTCTCCAGGTCCTTCGCCATCGGCCGGTAGCCGGGCTCCTCGGCGTTCTGGTCGTCCACCAGCGCGGCCATCCTGGCGAACGTCTCGCGGACCGTCGGCTCGTCGACGACCCCGTGGTGCAGCCAGTTGGCGATCAGCTGGCTGGAGATGCGCAGGGTGGCGCGGTCCTCCATGAGCCCGACGCCGGCGAGGTCGGGGACCGTGGAGCACCCGATGCCCAGCCCGACCCAGCGCACGACGTACCCGAGGATCGACTGCGCGTTGGTCTCCAGCTCGTGGCGCTTGTCCTCGTCGGAGAGCGTCGAGGTGAGCAGCGGGACCTTCAGCAGCTCGGCCCGGTCGGTGTCGCGCCCGACCAGCGCCCGCTGCCGCGCCTGGACGTCGGTGCGCAGGTAGTGCAGCGCGTGCAGGGTCGCGGCGGTCGGCGACGGCACCCACGCGCAGTTCGCACCGGCCTCCGGCTGAGCACCCTTCTGCTCCAGCATGTCGGCCATGGCGGCGGGCTTCGCCCACATGCCCTTGCCGATCTGCGCCTGCCCGGCGAACCCGGCGCGCAGCGCGACGTCGACGTTGCGGTCCTCGTAGCCGAGCAGCCACGGCGTCGACTTCATGTCGTCCTTGCGCACGACGGGGCCGGCGAGGAAGTCGGTGTGGATCTCGTCGCCGGTGCGGTCGAGGAACCCGGTGTTCACGAAGATCACGCGGTGCTCCGCGGCGGCGATGCACACCTCCAGGTTGAGCGAGGTGCGCTTCTCCTCGTCCATGATGCCGATCTTGAGCGTGTTCTCCTCGATGCCGAGCGCCTGCTCGACAGCGGCGAACAGCTCGACGGTCAACGCGACCTCGGCCGAGCCGTGCTGCTTCGGCTTGACGATGTAGACGCTGCCGGCCCGCGAGTTGGAGTGGCTGCCGAGCCCGCGCAGCTCGTGCAGCGCTGCGACGGCGCTGACCAGCGCGTCGAGCACACCCTCCCCGACCGGTGCGCCGTCGATGGTGACGGCGTCGGTGTCCATGTGGTGCCCGACGTTGCGCACCAGCAGCAGCGAGCGTCCCGGCAGCGTGAGCGCGGCGCCGTCGGCGCCGGTGTACTCGCGGTCGCCGTGCACCCTGCGCTCGACGGTCTCGCCGCCCTTCTGGAACGTCGCGGTGAGGGCGCCGGTCATCAGGCCGAGCCACGTGCGGTAGCCGACGACCTTGTCGGGCCCGTCGACGGTGGCGACGGAGTCCTCGAGGTCGACGATGGTCGTGACGGCCGATTCGAGCACGACATCGGCGAGCCCGGCGTGGTGCTGGCGCCCTACCCGATGGTCGGGGTCGATCGTCAGCTCGACGTGCAGGCGGTTGCGACGCAGCAGGATCGCGCCATCGGCGTGGCCGGCGAACTGCGCCGGGTCGACGAGGCCCGACTCGCCGGTGCCGGTCAGCACCACCAGCCTGCCGTTGTGCACGGTGTAGGCGGTGGCGTCGGCGTGGCTGCCCGACATAAGCGGGAACAGCTCATCGAGCAGGCGGTCGGCCTCCTCGATCACCTGCGCGCCGCGGCGCTCGTCGTACCCGGAGGCGAGCTTGTGCTCCAGCGGCAGCACGTCGGTGCCGTAGAGGGCGTCGAACAATGAGCCCCATCGCGCGTTGGCGGCGTTGAGCGCGTAGCGCGGGACGGTGGCGGGCACCACCAGCTGCGGGCCCGCGACCTCGGCGATCTCGGCGTCGACCCGGTCGACGCGCACCTGCGGCTCGGCGACCGGCTCCAGGTAGCCGATCTCGGTGAGAAAGGCTGCATAGCTCTCGGGGTCGCCGCCTCCGTGCTCGCGGTGCCACTCGTCGATCCGCGCCTGGAGCTCGTCACGACGGGCGAGCAACTCGCGGGTCCGGGCGCCGAAGCGCTCCTGCAGCGCCACCAAGGTCGACCAGAACGTCTCGGGCTCGATGTCGAGACCGGGGAGCAGCTCGTCGGCGACGAACGCCCGCAGCGTCGGCTCGATCTGCAGTTGCGGGGTCACCCGGCCACCATCCCATCTCTCCATGAAGTCGACATCTGAAGGCGGCCCGGATTCTATCATTCGGAGTGCAGCTTCCGTATTGTGGAACCCGTGATATCGCGTGCGCTGCCACCTCGACGTAGGCTTCCCCGGTGGGCCTGAGCTACGCGGTGCGGCGGGAGTTCGAGTACACGCTGTCCCCGCAGGACGTGATCAGCGACCCGGTGCGCTGCCGCGCCTACGAGTGCGACGGCCTCACCGGCTACCGGGTGATCCCCGACCTCGTGCTGCTCCCCCGCACCGCCGAGCAGGTGGCCAGCGCGGTGCGGGTCTGCGCCGAGCACGGCATCCCGTTCGTCGCCCGCGGTGCCGGCACCGGCCTCTCCGGTGGCGCGCTGCCCGTCGCCGACGGTGTGGTGATCAGCCTCGCGCGGCTCAAGCGCGTGCTGGAGGTCGACCCGGTCAACCGCAGGGCGGTCGTCGAGCCGGGCGTCACCAACCTGGAGATCACCAAGGCGGCCGCGCCGCACGGGCTCTACTACGCGCCCGACCCGTCCAGCCAGCAGGTCTGCACGATCGGCGGCAACGTCGCGGAGAACTCCGGCGGCGCGCACTGCCTGAAGTACGGGTTCACCACCAACCACGTGCTGTCGGTGGAGGTCGTGCTGGCCGACGGGTCGGTCGTCACGCTCGGTTCCGACACCGGCGAGCAGCTCGGGCCCGACCTGCGCGGCACGTTCCTCGGCTCGGAGGGCACCCTCGGGATCACCACGAAGATCACCGTGCGGCTGCTGCGGACGCCGGAGTCGGTGCGCACGCTGCTCGCCGACTTCCCCAGCATCGCGGCCGCGGGTGACGTCGTGTCCGACGTCGTCGCCGCCGGGATCGTGCCCGCCGCCGTCGAGATGATGGACACGCTCGCCATCGAGGCGGCGGAGGAAGCGGTGCACGCCGGCTACACGGTCGGGGTGCCGGCCGCGCTCGTCGTCGAGCTGGACGGGCCCACCGAGGAGTGCGACGTCCAGTTCGAGCAGGTCAAGCAGATCTGCGAGCGGCACGGCTGCACGCGCCTGCACATCGCGGGCTCGCCGGAGGAGCGCGCGGCGATCTGGCGGGGGCGCAAGGCCGCGTTCGCCGCAGTCGGGCGGATCAGCCCCGACTACTTCGTGCAGGACGGCGTGGTGCCGCGCACGCGCCTCGCCGAGGTGCTCGACCGCATCGCCGGCATGGGCGCCGACGCCGGGCTGCGTGTCGCGAACGTCTTCCACGCGGGCGACGGGAACCTGCACCCGCTGGTGCTCTACAGCGCGGCCGCCGGCGAGACGGAACGGGCCGAGAAGCTCTCCGGCGAGATCGCCGAGCTGTGCGTCGAGATGGGTGGTTCGCTCTCGGGCGAGCACGGCATCGGCACCGACAAGGCGTGCTCGATGCCGAAGATGTTCACCGAGGACGACCTCGCGGTCATGCGGCGCGTGCGCGGCGCGTTCGACCCGCGCGGGCTGTGCAACCCGGGCAAGGTGCTGCCGACACCGCGGCTGTGCGGGGAACGGCCCGGCAAGTACAAGCCGCATCCGCTGGAGGAGTCGGGAGTGATCGAGCGCCTGTGAACGCACCCACTGACCTGCGCACGCTCCGCACGGCCGTGCTCGACACGAGCGGCCGGCTCGCCGTCGCCGGCGCCGGCACCGCCGCGGGCTGGGGCGGCGCGCTCGAACCCGTCGACGCCGTGCTCGACACGACGGGCATGCGCGGCGTGATCGCGCACAACCCCGGCGACATGACGGTCTCCGTGCGTGCCGGCACGCCGTTGCGCGAGCTGGCCGCCGAGCTGGCGCCGCACGGTCAGCACGTCGCGTTCGACGCGGCGCGGGTCGCCGGAGGCGCAACGGTCGGCGGGCTGTTCGCCACCGCCGACGCCGGCCCCGCGGCCCTCGTCCACGGGTCGTTGCGCGACCTCGTGATCGGCGTGACGCTCGTGCTCGCCGACGGCACGGTCGCCAGCAGCGGCGGGCACGTGATCAAGAACGTGGCCGGGTACGACCTGGCCAAGCTCGTGCACGGCTCGTACGGCACCCTCGCCGTGATCGCCGAGGTCGTGCTGCGGCTGCACCCGGTCCCGGAGAGCACGGCCACGCTCTCCGTCGCGTGCACGCTGCCCGAGGCCGCCGAGCTTGCGGCCGTCGTGCTCGGCGGCCCGTACGAGCCCGCGGCGCTGGAGTGGGCCGAGGGCACGCTGCTGATCAAGGTGGACGGCACCGAGCGGGCGCTTCCGGCCCGCGTGGAGCGGCTGCGGGCGGCCGTCGGCGGCAGCACGGCGGAGCCGGACATCTGGGAGCGGCACGCCGCGCTCGTGCGAGGGGCTGACGGCCGCGCGTCGATCCGGGTCGGGGTACTGCCCTCGCGGCTGCCCGAGCTGCTCGGCGCGCTGCCTCGGGTCTCGACGACGACCGCCGGGCTCGGCACGGGAGTCGCCACCGTGACCGTCGAGCCCGATGCGGTCGCCGAAGCGCACCGGCTGGTCCACGAGATGGGCGGCACATCGGCGCTGCGCGCCCGGCCCGCGGGCACCGACGCGCCGGCGTGGGGACCGCCGCCGTCGGCGCTCGGCGTGCTCAGGGCGATCAAGGCAGAGCTCGACCCGAAGGGCCGGTTCGGCCCCGGACGCTTCGCACCGTGGATGTGACCGTGGATGTGATCCTGTGACGACGCCAGCAGGCTCGGCGGAGACCAACCTGCCGCAGACGGGCCCCAGCAGCTTCGACGAGCGCCGCCCACCGGAACCCGAGCTGCTGGCCGACTGCGTGCACTGCGGGTTCTGCCTGCCGACGTGCCCGACGTACCAGCTGTGGGGCGAGGAGATGGACTCCCCGCGCGGCCGGATCTACCTGATGGATCTCGCGAGCAAGGGCGAGATCGCGCTCGACGGCCCGTTCACCGAGCACATCGACGCGTGCCTCGGCTGCATGGCGTGCGTGACCGCGTGCCCGTCGGGAGTGCAGTACGACCGGCTGCTGGAATCGGTGCGGCCCCAGATCGAGCGCAACGTGCCGCGCGAGCCGGGCGACGCGCTCTTCCGCAAAGCGATCTTCGCGCTGTTCCCGTACCGGCGGCGGCTGCGGCTCGCGGCCCTGCCGGGCGCGCTCTACCAGCGGCTGCGCCGGATCCCGGCGGTCTCGCGGATGGCGTCGAAGCTGCCGGGGCGGCTCGCGGCGATGGAGTCGCTCCTGCCGCCGGTCTCGGTGCGCGACGCGTTCGCGGGGCTGCCCGTGCACACGCCCGCGGCGGGGCAGCGGCGCGGCCGGGTGGCGCTGCTCTCGGGCTGCGTGCAGGACGTGTTCTTCCACCGGGTCAACGTCGCGACCGTGCGCGTGCTCGCCGCGGAGGGCTACGACGTGCTGGTGCCGCGCGGGCAGCAGTGCTGCGGTGCGCTCGAGCTGCACGCCGGCCGCGAGGACCCCGCGCTGACCAGGGCGAAGCGCACGATCGCCGACTTCGAAGGCCTTGCGGCCGAGTACTTCGTGACGAACGTGGCCGGCTGCGGCTCGTCGATGAAGGAGTACGGCCACCTGCTGGCCGACGACCCGGCGTGGGCCGAGCGCGCCGCCGCGTTCAGCGCGAAGGTCCGGGACGTGCACGAGGTGCTGGCCGAGGGGGAACCGCGGGCGTCGCGGCACCCCGTCCGCGGGCGGGTGGCGTACCACGACGCCTGCCACCTCGGGCACGCGCAGAAGGTCCGCGCTCAGCCGCGTGCGGTGCTGCGCTCGATCCCCGGCGTCGAGCTGGTGGATCTGCCGGAGGCGGAGCTGTGCTGCGGCTCGGCCGGGATCTACAACATGATCGCGCCGGACGCCGCAGCCGAGCTGGGCGCCCGCAAGGCGGAGAACGTCCGGTCGGTGACTCCTGACGTGATAGTCACCGCGAACCCCGGCTGCCTGCTGCAGATCGGCAAGCACCTCGGCAAGGACATCCCGCTGCTGCACCCCGTGCAGCTTCTCGACGCGTCGATCCGCGGGGTCCCGATCCCCCGCACCTGAAACTTCCCCACCGTTTTGCCTACTTGCACGCCCTGGAGGCCGTGCAGGTTGGCAAAACGGTGGGGAACTTCGGCTACTCCTCGACGATCGTGCCGCCGTTGACCTCACCCTTGGCCGGCGTCGCCTTGAAGGCCGGTGGGTTGTCCTGCTGGAAGTACTGGCCGCCGATCTCCGCGCAGGACGCGTCGGGCTCGGGGAACGTGTTCGGGTTGCGCCGCAGCGCCGCGATGAACTGGTCGATGCGCTCGTCGCCGATGCTGTCGACGGCGAGCTGGTGCCCCCACGACTGCAGCGAGATCGGATGCTTCATCCCCGGGTAGGGCGACATGACCATGTACGGCTTGCCGTCGACCAGCTTCGCGAGCGCGGCCTGGTCGGCCGGCGAGACGCGGTCGGCGTCGTAGGCGATCCAGACGGCGCCGTGCTCCATGGAGTGCACGATGTTCTCGCTGCGCACCGGCTCCGGGTAGACGACACCGGTGCAGGTCGCCCACGCCTGGTCGTGCGTACCACCGATGGGCGGGGTGAAGGTGTATGCCACCCGCTGGTCGCCTCGGATGTGCTTGCCCTTCGGGTACTTCTTCACCGTCACGCCGTCGATGTTCTTCGACGGGTCGGGGTTCTTCGCCGTCGGGGTGAACGCGCTGACGTCGACGGACTGCCGGATCGTCGGCTCCGCGGCCGGGGTCAAAGCTCCGCACGCGCTCAGCAGGAGGCATCCTGCCGCGCCGAATACAGCCAGTCGATGGGTCGTTCGCACGGCACACCTCACGCCTCGGGGAGTGCACCAACGCTACGACATTCGGTGGACGGCCCCTCCGCCGGTCACGTCGACAACGACGTTATGGCTGTTGTGAGCGCTAACAAACAGCCAAAACGTCGTTGTCGACGGTCTACTCGGTCGACATGCGCGAGAGGTCGCGGGCGCGCAGCGCCAGCCACAGCTCCTGCCGGTCCTGCGCGGAGAGCATCCGGCGGCCGGTGAGCCGTTCCACCGTCTCGATCCGGTTGCGGACGGTGTGGCGGTGGACGTTCATCGCCGCGGCCGCGGCCTCCCAGTGCCCGTTGTGCTCCAGGAAGACGGTGAGTGAGCGGAGCAGCTCCTCGGCGCGGTCGGCGGCGTCGATGTGCCCGAGCACGGCGTCGGCGTAGGCGGCCAGCCGGGCGGGTTCGATCGTCGAGAGCAGCATCCTGGCGCTGGCGATCTCGCTCGCGAGCGCGTGACGTCCGCTGATCCGGCTCTCCGGCAGCGCGGAGCGCGCCTGCCGCAGCGAGACCGCGAACGCCCCGGGCCGCGCCCCGATCCCGATGCCGGCCGCGCGGTCCTTCGCGAGGGTGTCGAGCGCGGCCACCATGTCGACGTCCACGGGCGCGCCCAGCTCCACCAGCTCGCCCGTGACCTGCACCAACGCCCCCGGCAGCACGGCGGCGAGGTCGGCCGCGAGCTCCTCGGCGTCGTCCGGCGCCGCGATCACCGCCGCCCGCAGGTCGGTGTCCGGCAGCCCGACGGACGCCAGCCACCTGGCCGCGACGACGTCCTCGACGGTGGCCCGCGCCAGCCGTCCGATCACCTGCGTCCGCCCCCTGCGCTGCGCGGCGCCCAGCCCGTGCTGGCGTTCCAGCTCCAGCGAGAGCAGCGAGACCAGGTCGCCGGTGATCTGGTGCAGCGCCGACGTCCCGGGCGGCCCGTCGAGCAGCAGCCATGCGCGCAGCCTGCGGGAGCCGAGCGGGTGCACCTCCCGGCGCCGGGTCGGCGTCGTGTCGACGGCCGCGCCGTGCAAACCCTGCGCGCGGACGGTGTCGATCAGCGCCGACAGCTCGTCGATCAGGTTCGCCCGCCCCGGACCCGACTCCGCCATCGGACGGCCGAGCGCGTCGACGACCAGCCCGGCGCGGCCCGTGGCGTGCTCGTGCGCCGCGAGGATCCCACCGAGCCCGCCCGGGGCGGCCGCGGCCGCGGTGAGCGCGCGCTGGGTGCGCAGCGCCCATTCCAGCTGCTGGCGCTCCTCTTTCGCGTGGTAGGCGAAGACGGCCTTCGTGACCGCGATGAACGGGATCGGGTCGGGCACCGTCAGCAGCGGCATGCCGGCCGCCTCGGCGGCATCGACCAGCTCCTGCGGGGCCTCCTGGAACCGCAGGTCGGCGCCCAGCCCGAGGGCGAGCGCGCGCACCCCGGCGGAGTCGAGGTCGGCGATGTAGGCCGTGCAGCCCTCCCGGGTCCGCGGCAGCAGCAGCCCGATCGTCAACAGCAGCTCGCCGCCCTGCAGCCACGAACCGGGCGCGACCAGCTCCGAGACGGCCGCGGCCTCGATCGGGCGGCCCAGGTTGCGCCGTCCGGCGTGCACCTGCAGGCGCAGCGCGGGATCGGCGAGCAGCGTCGCGACGGTGAGCATCGGGACATCGTCCGACGGTTTGGACGATTCGGCGAGACCCGGGTTCACCAGTTCGACGGAATGGCACTACTGCGAGGCATCCGCGCAGCTCACCCTGGGTGCACCGCAAACGAACCCGTCGGAGGAGAGCATCGTGGCCCATCCCGAACCGATCGGACCGGTCGACGCCTCGCAGGTCCCGCGATACGCCGGGCCGGCGACGTTCGCGCGGCTGCCGCGCACCGACGAGGTAGGGCACACCGACGTGGCGGTGCTCGGGCTCCCGTTCGACAGCGGGGTCTCCTACCGCCCCGGCGCCCGCTTCGGGCCCGCGCACATCAGGTCGTCGTCGAAGCTGCTGCGGCCCTACAACCCCGCGCTCGACGTGCTGCCGTTCGCGGCGCAGCAGGTCGCCGACGCGGGCGACCTCGCGATCAACCCGTTCGACCTGGACGAGGCGATCCGCACGGTCGAGCACGCCGCCAACGACCTGCGCGAAGGCGGCACGAAGCTGCTCTCCATCGGCGGCGACCACACCGTCGCGCTGCCGCTGCTGCGCTCGGTGCACCGCGACCACGGCCCGATCGCGGTGCTGCACTTCGACGCCCACCTGGACACCTGGGACAGCTACTTCGGCGCCCCCTACACCCACGGCACGCCGTTCCGGCGCGCGAGCGAGGAGGGGCTGCTCGACAAGGAGCGCTGCATGCACATCGGCATCCGCGGCCCGCTCTACTCCGACCAGGACCTCACCGACGATGGCGTGCTCGGCTTCCAGGTGGTCCGCTCCGACGACTACCAGTTCGACGGGATCGCCGCGGTGATCGAGCGGATGCGCGCCCGGCTCGGCGACGCGCCCGTGTACGTCTCGGTCGACATCGACGTCCTCGACCCCGCGCACGCCCCCGGCACCGGCACCCCGGAGGCGGGCGGGCTCACCAGCCGCGAGCTGCTCAACACCCTGCGCGGGCTGGTCGGCGCGAACATCGTCGGCGCCGACATCGTGGAGGTGGCCCCGGCGTACGACCACGCCGAGATCACCGGCATCGCCGCGGCGCACGTGGCGTTCGAGCTGCTCTCGGTGCTGGCGTCGTGAACGCGCACCGCAACGGCGGCGCCGCGGTCGTCGAGTCGCTGGCCGCGCACGGCGTCGACACCGTCTTCGGCATCCCCGGCACCCACAACCTGGAGCTGTACCGGCACTTCCGCGGCGCCGAGATCCGCGCCGTCACCCCGCGGCACGAGCAGGGCGCCGGGTACGCGGCGGAGGCGTACGCGCGGGTCACCGGGCGGCCGGGCGTGGTCGTGACCACCAGCGGCCCCGGGATCACCAACGCGATGACGGCAGCGGCGACGGCGTACGCCGAGTCGCAGCCGATGCTGCTGCTCTCGCCGGGCATGCCGACCGGGACCGAGGGCCGCGACCTCGGGCAGCTGCACGAGGCCAAGAACACCAGCGCCGCGATGGACCAGCTGGTGCGCTGGAGCCGCCGCGTGCGCAGCGCCGACGAGGCCGCCGACGCCGTGACGGAGGCGTTCGCGTCGTTCCACGGCGCCCGGCCCCGTCCGGTGCACGTCGAGATCCCGCTCGACGTGCTGGAACAGGGCTGGACCGGGGAGGTGCGCAACGCGCCGGGGGTCGGCGCCGCCGTGCCCGACCCGGACGTCACGCGCCGGGCGGCGGCCCTGCTCGCCGCGGCGACCCGCCCGCTGATCATCGCGGGCGGCGGGGCGGTCGACGCGGGGCCCGAGGTCACCGCGCTCGCCGAGACGATCGGCGCGCCGGTCGCGACCACCGTCAACGGCAAGGGGGTCGTCGACGAGAGCCACCCGCTCGCGCTCGGCGCCGCCATCCGGCTGCGCGCGCTGCAGGCCGAGGCCGCCGCGAGCGACGTGCTGCTCGTCGTCGGCAGCGAGCTGGGCGACTCCGACCTGTGGGAAGGCCGCATCACGGCCGGCACGGTGATCCGCCTCGACATCGAGGGCGGGCAGCTGCACAAGAACTGCGCCGCCGACGTCGCGCTGCTCGCCGACGCCGCCGCCGGTCTGCGGGCCGTGCTCGCAGCGCTGCCCGGTGGCGGTAGTGGGGACGGCCGCGCACGTGCGGCCGAGCTGCGCGAGGCGTGCCTCGCGGAAGCCCGCGCCGACACCGGCGGCTACGCGGCCGTCAACGCCGCCGTCCGCGCCGCGCTGCCGGCGGACGCCGTGCTCTGCGGCGACAGCTCACAGGTCACGTACCTGGGCTCGGTGCACTTCTTCGACGTGCCTGCGCCCAGGCGGTTCTGCTACACGCCCGGCTACGCGACCCTCGGCTACGGCCTGCCCGCCGGCATCGGGGCGTCGCTGGCCCGGCCCGGCGCACCCACTGCGGTGCTGCTGGGCGACGGCGCGTTCATGTTCTCGGTCCAGGAGCTGGCGACGGCCGTCGAGCTGCGACTGCCGCTGCCGATCGTCGTGGTCGACAGCCGCGGCTACCGCGAGATCCGCGACCAGGAGGCCACCCGCGGCATCCCGCCGATCGGCGTGGACCTGCACGTCCCCGAGTTCCTCCCGCTCGCGGAGGCCTTCGGGGCGCACGGCGCACGGACGAAGGACGTCGGCGCACTTCCCGAGCTCGTCAGCGACGCGCTCGAAGCGGACCGGCCGACGGTCATCCACCTCGACTGGACGGAGTGACCCCATGAACATCGCTGTTCTGATCGTCATCCTCTACCTGGCCGCGATGATCGCGTTCGGGTTCTGGGGCAAGCGCAGAGCCGCCACCCAGTCGGACTTCCTCGTCGCGGGCCGCCGCCTCGGCCCCACCCTCTACTCGGGGACGATGGCCGCGATCGTGCTCGGCGGGGCGTCCACCATCGGCGGTGTCGGGCTGGGGTACGAGCACGGCATCTCGGGGATGTGGCTGGTCGTCGCGATCGGCACCGGCATCCTCGTGCTGAGCCTGTTCTTCGCCTCACGCATCCAGCGGCTCGGCGTCTACACGGTGAGCCAGATGCTGGAGCTGCGCTACGGCCCCGGTTCGAGCGTGCTCTCCGGCGTCGTGATGTTCGGCTACACGCTGATGCTCTCCGCGACGTCCACCATCGCCTACGCGACGATCTTCGGCGCGCTGCTGGACCTGGACAAGTGGCCGTCGATCCTGATCGGCGGCAGCGTCGTGGTGATCTACTCGACGCTCGGCGGCATGTGGTCCATCACGCTCACCGACTTCGTCCAGTTCGTGATCAAGACCATCGGGATCTTCTTCATCCTGCTGCCGGTCGTGCTCGTCGCGGCCGGCGGGTGGAGCGGGCTCGTCGAGAAGCTGCCCGTCGACGCGCTCTCGCTGACCGGGATCGGCAGCACCTCGATCATCACGTACTTCGTCGTCTACACGTTCGGCCTGCTCATCGGGCAAGACATCTGGCAGCGCGTGTTCACCGCGCGCAGCCCCGGCGTCGCTCGTTGGGCCGGGGCGGCCTCCGGCGTGTACTGCCTGGCGTACGGCGTGGCCGGGGCACTGATCGGGATGGCCGCGAGGGTCATCCTGCCCAACCTCGAAGTGCCCGACGACGCGTTCGCCGCCGTCGTCGAGGCGACCATGCCGAGCGTGCTCGCCGGGCTCGTGCTCGCCGCTGCGCTCGCGGCCGTGATGTCGACGTCCAGCGGCGCGCTGATCGCGACGGCGACGGTGTTCGGGCAGGACATCCTGTCGCGGCTGCGCGGTGCTCGGGGCACCACCGACGAGGGCTCGGAGCACGACCACGTACGCAACAACCGGGTGCTGGTGGTCGTCTTCGGCATCCTGATGATCGTCATCGCGGGGGCGTTGCAGGACGTCGTCGCGGCGCTGACCGTCGCCTACGACATCCTCGTGGGCGGGCTGCTCGTGCCGATCCTCGGCGGGCTGCTCTGGCGGCGCGGAACCAGCGTCGGCGCCGTCGTCGCGATGGCCGTCGGCACCGTCGCCACGCTGACCACGATGGCGATCGTCGGCGATATCTTCGCCAACGAGCCGATCTACTACGGGCTCGGGTGCGGGCTCGTCGCGTACGTCGTCGCCAGCCTGCTGACGGCCCCGACGCCGCCCGAGGTGCTGGCGGAGTGGGACCGCCGCTCGTCGGACACGAAGACGCCGGCCGCCACCTGACGTCCCGCCCGAACTTCCCCATCGTTTTGGGTGGATGCGCGCCGATTTGGCGCGCAAGTGCCCAAAACGGTGGGGAAATTCGGGCACTGTCTCCCCACCACAAACCTCAGCTTCCGCGTGTTCTGGACGATCCGGACGAGTCGACTGGGCCGAACGGGCGCCTCCTGATGCCGAACAGTTAGCCATCGCACAGACTGCGTGATCATGTGGCCCCCGACAGCGCCGTCAGAAGCCGTGCTCGCCGCCTACCAGCAGGATCCGCATGCCGTCGGCGGCTCGTTGGGCCTCTCGGCCCTGCTCTCCGTGCTGCCGCTGGCCGTCGTGCTTGTGCTGCTGGGCGTCCTGCGGGTGCGGGCACAGTGGGCGGCGCTCGCCGGGCTCGCAGCCGCGCTGCTCGTCGCGGTGCTCGGGTTCGGGATGCCGTTCGGCATGTCGCTCTCGGCGGCCGCGCACGGCGCGCTGTTCGGGCTGTTCCCGATCCTGTGGATCGTCGTGAACGCGTTGTGGGTGTTCAACATGACGGTCGCGACCGGGCACTTCGACGTCCTGCGCCGCAGCTTCGGCGCGCTGTCGATCGACCAGCGCACCCAGGCGATCCTCGTCGCCTTCTGCTTCGGCGGGTTGCTGGAGGCGCTGGCCGGGTTCGGCGCTCCCGTGGCGATCAGCTCGGTGATGCTGGTCGCGCTCGGGTTCAAGCCGCTCAAGGCGGCCGTGATCGCGCTGGTGGCCAACACCGCGCCGGTCGCGTTCGGCGCGATGGGCGTCCCGGTGATCACCCTGGCCAAGGTGACCGGTCTCCCGCTCGACCAGGTCGCCTCGGTCGTCGGCCGGCAGACCCCGCTGCTCGCGCTGTTCGTGCCGCTGCTGCTCGTGTTCCTCGTCGACGGGCGCCGCGGGGTGCGGGAGGCGTGGCTGCCTGCGGTGGTGTGCGGGGTCGTGTTCGCCATCGGGCAGTTCGTGACGTCGAACTTCTTCTCCGTCGAGCTGACCGACATCGTCGCGTCGCTGCTCGGCGCCGTCGCCGTGGTGCTGCTCGCGCGGGCCCAGCCGGGCGCGACGTGGGCGGCGCGGCAGCCCGCCATCGCGGCGGGCGGCGGGCCGGGCACGGCCACGAGCCCCGACTCCCCCGCCGACGTCCGCAAGGCCTACGCCCCTTACGTGATCATCGTCGCGGTGTTCGCGCTCGCGCAGGTGCCGGGCATCAAGCCGGCGCTGGACTCCGTCAAGATCGCGTTCCGGTGGCCCGGGCTCGACGTGCTGACCCAGAAGGGCGAGCCGCACAGCACCACGGCGTTCTCGCTGACCGCGCTCTCGACGGCCGGCACGTTGATGCTGGTCGCCGGCGTGATCGTGGCCGTCGTCCTCGGCGTCGGGGCCGGCCGGACGGCCGCGACGTGGGCCCGCACCGTCGTCGAGCTGCGCTGGGCGATCCTGACGGTGGCCGCGGTGCTCGCGCTCGCCTACGTCATGAACGCCTCGGCGCAGACCACCGCCATCGGCCTGCTGGTCGCGGGCGCCGGCGGCGCGCTGGCGTTCCTCTCGCCGGTGCTCGGCTGGTTCGCCGTCGCCGTCACCGGCTCGGACACCTCGGCCAACGCGCTGTTCGGCTCGCTGCAGGTCACCGCCGCGCAGGGCGCCGGGCTGCCGCCGGAGCTGCTGGCCGGCGCGAACTCGTCGGGCGGCGTGCTCGGCAAGATGCTCAGCCCGCAGAACCTCACGATCGCGGCCGCCGCCGTCAAGCTCGACGGGCAGGAGGGTGTGCTGCTGCGCACGGTGGGGAAGTCGTGGCGGAGCGGTCAGCGTTGACTGTGCCGCGCCCGCCCGTGAGGATCGGCCCATGACCGTGCTGCCATCGCGGCTCGACACGTCGTCCGCCGAGTTCGCCGCCGACCGCGACGCGATGCTCGCGCTGCTCGAACCGATCGCCCGGCTCGCGCAGCAGGTGCACGCGGCGGGTGGCGAGAAGTCGGTCGCGCGCCACCGCGGGCGGGGCAAGCTGCTCGCCCGCGAGCGCGTCGACCTGCTCCTCGACGAGGACGCGCCGTTCCTCGAGCTCTCGGCGTTCGCCGGGGCGCACGATCCGGAGAACGAGCAGCCGGGCGCGCGGGTGATCACCGGGATCGGTCCGGTCAGCGGCGTCGAGTGCCTGATCATCGCGAACCAGTCGACGGTGAAGGGCGGCACGCTCTCCCCGGCGGGCGTGACGAAGCAGCTGCGCGCGCTCGACATCGCCGAGCGCAATCGGCTGCCGGTGATCAGCCTTGTCGAGTCGGGTGGGGCCGACCTGCCCAGGCAGGCCGACATCTTCGTCCGCGGCGGCGAGACGTTCCGCATGCTCACGCGGCTGTCCGCGCAGGGCATCCCGACTGTCGCGCTCGTGTTCGGCAGCTCGACGGCGGGCGGCGCGTACGTCCCCGGGATGTGCGAGTACACGGTGCTGGTCAAGCAGGCCGCATCGGTCTACCTCGGCGGGCCGCCGCTGGTGAAGATGGCGATCAACGAGGACGCCGACGACGAGACGCTCGGCGGCGCCGAGATGCACGCCCGCGTCTCGGGGCTCGCCGACCACCTCGCCGAGGACGAGCGCGATGCCATCCGCATCGGCCGGCAGATCGTCGCCGACCTCGGCTGGCGCAAGGCGGGCCCGGGGCCGTCGCTGCCGCCCGACCCGCCCGTCCATCCCCCCGAGCGCCTGCTGGGCTGCGCTGCGGCCGACCCGAAGCGCGCCGTCGAGGTGCGCGAGATCCTCGCCCACGTGCTCGACGGCTCCCGCTTCGACGAGTTCAAGCCGCTCTACGGCACCACGCTGGTGTGCGGGTGGGGTTCGGTCGGCGGCTACCCGGTCGGGGTGCTCGCCAACAACGGCATCCTGTTCTCGCCGGAGTCGAACAAGGGCGCGCACTTCATCCAGCTCGCCAACGCGCGCAACGTTCCGCTGCTGTTCCTGCAGAACATCACCGGGTTCATGGTCGGCACCGCCGCCGAGCAGGGCGGGATCATCAAGGACGGCGCCAAGCTGATCAATGCGGTGTCGAACTCCGCCGTCCCGCACCTGACGCTGATGGTCGGCGCATCCTACGGCGCCGGCAACTACGGCATGTCCGGACGGGCGTACGACCCGCGGTTCGTCTTCACCTGGCCCAACCACCGCATCGCCGTGATGGGCGGTCCGCAGCTCGCCGGGGTGATGTCGATCGTCCAGCGCGGCGCCGCGGCACGCGCCGGCCGCCCCTACGACGACGAGACGGACGCGCAGGTCAGAGCCATGACCGAGGCGATGATCGAGGCCCAGTCCGGCGCCGTCTACGCCACCGGACGAGGCTGGGACGACGGCGTGATCGACCCACGGCACACCCGCAGCGTCCTCACGCTCGCCCTCTCCGCCGTGCACTCCGCGCCGGTCGAGGGCACCACTCACTACGCCCCGTTCCGGATGTGACGGCTATGACCATGTTCAGGACATTGCTGGTCGCCAACCGCGGTGAGATCGCGTGCCGCGTGTTCCGCACGGCGTCGGCGATGGGCATCCGCACGGTCGCCGTCTACTCCGACCCGGACGCGGGCTCGCCGCACGTCCGCGCCGCCGACCGCGCGGTCGCGCTCGGCGGGTCGACCGCGGCCCAGACCTACCTCGACGCCGAGAAGATCTTGGACGCCGCCCGCCGCACCGGCGCCGACGCCATCCACCCCGGCTACGGGTTCCTCTCCGAGAACGCCGCCTTCGCGCAGGCGTGCGCCGACGCCGGCATCGTGTTCGTCGGCCCCTCCCCCGAGTCGATCCGCGACATGGGCCGCAAGGACCGCGCCAAGGACATCGCCCGGGCCGCGGGCGTGCCGGTGCTGCCCGATACGCACCTCACCGACGGTGCGCACGGGATCCCGTACCCGCTGCTGGTCAAGGCGGTCGCCGGCGGCGGCGGGCGCGGCATGCGACTCGTCGAGCGCGAGGAGGACCTGGCCGACGCCGTCGCGGCCGCGCGCCGCGAGGCCGGCAGCAGCTTCGGCGACGAGGCGGTGTTCGTCGAGCGCTACCTCGCCTCGGCGCGGCACGTCGAGGTGCAGGTGTTCGGCGATTCGCACGGCGGCGCGGTGCACCTCGGCGAGCGCGAGTGCTCGGTGCAGCGGCGCCACCAGAAGGTCCTGGAGGAGTCGCCGTCGCCCGCGGTGTCGCCGCAGCTGCGGGCCGCGATGGGCGAGACGTCGGTCGCGCTCGTCCGCAAGCTCGGGTACGTCGGTGCCGGCACGATCGAGTACCTCCTCGACGACACCACCGACGAGTTCTTCTTCCTGGAGATGAACACCCGCCTGCAGGTGGAGCACCCCGTCACCGAGGAGGTCACCGGGCTCGATCTCGTCCGGCTCCAGCTGCGGGTGGCCGCGGGTGAGCGGCTCGACATGGAGACGATCGAGCCGCGCGGGCACGCGATCGAGGTGCGGCTCTACGCGGAGGACCCGGCCCGCGAGTACCTCCCGACCCCCGGCCCGCTATTCGCCTACGACCACCCGGACCGGCCGGGCGTCCGCTACGACGACGGGGTCGTCGCGCCGGGCGAGATCCCGGTGTTCTACGACCCGATGCTCGCCAAGGTGATCGCGCACGCCCCGACGCGCGTGGAGGCGGCCGCCGCGCTGGCCGGCGCGCTGGAGGCGACCCGCCTGCACGGCACCGTCACCAACCGCGACCTGCTGGTCGCGGTGCTGCGCGACCCCGACTTCCTGGCCGGCGAGACGCACACCGACTTCCTCGACCGGCACCCCGCGCTGCTCGATCCCCCGCCGGCCACCCCGCGCGCGGTGCACCTGGCCGCGGCCGTCGCGGTGACGGCCGCCCGGCGGCGCGCGACCGACGTCGTGCCGCCCGGCTTCCGACTGCTGCCCGGCAGCCCGCTGAGCACCGCCCGGTGGAGCGGCCACGAGGTGGCCTACCGGCTCTCCGCGTGGGCCGGCGAGGCGACCCTCGATCTGGACATCGACGGCGTGCACCACGACCTCGTGCTGCACGACCTCGGCCCCGACGGCGTGCGCGTCGGGTACGAGTCCGTCGAGTACCCGTGCGCCGTGACCGTCCACCCCGACGGCTCGGTGTGGGTGAACGATCCCGCCGCGCAGAGCGGCTGGCTGCCGGAGCCGCGACTGCCCGACCCCGAGCTCTCGACCGACGCCGCCGGGCCCGTTGCCGAGGTGCCCGGCACCGTCGTGGCGGTGCATGTGCAGCCCGGCGACACCGTCACCGCAGGTCAGAAGCTCGTCGTGCTGGAGGCGATGAAGATGGAGCACCCGACCGTCGCGGCCGCCGATGCGACGGTGGAGGCCGTCCACGTCGAGGTCGGGCAGTACGTCGACGCGCACACCGTCCTCGTCACGCTGGCTGCGGAATGAGCGCGGAATGAGCAGGGAAGCGCTGCGGATCGCGAACTGCTCCGGCTTCTTCGGCGACCGTCTCTCGGCCGCCCGTGAGATGGTCGACGGCGGCCCGATCGACGTGCTGACGGGCGACTGGCTCGCCGAGCTGACCATGGGCGTGCTGCTCAAGCAGCGCTCGCGCGACCCCGAGGCCGGGTACGCCGGCACGTTCGTCACGCAGCTGCGAGACGTGCTCGCCGACTGCCTCGAACGCGGCATCACGATCGTCTCCAACGCCGGCGGGCTCAACCCGGAGGCGTGCGCCGCCGAGGTCGAGAAGCTCGTGCCCGGCGTCAAGGTCGCAGTGGTGACCGGGGACGACGCCGGGCCGGCCTTCGCCGCCGCCCGCGCGGAGGGCTGGCCGGCGCCGCACCTCGACACCGGCGCGCCGCTGACCGTCGAGCCGGAGGTGGCCAGCGCCTACCTCGGCTGCTGGGGCATCGCGGAGGCGCTCGCCGCCGGCGCCGACGTCGTGATCACCGGCCGGGTCTCGGACGCTTCCGTGATCGCCGGGCCGGCGGCATGGCACTTCGGCTGGAAACGCGACGACTGGGACGCGCTGGCCGGTGCGGTCGCGGCAGGCCACGTGATCGAGTGCGGCGCGCAGACGACCGGCGGCAACTACGCGTTCTTCACCGAGATCGCCGACCTGTCCCGGGCCGGCTTCCCGATCGCGGAAGTGCGCGCCGACGGTTCCGCGGTGATCACCAAGCACCCCGGCACCGGTGGCGCGGTCACCGTCGAGACGGTCACCGCGCAGCTGCTCTACGAGATCGACGGGCCGCGCTACCTCAACCCCGATGTCGTCGCCCGCTTCGACACGCTCCGGCTCACGCAGGAGGGCCCGGACCGGGTGTTGATCAGCGGCACCCGCGGCGAGCCGGCGCCCGCGACGGTGAAGGTCGGCGCGGTGTCGACGGCGGGGTGGCGCAACCAGACCACGCTCGTGCTCACCGGGCTGGACATCGAGGCGAAGGCGGAGCTGGCGCAGCGCGCGCTCTGGGCGGCGGTGCCCGGCGGGCGGGCGGCGTTCGACGAGGTCAGCGTGCAGCTGCTGCGTGCCGACCGGCCCGACCCGCGCTCGATGGACGAGGCCGTCGCGCTGCTCACGATCGGCGTGACCAGCACCGACCGGCGCCGGGCCGCAAGCCTCTCGCGCGGTGCCGTCGAGACGGCGCTGGCCAGCTACCCCGGCTTCTTCGCGACGGAACCGCCCGGGCCGAGCAGCGCCTTCACGGTGTTCTGGCCGACGCTCATGCCGGCCGACGCGTTCCCGCAGCACGTGCGGCTCGGCGACCGGACCTGGACGGTCGACCCGATGCCGCCCACCCCGTTGAGCGCTCCCCTGCCCGAGCCGCCGGTCCCGAGCGGCAACCCATACGCGGGCCCCACCCGGCGGGTGCCGCTGGGCACCGTGCTGGGCGCACGCTCCGGCGACAAGGGCGGCAACGCCACGCTCGGGCTCTGGGCCCGCGACGACGTCACGTTCGACTGGCTCGCCGGCTGGCTCACCCCGGAGCGGCTGGCCGACCTCGTACCCGGCGACCACGAGCTGCGCCCGTGGTGGCTGCCGAACCTCCGCGCGGCCGGTGCGACGGTCGTCGGGCTGCTCGGCGCGGGCGTCGCCGCGAACCTCGACCTCGACGCGCAGGCCAAGGCGCTCGGCGAGCTGGTCCGGGCCCGCCACGTCGACATCCCGACCACCCTCACCTGACTCGGATCTCCCCACCGTTTTGGGCACTTGCGCGCGTTTTCGGCGCGCATCCACCCAAAACGGTGGGGAAGTTCGGGTCAGCGGGTGAAGTGGTCCCAGCCGGGGGCGCCCTCCGCGTAGGGGCGGCCGTTCACCAGCACCGCCGGCTCACCGGCACGGACGTTCCCGAGTGCCGTCCAGCCGTCCGGCAGCGGGACGTCGGCGGGGAACGTCGCGGCCAGCGCGTGGTCCTCGCCGCCGGTGAGCAACCAGTGCACCGGGTTGATGCCGAGCGCCGCACCGACGTCGGCGAGCCGCTGCGGCACGGCCGGCGGCCGGATGTCGATCACCACGCCGGACGCCGCCGCGATGTGCCCGAGGTCCGCGAGCATCCCGTCCGAGACGTCGATCATGGACGTGGCCCCGGCGACGGCGGCCTGCGGACCGGCCGCATAGGGCGGTTCCGGCACCCGCTGGGCGCCGACCACCGCGATCGGCGAGCGGAAGCCGCGGCTGAGCACCGCGAGCCCCGCCGCGGCCCACCCGACCCGCCCGCAGAGTGCCACGACGTCGCCCGGACGGGCCCCCGACCTGGTCACGGCCTCGCGACCCTCCAGCGAGCCCAGCACCGTCACCGAGATCATGAGCGTGGTCGGGGACGAGGTCACGTCGCCGCCGACCACTCCGACACCGACCGTGCCGGCTTCCTCCCAGATCCCGTCGACGATCCCTTCGAGCGTCTCGACGGCGGTGCCCGGCGGGCTCGCCAGCCCGACCAGCAGTGCCGTCGGCACCGCGCCCATGGCAGCGACATCGGCGAGGTTCGCCGCAGCGGCCTTGCGGCCGATCTGCACGGGCTTCGACCAGTCGAACCGGAAGTGCACACCCTCAACCAGCACGTCGGTGCTCGCGACGACCCGTCCGTCGGCGGCGGCGATGATCGCGGCGTCGTCGCCGGGGCCGAGCAGCGTCTCCGGCGACTGCTTCCGGCTCGCGGTGAACCTCGCGATCAAGCCGAACTCGCCGATACCCGCGAGTGTGCCGCTCGTCTCTGATCGATCACCCGGTGGCGGTGACGATATGGGCAACGGGGTCACCTCCGGTACGTTCGGCTTCCGACTTTCCTACCTGCAATCGCAACTCACTCCGAGAGGGGCACGCCGTGGTACAGGCTTACATCCTGGTCCAGACGGAGGTCGGCAAGGCAGCCGCCGTCGCCGCCGAGATCGCCGGGCTGGCCGGGGTGATCTCCGCGGAGGACGTCACCGGACCCTACGACGTCATCGTTCGCGCGCAGGCGGACGACGTCGACCAGCTCGGTCAGCTCGTCGTCGCACGCGTGCAGGGCGTCGGCGGGATCACCCGCACGCTGACCTGCCCCGTGGTGCACCTCACCTGACCTGCGCCGATCCGTGAACCGTCCGCCGGCGCCGGTGCTCGTCGCGATCTCGCTGCCGCTGCTGCTCGCAGTGGTGGTCGGCGCGATCGCGGTCGCCGCCCGCCTCGGCGCGTTCGACGTGCCCGAAGTGGCGGAGACGTCGCCGCTGGCGGTGGCGCCGGTCGACGCGCCGGGCGCGACCGGGCCCGAGTGCACCGCGCTGCTCACCGCGCTCCCCGAGCAGCTCGACGCGCCGGACGGACCGATGCCCCCCAGACCGCTCGCCGACCCGGTGCAGCCGGGGGTCCGGGCGTGGGCGGCCGCCCCTCGGCCCGCGGTGCTGCGCTGCGGGTTGCCGCGGCCGGCCGAGCTGACGCCCGTGGCCCAGCTGCTCGTCGTCAACGGCGTGCAGTGGCTCAAGCTCGACGACGGTCTCCCCGACCCTGTCGTCGTGACCTACGTCGCCGTCGACCGCCCGACGTATGTGGCGTTCACCACGCCGGTGGCCGCCGGGATCACCCCGGTGCAGCACATATCGGACGTCGTCGGCGCGACGTTGCCAGCAGTACCCGTCGCCGTTCGGTAGACAGGGCTACAGTCTCTGTTCATGGTGACTATGTCCCGGGCCACCGAGGACTACCTCAAGACGATCTACCACATCGCGACCCGCGGTGAGCCCGTCACCACCGGCTTGCTCGCGCAGGAGCTCGGGGTGTCCTCCCCCTCGGTCTCCGCGATGGTGAAGCGGCTCGAGGACGGCGAGCTCGTCTCCCGGCCGGACAACCGATCGCTCCGGCTCACCGACACCGGCGAGCGCGCCGCGCTGCGGGTCGTGCGCCGCCACCGGCTCCTGGAGACGTTCCTCGCGCGCATGCTCGACGTGCCGTGGGACGAGGTGCACGCCGAGGCCGAGCTGCTGGAGCACGCGCTCTCGGAGCGGCTGGAAGAACGCATCGACGCGGCGCTCGGCCACCCCACGCACGACCCGCACGGCGACCCGATCCCGCCGCGGCACGGCCACCACGACGAGGGCTGGGGTGTCGCGCTGGAGCTGGTGGAGCCCGGCGCGCGGTTCCACGTCGAGCGGGTCTCCGACCGCGACAGCGCCGCGCTGCGCCACCTCGGCGAGCTGGGTGTGGTGCCCGGCGCCGAGTTCGACGTCGCCGAGCAGGAACCGTTCGGCGGCCCGCGGTGGATCGTCATCGACGGGCAGCGCCGCGCGCTCGGCACACCGCTGACCCGCCTCGTGCACGGATACGTCCTGACCACCGGCCAGCCGGGCACGCCGTGACGGCGACCAGGGACGCGCCACCGATCGGCTCCCGGGGTCGGCTCGCCTTCTTCGGACCCGCGTTCGTCGCGGCCATCGCCTACGTCGACCCCGGCAACTTCGCGACGAACTTCTCCGCAGGCGCAGAGTTCGGCTACCTGCTGCTCTGGGTGATCGTCGGCGCGAACCTGCTCGCGATGCTGATCCAGACGCTCTCGGCGAAGCTCGGCATGGCGACCGGCCGCAACCTGCCCGAGCTGTGCCGCGACCACTTCCCGCGCCCGGTATCCCGCGGGATGTGGGTGCAGGCCGAGCTGGTGGCGATCGCGACCGACCTCGCGGAGGTCATCGGCGGCGCCATCGCGCTGAACCTGCTGTTCGGCATCCCGCTGTTCATGGGCGGGGTGATCACGGGCATCGTCGCGTTCGCGCTGCTGGCACTGCAGGGACGCGGTTACCGGCCGTTCGAGCTGGCGATCGCGGGCCTGTTCGGCGTGATCCTGCTCGGGTTCCTGACCACCGTGCTGCGGATCGACATCGGCGGCGCCGACCTGGCCGCCGGGCTGGTGCCGCGGTTCGAGGGCACCGAGAGCCTGCTGCTCGCGACCGGCATCCTCGGCGCGACCGTCATGCCCCACGTGATCTACCTGCACTCCGCGCTCACCCAGTCACGGATCCCGGCCGAGACCCTGCAGGACCGCCGCTTCCTGCTGCGCCGCCAGCAGACCGACGTCGTCGTCGGGATGGGCGCGGCGGGGCTGGTCAACGCGGCGATGCTGGTGATCGCGGCAGCGCTCTTCTACGGCACCACGGTCCCCGACACCGACACGCTCGAAGGCGTCCACGCCGGGCTCGCCCGGGTGCTCGACCAGCCGGCGGCGTTCGCGTTCGCGCTGGCGCTGCTCGCCTCCGGCTTCGCGTCTTCCGGCGTGGGCACGTACGCGGGGCAGGTCGTGATGCAGGGCTTCATCCGCCGCCGCATCCCGCTGCTGCTGCGGCGCCTGCTGACGCTCGCCCCGGCGCTCGTCGTGCTGGGCATCGGGGTGGACCCGACGCGCGCGCTCGTGCTCTCGCAGGTGGTGCTCTCGTTCGGGATCCCGTTCGCGCTGGTCCCACTCGTGCTGCTGACCCGCCGCAAGGACATCATGGCCGAGCTCGTGAACCGCAGGGTGACGACGGTCGTCGCGGGGGCCGCCGCCGCCGTCATCATCGGGCTGAACGCGTTCCTCATCTGGCAGACGGTGACGGGCGCGTAGGGCCCGTTCAGGCGTGGCCAGGGGTTCAGGAAAGCCACTTTCATGCAATGACGTTGCATGAAAGTGGCTGTCAGGTGAATCGCTGCAGCCACCGCGGTGGACCGGCACCCGAGGTTCCTGGCGCTGGCCGATCGAGAGTGTGCAGAGGGCTTGGGGAGGGCAGGAAAGCCACTTTCCTGCCCTGTGAGGGCCGGAAAGTGGCTTTCCTGCCCTCGCGTGCGCAACGCACCCGGCACGGGTTCCGCGTCCTCGTGGCGGCCCGGACGGCAATGGCGGACCTTCCTGACCTTCCGGCCGAGTCGCCGACGGTGAGCGCCCCCGCCTACCGCAGCCCGGTCCCCCGCGCCCTCGCGGTCTCGACGAGCGTGGTGAGCAGCGTCGGGTAGTCGACGCCCGTCACCGCCCACATCCGCGGGTACATGGAGATCGGGGTGAAGCCCGGCATCGTGTTGACCTCGTTGACGGTCAGCTCGCCGCCGGGGCCGACGAAGAAGTCGACCCGGGCGAGCCCCTGCCCGTCGACGGCGTGGAACGCCGCGATCGCCATCTCCCTGAGCTGCTCGGCGGTGTCGTCGTCGAGCTTGGCGGGGATGTCGAACTCGCACACGTCGTCGAGGTACTTGGCCTCGAAGTCGTAGAAGGTCGGCGTGGTCCCGCTCGCATTGGTGCCGACGATCCGGATCTCCGCGGGCACGGAGGCGCGCACCGAGCCGTCGGGGAACTCCAGCACGCCGCACTCCACCTCGCGGCCGATGACCGCCGCTTCCACCAGCACCTTCGGGTCGTGCTCGCGGGCCGTGGCAATGGCGGCGTCGATATCGGCCCAGTCGGTCACGCGCGTGATCCCGACCGACGAGCCCGCGCGGGCCGGCTTCACGAAGACGGGCAGGCCGAGCCGCTCGCGCTCCTCGAACGTGAGCTTCGCCCGGTCCCTGCGCAGCACCACGAGATCACCGACGGGGATGCCCTCCGCGGCCAGCAGCTTCTTCGCGAACTCCTTGTCCATCCCGGCGGCGCTGGCCAGCACCCCCGCGCCGACGTACGGGATGCCGGCCATCTCCAGCAGGCCCTGGATGGTGCCGTCCTCGCCGTACGGGCCGTGCAGCACGGGGAAGACGACGTCGACACCGCCGAGCACCTCCCCCGCCCGGCCCGGCTCCAGCACGACGAGACCGCCGCTCGTGGGGTCTCCGGGCAGCACCAGCGCCGTCCCGCTCTCGACCGAGGGCAGGGCGCGGTCGTGGATCGCCAGCTCATGGGGGTTGTCGGAGCCGAGCACCCAGCCGCCATCAGGGGTGATGCCGACGGCGGTGACCTCGTAGCGGTCGCGGTCGATGTGCGAGAGCACCGATCCGGCGGACACGCACGAGATGGCGTGCTCACTGCTCCGCCCACCGAAGACCACTGCCACCCGCACCTTGTCACCCATGCGGCGAGGGTAGGCCGCGGCATCGGCCGACACGGATCGGGGACTCTGCAAGACTCGACGCGTGAGCATCGATCTTGCCCCCATCCGCAGCATCGTGGCCGCCGACTCCGGGCTGGCCACGGTGAGCATCGTGCGCGCCGACGGCACCCCGCACACATCGCTGGTCAACGCCGGTGTCCTGGACCACCCGATCACCGGCGAACCGGTGGTCGGCTACGTGACGTACGGCCGGATCAAGCTGCGGAACCTGCGTGAACGGCCGGCCACGTCCGTCGCGTGGCGGTCGGGCTGGCAGTGGGCGGGCATCGAGGGCCCGAGCGAGCTGATCGGCCCGGACGACCCCGCCGACGGCATCGACGCGGAGGGCCTGCGGGTGCTCCTGCGGGCCGTCTTCACCGGCGCCGGCGGCACCCACGACGACTGGGACACCTACGACCGTGTGATGCGCGAGGAGCGTCGGGTGGCCGTTCTCATCGCCCCGACCCGGGTCTACGGCAACGGCTGACCCCATGGTCGAGGTCGACGTGCGCGAGGCCGCAGCCCCTAGGTCGACACCGCGCCGGGCGGGTGCGGGACGCACACGTTGCCGGGAAAGCCACGTTCCCGGCCCCACACGCCGGGAAAGTGGCTTTCCAGGCACCCCTCGCCCGGCCCCGCCCGCGCCGCGCCCAGCACGGATTCCCATCCCTCGTGGCGGCCCGGAGGGCCATGGCTGACTTTCCTGGCACCCCGCCTTCCGCCATCCCCGGCAGACGACTGACCGTCGCCGCAGCTAGGACGGCGCCGCGCTCTCGGCAATCTGACGCCTGATCCGCGCCGCCTGCTCCTCCTGGAACGTGCGGCCGCGCTCCAGGAACGCGGTGATCAGGGCGAGCTCCTCGTCCGTGTACTCCCGCAGCATCTTCGCGCCCTCTTGGGCGACGGGTCCGTAGATCTGTTCCAGCACGCCCGTGACGTCGGGCCCCATCGTGATCAGCGCGCGCCTGCGGTCGCCGGGGTCCACCTCGCGCGCCAGGTAGCCGCGCCCGACGAGGCGCTGCACGGCCTCGGTCGTCGCCGCGGGGCTCAGGCCGGCCGCGATCGAGAGCTGCCCGGCCGACCGCGGCCCCTCCAGCTGGACGATCCCGAGCAGACGCAGGTCGGTGCGGTTGATCCCGAGATGGGCCGCGGCGGCTTCGTCGACGGCGTCGGCGGCTCCGCCGAAAGCAGCGGCCGCGAGCGCGGCCCGATCCACAGCTGATTGCTTCGGCACCCGAAGGAAGATACCTTGGAGGAGATACTTCGGCTACCGAAAGGATTTTCCATGGCGACCGGGACGCTCCCCGGCTGGCTCAAGCCGATGAACAAGTTCGTGCGCGTGCTGGCGTGGCTCAACCTCCCGCTCGGCAGCATCCACGTGCTGACCGTGCCCGGCCGCACGTCCGGCAAGCCGCGCACGACCCCGATATCCCCGATGACCTTCGCCGGCCGGCGCTACCTCGTGGCGGCGCTGTCGGACGGCGACTGGGCGCGCAACGTCCGTGCCGCGGGTCGCGGCGTGCTCGCCAGGGGGCACCGCAAGCGCAGCGTCGAGCTGCCGGAGGTCACCGACCCCGCGCAGCGCCGGGCGGTGGTCGCCGCCTTCCCGACGGAGGTGCCCACCGGCATCCCGTTCTTCCAGCGCCTCGGCATGGTGAAGGACGGCACCCCGGAGGAGTTCGCCGCGATCGCCGACGACGTGGCGGTCTTCGAGATCCGGACCTGAACGCCAGGGTTGCTCGTGCACAGGTTCGCCTCCCCGTGCACAGGTTCGAACTTGTGCACGGAGGCACCAACCTGTGCACGGGCCTCCGCCCGCCACCTGCCTCCGCACGCCCCGGATGCCCCGGACGCCGACGAGATGGGTCCGGGACGCACACGTTGCCGGGCCGAAGAGTTCGAACGAACGGCACTCTCGTCCAATAGGTGTGGACGAAAGTGCCGTTCGTTCACCAAACCTGCCCGCCGCCAGCGGGCCGCCGACCATGACGGCTGCAGCGATTCATCTGACAGCGCCCCCGGGACGCCCGAAACGTCCCGGGGGCGCTGTCAGAACCCCTCGATTGAGCTAGCGGTTGGCCAGCTTCGACCGCCGGTAGCCGTAGAACGCGTACACGATCAGCCCGATGACGAACCAAGCGGCGAACCGCAGCCACGTCTCCGGCGCGAGGAACGTGATCAGCCAGATCGAGAACACCACGCCGATGATCGGGACGACCGGCATGCCCGGCAGCCGGAACGAGCGCGGCAGGTCGGGACGGCGGTAGCGCAGCACGATCACCGCGACGCACACCACGACGAACGCGAGCAGGATGCCGATGTTCGTCAGCTCGGCCGCCGCCCCGATGGGGAGGAAGCCCGCGATGATCGCCGACGCGATCCCGAGCACCCATGTGATGCGCGTGGGCGACTTGTTCACCGCGTGCGTCTTCGAGAACCACGGCGGCAGCAGGCCGTCGCGGCTCATCGCGTAACCGACCCGCGACGCCCCCATGAGGAACGTGAAGAGCACGGTCAGGATGCCGAGGATCGCACCACCGGCGATGATCGCGCCGAGCCACGGGAGGCCCACGTCGGCGAACGCGGAGGAGAACGCCGCCTCGCCGTCGATGTCCTTGTAGTTGACCATGCCGGTGAGCACGAGGCAGGCCAGCACGTAGAGCACCATCGAGACCGCGAGCGAGTAGATGATCGCCTTCGGCATGTGCTTCTGCGAGTCCTTCGACTCCTCGGCCGCCGTGCTCATGGCGTCGTAGCCGAACACCGCGAAGAAGACGGTCGCCGCTCCCGTGAACGCCCCGGTCAGCCCGAACGGCGTGAACGGGTTGTAGTTGCCGGCGTCGACGTAGAAGAAGCCGACGACGATCACCAGCAGCACGATCGCGACCTTGAGGTACACCAGCAGCGTCTCGAACCGTGCCGCGCCCTTGATGCCCTGGTTGAGCACGAACGCGATCAGCAGGCAGAGCAGCACCGCGAAGAGGTTGACGACGTACGTGCCCTCAGGGGCGTCGCCCGCCTCGGTCCCCGGCGCGCCGAGCATCCACGGTGGCAGCTGGATGCCGAGGAAGCCCAACAGGTCGTTGAAGTACCCCGAGATGCCGATCGCCACCACCGCGACGATCGCCGTGTACTCCAGCAGCAGATCCCAGCCGATGAACCACGCCGCGAACTCCCCGAGCACGACGTATCCGTACGTGTATGCCGAACCCGCCTTCGGGATCAGCCCGGCGAACTCCGCGTAGGAGAACGCCGCGGCGGCGCTCGCGATACCGGCGATGAGGAACGAGATGACGACGGCAGGACCCGCCGTCTCGTTCGCCACCGCGCCGGCCAGCGAGAAGATGCCGGCACCGATGATGCCGCCGATCCCGATGGCCGTGAGCTGGCGCAACCCGAGGGTGCGCTGCAGACCGGTGCCCGCCTCCGGCTCGATGTCGTCGATGGGCTTGCGCCTCATGATCGGGAGCCCGGTGCGGGCTCCCTTGCCGACATCCGATTTCTCAGACAAGAACTGCCTCCTTTCGATGGGGGAGAACTCAGCCGCGCGTGAGCAGCGACCGCGCGAAGAAGGCCAGGTTGGCCGGGCGCTCGGCGAGCCGGCGCATGAAGTAGCCGTACCACTCGGTGCCGTACGGCAGGTAGACGCGGACGGGCAGGCCGAGCGCGGCGAGCTCCTGCTGCGCCCGCGGCCGCACCCCGTGCAGCATCTGGATCTCGTAGCGGGTGCCGCGTCCGTTCACCCGCGCGAGGTGCTGGGCGATCTCGATCAGCCGCGGGTCGTGCGTCGCCACCATCGGGAGGCCCTCGCCCGCCATGAGGATCTTCAGGCAGCGCACGTAGGCCCGGTCGACCTCGGCGGGGTCGCGGTGGGCGACGCTCGACGGCTCGTCGTACGCGCCCTTGCAGAGCCGCACGCGCGAGCCGGCGCCGGCGAGGTCGCGGCAGTCGGACTCGGTGCGGCGCAGCTGCGCCTGCAGCACCGCACCCACCCACGGGTGGTCGAGCCGCAGGTCGCGGACGATCCCCAGGGTCGAGTCGGTGGTGGTGTGGTCCTCCATGTCGACGGTCACGGTGGTGCCGGCGGCACGGGCGGCCTCGCAGATCCGCCGCGCGTTGTCGAGCGCGATCTTGTCGGCGTCGAACGGGAGGCTCTGCCCGAGAGCGGACAGCTTCACCGACACCTCGGCACGCGGCGCGAGGCCCTCGTCGCCGAGCAGGCGCAGCAGCACGAGGTAGGCGTCGACGACGCCGTCGGCCTGCGCGCGGTCGGTGACGTCCTCACCGAGGTGGTCGATCGTCACGAGCCGGTCGGTGGTGATCTTCCGCGCCGCGGCCAGTACGTCGCCGGCGGTCACCCCGGCGACGAACCGGTCGACGACGGGACGCAGCAGAGGGGTCTCCTCGGCAAGCTTCCGGCACACCGGCGATCGCGCGGCGGCCAGCAACGCTGTCCTCATCATGGCGGGGAACGGTAGATCTCCCACAACACCTGCGGTTGGTACAGGCGGACAATGAATGGCGCCCTCCGTCGTACGATCTTCCGATGGAGGCGACGTTGCGTCAGCTGCTGGGCGCCATCGGCGAGCCGCTGGTGGACGTGCTCGTGGCCCCGGCCGGCCTGGACGCCGCCGTGAGCGGCATCGCGATCGTCGATCCGGATGACGACCCCGACGACTACAGCCGCCGGCTCGTGCTGGTGATCGGCGCCCGCGGCAGCGCCGCGACCAGGACGGTTGCCGCCGTCGCCCGCCGGGGCGCGGTCGCCGTCGCGGTGAAGACCGGTCGCGGGCCCGCGACGGAGCTGCGGGCCGCCGCGTCCGATGCCGGGGTGGCGCTGCTCGCCGTGCGCGACGACGCCCGCTGGGACCAGGTGGAGCAGCTCGCGCGCGGCGTCGTCGAAGAGGACGAGACGGAACCCGGGCCGGGCGATCTCTTCACGCTCTCCCAGACGATCGGACTGCTCACCGGCGGGCTGGTGAGCATCGAGGACACCGCGAGCCGCGTGCTCGCGTACTCCCGCTCGGACAACCTCTTGGCCGACGAGCTGCGCAGGCTCTCCATCCTCGGCCGCCAGGGCCCACCCGACTACCTGCGGCTGCTGCGCGAGTGGGGGGTCTTCGACCGGGTGCGCGGCGGTGAGGAAGTGGTCCACATCGACGAGCACGCCGAGCAGGGCGTCCGGCGACGGCTCGCGGTCGGCATCCACGCCGGCCAGCGCTGGCTCGGCACGATCTGGGTGCAGGAGGGCGCCGTCCCGCTCGCGGAGCGGGCCGAGAGCGTGCTCATCGGAGCCGCACGTGTCGCGGCCGGCCACCTCATCCGCCAGCGAGCGCAACGCAGCCCCGGCACGAGGTGGAGCCGCGACCTCGTCATCGGGCTGCTCGGCGGGCGGGTGAGCCCGGAGCTCGTCGCCGGGACGTTCGGCATCGACCCGGGCGCGTCCGCAGTGGTCGCCGCCTTCGCCACCCGCTCGGAGACCGGCTCTTCGCACGAGTTCGGGGTGTCCGAGCTGGCCGACGTGGTCTCCGTGCACGCCGCGACGTACCGGAGGGCGGCGCTCACCGCGTCGGACGGCGCGCGGGTGTACGCGGTGCTGCCCGGCGTCCCGCTCGACGGTGCCGAGAGCGGCCTGCGCGCGATGTGCGCCGAGGTCGTGGCGCTCACCCTCCGCCGGACGGGGGTGCGGGTGCAGGCCGGCATCGGCTCCGCCGTGCCGCGACTGGAGGGCGTTGCGGCCTCGCGGGGCGACGCCGACCGCGTGCTCGACGCAATGGGCGCGGACGTCGATGTGGCCGCGCTGGTCGACCTGCGGGCCGAGATCCTGCTCGACGGCACGCTGCGCGCCGTCGCTGCATCACCCGACCTGCACGATCCGGCAGTCGCGGCGCTCGTCGCGCACGACAAGGAGCACGGCTCCGACCTCGCCCGGTCCGTCGTCGCCTACCTCGACGCGATGGGCGACGTCCGCGTGGCCGCCGAGCAGCTGACCGTGCACCCGAACACCTTGCGCTACCGGCTGCGCCGCGCCAGCACGGTCGCAGGCCTGCAGCTCGGCGACCCGCGGGCCCGGCTCGTGCACCATCTGCAGCTGCTCATCGCACTTCGTCCAGTTGCACAAGGCGGCCGGGACATCGCTGTGTGACCGGACGACACATCGATGACCCCGGATTCCTACTCTGCTCCCCATGGACGCCACCACCGGCACACCCGCGCCGCGCAACGAAACCGTCAGGGACTACGCCCCCGGTTCGCCGGAGCGGGCGGGCCTGGAAGAGGCGCTGATCCGCCTCGGCGGCCAGCAGCACGAGCTCACGATGACCATCGACGGGCAGCAGCGCATGGCCGGCGGCACCCGCACCGACGTCGTCGCGCCGCACAACCACAAGCACGTGCTCGGCACCACCGCCAACGCGACCCACGAGGACGCGCAGGCGGCGGTTGCGGCTGCCTCCAGCGCCGCGGCCGACTGGCGCGCGCTGCCCTACGACGAGCGCGCCGCCGTCCTGCTGCGTGCGGCCGACCTGCTCGCCGGCCCGTGGCGGGCGACCCTCAACGCCGCCACCATGCTCGGCCAGTCGAAGACCTGCTTCCAGGCCGAGATCGACTCCGCGTGCGAGCTGGCCGACTTCTGGCGGTTCAACGTCGCGTTCGGCAAGCAGATCCTCGAGAACCAGCCGGTCAGCAGCCCCGGCGTGTGGAACCGCATGGACTACCGCCCGCTGGAGGGCTTCGTCTACGCGATCACGCCGTTCAACTTCACCGCGATCGCCGGCAACCTGCCCACCGCGCCCGCGCTGATGGGCAACACGGTGATCTGGAAGCCGTCGCCGACGCAGGGCCTCGCGGCGCACCTGACCATGCGACTGCTCGAAGAGGCCGGCCTGCCGCCGGGCGTGATCAACCTCGTCACCGGTGACGGCCGCGACCTCTCCGACGTGCTGCTCGCCGACCCGGCGCTCGCCGGCATCCACTTCACCGGCTCGACCGCGACGTTCCAGCACCTCTGGGGCCAGGTCGGGGCCAACATCGGCGGGTACGCGAGCTACCCCCGGATCGTCGGCGAGACCGGCGGCAAGGACTTCGTCCTCGCCCACCCCTCCGCCGACGTCGACGTGCTGCGGACCGCGCTCGTGCGTGGCGCGTTCGAGTACCAGGGCCAGAAGTGCTCCGCGGCATCGCGCGCGTTCGTGCCGCGCTCGGTGTGGGCGAAGCTGCGTGACGACCTGGCGTCCGAGGTCGACGCCCTGCCCATGGGCGACGTCGCCGACTTCCACAACTTCCTCGGCGCCGTGATCGACGAGCGGGCGTTCGCCAAGCTCAGCGCGGCGCAGCAGCTCGCGCACTCCGACCCGACGCTCGAGGTCGTCGCGGGCGGCACCAACGACGACAGCACCGGCTACTTCGTGCGCCCCACCGTCGTGGTCGGCTCGGACCCGACGCACGAGGTGTTCAGCACCGAGTACTTCGGCCCGTTCCTCGCGGTGCACGTCTACGACGACGGCGACTTCGACAAGGTGCTCGAGCAGGTCGACAAGGGCGCGGCGTACGGGCTGACGGGTGCCGTGATCGCCAACGACCGCGGCGCCGTCGCGAAGGCGTCGGAGGCGCTGCGGTTCGCCGCCGGCAACTTCTACGTCAACGACAAGCCCACCGGGGCCGTCGTCGGCCAGCAGCCCTTCGGCGGTTCGCGCGCCTCCGGCACGAACGACAAGGCGGGCTCGATCTACAACCTGCTGCGCTGGGTGAGCCCGCGGACGATCAAGGAAACGTTCGTGGCACCGAAGAGCTCGGCGTACCCGCACCAGGGCTGACAGGGCCAGCGACCATCGCCCGGTGCACCGCGTGCAGGGCGACCACGACGAACGCCGGCAGCACGAGCGCGACCGCACCCAGCAGCGCGCCCAGCACCCCGGCGAGCAGCACCACGCCGACGGCGGCCGCGGCCGCCAGCGGCACGCGCCGCGCATCCGTCCAGCCCTCGGCCAGCGCGCGGCGCCACGTCCGCCCCCTTCCCCCGGGCGTACAGGCCAGCCGCGGGACGGCCAGCAGCACCACCCCGAGCAGGCCGGCCACCGCGACGAGCACCGCGGCGCGACCGATCCCGCCACCCGGCACGGCGCCGCTGCCGAGCCACCGCAGCTGAGCCGCGACGACGAGCGCAGCGAGCAGGCCGGCGGCGCTGACCACGGCTCCCGGCAGGAGCCGCCGGCGCAGTTCGGCGCCCAGTACCCGCCACGGGGGCAGCTCGTCGTGCTCCACCCAGTGCGCCGCGGCTGCGGAGAGGGTCGCGACGACCGCCCCGATCGTCAGGACGGGCAGGGCCAGCGCCGACGCGACGATGCCGAGCAGCGCCAGCTCCGAGACCCGGCGCACCTGCTCCTTCCAGCCGCGCCCGGAGCCGGTCGGCTCCGGCGCCCGCCGCCTCATCCCTTGATCCCGCTGGTGTTGATCCCGTCGACGATCAACCGCTGGAAGAAGAGGAAGAACAGGAACACCGGCACCAGCGAGAGCACCGACATCGCGAACATCGGCGCGATGGCGTTCTGCCCGCTGGAGTCGAGGAACAGCCGCAGCCCGATCGGCACGGTGTACTGGTCGAGGTCGTTCAGGTAGACCAGCTGCGAGAAGAAGTCGTTCCAGGTCTGGATGAACGAGAACACCGCAGTCGTCACCAGCGCGGGCTTCGTCAGCGGCAGCACCACGTGGAAGAACCGCCCGTACGGACCGCAGCCGTCGATCTCGGCTGCCTCGTCGAGCGTCCGCGGGATGCCCCGCATGAACTGCACCATGAGGAAGACGAAGAACGCATCGGTCGCGAGGAACTTCGGCACGATCAGCGGCAGCGGCGTGTTGATCCAGCCCAGGCTGTTGAACAGCACGTACTGCGGGACGATCAGCACGTGGTGCGGCAGCAGCAACGTGCCGATCATGAGCGCGAACCACAGCCCGCGCAGGGGGAACCGCAGCCGCGCGAACGCGAACGCCGCCAGCGAGCACGCGGCGACGTTGCCGATCACGACACCGGCCGAGACGACGGCGCTGTTGAGGAAGAACGTGCCGAACGTGATGCCGGGAATGCCCGCCCAGCCCTCGGCGTAGTTGCCGGGGCTGAACTCGCGCGGCCAGATGTCGATGTTGTTGAGGATCTCCTGCGGCGACTTGAACGACGTCCCGATCATGTACGCGATCGGGTAGAGGGCCACGACCAGCAGCCCGAGCAGCACGATGTGGGCCGCGCCGCCCTGGTACCACCGCCGCCCGCCGGCGGGCGCACCCCGGACCGGCTCGTCCTGCTGGACCGGCGCGAGCGTCGTGGGCGCGGCCATCACCGGTCCCCCTCGTCGGCGTAGTGCACCCACAGCGACCCGCTGCGGAAGACGAGCGCCGTCACCACACCCAGCGCCACGAGGAACACCCACGCCATCGCCGAGGCGTATCCCATCTGGAAGTCGCCGAAGCCACGCATGTACAGGTAGAGCGTGTAGAGCAGCGTCGAGTCGGCCGGGCCGCCGGTGCCGCCGCTGATCACGAACGCGGCGGTGAAGCCCTGGAAGCCGGCGATCGTCTCCAGCACGAGGTTGAAGAACAGCACCGGCGAGAGCAGCGGCAGCGTCACGTGCACGAACTGCTGCACCCGCCCGGCGCCGTCGAGGGAGGCTGCCTCGAACATCTCCGCCGGGATCTGCTTGAGCCCGGCCAGGAAGATCACCATCGGGGCGCCGAACTGCCAGGCCGCGAGCAGCACCAGCGTGCCCAGCGCCGTGGACGGGTTGGTGATCCAGCTCCAGCCCTGGATGCCGAAGAAGCCCAGCACCTCGTTGACGGCGCCCTGCCCGCTGAACAGCGTCTGCCAGACGATCGCGATCGCCACGCTGCCGCCGAGCAGCGAGGGCACGTAGTACAGCGAGCGGTACATCCCGACACCACGCCGGTTGCGGTAGAGCAGCAGCGCCACGCCGAGCGCCACGGCGAGCTTCAACGGCACCGAGACCACGGCGAACAGCAGCGTCGCGCCGACCGAGCTCCAGAATTTCGGGTCGTCGGTGAACATGCGGACGTAGTTCTCGACGCCCACCCACTCGGGGTCCTGGAGCAGGTCGTAGTCGGTGAAGCTCAGGTAGAGCGAGTACAGCATCGGCAGCAGCGTCACGCCGAACAACCCGAGCAACCACGGGGAGAGGAACACGTACCCCGCGACGGCCTCCTTCGCCCGGTCCGCCTGCCGACCCCCTCGGCGAGGGGCGCGGACCGGGGCCTCGGTGACCACGGCCATCAGCCGCTGGCGCGGGCGAGCGCCGAGTTGGCCTGCGAGACGAACTCCTCGGCGGCCGCCTGGCTGGACTGCCGCCCGAACCCGGCGTTCTCCGCCGACGAGATCAGCAGCTGGTTGATCTGCGAGTCGCCCTGCGCCGGCACCGGCGGGGTGTCGCCCGCGGCCCCGGTCACACGCTCGTCGTAGGCCACGACGTACTTGAGCTGGTCGCTGAAGTTCGGCTGGATCGCCGCGCGCACGTCGGCGTTCGGGGGCAGGCCGCGCTCGGTGCCCAGCAGCGCGCCCGCCTCCGGGTCGTTGACGAAGAAGTTGATCACGTCGACGGCGGTGCCGAGGTTGGCGCCGCGGGAGTACGCGGTGAAGAACTGCGACGGGCGGGCGTAGGCACCCTCCGCGGCCCCGGGCAGCGGCACCAGCACCAGCGCGTGGTCGGTGCCCTTCACCAGCTCGGTGTACTGGTTGTCGTAGCTGAACGTCGTCACCGTCTGCTTCGTCAGCACGGTGTTCTTGGAGATGTCACCGGCGTTGGCCGGCTGCGCGACCTCCTGCGGCGACGCGGCGCCGCTGTCGCGCATCGCGGCCCACATGTCGAACCACGCCTTCACCTCGGCGGCGCCGAACCCGAGCTTCGGCCCGTCGTAGAGCTCCTTGCCCTGCTGGCGCACCCAGTACTCGAAGGCGCTGATGCTCGCGCTCTCGTCGCGGGTGCCCCACACCTTGCCACCGGTCGCGGCGCTGACCTTGCCCGCCCACGCGGCGAACTCGTCCCACGTCGCCCAGCCGGTCTCCGGTGGCAGCAGCCCGAGCGGCTCGACGACGGCCTTGTCGACGACGAACGCCTGCGTGTTGGACGCGAGCGGCAACGCGAAGAGCTTGTCGTCGACCTTGCCGGTGCCCAGCAGCTTCGGGTCGATCTTGTCGACCTTCAGCGTGCCACCCATCCACGGCCCGAGGTCGGCGATGATCTTCTTGTTCGCGTACTCGCGCAGCACCCGGTTGTCGATCTGGATGATGTCGGGTGCGTTCCGGCCCGCCGCCGATGTATTGATCTTGTCGTAGTAGCCGGAGTAACCCTGCCACTGCGTCGTGAACGTGACGTTCGGGTGCTTCTTCGTGTAGGCGTCGAGCGTCTTCTGGGTGAGCTCGGCCCGCGCCGGGCCGCCCCACCACGCGACCGAGAGCTGCACCGGCCGGTCCGTCACCGGCGCTCCGCCGGCGTCCTGCTGCCCGGACGCACCGCCTCCACAGGCAGCGAGCACCACCGACGCGACCGCGGCGAGCGCGACCACCACTGGCGTCCTCGCCGTGCGCCTGACGAACCTGGCCATGGGAGCTCCTTCGATCCGGGACGGCCTCGCGAGGGCGGGGTGTTAGCGCGAACATGCCGATGAGACGCTCATTACGTCAAAGCTCCGGTGCGGCGTCAACCCGTCTTGCCAACCTTTTCATGAATTTGCATGATTGAACTCCAACCCGCAGGTCGTTGCGGACGTACTCGACTGCAAACGTTTTCAGTCGATGGCTAGGAGGGCAGGCATGGGCGCACCGCCGCGGGTCGCGCTGGTCGGCGTGCACGGGTTCGGAAGGGTCCACCTCGACAGGCTGGTCCGGATCGCCGGTGAAGGCCGGATCGCCATCGCGGCGCTCGTCGACGAGCGCCCACCGGACGCCGCCTCGATCGACGCCGTGCGTGCCACAGCGGGCGGGGCCGGCGTTGTCATCGGCCAGGACGCCGCAACCGTGCTGACCGCGACCCGGCCCGACGTCACCATCGTCTCGACGCCCATCCACACCCACCTCCCCCTGGCCGAGCAGGCGCTCGCCGCGGGGTCGCACCTGTTCCTGGAGAAGCCACCGACCGCGACGCTCGCCGGGTTCGACACGCTCGCCGCACAGGTCGAGCTGGCCGGCCGCGTCTGCCAGGTCGGGTTCCAGGCCTTCGGCTCGGCGGCGCTCGACCACGCCGCCGGCCTGATCGCCCGCGGCGAGCTCGGTCGCATCCGCGGTGTCGGCGTGCACGGGGCGTGGGTGCGGGAGGTCTCGTACTTCGAGCGTGCCCCGTGGGCGGGCCGGATGCGGCTCGGCGACACGCCCGTCACCGACGGCGCCCTCACCAACGCCTACGCGCACGCCGTCGCCGCGGCGCTGCGGGTGCTCGGCACCCCCGACGACGTCGAGCTGGGCGTCGAACTGGAGCGCTACCGGGCGATGTCACCGGAAGGCGACGACACCGCGGCGGCCAGGATCACCGTCGCCGGCGTGCCGGTTGTCATCGCGGTGACGCTGTGCGCGCGCACCGCGCGTGACCCGGTGCTCGTGGTGCACGGCGAGCACGGCCGCCTGGAGCTCGGCTACACCGCCGACCGGCTCACGGGGCACACGTCCGCTGGTGCCGTCGCCGCGCCGGCCGGCCGCACCGACCTGCTGGAGAACCTGCTCGACCACCTCGCCGACCCGAGCATCCCGCTGGTCTCGCCGCTTTCGGCGAGCAGGCCGTTCATGCAGGTGCTGGAGGCCGTGCGGATCGATGGTCCGGCCCGCCCGGTGCCGGCGTCGGCACTGACGACCGACGGCGGCCGACCGGTCGTCGAGGGCGTTGACGAGATCGTCCGGGAGTGCGCGGAACGGCTGGCGCTCTTCTCGGAGCTGCCTGCGCCGTGGCCCGCCGACCAGGAGGTTCCCCGATGACCGACGAGCACGTGCTCGAGATCGGCGGGCGCGAGGTGGCCCGCTACCGCACCGACACCACCGGCATCGACCCGACCTGGGGCCCGCGGCCGCACCTGCACCCGGTCCGGACGCTCGGCGGGGTGGCCGTGACCGACTTCGCGCCCGCTGACCACCGCTGGCACCTGGGGTTCTCCGTCGCGGTCGCCGACGTGGACGGCACCAACTTCTGGGGCGGCGGCACCTACCGCTCCCCCGACGGCTATCAGTACCGGGGCGACCATGGCCGGATCGAGCACCGGAGCTGGACCGACCGCAGCCCGTCCCATCTGGAGCACGAGCTCGGCTGGGTCGGCCACACCGGTGAGACCGTCCTGGTGGAGCACCGCCGGATCGCCGCGGCCCCGTCCCCGGGCGGGTGGACGCTGACGCAGACCAGCGAGTTGCGCAACAGCACCGACCGCACGATCACGCTGGGCAGCCCGGGAACGGCCGGGCGGTCGGGCGCGGGCTACGGCGGCTTCTTCTGGCGCCTGCCGCCGGGCACGCCGGAGGTCACCGGGCCGGGCCTCGCCGGCGAGGACGCGCTCAACGGTGCCGTGACGCCGTGGATCGCGCTGCGGACGCCCCGGTTCACGCTCGTGCTGCGATCCGCCGACGGCGACCCGTGGTTCGTCCGGGCCGCCGGGTACCCCGGTGTCGGAACCGCGTTCGCGTGGGACACCCGGCTGGCCCTGGCGCCCGGCGAAAGCCTGCGGCGCAAGATCGAGGCGACCATCACCGACGAAGGCTGAACCGTCGCCGGTCGGGTCGGGGCCAGCGCTGCCGCGCGAGGGCAGGAAAGCCACTTTCCTGCCCTCAGAGGGCCTGAACGTGGCTTTCCTGCCCTCCCCGCGACCGGCGTCGTGCCACGTCCGCTCCACCCCCGCCGAACCCGACTACCAGCCCGGCGACCACTACCGCCGTCCCCACCCAGACCATCGGCGCCGGCACCGCGCCACCCAGCAGCACCCCGCCGGCCGCGGCCGCGATCGGCACCACGCCGGTGAACAAGCCGGCCCGCCCGGCACCCAGCCGCCCGACCGCGCTGTACCAGAGCACGAACGCGAGGGCCGTGACGATCACCGCGAGGTACAGGGCCGCGAGGACGTCGCCCAGGGCGAGCTGCCCGACCGCGGCCGGGCCTTCGACGACGACACCGAGCACCGCCAGCCCGACCGTCGCGATCCACACCGCGTGCAGCGACACCGCCCAGGGCCCGAGCCGCCCCAGCACCGGCACGGCGAGCAGCGTGAACGCCGCCTCCGTCGCCAGCACCAGCAACGCCCAGGCGATGCCCGCCGCATCGGTCTGCCCGCCGCCCTGCACGAGCACCGCGCCGACCGTCACCACCCCGGCCCCGACGACCACGGCCGGAGCCGGCCGTCTGCGCGCGGCCAGCGGGCCCACCACCGCGAGCACCAGCGGCACCGACGCCACCGCCACGCCGATCACGGCCGGCTCGGCGTGCTCGACACCGCGCACCACGGCCACGTTGAAGAGCACCAACCCGGTCCCCGCCACTCCGGCCAGCCACAACCACTCACGTCCACGCGGCATCGGGAGGTGTCGGCGGCTCACCAGGCCGATCACCAGCAGCAGCACGGCGGCGATCGCGTACCGGACGGCCTGGAGGGTGAACAGCGGGGCGTCGACGACGGTCTGCGAGACCGCAACGCTGCCACCGACGCAGGTCATGCCGACCACGGCCAGCAGCGCGCCGGAGCGGACGGAGGTTCTGGAGATCACGGAAGTGCTCACACAACGTAGGCTCTGTCGTATTTGGTTCTACGGACAGAGCCAAGTCATCGGAGAGGAAGTGGGCCAAGTTGCCGGGAACCGACTTCCTGCAGCTCGACGCGTCAGCGGCGCCCCACCACGGGCTGGCCGACTGGCTCACATCCGCGCTGCGCACGGGTGTCGCCGACGGCCGGCTTGCGATCGGCGCGAAGCTCCCGGCGTCGAGGGCGCTCGCCGAGCAGCTGGGCGTCTCGCGCGGGGTCGTCGTCGAGGCCTACCGCCGGCTCACCGACGAAGGCCTCCTCTCGGGCAGGCGCGGCGGTGGGACGTCCGTCTCGGCCACGGTCGCCGTCCGGGACAAGGAGCCGACGGCGCCCGCGCCCGCAACGGGCGGGCTGGACCTGTCGCCGGGCCTGCCCGACCTCTCCTCGTTCCCCCGGCAGGCGTGGCTGCGCGCCGAACGCGAGGTGCTCGCCGCGCTCCCGGCCGCGGAACTGGGTTACGGCGACCCGCGCGGCACCGTGGCGTTGCGCGAGGCGCTCAGCGCATGGCTGAGCCGGACGCGCGGGATCCGCGCGGACCCCGCTGAGATCGTCATCGTCAACGGTGTCGCGCAAGGCCTCTCGCTGCTCATGCAGACCCTGTACGAGGCCGGCACGCGGACCGTCGCGTTCGAGGACCCCGGCTCGGCGGGCACCCGCGACCAGGTGCGCCATTGGGGCCACGAGGTGGTGCCGGTCCCCGTCGACGACGACGGCATCGATGTCGATGCGCTGCGCGCGACCGGCGCCGCGCACGTCGTCGTCACCCCGGCCCACCAGTACCCCACCGGCGTGGTGCTCGGCGCGGCTCGCCGGAGGGCGCTCGTGCAGTGGGCGAGGGACGGCGGCCTCGTCGTCGAGGACGACTACGACGCCGAGCACCGCTACGACCGCCCGCCCGTAGCCGCCCTGCAGCCGATGGCGCCCGACCACGTCGTCCACTTCGGGACCGTCTCGAAGACGCTCGCGCCCGCGCTGCGCATCGGCTGGATGATCGCCCCAGCGGCTCTCCGGGCCGAGATCATCGAGCGCAAGCGCTGGTCGGACATGACCAGCCCGGCCCTCGGACAGCTCACCCTCGCACGGATGATCACGACCGGTGCTTTCGAGCGCCACCTGCGCCTCGTGCGCGCCCGCCACCGCGAGCGGCGCGACGCCCTGCTCGCCGCGCTGGATCGCCACCTGCCCACCGCAACCGTCCACGGGGTGGCCGCCGGCCTGCACCTGATGGTCGTGCTGCCCGACGTCACCGACGACGTGGCACTGGTCGACCGCGCGCGGGAACTGGGCGTGCTGGTGCACCCGCTCGCGTGGCACCGCACGCGCCCCGGCCCGGCCGGCCTGGTGGTCGGCTACGCAGCCAGCACCCCCGACCGCATCACCGAAGGCGTGCGCCGCATAGCCGCGGCGCTGGAGTAGGCGAGTCGCGCGCTCCAGAGCGGTGAGTCGACACTTTCAGAGCGGTGAGTCGACACCTCCGGCACGGCGAGTTCCACGTCCCGGCGGGCGAGTCCCACGTCCCGGCGGGCGAGTCCCACGTTTCAGCGGGCGAGTCCCCCCGATTCGACGCACGCCTCCGCTACGCGCTGGTCCCCTTCAGCACAACGGCGAGCAGCGCGAGGGCCTCGTCCAGCACCGGGCGCGGCAGCACCGCGAAGCCGATCACGATCCCACAGACGCGCTGCGGGCCCGTGTGGTGCCGGGCGAGCCCGTCGACCTTCACCCCGGCCGCAGCGGCCGCGCCGACGACATCGCGTTCGGCCTGCGCGTCCCGCAGCGGGACGACCACGTGTGCGCCCGCCGCGTCGCCGAGCACCTCGTGGCCGGCCGAGCCCGCAGCCTCGACGGTCACCGCGCGCCGCACGGCCAGCTCACGACGGAGCCTGCGCAGGTGGCGGGCCAGGTCGCCGTGCGCGGCCAGGGCGGCCAGCACCCGTTGGCCGGCGGGTGCGGGCTGCGAACCGGTCCGCTCGCGCATGTCGACCACGGCCGCCCGCAGCGCGGCCGGCGCGACCAGCCAGCCCGCGCCGAGCGTCGGGGTCAGCAGCTTGCTGGCAGTCCCCAGGTGCGCCACGACGTCCGGGCCGAGCGCGGCGAGCAACGGCAACGGGGCTACGTCGTAGCGCAGCTCGCCGTCGTAGTCGTCCTCGACGACGAGGAACCCCTCCGCCCGCGCCTTCTCGACCAGCGCCACCCTGCGCGCCGCCGACATCCGCACACCGAGCGGGTACTGGTGCGCCGGCGTGCAGTACACGGCCGCGAGCCCGCGCGGCAAGGCGTCGACGACCAGCCCCGACGCGTCGACGGCGACGGGCAGCACCTCGTGCCCAGCAGCTCGCAGGGTGTTGACGGCGAGCTGGTACCCCGGCTCCTCGACGGCCACCCGCGAACCCGCAGGCAACGTGCGGGCGATCTCCGCGACCGCCGCAGTGCTGCCGGCCGTGGCGAGCACCTCGGCGGGATCCGCCGGCAGTCCACGGTGCCGCAGCAGGTGCTCGACGACCGCCGCGCGGAACGCAGGTTGCCCCCACCGCTCGGGCGCTGTCGCCGGCGCGGTGTCGGCCGCGGCCCGCCACGCCCGCCGCCAGGCCGCACGGTCCAGCACCTCGACGCACGGCGATCCGGCGGTCAGATCGATCAACCCCACACCGGCCGCACCCTCCGTCGCGAGCAGGGCAGGCCGACCCGCGGTGCGGGCGCCGTCCGGGAGCCCGACGATGAACGTGCCCGCGCCACGGCGTGCAGCGAGCCAGCCCTCGGCGAGCAGCTGGTCGTACGCGGCTGCGGTGACCGTCCGGCTCACACCCAGCGTCGCGGCGAGCCCTCGGGTCGACGGCAGCCGGTCGCCCGCCCGGAACGTCCCGTTCGCGGCAGCGGCGCGGAACGCGTCCGCGAGCTGCACCGCAAGCGGTCGCTCGTCGTCGCGGTCGAGCACGAGCGGCGGCAACTCCACAAGTGGCCTTCCTGTTGCGAACAGCATTGCCCAGATCAGGATGCCACCTATGGGTGACGTAGTCTCGGCTCGCGTGACCGAGATTGCGATCGACCCCTACCCCGAGGCCGTTCGACTCGATCTCGTCGAAGAACTGCACGGCCACCGCGTCGCCGATCCGTACCGCTGGCTGGAAGACCCCGACGACAACCGCACCCGGGCCTGGTCAGCGGCTCAGGACGAGCTCGCACAGCGTCGCCTCGACACCCTTCCCGGACGCGAACGGCTCGCCGCGGCACTGCGTGATCTGCTCTCCGCAGGTTCGGTGTCGGCCCCGCTCTGGCGCGCCGGGAGGCGCTTCTCCACCCGACGTGATCCCGGCCACGAGCACTCCGTGCTCTACGTCCGCGAGCCCGACGGCAGCGAGCGGGCCCTCATCGACCCCGCGCGGATCGACCCCGACGGGCTCACCACGCTCGACGGATGGGTGCCCGACCTGGAGGGTCGGCAAATCGCCTACCAGCTCTCCGTCGGCGGCAACGAGATGTCCGTGCTGCACGTCCTCGACGTCGGGACGGGCGAGGACGTCGAGACACCCATCGACCGCTGCCGCTACTCGGCCGTCTCGTGGCTCCCGGGCGGCGAGGCGTTCTACTTCGTGCGGATGGTCGACGAGTCCGAGGCGCCGGCCGAGGAGCAGGCGTTCCACCGCAGGGTGTGGCTGCACCGCATCGGCACCCCGACCGCCCAGGACGTGCTGGTCGAAGGCCCCGCGCTCTACACCGACCACACCTACTACGGCGTGCAGGTGTCCCGCGACGGGCGCTGGCTGCTGGTCAACGGGACCGTCGGGACGGCCCGCCGCGACAGCCTCTGGATAGCCGACCTCGAGGCCGACGAGCACCCGGCGCTCGTCCCCGTCCTCACGCAGGACGACGACGTGCAGGTCTCCGCCTGGGTCGACCACCGCGACGGCCTGCTCTACCTCCGCACGACCGCCGACGCGCCGCGGTGGCGGCTCGTCGTCACCGACCCGCGCACCCCCGGCCGGGACAGCTGGCGCGAGCTCATCGCCGAGGACCCCGGTTCCGTGCTCAACGGAGTGCGGCGGATGGACCCGGCGACCGCCGACGGCGAGTCGCTGCTCGTGCTCGCCCGCAGCCGCCACGCCGTCGCGGAGCTCGCACTGCACGCCGTCGACGGCACGCCGCGCGGCACCGTCCCGCTGCCCGGTTACGGCTCGCTGACCGGTCTCTCGGTCGCCGACCGCGACACGCCCGCGGAAGCCGGCAAGCTGTGGATCGGCTGGACCGACTTCGTCACCCCGCCGCAGGTGCACCGCTTCGAGGCCGGCACGACCGTCCTGGAGGCCGCCGCGCCCGGTGCCGCCCCGGTGCCGTCGATCCGCAGCGAGCAGCGGGAGTTCACCTCCACCGACGGCACCACCGTCCGCATGTTCGTGCTGAGCCCCGAGTGTGAAGGCCCGCACCCGATGATCGTCACGGGCTACGGCGGTTTCGGGCTCAGCCGCGAGCCCGCCTACACGTCCTCGGCCCTCGCGTGGGTCGCCACCGGCGGCGCCTACGCGGTTGTGTCGCTGCGCGGCGGCAACGAGGAGGGCGAGCAGTGGCACCTCGCCGGGAACCGCGGCAACAAGCAGAACGTGTTCAACGACATGCATGCCGCCTGCGAGGCACTCGTCGCCGCCGGGACCACGACACCCGACCGGCTGGCGATCATGGGCGGGTCCAACGGCGGCCTGCTCGTCGGCGCGGCGCTCACCCAGCGCCCCGAGCTGTACCGGGCCGTCGTTTGCTCAGCGCCGCTGCTGGACATGGTGCGCTACGAGGAGTTCTCGCTGGGGCGCACCTGGAACGACGAGTACGGCACCGCCGCCGACCCCACCGAACTGCAGTGGCTGCTCTCCTACTCCCCTTACCACCACGTCGAACCAGGAACCGTCTACCCGGCGGTGCTGTTCACGGTGTTCGAGTCCGACACCCGGGTCGACCCGCTGCACGCGCGCAAGATGTGCGCGGCTCTGCAGCACGCCACCGCCGGTGACGTCGGGTCGCGCCCGGTGCTGCTGCGCAGGGAGACCGATGTCGGGCACGGTGCCCGCTCGGTCTCGCGCACCGTCGCGCTCGCCGTCGACCAGCTCGCGTTCCTGGCCGCACACACCGGATTGGAGCTGATGTGACGCAGGAACTCCTGCAACCGGCACTGTTCCTCGGCCGGCCGGCATGCGCCGACCAGGCTGGGACCTGGTGCGCCACGTTCTACCAGTGGACCAGCAACGACATGATCGCCAATTCGGCCGACGCGATCGTGTCGACGTCGCTGTCCATCCTGCTCATCGTCGTGCTCGCGCTCATCGCGCGGCACCTCGTGCACCGCGTGATCAACCGGATCGTCGACGGCGCCACCAGCTCGCGCGTCACCCGGATCGTCGGGCGGGCTCCGCGGCTGCGTCGGGGCGACCCCGACTCCCCCCGCGACGCCCGCAACGTCCAACGGGCCCGGACGATCGGCTCGGTGCTGCGCTCGATCAGCTCCGCGGTTGTGCTGGTCATCGCGTCGATCATGGTGTTGGCCGAGTTCGGGGTGAACCTCGGCCCGATCCTCGCCTCCGCGGGCATCGTCGGGGTGGCCGTCGGCTTCGGCGCGCAGAACCTCGTACGCGACTTCCTCTCCGGCATGTTCATGCTGCTCGAAGACCAGTACGGCGTCGGCGACATCGTCGACCTCGGTGAGGCCAGCGGCGTCGTCGAGGCCGTCGGCCTGCGCATCACCACCTTGCGCGATGTCAACGGCACCGTCTGGTACGTGCGCAACGGCGAGATACTGCGGGTCGGCAACAAGAGCCAGGGCTACGCCGTCGCCGTGATCGACCTGCCCGTCGCGCACACCGCCGACATCGCCACCGCCTCCGCGCTCGCCGGGCAGGTGGCCGCGGATCGGCTCGCCGAGAAGGACCTCGCCGACGTCGTCCTCAACGACCTGGAGGTGCTCGGCGTCGAACGGGTCGGTCCCGAAGGCGTCACGTTGCGGCTCACCGTGAAGGTCAAACCGGGCCAGCAGTTCGCCGTGCAGCGTGCGCTCAACGCCGCGATCGCCGACGCGTTCGACGACGCCGACGTCCCCCGCCCCTCCGTGTTCCCCACATCCAACGCGGGCCGGCCCGCCATCTCGTGAGCGAACGGGGATGATGGAGACGTGACCGACCCGCAGAACTTCTACGCCGAGGTGGGCGGCGCGCCCGTCTTCGAGAAGATCGTCGCCCGCTTCTACGAGGAGGTCGCCCGCGACGACGTCCTGCGCCCGCTCTACCCGGAGGAGGACCTCGGCCCCGCCGAGATCCGGCTGCGGATGTTCCTCGAACAGTACTGGGGCGGCCCGCGCACCTACTCCGACCAGCGCGGACACCCGCGGCTGCGGATGCGCCACGCGCCGTTCACGATCGGTCCGATCGAGCGGGATGCCTGGTTGAAGTGCATGCGCATCGCCGTCGACGAGGCCGATCTGGACGACGCGCACCGCGCCCAACTGTGGTCCTACATGGAATACGCAGCGGCCAGTATGGTCAACTCGCACTTCTGACCCGTTTGCGCTGCCGCCATTCGGCCGAAGGTTTGGCAAGATTCGGGCCGTGCAGTGGTGGCAGGAGGCCGTGGTCTACCAGATCTACGTCCGCAGCTTCGCCGACGGCGACGGAGACGGCGTCGGTGACCTCGGCGGCATCCGTTCGCGCCTGGGATATCTCGAGCTGCTCGGCGTCGACACGCTCTGGCTGACGCCCTTCTACACCTCGCCCATGGCCGACCACGGCTACGACGTCGCCGACCCGCGTGGTGTCGACCCGGTCTTCGGCGACCTCGACGCGTTCGACGCGCTCGTCGAGGCCGCGCACGAGCACACGTTGCGGATCACCGTCGACCTCGTGCCCAACCACACGTCGTCGGAGCACGAGTGGTTCCGCGCCGCGCTCGACTCCGCGCCGGGCAGCCCCGAGCGGGCCCGCTACCACTTCAAACCCGGCCGCGGCGCCACCGGTGACGACCCGCCCAACAACTGGCAGAGCGTCTTCGGCGGCTCGGCGTGGACCAGGGTCGCCGACCCCGACGGCGGGCAAGGCGAGTGGTACCTGCATCTCTTCTCGCCCGACCAGCCCGACCTGAACTGGTCGAACCCCGAGGTCTGGGCCGATCTCGAGAAGACGATGCGGTTCTGGCTCGATCGCGGCGTCGACGGGTTCCGCCTCGACGTCGCGCACGGCATGAGCAAGCCCGAGGGCCTGCCCAACGCGCTCTACCCGCCCAGCAAGCTGCTCGCCGACGCCGGTGGCGACCGCGCCGACCCGCGGTTCAACCACGCCGGCGTCCACGAGATCCACCGCAAGATCCGGTCCGTGCTCGACGCCTACCCCGGCCGCATGACCGTCGGGGAGCTGCGGGTGGCCGACGACAACCGGTTCGCCGAGTACCTGCGCGACGACGAGTTGCACCTCGGTGTCGACGTCCGGCTGGCGAAGGCGCCGTTCGACGCCGCCGCCGTCCGGGAAGCCATCGAACGCACCCTCGCCGCCGTCGCCACCACGAGCACCGTCCCGACCTGGACGCTCGCCAACCACGACATGTCCCGGCCGGCCAGCCGCTACGGCGGCGGCGCCGCCGGCGGCGCGCGGGCCCGCGCGATGGCGTTGGTGCTGCTGGCGCTGCCCGGCACCGTCTACGTCTACACCGGCGACGAGCTCGGGCTGCCCGACGTCGACCTGCCCGACGAGGCGCTGCAGGACCCGGTGTGGGAGCGCTCCGGGCACAAGGAGCGTGGCCGCGACGCCAACCGCGTCCCGATCCCGTGGGACGGCGGCCAACCCGGCTACGGCTTCACCACCGGGGTGCCGTGGCTGCCGATGCCGCCGGAGTACGGCGCGCTCACCGCGGCCGCGCAGCTGGAGGACACGGCGTCGACGCTGTCGCTCTACCGGCGCGCGATCGAGCTGCGCCGCAACCACCCCGGGTTCAAGGGCGGCTCCGAGCTGGAGTGGTTCGGCGCGCCCGACGGCTGTCTCGCCTTCCGGCGGGCCGGCTCCACGCTCGTGTGCGCGCTGAACACGTCGAAGGCGTCCGTGCCGCTCCCGCCGGGTGAGGTGCTGCTCAGCTCCGGTCCGCTGGTCAACGGCATGTTGCCGCCCGACACCGCGGCCTGGCTCGCCTGAGCGGCCGACCGCCCGACCGGAGCGAACTCAGCCGACGAGCAGCGGTAGCGCGGTGAGCCTGCGCCGCACCACGGCGCCGTAACGGGCGTCGAGGCGCAGCCACGATCCCGTCGCGGAAACCCGCACCGCGCCGCCTTCGTCGCCGACGAAGCCCATCCCGGAGAGCGCGAACAGGCAGCGCAACGGCACCCGGACCGCCGGGCCGGCGCCGCCCTGGACGGTCAGCACGGTCTGGTCGAGCAGCGACGCCGGCGGGCCCAGCGGCCCGGCGTTCTCCCGCGCCACCGCCAGCCCGCGCTCGGTGAGGCCTTCCACCTCGGCAGCCGGCACCTCGTCGACGGTCGACCAGCCGGCCGGCGGGGGCAGCTCGCCCTGCCAGAGCCCACCCGCGCCGGGGTCGACGGTCTGGGCCCGTTCGACGGTGAGCGCCGTGAGCAGCGCCGCGGCCGGCACGGTGACGTCGGCGGGTTCGACGGTGCCGTGCACCGACCGGGTGGCCAGCACGTCGAAGGGCGTGGACGCCCACACCACGACCCGACCGTCAACGCCTTGCAGGCGGGCGGTGGCCATCTGGTCGAGCCGCACGACCCGCGCGATGAACGAGCCGAGGTCGTTGCGCTCCGCCGAGTCGGGCACGGTGAGCGAGCTCATGCGGCACCGACGATTCGCTCGCGAACGTCGCTCATGCGTCCTCCCATTTGCCGAGGAACACCCGTTCCTCCGCGGTGAGCCGGCGCGGCCGCTGCGCCTGCAGGTCGAACGTCGCCATCCGCGTCCACGCGTCGACTGCAACCGGGTCGTCCACGTCAGGCCCGTCGTGCAGCGCGTAGTGGATCCGGAACGACGCGGCGCGTAGCTCGTCGATCCACATCGCCACACGCAGCGGCTCGGCGCGGTAGGAGATCTGCTTGCGGTACACGACGTTCAGCCCCGCGACGAGCAGACCGCCCGCAAAGCCGCCGATGCCCATCGCGGTGGCGGTGTCGAAGAAGAGCGTGATCCGCGCCTCCTCCAGCAGCGTCACCGCGCGGGCATGGTTCACGTGCTGGTACGGGTCCTGGTCGGTCCAGCGCAGCGGCACCTGCGTGACGAAGCGGGCCACTCAGCGCGCCAATCCACGCAGCTGCCGCGACACCACGGACAGCGTTGCGAGGTCCATCTGACCTGCGGAGCCGACCTCCTGCAGCGCCGCCCGCGCGCGCACAAGCCGCAACGCGTTGGCCTTCTCCCACTGCGCAATCGCCGACTCGACCGACGTGCCCGGCGCCGCTTCCCGCAACGCGTCGAGCGTGATCGCCCGCAACGACCCGTACAGGTCGTCGCGCAGCGCCAGCCTCGCCAACGCGTGCCACCGGTCGCCACGCTCCAGCGCGCTCACCGAGGTCAGAGCGATATCGATGCCGAGGTGCTCGGAGATGCCGTAGTAGAGCGCGGCCACCTCCATGGGGTCGCGCGGCTCGCGGTCGCGCTCGGACAGCTCGGTCAGCTCGACGACGTCCAGCAGGCCGTACCCGTAGATCAACGCCGCCGACCGCATCGCGCAGTCGGGCTCGATGCCCGCCGCCCGCAGCTCGGCCGCCTTCATCTCGACGAACGCCAGCTCGCGCCCGCGCAGCAGCTTCGGCAGCTGTGCGCGCAGCTCGCGAACCGCCTCCGCGAATCGCGATGTGGTCGCGGCCACCGCGAGCGGCTGCGGCCGGTTCGTCAGGAACCAGCGCGAGACCCTGTCGAGCAGCCGCCGCGTCTCCAACATGATCTCGTCGGACACACCGGTCGGGATGCTCGGCTGGCGCAGCTCGTTCCACAGCGCCGGCAGGTCGAACACCGCCGTCGTCACCGCGTACGCCCGCACGGCGTCGGTCGGCGTGGCCGAGAGCTCCTCGCCGAGCCGGAAGACGTACGACATGCCGGCGCCGTCGATCATCTCGTTGACCAGCATCGTCGTGACGATCTCGCGGCGCAGCGGGTGCTTGCCGATCGCCGTGGAAAAGCGCTCGCGCATGGGGCGCGGGAAGTACTCCGGCAGCCGCTCCGCGAACGCCGGGGCGTCCGGCAGCTCCGTCGCCAGCAGCCGCGCGGTCAGATCCAGCTTCGTGTGCGCGAGCAACGTGCTCAGCTCGGGGCTGGTCAGGCCGGCTCCGGCCGCCTCCAACGCCGCGAAGCCGGCATCGTCGGGCAGGACCTCCAGCTCGCGGTCGAGGCCGTGCCGGTTCTCCAGGTCGGACGTGAGCCGGCCGTGCACGCTCACCATCGCCGCAGCGTGCGCCCGGCCGACACCGAGCACGAGGTTCTGGTCGCGGTTGTCGGCCAGCACCAGCTCGCCGACCTCGTCGGTCATCTCGACGAGCACGGCCTTGCGGACGTCCTTGTCCAGCTCGCCGGCGGTCACCAGCCGATCGAGCAGGATCTTGATGTTGACCTCGTGATCGGAGCAGTCGACGCCCGCCGAGTTGTCGATCGCGTCAGTATTGATCTTGCCGCCGTTGCGGGCGAACTCGATCCGGCCCCGCTGCGTCAACCCGAGGTTGCCACCTTCGCCGACCACCTTGACCCGCAGCTCGGAGCCGTTGGCCCGCACGGCGTCGTTCGCCTTGTCGCCGGCGTCGGCGTGCGACTCCTCCTTCGCCTTCACGTAGGTGCCGATCCCGCCGTTCCACAGCAGGTCGGCGGGCGCACGCAGGATCGCCGCGATCAGATCGGGCGGGCTCAGCTTCACGACGTCGTCGGCGAGGCCGAGCGCCGAGCGGATCTCCGGCCCGATCGGCACCGACTTGGCCGTGCGCGGCCACACCCCGCCACCCTCACTGATCACCGAGCGGTCGTAGTCGTCCCAGGACGACCGCGGCAACGCGAACATGCGCTCCCGCTCGGCGTAGGAGCGCGCGGCGTCGGGGTTCGGGTCGACGAACACATGCCGGTGGTCGAACGCGGCGAGCAGCCGGATGTGCCGCGAGAGCAGCATGCCGTTGCCGAACACGTCGCCGCTCATGTCGCCGACACCGACGACCGTGAACTCCTCGGACTGCGTGTCGACACCCAGCTCGCGGAAGTGCCGCTTGACGCTCTCCCACGCGCCCTTCGCCGTGATGCCCATCGCCTTGTGGTCGTAGCCGACCGAACCGCCCGACGCGAAGGCGTCGCCGAGCCAGAACCCGTAGGACGCCGCGACCTCGTTCGCCGTGTCGGAGAACTTCGCCGTGCCCTTGTCCGCGGCCACGACCAGGTACGAGTCGTCGCCGTCGTGGCGCACGACGTCCGGCGGCGGCACGGTCTCGGTGGTGCCGTCCTGGTGCGTCACGAGGTTGTCAGTGACGTCGAGCAGCCCCGAGATGAACATCCGGTAGCAGGCCTCGACCTCCTCGGGCCCCGCGGCGGCGTTGCGGACGTAGAACCCGCCCTTCGCGCCGACCGGGACGATCACCGCGTTCTTCACCGCCTGCGCCTTGACGAGGCCGAGGATCTCCGTGCGGTAGTCCTGCGGGCGGTCCGACCAGCGCAGACCGCCTCGTGCGACCGCGCCGAACCGCAGGTGCACACCCTCCACCCGCGGCGAGTACACGAAGATCTCGAACTTCGGGCGCGGGGCGGGCATGTCCGGCACACCGGACGGGTCGATCTTGAAGGAGATGAACGGGCGCTCGCGGAAGAAGTTCGTCCGCAGCGTCGCGGTGATCATCCCTAGGTAGCCGCGCAGGATCCGGTCGGCGTCCAGCCCGGTCACCGAGTCGATCAGGCCACCGACCTCGGCGAGCGCCGCCTCGACGGCCGCTGCCCGGTCGTCGCCGAGTGCGGGGTCGAACCGGGCGGTGAACAGCTTCGCCAGCCCGCGTGCCACCGCCGGCTGTGCCAGCAGCGTGTCGGCCATGTACTGCGCCCCGTAGGGGCTGCCCAGCTGGCGCGCATACCGTGCGTAGGCGCGCAGCACTGCCACCTCGCGCCACGGCAGGTCGGCGCGCAGCACCAGCGCCGAGAACCGATCGGTCTCCGCGTCGCCGCGCCAAGCGGCGCTGAAGGCCGAGCAGAAGCCGCGCTCCACCTCTGCCTCGGGACGCCCCTCGACGGCGCTGCGCGTCGCGTCGTCGAGCCGGATCCCGAAGTCGTACATGTACACGGGCAGGCCGTCGGCCCGCGCGAACTCGAACGGGCGCTCGTCGAGCACGTCGACACCGAGCTGCTGCAGCAGCGGGAGCACCGCCGTCAGCGTCGCCGGCCCGCCCGCCAGGTAGAAGGTGAACCGGCGGTCCTTGTCACCCTCGCCGGTGGCGTGCAGCCGCACCCGGAAGTCACCCGGCTCGCGCAGCTCCGCGATCCGCGCGAGGTCCTCGGCCGCCTTGTTCGGCCCGACCGCGGCCTTGTAGGTCTCCGGGATCCGCGGCAGCTGCGTCGCCACCGCCGCGCCGCCCGGCGCCGAGAGCAGCCGGTCGTCCCACGTGCGGACGGCCTCCGTCAGCTCGTCCTGCAACGCGATCACGTCGACGTCGCCGAACCCGGCGGCGTCCTTCTCCGTGTGCACGGTGAAGTGCACGAGCGCGAGCCGCGACTCCGACACCCGCGCGGTGTGGTCGACCGACCACCCGCCCAGCCGGCTCTGCAGCAGGTCGGCCATCGCGAGGCGCGACGACGTCGTGTACCGGTCGCGCGGCAGGTAAACGAGGCAGCTGATGAACCGCTTGTACGGGTCGGGCCGCAGGAACAGCCGCACCGCACGGCGCCCGGCCACCGCGAGCACTCCGACGGCGGTGTCGTGCAGGCGCTGCCCGGTGGCGCTGAACAGCTCCTCGCGGGGCAGCCCGGAGATCACCTCGAGCATCTGCTGGCCCGAGTACGACTCCAGCGGGAATCCGGCCTTGTGGATCGCGCCGCGCACCCTGCGCTCCACCACCGGGATGTCGAGCACGCTCTCGTACAGCGCCGGCACCGTCAGCGTGCCGAGGAACCGCTCCTCGCCGTTCGGACGGCCGGCACCGTCGACGGTGGTGATCGCCAGGTAGTACGGGTGCACGGGTTTCAGCGGGCTCGGGGCGTTCGCCCTGGTGATCACCAGCATGTCCTGCGAGCGCTCGATCGCGTCGACCCGCGGCGCGAACTCGGCACCCGTGTAGGAGTCGTCGCGCAGCACACCCAGGCCCGATCCCGGCACCGACGTCAGCTTCTCCGGCTGGTTCGGGTCGATCGTGTAGCGGCGGTACCCGATGAACGTGAAGTGGCCGTCGGCGAGCCAGCGCAGCAGCTTCGCGACCTCACCGGGCTGGGTGCCGCGGGCAGTCGACGGCAGCGCCGGAAGCCGGTCGGCCAGCTGGCGGGCGGCCCGCTCCATCGGAGCCGAATCCTGCACGACCTCACGCACGTCGCGCAGCACGTGCGCGAGAGCTTTCTCCAGCTCGATGTTGGGCGTCGTCAGCGGGGCGAGGTCCAGGTGGATCCACGACTCGACGATCGCATCGTGCGGCGGCTCGGCCGGGTCGGCATCGGTGAGCACCTCCGTCAGCGCACCCTCGGGGGTGCGGCGCACGACCACGATGGGGTGGATGACCCGCAGGGCCTCCCCACCGAGCTTCCCGATGATCAGCAGGACGGAGCCGACCAGGAAAGGCATGTCGTCGGTGACGATCTCGACGACGGGCCCGCTCGGCCCTTCCGATTCGATGTCGCCAGCGGCGTCGCGCACCCGGATCAGCGGCTCACCTTGCGGTCGGCTGGCCGCGAGGCGCAGGTGCGCTTCCGCAGCGGCACGCAACGACGGTGCCGGCGCCCCCGAAGCGTCCTGCAGGTCGGGCGAATGCCGAGCGTAGAGCGCGCTGAGCGCGTCTGGCTCCGGCGCAGGGACAGCGTTGTCGTCTGTGGGCCGGCTGGTCACATGCAGCTCCGGGTATCGGCGGTGATCACCGTGTGGGGGACGGACCTCGTCACACTAGCCGGGCCGGCGTGGCGTGGAACGAACCCGTCGGATCGGCCTAATGGGGCTGCACCGGCGTTCCTAGATACCCCGGTATGCGGCGAGCGCGCCTGCGAGCAGGTCGGCGAGACCGAGCCCTTCGGTAGATGTCGGAGCCTCCGGCTCCGGCTGCGACGGCTCCGGTGCTGGACGCTTCGATTCAGGTGCCGGTGCGGCAGGGGCCACCGCCGGCGGCGCCGGTCTCGCTGCCGGCTCCTCGGCGGCCTCCCGGTGACGCCGCCCGCCCGCTGTCTGCGCGCTTTGTGCCTTCTCCGACCCCGAGCTTTCGCTTCGCGGCACCTCGTGACGTCCGCCACCACCGTCGGCGCCGGGGGCCGGCAGGTCGTCGAGCTCCGGCAACGGTCCGGTGAGCGGATCGGTCAGCGGGTCGGGCCGGTTGCGTGGTGCCGGCGCCGGGGGCCGGGACGTGCCGTTCGCAGCCTTCGAACCGTTGGAGCCGTTGGAGCTCGGGCCGTTGGACGCGATGGTGCCGCTGGGCCGTGGCGGGTCGATGCGCTGCAGGAGCTGAGCGCCCACCTGGCCGTCGACGTCGTGCACGGCGGCCCGCAGCTGCGCACCCGGCAGCTCGTCCTCCGCCTCGAACGACTCCATGACCTCGGGCATCGTGCTGTGCATCCACCGGGTTGCCGCGATGCGTTCCCAGCCGGGCAGCAGGATCGAGAGCGCGTCGGAATCGCCGTGGCGCAGCCGGGCCCCCTCCGGGATGCGACCGCTGAGCCGTTCCGCGATGGCCCGGATCACGGCCGCCGGTCGCGGGCCGGCGAACCGCCTTCCGTCGCGGGACACGTCGACGACAACGGAACAGCCCACCGACTCCCCGATGGGATCGCGAACCGGCTCACGGGCCGGTTCGGCGACCGGCTCGACCTTCGGCTGCGAGACGATCTTCGGAACGGGCTTGGCGCGGACTGTCGGGCTGGGCCGCACCGGCTCCGGCGGGCTCTCGCCCCACACGCGGTCGAGCTCGGCGAGCGCGGCCTGGAGCCAGCCGTCGGGGTCTTCCCGCGCGGCGCGGAGCTGACTCGTCCGCTCCACCGCCGACTGGGGCACCGACAGCGTGGCCACCTCCGGCAACTGCTCGGGCTCGGGATCCGGCTTGCGTCGCCGCCCGCCGCCGTTGGTGACCCGTGGCGCGGGCTGCTCATCGTCGGCGCTGTCGGCGTTGGCGGCGTTGTCGGCGCCCTGCCGGCCGCCTCGCGGGGTGGGTGTCCACTGTCCCGTCGTCCACGGGTCGGCAGCACGCCGGTGACGACGACCGCTCTGAGCGGCTCCTGCCGACGACCCGTTCGTCGCCTTCGCCGGCTCGGGCGTCTCCTTGCGAGTCTTCTCCTCGGCGGCCGTCGCCGACGGCCGCACCGATGCCGGCGCCGTCTGTGTCTGTGTCGGTGTCGGTGTCGGCTCGGGCTCGGCCCGCCGGGAGCCGGCTCGCTTGGAGTCGGCGTTGACGCTGGCCGCGAGCCACGACAGACCCTGCATCTTGGCCAGCTCCTGCAGCGCGGCGTCGGCCGACCGCCGCCCCTTGCTGCTGCGGTCCTTCACCCCGTCGCCGAGCCCGTTCGCCGGCCCGGGCGAGGCCTTCGACCGCCCGTTGGTCGGGGCGGGCCCGGCCGCAGCCGGCTTGCCCGCCGGCGGAGCAGACTGAGCTGCCGGTGCCGGCGTGGGACTCGCCGGCTCGCGCCGTACCGCCGGCAGGACGACCGTCCGTTCCACAGCGAGCTCCGGAGCCGGACCGGGCGCCGGCACGGGCTCCTCGGTGAGCACGTCCTGCAACGCTCCGACGAACTTGTTCGCCCGCTTCGTGTCGCGCATCTGCGCGGCGACCGCCAACCGCATCGACTCGAGCGCGATCTCGACGTAGCCCGACTTCTCGTGCAGCGCCCCCAACGCCGAGCAGCACACCCACTCCAGATCGGGCGCATCGCTCTCGGTGGCCTCCCGAGCGGCCCGCTCGAGCATCTCCGTGGCATCGGCAGCGCCGGTGGCCAAGGTGCGCGCCACGGCGAGCCGGAGCCGGACGACCTGCCGGGTGGGCCGGGCGTTCTCCCGCAACCGCGGTTCGAGCGGCGCGCATCCCGCGTGCGCCTCCTCGACCCTGCCGGAATCGAGCAGCGCCGAGATCCACTCCGCGGCGAGCGCCGCGGCCAGGTGCGCCGAGGGCGTGTGCAGCTTGCGACCGCGCCCACGGTTGAGCCGGTCGAGCCCGTCCGCCGCCTTCGCCACCGCAACCGCCGCCTTGCCGGCCCGTCGCGCCGTCGCGGCGGAGACCAGCGCGGTCGCGGCCGACGCGAGCTCGGCCCGCGAACCCTCGACATCACCCCACGCCGACTCGGCACCGCGCAGGGCCTCGGCCACCTCCGCGGGAGCATCCTCTGCGGCGCAGCGCGCCAACGCGCAGTACGCGTCGGCCCGCAGCTCCGCGCTGACACCGGCCGACACCACCGGGCCGACCAGCGCCCGCGCGTCGTCGATCTCACCCGCCGCGAGCGCCAGCATCGCCAGCTCCACCCGCAGCCGGTAGGCAGCCGGAGCGAGCAGCGCGCCCGGCCCCCACTTGTTGACGGTCTCCAGCAGCTCAGCCGCAACAACACGGCCATCACCGGTCACCGACCGCGCGTGCACCGCCCAACCGGCAGCGGCCAGCCACACCTCGCGATGCACCTCGGCATCAACCGTCTCCACCACGTGGTCGGCCAGTGCGGCTGTGAGATCCGGTCGGGACCATCGCAGCGACTCAGCCGCAGCGATCAGGTCACCTTCGGCCCCGAGGCCCGACTCGACCGCTGTCGTGCTCGAACGCGTCGCGCCCACCTGTCCTCCTGCTGACGATCCGAGCCTCCCACGGCGGAGTCGACCGTGATCATCCTTTGGGCGAAGAATCGCTCTCAGTCACGAGTCAGTTTACGATGCGTCACTCGGTGCGGTCGCGCGGCCTCCACTCCGAGGCGTTGCACCTTGTTGGCCTCGTACGCCTCGAAGTTGCCCTCGAACCAGAACCACGCCGCCGGATTGTCGTCGGTGCCCTCCCACGCGAGGATGTGGGTGACCACGCGGTCGAGGAACCACCGGTCGTGGGAGATCACCACGGCGCAGCCGGGGAACTGCTCGAGAGCGTTCTCCAGCGACGACAGCGTCTCGACGTCGAGGTCGTTCGTCGGCTCGTCGAGCAGGATCAGGTTGCCGCCCAGCTTGAGCGTCAGCGCCAGGTTGAGGCGGTTGCGCTCGCCACCGGAGAGCACACCGGCCGGCTTCTGCTGATCGGGCCCCTTGAAGCCGAACGCGGCCACGTACGCCCTCGACGGCATCTCGCTCTGCCCGACCTTGATGTGGTCGAGCCCGTCGGAGACGACCTCCCAGACCGTCTTCTTCGGGTCGATGCCCGAGCGGTTCTGGTCGACGTAGGACAGCGCCACCGTCTCGCCGACCTTCACACTGCCGGAATCCGGCTTCTCCAGCCCGACGATCGTCTTGAACAGGGTGGTCTTGCCGACGCCGTTCGGTCCGATGACACCGACGATCCCGTTGCGGGGAAGCGTGAACGACAGGTCCTTGATCAGGATCCGGTCGTCGAAGCCCTTGTCGAGGTGATCCACCTCGACGACCACGCTGCCGAGGCGCGGGCCGGCCGGGATCTGGATCTCCTCGAAGTCGAGCTTGCGGTGCGACTCGGCCTCGGCCGCCATCTCCTCGTACCGCTGCAGGCGGGCCCGACTCTTCGCCTGCCGCGCCTTCGCACCGGACCGCACCCACGCCAGCTCGTCGGCGAGCCGCTTCTGCAGCTTGGCATCCTTGCGCCCCTGCACCGCGAGCCGCTCGGCCTTCTTCTCCAGGTAGGTGGAGTAGTTGCCCTCGTAGCCGATCGCCCGGCCACGGTCCAGCTCCATGATCCACTGAGCGACGTTGTCGAGGAAGTACCTGTCGTGCGTGACCGCGAGGATCGCGCCCGGGTAGGCGGCGAGGTGCTGCTCGAGCCAGAGCACGCTCTCGGCGTCGAGGTGGTTGGTCGGCTCGTCGAGCAGCAGCAGATCGGGCTTGCTCAGCAGCAGCTTGCACAGCGCCACCCGGCGACGCTCACCGCCGGAGAGCTGCGTGACAGGAGAATCCGGCGGCGGGCACCGCAGTGCGTCCATCGCCTGCTCGAGCTGGGAGTCGAGCTCCCACGCGTCGTTGTGGTCGAGGATCTCCTGGAGCTGACCCATCTCCTCCATCAACGCGTCGGAGTAGTCGGTCGCCATCAGCTCGGCGATCTCGTTGTAGCGGTCGAGCTGCAGCTTGATCTCGCCGAGACCCTCCTCGACGTTGCCGAGGACGGTCTTCTCCTCGTTCAACGGCGGCTCCTGCTGAAGGATCCCGACCGTTGCGCCGGGCGCCAGCAGGGCATCGCCGTTGTTCGCTTGCTCCAGGCCCGCCATGATCTTCAGGACGGTGGACTTGCCGGCCCCGTTCGGCCCGACCACACCGATCTTCGCACCGGGCAGGAAGTTCAACGACACATTGTCGAGGATGACCTTGTCGCCGTGGGCCTTACGGACCTTCTGCATGCTGTAGATGAACTCCGCCACGTGCATGATGGTAGTTGCGACCCCCTCAGGCACTGACGGCCACCTCACGCTCGGACGGTCGCACCAGCGGACCGGAGCTCCACTCGGGCTCGCCGACCTCCTCGACACCCCGCTCGGCCGGCGAATGCAGCTGTGCAACGCCGGCTGCTACCGGTTCATCGCCGCCAACGCTGCCGCCAACGTTGCCACCGCCGCGGCCCTCGCCTCCGCGACGCCGGACACGAGCCACCGACACCGTGCACCACGTCAGATCCGGTCCGATCACGCTCGCGTCGAGCGTCAACACCGATCCCTGCCGGCCGTCGCGGTCGTAGACGTGTGGATAGAGCCGGCCGTGGACGACGATCGGATCACCCATCGACAGCGACTTCCCCACGTTCTCCGCCTGCCCACGCCAACAAGTCACGGGCAAGAACACCGTCGGACCATCGACCCACGCACCGGTCTTCTTGTCGAACTTGCGATCGTTGGTCGCGATCCGGAACGTCGCACGCGGTATCCCGTCGCCGACCTTCGACATCGTGATCTCGCTGCACACCCTGCCGACCACCATCACGTGGTTCTGGTTCATCGCCGACCTCCTCGGTTCGAGCCTTTCGAGCCTTCGAGGTCAAGTCTCGCCCGCCGAACCCGGCGCCGACGGACGAACTGAGAACTGTGGATGAACGACCACCGAGGTGGACAACTTCCCGGCACCGAGCCGAGATTGTCGGTGCCGCGTGGTACGGGCCCAGGAAAAGGGCACCAGAAAAACGGCACAAAAAAAGTGGGCCCCGCCTGATCGGCGGGGCCCACTCTTGGTGTTGATGTTTGATGTCGGCGGCGACCTACTCTCCC
>NZ_JAJGSX010000059.1 GCF_021245725.1 Pseudonocardia sp. TRM90224 | reverse complement strand
TCTTGGTCCACCCGCGGCTTACACCGTTCGCGTGACACGCCCGAACCCGACGACGGACCAGAGTCCGAGGTCAACGAACTGACCATCACCCGCCACCCGGACCGGGCCGGTGGGACGATCAAGGGCCGGTTCGACAACGCGGTCCTGTTCGCCACCATCGCGACGTTGATCGACGCGAAGTCGAAGCCGGCTGGCGCGGATGACCAGCGCACCGCCGGGCAACGCCAAGCTGAAGCACTCGCTGATGTTTGTGGCTACGTGCTCGACCACGGCAATGTCCCCCACGCCGGCGGGCACCGCCCGCACCTCAACGTGCACATCCCCCTCGCAGAGCTGGAGAACCGGGTCCGCACCGCGATCCTCGACTTCGGCGGCACTATCACCGCCAAGGATCTGCGACTGCTCGCCTGCAACGCTAGGGTCATCCCCATCGTCATGAACGGCGACAGCCAACCCCTCGACATCGGCCGCGCAAACCGCGTCATCCCCGACGGAATGCGACGCGCAGTCGCTGCCCGTGACCGGGGATGCGCGAGATGTGGCCGCCCGGCGAGTTGGTGCGACATCCACCATATTGTTGAATGGCAGAACGGCGGTCCCACTGAAATCAACAATCTGGTGATGCTGTGCAAAATGCATCACCGGGAAATCCATGCCACCGAATGGATCGTACGGATGGTGGATGGGCTACCGGAGTTCATTCCGCCCCGATGGGTGGACCCGGACCAGGTCCCACGGCGAAGTCCCGTCGGTCAGGGTTTGCGTGCGATGCCGCCGTAGAGTGCGATGTCGGCGTCGTCGATTGTGCGCAGCTCGTTCGGATCCGGATGCCACTTGTGGATCTGCACGACACCCGGCTCGACCAGCTCCAGGCCGTCGAAGAACCTTTCGGCCTGCGCTTTCGTGCGGAACGTCAGAGTTTCGCCGTGGGCGCGGTACTGGGCCTGCACGCGGGCGAGCGGTTCAGGGGCGAAGTCGCCGGTGGCGATGGAGGCGGCGAAGTAGCTGCCCGACGGCAGGGCGTCGACGACCTCCCGCACCACCCGCAGCGCTTCGTCGTCGTCCTCGATGAAGTGCACCATCGCGATGACGAGCAGGGCGACCGGCTCCGAGAGGTCGAGCGTCTCGGCCAGCTCCGGCGCACCGAGGATGCCGCTCGGGTCGCGCATGTCGGCGTTGATGTACGTCGTCGCGCCCTCTGGCGTGCTCCGCATCAACGCGCGGGCATGGGCGAGCACGATCGGGTCGTTGTCGGCGTAGACGACGCGGCTGGCCGGCTCGATCGCCTGCACCACCTCGTGCAGGTTCGGCTGGGTCGGGATGCCCGTCCCGATGTCGAGGAACTGCCGGATCCCGCACTCGGCTGCCAGATACCGGCCCACCCGATGCATGAACGTCCGGTTCGCCCGCATGTGCACACGCAGCGCCGGCCACACCTCCAGTGACGCCTCCGCGACGGCGCGGTCCATCGCGTAGTTGTCCTTGCCGCCGAGGATGTAGTCGTAGATGCGGGCGCCGTGCGCACGGTCGGTGTGCAGATCCCTTTCCGACATGCCCGGATTCTCCACGATCGGGTGGCCCGAAGATCAGCCGGTTGGCGCGTCCGTTTCCGGAACGACCCAGCCTGCCGGGATCGAGACGTGCTCGTGCGTGACCAGCCACTTGCCGTCGATGCGCCGGCAGCACACCGTCGACCGGATCCACACCTCACCCTCGATGCCGTTGTTCCGCCTGCCGTCGTCCACATGGAGCATGGACGCGAACGCGACGTCGTCGCCCGCGGCGATGTTCAGCTCGTGCGTCTGCAGGAGGATCGGGCCCTCGTACTCATTGAACCAGCGCCGGAAGTTGCGGCGGACGGCGTCGGTGCCGGCGAACTGCAGCGGCGGCACGACGTCGAAGTAGACGATGCCGGGCGAGTAGTACGACATGAGCCGGTCGAGGTCCTTCGCCCGGCAGGCGTCCACCCGCCCCTCCAGCAGCTCCATCACTCCGGCTTCGGTGGTGGTCATGCGGCACGTCCCTTCTTGAGCGCGGCAGCGGTGGTGACGGCACGTCGGGCCTGGTAGCGGGCCGCTTCGAGGGTGACGTCGGCGGGCGGGCCGCCGCCTGCGACGTGCGAGGTGCCGTACGGGTTGCCGGTGCGGAACTGGATCGGATCGGTGTAGCCGGGGGGCACGATGATGCCGCCCCAGTGGTGGAAGACGTGGCCCAGCGCGAGCAGCGTGGCCTCCTGCCCGCCGTGCGCGGTGCTGCTGGCCATGAAGGCCGAGTAGACCTTGTCGGCGAGACCGCCCTCCCGCCACAACGGGCCGGCGGACTCCATGAACGCCTTCAACTGGCTCGCCGGCGTGCCGAAACGGGTCGGGGTGCCGAAGAGCACCACATCGGCCCAGGCGATGTCGTCGACCGCGGCCACGGGGACGTCGGCGGTCTCCTCGCGGTGCCGCGCCCACGCGGGATTGGCGTCGATCACCGCCTGCGGTGCGTGCTCCGCGACCTTGCGCAGTCGTACCTCCGCCCCGGCCTTCTCCGCACCTTCGGCGACGGCTTCGGCCAGCGCGTGCACGTTGCCAGTGGCGCTGTAATAGATGATTGCTGCGTTGACGGGTTCCACGAAAGCTCCGACGACACAGCGTCCGGAAACGTCAGGCCTGACATTTCGGCGCGCTGTCTCGTCGGACCAGTGACAGCTGGGAGCGACCGAGGAGGCGGCGACACCATGACCACCGACGACGGCCTCGACGCGGTGATGAGCGAGCGACGGCAGCTGATCGCGCTCGGGTACCGGCTGCTCGGCTCGCTCGCCGACGCAGAGGACGCCGTGCAGGAGACCTACGCGCGCTGGTACGGGATGTCCGAGCAGCAGCGCGAGGCCGTCGAGGTCCCCGGCGCCTGGCTGATGAAGGTCGCGAGCCGGATCTGCCTCGACATGCTCGGCTCGGCCCGCGCTCGCCGGGAGCGCTACGTCGGCGAGTGGGTGCCGGAGCCGCTGCCGGACGACACCATGGCCGCCCCGGCCGACCCCGCCGACCGTGTGACCCTCGACGAGTCGATCAGCATGGCGTTCCTCGTCGTCCTCGACGCGATGACGCCGGCCGAACGGGTGGCCTTCGTGCTGCACGACGTGTTCCGCTACCCGTTCGCGGAGGTGGCGGAGATCGTCGGCCGGACCCCGGCCGCGTGCCGCCAGCTGGCCTCCTCCGCACGCCACCGTGTGCGGGACGCCCGGGCCGACGCCGTGCCGACCACCTCGCACGCCGGGATCGTCAGCGACTTCAAGCATGCCTGGGCGGCCAAGGACATCAACGCGCTCATCGGCATCCTCGACCCGGACGTCGTTGCGGTCGGCGACGGCGGCGGCATCGTCACCGCCGTGCCGTACCCGGTGCACGGCGCCCAGCTCGTGGCGCGGTTCTTCGCCGACATCGCCGACCGGATGGCCGACATGTCCGTCGAGGAGCGGCTGGTGAACGGGCAGCCGGGCCTCGTGCTCCACAAGGACGGGGCGCCGGTGAACGTCATGGCGTTCGACGTCGCCGCCGGCCGGATCACGCACATTTGGGCGGTGCTCAACCCGGAGAAGCTCAGGCCGTGGGCCGGCCCTCCAGCGTCGCGGTGAGCGACGCCGCCATCTGCCGCCCCAGCTCTTCGGGCGTGGACGGTCCGGTCGGGCGGTACCACTTGTAGCACCAGTTCACGGCGCCGAGGACCATGTTGACGTAGATCTTGCCCGGCATCCTGAGCGTGACGTCCGGATGCGCCGCGAGGTGTGCGGCGAGTGCGTCGCCGAAGAAGTCCTCGAACGCCCGCCTGCGGGCCAGCACCTGCTCGGCCAGCTCGGCGGGCAGTTCGTGCTCCTCCTCGAAGCAGACCTTGAGCAGGGCCTGGTTGCGGCAGGTGTAGGCGACGCGCGAGGCGATCAGGTCGCGGATAGCGTCGAGTGGGGTCGGGGCGGCGGCGACGGTCGCGCGTGCCGCATCGAGGCTCTCGTCGAGCACGTCGGAGTAGAGCCGGACGAGCAGCTCCTCCTTGCTCGTGAAGTAGTGGTAGATCGTCGGCTTCGACATCCCGACGGCCGCCGCGATCTCCTTCATCGACGTGGCGCGGAACCCGCGCTTGCTGAAGATCTCGGCCGCTGTGGCGAGCAGACCCAGCCTGCGCGTGTCGGCGCGGCTCAGCGTCGTCCCGGTCATGTCGGCCTCCTTGCCCCCGTTGCCGTGCCACCCCACCGTAACGCGGGGGTGGGTTGACACGGAGCGTCCGCGCCGGTCAAAGTTCGACCGACCGGGCGGTCGACTTTCTGGAGGAGCAGGTGAGCTGGGAGCTCGACGAGGAGCACGCCGACTTCCGCGATGCGTGCCGGGCGTTCACCGATCGTGCGGTGCGGCCGCTGGTCGCGGACGCCGAGGCGTCGGGCACGTTCCCGGCGCAGCTCTGGAAGGAGCTCGGGGCGGCGAGCCTGCTCGGGCTGGTGACGCCGGAGGAGTTCGGCGGATCCGGCGGCGACGCGTTGGCGGTCGCGGTGCTCTCCGAGGAGCTGGCGCGGGCCAGCGGCGGGATCGCGGTGACCGCGCTGGTCAGCGCCTACATGGCCGGCCCGCACCTCGTCCGCTCCGGCTCGCCCGAGCAGAAGCGGCGCTGGCTCGCCCCGCTCGCAGAGGGTCGAGCCGTGGCGGCGATCGCGGTGACCGAGCCGGGTACGGGCTCGGACGTCGCCGGCATCACCAGCACCGCGCGACGGACCGGCGACGGCTGGGTGCTCGACGGCCGCAAGATGTTCATCACGAACGCCGGGCTGGCCGACGTGCTGATCGTCGCCGCGCGCACCGGACCCGCTGGTCACGGCGGCATCACCTTGTTCGTCGTCGAGCGCGACACGCCCGGCCTCTCGTACGGCAAGCCGCTCGCGAAGATGGGCTGGCACGCCTCCGACACGCGTGAAGTGCTGCTCGACGGCGTCGAGGTGGCGGCCGACGCCGTGCTCGGCACCGAGGGCCGTGGCTTCCACCAGATCATGGAGGGCTTCCAGCTCGAACGGGTCGCGCTCGCCGCGATGGGCCTCGGGCACGCCGCGGAGTGCCTCGGACTGGCCCGCGCCCACGTCCGCGACCGCGCGGCGTTCGGCGCCCCGCTCGCGCACTTGCAGACGGTGCGGCACCGGCTTGCGGCCATGGAGGTCGAGCTGGAGGCCGCGCGCCTGCTCACCCACCAGGCCGCCGCGCGTCTCGACGCCGGGCATCCCGAGGCGCTGCGCTCGGTCGCACGCGCCAAGTACGCCGCCGCGATCGCCGCCAACCGCATCGTCGACGACGCCGTGCAGCTCTTCGGCGGGGCCGGGTTCGTCGAGGAGTCGCCGGTCGCGCGGCACTACCGCGACGCGCGGATCCTGCGCATCGGCGGCGGCACCGACGAGATCCAGCTCGAGATCCTGAGCAAAGGGATGGCTTCATGACGGCGGTGGAACCGGGCCCCGCCGACGTCGTGGCGGCGCAGGAACGGGCCCGCCTCGGCGGCGACCCGGCCCGCTGGCCGGACAAGCTGCCGGTGCGCGACCGACTCGCGATCCTGTTCGACCCGGGCACGTTCGTCGAGGACGGGTTGCTCGCCGCAGCCGACAGCGGCCTGCCGGCCGACGGTGTGGTGACGGGCGTCGGGCAGGTCGACGGCCGTCCGGTCGCGGTGATCGCGCACGACTTCACGGTGAAGGCCGGCTCGTGGGGCGAGCTGACCTGCGAGAAGCAGATCCGGATCCTGGAGCGGGCCGACCGCGACCTGCTGCCGGTCGTCTACCTGGTCGACTCGGCGGGCGGGCGGCTCACCGACCAGATGGGCTTCTTCCCCGGCCGCCGCGGCGCGTCGGCGATCTTCAACCTGCAGATCAAGCTCTCCGGGCGCGTCCCGCAGGTGTGCTGCCTGCACGGGCCGTCGGCCGCGGGCGGGGCGTACATGCCGGCGTTCTGCGACTGGGTCGGCATGGTCAACGGCAACGCCTCGATGTACCTGGCCAGCCCCCGGGTCGCGGAGAAGGTGACCGGGGAGCGCACCACCCTGGAGGAGATGGGCGGCGCGATGATGCACGCCACCGTCTCCGGCTGCGGCGACGAGGTGTTCGACACCGACTGGGAGGCCGTGGCCGCCGCCCGGCTGCTGCTCTCGTACTTGCCCGACGACTTCCGCTCACCGCCGCTGCGCCGCGAGCCGGTCGGGCCCGAGCGGCCCGAGTGGGACGGGCTCGTGCCCGCCGATCCCAACGTCGGCTACGACGTGCGCGACGTGATCGACGGGATCGTCGACGGCGGCACGTTCTTCGAGATCAAGGCGCGGTGGGCGCAGGAGCTGGTCGTGGGCCTCGCCCGGCTGGACGGCCGGGTCGTCGGGCTCGTCGCCAACCAGCCGAGCGTGCGCAGCGGCGCGATCTTCGTCGACTCCGCCGACAAGGCCGCCCGCTTCATCTCGCTCTGCGACGCCTTCAACGTCCCGCTGATCTTCCTGCAGGACGTGCCCGGGTTCATGGTGGGCGTCGAGGTCGAGCGCCAGGGGATCATCCGCCACGGCGCGAAGATGATCGCCGCGATGGCGTCGGCCGAGGTCCCGAAGTTCTCGGTGGTGCTGCGCAAGGCCTACGCCGCCGGCTACTACGCGATGTGCGCCCCCGGCTTCGAACCGCGCGCGACGATCGCGATCCCGACCGCGACGATCGGGCCGATGGCGGCCGAGGCGTCGGTGAACGCCGTCTACGCCAACAAGATCGCGGCCATCACCGACGACGCCGAGCGTGCGGCGTTCGTCGAGGCCCGCACGGCCGAGCAGCGCGCCGACATCAACCTGCTGCGAATGGGCAGCGACCTCGTCGTCGACGCGGTGGTCGAACCCGGCGCGCTGCGCGGCGAGCTGGCCGCCCGTTTGGTCGACGCCGACCGCTGGACCCGCACCCCGGGGCGGCGCCACCACCTGGTCAGCCCCGTCTAGAGCCCCCGTTCGCAGAGGAAAGGACGACGATGTCCGGCCCGACCGACAGCCTCACCCAGCTGATCGACCGACCGCTGCAGCCACTGCGCCCAGAGTGGGTCGTCCCCGCCCGCGTGGACGCGCTGCGCGCCGCCCGCGCGTTCACCGACCCCGACGACTACTGGGAATGGGTCGCGCGGCAACAGCGCTGGTCGACGCCCTGGCACACGGTTCGCACCGGCGACATCGAGAGCTTCCGCTACTTCGAGGGCGGCCGGATCAACGTCGCCGACAACTGCGTCGACCGCTGGGCGGAGGACCCGGCCACCCGTGACCGGGCGGCCGTCGTGTGGGAGGGCGAGCCCGGCGACGTCCGGACGCTCACCTACGCCGAGCTGGCCGACGACGTCACCCGGCTCGCGGCCGGGCTGCTGGACATGGGAGTCGGCCGCGGTGACGTCGTCGCGATCTACATGCCGAACCTCGTCGAGGCGTTCACCGCGATCCACGCGTGCAACCGGATAGGCGCGATCTACACGGTGCTGTTCTCCGGCTTCGGCGAGGAGGCCGTGGCCTCGCGGCTGCAGGCCGCCCGCGCGTCCGTCGTGATCGTCGCCGATGCGAGCTACCGGCGTGGCCGGCGCATCTCGCTGCTGGAGACGCTGCGCGCCGCGCGCAAGCGGGCGCCGACCGTGCGAGCGACGGTGGTCGTCGACCGCACCGGCGACGCGGCCGCGCTGGAGGAGGGCGAGCACGCCTTCGCCGACGTGCTGGAGCGCGGCGCCGACGGGACGCCCGCCGTGCCGCTCGACCCGAACGACCCCTCGTTCCTGATCTTCACGAGCGGCACGGAGTCGAAGCCGAAGGGTGTGGTGCACAGCGTCGGCGGGTTCCTGCTCGGGACCTGGGCGAACGCGCACTGGCAGGTCGGCCACGAGCCGGATGACGTCTACTGGGTCGCCGCCGACGTCGGCTGGCTGACGTTCCCGATCCAGGCGGTGGTCGGCGGCCTCGCCTGCGGCATGACGATCGCGTGCTTCGAAGGTGCGCTGGACACCCCGACCCCGGCCCGGTTCTACGAGATCTGCCAGCGGCACGACGTGACGAAGGTGCTGGCCGCCCCGACGCTCGCGCGGATGCTGCGCAAGTTCGGCGACGACCTCGCGGCCGAGCACCCGCTGCCCGGGCTGAAGCTGATCACGATGCAGGGCGAGCCGCTCGACGCCGACACGTTCGAATGGACGAGCACCACGTTCGACGTCCCGGTGGTCAACGCCTACGGGCAGACCGAGACCGGCTCGACCTGGACGTACCCGGTGTACGGAGTGGAGCCGCTGAAGGCGGGCTCGGTCGGCACGCCGGTGCCGGGGCACACGTTCGAGGTGGTCGACGACTTCGGCCTGCCGGCCGCGACCGGGGTGAAGGGCAACCTGGTGCTCACCGCGCCGTTCCCCACGCTCGCCCGCACGGTGTGGGACGACCACGACCGTTACCGCTCGACCTACTTCGCGCGCTTCCCCGGCCGGTACGCGACGCACGACGAGGCGGTGCTCGACGCCGACGGGCAGCTGTGGGTGCTCGGCCGCGCCGACGACGTGATCAACGTGGCCGCGCACCGGATGTCGACGATGGAGATCGAGGCCGTGGTCACCGCCCATCCCGCGGTGGTCGAGGCCGCCGTGGTCGGTGTGCCGCACGAGACGAAGGGCACGGTCCCGATCGCGTTCGTGACGTTGCGCGGCGACGTCGACGCGTCCTCGGCGCGTGCGGAGATCGGACGCCACGTCGTGGCCGAGATGGGCGGCTACGCGCGGCTGGACGCCGTGCACGTCACGTCGGCGATGCCGAAGACCCGCACCGGCAAGATCATGCGCAGGCTGCTGCGCGACCTCGTCGTGCACGGCGGGCCGACCGGCGACACGAGCGCGATGGAGGACCCCGCAGCGCTCGACGCCGTCGCGGCCGTCGTGCGGGCCTGAGGGCGCCGCCGTGCGGACCTACGCGCTGGAGGACCGGACGATCGGCCGGATCCTCGCCGACAAGGCCCGGACCGTCGGGGACCGGACCTTCCTCCTGCATCTCGGTCGCAGCTGGACCTACACCGACGTGCACGCCGTCACCAACTCCTACGCCGAGGGCTTCCGGCAGTCCGGGATCGAACGCGGCGACCACGTGGCGCTGATGCTGCCCAACCGCCCGGAGATGCTCTGGGCGCTGTGGGGGCTCGGCAAGCTCGGCGCGGTCGCCGTGCCGATCAACACCGCGGCGAAGGGCGACCTGCTGCGCTACCTGCTCGACCAGTCCGACTCCGTGCTGCTCGTCGCCGAGGACGGCTACCGCGACCGGGTCGACCCGGCCGTCGCGCAGGTGCCGGCCGTCCGCGAGGTGCTCGGGCCGGACGACCTCGCCGCGTTCGCCGCGCTGCCGTCGGCGGAGCCGCCGGAGCTGGCCGAGGTCCGCTACGACGACCCGCACCTGATCATGTACACGTCTGGGACCACCGGCCCGTCCAAGGGAGTGGTGTGCCCGCACTCGCAGGGGCACGGCGTCGGCATGCGGATGGCGGCCCTCTCCGGCTACGGTCCCGACGACGTGCTCTACACGTGCCTGCCGCTCTTCCACGGCAACGCGCTCTGGTACACGGTCTACGCGGCGCTGTGGGCCGACGCCGCGGTGGCGCTCTCGCCGGGCTTCTCGGCCCGCCGGTTCTGGGACGAGATCCGCGAGTCCGGCGCGACGGTGTTCAACGCGCTCGGCGCGATGGCGAACATCATCTGGCAGCAGCCGGCGTCGCCGCGCGACCGGGAGCACCGCGTCCGCACGGCGATGGTGGTGCCCAACTCCGGCGAGCTGGCCGAGACGTGGCGCGAGCGCTACGGGATCGGCGTGACCTCGGTCTACGCCATGACGGAGAACACCGCCGTGACGGTGTTCGGCCCGGACGACCCGCCAGGGAAGGCGTCCTCGGCGGGCCGGGTGCGCGACTACATGTCCGTCCAGATCGTCGACGACGCCGGCTGCCCGGTGCCGGCGGGCGAGGTCGGCGAGATCTGCATCAGGCCCAACGAGCGCGGCAGCATCATGCTCGGCTACTACGAGATGGCCGAGGCGACCGTCGCCGCCACCCGCGACCTGTGGTTCCACACGGGTGACCGCGGCCACCTCGACGACGACGGCTACCTCTTCTTCGCCGACCGCAAGAAGGAGGCCATCCGCAGGCGAGGGGAGAACATCTCCGCTTTCGAGGTGGAGACCGTGCTCTGCCGTCACCCCGACGTCGTCGAGGCCGCGGCAGTGCCGGTGCCGTCGGAGCTGGGTGAGGACGAGGTGATGGCCTACGTCGTGCCGGCCGAGGGCGCGACGGTCGACTTCGCCGCGCTCGTCGGGTTCTGCGCCGAGCACATGGCGTACTACATGGTGCCGCGCTACCTGGAGGCCGTTCCCGCGCTGCCGAAGACACCCAGCGAGAAGATCGAGAAGTACAAGCTGGCCGTCGCAGCCCGGGAACGGCTGGGCGAGCTGTGGGACCGCGAGAAGGCCGGCGTCACGGTGCGGCGGCCATGAGCGGGGACGTCGTCACCAAGGTCGACGGCCGGACAGCACGCGTGCTCATCAACCGGCCGCAGGCGAAGAACGCGCTGAGCCCGGCGGTGCTGGCGGGCCTCGACGCCGCCGTCGACGCGGCGCTCGCGGCTGGCTGCTCGGTGTTCGTCCTGCGCGGGGCGGGTGGCACGCTCTCGGCCGGCGCCGACCTCCCGCACCTGCGGACCCTGCTCGCCGACGAGGATGCCGTCGCGCGCTACATCGCGTCGATCGGGGCAGTGCTCGACCGGATCGAGGCGGCTTCGTTCGTCTCGGTCGCGGTGGTCGCCGAGTACGCGCTCGCCGGCGGCTGCGAGATCCTGCTGGCCTGCGACCTGGCCGTCGTCGCCGACGACGCGCGCATCGGCGACCGGCACCTGGAGTACGGGCTGCTGCCCGGCGCGGGCGGGTCCGTCCGGCTGCCGCTGGCGCTGCCCCCGATGCGGGCGCGGCGGCTGCTCTACACCGGCGAGATGATCGACGGCACCACCGCGGCCGAGTGGGGGCTGGCGAGCCACGTCGCCCCCGCCGCCGAGCTCGACGCGACTGTCGACGCGCTCGTCGCACGCCTGTCCCGGCACGGCCGCGACGCCCTGGCCGGGATGAAACGGATGTACCGCGCGGCCGCCCCGACCGCGCAGCACGCAGCACTGGTCGCCGAGCGCACCGCGCTCGTCCGGCACCTGATGACCTCCCCCGACGCGGCCGCCGGCCTCGCCGCGTTCGGGGCCGGTCGCGCACCCCACTTCCCCGACCCGCTGGAGACCCGATGACCCCCGGCCGCTGGTTCGAAGAGCTCGAGGTCGGCACGGTCGTCCAGCACGCCACCCGGCGCACGGTGACCGAGACCGACAACGTGCTCTTCACGACGATGACCATGAACCCGGCGCCCCTGCACCTCGACGCCGACTACGCGGCCAGCACCGAGTTCGGCCGGCCGCTGGTCAACAGCATGTTCACGCTCGCACTCGTCGTCGGGCTCTCGGTGCCCGAGCTGACCCAGGGCACGATCGTCGCCCAGCTCGGCATCAACGACGTGGCGTTCCCCAAGCCGGTGTTCCCCGGCGACACCATCCGCGTGGAGACCGAGGTCGTCTCGGCCCGCGCCTCGAAGTCGCGTCCCGACGCCGGGCTCGTCGTCTTCGAGCACCGCGCCCGCAACCAGCGCGACGAGCTCGTCTGCCGCGCTCGCCGCACCGGGCTCATGCACCGCAGGCCTTCCCCCACACCTACGGAGCCGTCATGACCAACCCCGACCCCGACCCCGCCACCGACCCCGTCACCGGCGCCCCGATGCGCCGGGTGGCCGCCTCGGTCCTCATCGGCACGACCATCGAGTGGTACGACTTCATCCTCTACGGATCCGCGGCCGCGCTGGTGCTCGGCCCGCTGTACTTCCCCGGGAACGACCCGGTGGCCTCGACGCTCTTCGCGTTCAGCACGTTCGCCGTCGGGTTCCTCGCGCGCCCGCTCGGCGGGATCGTGCTAGGCCACTTCGGCGACCGGGTCGGCCGCAAGCAGATGCTGGTGCTCTCGCTCTCGATGATGGGCGTCGCCACGTTCCTGATGGGCCTGCTGCCGACCTACGAGACGATCGGCGTCGCCGCCCCGATCCTGCTGGTGCTGCTGCGGCTCGTGCAGGGGTTCGGGGTCGGCGGTGAGTGGGGCGGCGCGGTGCTGACGGCCGTCGAGCACGCGAGCCCGGCCCGCCGCGGGTTCTTCGGCAGCCTGCCGCAGGTCGGCGTGCCGGCCGGGCTCTTCCTCGCGACGTCCGCGTTCTTCCTGGTCTCGCAGCTGCCGGAGGCGGCGTTCCTGTCGTGGGGCTGGCGGGTGCCGTTCCTGATCAGCATCGTGCTCGTCGGCGTCGGGCTCTACGTCCGGTTCACGATCGGCGACACCCCGGTGTTCGAGGAGGTCAAGCGCAGCAAGCGGGCCGCGCGCGTGCCGCTGCTCGACGCGGTGCGCAACTACCCGCGCCAGGTGCTGCTCGCGACCGGCTCGATGATCAGCACCGGCGCCTACTTCTACGGCGTGAACACCTACGCGCTGGCGTACGTGAAGTCGACGAAGGTGCAGACGGGCAACGCGATGCTCGTCGCGGTGCTGGTCTCGGCCGTGGTGGCGGTGGTTGCGATGCCGTGGTTCGGCGCGCTCGCGCAGCGCCGCGGCCGGCGCACGATGATCATCACCGGGCTGGCCGCGATGACGATCTGGATCTTCCCGACGTTCGCCGCGATCGACAGCGGCAACCCGGTGCTGCTGGTGCTGGCCTACGTCGTCGGCGCGCTCTTCTTCTCGGTCTCCTACGGGCCGCAGGCCACGTTCATCACGGAGCTGTTCGACGCGACCGTCCGCTTCAGCGCCTCCACGGTGTCGTTCCAGCTCGGGGTGCTGCTCGGCGGCGCGGTGACGCCGATAGTGGCGACCGCGCTCGTCGCGCGTTGGGGCACGTCGATCGCCGTGGCCGCCTACATCGCGATCCTCTCGATCGTCTCGCTGGTGTGCGTGGCCGCGGTGTCGCAGCGCGACGTGGCGAGCGGCAGCGCCGACATGGACGGCGTGCGGGAGGCGGCTGCGTGATCACGGAGTTCCTCGACGGCATCCAGGTCGGCGACCAGCACGTCAGCCGCGCGCGGACGATCACCGAGACCGACATCGTGTCGTTCGCGATGTTCACGGGCGACTGGCACCCGCTGCACGTCGACGTCGAGTTCGCCGCGGCCGACCCGCGGTTCGGGCAGCGGATCGCGCACGGTGCGCTCGTGCTCTCGGTGGCGCTCGGCCTGGTCGAGTTCCGGCCGGACGCGATGAAGGCGTTCTACGGGATCGACCGGCTGCGGTTCGTCGCACCGACCCACATCGGCGACACGCTGCACGTCGAGACCGAGGTGCTGGCGATCACCGAGCGGGGCCCGGACGACGGTGTGGTCACCTCGCGGTTCGTCGTGCGCAACCAGCGCGGCGCCGACGTGCTCGTCGCGGAGCTGAAGGTGCTGGTCGTGCGCAAGGGTGTGGCGTGAGCGAGCGGCCGATGCGCAGTCTGATGTTCGTCCCGGGTGGGCGGCCGGAGCTGCTGCCGAAGGTCGGACGGGCCCGTCCCGACGCCGTGGTCGTCGACCTGGAGGACGCCGTTGCGCCCGACGCGAAGGACGCCGCGCGGGAAGCGGCGGTCGGTGCGTTGACGGCGCAGCGTCCGGACGCGGGTGCCGTGCTGCTGCGGATCAACCCGCCCGGCACGGTGTGGCATGCCGCGGACCTCGCTGCCGCGGCCGCGGCGTCCATCGACGGGGTCGTGCTGCCGAAGTACGAGCACGCGGCGCAGCTGGCGGCGGTGCGTGCGGCACTCCCGGAGGGTGCGCTGGTCGTCGCCGGCATCGAGACGGCGCTCGGGGTGGCGGACGCCCGACCCTTGCTTGCCGAAGGCCCCGATGCCGGGTACTTCGGCGCCGAGGACTACATCGCCGACATCGGTGGGCGGCGCACGCCGGCGAGCACCGAGGTGCTCTTCGCCCGCAGCGCCGTCTGCCTGGCTGCGCACCTCGCCGGGGTCGTAGCGCTCGACCAGGCCGTTGTTGCCGTGCACGACGTCGAGGCGTTCCGCGTCGATGCATCGCAAGGCCGTGACCTGGGCTATCGAGGCAAGATCTGCCTGCACCCGGGGCAGGTCGCGATCGCGCACGAGGTGTTCACCCCGTCGGCTGCCGAGATCGAGCACGCGCAAGCGGTGCTGCGGGCGGCGGAGCGGGGCGTCGGGGTCGTCGACGGGCAGATGGTCGACGCCGTGCACGTGACCATGGCCAAGCGGGTGCTGGCGGCGGGGGAGCGCGGGTGAGGTTCGGCCTGATGCTGCCGCCGCAGCTCGACCCCGCCCGGATCGTCCCGGTCGCGCGGCATGCGGAAGCGCTCGGCTACGACCTGCTGGCCTGCGGCGAGCACGTGTTCTTCCACGTGCCGACGCCCAACGCGTTCGTCGCGCTCGCGGCCGCGGCCGGGGCGACGAGCCGGATCCGCCTGGTCAGCGCCGCCACGCTGCTGCCGGTCTACCCGGCGCCGCTGGCCGCGAAGATGGCGGCGACCCTCGACGGGATCAGCGGTGGGCGGTTCGAGCTGGGGGTGGGGGTCGGCGGCGAGTTTCCGCCCGAGCTGGTCGCGTGCGGGGTCGAACCCGCACTGCGCGGGCGGCGCGCCGACGAAGCGCTCAGGCTGATCACCCGGCTGCTGGCGGGGGAGCGGGTGCGGCACGACGGCGAGTTCTGGCAGCTCGACGGGCTGCGGTTGGACCCGGTGCCGTCGCGACGCCTGCCGATCTGGGTCGGTGGGCGGCGAAGGGCGGCGATCCGGCGGGCGGGGCGGTTCGCGGACGTCTGGATGCCGTACATGGTCGATCCGGCGCGATTCGAGGAGAGCCTGGCCGCGGTGCGCGCCGAGGCTGCGGCCGTCGGACGGGCAGCACCGGAGGGAGCGCTCTTCTGCTGGGCCGGCGTCGACGCCGACGGGGAGCGGGCGCGGCGAACCACGCTGGAGTTCCTGGCGCGCACCTACCAGCAGGACTTCGGCGCGCTCGCCGATCGGTACGTCCCGGCCGGGACGCCGGCGCAGGTCGCGGCGCGGTTGCGCGAGTACGCCGCGGCGGGGGCGGGGACGGTCCTGTTCGCGCCGGCCGTCGACGACGGCGAGCTGGAACGCGCGGCGGAGATGTTCATCGACGAGGTCGCGCCCGCGCTGGTGGCGGCGTGACCACGAAAGGGAAGTAGGCACGGTGCTCTCCGACGAACCGAGGAACCAGCTGCACACGGTGCTGGTCGCGAACCGCGGCGAGATCGCCGTCAGGGTGATCAGGGCCGCCCGCGACGCCGGGCTGCGCAGCGTCGCCGTGCACGCCGAGGCCGACCGCGGGGCGCTGCACACACGGCTCGCCGACGAGGTGCGCGGGCTCGCCGGCGACGGCGCCGCGGCCTACCTCGACATCGACGGGGTGGTCGGTGCGGCCGTCACGTCCGGCGCCGACGCCGTCCATCCCGGCTACGGGTTCCTGGCCGAGAACGCCGACTTCGCGCAGGCGGTGCTGGACGCCGGGCTGGTGTGGGTCGGGCCGTCCCCCGCGACGATCAGGGACCTCGGCGACAAGGTGACCGCGCGGCGGATCGCGCGGTCCGTCGGGGCGCCGCTCGCGCCCGGCACCGAGGAGCCGGTGCGGGACGTGGCCGAGATCGAGGACTTCGCGCGCGAGCACGGGCTGCCGCTCGTGATCAAGGCGGCGTTCGGCGGCGGCGGGCGCGGCCTGAAGGTCGTGCACGACGCCGCGTCGATCCCGGAGCTGTTCGAGTCGGCCACACGCGAGGCCACGGCGGCGTTCGGGCGGGGCGAGTGCTTCGTGGAGCGGTTCCTCGCCCGCGCCCGCCACGTCGAGGCGCAGGTGCTCGCCGACGGCTACGGCACGGTCGTCGTGCTCGGGACGCGCGACTGCTCGTTGCAGCGGCGCAACCAGAAGCTCGTCGAGGAGGCACCGGCGCCCAACCTGGCGCCGGAGCAGCGGCGGGTGATCCACGAGTCGGCGAAGGAGATCTGCCGGGCTGTCGGGTACAGCGGCGCGGGCACCGTCGAGTACCTGGTCGGCGAGGACGGACTGATCTCGTTCCTGGAGGTCAACACGCGGCTGCAGGTGGAGCACCCGGTGACGGAGGAGACGACCGGGATCGACGTCGTCGCCGAGCAGTTCCGGATCGCCGCGGGGGCGAAGCTGCTCGCCGACACCGATCCCGAGCCGCGCGGGCACGCCTTCGAGTTCCGGCTCACCAGCGAGGACGCCGGCCGCGGGTTCGTCCCGGCCGCGGGCACCGTCACGACGTTCGCCATGCCGTCGGGGCCGGGGATCCGCGTCGACGCCGGGATCGAGGCCGGCGACCGGGTGGACGGTCGCTTCGACTCGATGTTCGCCAAGCTCGTCGTCAGCGGTGCCGACCGCGCGGAGGCGCTGCACCGGGCCCGGCGGGCGCTCGCCGAGGTGCGCGTGGCGGGGGTGCCGACGCCGCTGCCGCTCTACCGGCAGGTGGTCGAGCACCCGGACTTCGCAGGCGACCGGTTCGCCGTGCACAACCGGTGGATCGAGACCGACTTCGACGGCGAGATCGAGCCCTGGTCGGGCGCCGCGGTGTCCGACGAGCTCACCGTCCGGGTGGGGCGGCAGGTGCTGTCGCTGCGGGTGCCCGGGCTCGCCCACCTCGGCGAGCGCGGCGACTCCATCCGGCGCGAGGCGGCAGCGCTGCGCGGCGACGCCGCGACCGTCGTCTCCGGGAACGCCGTGGCCGCCCCGATGCAGGGCACGATCGTCCGGGTGGCGGTGGCCGACGGCCAGCAGGTGGCCGCCGGCGACGTCGTGGCCGTGCTCGAAGCGATGAAGATGGAGAACCACGTCGTCGCCCACCACGCCGGCATCGTGACGGGCCTAGCGGTGGCGGTCGGGGACACCGTCGCGCAAGGCACGGTGCTCTGCGAGCTCACGTAAGCGATTCCTCCGCTCTGCCTTGCTGGTCTTTACCGGCATGAAGTTCAGCATCTTCCTTCCCACCGGTTTTGCACAGGAGTTCGCCGGCGTCCCCGACCCGGTGGAGGCCTACGAGAGCATCGTGCGGCTCGCGCGGGCCGCCGATGAGTGCGCCTACGAGACGTTGTGGGTGCCCGACCACCTCACGACGATCCCGCCGTCGTCCGAGCTCCTCTTCGAGGCCTGGTCGGTGCTCACCGGGCTCGCCCGCGAGACGTCGAGGGTGCGGCTCGGCCAGCTCGTGACGGGCAACGGTTACCGCAACCCGGCGCTGCAGGCGAAGATGGCCTCGACGCTCGACGTGATCTCGCACGGCCGCCTGACGTTCGGCATCGGCGCCGGTTGGTGGGAGCCCGACTACGTCCAGTACGGCTACGAGTTCGGGACGGCCGGCGAGCGGCTGCGCAAGCTGGGTGAGGCCGCCCAGATCATCCGTTCGATGTGGACCGAGGCCGAGACCACGTTCGACGGCGAGTTCTACCGCGTGCGCGGCGCGTTCAACGAGCCGAAGGGGGTGCAGACGCCGCACATCCCGCTGATGATCGCCGGCGGCGGCGAGAAGGTCACGTTGCGCCTGGTGGCGCGCTACGCCGACGCCTGCAACATCATGGACTCGCCGGAACAGCTGGAGCGCAAGTTCGCGATCCTGCGCCGGCACTGCGACGACGTCGGCCGCGACTTCACGAGCATCCACCGCACGTCGACGACGGCCTGCATCATCCGCGACACCGACGAGGAGGCGCGGGCGATGGTGCCGCCGGGCGCCGAGTTCGCGTTCCCGGGTGACCTCGCCGGATACGGCCTCATCGGTACACCCGAGACCGTCCGCGCACGCATCGCCGCGTACGAGGCGGCCGGTGTGCAGGAGCTCGTCGTCGGCTTCGAGGACCCGACCAGCGAGGAGCAGCTGCGGCGGTTCGCCAAGGACTTCGTCGGGTAGCTCACACGGCCGGCGGGAAGCCGAACCGCTGCACCAGGCCGGCGTCGCCGAACGCAACGATGCGGGCGATGCCGGCCGGGGTGATGGTGAGCGAGCCGATCCCGAAGGCGTGGTGGCGGCCGTCGTCGCCGATCAGGTACGCCGCGGCCGCGGGTTGACCGTTGGCGACGGTCGGGAGCATCCGCCAGGCGCCCGGCGCGCCGATGGCATCGCGGAGGATCGCCATGCAGGCCACCTTGCCGGCGAACCACGAGCCGGACGGGACGATCTCCAGCGCGGCATCCGCGCGCAGCGCCGCCTCCAGCGCGGCGAAATCGGCGTTCTCGAAACCTGCCACGTACTGCTTCAGCAGCTCGCGGGCGCGCGCGTCGTCGGGTTCGAGCAGCTCCTCCTGCACCGGCGCCACGGCGTCGAGGTGCGCCCGCGCCCGCTGGAGGCTGCTCTTGACCGCGGCCGTGCTCGTCTCCAGCATCGCCGCCACCTCGGCGGCGGGGAACGCGAGCACGTCACGCAGGATGAGGACGGCCCGCTGCCGCGGCGGGAGGTGCTGCAGGCTCGCGATCAGCGCGAGCCGCATGCTCTCGCGGGAGGTGACGACGGCCGCGGGGTCGTTCTCGTCGGCGGCGACGGCCAGGTCGGCCATCGGTTGGATCCACGCCGCATGCCGGTCCGTCCCGGTGTCGGGGTCGCTCGCCCCGCCGAGCCCGGACGGCAGCTCGCGGCGGGCGCGCCGCTGCAGCGCGGTGAGGCAGACGTTGGTGGCGATGCGGTAGAGCCACACCCGCGCCAGTTCCGGGTGTTCGAGCCGGTCGAAGGCCCGCCAGGCGCGCAGGTAGGTCTCCTGCACCGCGTCCTCGGCCTCGTCCCAGGCGCCGAGCATCCGGTAGCCGTGCGCCAGCAGGCCGCGGCGGTGCGGCTCGGTCGCCTCGGTGAAGTCGATACCTGTGCCCATGAGGGGAAGACCTCGCGGAGGCGCGAAAAGTATCGGTCCGGCACACCTCGACCACCTCGTGGTGCCCGCACAGGGCATGACCTGTTTGCGGACACCACGGGCTGTGTGACGTTACGACGGGCAGACCACGCCCGAGTTGACGCAGGGACCGCACCGGGTGTCCTTCTGCTGGTCCCACAGCTCGTGGAACCACCGGTATGCGCCAGGGCTCACGGCCAGGCACGCGCATCTGCGGTAGGTGCAGTTCGCAGCCGATGCAGCTGCCCGGGGTGCGAGAACTTCCAGTAGCCGATCGCTCAGTGCGCCCAATCGACGTTCGAACATGATGGCCGGACCACCCTCTCCGTCGGGATCACGGACGGCTGAATTCCGTGTTCTGCGATGCTCGATCGCGGCGGTGCGGCCCGACAAGATCGAATCGTTAATGCGGTGATCGATCGGGCTGATCGATCCCGAGCAGGGGGCCACCGTCACCCTCCGCAGTGGCCAGGGAGTTCAGGAAAGCCACTTTCCTGTCCCCACAGGACAGGAAAGTGGCTTTCCTGGCAACCCGCGCACACGTGGGGGGTGACGACGGGTGACGGCTAGCGCGCCGCCGCCTTCACCCCCGGCACGCGCCCCAGCGCCGGCCGCAGCACCGGCGGTTGGCCGGCCAGGTGCTCCCACAGCCGTTCGGCGACGGGTCCGTGCGGGCGGTCGCGGCGGCGGGCGGCCGACAGGTCCTCGATCACCCCCGGGAAGTGCTGTCCGGCGATCGACAGCAGGCGGCCGTCGCGCAGTTCCGGCTCGATCAGGAACCGCGGCAGGTGGCCCCACGCCATGCCGTGCAGCACGAGCTCCTTCTTCATCAGGTGGTCGGGCACGGTGCACCGCGGCGCTCCCTCGACCAGGTAGTGGCCCGGCTCGGCCGGGTGCTGCGCCGAGTCCCTGAGCACGCACTGGGTGAAGGCCTGCATCCGCTGCGGGGTGAGGTCGGGCGTCGGTGGGAAGGGCAGGAACCCGGGTGCGACCACGGGCACCATCGCGACCTTGCCGAGATCGACCCACTCCATCCGGACGTCGCTCTTGGGGACGCGGTGCACGATCAGGTCGGCGTTCTCGTCGAGCAACCGCTCCCACGGGCCCGTCACCGCCTCGAACTGCAGGTGCAGCCGGGTCTGCGGGTGCTGCGCGAAGAAGCTGCCCAGCAGCCCGAGCACCGGCGGCAGGGGGCACAGGTCGCCGATGACCACCCGCAGCTCGGCCTCCTCGCCCACCGCCAGCTGCTCGGCGTAGGTCTGCAGCTCCTCGGCCTCGTGCAGCAGCAGCCGCACCTTGCGGTGGAACGCCTGCCCGGCCTCGGTGGGCCGCACCCGGTAGCCGGACCGGTCCAGCAGCTCCAGGCCCAGCTGGCGTTCGAGCTTCGCCACCGCCGAGAACACCGACGGGTGCGAGCGGTGCAGCCGCTCGGCGGCAGCCTGGAAACCGCCGTCGCGCACGACGGCGTCGAAGCAGCGCAGCTCATGGAGCGTGTACTCGGACACTGTTGATGAACCGTACAGAGTGCGTCCGATCTTTGTAATAGCTATCTGCAGCATTCTGCCTAGCCTCGAATGCATGACCAACTCGACGATCACGACCGGCGACGGCGTCCGCATCACCTACCGCTTCGACGGCGCCCAGGACCTGCCGGTGCTGCTGCTCTCCAACTCCATCGGCACCGACCTGCACATGTGGGACGGCCAGGTGCCGGCTCTCACCGAGCACTTCCGCGTCCTGCGCTACGACGCCCGCGGCCACGGCGACTCCGATGTGCCGTCCGGCCCGTACTCGCTGGACCGGCTCGGCCGCGACGTCCTGGAGCTGCTGGACGCGCTGGGTCTCCAGCGGGTGCACGTCCTCGGCCTGTCGCTCGGCGGGATCGTGGCACAGTGGCTGGGCATCCACGCGCCGCAGCGCGTCGAGCGCCTCGTGCTCTCCAACACCGCCGCGTACCTCGGCCCGCCGCAGCAGTGGAACCAGCCGATCGCCGACCTGCTGGCGGCCCCCGACATGCAGGCGACCACGGACATGTTCCTGCGCAACTGGTTCCCCGCTCCCATGCTGGAAGGCGGCAACGAGGTCGTCGACCGCTTCCGCCGCACCCTGCTCGCCACCCGCCGCGAAGGCGTGGCCGGCAGCTGGGCCGCGGTGCGCGACTACGACCTGCGCCGCACGGCCGCCCTCATCGGCAACCCGACCCTCGTCATCGCGGGCGAGCACGACACCGTCACGTCGGCGGACCACGGCAAGGAGCTCGCCGCGATCGTCCCCGGAGCGCGCTTCACGCTCCTGCCGACCGTGCACATGGCGAACGTCGAAGGCGAAGCGGAGTTCCTCGACGCGGTGCTGGGCTTCCTCACCGAACCGTCCTGAGCTCGGCCGTGGGGCGGGTCACTCCCGGCGCGCCCGCAGCTGAGCCGCAGTCGTCGCGCCGCGGCCGGGCGGCTCCCACGTCCACGTCTCGATATCCGTGAAGCCCGAATCCGCGACGGAGGAACGCAGCCCGCTCAGCCCGCCCGGCAGCCACTTCTCGTGGACGGACAGCAGCATCCGACCCCCGGGGCGCAGGACGCGGCGCAGCTCGGTGAAGCCGGCGTGCCGGTCCGGCCAGAGCATGACGTTGTTGACCGAGAGCACGACGTCGACCGACGCGTCGCCTTGTCCGGTGTTCTCGGCATCGCCGAGCCGAACCTCGACGACGCCCTCGTCGATCGACGTCGCGCATCGCCGCGCGGAGGCGGCCACCATCGCCTCGGACGGGTCGACCGCAACGACGTGGTGAGCGCGCGTTGCGGCTGCTTGCACCCCGATGCCGGGACCCGGCCCGACGACCAGCACGTCGTCGGCGCGCTGCAGCTCGGCGAGATCCACGAGATGCTGTTCGGTCGCGGCGTTGCCGCGTGCCATCAGCCGGCCGCCGATGCGGCCGAGCAGGCCGCGCGGCTTGCCGAAGCCCATTTCCAGTAGCCGATCCCCGACGCCTGCCATCCCGCCAGTGCAGCACATCTGTGCGCGGCCGGCAGGGTCGCAGGCTCAAAGGGTCCGGGCGAACGGATCCCATTCGGCCGGCAGCGGGACGGTCGGCTCGGCCTTGCTCGTGACGTCGACGAACGAGGTGGTCCGGGCCGACTCGGCGGCGGCGGACATCGTCTCGAGCACGTGATGGGCGATGTCGGCGGAAGCACGGTGCGGTTCGCCCGCGCGGATGGCTCTGGCCATGTCGAGCACACCGATGCCGCGGCCGACGCTGGCGCCGGCGAGCGGGATCGTCTCCCACCGCGGGGTGTCGGATCGACCGAGGCGCAGGAGCTCGCCCCCGAACCGGTTGGGATCGGGTAGCGCGAGGGTGGCGTCGGTGCCGGTGATCTCGACGAAGTCGGTGCGGAAGAGCGGGGAGTCGAAACTGAAGGTGGCCTGGGCGTGCTGACCGCTCAGGAACTGGATGAGCATGCTGATGTGGGTGGCGGTGTCGACATCGAAAGTGGTGCCCGCACGAGGACCCGACCCGACTGTGCGCACGGGCCGGCCGACGGACGCGGTGGCCGCGACGGTGGCGACCGGCCCGAAGACGTGGACGAGCGTGGTGAGGAAGTAGGGCCCCATGTCGAACAGCGGCCCGGCACCCTCCTGGAAGAGGAACTCGGGGTTGGGGTGCCAGCACTCCGGACCGGGCGACTGGAACAGCGAGAGCCCGCTGAGCGGGATGCCGATGCTGCCATCCTGGATCAGGTCGAGCGCCGTTCGGATGCCCGCGCCGAGGACGGTGTCGGGAGCGCAGCCCAGCCGCAGTCCGGCCCGCTCCGCGGTGGCCAGCAGCTCGGCGCTCGTGCGCGGGTCGAGCGCGATCGGCTTCTCGCTGTAGACGTGCTTGCCGGCGTCGAGCGCGGCGGCGGTGATCTCCGCATGGGCCGCGGGTGTGGTCAGGTTGAGCACGATCTCGACATCGGGGTGGCTCAAGACGGCGCCCGGTCCGCCGCTCTCCGGGATGGTGAACTCGGCGGCCAGCGCGGCGGCGGCGGTCGGCCGGATATCGCCGATGACGGGCACGGTGAGGTCCGGGAACCGGACGAGATTCTCGAGGTACGCCGGGCAGATGCTGCCCGCCCCGATGATCCCGACGCCGACGGTCATGAGCGCTGCCTCCGTTCGTCGAGCTCGCCTTCGAGGAAGGTGAACGAGCGCTCGACGGCGTCGAAGATGTCGCCCCCGTAGTCGTCGAACTCGACGACGGCGAGGTCGAGCGCCGGAGCGGCACCCAGGATCTCGGCGACGTCGATCGCCCCGTGTCCGAGCGGTTGCTGCTGCGCCGTGTCGCCGTCGAGCGGGCCGTCCTCCAGGTGGACGGCGTGGACCCGCTTCCCGAGGCGGCGCAGCAGCGCTGCGGGGTCGGCGAGCGGAGCCGGCTCCCAGGCGTGGTTGTGGTAGCCGACCCGCACGTGGCCGTACGTGGAAGCGGCAGCGGCGGCCTCGTACAGCTGCACCGACGGGCTGTGCTCCGGGTCGTAGGGGCTGAGGGCGCCGGCTGGAAAGGGGTGCTGCATTTGCGTTCCTACGGGTGTGATCGGCTCACGGGCATATTGATGGGAGCGCTACCACACCGATCGTCGCAAGACCGGAGCGATGGTGTCAACGATCGGTGGGATCGTTCCCATGTCCACGTGGCCCGCCGGCCCCGTGACGATGATCAGTGCTTGTATGTAGGGGTTCGATCCGGACGAGGGGTGGTAATGATCATCAGCGAGCGCCCCGGCGCGCGCCGCCCGACGCTGGACGACGTCGCTGCGGTGGCGGGGGTGGGACGCAGCACCGCCTCACGCGTGGTCACGGGCTCGCCGAGGGTTTCGGCAGAGGCGAAGCGGGCTGTCGAGGATGCCATCGCGGTGCTGGGCTACGTCCCCAACGCCGCCGCGCGCTCGCTCGTCACGCGGCGGACCGACGCCATCGCGTTCGTGCTTTCCGACGACGAGCTGATGCGGCCGGACGACTTCTACTTCGGCGGCATCCTGCGTGGCGTCAGCCGGGAGGTCACCGCGCGCGGACGGCAGCTCGTGATCGCGCTGAACGACGACGAGTCACGGCTGGAGTCCTACCTCGCCCGGCAGGTCGTCGACGGGGTGCTGCTGCTGTCGTTGGAGGCCGGGGACTCCCGGCCGTGGGACATGCGCCGGATCGGTATGCCGATGGTGATCGCGGGGCGGCCCGACGGGTGGATCGCGGGCGCGTGCGTCACCGTCGACAACGAGGGGGGCGCCCGGCAGGCGGTCGAGCACCTGATGGCGGCCGGATGCCGGCGGATCGCGATGATCACCGGCGGGATGCGCAACCTCGACTCGCGCGCCCGCTACGAGGGCTACGGCACGGCGCTGCGTGCTGCAGGTCGGCTCGTCGATCCTGCGCTGGTGGTGGAGGGGCGTCGCCTCATGGGGCACGGGGCGGGGGAGGAGGCGATGGCGGAGCTGCTCCGACGGGAGGAGTCGGCCGACTTCCCGATCGACGGGGTCTTCGCCGCGACCGACGGGTTGGCGTTCGACGCCGTGCGCGCGCTGCGCGCCGCGGGTCGGCGGGTGCCCGAGGACGTGCGTGTCGTCGGGTTCGACGACAACCCGCTCGCGGCGACGTTCGACCCTCCGCTCACGACGATCGCGCAGCCCTACGAGGAGATCGGCCGCACCATGACCCGCATGCTGCTCGAACAGATCGACTCCGGGGCGGCGAGCATGCCCCCGGTGGTGCTGCCCACCGAGCTGCGCCGCAGGGCATCGGCCTGACCGTCGACACTCAGGTCGCGCGCCTTCCTTCTGCCGTCGACGGATGGTTATCGTGGGACTGATCCGATCTGTGGCATCAAAGGAGACGCCGATGCGAGGGTTGCGCACCCCGAGGCACGTTCGGCTGACCGAACCGCTCGTAAGGGAGAACGGCCGGCTCCGGCCGGCCACCTGGGACGAGGCCCTCGACCGGGCCGCCGCCGGCTTCTCGGCCCACCGCGGCGACGCGTTCGGCATGTTCAGCTGCTCGAAGGCGACGAACGAGATGAACTACACCGCGCAGAAGTTCGCGCGCGCGGTGATGGGCAGCAACAACGTCGACTCCTGCAACCGAACTTGACACGCTCCCTCCGTCGTCGGTCTGACGACTGTGTTCGGTGCCGGTGGCGGCACCTCGGCGTACGTCGAAGCTGAGCACGCCGACCTGCTCGTGCTCTGGGGCTCCAACGCGCGTGAGACACACCCGATCTTCTTCCACCACGTGCTGCAGGGCCTGAAGTCCGGCACCCGCATGTACTCGGTGGATCCGCGGCGCACGTCCACCGCCCAGTGGGCCGACGCGTGGCTCGGTCTCGACGTCGGCACCGACATCGCGCTGGCCAACGCGATCGGCCGCGAGCTCATCCATGCCGGGCTGGTCAACGAGCCCTTCGTGCGCAGGGCGACCACCGGCTTCGACGAGTACCGCGCCACCGTCGAGCCCTACACGCTCGAACGTGCCGAGGAGATCACCAAGGTCCCCGCGGAGCTGATCCGCGAGCTGGCGCACGCCTACGGCCGCGCCGACCGCGCCCAGATCTGCTGGACGCTGGGCATCACAGAGCACCACAACGCCGCCGACTACGTGTTCGCGCTGATCAACCTCGCGCTGCTGACCGGGCACGTCGGGCGCTACGGCTCCGGTCTCGTCCCGCTGCGCGGGCAGAACAACGTGCAGGGCGGCGGCGACATGGGGGCCATCCCGGCGAAGTTGCCGGGCGGCTACGACCTCGGCGACGCAGAGGCGCGCGCCCGCTACGAGGCCGCCTGGGGCGCGACGATCTCACCGAAGCCCGGGATGCACCTCTCCCAGATGTTCGAGGCGATGGAGACGGGCAGGTTGCGCGCGCTCTACTGCATCGGCGAGAACCCCGCGGAGTCGGAGGCGAACGCCACCCACGCCAGGCACATGCTGGAAGGGCTCGACACCCTGGTCGTCCAGGACATCTTCCGCACCGCGACGGCCGAGCTGGCCGACGTCGTGTTCCCGGCGGCGGCCGACTGGTGCGAGTACGAAGGCACCGTCACCAACTCGGAGCGCCGCGTGCAGCGCGTGCGCAAGGCGATCGACCCGCCCGGCCTCGCCCGTCCCGACACGCACATCATCTGCAACCTGGCCGATCGGCTGGGTGCGAACTGGGGCGAGCCGACCGCCGAGCAGGTGTGGGACGAGCTGCGGTCGGTCTCGCTGAACTGGCACCACGGCATGTCCTACGAGCGGCTCGACGCGCTCGGTGGGCTGCAGTGGCCGTGCCCCGACGAGGACCATCCCGGGACGCCGCTCCTGCACGCCCGGCTCTGGGCGGAGAACGAGGCCGATCGCGGCGTCCCGGCGGCCTTCCAGCCCGTCGAGCACGTGCCGCCGGTCGACACGCTGACCGACGACTTCCCGATCCGGCTGACCACGGTGCGGGTGCTCGACGGCTACAACTCCGGCGTGCAGACCGGCGGGTACTCCTCGCCGCTGCGCCGCAGGGAGTCGCTGCGGATGGACGCCACCGACGCCGCGCAGCTCGGCATCGTCAACGGCGAGCGGGTGCGGGTGGTCTCGCGCCGCGGCGCGGTGGAGGCGCCGGTGTGGTTCGACCCGGCGCTGCGCCCGGGCCTCGCGTCGTTCACGCCGCACTTCACCGAGGAGGTCGACGTCAACGTCCTGACCAACGACGCCTGGGACCCCAAGTCGGGCACCTCGGAGTTCAAGGCGACCGCCATCCGCATCGAGAAGCTGCCGTCGGCCGTGCCGGCGGCCGGGGAGTAACGCGTGGACCTGCGCCTGTCGGACGCGGTGGCGTCGCCCGCCGTTCAGGAAGCCGTCGCGGCGGTGCTGGCCGAGCACACCCGGGCCACCGGGGACGTGGTGCGCGAGCACGCGTACTTCACCGACTCCGGGCACGCCGCACGCGACCGGCGCCACCTGCTGCTGCCCGCGCTGCACGCGGTGATGGACGCGGAGGGCTGGATCAGCCCCGGCGCGCTCAACCACCTCGCGCGGGTGCTCTCCGTCCCGCCCGCCGACGTGTACGGGGTGGCGACCTTCTACGCGATGCTCGTGGTGGAGCCGCGCGCCCCGCACGTCGTGCACGTCTGCGACGACATCGCCTGCGGCCCGAACGGCGGCGAGGAGATCGCCGCCCGGCTCACCACCGAGCTGGGCCCGGAGGGCAAGGGCGATGACGCCTGCTGGGTCCGCAGCCCGTGCCTCGGCCTGTGCGAGCGTGCGCCCGCGGTGCTGCTGCAGCGCGCCGGACGTCCGGACGTCAGCATCGCGCCCGCCACCGCGGAAGCGGCGACGGCGGAGCTGGCCGCGCCCGTCGAGGAGCGGCCGGCCGCCGACCGCGCCTTCGACGACACCAGCGTGAGCGTCCCCCAAACCGCGGGCGACCGCGCCGGCCTGCGCCTGCTGCGCCGCATCGGGCTGGTCGACCCGGAGAGCGTCGACGACTACCGCGCGCACGGCGGCTACACCGCGCTGCGCAGGGCCGTCGAGCTCGGCCCGACCCGCGTGATCAAGGAGGTCACCGACTCCGCGCTCACCGGCCGCGGTGGCGCAGCGTTCCCCACCGGCGTCAAATGGGACGGCGTCGCGCGCGCCCCCGAGCGGCCGCACTACCTGGTCTGCAACGCCGACGAGTCGGAGCCGGGCACGTTCAAGGACCGCGTGCTCATGGAGAGCGACCCGTTCGGCCTGGTCGAGGCGATGACGATCGCCGGCTACGCCACCGGTTGCGAGCGCGGCTACCTCTACATCCGCGGCGAGTACCCGCTTGCGACGCGGCGGCTGCAGCACGCCATCGAGGCCGCGCGGGCCCGCGGCTACCTCGGCGCCGACGTGCTCGGCGCGGGCTTCACGTTCGACATCGAGCTGCGGCGCGGCGCGGGCGCCTACATTTGCGGCGAGGAGACGGCGCTGCTCAACTCGCTGGAAGGGCTGCGCGGCGAGCCGCGCAACAAGCCGCCGTTCCCCAGCGTCAAGGGCCTGTTCGGCAAGCCCACCGTGATCAACAACGTGGAGACGCTCTACAACGTCCTCGAGGTGCTGGCGGTCGGCGGTCCGGCGTTCGCGTCGATCGGTGGCGACCGCTCGACCGGCACGAAGCTGTTCTGCGTCGCCGGCGCGGTATCGACGCCGGGCGTGTACGAGGTCGACTTCGGCACCACCCTGCGCGAGCTGTTGATGCTGGCCGGCGGGGTGCGCGGGGAGCTTCGTGCTGTGCTGCTCGGGGGCGCCGCCGGCGGGTTCGTGACACCCGACCAGCTCGACGTCCCGCTCACCCTGGAGGGCACCCGCGGCATCGGCGCGACGCTCGGGTCCGGTGTCGTGCTCGCCATCGACACCGCGGCCGACGTCCCCGCGATGCTGCGGCGGATCGCCGCGTTCTTCCGCGACGAGTCGTGCGGGCAGTGCGTGCCCTGCCGGGTCGGCACCGTGCGGCAGGAGGAGGCGCTGGCGCGACTGGTCCGCGGTGCGCCGCTGGGTTCGCGGGCCACCGAGCTCGCGCTGCTCGACGACCTGGCGAAGGTCATGCAGGACGCGTCGATCTGCGGGCTCGGGCATACCGCGCCCGCGGCGGTGAAGTCGGCGCTCGCGTTGGGGCTGCTCGATCCCCCGACCAGCACGAACGGGAGGGCCCGATGACGATCACCGAACCGGTGCTGCTCGGCGGCATCCGGAGGCTGGTCACGCTGACCGTCGACGGCACGGAAGTGCGCGTCCCCGAGGGTGCCACGATCCTCGACGCGATGCCGGACGGCGACACGCCCACGTTGTGCTGGGCGCCCAACCTCAACCCGATCAACGCGTGCCGCGTCTGCGTCGTCGAGGTCGAGGGCAGCCGGGTGCTCGTTCCGTCGTGCGCGCGCAAGGCCGAGGACGGGATGGTCGTCAACACCGACTCCGAGCGTGTCCGCCACAGCAGGCGCATGGTGCTGGAGCTGCTCGCGTCGTCCACCGACATGTCCCAGGCGAGCCCCGACGTGCAGCGCTGGATGGACGAGTACGGCGTCGACGCCGAGCGGTACGGGCCGCCCGCGCCGCCGGCCGACGACCGCGACACCCGCCACGCCGGCCACCACCACACCCCCGACGGGACGACCGCGGAGACCGTCGCGCAGCCGGTGAAGATCGACAACGACCTCTACGTGCGCGATTACAGCCGCTGCATCATGTGCTACAAGTGCGTCAAGGCCTGCGGGACGGACGCGCAGTTCACGTTCGCGATCTCCGCGGCCGGCCGCGGGTTCGACGCCCGCATCGCCACCGAGATGAACAATCCGCTGCCCGATTCAGCCTGCGTCTACTGCGGCAACTGCATCGGCGTGTGCCCGACGGGCGCGCTCAAGTCCGTGAGCGAGCACGAGCTGCGCGAGGCGGGGGATTGGCATCCGGAAGAAGAGACGGTCACGACGACGATCTGCTCGTTCTGCGGTGTCGGCTGCAACCTCGAACTGCACGTGCAGCAAGGGCAGATCGTCAACGTCACGTCGCCGTCGGACCATTCGGTGACCCACGGGCACCTCTGCATCAAGGGCCGGTTCGGGTTCCAGCACGTCCAGAACCTGCCGGAGGAGCGCCGCGGGTAGCTGTCGCGGAGATCCATTTCATGTAATGGCCTCGTCCTGCCGCGCCCGGGCGGCGAGGTCGATGAACGCCCGGGCGCAGAACACCCCGAGCACGGCCACGGTCACGGCGAAGCCGATGGGCGCGATGATCGAGCCGGTCAGCGTCGCCAACCCCTGCATGATCACCGGGGTGGCGCCGCCGACGGTGCCCGAGAGCGCGTAGGTCGTGGAGATGCCGGAGTAGCGGATGTTCGCCGGGAATGCCTCGGCGAACATCCCCGCCATGATCGCGTAGAACATGACGTCGGGGATCGTGGCGACCACGGCACCGAGCAGCGCGAGCCACCAGTTGCCCGTGCCGATCAGCAGGAACATCGCCGGCAGCGCCGGCACCACCAGGCTCAGCAGCACCGTCACCGCGCGGCGGACGCCCCAGCGGGCGGCCAGCACCACCCCGAACGGCTGCACGATGAACTGCACGACGCTCGACAGCAGGACGATCAGCAGGAAGTCGCTCGCCGTGAATCCCAGCGAGGTTGTCGCCCAGGCGAGCGCGAACGTGTCGCGGGCGTAGACCAGCACGAACACGATCAGCACCGCGCCCATGCCGAGCAGGACGGCCGGGGAGTGCCCGCGGATCAGCTCGGCGAACGGCACCCGCGCGGTGCGTTGCTCCTGCTGCAGCTCGACCATGGCCGGCGTCTCCGCCAACCCCAACCGGATCATCAACCCGACCGCGACCAGCACGAACGACGCCAGGAACGGCACCCGCCAGCCCCACGCGAGCAGCTCCTCCTTCGGGAGCTGCGAGACCAGCAGGAACGCGAGCGTCGAGAGGATGCGCCCGGCCGGCGACCCCTGCTGCGCGAACGCGCCGAACACGTAGCCGCGGCGTGGGTCGGCGTGTTCGGTCGCGATGAGCACGGCACCGCCCCACTCGCCGCCGACGGCGAACCCCTGCGCCATCCGCAGCACCGCGAGCATGATCGGCGCCCAGACGCCGATCTGCGCCGACGTCGGCAGCAGCCCGATGCCCACCGAGCTGATCCCCATCAGCAGCATCGTGCTGACCAGCGCCTTCTTGCGGCCGACGCGATCACCGAGGTGCCCGAAGAAGATGCTGCCCAGCGGCCGCGCGAGGAAGCCGACCCAGAACGTCGCGAACGACAGCAGCACGCCCACCGCCGGCGGCGCGGAGTCGAAGAACAGCGGCGCGAACACGAGCGCGGAGGCTGCGGCGTAGAGGTAGAAGTCGTACCACTCGACGGTGGTGCCGATGAACGACGCCCAACCGGCCCGCCGGGCCATCCGCTCGTCGCCGGTGTTCTTGGACGTGTGCACCGCGCCCACCCCTCACGTCGTCATGATCGGCTGACGCTACCCCGTCAACCTGCGGTGCATGGGAACGGCGATCGTCTGGTCCGGCTTCTTCGGGTCGTGGCTGCTGGTCGCGGGCCCGATCTTCCAGGCCGCGCTGGAACTGCAGCAGGAGGACGTCCAGCGCGACCAGATCGTGGCCGCCGGCACGGCCGCGAAAGATCACCACCCGCCGGTCTCGCCGTGGTGGTGGCTCCTCCCGCCCGTCGCCTACTGGCTCCGCCGGCGCCGGTCGCGCCGCTTCCGCCGTGAGGTCCTGCAGACGCTGACCGCCGAACAGCGCGCCGGGCTCATCGGGTTCGTCAACAAGGCGACGGGGTGGTTCTTCGTCGCCGGGGGCGCCGCGCTGATCGCGTTGAAGGAGACCTGGGAGCTGGTCGAGCACGAGCACTGGCCACACGTGATCTTCTGGGTGCTGATCGTGGTGATGGCGCTGCTCAGCTTCGGCAACACGGCGGTGCGGATGGGGCTGACGCGGCAAGTGGTCGGGGCGCGCTGAAAGGTCTGGGTAGGCGTACTGACCGAATTTCTCATCCGTAGGGTGGCGTTCGTGAGCTACGGACTGAGTGTTTACCTCGTTGATCTCGCGCTGGTGCGCGGCGCGATCGGCTCCGGCGACGTCAAGCTGCGCCGGATGATCGGCGGCCGATTCAAGCAGAAGATGGCCCAGGCCGACGAGTGGTTCGAGGACCAGATCCAGGACGGTGCCCCGCCGCGCTACGAGGCGTTGCGCGCGGTGATCGAGGGTGGGCCGTTCGACAAGAACTTCGCGTTCCAGTACGGCTACGCCTACCAGATGATCTGCGAGTTCCACGGCCGCTACCTGTTCAACAACCATTTCTCGCCGTTCCGCGGAGCGTGGTTGGAGGAGGTCGACAAGGGGTTCGAGCAGCTCGGCGTGAAGGCGGTCGGCGTGAAGGCGGTCTACGACACCCCGCCGGCCCCGATCCCGTCTAGCGACCTGCCCTGTTACGGCGAGTGGACCGTCGAGGCCTGCCGGGAGGGGCTCGCCCAGTGGGCCGCGAGCCCCCCCGAGCAGCGGGACGAGGTCGACGACGAGGTGCTCGCCGCGATCGAGTCGTGCGTCGACTGGATGCGCGAGGCCGACGCGCACGACCGGGGCATCGCGATCTTCATGGCGTGACGCTCCAGCGCGGTGGATAGGATCGACTCCGATGTCGCACGTGAGGCCAGAGGTCGAACTGGCCGAGTTGCGTGCGGAGAACGCTCGGCTTCGACGGCTCCTGGATCTGACGGCTGAGCAGGCGCGCGCCGGCCGCCGACTACCACGACATCGACACACCTGTGCTCGCGTCGTCGTTGCGCAAGCGCGCACCCGGGTACACGAGCCTCGGGTTCCCGGACCTCGGACGGCGAGGCATCGGCCCGCGCCGTCGTCGACCTGAGTCGGTGTCTCAGGCGATCGCCGCGATGTTCCCGTCGTCGAAGTAGATCGCCTGGTGGAGCCGTCCGCCCAGCGCGATGGCGTACCGCGCGATGACGTCCTGCCCCGAGACCTTGCCGCGCTCGATCTGGGACACGCGCCCCTTGCTCACGCCCATCCGCTCGGCGACCTGCAACTGGGTCAGGCCACGGGCTCGGCGCAGCTCGGCGAGGCGGTGTCCGACAACCTCGGCCAGCACCTCGCCCTTGCCTACCTCGACGGCCTCCTCGCCGCCCGCCCTCGCGACGTGCTCGGCCCGGATCTCACTCCATGCCGTGTAGCTGGTCATTTTCGTCCTTCCTCCTCCGCGTCGCGCTCCTCGACGTACTGTGCGTAGCGCTTTTCGGCTAGCGGTATAGCGTCGACGTACCACTCCTTCCAGCGACCGGACTTATCACCAGCGACGAGCAGGATGCTGTCGCGCCAAGGGTCGAACGCAAACAAGATCCTTACATTGCCGGGTCTGAGCTCCTTGAGATTGCCGATCGACGAGCCGTGGATCGTGTCGACCAGCGGTCGGCCGAGGCCGGGACCAACCTCGGCCAGCAGGTCAACGCTCTGCACGACCCTCGCATGGGTAGCAGCGTCGAGTGAGTCGATCCAGTCGCGTACCTCGTTGACGACATAGACCTGCCAATCTCCGGTCACCACCCGCGAAGTATAGCGATCGCTACACCCGGCGCCGATGGCTCGGCGCTCCACGACGTGCACGGAGGGAGGTACTGCCACGCTGGGCGGGTGCGGCACTTGATCCCCGACCCGTCGTCCGTCGTTCCCCAGCAACCCGACCGCCCGCCCATGCTCGACAGCGCCGACCCCAGCTCGTTCGCGTGGACGGTGATCCACCAGCGCCACCCCGCGCTGGTCGAGCAGGTGCTTGCCGCGCACCCGTACGGGCCGCGGCAGGTGGCGGCGCTGCGCAGGCTGGCCGGGGACGAGCTGATCCGGCCGCTCGGCGAGCGGGCGTTCGACGCGGCCGCCTGGCAGCTGTGGGGTGCGGAGCGGGTTGGTCGGCGTTGGGACGAGGTGCCGTTCCTCTGGGCGGAGAGCTTCTTCTACCGCAGCATCTTGGATGCCGTGGGCTTCTTCGAGCCGGGGCCGATGTTCTGGCTCGATCCCTTCGCCGACCGCAAGGCTGCCGAGCTGACCGATCCCGGGCTGGTCACCGAATTGGCGGCATTGGATGAGCTGCCCGATCTGCCGGCGCAGGCGCGGGTGGACGCGGCATTGACGGCCTCGCTGTGGGGCAACCGCGCCGACCTCGGGTTCGCGCTGCACTCCCCCGCCGCGGAACGGGCGGCGGAGCTCGTCGTGGACGACTCCGCCGCGTTCTGGGAGCTGTTCGGACGGGCCGCGCGGGTCGCGGTCGTCGCAGACAACGCGGGGCGCGAACTGCTGGCGGATCTCGTTCTGATCGACGAGCTGATGACATCGGGACGGGCCGCCGAGGTGATCGTCCACGTGAAGCCGACGCCGTACTTCGTCTCCGACGCGACGGCGGCGGACGTCTCGGACTGCCTCCGGCGGATGGCCGCGGCCGGCGGGAACGCCGCGCGGATCGCGGGCCGGCTGGCGGCGGCGTTCCGAAGCGGCCAGGTCGCACTGCGGACCCACTGGTTCTGGGTGGCGCCTCTCGAGATCGCGCAGATGCCGCCGGACCTCGCCGCGCAGTTCGCCCCGCCGGCGGTGACGATCCTGAAGGGCGACCTGAACTACCGCCGGCTGGTCGGCGACCGGCCATGGCCGCCGACGACCGACCCGGCCGTCGCGGCCGACGGGTTCCGGGCGCGGTGGGCGGCGTTGCGGACCTTGAAGTCCGAGGTTGTCGTCGGGGTCGGCGAGGACAGCCTGCGCCGGCTCGATGGGGATCCAGGTTGGCGGACGTCGGGGGCGCACGCGATGGTGCAGGTCAGCGGCCTCCGGTGACGAGCTGCTTCAGCACCGGGTCGATGGTGTCGGCGAGCTCGGCGGGGGAGCCGGGTTGGTCGGCGTCGAGCCAGGTCAGCACGCTCTCGACGACGAGCGTCGGGATCAGCGCCGCGATCCACGCCCGGCGGCCGTCGTCGGGGATGTGGGCTTGGAGGCGGGCTTCGGTCATCTCGGCGGTCGAAACGTTGATGTCGTTGACGATCTCCGCGAACTCCGGCTCGTACCGCGCGTGCCGGTACAGCAGGCGGTAGCCGTCGGGGTTCTCGCTCGCGGCGACGGCGAGCTGGTGGACGCTGTCCGTGCGCGGCTCGCCGTCGTGCTCCAGCTTTGCGCGGATCCGGGCGCGGACGTCGAGCAGTACGGCGAGGTAGAGGTCGCGCTTCGACTCGAAGTGCCGGTAGATGACGACCTTCGTGACGCCGGCCTCGGCGGCGACGTCCTCCAGGCTGGTTGCGCTGTAGCCGGAGCGCACGAACGCGCTCGCCGCCGCGCGGATCAGCTGCGCCCGTCGCTCGTCGCGGCGCAGGAGGCGCCGTGGGCCGTCCGAGCTTTCCCTCATGTGGTGGACCGTACTTGCTCTCGAGTGCGTCCAAGTGTTTCCTGGTGAGTATACACTCGTGAGTGTCATCCTCGGATCGTCAGGAGATGCAGCAATGGACCAGCTCCCGTTCCCGACCGATGGCGGCGCGCTCGACGTCGCACCGCGTTTCCGCGAGCTGCAGCGCACCGCGCCCGTCGCACGCGTGCGCACCCTGACCGGTGACACCGCCTGGTTGGCCACCGGCTACCCCGAGGTCAAGCAGCTGTTGAAGGAGCCGAGCCTCGGCCGGTCGCACCCCGACCCGGAGAACGCCGCTCGGATCTCCGACGCCGCGGTCGTATCGGGGCCGACCGGCGACTTCGAGACCGAGATGCAGCGCCACCGCCAGATGCGGCAGATCCTCACGCCGGGGTTCTCCGCCAAGCGGATCCTGATGCTGCGGGAGCGGGTCGGCGAGCGGATCGACGCGATCCTCGACGGCATGACCGAGCCCCCGGTCGACCTCCACGAGCTGCTCGGCATGCCGTTGCCGGTGATGGTGATCTGCGAGCTGCTCGGCGTGCCGTTCGAGGACAACCCCAGGTTCCGCGCGTGGTCGACCGCGATGGTCGACGTGACCGACGGTGCGGCCGCCAGGCGCGCCGAGGCCGAGTTCTTCGAGTACACGGCGGAGCTGCTGGCCGTGAAGCGGGCGAACCCGGGCGAGGACGTGCTCTCCGACCTCGTGCGCGCCGTCGACGAGTTCGGCATGACGGTCGACCAGGCCGCGCAGCTCGCGAGGGGGCTGCTCTTCGCCGGGCACGAGACCACGATGACCCGGATCGACCTCGGCACTCTGCTGCTGATCAAGAACCCGGAGCAGAAGGACCGGCTGCTCGCCGACCCGTCGCTGGTCAACAGCGCCGTCGAGGAGATCCTGCGGATGTCGTTCGGTGCCTCGGTGGTCGGCGGCATCCCCCGCTACGCCGGCACCGACATCACGGTCGGCGACGTGCACGTGCAGCGCGGCGACGCCGTGCTGATCGCCAACGGCGTCGCCAACCTCGACCCGCGGGCGTTCGACGACCCGGACACCTTCGACATCACCCGCAGCCCCAACACGCACCTCTCGTTCGGGCACGGCGGGCACTTCTGCGTGGGGGCGAGCCTGGCCCGCGTCGAGCTGAGGGAGGTGTTCGGCCGGTTGTTCCAGCGGTTCCCCACCCTGCACCTGGCGGTCGACGAGTCCGAGCTGCCGGTCAACCACGACAAGATCACCGGGGGCGTCGCCGCGCTCCCTGTGGCCTGGTAGCGCATGACGACGTCCGTCGCACATCGCGCTCTTCGAACCGAACGACCCACTGCCGTCGTCGCCGTGCTCGCCTGCGCGGGCATCACGGTGGCGCTCATGCAGACCCTGATCGTGCCGATCGTCGGGCAGCTGCCCGCGCTGCTGCACGCGACCCCGATCGACGCGTCGTGGGTGCTCACCGCCACGCTGCTGACCGGCGCCGTCGCAACGCCGGTTGCCGGCCGGCTCGGTGACATGTACGGCAAGCGCCGGGTGCTGCTCGCCAGCCTCAGCCTGATGGTGCTCGGCTCGGTCGTCTGCGGACTGTCGCAGGAGCTGGTCCCGATGGTCGTCGGGCGGGCGCTGCAAGGCGGCGCGGTCGGCGTGATCCCGCTCGGCATCAGCATCATGCGCGACGTGCTGCCGGCCGAGAGGCTCGGTTCGGCGATGGCGGTGATGTCGTCGTCGCTGGGTGTCGGCGGCGCGCTAGGGCTGCCGGGTGCCGCGCTCGTCGCGGACAGCATGGACTGGCACATGCTGTTCTGGATCTCTGCGGGGCTCGGTGTGTTGCTGGCCGGGCTGGTGGCCGTCATCGTCGCGGAGTCGCCGGTGCGCACCGGCGGCCGGTTCGACGGCGTCGGCGCGCTCGGCCTTGCCGTCGGGTGTGCTGCCTCCTGCTTCCCGTGACGAAGGGTGCGCAGTGGGGGTGGACGAGCGGCGCGACGTTGGGGCTGCTCGCCGCGGCGGTGGTCGTGCTGCTGGCCTGGGCGTGGTGGGAGCTGCGCATCGCCGAGCCGGTCGTCGACCTGCGCACGTCGGGCCGGCGGCCGGTGCTGCTGACGAACCTCGCCTCGGTTGCGCTCGGCTTCGCCATGTACTCGATGTCGCTGGTCGTGCCACAGCTGCTGCAGCTGCCGACGGCGACGGGGCACGGGCTCGGGCAGTCGCTGCTGGTCGCCGGCCTGTGCCTGGCGCCGGGCGGGCTGGTCATGATGGCGATCTCCACACCGGCCGCTCGGCTCTCGGCGGCCCGCGGACCGAAGGTCTCGCTGATGGCGGGCGCCGCCGTGATCGCTGCCGGATACGGGCTCGGCGTGCTGGCCACCGGCTCAGTGCTCGGCCTGGTGGTGACCTCCTGCGTGATCGCCGCCGGCATCGGGCTGGGGTACGCCGCCATGCCGGCGCTGATCATGTCGGCGGTCCCGACGTCCGAGACGGCCGCGGCCAACGGCCTGAACGCGCTCTCGCGCTCGCTCGGGACGTCGGTCTCCAGCGCCGTCATCGGCGTGGTGCTCGCAAACCTGAGCATCCACTTCGCCGGCCACGACGTGCCATCGGCGACCGGCTTCGCCGTCGCGCTCGGAATCGGCGGGGCGGCCGCTCTGCTCGCGCTCGTGCTGGCGGCGTTCATACCCGGGCGCCGATAGGACTTCGTCGTGGTACCTGATCCGGATCCACCCATCTGGGTGGGATGAACTCCGGCAGGCCATCCACTATTCGCACGAACCATTCCGTGGCATGGATCTCCCGGTGATGCATTTTGCACAACATCACCAAATTGTTGACTTCGGTGGGTCCGCCGTTCTGCCATTCGACAATATGGTGGATGTCGCACCAACTCGCCGGTCGGCCACAACGGGCGCATCCCCGGTCACGGGCTGCGACGGCTCGTCGCATTCCGTCGGGAATGACGCGGTTTGCGCGACCGATGTCGAGTGGTTGGCTGTCGCCGTTCATGACGATCGGGATGACTGCGGCGTTGCAGGCGAGCAGCCGCAGATCCTTGGTGGCGATGCTGCCGCCGAAGTCGAGGATCGCGGTGCGGACCCGGTTCTCCAGCTCGGTGAGCGGGATGTGCACGTTGAGGTGCGGCCGGTGCCCGCCGGCCCGGGGGACGTCGCCGTGGTCGAGCACATACCCGCAGATGTCGGCGAGTGCTTCGGCCTGCCGTTGCCCGGTGCTGCGCTGATCGTCGCTGGTGGCCGGCTTCGACTTGGTGTCGATCAGGGTGGCGATGGTGGCGAACAGGACCGGGTTGTCGAACCGGCCCTTGATGGTCCCGCCGGCCCGGTCGGGGTGGCGGGTGATGGTCAGCTCGTTGACCTCGGACTCTGGTCCGTCGTCGGGTTCGGGCGTGTCACGCGAACGGTGTAAGCCGCGGGTGGACCAAGA